>NZ_PQVH01000008.1 GCF_004661485.1 Methylotenera oryzisoli
GCAGCCGACCAAGCCGCAGTGAAAGTTGAGGCAGTTTTGCTGCGTGATAGCAATCTTGGTAATGCTGGCGATATTGTCAGCATTAAAGAATCAGAAGTTGCAGCATATACATTGCACGGGATTTTGGATGTTCACCCAGATGCAGTGAGTTATGCAAAGTCTCAACAGCAGCAGTAAGCAAATTAAAAAGCCTCACTTAGTGGGGCTTTTTTGTTTGTAGACAGATGTTAAATATTAATTAAAGGTAGTGATAAATGGGATTGAAACTAATTACAGCGCCAGCTGCTGAGCCGTTATCTCTGCCTGAAGTAAAACTGCATTGCAGAATTGACCATGACGCAGAAGATACGTTATTGGCTATATTGATTAAGACGGCGCGTGAAAAGGCTGAGCACATGACTGGCCGTGTATTAATCACGCAAACGCTAGAGCTTGCGTTGGATGACTTTCCGTGCACTGAGATTGAGATGCCTGTTTCTACAGTGCAAAGCATTGCAAGCATTAAGTATCTTGATCTAACTGGTGCTGAGGTGACGTTGCCTTCGCAAAATTACAGTTTGGATAATTACGGAATAAAAAACTTTATTTGTTTGCGCCCAGGCTTTTCATGGCCAAGTGTTTACTCTGATCAGAATGCTGTAAAAATTCAGTTTGTTGCTGGATATGGTGCTGCTGATAGTGTGCCATCTGGCATTAAGTCTTGGATGTTGTTAACGATTGAGACCTTGTATAAGAACAGGGGTGCTGTTGTTGAGGCGCAAAACTACGATATTCCATCGCGTTTTTATGATTCTTTGTTAGACCCGTTCCGCGTTTGGGGTTTTTGATATGGACGCAGGCAAACTTAACCGCCGTGTACTGATCCGCAAGCAGACGGATATTCCTGCAATGGGCGCTGCAATCACGCAAACGTTTGATGCAGGCATCCCAGCATGGGCCAATGTTGAGCCGGTTGGTAATGCCATTTTTTACGGTACCAAGCAAGTTGGCGAGAGTACAACGCACCGCATTATTGTGCGATACCAACCTGGTACCGTCACCGATATGGTCATTACTGGTGATCATGTGATTGACCAGGTAATTGGTGGCGTGACTGTACGTTACCGTGTGAAGCGTGCGAGCGATCTGCATGATGACCGCACTTATGTATTGATTGAAGTGGAGCTGTTGGGCAATGCTTGAAGTTAACGCAACCATTACAGGCTTTAGCCGTATTGACTTTGATAAAAAGAAAATACGCAAGGTGCTGCGTGCTGAAGGTGCGATCATCAGAAAAGAGTCACGTAAGCTAGTGGCTAGACGCGCAATTGCCTCAGCGCCTGGTGATTACCCTGCAAGGCAAACCGGCACGTTGAGACACTCAATAAAGTTAAAAGTTAGTAAACCTGGATTTTTGGTGGTAATTGCACCCTATAAAACATCCGAAATGTCTGCTTTTTATCCTGCATTTCTAAATAACGGTATTACTGGATTGCCAGCCCGTAAAGATAGGAAGGCGCAATTAAAAAACGGAAAGTGGCGTGTTGCACCGCGAAAAAACTACATGATTGAGGCCTTGAATCACAGAAGAGAAACATCACGTGCGGCGATTTTAAACGCCTTGCAAGATTCACTCATACCGAGAAAATAAATGATTATTGAGATTGTCGAAGCTTTAAAAACTCGGTGTGTGACACAGTTTACAGGCAGAGTAGCTGGCGCTGCAGAGTATCAGCAGCTAGACCCTGCTGCACATATGATGTTGCCAGCTGCTTATGTGATTCCGCTAGATGATTCAGCAGAGCCTAACACGTCAGACAATGGTTATACCCAGGTGATTCGAGATAACTTTGCGGTGATTGTAGTGTTAAGCAATGTTGCAGACGAAATTGGTAAGGCTTCCATCAGCCAAGTCATTCCCACACGAAATGCATTGTTTTCAGCGCTGTTAGCTTGGTCACCAGATGATGAGCATGGCCCCATTGAATATGAGGGCGGCAACCTCTTAAGCATTGACCGGGCTAGGATGTATTACCAGTTTGAGTTTTCGTGTGAGACACAGATTGGCGAGGCTGACACTTACCAGGGTGCGGCTAATGCACTGTTGCCAGATTTTACGCAGGTTGGTGTAAAGGTTGACCTTATCGACCCTAGCCTTACTGGTGAGCCTGATGGTGATTATGAGGCTGTAATTCAAATTGATGTACCCCAAACTTAAAGGATAAATTATGTTTATTGTACCTGTAGGCAAGAAGCAAATCCCAGACCCAATTCGCGGTGGTTTTTTACCGCCAGAAGGTGGTCGTGTTGATGAGCATGACATTTACTGGCAGCGCCGTATTGCAGATGGCGATGTTGAAGTAGTAAAAGAACCTAAGAAATAAAATCCCCATTTTAAGAAACCCGACTTTGTAACCCGCTTAGGCGGGTTTTTTTATGCCTGAGAGGAATACAAATGACTGTATCGTTTAACAACACGCCAAAAAATGTGCGTGTGCCATTATTTTATGCCGAGGTTGATAACTCTCAGGCTGGCTACTTTAGCCAAAACTTACGCACGTTGATTCTTGCGCCAAAACTAGCAGCTGGTAATGCGGTTGCTGGTGCATTGCAGTTAGTTTCTAAAACAGATGAAGCTAAAACCTTGGGTGGCCTAGGCTCTATTGCTGCAAAAATGCATGAGATTTATCGCCAGAATGATGCTAGCGCTGAAGTTTGGATGGTGATGGTCGATGATCCTGCAGGTGCAAAAGCATCAGGCACGCTGACCGTGAGCGGCAGCGCATCAGAAAGCGGGACATTAAACGTATATATCGGTGCGCAAAAAGTGCAGATTGCGGTGGTTGCAGGTGATGCTAACACTGCTATTGCAACGGCAATTAATGCAGCAATCAATGCTGATAGCACATTGCCAGTCACTTCTACGGTGGCTTCTGGCGTTGTGACTGTTACTGCGCGTCACTTTGGTTTGGTTGGCAATGATATTACCTTACAGCTTAACTACAGAGGCACTGCAGGCGGTGAAAAAACACCGGCAGGTGTAACGGTAGCCGTTGTCACTTTAACAGGAGGTACGGGCTCTCCTAGCTTATCTAGCGCATTGGCCGCGCTAGGTGATGAAGAGTTTGATTTCATTATTCATCCGTTTAGCGATACGACCTCGCTCGATGCGCTTAAAACACTAATGAATGATACTACTGGCCGCTGGGCATATAACCGCCAAATTTATGGCCATGTTTACACGGCTAAAAAAGACACTTACTCAAACTTAGTAGCTCTTGGTTTAGGGCGCAATGATCAGCATGCAACGATTGCTGGTTATGAAAATGGCGTGCCAAACCCTGCTTATGAGTATGCGGCTGCTTACGGTGCGCGTAATGCGGTGTTTGTTGCGGCAGACCCTGCTCGTCCAACACAAACTGGTGAGTTGATTGGCATCTTGCCTGCGCCTGCTACTAGCCGTTTTATTTATGCAGAGCGTAGCAGCTTGCTGAATAGTGGCATTGCAACTAGCTTTGTGGGTGGTGGTTCGGTGCGCATTGAACGTGCAATTACTACGTATCAGAAAAACACATTCAACATTAGTGACCCAAGCTACTTAGATAGTGAAACATTGCACACATTGGCTTACGTGTTGCGCCGTTTGCGTTATTCAATTACGCAAAAATATCCACGCCATAAACTGGCAAATGATGGTACGCGCTTTGGCGCTGGCCAAGCAATTGTGACGCCTGCGGTGATTCGTGGTGAGATTCTTGGTGAGTACGCAGCACTTGAGGAAGAGGGCATTGTTGAAAACGCTAAAGCCTTTGCTAAATACTTAGTGGTTGAGCGTGATATTAACGACCCAAATCGTATTAACGTGCTTTACCCACCTGACTTAGTGAACCAATTACGTGTGTTTGCAACGCTGGCTCAGTTCCGCTTGCAATATCCAGCTGCAGCATAACCTTAGTTTGACAAATACAACCCTGCTTTTGCAGGGTTTTTTACTTTTGAGAGGTAATAAAAATGGCATCAAAACCACTTGCAGGCACTGCATACGTGAAGGTTGACGGTGATCAGCTTGAGTTAAAGAGCGATAGCGGCATTAAAGCGCCGCCGTTTGATAAAAAGCGCGAAACCATCATGGGACAAAGCGGCCCAGCTGGCTACAAAGAAACAGCACAGATGCCTTATGTAAAGGGCACGTTCTTGGTGAATAAAGACTTCCCGCGTGAAAAGTTAAATGAATCAGATGATATGACTGTCACCGTAGAGTTTATTGATAAAACGGTTTACACGTTATCTGGCGCTTACGTCGTTGGTGAGTCAGAGCGTGATTCAGATACTGGCGAAATTGAGCTTGAGTTTAATGGTACGAAAGGCATTTGGTCATGAGATACCAACTAAGTAAGCCAGTAATGCATGGTGACACCGAGATTGCTGAGCTTGAGCTACGTGAGATGACTGGTAAAGACATCATTGATGTTGGCTTCCCTTACTTAATTGGCGTAGATGGCGGTGGTGAGCTGAAGATTCAGGCTTCTGTGATTGTGAAATATGTCAGCCGTCTTGCAGCAGTGCCGCCAAGCGTAGTTGAAAAGCTAAGCCCATCAGACATTACTGGATTAACCGGTGTGGTGATGGGTTTTTTCGGCCAGTCAGCGGGAGCCTAGAGCAGTTTGAAAATCTGTGTTACGAGCTGGCTTACTTTTGGCGGCTCAACCCAGATACCGTTTTAGATTACACGCTGGAAAAAATAACAAAGCTTTCTGCACAAGCAGAGCGCATTGCTGAGGCAATAAGAAATGGCTAATAAAACCGAATTACGCGCAGTATTAACCGCTGTTGACAAGATGAGCGGCCCACTAAAAAACATAGTGCGCGGCTCACAGCTTGCTCATAAATCATTGCGTGATATTGGCAATGCTGGTGGTGAGCTGATGCGTAAAATCGGCTTGCCTGCAATTGCCTCATTCACTGCAGTAACGTATGCAGCGCTGAATGCTGGCAAGGCGTCTTTAGAGTACGCTGGCAACATTCAAGATGCTGCAGACCGCACAGGTGCCGGTGTAGAAAATTACCAGGTATTAAGCAATATGCTTGGTTTGGTTGGTGCCTCAGCTGAAGACAGTGAGGCGTTGATCACTAAGTTTAATAAAGGAACATCAGAAGCTGCTGCAGGGGTAGATAAAAACTTTGCTGGGCTGATGAAAAAATTAAAAATCCCGCTTAAGAGTGCTAATGGCGACATTATTAGCCTAACTGATGCATTGCCAGATTTGGCTGCGGCTTTCGCTGCTAATAAAGACCCAGCACTTCAAACGCGCATGGTGATGGAGTTATTTGGCAAAAGCGGTACTAAGATGCTGCCTATTTTAAATAAAGGGCGTGAGGGCGTTAAGGCGTGGATTGCAGAGCAGTCACGCTTGGGTGCTGTGGTTAAAGAAGAGTCAGTCGGGGCATTGGATGATCTCGGTGACTCATTAGCGACCGTGCAAACGCAAGTTAAGGCAATGCAAACAAATGCGTTTGCTAAGTTGGTGCCAGCACTTAAGCCAATTGTTGACAGCATGAGCGAATGGCTTGCTGTTAACCAGGAGTGGTTACAGGCTGAAATCGTATCCACGATTACAGATATTTCTAATGCACTTAAAGAGGTGAATTGGAAAGAGGTTATTAAAGACCTTAAAGAGACTTTTGCCGTGATTGGCAGTGTAGTCAATGCGCTAGGTGGCCTTAAAGGGGTGGTCATAGGCATGGGGTTGGCATTCATTGCAGGGCCGATTGCTGCTGTATTAACCATTGCCGGTTCTGTATTACGGTTTGGCTCAGCTATTGTGATGATGCTGGGTGGCTGGTCTGCAGTTGGCGCGGTGATTATGCGTGTGGTTGGTATTGGCCGAGTTTTTGTGAGCGTGCTGATGCTTGTTGGTAAGTCTATATTCTTAATTGGCCGGGCTATTTTAATGAACCCTATCGGACTTGCAATTACTGCTTTAGTGGCTGGTGCATACCTGGTTTATAAAAACTGGGACAAGATTAAAGTTTGGTGGCAAAGCTTCTCAACCTGGATAGGCGGCATTGTGACGGATATCGCTAAAAAGCTAACCAACTTAATGCCTGATTGGGTTAAGAATATGTTTACAGGTAGTTCTATTTCAGTCATGGGTGCGCCATCTAATGTGAATAGTCCTGGCAATAAATCCAACATATTAGGCGCTAACAAACTTAATGGTGAGATGACAGTGCGCTTTGAAAACGCACCGCAAGGGCTACGGGCTGGTCAAGGTAAAACGAATCAAGCGGGGGTTGGTATGAATGCAGATGTTGGTTACAACCCATTAGCGGCATTTTCATTATGACCTGGCGCGATAATCTACAAAAAGCCTCTTTCAGAGGTGTGGCGTTTGAAGTTGATACTGAAGACGGTACTTTTGGCAGACGTGGCACGCTGCATGAGTTCCCTCAACGTGATAAGCCTTACCGAGAAGACATGGGGCGTAAAGCTCGTGGTTTTAGCTTGGTTGGGTTTGTCATTGGTGATGATTACATGGCCAAGCGCGATGCGCTGCTGGCTGCAGTAGAGAAAGAAGGTGCCGGGGAGTTAGTGCACCCTTGGTATGGCCGCATGATGGTGAGCGTGCAAGATGATGTGCGCGTAAGCCATAGCCATGCAGAGGGCGGAATGTGCCGATTTAACCTTAGCTTTATTGAATCTGGTGAGATTGCATTTCCATCATCCGGCATTGCCACTGGTACGCAGTCTATTGCGGCAGTAAATGTACTAGAGCAGGCAGCGATTGCCGATTTTGCATCGTCATTTAGTGTAGATAATCTGCCTGATTTTGCGGTGCAGGATGCAGTATCTACAGCTAGTGCTGCGCTTTCGTTGGCAGATTCTGCACTGGGTAATCTTAATGTGGTGTTGCGTGATCCAATTGGTGTGCTGCAGTCTGAGTTGGGTGATTTAGTACGTGACCCGATGGCATTAGCAACGCGCATGTTTGGCATTTTGAATAAAAGCAGCGCGTTGATTGATGTGGTGGGGAGTCTTAGCGGTTTAAATTTTATGCGTGTGTTTAGCGTGCTTAACTTATCGGCTAATTTTCCAAGCCGCACGAGCGCTGCAGCAACACCTACACGCACGGCAATGCTTGCCAACTATAACGCCACGCAGACTTTAATGCGCCGTGTGACACTCGTTCAAGCGGCTGGCATGGTGGCTAATATGAGTTTGCCAGTGTATGACGATGCTTTGTCGCTTAAATCTAAGCTATTAACGGCCCTGGATGATGAGGCGGCCGTTGCAAACGATGATGTTTACTTGGCGCTGAATAATGTGCGCAGTAAAGCATTTATTGACGTAAACGCTAAGATTAAAAACTCAGCGCGGATTAACACAGTGCAGCCCAAAGAAGTGACGCCAGCCTTGGTGCTGGCTTATGACTTATATGAAGACGTGGCGCGTGAGAGTGAGATTGTCTCGCGCAACAAGCTGCGTCATCCTGGCTTTACGCCTGCCATTGGTATTAAGGTGCTTAGTGTATGACAGACTTAGTTTCATTGCGTGTAAATGGCGCTGATTATGCTGGTTGGCTAGATGTTGAAATCACTGCCGGCATCGAGCGCCAGGCGCGTGATTTTAAGTTAAGCATTACGCGCTCATGGCCTAATGCGCCAGCTAATGTGCGGCGTGTAAAGCAGGGTGATCTGTGTGAGTTATACATTGGTGCGGATAAAGTGCTAACCGGATTTGTGGATGCAATGCCCATCGGTTACACCGGCACTAGCATTTCACTGTCAATCACAGGTAGAAGCAAAACGGCTGATTTAGTCGATTGCTCTGCTGACTTTGGCTCTGGCCAATGGCGCAATAGAAAGATTGAAAAAATCGCGGCTGATTTAGCCTCAAGTTACGGCATTAAGGTAATTACTGATATTGATACAGGTGCGCTGATTAGTGATCACCAAATTGATACAGGTGAAACTGCGTTTGAAAGCATAGGCCGCTTGTTGCTGCTAAGGCAGATGTTAAGTACAGATGACGCTGAAGGCAACTTACACTTAATTTCAGCAGGCTCTGGCGGGCTAGCAAACACCGCGCTTGTATTTGGTAAGAATGTATTAGCGGCCAGTATCGGCAATGATTACAAAGATGTGTTTAGTGACTACGTAGTGAAGGGCCAGCGAGCTGGTAATGATTACGATAGTGCTGAGTCGGTAGCATCGGTCTCTGCAGTAGCTAGTGATACAACATTAGCCAGGCATCGCAAAACAATCATCATGCTCAATGGCAACGCAACGCAGCAAGATTGCTCGCAGCGGGCAAGGTATGAGCGCTTGTATCGCGCGGCAAAGGCGATTGAAACTGTTTATACCGTGCAAGGTTGGCGGCAGGATGATGGTTCGTTATGGCGGCCAAATCAAATGGTTTCTGTGAGTGATCCAATCATTGGCTTTGAGCGCACGCTATTAATTACTGAAGTTTCTTACAGGATTAGCGAGTCTGACGGTACTACTTGCGATATTAAAGTGGCACCTAAAGAGGGGTTCATTCCATCGCCTGAAGTGGCAAAAAAAGAATCAGACAAAAAATCTGGCAAGGCTTCTACAGATTGGCCAGACGTAAAGGCGGCAACATGAGTGAACGATTATCTAGCAGAATGATTGCATCATTGCGCCGTAGTTTACAGAACATCGCTTTGCGTGGCGTGGTAACGCTAGTGAATAGCGCCACCAAGATGCAGTCTGTGCAAGTCTCGTTAAGAGAGGGTGAGCTTAAAGATAGCCTTGAGCATTTTGAGGCTTATGGCTTTACAAGCAACCCAAAGGCTGGTGCTGAGGCTGTTACGCTGTTTTTTAATGGTGATCGTAGTCATGGCATTGCCATTGTAATTGGTGATCGCCGTTACCGCCTTCAGGGTTTGGCATCTGGTGAAATGGCGATACATGATGACCAGAATCAAAAAGTACATATTAAACGTGACAAGATTTTAATTGAAACGCCGCTAGATATTGAAATGCGCGGCAATAACGTGCGCATACATGGCAACGCCAGCTTGATTCTTGAATGTAATGGCCACGGTGAAAAATGGCTACCTACACATAAAGAGAGCTGGACCATTGGCAGCACTGGCGCTAGTTACGCAATTAACCCGCCTCAAATCCCGTAGGAATTCCAGATGATACAAAACGATATGACCATCACTGTTGATGGCATTGAGAGCACTTCGCTCGCGCCTGGCGATTCACTTGCTAGGGCGGTGATTATCAGCTTATTTACTTGGCGGCGTGCAAATGCAGATGATATTGCAGAAGGCCAGAAAATGGGCTGGTTTGGTGATGTTGCCGAGCCCCTGGTGGCGAACGACAAGATTGGCTCACGGCTTTGGCTGCTGAGCCGTGAGAAACTGGTGCAAAGCACATTTAACCGTGCGCGTGAATATGCGCGTGAAGCGCTGCAATGGTTGATTGATGACCAGATCGCCGTGCGCGTAGACGTGAGCGCAGAACGCTATGGTATGGATGGCATGGCGCTGGTATGCACCATCACCCGTGAAGATGGCAGCAATATCAGCCTGAGATTTAACGATGTTTGGGAGAAAGTACGTGCCATTTAGCAGACCGACTTTAAATGAAATAATCACCAGAACACGCGCTGACGCACAATCGCGCTTGAGCGCTGAGCAGATGCGCCGCTCAGATTCTGAGGTCTATGCACGCCTAATTGCAGCAGCTTCACATGAGCTGCATGGGCATCTTGCATTTATTGCTTCACAGGTGCTTTACGATACTGCAGAGGCTGAGTTTTTGGACAGGTGGGCATCCATCTGGCTGACTACGCCACGTAAACAAGCTGTTGTTGCAATTGGTGACATAGTTTTTACTGGAGTAGACGGCACAGTAATTCCGGCTGATACCCCGGTAATTCGTGCTGACGGTGTTGAATTCACTACAATAAATGAAGTCACTATCACATCAGGCGCGGCAACGGCCACGATAGAAGCCAGCGCAGCGGGGCAAAATGGAAACACTGTCGCTGGCACAATTTTAAGTATGTCATCTCCAATATCTGGCATTGATAGTAATGCTGTTGTGAGTGTAGGTGCTATCACTCAAGGGGCTGATGTCGAAGATGATACTAGTTTGCGAGAGCGTTTAGTTGCTCGTATTCAACAGCCTCCACAGGGGGGTGCAGCACATGATTATGTTACCTGGGCGCTTGAGGTGCCTGGTGTAACACGCGCATGGGTTTATCCGAAAGAGCTTGGCGATGGAACTGTTACCGTGCGCTTTGTGCGTGATGATGATGCCAGTTTGATTCCTGATGCTGCAGAGGTTTTGGCTGTGCAGGAGTATATCGATGCATTGCGCCCAGTTACTGCTGATTTAGCCGTAGTTGCGCCGGTGCCAGTACCGCTTGATTTTACTTTGGCGGTCACACCAAACACATTGTCAGTGAAAGCTGCAGTTGAAGCTGAGTTAAAAGACTTGCTCACGCGTGAAGCTTCGCCTAGTGCAACTATTCTATTGAGTCACATTCGTGAAGCAATCTCAATTGCTGCAGGAGAAAGTAACTACACCATGATGGTGCCAAGTGCAGATATTACGCATAGCACTGGGCAAATTGCGGTGATGGGAGTGATTACATGGCTTTAACTGCTGAAAGTTATTTACAGCAACTGCAGGCTTTATTGCCGCAAGGTCCAGCATGGCCAAGAGAAGAGGGTGCGTTAAACACTAAGTTGCTGGATGCGTGGTCTGCAGAACTAGCTAGAGTAGATGCTCGTATCGAGGCGCTAATTAATGAAGCTGACCCTCGCGTAACGTCTGAGTTACTTGCAGACTGGGAGGCGCTTGCTGGTCTGCCTGATCCATGTGTGACTGTAGATCAAACAGTAGATCAGCGGCGATTGGCGCTGGTTAGTAAGCTCACTAACCTGGGTGGCCAAAGCCGCCAATACTTCATCAACTTGGCTACAAGCATGGGTTATGCAGATGCCACGATAGATGAATACAAGCCAATGAACTGCAATGACAATTGCAATGATGCCCTTTATTCAGATAACGACCGCTTTTATTGGACGATGAACTTGCCATCAGATGGCGGTATTTTTATTGCCAATTGCCAAAGCCCCTGCGATTCCCCGCTGCAGTCATGGGGCGACGAAGCGATTGAGTGCCGTATTAATAAATATAAACCTGCCCATACAACCGTAATTTTTGCTTACCCTTAGGAGATGATGAAAAATGAAAAGAATTGATACATCAACCCGTGCTGTAGATTTGTTCGGCGCGGGTAAAGATGGTTATAAGGATGGCAATAAAGCACTAGGCATTGTGCCAACAGATATGAATGCTTCATCTTTAAACTCAATCCAAGAAGAGATTGCTTCCGTGATTGAAGGCACCGGCGTTGCACTCAACCCTGCTGATAATGCGCAGTTAAGCACGGCAATTAAAGCCTTGATTGCTAATTACGGCAACGACTACATTGCCAAATTCACCACCACCGCCAATATCAACCTTAACGGGTTGGCTGCACAAGCTGGTGGTGATTGGTCAGGCGCACTTACGGCTGGTGACGTCATCCTAGTGAAAGACCAAACCACAGGTGCGCAGAATGGTTGGTATGTTGCCGCAGCTGGTGCTTGGTCACGTGTTACCTGGGCAGACGTCTCTGCTGAAATTAAGCCTGCAGTATTAACAATGGTGAGCGGTGGAGCAACGTTAGCAGACAGCATTTGGATATTAACCACGGATGCGCCAATTACATTAGGTACAACTTCACTAGTGTTTGCGCGTAAGGATGGTGGTGCAGTAACAGCGGCTAGTGACCCAACCTTCGTTAATAACAGCTCATCACCGGCTAGTACAAGCTGGGTACGCGGTGCGATGGCAGCCATTGCTACAGCAGCAGGTTTTGCTGTTTCATTAACCGCTAATGGATATATTAAATTTCCTAGTTGGCTGGGTGGGTGGATTGTTCAATGGGCTACTGGTACTAACGATGCGGCAAATAATACAGAGGTCTCTCAAACAATTACATGGCCTTTAGCGTTCCCAACTGCAGCCTTGTTTTCAAGCGTAAGCACTCAAACAGCCACTCTATCAGGTTCTTGTGATTTATTTTATCAGTCAGCACCACCAACACTTACCAACATTCAAGTGCAACGTAATCAAACAGGGAGCGCGTCATCAAACTCAGTTTTAACTGCACCCAAAGCATGGGCAGTAGGATATTAGGAGGAATCATGTTTTATTCAGCAACAACTAAAGGCGTTTATTCAGAAAAACATCATGGGGAAAACATTCCAGCCGATGCTTTGCCTATTCCAGATTTGCTCTATCAGTCATATTTGAATGCTGAAATTTCACGCTTTGATGTGATTGATGGGGTTGTGGTTGCTTATAAAAGAGCAGAGCCAACGCCTGAAGAATTTACCGCACAAGAATTTGAGTCAGTACGCGCTAAATTGCAATCAGAGATTGATGCCAAAGCCAAGGCACTAGGCTTCAGCGGCGGCAACGCACTGATGCTTTACGCTGGTTTCTCAAATGGCTTCCAAACGCTAGCTCAGGCGTTTGCACAATGGGAGGCGGATGTTTGGATTCAGGCCGGGGCCTATAAAGATGAGGTGTTGGCTGGCACCAAGCCGATGCTAACACCTGATGAGGCAGTCGCCATGATGCCAGAGTTGGTACTGCCGGCATGATATTAATCTACCTAAAAAACAACGCCATTGCCTTTGATCAGCAAGTCAATGCGTTGTTGGGTGGTTCGCCAGATGAAACGCTATCCAGCCGCGCTTACCGGGTAAGTAGGAATGGCAGCTGGTGGCGCTGGCAGATTTGCATGGTGGTGATTAATAGCTTGGCTTTTAACCGTAACCACTGTTACGAGTCTTATTTAAGTGAACTTAACCGCAGGCAGCGCCGCGCGAATTTTGGGTGAATTGAGATGAAACTAATCATTATTTTAACTGGCCTCATCAGCTTTTTAATTAAGTTGGTGCTAGACCTTCCGTTGATGTTGCTAGGCTTGCTAGTGATCGCAATCGCTTTGCCATTCAGAAAAAACAATCACCTACCTGCATGGGCTGAGTGGTGCTGGGGTAATCGTGATCACGGCAATGATGGTGAATCATTCTGGGCTAAGCGTACCATCGGCTGGCCATACTTCATACGATGCTGGTGGTGGTTGGCAGTGCGTAACCCTACGTTTAATTGGTCAAAGTATGTGCTTGGCCTCAAGGTGACGCAGTTGGCCGTGAGCATTGGTAATACCACTGTTGATGAAGATGAAGGCGCAACCGGCTGGCACTACTCCATTGGCGATGCGTTTGAGTTCAGGTTCATCGGCTGGCCATATACCGTTTTTGGTAAACACTTTTGCGTAAAACTAAGATTTGGCTGGAAGATTGAAGGCAAGGATATTGGAGAGATGGCACAGTTTTGCTTTGTGCCTAATCCGGTGTGTGCTTTTACACCAAAAACATAATAAAAATTCAATTTGTACTAGTTGATAAATGCCGCCTTGAGCGGTTTTTTTTACGTCCAAAAATAATAAAAAGGGGTGGTAAATGCCAGATCCAATAACACATGCTGCTAGTCCGTTAGCTATTGCAACATTATCTACGGCGGCTAGTTTTCTATTTGATCTGCCTCTTGGGGTAGTGATTACTGCAGTCGGTGGCGCTTACTGGGCCGTATATAGAAATAAGTCACTGAAGGTGGGGCGGTCAATTCTATTGATTATTGGCGCTACGCTTATTGCCGTGACCTTAGTGCATGGTGTTACATGGATGTTCGATACTTTACTCAACATGAAAGACATCCCTCAGCGTCCGGTAGCTTTCTTGCTAGGTTTCGCTGTGATAGATAAGCCTTTTAGGGATTCATTAATCGCCTGGGCTAAATCTAAATTTGACTTCCTGCAGGTGCAAAAATGAGTGCAATTTTAAGTATTTTAATTGGAATATATATCGTGGTGGACGCAGCATATCTGGCTGCAATTGCAGACAGTGAAACTAGGCATTGCATGATTGGGAAACACGCTGGCGCAGTTATGAGCGGGTTGTACATGATTGTTGGTTTTCACAATGACTTTACCATTTTGTTTGGAGTGACCATCGCACTATTCATGTGGCCAGATACTTACTTTAGGTTGCTAGATTACCTGCAGGCAAAAAATCACCGAGTGTACCTCTTTGTTATTGGGCTTTTTAAACATAGATCACGTAGAAAGAGCGGGTCGTAATGAAAAGAACTATTAATGCAATTGTGATCCATTGTGCTGCCACCCCCAATGGTAAGGCTTTTGAGGCGCTAGATATTGACCGGATGCACAAGCTGAGAGGATTTAAACGTGATAGCCAGGCTGTGCGGAACTTCAACCCAGAACTAAAGAGTATTGGGTACCACTTTGTTGTTGGTGTAGACGGCAAGACTCAAACGGGCAGGGGCCTTGAAGAGATTGGTGCGCATGTGCAGGGCAGTAATGCCAAATCAATTGGAATATGCATGATTGGAACGGACCAATATAGCCAGGCGCAATGGTTGGGATTGCGCGAATGCTTAGTTAATCTGTCAAGCAAGATATTAGGCCGCACTATTTTAACGCCTGCATCGATGCTGCAGTCATTAAATGATGCTGGTATCAGCATTAAAGGCCACCGAGATTATTCGCCTGACTTAAATGGCAATGGCGTGATTGAGCGGAATGAGTGGATTAAAACCTGCCCAGGTTTTGATGTTGCTGCATGGATTAAAGGCGGCATGGTTCCTTTGAAATAAGTTGGAGATAAATAATGATAGGTTTTCTTTCTGGATTAAGTCTGCAGACAAAAGCATTAATTGCTATTGGTTTGTTTCTAAGTGGACTTGCCTCTGGCTGGGTAGTGCATGGATGGAAAACAGACTCCAGTGCAGCCAAAAGTATCAACAATCAAATTAAAACGGCCACAGCGCTTCAAAATGAATCTAAGCCAATTATTAACAAGAAAATAAATGATCTACAAAAGGCCGAGATTGTTTATAGAACGATTAAGGAGAAAATCTATGAAAAGAATGATACTGACATCTGCTTTGATGCTGAGTCTCTCAGCTTGTGGAACAGTGCCATCGCAGGTGCCGATAGTAATCGACCAGAGCCTGCTAGAGAGGCCGCAGAAAATGAAGCCATTGTCGCCAGTGTTGAAGAAGTCCTTGTCAACGCCTCAGACAACTTTGAAACCTGCAACAAAAACATTATCAAGCACAACGCTTTAATTGATAAAGTTGAATCCCTTGATGGTAAAATGTGCGCCTGCAGCAGATGATCATTTTGTTGGCTTCACCAATATGATCATCTGTTTTGCGGAGCGGCCCTAAAATTGCGGAGCGGAATATTTTATAAAATAGCCTGAATCCATTGTTAAATAAGGCTCGTAAGCAACAACGCCCCCGTAGCTCAGTGGATAGAGCATCCCCCTCCTAAGGGGAGGGTCACACGTTCGATTCGTGTCGGGGGCACCACATTCAATATTGTTTGCAGTTGTTTAAGTACAGTTAAAACATGTTAACTAGCTGTGTTTGATTATTTGTGTTTAGAAATTGGCGTATTTGGAAATTAAGTAGAGTTGGAAGTTAAGTATGCTTATGAATAAGCATACTTGGGAGTAACTGCATAACCTTAGCGAGTGACCACTAGAAAACCTATAAAAATGACATCAACAGTATTTCAAAGATTATCTCTAGCACTATTTTCATTACTAACTGTTTTTATTGTGGTGACTTTTAAGCAATACGGTATTAGTAATGATGAGCAGGTGCAGCACGTTTATGGGCAGCTGCTACTTAATTTTTACAGTAGCGGGTTTGTGGATCACGCAGCGTTTACTTACAAGAACCTCTATTTGTATGGTGGTTTATTTGACCTAATTGCCGCCATGTTAGAGAAGCTTTTACCGCTTTGGGTGTGGGATATACGTCATTTACTTTCAGCATTGTTTGGTTTAGCAGGCATTGTGGCAGTGCATAAAATTACCAACGAGCTAGCAGGTGCACGGGCAGCTTTTATTGCAGCGTTTTTACTTACCATTACTGGTGCATGGACCGGTGCAATGTTTACGCACACTAAAGACGTGTCTTTTGCTGCTTGTATGGTTTGGGCTTTATATTACACATTGCTTATTGCTAAACAGTTGCCTCGCATCCCATTGGTCTTGAGTTTAAAGCTTGGCGTGGCAGTCGGCCTAGCGTTAGGTTTGAGAATTGGCGGTGCCTTTGCCGTTATTTATTTGCTATTAATGGTACTGGTCGCCGGGTGCTTAACTGCCGAAGGTTGCAAACTGAAAATAACGTTTTATTGGCAAAGTTTTATTGGTCTATTGCCGGCAGGTGCCATGGCTTTAGGTTTAATGGCTATTTTCTGGCCGTGGTCGGTGATGGGCTCTGATCATATTCTAATTGCTGTTAAGTCTTTTTCACACTTTTCTTTCGATATGAATACTATTGTGAATGGTCAGTTTGTTAGCATCGGGGAGGTGCCACGTACTTACTTATTTCAGTATTTGGGTATCCGCTTGCCTGAGATTTTTCTGCTTGGCTTAATAAGCTTAGTTATCGTGCTGGGGCTGAGATTAAAGCAAGCATCGTTTTTGAAGCTAAATTTGTTGCCAGAGATTACGGTGAGTATCGCTTTACTTACCCCTTTAGTCTTTGTGTTGTTGGATCGTCCTGCGCTTTACAATGGCGTACGGCATTTTACTTTTGTGATTCCTACATTAGCGATTGTTGCCGGGGTTGGTTTATCCAAAATGTTTGATGTTTTGGTAGGCTATAAAAAATGGCGCTTAGGCTTTGTTGCAGTATGTACGCTACTGAGTGTGAACACGATATGTACGCTTTACGCGCTGCATCCATATCAATATCTTTACTACAACCATTTTGCAGGCGCTGATTTTAAACATGCCCAACATAATTGGGAGGGGGATTATTGGTCTAGCAGTTTGATTGACGCGACTAAAATGTTAGAACAGTATGTAGATGCAGAGGCTGTGAGTTTGCCAAAGAAAAGTGACGCTGTATATTCAGTCGCGGTTTGCGCAGAAGCTTTTCAAGGGCAGGCGTATTTAGACAAGCGGTTTAGTATCACTGAAAATTGGGTGACTGCTGATTTCTTTATTTCTAGTACTAATATGAATTGCGATAAAGTGTTGCAAGGTGAGGTTATTGGTGTGGTAGAACGTTTAGGCGCACCACTTGCGGTCGTGAAAGATCGTAGAAGATTAATAGGCGATGCACGGATACCACGTGCCGCACCACGGGATTAGGGTCATGAATAAAAACATTTTTCCACGAGTAGGCACTGAAGCGCATATTAGCGTGATTGTTCCGGCCTTTAATGAAGAGGCCGCAATTGTTAGCACTATCCATACCATTGTGGATCGTCTAAAGCAGCTCAGTGAAAACTGGGAAATCATTGTGATTGATGATGGAAGCCGTGACCAAACAGCTAATATAGTACGTAATTTACCTGAAAGTTTACGAACAACCCTAGTACGTTTTTCGCGTAATTTTGGTAAAGAGTATGCCATCACAGCCGGTTTGGAATATGCGACGGGCAATGTGGTGATATGCATGGATGCCGATGGACAGCACTCATCTGAGTTGTTAGCGCAAATGTTAGAAAAATGGCGTGAAGGATATGACATGGTCTATGCATACAGGCAAGACCGTGATGTAGAGTCGCGATTTAAGCGTTGGGGCTCACGTATTTTTTACCGAGCAATTAGTCTAGGTGGTCAGATTCATATTCCACGCGATGCTGGTGATTTCCGCTTAATGGATAGGCAAGTGGTCAATGCTCTGCTTTCTTTGCCTGAGCGTAATCGCTTTATGAAGGGTATTTATGCATGGGTTGGCTACCATTCTATTGGTATTCCATTTATACCATTGCCTCGCTCACATGGTGAAAGTGCATTCTCGAAGTTAAAACTGATTCAGCTGGCTTGGACTGGGGTCACCAGTTTCTCTGTGATGCCATTGCGATTGGCAAGTGCAGTAGGGGCTTTACTTGCTTTGCTGTCTTTCACCTATGGGATGTACGTAGTGGTTGATCATATGTTTTTTGATGAGTCAGTGCCAGGTTGGCCCACTATTATTGCCAGCATGATGTTTTTTGCCGGAGTGCAATTGTTGTTTATTGGTATATTAGGCGAGTACCTATCACGTATTTATGACGAGGTTAAAGGGCGGCCACCTTATATTGTGGCAGAAGTGCTTAAGCCTAAAGTGATCACGCAGCACCAATGACACAAACCCATCGACATTCCATTTCCTGGTTTGCAGTAATTGGTGCACTGGCTGCTGGTGTGCATTATGTTGTTGCCGTCGGCTTAGAGCTTAGCCACTTACTTACAGCTATTCATGCAAACACAATAGGTTTTTTGTTTGCATTCCCTGTGAGCTATTTTGGGCATCGTAAATTAAGTTTTTCTGGGCAGACATCTACACACTTGCATGCATTTCCGCGTTTTTTTGCCGTTGCAGTATCCGGTTTCTTAGCGAATCAATTTTTAGTGATTAATGCCATTTACTTTACGAACATTCCATTTTGGTTGGTGCTGGGGGTGGTGATGGTGATTGTTGCTGTTTCAACTTATTTTTTGAGCCGTTACTGGGCATTTAAAGGCAAATAGTCATGAAGCTTATTATCTGTGCTGACGATTTTGCACAAAGCCCAAGTATTGACGCTGCTATTGTGCGCCTTATCGAAAATAACAGACTGACCGCAGCGTCCTGTATGGTCAATAGCCCACACTGGGCATCATCTGCCAAATTGCTCACTTCAGATATTAGAGACAAAGCGCATATTGGCTTGCATCTTGATTTTACGTTATTTGGATATCGCTACCCACACGGTATATTGACCTTGCTGAGCCTGTTACGCTGCCTGCCAAAAGCTTCAATTCAAAACAGTATTGAACATCAGTTGAATCAGTTTGAAGTGGCGTTAGGCACGCAGCCTGATTATGTTGATGGGCATCAGCATGTGCATCAGCTTCCACAAATTCGTCAGGTTTTGTTGGCGGTGTTAAAACAGCGTTATCACCATCAATTACCTTGGATAAGAATTGCGAAGCCCAATGATGAAAGCGGCATTAAAGGCCGCATCATTAAAATGCTTGGTGCCAGTGCGCTGGAGCGGGAAGCTAAACAGCTGGGGTTTAAGTGCAGTAATGTGCTATTAGGCGTTTATAATTTTAGCGGAGATGTGCAAGATTATAAAAAGCGCTTAATTGATTGGGCAACACAAGCTAAGCATAGTGTTGGTACATCGGTGTTGATGTGTCATCCAGCCGTGGCGGCAGCAGAAGGGTACATCAATGATCCTATTTACCCTGCCAGAGTGAATGAGTTTAGCGTACTGAACAGTGATGCTTTCGCCACAATATTTAATGACGTTAAGATTGTGCGAGAGCCATAGTTTGTACGAGTGCTGCTATTGCCTAGTAACTACTCTTAGTAGCTACTGATTGGTGCAGCACTCACATTAACTAGTGGTTTATGGTTTGTTGGTATTGAATGCTATAGGTTTAAGCCGGTTTGGGTAATTTTTTGTTTGATTGTGCGCTTTTTTGCATGACGCAGGTTTCCTTGCCATAAGTGCCAACATTAGAATCTACTTCATAGTAATGATTGGTGTAAGCATACTTACCAGCCGGGTTTTTGCTGATATTCGCAATGCCGGTACTGAATTCTGCAGAGCTGACCTCAGACATACTTAAATTAAAGGCAATCTTGTTTGCGTTAGCGACTGCTTTGCCTTTGTATGTGAAAGAGTTTTCTGTTTCGAGTGCAAAATCATAAATGCCGATGCTGCCTCTGCTCGCTGCGCGATTTAATGTGAGTTTTGCTAGCACTTGATAGTCACCAACTTTACTGTTGTTGCCTTTGCATGAATAAGTGCCACTGTAGTTTACGCCAACAAAATTAGGTTTTGCTTCCGCTATCTGAATGGTGCTGATGGTGATTAATAAAGAGGTAAGAATCGCACGTTTCATGATGGATATTTTAGGATATTTTAAAAGCGTCTATTGTAGCGTGAGGCTGGTATGTGATGAAACTTACTTTTTATATTTTTTATGCCTTAATGTTTTGTTTTGTTTATGTGCTTGCATTATGATGGGCGCCTAAATCAATTTTTAATCGATTATTTGACTTAATACATCAAAATTTATGCAAATTTCCCCAGTTAAGGCATTATCGACCAAGTTACTTTGGCGTTTCTGTATCTTCAATATTGCTTTGCTATTAGGGTTGATATTCTGGCTTTGGCAAGCAAGTCAACCCGTTAACTTAATACAGCCTCAATTGCCGAACGATGGCAAGTTGCAGTGCGTTTCTTACTCCCCTTATTACCACCCAGGACAAACACCACTTAACCCTAACAGTTTTATCCAGCCAGCACAGATTGATCATGACCTTGCTGCACTTTCCAAGCGGTTTAATTGCGTACGAATTTATTCGGTCTCTCAAGGCCTTAGTTATGTGCCGGAAGCAGCCTCTAAATTAGGGATTCAGGTATATCTGGGGGCTTGGATAGGCTGGGTAGCTGCGAACAACGATAAAGAGTTGGATTTGGCCATAAGTGTTGCGAATAAATATCCGAAGACTGTGAAGGCACTGATTGTCGGTAATGAGGTTTTATTACGTGGTGAGCAATCTGAGGCCGCGATGCAGGCGTATTTGGAAAAAGCACAACGCTCAACCTTAGTACCAGTGACTTATGCTGATGTTTGGGAGTTCTGGCGAAAACATCCAAAACTAGAGGCTAATGTGGATTTTGTGACGGTGCATATACTTCCGTATTGGGAAGATGATCCGCAGGCAATCACTGAAGCAACCCAGCATGTAGTGAATGTGATGAGTTTACTTGCAGAGACCTTCAAAAAGCCTATTTTAATTGGTGAAACTGGCTGGCCATCCGTAGGTAGGCAGCGTCAGGCTTCTGAGCCCAGCTTAATTAATCAAGCGAGTTATTTACGTGGATTTTTACAACTCGCACATGATCATGCTTGGCAATACAACTTGATTGAAGCAATTGATCAGCCATGGAAGCGAGATCTTGAAGGTACCGTTGGTGGTTATTGGGGTATTTTCGATACGGAGCTAACGCCTAAGTTTGCCTTTACTGGTGATATACAGCCACGTCATGATATAAAGGCTATCGGGCTGTCTGGCGCATTGGGCTTTGCCTTATTTCTAGGCTTGGCGTTTTTATTTAAAGCGCGTCAAGTTTATATGAAGTTAGGTTTATGTGCGGCCGGCATCGTGTTTGGCATCTCAGTCTGGCTACAGACTCAATACTTGATCAGTGCTTGTCGAAACATCACTGAATGGCTAACCTTGAGCGGGTTAGCTTTTGTTGGCTGGCTACTGGTGGTTGGTTTGATATGGCGCATATGCCAACCCAGTAAGCATCATGCGCTAGTTTTAAAAACAGGCGTATTTATACTTTCAGTTGCGGCAATCAGCGCCACAGTTTTATTGATTGTCGATGGAAGGTATCGTGATTTCCCCATCAGCTTATATGTCTTGCCGATTTTACTGTTATCATTTTCCTCTGTATTTTTAGAGGTCGATGTGAAACCAAAGCGCTGGCTGGGCTATGTGCTTAGCTCAGTTCTAATGGCTGCGGCACTGTATTGTGTTTATTTAGAAATTGAAAATATATCTACTTATTATTGGCTTGGTCTGTGTGGCTTACTTATAGCTGCATTATGGCCAAAATCTCAAGCTTCAATTCGTTCATCACTTTGATAGAAATTCTCAGCGTAACCTTATGATTAACAAAACTAAACGCTATTTAATTCCACTTTTGTTTGCAGTGCTAGTGGCTGCGATCCACTTTAGTCTTTGGTATATTTCCAATCGCGCGCTACCTTTAATTAATGCGCCAGAAATTGTAAATGGCTTTGCCTTTAGTGGATTTCAGGAAAATCAGAGCCCATTGCGGAAAGAGTATCCGAGTACGGCTGAGTTGGAAAAAGATTTACGCTTACTCAAACCTTTGACTCATCGTGTTCGTATTTATGGTGCGCTGGAGAATAGTGAAGTTACTGCGCTTGCTTCTAGTTTAGGGTTCCATGTAACAGCTGGTGCTTGGTTGGGTAGTGATGCCGCTGCAAACTATCGTGAAGTTGAGGCGCTGAAGGCCAAGATTAAAATCTATCCAAAAATTGAGCGTGCCATTGTGGGTAATGAGGTTTTACTTCGTAACGACCTAACGCCTGAGCAATTGATTGGTTACATAGAAGACGTTCGTAAAACCACGAAACTGCCAATTTCTACCGCAGAGCCTTGGCATGTCTGGCTGAAAAACCCTGAACTGGTCAAGCACGTAGATTTTATTGCGGTGCACTTGTTGCCTTACCATGAAGGCGTACCGGTAGAGGATGCCGTAGATTACTCACTGAAGCGTTATCAAGAGTTAATGGATGTGTATCCAAGAAAAAAAATCGTGATTACAGAGATTGGTTGGCCTAGTAATGGGCCAACATTAGGTGCAGCAGTAGCCTCTAAAGTGAACCAAGCGCTTTTTGTCCGGGAATTTTTGGCTAAAACAGCACATAAAAACTACGATTATTACTTAATGGAAGCATTTGACCAGCCTTGGAAAAAAGAGCTGGAAGGTTGGGCTGGCGCCTACTGGGGCATGTTTGATGCCGAGCGCAATGAGAAATACTCATTGCACGGCGCAGTCCCTAAAGATGATCGCTGGAAAGCAAAAGCACTTTGGGCAAGTCTGTTAGGTTTGTTGCCAATATTCTTTATTGCTTATCGCTTCAGGCATTGGGGTTTACGCGCCCGTAGTTCGATGGCGGTGTTACTGCAAGCTTGTATTACCACTTTAGTGGTTGCTTGGAATTTACCTGGAGATTATTACTATACGATGAAGGATTTTGTCGTGTTGATTGCATTACTGATCGGCATGGGGTTAACGTCTGCAGTATTGATGATTTATGCGGTTGAGTTTAGTGAAGTGATGTTCAAGAAGGGCTGGAATCGTGCATTTAAGCGTGCAAAGCCACTGCCTGCGGATGAAGAGCTGTTTGTTTCTGTACATTTGGCATGCTACAACGAGCCACCAGAAATGGTGATCACCACCATTGAAAGCTTGGCTAAACTTAACTACACCAACTTTGAAGTGATTGTGGTTGATAACAACACTAAAGATGAAGCGAAATGGAAGCCGCTTGAAGCCTATATGGCAAAAATGCCGGAGAATTTTAAATTCTTCCATCTGCCGCAGTGGCCTGGCTTTAAGGCCGGTGCTTTAAACTTTGCACTAGAGCAAACAAACCCTAATGCGCAGGTAGTGGGGGTAGTGGATGCCGATTATGAAGTAACCCCTGATTGGCTGTCTGATTTAGTACCACATTTCCTTGAGCAAAAAGTGGCTGTGGTGCAAGCGCCTCAGGCCCATAGAGACTGGGAGCATAGTTTCTTCCGCAGTATGGGTAACTGGGAGTTTGAGGGTTTCTTCCGCATTGGTATGCACCACAGGCACGAACGTAATGCCTTGATTCAGCATGGTACGATGACCTTAGTGAGATACCAAGCGTTAATGACTAGCGGAAAATGGTCTGAATGGTGCATCTGCGAAGATACCGAGTTAGGCTTACGTTTACTGGAAGACGGCTATGAACTACGCTACATTGATGATACGTTTGGCCGTGGCTTAACACCTGCAGACTTTAAAGCACTCAAGTCACAACGCTTCCGTTGGGCATTTGGTGCGATGCAAATTTTGAAACATCACATACCTAAGTTGTTAGGGGATTCAACCTTGACCTTTGGGCAGCGTTATCACTTTTTAACGGGTTGGTTCGGCTGGTTAGGTGAGGCTTTGCAGCTAGGCTTTACCATAGGCTCTATCGCATGGTCTGTGGCTATGCTGTTATTCCCAGAAGAGGCGAGTTTGCCGGTTTCTCTGATGATTACCACCATTATTTGCTTCTTGGTGATTAAAGCGATTATGGGCCCGATGTTGTATCTAAAAACCATGACGTGTCGCTGGATTGATATCTTTGGTGCATCTGTCGCCAGTCTTGGGCTATCACATGCTATTGCCAGAGGCATTATCAGCGGCATCATTAAAAAAGATGGCGTGTTTAAAGTGACTGCAAAAGGCAAGGGGCTCAAAAAATCCAACTGGTATGATTGGATTGCACCAATTCAAGAAGAGTTATTTCTACTGAGTGCGTTAACGCTGAGCAGTATCGCGATGCTAGCTACCCGCGGAGTTGGTAATAGCGATGCTCAAATCTGGGTGGCTATGTTGAGCTTGCAATCATTACCTTACATAAGTGCGGTTGCCTGCCAAATTATTAGTAAAAGAGAAAACGGTTAATATCATTTGATGAACACGAATACACCAGAGCCGCATAAAATGAATACGGATCATCGTGGCCGCCATGTTTTACGCGGTGCCATTAGGTTTGCAACCTATTTATGCGCATTCTTTTTAGTGGCCGTAGCTTATTGGGTGGCTGATAACTTTGGCGAGCCTTCACTAGAACAACTGTTCTATCATGCGCAGTTTGGCATGGGCGGTTTGATTGATACCGATGCCGCAATTATTAAGAGTTTCGTCATTTGGTGTATTGCGCTACCTATATTTATCGCATTGTTATTGGTGTTGATTGAGTATTCAATTGCGCTATTTCTCACGCATGGATCTTCACACTGGTTAACCAAGCCTGCCAGGCTTGCCAATATTCATTTCATCAAGGTGTTTTATTGGTTTATTGGACACAGAGCCCCTTTATACGCATTAACCGTAGCAACAGTGTATTTTGGAGTGCAGTTCTCCGTTACTGTTTTTCTACATAATCTATTTGGTAAAGATTATTTTTCGGCACACTATCTAAACCCGGCGGAGGTGCAAGTAGAAACCACAAAACCTAAGAACCTAGTGTTGATTTATGTAGAGAGTTTAGAAAATAGTTATCAACAACCTGAGCTGTTTGGTAAAAACTTGCTCAGCAGCCTAGATCGTTTAAAAGGTTTAAGTTTTACTGACTATAGAAAAGCGCCAGGTACATGGTGGACGATTGCCGGTATTACCGCAACGCAATGTGCCGTACCGCTGAAAAGTGTTAGCTTATATGACGGTAATGACCAAGGTGAAAAAATTAAAAGCTTTTTGCCGAATGCGGTTTGCTTAGGCGATATTTTGCATGATGCCGGTTATCACAATGTTTATATGGGCGGTGATGCACTTGGCTTTGCAGGTAAGGGCATGTTTTTTCAAGATCATCACTATGATGAGGTGTATGGTCGTGATGAGTTAAAAGGCAAGCTCACCGATGCGCAATTGAATTTCTGGGGTTTGTATGATGATGATCTATTTGCATCAGCCAAGACTAAGTTGATTGCGCTACATAAAAGTAAGCAGCCTTTTAATCTAACCGTGACCACTATTGACACGCATGGCCCAGACGGACATTTTTCTAAATACTGTAAGTCTGTAGGGACTAAAACGTTTGAAGGTATTGTAGAGTGCACCTCAAATCAGGTAGTTAGTTTTGTTAAATTCATTCAGAAAAGTGGCTACTTAAAAGATACTAATGTTGTCATTCTTGGTGACCATTTAGCGATGGAAAATCCAGTGAGTGAGAAGTTGGATTTGATTAAAGAGCGCCATATTTATAATCAGTTTATTTCAAATGATCACTTTGAAAAGAACCGTAATCAGATATTGCCATTTGACATGTTTCCGACCATTTTAAACTTTATTGGTTTTAGCGTGCCAGGAGGGAAGTTAGGCTTAGGTTATACCGCTTTGTCTAAAGAGGCTGATTTGTCGTTGCTACTTAACTATGAGGAAATGAATGAAGACCTGCTTAATCAATCGGATATGTATCTAGACCTTTGGAGGGATGAAGCTAAGCTGTAGTTTTTAATGATTAGCGCCGTTTGTATCGTCATCCTTACCACTGGTACCGTACTTTATGATCAAAATGATATGCGTACAGTGAACCAAATATAACTGAAATACATATCAATTAACGTAAAAAAACCAGCTGAATCTTAGCTGGTTTTTTAGTTTGAGACTTTGTAATTATGCGTTACGTTTATCTAGCGCTTCCCAACGCGTCATCTTGGCTTCAACCTCGGTATCAATTGCAGTTAACCGAGCTTGCAGTACTTTCACCTTGTCAGGGTCTTGCACATAGATATTAGGGTCAGCCAGCGTTGCATTAATACTGCTTTGCTCAGCTTCTAAGTCTTCAATCAACGCCGGTATTTCATCTAGCTCTTTTTGTTCTTTAAAGCTAAGTTTGTTGGCCGGAGTTTTAGGGGAAGCCTCTTTCGTGACAGGCTTGCTTGTTTGGGCTTTCGCTAGAGCGGCCTTATCTGCTTCACGTTTAGTGCTAAAGCGCTGCCAGTCATCATAACCACCGCCAAACTCGGTCAACACACCGTTACCTTCAAATGCAATCACTTGCGTTACTGTGTTTTCCAAGAACGCACGGTCATGGCTCACTAGGAACAATGTGCCGTTAAAGTCTTGTAATAGGTTTTCCAATAATTCTAGGGTGTCAATATCCAGATCATTGGTGGGCTCATCTAGTACTAAAATATTAGCAGGACGTGCAAACAGACGTGCTAATAGTAGCCGGTTGCGTTCGCCACCGGAGAGTGATTTAACTGGTGAGCGTGAGCGTTGTGGTGGGAACAAGAAGTCCTCCAGATAGCTAATCACATGTTTACGCTCCTCACCAATTTGCACAAAGTCAGAGCCTGGGCTAATGGTGTCTGCCAATGTGGCTTCTTCATTGAGCTGTTCACGCATTTGGTCAAAATAGGCGACGCTTTGTTTGCTACCGCGCTCAATCGAGCCGCTATCTGGCTCAATATCACCGAGGATTAGTTTAAGTAGTGTGGTTTTGCCTACGCCGTTAGGGCCTAGCAAGCCAATTTTATCGCCACGTAAAATACGTGTGCTGAAGTCTTTAATCAGCACTTTATTACCATAGGCCTTGCTGACGTTTTCCAGCTCCGCAATCAGTTTGCCACTACGTTCGCCCACATCTACATTTAGTTTCACGTTGCCTTGGCGTTCGCGACGTGCGGCGCGCTCTAATCTCAGCGCTTCCAGCCTGCGTACGCGGCCCTCATTACGTGTGCGGCGTGCTTTAATACCTTGGCGTATCCAAACTTCTTCCTGTGCGAGTATTTTGTCAAACTTGGCTGCATGGGTTTCTTCAACGGCAAGCAGTTCTTCTTTTTTAACTTGGTAGGCGGTGAAATTGCCGACAAAATCTGTGAGTTTGCCACGGTCTAGCTCAGTAATGCGTGTCGCAAGTTTGTCCAGAAAGCGTCTGTCATGGGTAATAAACAGTACGCTGCCATTAAAGCCTAGTAATAAATCCTCTAGCCATTCAATAGCACTTAAATCCAAATGGTTGGTTGGCTCGTCTAGTAACAGTACTTCAGGTTCTGCCACTAAAGCACGACCCAAAGCCACACGCTTACGCCAGCCACCTGACAGCGTGCTGATAAGCGCATCTGCATCTAAGTTTAAGCGGCTAAGCACGGCCTCTACACGGGATTGTGCTGCCCAGCCATTTTGCGCATCTAAATCATGCTGTAGCGCCTGCATTTTTGTCATTAGGGCTTCAATGTCGGCATCTGGCATTCCCATGTCATGGGTAACTTGATGGTAATCAACGAGAATCTGTTGCAGATTGCCCAAACCTTCTGCTACTGCTTCAAACACCGTGTGCGTTGCTACCAGCTCTGGTTCTTGTGGTACATAAACCACGCGTGCATTAGGTGCGCGCCAAACCGTACCATCATCTAGTTTAATGGTGCCTGCGATGGCTTTTAATAAGCTGGATTTCCCTGCGCCGTTGCGGCCAATTAAACCAACGCGTTCACCTGCATCTAGCTGAAATGCAGCATGGTCGAGCAGGGCATGGTGACCAAAAGCGAGGCAGGCGTTATCGAGGGTAATGTATGGCATGAGTGACTTTCAAATTTTTACTTAAGTATATTAAATGCTAGTAGAAGAGATGGAAAATTTATTGTTTATTCAGCATGGCCCTGATGTTTGCCATTTTTGATTTACCAAAATCTTTACTCGCTTCTGGGTCTTTATTAAATGGGTTACCAAAGTGGCGCAGATCATCTTTAGGAATTTCCGCAATAAAACGGCTGGGCTCGCACATTTCCATTTCACCCGCACGTTTGCGTTTTTTACACCATGATATGTTGAGTGATTTTTGTGCGCGGGTAATGCCTACATACATTAGGCGGCGCTCTTCTTCAATCTTGTCATTATCAATTGATTCGCGGTGTGGCAGTATGCCTTCCTCGGCACCAATCAAAAACACATGACCAAACTCTAAGCCTTTAGAGGCATGTAGCGTTGATAGTTTGACCGCATCTGGCTCGCCGTTTTCACGGCCCTCCAGCATGCTCATGAGAGATACCATCTGGGTGAGTTCTAGCAGATTTTTGCCTTCTTTTTCATTACCATACTCAGTGCTAGGCTCACCTTTTTTAGACAGCCAGCCGGTGAAGTCCAGTACGTTTGCCCATTTCACTTCTGCCGCACGCGGCTCTTCAGAGTCGTATAAAAACGCCTCGTAATGTATGGATGATAACAAGTCATTCAGTACTTCATTGGCAGGGTCTCTTACCGCACGTGTTTGCAGTTTATTGATGTATTGGCAAAAGTTAAGCAGGTCTTCTAATTGCTTATTCCCAATTTCGCTTTGAAAACCGCCTTCGAATGCTGCCGCGAATAGTGAAATTTTATGCGCGCTGGCGTATTCACCTAGGCGCTCTAGTGTGGTATTGCCGATCCCTTTTTTAGGGGTGGTTGCGGCACGAATAAATGCTGGGTCGTCATCTTCATTGGCAATTAATCTTAAATAACTGATGAGGTCTTTAATTTCAGCTTTATCAAAAAAAGATTGCCCGCCAGATACGGTGTAGGGGATTTTATGGTTACGTAGATGTTGCTCAAGTATACGGGCTTGATGGTTCCCACGATAAAGAATGGCGTAATCTTTGTAGAAAGTACGATGCTCAAATTTATGTGCTTGTAGCTTCATGACCACGCTTTCAGCCTCATGCTCTTCACTCATGGCTGCTGTCACTTGAATTAAATCACCCGTGCCTAGCTCACTCCAAAGCTTCTTCTCAAATAACTTAGGGTTATTTGAAATGACTTGGTTTGCCGCACGTAAAATGCGTACGGTAGAGCGGTAATTTTGCTCAAGCTTAATGACTTTAAGTTTGCTGAAGTCTGTGGTCAGTTGGCGCAGGTTTTCAACATCGGCACCGCGCCAGCCGTAAATAGCCTGGTCATCATCACCTACTGCGGTAAATTGGCCGCGTAAGCCCGTTAGCATTTTTACCAGTTTATACTGGCAGGCATTGGTATCTTGGTATTCGTCAATTAATAGATACTGTAACTTACGTTGCCATTTGTTGAGTGCTTCTTCGTGCTGCTCAAATAGCTCTACAGGAAGTTTGATTAAGTCATCAAAATCCACCGCCTGATACGCTTTTAGGGTTTGCTGGTAAATCTGGTACACCCTGGCAGCGGCATGGGTGAGCTCTTCGTCCGCCTGTGCTTTGGCTTGGTCCGGATTAATAAACGCGTTTTTCCAGCTGGAAATCTGCCATTGTGTTTTACGCAGCAACTGTTTATCTGTGGTGGCCAACACATCTGCCAAGATTTTAAAACTATCGGACGAGTCTAGAATCGAGAACTGTGGTTTATAGCCAAGTAAAGATGCCTCAGCCCGTAGCATTTGTAAGCCTAGGGAGTGGAAGGTGGCAATGGTTAAACCTTTGATGTTAGTGCCTTGCATCAGCTTACCAACACGCTCTTGCATCTCTAACGCAGCTTTGTTGGTGAAAGTAATCGCTGCTATTTCTTTTGGCGCGTAACCAGCCTCATTAATCAGGTAGCTGATTTTTTGCGTAATCACGCGTGTTTTGCCACTACCGGCACCGGCAAGTACCAGAAGAGGGCCGTCTAAATACTTTACTGCCTCACGCTGGGGCGCATTCATTGAATTTAACATTGCAGATTACTATTGTGCGGAGTTGGTTGAATCGTCTGTTTCGGCGGCTTGCTCTGAGTTATTGGCTGGGCTAATTTGTGAAATGGCCATCATTTCTGCCCTAGATGTGGGCGTTTCTAAGCTGACACGGCCAATCGCACCGCTGCGGTAATCAGTTAAAAATGCAACTGCAGTTTTTTCCATATCCCATAAACCATCATGCCGTTTGTAAGATCTGCGCTTTGCAATTGCATCAAGTAGATCAACACCATCCATTTGTGTGACATCAAGCTTCATTGCGTCTAGTTTATAACGCGCATTCAACAGAGCAGGGTAGCTCTTTAATAGGTTGTTGGCTAAAAATGTAGCGACATCTTCATCAATCACCGCATTTCTACCAATGGCATGACTAGCAGCCAGCATGTAGCCATCTGACTCGTAAGCGATTCTAGGCCACATCATGCCTGGTGTATCGGTAATGCTCATCGTGTCGTCTAAATCAAAACGTTGCTGGTTTTTAGTCACCGCTGGTTCATCACCCACTTTTGCCACGCGGCGATTGAGTAGGGCGTTCATGAGGGTAGATTTCCCCACGTTAGGGATGCCCATAATCAACATGCGTAATGGTTTTAAATGCGTGCCACGGTGTGGTGTGATTTTTTTACAGATGGCAGGTATTTTTTTAGCATCACCCGCTTTTTTACAGGAAAGCGCCACAGCTTTAGTATTAGGCTGCGCGTTAAAGTAGTTTAGCCAAGCTTGGGTAGCGGCTGGGTCTGCTAAGTCTGCCTTATTTAAAATTTTAAGCTGAGGGCGTTGGCGGAACAGCCGCATTTCATCAATCATTGGGTTATGGCTGGCTGCTGGTACACGCGCATCTAATACCTCAATCACCATGTCGGTAAACTCCATGGTCTCTTCAGCTTTTTTACGCGCTTGGGTCATGTGACCCGGGTACCATTGAATTGCCATGTATTTTTTCCCTCAATAATTCTGACTATGTTGCCTACTGCTTGGCTGACATAAAAGTGTAGTGTCTAAAGTATGGTTTCTTTGGCTTTATGCCTTGTTATCTTGCGATGTTGAAACGAAAATTGCTTTAAACTAATTTCGCTATTTTAGCATCGACGGCTTCAATTCAAGTTTTTATCTGTGATTCTCCATGGAATATTTATGTAATCATCTGGTTATTGTGCTTGTTCCATTTTTCTTTCTTTAATTTGTTCACGCAATTCACGACGCTGCTCTGGACTCATATTCCTGATGCGGTTTTTAAACGCCTCTTTTTGCTCAGGCGACATATTTTTCCAGCGCTCACGTAGCGCGCTGCGTTGCTCAGGGGGTAATTGTCTAAATTTTTGTATGTGCTCTTTCACCCGCGCCTTGTCCTCTGGCGATAAGTTCTTAAAGCGTGCGATATTTTCTTGAGCGCGCGCTCTTTGTTCAGGTGGCATGTTTGCCCATTTATCTGCACCTTTGCTTAGTCTTTCCTGACGGTGCGGCGGCAACTCATTCCAGTGATCTTTCACAGCACTTAGCGTCTGCTGTTGCTGCGGATTGAGTGATTCCCAAGCAACGCCTTCTGCCATGGCTGAGTTTGCAAATAAACTGATCCCAAGCAAGAAGGTGTATGCCATTACACGTTGCTGAAAATATAAAGTGGTATTCATTTTTTGTTGCCTCCTGCAGGTGTGGCTGTGTCAGTGTTTTGTTTGCTGCTGTTTTGGTTGTTGATTATTTTCAGGTTTTTACTCGGCTTGTTTTCCAGCTCACTTAATGCTGCGGCCAGCATGCTGTCATCCTCTATTTCTCCCAGCAGCTCAATGACATCTAATGGTGGGTTGGAGGCTGCAGTGGCTGCAAATGAGTAGTTAAAATTGATGAGTATTAGTAAGGCGATGGCTGGTAATTTAAACTGCATTTTTCATACCTTCAGTTGCTAGCACCTCATCTATCCAGACATAAAAGTCTGGGTCAGTCGCAGTCTCCAAGTCTTCTGTATTCGTTATTAGTTCTAGCATAGTGAGATGCTCAGGCTGTTCGTGACTAATGTTTTGTTGGCTTGCTACGCGCTGTAATGCATCATCCAAACTATTTGGTTGATAGACAAACAATATCGCGAGTAAAGCACTGAGTGCAAAAGCGCTTGCAGGTCTCCATGCATTGAAGTTGAACCAAGTGCGATGTTGTTGTTTTTTTAGCGATATTTCGCGTATAGCTGCTAATGCCTGCTGGGTATCTTGATCTAAGGAAATGACGCTAGCATCCAGGCTGGATTTAATTTTGGATTCTAATTGTGTCGGTTCCATTGTCTGTTTGGTGGTCATTGGTGATCCCCTAGCTTTTCACGTAACTTTTCTAACGCGCGTGCATAGTGCGTTTTTACACTGCTTGCCGAGCATTGCATGATGGAAGCGGCTTCATTGATATCCATTCCTTCCCATACGCGCAGTAAAAATACTTGTTGCTGGCGTAGCGGGAGTGCGCTCAGTGCAACATTTAAACTTGCCATGAACTGATTATCCTGTAGCTTGGCATCTGGCGTTTGGTTTGTATCATCCGGATGCTGTGCTAATGCGTCTTCAATACTCTCATCATCGTCATCATGCCAGTTCAGCCAACTTCTAAAACGGTTACGTACCGATTGCCTGCGGTGCCAATCTAAAATGCGTGTATTCAGTATGCTGTAAAACAATGCTTTCCATTCGGTGGTAGGCTGATGGCTGTATTTTTGCACCAGCTTCATCATCGTGTCCTGTACTATTTCCAGCGCATCGTCACGATTGCCTGTGGCAATTTGTGCCATACGAAAAGCGCGACCTTCAATATCTGCAAGAAAATGATTCATACTCAGGTATTGTTTATCAAAATCGCGCTCCATAGGCATAGATATTCGCTGCGTTTATTTACGTTTAGCGCGTCTGTCCAGGCGGTTGTTGATACGCTCGCCCTGTCTATCCATATGATTATTAACGCGCTCGCCACGGTTATCTAAGTGCTGGTTAATTTGATCACCTTTGTTTTCTAAATGGTTAGCACGTTTCATGTTGCCATTTTCACGCGCTCTATCAGCTTTGGTATCTAAGTGGTTTTCAATTGCGTCTCCACGGTTGTCAAGACGTTGTTCAACGCGATCACCTTTATTATCTAAACGCTGCTCTATACGATCACCACGCTCATCTAAGCCAACTTTTCCATGTGTGGTCTCATCAGCCGTTGCAGATGCTGAAGCAAGTATTGTGAGTAAAATGGTTGTGATTGAGAGTATGTTTTTCATCATGATGTCCTTATCTTGTCTAATTGGTTTTTGCTATCGGAACACCAATGCATAAGTGCCCTTGCTATATAAAACGCAGTAATGATTTGTTTGACGACAAGTCAGATAAAAATATTATTTTCCATTAAAATAGCGAGATGCAAAATATTCCAGAAATAAAGCCTAATCAATCCATTGAGTTACTTAAAGCGTTACATATACTCACGCGTGATGGCAAGCTTAACCAAGATAGCCGTCGTAAACTCAAGCAAGTGTATCACTTGGTCAATTTTATCGAGCCATTATTCAATGATGTGTTGGCGCATAATGCAACCCCAATTTTGGTGGATCATGGTGCGGGTAAGTCATATCTTGGGTTTATCCTTTATGATTTGTTGCTGAAGCAGTTAGCGGCAGGAGAGGTGGTTGGCATTGAGACACGGGCGGAATTAGTTGAGAAATCAAAAGATTTAGCACAGCAGCTTAGCTTTGCACGTATGCGCTTTGAGCACTTAACGGTAGAAGAGTCGACCACGTCCCATGTTATCCCTAATAAAGTCGATATTGTGACCGCTTTGCATGCATGCAACACCGCAACCGATGATGCGATTCAATTTGCATTGAAAAAACATGCTAAATATATGGTGTTAGTGCCATGCTGTCAGGCTGAGGTGGCGGAAGCATTAAGGCAGCATAAAAATGAAAGCTTCGGTAAAACCCCATTGAGTGAGATTTGGCGTCATCCTATTCATACCCGTGAGTTTGGCAGCCAAATTACCAATGTGTTACGTTGCTTGCAATTAGAGGCTGCTGGTTACAGTGTGACAGTGACTGAACTTGTGGGGTGGGAGCACTCCATGAAAAACGAGTTAATCATTGCAAAATATACGGGCCAGCCGCGTAAAAATGCAAAAGAGCGTATTGCCGATATTTTGAGCGAGCTGAATCTGGAAAGCATGAAGCCTAGATTTTTAGGGCAGTAATGAGGATTTAATAATGAAATACTTTATTTACAGTCTATTCTTGTTAATGAGCTTTAACAGTGATGCGGAGCAAACTGTTGCGCCAGACTTTAGCGGTGTCTACAACTGTGTGGGAGATGATACACACGAAGGAAAGTATACTGGCGTTGTTACCATGGCATTAAAACCATCACACAGTAAAGGTAATTACGCGAGCTATGACTTCAAGCTGGAGGTGCCGGGTTACGGCACCTATTTAGGACACGCTGCGGCAAATGGCTACCATGTTGCCATGCACTTTGCGCTGCAGGATCAAAGCACTAAAGACTACGGCACAGGGATTGCCGAAATGAAAAAGAATGCCAGTGGTCAGTGGGGCTTTCATAAGTTTTACTTTGAACCAGAATTTAAAGGTGGCAATACTGGGGTTGAAGACTGCACTATTCAATAAGCTTATAAGCAATAAGTTATCAGGCGATAACGACTAAACTTGAGCTTGATGGTTTCAAGTGATACGTATGAGCTAAACTTAATTTTTAGCGTCTAACTCTACATGCGTTTATAATAGAGCTGTATTTGGGAGATTAGCTCAGCTGGTAGAGCAGCGGACTCTTAATCCGTTTGTCGCGAGTTCGAGCCTCGCATCTCCTACCAAAATATATAAAGCTTCTAACGAGTTTTTTTACATTGTACTTATGTCGCAATACTGGGCTTAACGCGCCAAAATAAACACTTTTAAACTAAGCACAAACAGCACGCACTTGTGTGATGTCTGTATTGCCATTTAAGATTTTGATAATTCCATCTTGTTTAAGCGTGTTCATGCCGCTTGCTAAGGCTTCATGTGTAATCTCACTAACAAGTGCGCGTTTTTGAATCATCCGTTTTATTGCGGGCGTTACAGTCATTAACTCATACAGGCCGATGCGGCCACGATAGCCAGTCTGGTTGCAAGATTTGCAGCCCTTAGCTTTATACAAGGTCAGTTTATGATCTTTTGTGTACTCTTGTTTCCACTGTTGTAGTGTGACGTTTGCATCACCATCTGTGTTATCAACAAACTCTGCCGCGAGCGATTCCAACTCACTCTCGGCAGGTTCGTAAGCTTCCTTGCATTTTGGGCAGAGTGATTTTGCAAGACGTTGAGCCAATATTGCAAGCAAGGCATCAGCAAAGTTAAACGGATCCATTCCCATATCTAACATACGTACTATACTTTCAGGGGCACTGTTTGTATGTAATGTTGATAGTACTAGGTGGCCTGTTAGCGATGCTTCAATTCCTATTCTTGTTGTTTCTTCATCTCGCATCTCTCCAACCATAATGACATCTGGGTCAGCACGAAGAAAGCTTCTCATTGCCGCTGCAAAAGTAAGTCCTATTTTTGGATTCACCTGAACTTGCCTTAAGCCAGTTTGTGAAATTTCGATAGGGTCTTCTGCCGTCCATATTTTACGCTCGGGCGTGTTGATATGTCCTAGAAGCGAATGCAGTGTGGTAGTTTTACCTGAGCCTGTGGGGCCACATACTAGAATTAAGCCATACGGGCGTTCGGATAGATTCTTAATGGTGTTATACGCGTTTGGATTTAACCCCAGCTTTTCCATTGGTAATGGTTTCGACGCGGCAAGTAAACGCATCACGATATCTTCAAGGTTATTAGAGGTAGGGATTGTCGCAACCCTCAACTCAATTTTTGCTGGACCAAATTGCTGAAAATCTAATTTACCATCTTGCGGCTTACGGCGTTCAGAAATATCTAGTTGCGACATAATCTTTATACGCGATATCAAAGCATTGCGGAAATTGGCTGGGATCTCAAGATAGGGGGTAAGTGATCCATCTTTACGGAAGCGTACTTGTGTATTTTTCTTACCAGGATAAGTTTCAATATGAATGTCAGACACACCGTCTTTATACGCGTCTAGAATCATTTTGTTTACAAGCTGTACTAACGTATTGTCAGACTCCTCGATTGGTTCTGAGGCAATTTCTACGTTATGCGATTGTTCTTCACTGAATAATTTGCTTGCAAGTGCATTAATGCCAGATTCGGATGAAATACTATCATTTAAATCGAATTCAATTGAACCATCGAAGTTAGCGTGGTGGTTGCTTAAATCATCTGTGCCGTAATTGTTTTCTATAGCGGATAAAATATCTGAACGTGATGCCATGACTGACAGCACTTTCATCTGCGTTACAAAACGTAGCTCATCAATTGCTTTTGAATCCATCGGATCCTCAATGGCAGCGACCAGCATGCCATCATGGATGCACAATGGCATTAGCATTAACTTTCTTGCGAGTTGCTTATTGACCAATTTGATCGCATTCAGGTCAAAATTGAATTTGCTTAAATTGACAAATGGAATCCCTAATTTTTTTGAGAGCGTGCTTTTTAGTGTATTGTCATCAACAATTCCCATGTCGATGATGATCTCACCAAGTTTTAATGAACGATTGAGCTTTTGTTTAGCTAGTGCCTCTGCTAGCTGCTCTTCGGTGAGAAGATTAAGCTGTATGAGTGCTTCCCCCAGTCTAAGTACTGGTCGCTGTTCTTGGTGGACAATTGCCTGCCTGAGTTGCTCGGCCGTCAGGATCTGATTTTCATTTAAATAGTCACCAATTCGTTTGGTGCGCAATTCTTGTTGGTATTGCAAAGCACTTTCAACTTCAGTTGCTGTTGCAAGATTCTCATAAATTAATATTTCACCAATGTGCATGCCTGTATTGAAGCTTTTAATTGCATGGTGTGGGATAAAATGCCGCTCTACTTTTTCATTGCCAGTAAGTGGGTAAATGTATAAACCAGCATCTGTGTTGACAGAACCAAAAGTTTCACCGGTCTTTGTTATGTCATTTGTAAATACGAGTTTATACGGTTGTTTATCCGACAATTCAAATACATCTTGAGCACGAGCCTCAAGAAAGCTCTGCTCTCGCACAAAACTAATCGGCTTTAGTAATTGCAGTTCTCTAAATTGGTTAAAGCTTATAATTTCGCTACTATTACCCGTCACTGGCTGAAATAAAATGCGTGACTCTGTCGGTGAGAATCTAATGAGGTAGCCAGCTAACTCTTGCCCATCGTTCAAATGCACAAAGCATGTTTCTTTTTGTGACTTTCCAGTACTTTGTGTAAATTTAAAGTAAGGCGGCTCCGGCCATTCAAGGCTGTTGCCGTTATATGCTGTGTTTAAATTTACATTTTCCATTTATGGTTCTTAATTGTTCGTTATTTGTGATTCAATCGATAAACTATATTATGAAATGTGAGTAAAGTCCAAATGCAATATTTTACGTCACTGTTAAATAACAGTAGTTTTGATGTGCGGATAGAAAAATTAATGGCGACTCAACTCAAGGATTTATTCTCGGCCTATCAATGTACTAAGCTGATAAGTGTGCATTTGCCTTAATTTGTTTTCAAATGCGTCCACAGGCAAAGGCTGGCTAAACAAGTAGCCTTGGCACAGATTGCATTTGTTTTGCTCCAGAAACTCACGCTGAGTCTCTGATTCTACCCCTTCTGCAATCACTTCAATGCCTAGATTGTTAGCCATGCCAATAATGGTTTGCACGACTACAGCATCTCTATTATTCATACACATATTCCGTATAAAGGACTGGTCGATTTTTAGCTGATCCAACGGCAGTTTGGTTAAATAAGAGAGTGATGAAAACCCAGTGCCAAAGTCATCCATAGAGAAGAGTACGCCATAAGATTTAAGTGCCTGCATTTTCATAATGGCTTCTTCTACATTATCTAACACTAGACTTTCTGTGAGTTCCAGCTTGAGGTTGCCAGGCTTGATTTTGTGGCGGCTCAGCATTTCAATTACTCGCTCGACAAAGCTCGAGTCATGAAATTGGCATGCACTCACATTAACCGCAACTTGCAAATCACGGGTTGCTGGGTCACTTTCCCAACGTTTAATTTGCGCACATGCCGTTTCCATTACCCAGTGTCCAATTGGAATAATCAGTCCAGTTTCTTCGGTAAGTGGGATAAATTGTAACGGGGGGACTAGCCCTTTTTGAGGGTGCTGCCAACGAATGAGTGCCTCCGCACCATGCACATTACCTGAGTGGTCAACTTGCATCTGATAGTACAGTCTGAACTGATTCTTTTTGATAGCCAATCGCAAGTCAGTTTCTAATGCGGCGCGAGCCTCTAGTGCTGCTTGCATGGTGGGGTCATAAAAGCGTTGTGTGTTGCGCCCCGCATTTTTTGCCTGATACATGGCTATATCAGCTCTTTTCAGTAACTCATCTACCGTGAATTCTTGGTTTCGAAATAGGCATACACCAACACTAGTAGAGCTGTGATATAAATAACTGTCTAAGTAGTAGGGTAAATTGATCGCAGAAATGATCTTAGCGCAAACTGTTTCTGCTTGAACCGCTGCTTGGGATGAATCCTCACTTAGGTCTTGCAGTATCACTACAAACTCATCACCACCTAATCTTGCTAAGGTGTCTCCTTCCCGCATGCAGGTTTGTAATCGCTTAGCAACCTCCACTAGCAATAAATCTCCAACGCTATGGCCTTTGGTGTCGTTTAGTGTTTTAAAATGGTCTAAGTCGATAAAGAGCAGGGCACCATGGTTGTGATGTCTGGCACTCATTGCTAAAGTGTGTTGCAGGCGATCAATCAGGAGTAGTCTGTTAGGCAGGTTCGTTAGTAAATCATAGTAGGCCAAATGTTGAATTTTATCTTCGGCTTCCTTCCTTCTGGCAATGTCTTGCTGTAGAAATTGGTTGGCTTCTTCTAACTGCAGCGTTTTCTCTTCTAGTTTGCGGATAAGTATCACGCTGTAGTCTTTGAGCGTGTCACTATGATCGTTATTCGTCTCGCTGGTGCTGTCTGGCGTGGCTACTACACCTTTAGCCAGAACTTCAACAAATCGGGCAATAAAATCTTCGGGCTCGCATGGTTTAAGAATAAATGCATCAGCGCCAAGACTAAGCGCCAGTTTTTCATCTTCAGGCTCTGTATAAGTGGCGGTGTAAACGATAAACGGAATTTTTTTTAGCTTAGCATCACTCTTCCAGTGACGTAGCAAGGTGTAGCCATCCATGACCGGCATAAGTAGATCAGAGACAATCAGTTGAGGTGGATTCTGGCGCGCTTTGACTAGTGCCTCAGCACCATGGCGAGCGAGCTCAACAATATACCCATTACCAGTGAGCAGGGCTTGTAGGTAATAAAGGTTCTCCTCTTTGTCGTCAACAATCAAAATATGCTTCATAAACTTCCTTGTACAGCTAATCAAGCGGTTAGATAAAGGGAAATCTCAGCTACAAAAGTTTCAGGATTGATTGGTTTTTCAATATACCCATTACAACCGGCGGCTAGGCATTTTTCACGGTCGCCAACCATGGCGTATGATGTGACAGCAATAATGGGAACTTGTTTTAATGATTCTATTTTTCTTAAGGCCGTAGCAACAGCGTAACCATCCATCATGGGAAGTTGTATATCCAGCAGTATCAGGTCAGGTAATATTTTTTTTGTTAAATCAATACCAGTCGGGCCATCTGCCGCGGTAACCACATTCATGCCATTCGTTTCTAAAAGAAAAGTGGTCAGATAACTATTCTGTTCATTATCTTCAATCAGTAGTATGTTTTTTTTCATGATTTGACCGCACCCTCCATCGGCAGTAGAACCGTAAACTTGCTACCTGCTGACCATTCACTCTCAGCTGAAATTTGCCCACCCATGAGCTCCAGTAGACGCCGACAGATGGCAAGCCCTAGCCCTGTGCCTTCGTGCAGGCGTGAAAGCCCACTATCAATTTGATGAAACGGTTGGAATAGCAAGTCCAGATCGTCAGGCTTAATACCTATGCCTGTATCGATGACGCTTAGTTTTAAGAATGGGGCAGGGGTGGTGTCTAATGATGCTTTGAAGTCACTGACTAACTCTGCGGTAATGGTGATACTGCCTTTTTCTGTGAATTTGGCTGCGTTGTTGACTAAATTAATGAGTATCTGTTCAAGTCGCCTGCGATCACTCACAATTAAACCTAACTCTTTGCTAATTGAGGTGCGAAGCAGTAAGCCTTTTTTTTCTATTATTGGCGTTAATGAATTCACCACTCGTTCAATGAGTGCTACCAGATCAAAGGCTTCGGTACTCACCTCTAATTGGCCTGCTTCAATTTTAGAAATATCGAGTACATCATTAATTAACTCCAGTAGATGCCTGGCGCTGCCTCTAACCATTCCAAGCTGTTTGGTTTGTTCGGTATTCAATGGGCCAGCCATGCCTTGTAAAATAATGCCAGTAAACCCGATAATTGAGTTTAATGGTGTTCTTAACTCATGCGACATCGTAGCTAAAAAGGCTGATTTAATTTTATCTGCTGCTTCTGCTCTAACCAGCGCCGTTTGTAGTTCTTCTGTACGTTCTGTAACACGTTTTTCTAGGCTTGCATTCAGCTCTCGAATCTCTTGTTCGGCGAGTAATCTTTCCGTGATGTCATTACCAATGCTAAGTATTTCTACCACTTTGCCTTGTGCATCCAGCACTACCTTGTTTGTCCAAGAGATCCATACGCTTTCACCATTGCTACGTATATTCTCGTTGATGTTTTGTTCAAACACTTTCGTATCCAGACAGATCTGTTGCATCAGCACTTGCAGATCGCGTCCGGCGCTATCTGTATTAGGCACTATCGTGCCGATTACATGCTTGCCGACGATTTCATCAAATGCATACCCAAAGAAATGCAGCCCGAATGAATTAAGAAAAGTGATGTAACCTTGAGCGTTCCAGCGCAAGATGATGCTATTAGCCGACTCTACTAGTTCACCATACTTTTGCTCACTTTCATTGAGTCTAAGCTCTGCATTCTTTCGTTCGCTAATATCTATGCCCATGCCAACTAAGCAGTCGGTGCCCTTGAAAGTAACATTTCTACCTGTAAATAAATAAGGTGTTTTTTTACCGTCTTTGGATAACAGCGACGCCTCTACAAATGCTTGTCCTTTGGTAAACACCTCTGATATTTTATTTGCAATAGCCGTTTTTTCTTCAGGTGCAAAAAAATCTAACGGATGCATCTTGGTGATTTCTCTGCTGGAGTAGCCAGAAACAGTTTGAAAATTATGATTCCAACGTAAGAACCTGCCTTCGTGGTTATAGAAGTAGAGAATTCCTGGCATGCTCTCAATCATCATGTCTGAAAATAATGATTCATTTTTAGCATTAAGCTCTGCTTCTTTACGCTTTTCTTCACGCTCTAAGTTTTCTAAGGAAAAAGAAATATTGCCGGCTGCTTCTGCCAACAATGCAATTTCTTTATCATGGAAAAATAAAGCTTGGTTGGTGTAAACGCTTAGAATGCCACTTACTTTATCTTTTGCTTGAATCGGAAAAGCGGCAGAAGCGCGAAAGCCTAAGCGCACTAAATCATCACACCAAATCTGTGTTGCTGGGTCTGCCAGCATATCGTTGCAAATGTAGGGTTCCCCGGTGCTAAAAGCTAGGGTAATTGGTCTTTTGACTGCACGTTTATCGTCTGCATAAATTTTGATGTTGTTAAAGTAATCGTAATGTTCACCCCAAGATGCAACTGGCGCTATTTGCTGAGTCTTGCTGTTATGCCAGCCAATCCAAGCCATGTGAAAGCCGCCTTCATCCACCAGAATCTGGCATACTCGCTTAAAGAGCTCTTCTCTGGTAGGTAGCCAAATAATGGCCTGATTGATTTTAGTGAGTGCAGCGTAAAGCCGAGATAGTTGTGAGATTTCACGTTGCTGCTCTTTCAGCACAGTAATGTCTCGTATCAAGCCTAGCAGATTGCCATCAGGCATAGTGGTTGCCATGATTTCAGCACTAAAAACGGAGCCGTCTTTGCGCCTTAGCAACCATTCCCGCATGTAGTCAGATTGTGTTTTGATGGTATCCAGCGCGGATTGGATATGGGGGACTTCAGTTTGAATAACGATATCAGTGGCGTGCATGCCGATCAGTTCATCTCGGGTGTAGCCTAACATGTTGCAGATGCTTGGGTTAGCATCCAGATAGTAGCTTTGAGCGTCAGCAATAAGAATGCCGTCTGGCGCATATTCAAAGAGTGCCCGATAGCTCGCCTCACCAATCTGATGCACTGATTGGCTACGTAGCTCTTCGGTTGATTGATTCTTAACACTATGTTTTGTCAAGATATTTCACTCTTTAGAGTTTTTTGTTTTTCAATTTTATAATCATTAAGAAAATAAAATTGCGTATTGTTAATAATCTACACGTAATTTTATTTAAGCGAAATAAGAAAACAGCATATATGCTTAATTATTATTAAGTTTTTCCGGCAAGGAATGAAGTTAAGTGCGTTTATCTGCATTAAACGGGCAGTGAACCATCAGAAATAGCGACACTCGAATAGTTAAATACAAACAACTTAAATATAAACGACAAAACGCACTGTCAGATTCAAATAAGCTTATCCATTGAGTTATGGTGGTGCGTATGAATAATTAAGCGTAGCCTGCATATACTTTTGCACATATTTGGTGCGTTATGTATACTGTAATAGGTTGAATATTTTGATATTCCGCACCTTTTAATGTAATTCAGGCTGTTGTAGCTATAGGTTTTGGTGTTTTCAGAAAGGGAGTCTCTATTCTAAATTACCGAAAACAGATTCTACTGCCACCGATTGTTGCATCAATCATACTGTTGATTGCAATGTCATGGGTCTTTTTTAGCGCGCAGAGTTTGTTGGTGCTGAGTGACCGCAAGGTTAAAATTGCAGACACGCGTTACGAAGTGGTCAAACTCATGAACACGGTTGTGAATGCAGAAACCGGGCTAAGGGGCTATCTCCTCACCGGCAGTGTGCAATTTCTTGAGCCATATAATCGCTCATCTAAAGATACGGCTTTACTTTTCTCTCAAATCAAAAGTCGTGAAAAAGACTTTGCCGAGTTTACCCCCATTCTGATTACGCTTGATCAACTGATTAAGGAAAAATTCAGTGCTATCGAGTCAACGCTTCAGGTTCAACTTACAGCAGGGTCATACTCACCTCATTTAAAATTTACGACGGGCGCTAGTAAGCTGCTGACGGATGAAATTTCTAATGAGGTGAATAAGCTCGATAAGATTTTACGAGATGAGAATGATCGCATTGAGGTAACGCTGTCTTTAACCATTAATCGCTTGAAATTAGCCTCGCTAGTGGTTGTATTCTTAATCATCAGTATATTGCTTGTTAATTATAAAAGAACCATTTCGCTGTTTGAGCATGCATCTTCTAGCCAAGAGCTTGCTGAGGAGTTTGGTTACCTTGCCATGCATGATGCGTTGACGCATTTGCCAAACAGAAGAAATTTTGAGCAATACCTCAAAAAATCGATTTCACAGGCAGCGCGCAGTAAACAAAAAGTTGGTTTGTTATATATGGATCTTGATGGGTTTAAATTAATCAATGACCAGTTTGGACATGATGCAGGTGATGATGCACTGATTGGTGCTGTGACTAAAATTAATCATGTATTGCGTGATTCTGATTTTATTGCACGGGTGGGTGGAGATGAGTTTGCGCTAGTGGCACACAACTTTAATGATTCTAGTGAGTTGTTAATTTTGGCTAATCGTATTATTCAAGCGCTCAAAGAGCCGGTTATTGCAATAGCTGGCAGGGATGTTTTTATGGGGATCAGCATAGGCATTGCGATCTACCCTGATCAAGTGAAAAGCATTAAATCTTTAATTTCTGCCGCAGATGAGGCAATGTATAAAGCAAAATCAACAGGCAAAAACCAGGCAGTTCTCCATTAGTCACTGGCTGTTGTGAAACGCGACGGTTGTTTTTCTATTTGCTAATCTAAAGTCGCTTTTAGCTTTATACACACCATGTGCGCATGGTGCCTTGCAAGCCTTAATCATGCTTTTCTCCACCCCATGGTTTAGTTTTTATGGATATCTCGGCTATATATACAGTGTTTGTAAATTTTTAATTATTATTAATATTCAATATATTAATAACTTTTATTAAAGTTTAAGTTTAACTATTTCGCACAGTTTTTTATTGCTGTATTTAAGTGGCTTTGATGCGTATTTCTTAGGATTCATGTAACCTTGTGAAGCAATAGTTTATTTAACAATTACAATGCAGCTTATGTTTAACGGCATGACAAACAGCTCCACATTATTAATTATAAAAACAATTACTTCCTATGGGCACTTCTAATTTTCTGATTCAAACGATGATTTATCTATCATCAGCCATACTGCTCGTGCCAATTTTTAAAAGATTAGGCTTGGGCTCGGTGCTGGGTTATTTAATCGCAGGGATATTGATAGGTCCTTACGCGTTGAAGCTTATTCCTGATCCTGAGCATGTGCTGCATTTTGCTGAGTTTGGTGTTGTGCTTATGCTGTTTTTGATTGGGCTAGAGCTTGAGTCCCAAAAGGTTTGGGAGCTACGAAAGATCTTATTCGGGTTAGGTGGGCTGCAAGTACTTGGTACATTAGGTCTGGTAGCAGTCGTTGCGCACATGATGCATTTTTCATGGCCAGTGGCTATTGTGATTGGCATGGGTGTTGCGATGTCATCTACGGCAATTGGGCTTACTGCACTTGCAGAGAAAAAACAGTTAAGTACACCTGGCGGGCAGGCATCATTTGCCACATTGCTGTTTCAGGATTTGTCAGTCATTCCGTTGTTTATGGTGCTGGCGTTTATTGCGCCTGATAGTGGCCAATCCAGCTTTGATGTCTGGGCCGTGGCCAAGGCGTTGGCTGTGATAGCTGCCATTATTGTTGCTAGCAGAACTTTGCTGCGACCGATTATGCGCATTGTTGCGCAGACGGAAATCCGCGAGATTTTCGTGGCATTCTCATTACTTCTGGTGATTGGTGTATCACTAGCTATGCAGTCTGTAGGCTTATCGATGGCGCTAGGGACCTTTTTGGCCGGTGTACTGTTAGCAGACTCAGAGTATCGCTATGAACTCAGGCTGGATATCGAGCCGGTAAAAGGTTTGCTGCTAGGCTTGTTTTTTATTGCGGTTGGGATGTCTGTGGATTTGTCGTTATTGGCGAATTCACCAGTGATGATTTTTGGATTAGCTTTACTGGTCGTGATGGTCAAGATAGCCATATTGTTAGGCCTAGCATATTTATTTAAATACTCGTTGAGAGATGGTTTGTTATATGGTGCCGCGCTCTCGCAAATTGGTGAATTTGCGTTTGTGATATTTGGTATCGCTTTCACACAAAACACCATTCCGCGTGAGACTTACAATGTGCTCAATGCAATTGTGGCAGTATCTATGCTCATCACACCGATATTATTATTGCTTTATGATCGGTTTTTAACGCTGCAATGTGGCGAGCGCCCTAAAGATAGCATTGACGAAAATAATTCAGTAATCATTGCCGGATTTGGTCGTTTTGGGCAAATCGTTGGTAGGGTGTTGCTGGCTAAGGGAATTGCGGCAACCTTAATTGATAATGACCCAAATCAGGTTGACTTGATGCGCAAGTTTAAGTGGCGTTGTTATTATGGCGATGCATCTAGGCTAGATCTGCTAGAGGAGGCTGGGATAGCCACTGCTAAGTTATTGGTGATTTCGGTGAACGACCCTGTGGCTGCACTCCATATTGGTAAACTGGTAAAAGAGCGATGGCCTCAGCTTGCTGTTGTGACTAGGGCGCGCAGCAGAACCGATGCTTTTGATTTGCTAGATGTGGGCTTAGACCCTATTCGCGAGACTTTTTATTCTTCATTAGTTGCAGCTAAGCAAGCTTTGTTGGCGCTTGGTGAAACACCAACCTCTGCTGCAAAAATCATTAAACACTTTGAGCGCCATGATATAGAGCAGCTAGAGGCTGCTCGCAACGTCAAGCACGATATGAATGCACTGCTGAGCATGTCAGAAAAGGGGCGCCAAGATCTTAAAGATTTACTCGCGCTTGAGTTGGATGAGGCAGGGAAGCCTAGTGGTAGCTAATTTACGTTAAATCACATCCCAACTGGCAGGAAGGGCGGAAGTTAAATGATTGATGAAGGTTTTAACTTTTAATGTCATAGCGTGATGGTCACGAAAGCACGCATAAAACTCCAGTGGCTCATTATCCGCATGCACGATTGAAGGGTTACTTATATCTTGCTGGAACAACGAGATTAATTGCCCACTCTTGATTAGGGGATTGGCAATAAATGCAGCAAGCCTTGCGATGCCAGCGCCGGCAATGGCTAACTCGGCCAATGCGTTGATATCATTGCTGATAATAGACGGTTTAAGTTCAGGCTCAAAACGTAGTTCGTCGCGCAGAAATCCCCAGTTTAATAACAGCCCGCTGGTGGGCATGCGAAACATCAGACAATCGTGTCGTTGTAATTCCTCAGGTGTGCGTGGCTCTCCCTTACGAGCAATATAAGCTGGGGATGCACAAAATAATACTGGAATGACAGCAATCCTTTTTGCAACCAAGCCAAGCTCTAATTGTTGCTTGAATCGGATGCTGATATCAATATCCTGTTTGACGTGATCAATGTTCTGATCGGTAAGAATCAATTCAATTGATAGTTTTGGATACATGGCAGTGAATGACGGGATAATGCTGGAGAGTACATGCCGACCAAATGCCGCGGATGTTGCTATTCTCAGCCGTCCTTGAGGTTCACCTTGGAACTCTGTCACTAATGACTGTGCGTTTTCAATATCATTGATGACATGACGCACTTTTTCATAATAGATTTCACCAGCCTCCGTTAAGGCTAGGCTACGCGTTGTCCTAGTCAGCAAACGCGCGTTCAGTGACGCCTCAAGCCTGATAATGTTTTGGCTGGCCGCCGCCGGGGTAATGCCTTGCAGACGCGCGGCAGCTGCAATACTTCCGCCTTCAATTGCTTTTACAAAGCTTTCAATGCTTCTTAATGTGTCCATCTGGCTATCGATTTTGTGTGGTGATTCGATAGTTTATATTTAAACTGAGCATAGTGTTAGTGCTCTATGCATGGATTTAGTTAGGCGTTACAGTGGCACCCTAATCTTTACCTTCAAGGACTATGATGAAAATTCCTCACCGATATACTGGTTATGTGTTCGCATTTTTTATGGCTATGATTATGGCACTATTGATGTGTACCATTATTGTGGCGGCCAATAGCGGTATTGGCGCTGGTTACTTGCAGCGCGTCATTCATGCCTACACATTGGCTATGCCATCGGCCTTTGTATGCATATTGTTTGTAAGGCCTATTGTCGTTAAATTGATGTCATGGGTTGTTGAGGCACAATAACCATTAGTTTTTTATTGATGGCTTCTGCCACTAGCTCATCTTTCGATTTAAAGCGAGCATAGAATCCACTTAATAATCTTTGACGAGTAAGCTGCCTGTGTTCATTTCTTAACTTTACGGTAAATGTTCACTTTGGAGTGAATATCACTGGGCATATTTAATTACTTTAAGAATTACCTATAATTTTTAGATAAAACTGGAAATAAGTAAGAATCTAGATTTTTCTGATATCATTAATTAAATGTAATTATTTGTAACAAATTGTTCGGTGCGCATATCCAAAGGCGGAATGTTGTACTAAAGCAAGTTACGCAAGTTATTAGGGCCAACGTAGGCTCATATTGGATAAGTAGTTCAAGACAAAGGCGTCTTGATAACTGACTAAACTTTTTTAAAGAGTTAGTCGGTTGTCATGCGCCTTTTTTTTTCGTCTAAATTTTGTGTCATTAATGATTCAGTTGCAGCGGTGTTGATTCGATATAAAGGTAACAAAGATGAGCTATTACAAAGGTTTTGAGGTGGATGATCGTTTGTATGGAGTGATTCGACATATGAACGGTGTTGAAAAATATCGAGATGATTTACATAAGCAGCAGGTGGCATGGGATTACTTATCGGTATTAGGGCAACTGGCTAAGTTGGACACGGAGCTATCTCAAACACGTAAAGAGTTTACTCAGTTGACGGGGACCTTGCTGAATCAATTGGGGTTGGAGTTGTTAAATAAGTCGGTACGTCAGTACGCGTTTAAGGCGCAGGTCGCGATTAACATTATGATTCGCAATCTGTTTGAGCGTACTGCCGATATTGGTTTTATTGCAACGGACGATGACGTTTGTGCTTACTTGAAACAACTGGAGTCTGACCCTGACTCTGAAGTTTTAAATGAGAAACGCCAGTACTTACTGGACAGATTTGAACAGTATGTTGCTAAATATTCTGTGTATCACAATATCATTCTGCTAGATACGCAAGGCAATGTGGTGCTGCAGTTAGACCAGCACAATCCAGTGACGCAATCTAAAGACCCTTTAATCATGGAGTCTTTGCATACGGAAAACGCTTATGTAGAAAATTTCAGGTATAGCGATTTATTACCCAATGAACAAAATAGTTTGATTTACTCATATCGTGTTGTATCGCCAGAGGATGGTCATGCCCTGGGGGTGATATGCCTGTGCTTTAAATTTAAAAATGAGTGTGATGGCATTTTTGCTGGTTTACTTAGTGATGATCAATTAGCAATTGTTACCTTACTCAATAAAGAGGGTAAGGTCATTGCGAGCAGTTCTGATAAGGTGGCCTTAAACGCAAGGTTTAAACCAGAGCTTAGCCAGGATTACAGCGTGGTGAATTATGAAGGCGTTGAATACTTTTGTTGTACACGCCAGACCGATGGTTTCCAAGGCTATCATGGTTCAGGCTGGCTTGGCTTTGTGATGGTGCCACTTAGGAAAATATTTGGCCAGCAGTCTAATGTGGCTATAGATTTACCAGCCGCATTGCTTGATTCTGTAATGCAGGGGGCGTTATTTAATGCGGAGATTAAAAATATCCCTGTTAGTGCAAGTCAAATTCAGCGTGAGTTGAATAGGTTGGTTTGGAATGGAAACGTACAGCAAGCAACTGATAAAAGCAGCAGTGATGCGGTTGTGTCTAAAGTGCTGCTGAGCGAGATTAAACACACCGGCGTATTGACCAAACACATATTCGAGAACTCAATTGCGGATATTCAAAAAACCGTGATTGCATCTGTATTACAAGGCAGCATGAATATGGCTGCGCTTGCCATTGATATTATGGATCGTAATTTATACGAACGAGCCAATGACTGCCGCTGGTGGGCTCTCACCACAACCTTCAGAAGTTTGATGAGTAAACAAGCCTTACAAACGCAAGATGTGGGCGAGATACAGTCTGTACTGCATTACATTAATAGCTTATACACTGTCTATGGCAATATTATTGTGTTTGATACCCAGGGCAGGGTGATTGCTGTATCTAACCCGCAAGAGCAGAGCTTGCAGGGGCAGGTACTGACAGAGCCTTGGGTGAGAAAAGCACTGGCCTTAAGGTCTGCGCAGGATTACGTAGTGTCTGACTTTGTTACAACCCCTTTGTATAACGCCTTGCCCAGCTACATCTATGCGGCGGCTATCCATGCAATCGAGGATGAGAAAGTATTAGGTGGAATTGGTATTGTATTTGACGCTGCACCGCAATTTTTGGCAATGTTGCAGGATGTACTGCCACATGGAAAATTGGATAGAGAGCAGGAAGTGCAGCTTGATTACAGCTTTGCGGTTTACACTGATGCAGATAAATCGGTGATTGCCTCTACGCACAAGCGCTTTTCAGCGGGCGATTTACTTGATATTAGCGATGACTTTTTTGCGCTGACGCATGGGCAGTCTATGTGTAAAGTAGTTACATTCCACCATAAGAACTATGCAGTGGGGTGCAGTAAATCCGCTGGGTATCGTGAGTACAAAGGCACTGCCGATCATTACCAGCAAGAGGTGTTTGCGTTTGTGTTGATTTATCTGGGTGAGGAGACGCAGGCTGTGCAGCAGCCGGCATCGCTCAAGCCAGTGTATGTGCAGCATAGTATGCATAACAGTATTTACAACCTACAGCTCGCTACATTTTATGTTGGCAATAACTGGTTAGCACTGAGTGCAAATCAGGTTGCAAGTGCGATTCAAGTAGATACGCACCTGCCAATTTCAGGTGGCGAGCAAGATATAGTAGCGGGCTATTTGATGTACAGAGGTAACTCATTGGCGCTCGTGCATACCTCTATGTTGCTGGGTGGTGCAAAGCCTGTGAATCAAAAGATTACGGAAGTCGTCGTTGTTAAAATAGACAGTGAATATATTGGACTGGTTGTAGATGCACTGGGTGAAATGATGGATGTTGCGATGGAGCAGATTCGACCAGTAGGTACTGAAATTTCAGCTTACAACCAGATAGTGAAATCGTTGGTGCTATCTAGCTCACAGAACCCGCAAGAACCTATGCTGCAAATTATTGATGTTGAGCAGTTGAGTTATTGCTTGCAAGAGACTGCCGAAGCTTAAATTCGCCATATTTACTGCGTTGGCCTTGTTAGCTAACGCATTTTTTATGATTTAAGTGCTGACTCAAACTCATGTATAGGTAATGGTTTGCCAAGCAGATAGCCTTGGAAGTGTGTGCAGCCATTGTTGAGTAAATACGCACGTTGGGCTTCGGTTTCTACGCCTTCAGCAATCGTTTCTAAACCAAGGCTTTGTGCCATGGCAATAATGGTACGAATAATCACTCGGTTGCTTTCATCCACCGTAATGTCGCGCACAAATGACTGATCTATTTTTAATTGGTTAAGCGGCAATCGCTTGAGATATTGGAGTGATGAGTAGCCAGTACCAAAGTCATCGAGTGAGAACCGAACGCCAGTGGTTTGTAATCTACTCATGATACTAATCGTGTCTTCAATCGAGTTGAGCAGCATACTTTCAGTAATCTCAAGTTTAAGTAAATTAGGGTTTATTGCATACTTGTCAATGGTGTTTTTTACAGTAGAGGTGAAATCTACTTGATGCAGCTGCTTTGCGCTGACATTCACAGACAACACTAAATCCTGAGTGCGTGCGTTTTGCTGCCATTGTTTAAGTTGCGCACAGGCTGTATCCAGTACCCATGAGCCGATAGGGATGATTAAATCATTTTCCTCTGCCAGCGGGATAAATTTAGCTGGCGAAATTAAGCCCATTTCAGGGTGTGGCCAGCGGATAAGTGCTTCAGCGCCTATGGCTTGCCCGTGGCTGTCTAGCTGTATTTGGTAGTAAAGCTGAAACTGCTGCTCATTGATAGCAATGTTTAAATCGCGCTCAAGTTCAACGCGAGCATTAATGCTGGTTTGCATTTCGGGGTCAAAGAAGCATATTGCATTACGTCCAAGTTTTTTAGCTTGGTACATGGCAATATCAGCTTGTTTGAGTAGTTCATCTTGCGATTGTTCGTGATGGTGAAATAGCGCTGCGCCAATACTGCAAGTGATTTGGTACTCATACTCGCCCAGGTTGTAAGGCTGACTTAATCGTTGCAAAATCTTTTCACCGATTAATTTGGTTTTAGACGCGGCCTCATCTAGCTGTAGGCTTAAATCTTCTAAAGTAATCACAAACTCGTCGCCACCCAGTCTCGCTACGGTGTCACCTTCGCGTACACAGCTATTTAACCTCTCCGCTACATGAAGCAACAGCATGTCACCTACTGCATGCCCTAGTGAGTCGTTAAGGTTTTTAAAATTATCTAAATCAATAAATAATAAAGCCCCTTTACTTTGACTGCGCGCGCTTGAGGCGAGGGCATGGCTTAAGCGGTCTATGAATAAGCGTCTATTTGGAAGGTGTGTGAGTGGGTCGTAAAAAGCTAATATTTCTATTTCTTTTGCAGCTGCCTTGTTCGAGGTAATGTCTGCCATGGTCGCTACATAATTAGTCACGGTGCCATGCTGGTCTTTTACTGCGGTAATCGTCAGGTATTCCGGGTAAATTTCACCATTTTTACGCCGATTCCATATTTCTCCGCTCCACGAGCCTTTATTGGTAATACTTTCCCACATGGCGCGATAAAAGTCAGCATTATTCTTACTGGAGCTAAGTATTCTTGGATTTTTACCAATGACCTCTGTAGCCGAGTAGCCGGTAATGGCAGTAAATGCATGATTAACGCGCAAGATGATATTGTTTGCGTCCGTGACAATCATTCCCTCTTGCGCCTCAAACACATAAGCGGAAATTTTTAGTTCATTCTCTATACTTTTGCGTTCGGTGATATCGTGACTAATGCCAAGCACGCCGGTAACGTTGCCTTGCTCATCATAGATTGCAGTCTTAGTGGTTTCCAATAGTTCAGAGTGACCATCATCGGCGAAAGTAATCCATTCTTCATTAATGCACGGTACGCTGCTTGCCATTGCTTTTTTATCATTTTCTCGGAAAGAGTCAGCAAGCATGATATCAACAAAGTCATAATCCGTTTTTCCAACAATCTCAGATTCTTTTTTACCAAAGAACTTCTCAAAACGTGAGTTACAAGTGAGATATATACCATCAGGGCTTTTTAGCCAGACCAAATCTGGAATCGCGGTCAGCAACCCTCTGAGGCGTGATTCGCTATCCTGAAGCGCGTGCCTGGAGAGTTGATGTTCAGTTGTATCTCTAAGTACGCCAATAATACGTGTAGGCTCTCCAGCCGAGTTGCGGGCGACTGCTACCCCTTGTTCCAATATCCATTTGGTATTTCCATTGTGATCAATAATGCGATGCTCACTGATGTAGGTTTTTGTTTTATTATTTAAATAGTCGTGTACGCTTGAAAACACACAAGGTTTATCCTCAGGGTGAATGTTGCTCTCCCAAGTTACCATGTCATTGTTGATGATGTCATTGCTTAAGCCATGAATCTCTGCCCATTTACTTGAGTAGTACGTTTTATTGGTTTCCAAGTTCCAATCCCAAACCCCGTCACTTGTTCCTTCAATTGCAAATCTCCATCTATTTTCTGTTTCAATGCGTTTGGTTATTTCATCACGCAATGTTTTTAGTGTATAGAACAAAATTCCAATACCAATCAGCAAGCTGATCAGCATAACTACTTGCGCGATGCCTACTTTCAGCGATGCTAGACTCTGACGTTCATTTGATCTGTTTTGCACGGCGATATCAAACGCATGCAGCTTTGAAGTCAGCAAGTTAGTAAGGTGATTGATGTTGCCTTCAGTAATGATAGAAATACTCGGGCCAACAATGACTAAGCCACCTTTGGTCGGCAAGATAGACTCAGACTCATTAATGGACTCTCTAAAAATCCCTTCGACGCTTTTAATCTGGCTTTGCATTTCAAGGTTTTGTCCCGCCATTTTTTTAATTGTAGACAATGACTGGAATACATTGGAACGTATGGACTGCAGGTTTTCTAACAGGCTAGGGCTTGGGTTGTGTAGATACTGAGTAATCAGGGATTTATGGTCGTAAAATCCGCTCTGTAGATTTTTAGATAGATTGAGTAACTGGTAGGTTTGTTCTAACGTATATGCAGAGATTTTGCTTTGCTCTGTACTGGTGAGCATAGCCACAGACGAGATGATTAACATGCCCAGCGACAGCATGATATTAAAAACAATAAATCTGGGGTGCTTGAATGAAAGTTTTAAAGACAGACTTTCATTCATCATATTGCCTGTGTTGGACAAATACAATATGGCTGACGTTGCTAGTTTCATTACGGGCATTGGTAACAGCGCCTAGGTTCAAATATACTCATGGAGTGTGGCTCAGAGTATTTTGTTTTGCCGAAGTCTGATTTGATGTATATCAAATCGTGAGTGTTTTGCTTTTAATTAAGCAAGTCGCTGCTTATTTCTAGCATTTTCCGCAGATTTACTACAGATTCTTTGTACTCATCGTATGCAAAAGTGGCATATTAAGCGCTATTTGCAAATGCTTTTGTATGATTATTAAAGTAGAACAGCACGGCATGATAAAATTTGCGCCTATGAATGTGAGTAAACCTGATAATTTAATCCCTGCTAATTTTGAACACGCGTTACAAAGCTGCATGTTGGCCGATCGCTATACATTGCGCCGTAAAATGCAGGAAATCAAATCGCTACAAAAACTTGGGGATGAAAAGTCGCTAGCCAAGGCTCAGCGCATGGTCAATGAAGTCTTGCAAAAGATGCACGCTTCACAGCAGAAGTATCAATTACGTTTAGCGCAATTGCCTAGGCCTGAGTATCCGCTAGAGCTGCCAGTAAGCGGCAAGCGTGATGAAATTGCGACCGCAATCAGTAAACACCAAGTGGTGATTGTGTGCGGTGAAACCGGCTCAGGTAAAACCACGCAATTACCTAAAATCTGCTTAGAGCTCGGGCGCGGGGTTTCCGGATTTATTGGCCATACCCAGCCGCGGCGCATTGCCGCAAGATCAGTCGCCAGCCGTATTGCACAAGAGCTAAAAACGCCGCTGGGTGAGGCAGTGGGCTACAAAGTACGATTTAACGATAAGCTATCTGAGTCCAGCTATGTGAAGCTGATGACAGATGGTATTTTGCTTGCAGAAACACAGGGTGATAAGTTTTTAAACGCTTACGACACCATTATCATCGATGAGGCACACGAGCGTAGCCTCAACATCGACTTCTTACTCGGCTACCTTAAGCAGCTGTTACCCAAACGCCCTGATTTAAAAGTGATTGTTACGTCAGCAACGATTGATGCTGATCGCTTTTCGCAGCACTTTAATGGCGCCCCTGTGATTGAAGTGTCCGGCCGCACTTTCCCCGTAGAAATTCGTTACCGACCATTAGGCGCAGCCGGATTCCGTGCACGTGAGGTGGCTGAGGCTGAGAATGCACAGTTTGACCTAGAAGATGACACTATTTTTGGTATTGCACGTAAAGCCAAAACAGAGGCGCGCTGGCTAGAAGAGGATGATGAAGAAGAAGCGATTGAAGAGGCTATTTTAGATGCGGCCGATGATTTATTGCGACAGGGAGATGGTGATATTCTGGTGTTTTTACCAGGTGAGCGCGAGATTCGTGATGTGGCAGAGCATTTGCGCAAGTATCAAGGACGCTCAGCTAAGCTGAAGCACATAGAAGTGCTACCTTTGTTTGCCCGGTTAAGTATTGAAGACCAGCAGAAAATATTTAGAAGCCATAGTAGCAGGCGCATTGTGTTGGCAACCAACGTGGCCGAAACCTCGCTGACCGTCCCCGGCATCAAATACGTGATTGATGCTGGACTGGCGCGGGTAAACCGTTACAGTACGCGAGCAAAAGTTGAACAGCTGCAGATTGAGAAAATTAGCCAAGCTGCTGCTAAGCAGCGCGCAGGGCGCTGTGGCCGTGTTTCAAACGGTATTTGTGTGCGGCTCTATTCTGAGCAGGACTTTAACGGCCGCCCAGAGTTTACTGAGCCGGAAATCTTGCGCAGTTCGCTGGCTGCAGTGATTTTACGCATGGCAGCCCTGCGTTTAGGTGATGTAACCGAGTTCCCGTTTATCGAGGCCCCTTCATCGCGCCTGATTGCAGATGGCTATTTGCTATTGCAGGAGCTTGGCGCAGTAGATGCACGCCGCCAAATTACAGATACCGGCTTGCAATTGGCGAAGCTGCCGCTGGACCCGCGTGTAGGTCGTATGATTCTGGCGGCCAAACGCGAGCATTGCTTAAAAGAAATCTTGATTATTGCAAGTGTGCTGAGCATACAAGACCCACGTGAGCGCCCAATGGATAAGCGCGAAGCGGCGGATAATGCACATGCCAAATTTGCGGGTGAGGGCTCAGATTTTATGAGCTATCTCAAGCTGTGGGACTTCTTCGATAACGCACTCAAAACTAAAAAATCTAATAAAGACTTGCTCAATCAATGCCATAGCAATTTTTTATCATTTTTACGCTTAAAAGAGTGGCGTGAGTTACACGGGCAGTTGCTAGAGATTGTTTCCGAGATGGAGTTTAAGCTGAATGAGCAAGAGGCTAATTTTGAGCAGATTCACAAAGCGCTGCTCGCCGGCCTGCTAGGTAATATTGGATTTAAAGATGGCGACAGTGACTCCTACGCCGGTGCACGTGGTATTCGTTTCCATGTTGCACCAGGCTCTACACTCAAGAAAACGCGTCCAAAATGGGTAATGGCTGCCGAGTTGGTAGATACCACCAAGCTATATGCGCGATGTGTCGCTAAAATTGAGCCTGACTGGATCGAGCCGCTAGCCAGAGGCCTTACCGATAGCCATTATTCAGACCCGCGCTGGGATAGAAAAATGGGCATGGTTAACGCTTGGGAGCGCGTCAGCTTGTATGGTCTGACAATTATTCCAAAACGTCGTGTGCATTATGGCCCGATTAACGCTGCAGAATCGCGTGAAATATTTATACGTGAAGCGCTTGCGAACGGAGAGTTTGACACCAAAGCAGCATTTTTTACTGCTAACGAGCGCTTGATTGCAGAGGTTGAAGAGCTAGAGCATAAGGCTCGCCGGCAAGACGTATTGGTGGATGAGCATAAACTTTTTGCTTTTTACGATGCCAAAATACCAGTGGATATTTTTAATGCCGCCAGTTTTGAAAAGTGGCGGGCAGATGCTGAGAAAATATCACCGAGGCTGTTGTACTTAACGCGTGATGATTTAATGCGCCATGGTGCAGATGCCATCACTGCAGTACAGTTTCCTGAGAAAGTCATGTTAGATGGTGTTGAAACTAATTTGAAGTATCGTTTTGAGCCGGGCCACGTGCTGGATGGTGTAACTGCGACGGTGCCGCTTGCCTTATTGAATCAGCTAAACCCGGTGCAAACCGAGTGGCTAGTCCCAGGCATGTTGCGTGAGAAGATCACATATTTGATTAAAGCGTTGCCTAAAACATTTAGGCGTGTATGTGTGCCTGTGCCCGAGTTCGTCACCGGTTTTTTGGACGAAGTGAACCAGCAGTTCTCACAGCCTGTACTTGAGGCCTTGGCCTCTTATATACAGCGTAAAACTACGCTCAAAATTAGCAAAGAGGATTGGAACCTGAGCGATATTCCGTCACATCATTTGATGAATTTTAGTGTGCTGGATGATGGTGGCAGGGAGTTGGCCATGGGGCGTGACTGGAACGCCCTGAAAAAGCAGTTGGGGTCAGCCGCGCAGCTTACGTTTAGAAATACCTCGCCAGATATAGAAAAAACGGGTTTAAAACAATGGGATTTTGGTGATTTGCCACAGACCCTTAGTTTTGAACGTGATGGACTAAAAGTGACAGGCTACCCTGCGCTTGAAGATGCGCATGACAGTATTGCCGTTAAGCTGTTTGACACAGAGCGTGAGGCTGCACTTAGTCATCGCAAGGGCGTGTGCCGCCTGATGCGATTTGAACTAAAAGAGCAGATGAAGCAGCTGGAAAAAAGCCTGCCAAACTTTAATCAGTATGCGATGGTCTTGCGTAATGTGATGTCGGCAGATGATTTGCGTGAGGACATGATTCTAGCGATTGCAGACCGTGCGTTTATCGGCGAAGATGATTTGCCGCGTAATAATGCTGAGTTTATGGTACTGAAGCAACGTGCTAGAACACGCTTGCCAGCCGTGACACAAGCGGTAGCAAGGCAAGCACAGGCAATTGCTACCGAATACCAGTTGCTAGTGCAGAAGCAAGGGCAAATGGCCTCCACCGCCAACCGGCTAAAACGTGATTTAGAGCAGCAAATTGGTTTGTTAGTATACAAAGGAAGCTTTCACCAAACACCTTGGGAGCAATTGCAACATATTCCGCGTTATTTAAAAGCACTGCGACTACGTATCGAGAAGCATCCGGCTAACCCGGATCGCGATGGTAAAAATGCGGCAAGCGTTGGCTTGGTTTGGCAAAAATGGCAAGATAAAGTCAATGCTTTAAATACTGCGAATTTGGATATTCCACAGCATTTGCAGGATTTTAGATGGCTAATTGAAGAGCTGCGTGTGTCTTTATTTGCACAAGAGCTTAAAACACCGTTTCCTGTGTCGCTCAAACGCCTTGAAAAAACTTGGGCAGACATGCGCTTTTAATCTCCATGTATTCAGATCAAATTAATCACAATCAAGTCGAAGAAAACTTTGATGAATTTCTAGCGCGGGCGCTCAAATTCAAGCCTGTCAACGAGCAGCTGATTCGCGTGAATATCAGCCGTAATACTTTATTCGCGATTGTTATTTCTATCCTAGTTCATTTGGCCATCTTCTTTCTAGCACCCAAAGTTCAGTTTGATCAGCCGCCGGCTAGCACATCCAGCCCGATTGAAGTAAGCCTAGTGCCGCCCAAGCGTGCACCAGTCGCTGCGGCAGCATCCCAGCCTAAAACAGAACCTCCGGCTAAAGTTGAGCCCAAGGTAGAGCCTGTAAAAAGAAAACCGGTAGTAAAACCAAAGCAAAAAGTGATTGCAAATATACCCACCACGACGGCTGACTCAAGCTTAAAGGTACCAGATACGCCTAAGCCCCCACCACCCGTACAGGAAAATAAGCTGGATCCCACTAAGTTCCCGGATATGGCCTCTTACATGAAAGCAGTACAAGCCAGCAGACAGGGCACTGAGTACGATGCCGCTCGGCAAAATGCGGAGGCAATTGCCAAGGAGCGTGGGCCGAGTGCAGAGCAAATGCGGGATGAACGCATTAAAAACAACTTTAAAAGCGGTACTAACGGTATTTTTGAGATTACCAGCAGAAGCTCACGTCACGCGACTTTTGCCTTTAAGGGTTGGACTAATGACTATAGCAACGCCAAGCTGCAATACTTTGAAGTTGAAGCCGGCAGCGGCCAAGATATTCGTTTGATGATAGTGAAACGTATGATTGCGTTGATCCGTGAACATTATCAGGGTGATTTCACTTGGGAGTCTCATCGACTTGCGCGTTCGGTCACGCAGTCTGCACGCTTGGAAGACAATGCCGGTTTGGAGGACTTCTTAATGATGGAGTTTTTTGGCAGTAACTACCGTAATAACTAAGCGGATTAAATATGGTGTTTAATCCGCTTAGATTTGCTACGTTTTTGAGTTGGATTTGCTTTTACTTTGCTATTGATTACTTTTCTTTATTCAGCGCGCGTCTGTACTCTTCAAGTCTTTCCTGATAATTTTCTGCATCCCCGTAATCAATAAAGCGCGAATAGCGTGAGTGTGTGCCTAATATCTTTCTGGCATGTTTAATCGGGCAAAAGTATTGTTCCGTGCGTGCCACAATTTCACTAATGTAGGCAATCATGCCGCTACCATAGGCGCAGTAGGTGCAATGAAATTTTTCTATAAAGTTTAGGTACTGTAACTGCTGCCGATCATAAATAATGTAATCAGCCCGGCGTACTTTTTTAATGCCGTAAATCGGGAAGCAAGTTAACTGGTAAAACGTGATGAAAATATCGGTAATAACCAACGGAATAATCATGGCATAGATGATGGGCCCCGTAATCAAGTTTTGTGGGCGGTTAGTGATAAGCCACGTAAAAAAATTTCTTTTAAGGTGCTTGTGGGTATCTTTGATTGATTTTTCAAACTCAACACGCTTTCCTTTGATTTGAAAAAATATGGTGGACTGTTGTTCATTTAGTGCGCTGCGTAAATCATCTTCAAGTTCGGTAATTTGATTTAGTAATTGTTGAATCCGTTCGTTCATGCAAACCCCTTGCGCAGTTAAATAACTTATATAAATTACAGCACAGTATGTGATACTCCCTGTTGACGAGTATAGCGCTATATCAGTTAATTAGCTGATATATAGTAATTTGCCATAGGTTACGTTGGCAAAAACTATACACATCTGTATACTTTAAGTTGAATCTTGCCTATTTAAGCTAAATTAAGGATGCTTTTTATGTATCAGCAATTGAGTGTCAAGCAGTTAAAGCCTGTCGTTAATGTGTTGTTAATGGCAACTACTGTTTTAGTGACCGCATGTTCCGGCTTGGAAAACCAGCACTCATCATCCACACAAAAAGATTGGCCTATCCATGGTGGCGATTACACCAACCAGCGTTTATCACCTCTGACGCAAATTAATACGCAAACGGTTAGCAGGCTATCATTAGCCTGGTCTTTTAAAACCGGCGTATCCGCTAGCTTTCAAGCTACGCCAATCGTGCAGGGTGGCATCATGTATGTCGCTTTACCTTTTAATCATGTAGCCGCGCTTGATGCTAAGACCGGTAAGCAGATTTGGCGTTACGAGCATACCCGCAAAGCAGATTGGAAAATGTGTTGTGGGCCAGCTAATCGTGGCGTGGCGGTGAGCGATGGCAAAGTATTTATTGGTACTGTGGATGCAAGGCTCATTGCTTTGGATGCAAAATCGGGGCGTAAACTGTGGGACATTGATGTCGCTGAAGATACCGCGTTAACTGAAAATACAGGTTTACTCAGCAAAGCAGACGCTAAAAGTAAAAAGGAAATGTATGGCGGTACCGGAATTGGCATTGCAATGGCACCGGTGGTATATAACGGCAAGGTCATTGTAGGTGTTACTGGCGTTGGCTATGGGCTGCATATTGACCAGCCAAGATTAGATGCACCACTCGGTGCTGTTGTCGGGGTGAGTGGTCAATATGGGCGCCCTGGTTTCTTGGCCGCCTATGATGTACATAATGGCGAAAAAGTATGGCAGTTTGACACGATTCCATCCCAAGGCTGGGAAGGAAAGTTCGCTGAAACCACCTCTGATGGTGTATCACTTAATCGTAATATTGCTGCTGAAAAAGAAAATCTGAAAACACATCAAGATGCCTGGAAGTTTGGTGGCGGTTCTGCGTGGACTACCCCAGCGATTGATACAAAAACCAATACGCTATTTTTTGGCACAGGCAATCCTTCACCACAGATGAATGATGTATCTCGTCCGGGTGATAATTTATATACCGTATCTCTGGTTGCCTTAAATACCGAAACAGGAAAGATTAAATGGCATTATCAGCAAGTGCCCCATGATATTTGGGGCTACGATGTAGCGAGCCCGCCAGTGCTGTTTGATTATGTGAAAAATGGTAAAAAAATTGCTGCGGTTGGACAGGCTGGTAAAACCGGCTGGTACTACGTGAATGACCGAGCAACTGGCGCTTTGTTAAACAAGTCCGATGCTTTTGTACCGCAGCATAATATGTTTGCCAAAGCAACGAAAGAGGGCACCGTATTGTATCCAGGCATACTAGGCGGCTCAAACTGGAGCCCCAGTGCATTGGATGAAAGTAGCCAAACCAGCTATGTGGCTGGCATACATGCGCCGATTAAATATACTTTAGTGGAAGAACCAGCCAAGGGCGATTTACCTGCCATACAGTATGTCTCGTCTGAGCCAACCAATGATGCGCGCTGGGGTGTGTTGTCTGCAATTAATTTAAGCACCGGCAAAATGCGCTGGCAGGTGAAAACGGAGCAGCCGTTAATGGGTGGTCTGCTGGTCACACGCGGCGGCCTAGTGTTTATGGGGGAAGGCAATGGCTACTTTAAAGCTTATAACAGTCTTACCGGCCAACAAGTTTGGCAGTCAAAAGCCACTGCAGGAGTTAATGCACCGCCCATTAGTTATGAGGTTGATGGTGTGCAATATGTTGCCGTAGTCGCTGGAGGCAATGCTATTTTTGGTTTTCCTGCTGGGGATGAAGTTCTGGTTTACGCACTCCATTAATGCACTGGATGTTAAATGATTAAACGCTTATTAGTTGCTGCAACTTTGCTCTTGTTGGCAGCTTGCGGCTCAGGCCAGCAGTTTACTGCACTCTCAGCCAATGCCAATGTTGTCGTTCTAGGAGATAGCCTAACTTATGGTACGGGTGCCGCAAGTGGTGAAGATTACGTGAGCTTATTGAGCAACAGTACTGGTTGGAATATCATGAATGCAGGTATTCCAGGCAATACCTCTGCAGATGGTTTGGATAGGCTTGACGCACTATTAGCACCACATGATGATGGCTCACAGAAAATCGATTTGCTCATTGTCGAGCTTGGCGGTAATGACTTTTTACGGCACATTCCTGAAGCAGAAACTGTGCATAACTTAAGTGCAATACTGGCAAAAAGCAAAGCGCGCAGCATTAACACAGTGTTAATTGCGATCCCAAAGTTTAGTCCGATAGGAGCAGCGTTGGGTAGTCTTGAAGATCATCCTTTGTATGAAAAGCTCGCGGAGCAGACTAATACGCCGCTGGTAGAAGATGTGTTTTCTGATGTGCTGGCAAAAAATAGCCTGAAAGCAGACCCAGTGCATCCTAATGCAGATGGTTATCGCATCGTAGCAAGTGGCTTAAAAAGTGCTTTATCGGACTTGGGATTGTTAAAGCACTAAAATCCGCTTAATTCGAATGCGTGATTTTCAGATATAGCACTACACACGCCAGTATGAAGGTGATACTGTTGGCAATAATAATTGGCCAACATGTCATCAGGACGCCATACACCAGCCAGCCAAACACGCCTAAGCTAAATATGCTGTACATAGGTAGAGATACGCCAGATAAATCCCTAGTTTTCCAAGAGTGTAGTGCTTGCGGCACAAAGGCAAATGTCGTTAAAAATGCTGATAAATAACCTATAAAATCTGTCATGTTCAGCATTAGCTCGCCTTAGTTACTGGTAATAGTTTTTTAACAGCCAGCATTGCTACCAAGGCCGCAATTCCTGCAACTACACCAAATAATCCATTTAATAAGGTTGGGGTAATGCTTTGCAGAAAACCACTACTCATGCCATTACCGATATGCTCAATGGCGTGATGTACCACTGGTATACCGTGAACCAAAATCGCACCACCTACTAAGAACATGGCAGCAGTGCCAACCACTGATAACGTTTTCATCATGTGCGGTGCAAACCATAAAATGCCGAAGCCAAGTTTACGTTTTAAGCTGGCGAGTATGGTGTGGCCTTTGCAGCTCGCTAGATATAAACCACCATCATCCAATTTTACAATCCCAGCGACTAAGCCATAAACACCAACGGTCATTATGACGGCAATCCCTGTTAGCACTAATATTTGCTGCGTAAAGGCTGCGGTTGCCACCGTGCCTAAAGTAATGACAATGATTTCAGCTGAGAGCACAAAGTCTGTGCGAATGGCACCTTTGATTTTTTCTGTCTCGAGTACTTCTAAGGTTTTACTCTCGTCCAGACCAATCATTTTTTTAGGATCATGATGTACGGTTTCTTCAGCATGAAAATACTTATGAAACAGCTTTTCAACACCTTCAAAGCACAAAAATAAACCACCTAGCATCAGTAGCGGTGTAACTAGCCAATTGGCTAAAGCGCTGATCACCAGTGCCAAAGGTACTAAAATGACCTTGTTCACAGCAGAGCCTTTGGCTACAGCCCAAACCACGGGCAATTCTCTATCGGCATTCACGCCAGCAACTTGCTGAGCATTCAGCGCCAAGTCATCTCCCAATACCCCCGCGGTTTTTTTTGCCGCAACTTTAGTCATGACAGATACATCATCTAAGATGGTTGCGATATCATCAATCAGCGTTAAAAGACTTGCCCCGGCCATGATTGCTCGTTTCTACACAAAAGTTAAAGGTTAATTAGGTTGACGAGGATTATAATGGATTACCAACATAATCATCTTTACTGATACTAAAAATCATGGCTAATCAAGCAAATAGTGAACGGGCATTAGCGATTAAAGGCATGACTTGTGCATCTTGCGCGAACCGAGTCGAAAAGGCACTACTTAAAGTGTCAGGGGTGCTCAGTGCGGAGGTTAACCTCGCTTTAGAAACTGCGCAGGTTGCTGCTGTAGACAACGTCACAATAAAGCAGTTAATCGATGCCGTGGTCGCTGCAGGCTACCAAGCGCAGTCATTAAACGCAGAGCAGGACAGAGTTGAACATCTGGCAAGTGTGGTCCAACAGCATCAGTGGTGGCCGAGTGCGCTTGCAGCCATGTTCTCGCTACCGCTAGTGATTGCAATGATCACTCAATGGCTAGGCTGGCAGGGGCAGATTCCTGGTTGGGTGCAATGGCTGTTATCCACACCGGTACAGTTTTGGTTAGGTTGGCGTTTTTATCAAGCAGGCTGGCATGCGCTTAAGGCCAGAGCCGGCAATATGGATCTACTGGTTGCAATCGGCACTTCCGCTGCCTATGGCTTAAGCGTTTATTTATTATTTATCCCGTCTCACAGTGGTGCTGTGCACCACTTGTATTTTGAGTCCTCTACTATTGTTATTACCTTGGTGTTGTTTGGTAAGTGGCTGGAAAGCCGCGCAAAATCGCAAACTACGCAGGCAATTCGCGCCCTTAATACCTTAAGGCCGGAGTTTGCTACGGTGGTAGTTGACGGACAAACGCAGCAAGTCTCAATTGCAATGGTGAAAGTAGGGGACATAGTCTTGGTGCGGCCGGGTGAGCGAATTGCGGTGGACGGCAATGTACAGCAAGGTGATAGTCAGGTGGATGAGTCTTTAATTACGGGTGAGAGCTTGCCTGTGGCTAAAAAAGTTGGCGATAAAGTCACTGGCGGTGCCATGAACGGAGAAGGTGCGCTATACGTTGAAACTACTGCTGTCGGCGCTGAAACGGTACTGGCGCGTATCGTAAGACTAGTTGAATCTGCACAAGCAAAAAAAGCACCGATTCAGCGTTTGGTGGATAAAGTGAGTGCAGTCTTTGTGCCAATTGTCATGGTGATCGCGCTGCTGACTCTGCTGGTGTGGGGCCTTTATAATGGTAACTGGGAGGCTGCTATAATTAACGCGGTAACTGTGCTCGTTATTGCCTGCCCATGCGCACTGGGTTTGGCAACACCAACGGCTATTATGGTGGGTACTGGTGTTGCCGCGCAGCATGGTATTTTAATTAAAGATGCTGAGGCGCTTGAACTTGCCCATGCGATTAAAACAGTGGCGTTTGATAAAACAGGTACGCTAACAGAAGGGCACCCTAAGCTGCTTGCCATGCATTCCACTGCTAAAGGGGAGGATGCTCAAGATAACGACCAATTACTGATTTTGGCTGCAAGCTTGCAAGCTGGTAGCGAGCATCCGTTGGCAAAAGCTGTGACAAATGCCGCCAATGCCAAAGGCTTGTCGCTGCAGTTGGCGCATGGATTACAGGCATTGGCAGGTAAAGGTCTGTTGGGTGAGGTTAATGGGCAGAAACTGTATATAGGGAGCTCGCGCCTGATGAATGACTTAAAGGTCAATCTTTCTAAATTTAAAGATGATGCACTGTTGCTGGAGAAAGCCGGGCATAGCGTTTCTTGGATAGCGCAGGCGAGAACGCTCGACAACTTTGCACCCAAGCTGTTGGGATTTTTCGCCTTTGGCGACACGATAAAACCAACGGCGCAGAAAGCAATTGCGAATTTATCACGGGCTGATATAAATACAGTGCTGATATCGGGTGATAACCAAGGTAGTGCTGCTAACGTGGCTAGTCAATTAGGTATTTCACAATATTATGCGCAAGTGTTACCGGATGAAAAAGCCGATATTGTGTTAAAACTGAAACAAAATGGGCTGGTTGCCATGGTGGGTGACGGTTTAAACGATGCACCAGCGCTAGCTGCGGCAGATGTTGGTGTTGCGATGTCTAGCGGTACAGACGTGGCAATGCATACCTCTGGTATTACCCTAATGCGCGGCGATCCTGCCTTAATTGCACAAGCGATTGATATTTCTAAGCGCACCTATCAAAAAATCAGACAGAATCTATTTTGGGCATTTATCTATAACGTAGTCGGTATTCCGCTGGCAGCCATGGGTATATTAAGCCCGGTACTGGCTGGTGCGGCGATGGCGTTAAGTAGTGTGAGTGTCATTTCCAATGCGTTATTGCTTAAGTTCTGGCGGCCTTCATAACGCGCTATTTATTTGATTGCTAGGACTTTAACGCTGACTGGCATTTTTACTTACTTAGGGTTTGATGAATTTTCTTGAGTTGCTGATCAACAAAGCTGGCAAGCGCGGGGCTGAGTGAGCCTATTTGTTGCGCTCTAACAAATGCTTGTTGTGCATTTTCAAGCTTACCTACGGCTTGTAAAGAAATACCTAAACCCACCAATGTGTTGGTTTTTACACTGCCGGTGTTGTTTTCAATTGCAATGGCTTTGGTGTAGTGGGTAATCGCCGCATCATGTTGGCCGCTACGCTGTAACAATGTAGCGAGAAAAGCATAATAGTCTGCACGATTACCTGCATAAGGCAAACCTTGCTCTAAAGTGCTGAAGGCTGCGGCTTGGTCGCCAGCGTTGACTTGCAAACGCGCTAAGGCGATACGAAACTCATTTTGCTCAGGGGCAATTTGCAACCCTGTATTGAGCACGTCTTTTGCGTCATTTAGCCTTTTGTTATCAAGCAACAAGCTTGCAAGTGTTAGTCTAGCCTCATGATGTGCAGGGTTAAACTCAAGCACTTTTTCTAAGTAAGTCTCTGACTCAGACACTCTGCCTTGCTGTAAATAAATCAGTGCTTGCTGGTAGTTGCTATTAGCCGTTTGTTCGGGGCTCATTTTTTTATGGATATTGGGCTGCTTATTGGCAAGCGCCAGTGCGTTTGTACTTTTACTGGTAACAGTCTTTTCGCTGTCATTTTTTATACTATCTTTTTTTTCAGGCTCTTTAACATCAGTTTCTTTTATTGGACCTTCTTTTGTTTGCGGTGTTGCTGTACTGTTTTTTTCAGCGACCAATGATAGGGGGCTTTTTTTTTGCAGACTGGAGTCTGCGTTTTTAGCTGGTTGTTCTTTAATCGTTTGTGGGGTGAATTTAAGCGATCTTTCAAATAAATGAGCTGGCTCATTAGGTTTGGTTAATGCGCTAGCGGTAGGTTTATTCATAACGGGAGGGTTGACGTCAGATTCATTGCTGATGTCAATACCGGCTGCTTCTGGTGACTGATTGGGCGCTACGGTTGCTGCTTCTGGTAACGTAGCTGTAGCTGCTGCTTTGTCTTGTATGGGATGCCCAAATTTTGAGGTCTTAATTTTCGCGGCAGGGTTGCTGTTGTTATCGTTGGTGGGTTGATTAAAGCCTAGTATTTCTTTGAGACGAGCCAACTGTGCAGGGGATGAAAGTGCAGCGTAGCCAATTACGATAATAAGCAAGCTAACACTAATCATATAAATGGATTTGCTACCGCTTTTTTTGGTGTATGCGCCAAATTGTGGTGTGATTGAAGGTTGTTGAACATCTGTGGATGTTGCACCACGTTGTTCAAGGTCTTTCAACATTTGATTGATTAAACTCATCGATTGTCTTTTTTATTGAGATTTAATATGGCTTTAGATTGTTAATGAAAATAAACACGATTAAGCCGATCGCTCCAAGCAGCATGGTTAAAGGTAAACTTTTTAACCCAAAATTTCGCCATGTTGCGTAGACAGACTCTGTGTCCGACGCAGCAGCCAGTACTTCGCGCATACCTACTTGGTGCTTACCTTTACCGTAAGTGGCTAGTAAGGCTTTATGTGCCAATATGTTAATCAGCCTAGGTACGCCTTTTGAGTAATAATACATTAAATATAAAGCGGTACGGCTAAACATACGGCTACCTTTGTAACCGGCAATGGTTAGGCGGTGATTAAGGTAGTATGCCATTTCGTCGCGGCTTAGTAGATCAAGCTGGTACGCAAAAGTAATCCTTTGCTTGAGTTGCCGGATGGAAGCATGGTTGAGTTTATCTTCAAGCTCTGGCTGCCCAAAAATGACCACTTGCAGTAATTTTCTTTTTTCAGTCTCAAGGTTGCTAAGTAAACGTAGCGCTTCTAACGTTTCTATTGGCATAGCCTGAACTTCATCAAGGCAGACCACTACTTTAATGTTCTCTCTCGCAAAGTTTAACAGTGCATGGGTCAGCGCATTGAGTATCACATGTTGCGTTATCTGTGTGTCAGTGGGCAAGCGTATGTTTAGCTCTTCAGCCAGTACCATTAAAAGAGATTGGGGCTCTAGGTAGGGGTTTGGTACGTATGCAATTTTATAGCTTTGATCCAGGCTGGACATGAGCTTGCGACATAGCAGGGTTTTGCCTGTGCCGACTTCACCAGTGATTTTAATAAATCCCTCACCGGTGGTCACTGCGAATATGACAGTATTTAGTGCATCTTGATAACTTGCGGATGCAAAGAAATAACTCGTATCTGGTGTAATACTAAAAGGAAACTCATTAAGCCCGAAGTGTTGCAGGTACATGGGTTATTGAGCCTCGGTGCCTGCGTCTTGCCTACGCATGTCTTCGATACGCTGTTTGCTTGATAACATGTCGTTTGACCAACTATCTTGCCCTTGAACAACGGATGCTTTTAGCAAAATGACCAATTCAGTTTTTGTTTTAGCAGTGCTTTGTTGACGAAAAGCAGCGCCTACGCCTTTGACATCACCCAGACCAGGTACTTTAGATTTTGTGCTAGATGCGCTCTCTGTCATTAAACCGCCAATCACTATTACGCGCCCGTCACGGGTGCGAACAATGCTGTCGGTCTCACTGATATTGCTAGATGCTAATGGTAGGTTAATTTGACCAGCAGTCCCACCTAATGTTACTTGCTTATTGACGGTAGAAACCTGGCTGATAGAAGGATGCATGTGCAGAATGATGTTGTCATCCTTATCAATCTGCGGTGTTACATCCAAGGTAATCCCAGAGAAAAATGGTTGTAATATTACTTCTGGCACAGTGGTAGTTGCACCTACAGATGCAGTGGTGTTAGAGGAAATCCCTGTTACAAAAAACTCATCGGTACCAACTTTGAGTACTGCTTTTTGATTGTTAATCGAAGAAATACGTGGGCTGGATAGTACTTGTACGTCGCCTTGTGTCTCTAAAAACGATAGCAGTGTGGAGAAATTAGCGCCTTGAAGTGCAATAGCAAATAGTGGGCCACCTAACGCGGTTGTTGCAGCATTAGTCAGTGCTGTGCCGCTAGAAGCCGTTAAGTCGCCGCTTACAAGGTTGCCATTGCCACTGCTTGAAAGACGTGTGTTTGCATTAATATTTCCTACAATACCAGTATTAGAACCGCTACGACCGAATACTGACCAGTTCACACCGCTTTGGGATTGATCATTCAGTTGCACGTTGAGTATTTTGGCTTCAAGTATTACTTGGCGCTCAATTGATACCTGCATTAAGTTTAAAAAGGACTCAACGTTACGAATCTCGTTCGGCATTGCGCGCACGACAATGACACCTGACTGCAAGTTAACAATAATACGACGACCATTCTCGTTACCCACAATACCATTTAATGATTCTGTTAAATCACGCCAAAAATCGTTATTGGAGGTAGTGTTGATACTTGAGCTAGTAAATGTGCGGTTGTTGTTGGCGCCACCACTGATGTTGTTTGATACTTGTGAAGTCGCGCCGGTGTTATTAGTGCCTTGCTGGTTGTTTTGACTGCCGCCGCTAATCGAACCTGATGTCACGCGGATATCAGATGCACCCTTACGTTGCCCGACAATGTAGTTAACTTGGAATACACGGGTTTGCATTGACTGTTGTTCAATAAAGATGCGTGAGCCATCTACTTTATATTCGTAACCATAGAGCTCTCTTAAAGCGTCTAGAGCCTCAAATACAGTGACATCTTTTAAATTAACCGAGATATCTCCTTTAATGTCTGGATGCACCAGCATGCTGTACCGTGTGCCGCCTACAATCCCCATCAAAACCTGATTTGCCGGTGCATTGTTAATGACTAAATCAAAACGTTGTTCCAGTTTTTTTGCAGTAGCTTTTGGGATTTCAATTTTTAATGGTGGTAGTAGTGCGTCATTAATTTCTACTGGCGTAACAGTTTTAGCAGGCTTTGTTTCAGCCCCAACAGTTAACTCATTTTTGATTGTGTTTAGCGTGGTTTGATCATGTGGCTGCAAAAAACCAGCGCAGCTAGTGAGTAGTATTACAATCAGTAGTGGAGATAGTCGGATTGCAGTTGTCGGCATGTTGTTCTCGTTTGGTACATTTTTTCTATATTGAGCAATCATTATTGCTTAATTTGACCGCTTTTTTTAGCAAAGCTAGCCTGACCATTAGTGGAAAGAATTTTCTTTTGCATAGCATAATCCATCGTTAATATTTTCAAAGTATTGTCTGGGTTACGCAGAATGGCCTCTCGCTCATTAAGTCTGATTAATGTTGCACCGTCATATTTCATTCCGAGCATAACTTTTTGACCATTAATAATCGCTGCATGGTGATTAGCACCGAGAATGATTGATTGTAGCACGGGGCCATCAAGCAAACCGCTACCATCAGTGCTGTGTGCTTGATTATAAAAGGCTGGAGGCGGTTGAGTTGGATCTCTTAGTGCTTCGGCGTAGACAGTATTCAGTGTAAGCAAGCACGTTGCCCCGATCTGCCATAGTTGGTTGAAAGTCATCTTCATGCTTATATGCTCAACCATGTTTTATCAGAGCTCAAAGTATACACTGTGAGCTTAAGCTGGTTATTCGGAAATGATTTTACGGTTAGTTCGCCTCGGTTCCACAGCACATGCCAATGCATACTTTCGATAGTACTAACATATTCCAGTAAATCTAAATAACGACCCTCTACAGTAATTTCCACTCCATGCTTAAACAAAGCACCCTCTTGAATAGGCGCTGGATTTTGCTCGGCTGAGTCAGCTACCGATGCTGTAACACCGCTATCAGTAGGTTTTAATGGCATCTCTACGAGATTTTTGGGTGGTAGCGTATTTAATGCGATTAATTTTAATTTGCCGTTTTTGGATAACAAATCCCTTAATAACTCAGGCATCTTTTCTGGGCTAATCAAGCTAGCATTAAGTTGACTTTGCTTGGATTCAAGCGCTTGCAGCTGGGTATGTAACTCTGCAATCCGCTGCTTGTTTTGTGCATCTGGGTCAACTGGAGGTTTGCTTTTGTACAAAGATGTCTGTTGCTGTAACTCTTGCGCTAGTGCTTGATCTGTCGAAATTTCAGTTAGTAATCTTTTTTTGCTTGCCTCAAATGAGTCGATCAGCAACATATGCATTATGGTATACGTCAACAATGCAGCTGCGCCAAGCACCATCAAACGTTCACGCTGATTGAGTGCCTCAACTTTACCGGAAAGCAATAACCATTTTTCCATGAAAGTGGTTTTCAAGGTTTTCCTCCAGTCATGGGGCTTGGGTTTGTGCTTTGAAGTGGGGCACTGGTTGTTAATGCCGATGTGTTATCAAGTCTGGACTCTAATGAGAACTCGATGTAATTAGGTTGATTTGTAATAGTTAATGTGTTTTTGGTATTGTTTTTTTCCGCTTCTGCTTCGGGCTTGCTTTGTGTTGTTGGCACCGGTATGTTAGCTAATTTCGGCGTGCTAATATTTAAACTAGAAAATAATTTACCTTTTAGTGCAGGTTCGTTGCTTAAGCCATTAATATACTGCGGCACCAAATCGCCACGTAGTGCACGACCCTGAATATTAAGCGTATCCGTTTGGCTATCAACACTAAAGCCCGTTAACCAAAGGCCATCAATGTTCTGTTTGGCAAATGCACGCATTAATGCTGCGTAGCTGTTAGTTGGTATTTTGCTTGATTGGTTAAGTGTGTTGAGTATCTGCTGCTGCACCTTTTCGCTTTCTTCTAGCGTTTCAATTTGCTTTTCCAGTGCGCTGTCTTTATCACGCGGCATGTGCAATGCAGTGATTGCTTTGAGTTCGGTTTGTGTTTTGATGAGCTCATTAGCCACTTGCTGGCGCTGCATGCTAAGAGAGCTAACTTCGCTTTTAATATAGGCGTAATAAGCTAGCATTGCAATTGTGATTACCCCTAGTATTACAGCGATGCTATTCAGGGTTAAGAATTGTTTTTGTTTGATTAATGCAAGGTTGACGAGGTTAATCTGTTGGTTCACAGTTCGCCCCCGTCACGCAGAGCGGCACCCAACACAGGGAAGAACAAGGCTTGAGACTCTAAAGTATTGAGTTTAGCATTACTTTCAAAGTCAAATATGTCTGATAAATCCAAACGTTCAACTTTAATATATAAATAAGAGCTTAGATAATCGTAAAAGTCTTCACGACCAACAAAAGGTGAGAGCACTAGGCGGTTAATTGTGAGTTGTGGGAACTGACGCTCAAAATTATCTAGAGAACGTTGAATTTCCAACCCAAATCGTTCGAAAATATTAGATTTTTGTTCGCTGTTGTCGCTGGAAAACGCTTCTGTGTTTAATTCAATCTGCCTCGCGTGGTATAGCGCCTTATTAGCTGTGAAGGTAAGTAAGCCGCCATTGCTGTCGATAGATAATAACGCTAGCCCACGGTTTTCTTCTTCAATGTATGATGCAATATTCCTTTGCGCCATCTCTTGAATATCAATCACCTCTAATCCGGATTTGCTAATATCCGCAAATTGCTGCATATAGTTGCCGATCACGGTGTTCTTGGCTGACACCGCATACACATAAGACTGCCTATTTGATTTGGTGTCATCAAGTGGAATATGGATCACGTCTACCGTTGCTTGCTCAACGGCATAATCAATCATATCTTTAAGCTTCCAGCCAATGGCTTGCTTTAATTCATTATCAGACACATTTGGTTTTTCAATCTGAAATATCTGGTATTCACCTTGCTTCATCAGCAAAGCGCAATGAAAACTATTGAAATCTAAGTCAGTATCCGCAATGATTGACTTAATATCAAAAGCATCTTTGGTGTTGTTTGCCTGAGAAATCGTCATTTTTACCAAGGGCTTACGGTCGCGGATTTTTATCACATGGGCAAGTTGCGTGCTATGCCCTGATGGCTCGATACACAACCATCCTTGCGATTTTTTCTTGGTAAAAAATTTGATCATGAGCGTTTCATCGAAGCCAAAATTTATTCTTGCTTTTAAATAGTATATACTACATTAAGTTGTACGTCGTAACTTATTGTAATATATCATTAATCGACTCAACTTTCTCTTTTATAACCATTTGTTTGGCACAAACGTACAGTCAATTAACTGGAGAGCACTAGAAAACTTCTCGCAAGTAAATAATAGGTGCTCTATAAGTGCCAAATGTGGCGCGTGCGCTTGGATTCGTGTTTCCTGCCCCTGTCCAGTTATATTTAAGCCAAGCAGGCACGGTTGCAGTCACATCTATTGAGCCGGTGTTGCCTGCGCCGGGAGCCCTGAGTGTTAGGTTGAAGTTACCATTACTTGGCGGTACTTTAAAGCGTTTGGATGCAATTCCTGACGCTGTACAACCTAAACCGCTACTGCCTGGGTTGCCTGTATCCAGTACACACAACTCACTGGGTACTAGGCCATCTGCGAGATTGGGATCTGTAAAGGCTAAGCTAACACCTGTCGTACAAATGTCGTTGCTATTGAGTGCCCATGAACCATTATTCCAGTACTGTGCCACCATTGGCATTGGCAATTCTAGCAACTCAGATCCGTAGGCATTTTGTATGCGTATGCGACCACTGCGTATCAAGGTACTGCCTTCTATGATTCCAGATGCAGAGCTTACCGCATCTGTATCGGCAGCTCTTAATTTAATAGTTGCTGGTGAGGTAAGCGCACTGGTGAATGTGTAATTTGGTGTGGTATTGGCAATGCCTTGTGTGAATGATGCCAAAGGCACGCTTGCGTTTAAAAGTGAGCCGGTTGCAATTGCATTAGCATCGCTCAATGTTGTAGTCTTGGAGAAGTTAGGGCTGGTATTTGCCGTGCCGTCATAGTTTATTGTGATGTTGCCAAGCGCATTCATTGCCTTAACTTGCACATTAAAGGGTTGGGCAGAGTAGCTAAAGTTTCCTGCATTACATCCTTGTGTAACGATGGTATCAAAATGATCTGGGATAAAACGGCCAACGTTACCTGCGCCATTGCACACGGTGCCACTATTGCCAGTATTATTGCTAGCCGTTATATCTGATCCTAAATAGCTACCACTGGTTAAAGTTGCCGTGATATCTCCATTTCCAACTTCAGTCCATTTTAGCGTACTGGCTGTTGCTACGCCGTTTGTAAATGATCCTAATGAACCTGTAAAGCTACCATTGACTGAATTGCTACCGGATGGTTGGCATTTATTAAAACTCAGTGAAGCGCCTTCTGCCGTAGTTTCTTTACCAAAGTTTGGGGTAGTTGTATTTGCTGAGTTTTGTGCAGTGACGGTAATGCCAAAGTTGCTACCAGCTTTAATCGGGGCTGTACTAATTCCTGAAAATGCAAAAATAGCTGGGGCAGTAATGAAATTATCAGAGCCTGTCATATTTAGACCACCTGTGGTGATTTTAGCGGTGAGAGTCATATTGCCCACATCTGCATATTGCACCGTAGTAGTGGCAACGCCGCTGGCATTAAAGCTTAAGTTGACGTTTTGGCCGCTGCTATCGCAGGCGGCAGTTGTGCTATTGCCGGAGTTTAATGCTTTATTGCCTACTCTTACTGGCATAGAGCCTGTGGCAGGGTTGTTGTAGTTACAAGTGAAATTGATATTTCTGTTAACGCTAGCGAATGCAGGCGTACAGGTTAGGCTGTTATTAGACTTTCTAACTGCACTGACGGTGACTGTTTGACTGACTTCTGAAATATGGTTTAAAACATCAAATAAAAAACCAGCTTCTAAAAAAGTAAGGTTGCTGTCACAGGTGGATCCAAAGGTGTAGTCTGAAGGGACGCAAATGACACCTGCGCCGCTTGTCTCTGTGATTTGACCGGGACCCGATTGACCAGAGGCTAGATTGATATTCAGTGTTTCAATAAACCCATTAGTTAACCCTAGCGTGATGCGAGATTCATTACTGAAGGTGTAATTGGCGGTACCGTTGCCGGTATCGTTAACAGGGTTAATGGTAGAAATGCCAGACCAAGTGCCATGGCTGCTGCTAGTAGCAATTTGCATGGTCGTGCCAGCTAAATTAAATAACGCATGGGCTGCATCATGGGCTTCTACTACGACATTTGCCGGGTTGCAGCCAACCACTTGCCCGCTATGCACAATGTGGAAATGATCTAATGACGTACAAGTGGTACGTACGATATTCATATCAGCCTCAGCTTGTGTTGCACTAATATCTCTGGCGTATATATATATCTCATCAATGGTGCCGTTGGCACCATTAGGTGTGCCGGTATTGGGTGTAATGCCAGAGGTGCGGTTGTCACCAATATAAATGGAACTTAAGTTTGTAATATTGCCACTTGAAGTGCTGCGGTACGGTGTAGTAGTGTTGGTTGTTTCTAAGTCGCCATCCAGAAATATTTGCAAAACAGTTTGGTTACTACCGGGCTTGATGTTCCAGCTCACGCCCACATGATGCCAGGTGTTTGCGGCAAAACTACGGCTCGTTGAGGTTTCCGCAGTGAGCACGGTGCCTGCGCTGTCTGTAATCGCAAACCTTAGCCTGCCATTGGCTAGCTTCATAAAGAAAAATGGCTGCGTGGCAATTTTAGTTGCATCAAAGAATGTTGCATTGGAAGACCCAGCATTCCACGCAACATTTGATTTGTACCACATATCTACCGAGCCTGTGTTACCCGGTACTATTGGCGTAGCAATTGCATCTATTGTTGTATTGGAGGTGTTGTTGGTAAAGCTGCCGCCACGACAAAGTTTACCAGTGGCTGTATTAGTTACCAACCCAATCACGGATGCATTTTGGCTATTGCCAGAGGTATCTTTAACTTCATTGGGAGTGTTAGTCCAAGTGCTTTCATCGAACCGATACTCAGCAGTTTTTGGGTCTAATTGATTGGCTGGATACCATAAAATAGAAGTGCCGTTAGTGGTGTCGATAAACGCTTGATTGTACGAGTATTGTGTGGAGTCAGTAGTACTTAACTGCACACCTACGGTAGCCGCAGAGCCTGTGCTGCTACCTGTTGTGTAGTTGTACTTAAAATTGCCGTTAACACCAGTATTGCTTTCGTAAAGTACGACTTGAAAGTTGTAGCGTGTCGTGGTGTTGTATAACTTCACGTTCACCCACGAAATCACAAAGCGATCTTGATTCGTTACCGGATCGGTAATGAGCTCATATTTCACAGAGGCGCCAGTTGTATTGTTACCTGTACCGGCAACAATATCGGTCCAGTAAGGCAGCATAATGTTGGTTGGTATGCCTTGCGAGCAACCTGTAAAGGCTAACGCATTTGATGTGATTGGGAGCGCTAAGTTTGAATAATTACGATGGTAGCCAGACGCGTCACTACCAAATTTTAGGATGCCGTTAGAGTAAATTCTAACATTAGTGTAATCAACACCGCCAAACGTGAACTTAAACCCGGATGGAAAGCTAATGTCAGCCCAGTCATCATCGCCTAGAGGGTAAGTTGTACATGCAGGTGACGCACCGGTGGCGTGCCAAGTAACCGTACTGGCTGAAACTGAAGGTGTATCGTAACTAAAGCTGTCATTCCTATATGCATAGGTTGCAGCATTTGCAAGGCTACTTATTAATGATAGCGCTAAGCTTAATATTAAAATAAGAAACCGTAAGTTCATTATTATTTAATCCAAATTACCATCAATTTTATTTTGGCCTAGTTGCACTGGCTGGCTGGTGTGGTGTCTGTTGCACGGCATTTGCTTACGGTTGCATCTAAACGGCGCTCACTGTATTCAATTGTACCAGCAACGCCAGAGCTTGCCGTGGATGTAATTTCAAAGATGCGAATAGTACGATCGGTGCCTTGCTCAAAGTAATCGATCGATTGAGCACAAGTAACTGCTACCACGTAGGATCCAATATTAATATTGGCTGGAGCAGGGCAGTTCACCAAGTTTGCCGTGCCTGGGGCCAGTACTTGAAATATTACCGACTCCAGCCCCGCACGTGCAGCCTGATAGGCTTGCGCACCTTGTATATCTTGCCTGGATGTTGCCTGTTGTATGCTGCTTATATTTAAAGCATAAGCGCCTAGTGCAGCTAAAATGACGAGCAAGAAGATTGCAGCTGGCAGTAAAAATCCACGTGTGTATTGTTTATTCATGGTGAATTAGCCACATTGATTTGATGCATCAGCGTTACTCTGGCTGTGTCCTCTGTGAGGCTGATATTGACAGAAACTATACCTGATCTTTGCAACACGCCAGACGTGTAAGTGATTTGGCAGCTTTCCAGATTATTAGCAAGTTGGCTACGCTGAACCCCTGCTAAACCATCAAGCGCGGCAATGCTGGCAGGTTGAGCAGCCTGAAACGCATAGCCCTGATATCGCCACAATATGCGATTAGTCATATCGCATGCATAAGTGACTGGTGTAGCGACCACTTGAAAACGGTTAGAGGGGGAGGCGAGCGGAAAGCTACTGCCAGTAAAGCTCAAGGTATTGCTATTGTTTGCAGCGTTCAGTGTACGCCTGCTAGTACCTTGGTAAACATCGGCCCCAGAAATGCCTAAGTTGTAGATAACTAATGACTGATTATTTGTGACGGTCATTGCCGTGCCTAATACATCAAAGTTGGTATCAGTAGGGTTAGAAAAATCTAAAGGATTATCCGTAGCAGGTGCAGTACCTACTGCCGCTCGATAACGTCCTGCTTTGAGTACAGGGGTAAACTCTAACATGCTATCAGCACCGTTGACCGTAGTTCTTACACTATTAGGTAGAGCGTTTCTGATGTCTCTAGACATGCGGCGTAAAGCGATGTCAGCACGGTCTGATAAGCTTGCCCGCCGCTCACTATCAAAAAAAGACTGCGTAGGGTTGCCAATAAATAATGCCACACCACCTGCAAGTATGCCGACGATTGTGATGACTACAACCAATTCAACCAATGTAAACCCTTGTGTGAAGGCGGGCTCTAAGCGCCTGCGGGCATGGGAGGGCATCTGTAAGTAACGTACAGATAAGTGGCTAGCTTTTAGTGGATGCCTATATATTGGGAGCATAACGAACACGGTAACCTGATAAGGTGACATCTGTATTGGCTGGTCCCGTCACACGTACACTAATTCTAAGTGCGGCATCATTACTCAAACCGAAAACACCGCCAGCTCGACTAATGGTGACTGCGGCGGTGTACGCTCCCAAACCTGCCAGTGGTGTAGTGTCGTTAGGGTTGCAAATGCCAGCACATGCAGCATTAGGCATTGAGAATCCGCCGTAATCTGCAACATTATCAAAAGGGTTGGTATTGCTGTAGCGGCTCTCTGAACCGGGAAATGGCCCAGCAATCGCTCCAGCACCTGCTGGATCTGTATCTTGTGTTTGAGTGGTGCAGTCAGTGGAGCTAGTTGCTATTGATGCGTTGGCATCATCTGGGTCACAAAAGGTAAATGGCTGCTGCTGGATTTCTAGCAATAGTGATTCAGCAATGGATAAGGCTTGTTTCCTCACTAACGGATCAGCACTATTGCGTCCGGTGATTTCCAACACTTTTAATACACCTGCTAAAGCAACGCCCATAATCACAATAAACACAACCAACTCTACTAAAGTAACACCCCGTTGGGTAATACCCACTCGCGAAAACGCAGATGGCATTGAGCGTTTTAATAAGTCAGCTGGGCGAGTATATGGTGGTAGGTGGTTAGGTTTATCGGACATAACCGGTTTCTGCTTCTACTGTAATAGTGCGCGCAGGTTCTAATGTGACTGCATTTTGGATTTGAAAGGTTGCGGTAGCATTGGGTAGAGGGCTGCCTAAACCATCAAAACCAATCACTGCGGTGCTTGCGGCCACTGTGACGTTGTTTGGTAATACTTTAACGTATGCTGCGCGCGTAGCGGGGTCAAGTACTGGAGCGCTACAGTTATTCGTGTAGCCGAGGCAAATGGTTCGTGTTGCGATGTTCACATTGGCGAAAACTGTGGTGCGTTGCGCAATAGCTGTTTTTTGTGCGTATCGTAAAGCTGACATCAGGGTGCCATAGGCTCCCCTTGCATCAAAAGCATCCCTGCCAATAAAACGAGGTGCAGCAATTGCGGCAATTAAACCTGTAATTACAATTACTGCTACCAGTTCTACAACGGTAAAGCCTTTTAATTGACGCATGCTTAAACGAGTATACGCTGCATTTACACTTATGATGTTTATATTAAACTGGGATTGGTAAGCAACTAGCACCCACCAGTCGCTACGGCAACTGCACCTGTAGTGCCATTATAACTAGCTTGGCATGTTACGCTGCCACCGTTAACTGGTCGGAATGTAACGGCCGTTGCTGTTGTGTAGTCGGGCGTAACTCCCTCTGCGACGGTTAAGCCTGTCATTGCAGCCCCAATGCCAGCGAGTGTGCCAGTAGGTATGCCGGTAGCTGCAGCAACCGCAACTACCGTGCCATCAACCATAGTTACCGTGTTTGCTGTGCCGCCGTTTGCAAAATGTCTTGCTTGTACTACGCCTACTGATGATCGCAGACCACCAGCCAGACCATTTACCGCAGCAATTCGAGCATCATTTGTTAAGTTAATAAATCTTGGCAAAGCAGTAGCCGCCAAAATACCTAAAATCACAATCACCACTACTAATTCAACTAAGGTAAAACCAGATTGTTGTTGCTTCATTATTAAAACTCCTTAATACGTTACGGGGTGTTAAATAGATTTTTTATAAATTTAAAGTATCTATGTTTATTACAATTAAATAAAAGCAGTGTTAAATTTTTAACGGGCACATATCCAATTAATCAAGATCCATACTTGAAATTTAGGTTTTCTTAAAGTTAGCAACCAGTTGGGTCAATCGGCGTGATCACCGGTGCACCGTTAGCTGCTGCTTCAGTGTAAGTAAACTGGCATTGTGCAGGCGTAGGTGCACCTTGAATTTGAAACGTAGCAACCGTGCCTGTGTCTGTGTAGTTATAGCCATCTGCCTGTAACTGTGCCAGTGTAGGATTAAATGTTGTGGTTAAGCCAGCCGCTGAAAGTACGCCAGCCGTACCTATTGCAGTAACGTCAGGGTATGCGTTTACTAGGTTAATAATGCCATTTTCTGTACACACTGTACCGGTTGCCCCGTTGCTATTGTCTGCCGTGCCGCCGCCTGGGCAAGCTGTTGTGTCAGCGATATTGTTTCTGGCCAATACTGTTGCATGGGCTAATGCTGCCGCTGCGGCAACGCTACCTCTAGCCGCATTCAGTTTTGCAATGCGCGCATCACGTTGTAGATTGGTGAATCTAGGTAGGGCAACTGCTGCCAAAATACCCAGAATAATAATCACCACAATTAACTCAATGAGGGTAAAGCCTTTAATTTTGCTAGGCATTTTTTTCCTTTTTTTAAACAAAAATGATTAATTTGTTACCAACGCTAAATCTAAACCACCGGCACTCAGTTTTGATGAACTTTGACTGGTGGAGGTGTTAATGAGCTCATACCGCGCTTCAGTATCATCACTATGTACATATACTAACTGTTTTCTGTTGATATCGAAATACCAAACAGTATGTAATCCGGCTGGTTTGGCTGACATTTCTCCAATATAGTTGATTGGTATTTCATTAATGAAGCGCATTGGATTGGTTTTGACCAATGTTTTTACATCAACCGATTCATGTCTTGCTTGTTTGTGTACCCAGCTCTCGGCAATTGCTAAACGTATATTGTTAAGCTCTGCATCACGCGTGACTTTTCCTATACTCACTTGTGCCCTGTTCAGGCTATAAAGCAGCAAGGTTGTTAATACACTAATAATGACCAACGTGACCACAAAGTCAAATCGGTGTGCACCAGCACTGTGCTTTTTTAACAAAGCGGGCACGGAGTATTAGCCTTTGTGCAATGCAATGTTGCCAAGATCCCATATTGGTAAGAAGATGCCCAGTGCCAGAATCAACACCATCACTCCTAAAAATACGATTAAGATAGGCTCAATCTGCGCACCTAGGGTTTTAATTTCATATTCAACATCACGCTGATACATGTCGGCAATTTCTTCCATGAGATCATCTAGAGAGCCTGATTCCTCACCTACGGCAATCATCTGCAGAACAATGGGATTAAATACACCACTATTGGTTGCAGTGCGTAGAATGCTTTCACCACGTTCCACACCTTCGCGCATTTGGTCGATACGGCTACCCACATAATCATTATCGGCAGTTTGTGCAACGAGCTTTAGCCCATTGGTAATCGGTACACCACTTTTACTTGAGAGTGCAAAACTTCTGGCAAAGCGTGCCATGGTCGCTTTATGGACAATTTTACCGGCGATAGGTATTTTTAATTTAATGCTATCCCAGTTATACCTGCCGATACTGGTTGCAGTATATGAGCGAAACAAAAACACAGCACCAACTATTAGGGCCAATAAGTAGGGCCAAAATGCCTGCATAAAAGCTGAGAACGCCAACAAACCTCGTGTCATTAAGGGGAGCTCAACACCAAAGCTTTGAAATACTTTTGCAAACGCCGGAATGACAAATAAGTTCACCACAACAATAGCGACAGCCATCGCAATCACCACAAAAGTAGGGTAGCGCAATGCAGCTTTAATTTGATCGCGCATAAATCGTTCAAACTCTATATGTTCGAATAACCTAAAAAATACGCTATCCAATAAACCGGTACTTTCGCCTACACGTACCATGCTGACATAAAAGCTTGAAAAAACGCTAGGGTGCTGTGCTAGTGCTACTGAGAGTTCACGGCCACCAGCCAAGCTCTCCCGTACGTTACCAATAACTGAAGAAAAAGCTTTGTTTTGTGTGGATGCCTGTAAGCCGTTGAGTGCGTTCATAATCGGAATGCCAGCTTTTAATAAGGTGTACATTTGTCTGCTAAAAAGCATGACATCTAGCGTACTAATCTTTTCTTTAAATAAATTAAAGTTGACTTCTTTAGTTGCCACTTTTGCTGATTGAGCTTTAATTTCTATCGGCGTGATATTGATGCTCAATAGCTGCGAGGCAACATTGCTGCTGTCTATACTTTCCATGGTACCCTGTACCAATGCCCCTTGGCTGTCTCTACCTTTGTAAGCAAACGATGGCATGCTGCTTTACTCTTCGAACTGATTGTTGATGCGCATAGCCTCAGCAATCGTCGTGCGTCTGGCCAAGACTAGGTCAATCGCACTTTTGCGTAAGGTTTTACCAGCCATGTTTTGGCGACCTAACTTAATGAATTGATTCGGGTCGCTGTGGCTAGCAGCGTCCACCAAGTCGTTATTCATCTCCAGAAGCTCATACACGCCAAGCCGTCCCTGATAGCCAGTTCCATTGCAAAGGCTGCAACCTTTGCCATGCGCATATTGGTGTTTTTCAGTTTCATGGCCGATTTCATATCGCAACCATGCATGCTCAAACGGTAAAGGTTCATAGGGTTCAGTGCATCCCTCACACAGAAGACGCACTAATCGCTGGGCAACAACACCGACGATTGAAGTTGCTACCATGTAGCGGGGCACGCCCATATCCATCATCCTAATCAGTGTGCTGGTGGCATCATTCGTATGTAGTGTGGATAGCACCAAATGGCCGGTCATCGCTGCCCTTAGGCCAATTTGCGCTGTTTCTTGGTCTCGCATCTCACCAACTAGAATAATGTCAGGGTCTTGCCGCAATGCTGATCTAAGTACGCGTGAGAAGTCTAAATCAATTTTTTCATTAACTTGCACCTGATTGATTCCGGGTAGGCGATATTCGACAGGATCCTCAACAGTAATGATTTTATTGGCAGAGGAATTTCTCTCGTTTAGTGCGGCGTAAAGTGTTGTGGTTTTACCACTGCCAGTTGGTCCCGTTACTAGCACCATGCCGCTGGGGCGGTGAATTAGTTTACGAAACCGTTCCAGCATATCGGGAGGCATCCCTAGCTTATCCAATGCAAAGTTGCTACTATTTTGGATCAACAGACGCATGACCACAGACTCGCCGTACTGCGTTGGCATCGTAGAAATACGGATATCAACGGGCTGCTGTTTAATTTTTAATGCAAAGCGGCCATCTTGGGGTAAGCGCTTTTCAGAAATATCCAAACTAGACATTAGTTTAAGACGTAGCACTAATGCTGAAGTAATTTTTAATTCTGCTTCGGTTTGTAGGTGCATCACACCATCTATCCTAAATCGAATATATAGCTTGTTTTCCTGTGGTTCAATATGAATATCTGATGCGCGCACCTGTGCTGCATCTTCAAAAATTGTTTGTAGTAGCTTAACAACAGGTGCCTCTTCGCTATTTCCCGTAATTCCTAGTGCAGCAAAGTCGATTGCGGTGTCACCAAGGTCTTGCCCAAGCTCCATAGCAAGGTTTGAAATTTCGTCGGTACGGCGATAACTGCGGTCAATCAATTGTAGTAGTGCATTTTCTTGCACAACCGCTAGCTCTATATCTTTGTGCAGGATACGAACGATTTCATCGTAAGCAAATAGGTCAGTCGGATCAACCATGCCGACTAGATAAGTGGCGCCTCTGTCTTCCAAAACCGCGCTACGGAAGCGCCTAGCTTGCGCTTCTGGCAATTTGTTAATTACTTCGGTTTTGGTGCTGAATTGCTGGATATTGATGTAGGGGATTTTTAACTGGTGTGCAAGCGCTTCAGAAATTTGTGTTTCTGTCACATATCCACTGTCTACAAAAATACGGCCAAGCTTGCGACCGGTGCGTTTTTGCTCTTCTAGTGATCTATTTAAATCGTCAGCAGAAATCAGGTTTTGCTGAACTAACACTTCACCAAGGCGAATCTTTTCAGGACGTGCCATTTAAACCTCAAGTTTATTCATTTTATTAGTATTTTATTTTTGTAATAGTTGATATTACACTTGGCAAGTAATTGAGTTTATCCTGAGCATGCTTAAATTTACTCTTTAAATTAATTATATACGCTGTATATTGCACTGAACGTATTGAATGTGCAACCAACTCATTGGCATTTATCATGATCGCATTGGATATAGGTCTCAGTGGTGCAGTGCATTTTTACCCAAGCTATATTTTGGCTCCTGTGAGGTTGAGTGAAAAACTATGATAAAGCCTTTGAGTTTTATGATTACCCTAAGTAAGCTTAATGCTAAATTTTAGGACTTACTGCAATTTTAAACACGGCTTTGTGAATATTGCCTGTGCCAACTAATGCAGTATGTGCATCTTCAGGAAAGAAAATACAAAAAGAGTTTGCCGGAGTGGCGACCCATGCGGTTGGCATAGCATTAAATAGCTGTACATCGTAAGTCGCGTTGTAGTCACTCTCAGGATTTTCACAGTCGGCAAGCGATTTCCAGCCCATCTCATCCACCCCATCTAGCACTAGTTGAATATCAATATATTTGCGATGGCATTCTAATTGTGTTGAGTCTCTACTTCTACCTTGTATCCGCTCAATAATGACAAATAAATCATCGCCTGCGATAGAGTGTTTGCCGGGCGCTAATGCATGTAAGTTTGTGCTTTGTATATAGTCGAATACCTTTGTAAACAAAGGATGCAACATGGCGTAGCGATGTGCATTGTTTATCGTATCTAAAATCATAAGAATTAACCTTTAGCCATTAATCACTGTTGAGTTGTCTATACGTTGAGCTAGTACTGTCAAACTTTGTGTTATCTCGCTGAAAACCGGGCGCGAACTTACATCTGGTTGTGCGCAATGTTGTTGGAGTATACCTAAAGCATCTACGATGTGCTTATTTTCAGGCTGAGGGCGGCAGCGCTCAAGCAACTCTTCAAGCAGACAGGCAAAAGCGCGGGCTTCTACGCGCTGCAAGCCAGAAGTCAGCTGCGTATCATGTTGAGGAATAAACGAGGCGGCGCCAAAATCTCCAAGTAAACAATTCCCTTGCTCGTCCCATAGAATATTATGCGCATATAAATCGCCATGGGTGATGCCTTGCCTATGCAGATGTTGCGCTGCACTGGCAATACTCAAAGCAATGCTGAGCACAGAGGCTAAACTAAAACTGGTATGTTCTGCGTAACAATCACGGGTGCAAGATTCCAGGCTAGGTGGCCCGGCAAGGTTAACGAAACTAGGTGGGATTAAAGACATCAGTAACCCAGATCTGCCTGATGTGTGTCCGACCACATTACCTGCGACTGGAATCAGCGCAGCATGAGCACCGGCTGCAATGCTTGCACATTGCTCACTGCTTGGTAAGCCATCACTGGTAACGGCTCCTTTAAATATCTTTACAGCAACAGGTGAGGCTAAGCCTTGTATCTGATGGGTGGCGTTGTAGATAGTGCCAGATGCGCCTTCGCCTAGTTGCTGCTGAATATTAAGGTTGTGCCAATCAATCTGTGGGATCTTTTGATTGGTTATTGCGGCAGATTCATAGGCTTCGCTAAATGGATTGCCTGCGTAAGCTAACCAAGCAAGGCGTGGTAGCGACACTAGCCAGCAAGGTAATGATGTAAATTGATTGGCAGAAATGCGGAGTAGTTCTAAACGGGAGCAGTTCGCCATGGATGCCGGCAAATCTCGCAACTTATTTCCTGCGAGCATCAGCTTTTGCAGCATTTTGCAGTTGCCTAGTTCTTGAGGTAACTCAGTAACTTTATTGTCAGTTAAAATCAGCCAACGTAATTTTGCTGGTAAAGCAGATGCCGAAACCTTGTTAATCTGATTGGATTTAAAGCCTATCATTTCAAGATTAGGGCAAAGTCCCAACACCTCAGGTAGCTCAGTAAAATTGTTTTCTGAACAAAAGATAATCCGCAACTTGCTTAACCTAGGCAGATCATCGGGTAGGGTATTTAGGGCATTGTTCGATAAATTAAGAATCTCTAAAGACTCGCTCAGCTCAAAGATTTCTCGAGGGAACTCAGTTAACTGGCAAGCAAGATCCAAGCGTTTAATGCCAGTGAGTTTACCTGCGCGTAATAAAGAGAGGGTGTGCATACTTAATTCATTTATCCCGATTAATTTACACTGGCGTAGTGAACATGATATTGACTTGCAGAGGTTAACGTAAGCGCCATAAAATAAAAAAGCCCTGCATTTCTGCAAGGCTTTGTATTTGGCTCCTCAACCTGGGCTCGAACCAGGGACCTACGGATTAACAGTCCGGCGCTCTACCGACTGAGCTATTGAGGAATCGGTGTTATCACTCGAAATCAAACTTTGCATCAATGCAAAGCATGAAAATTTGGCTCCTCAACCTGGGCTCGAACCAGGGACCTACGGATTAACAGTCCGGCGCTCTACCGACTGAGCTATTGAGGAATCGGTGAAGGCGCTATAATACTTACCGAGCGGCCTTTGGTCAATCGCTACTAGCTAATTTTTAGGTTATTTTCATGAAAAAAAATAAAAAAATATTAATTGGAATTTTTATCTTAATTAGCGTGTTGATTATTCTACCTTTTTTCATTCCTATCAAAACTTACCTAAATGAAGCAGAAAAGCTTGCTAGTGCCGAATTGGGCGTGCCAGTCACGATTTCATCAGGTCGATTGCTCTTGCTACCTAGCCCACGGGTTGTAATCAGCGGGGTTAACGTAGGCGAGGGGGATACGTTAACAATTGAGCAGCTTGCTGTTATCCCATCATTAACTACAATTTTTTCTGCAACCAGAGTAGTTGATATACATATTACTAAGCCCACCGTTAAAAAAGAAGCGATAGATATTATGTTGGCATTGGCTGGTAAGAAGACTGACGCAAATAATGAGCCTAAGATGGTTAATGTCAGGCGCGTTAATGTAAATGCATTGCAGTTGGATTGGCCAAACCTGAAGTTGCCGGCGATGAATGCTGAAATCAGCTTCTTGCAAGATCAACAACTAAGTGCCGCAATGCTTGAGTCTGTGGATGGTGCTTTAAGCGCTAAGGTGACGCCTGAGCAAGGCGAGTATTTGATCTCTATTGATGCTGAAAAGTGGACATTGCCAGTAGGTTTGCCTTTGTTGATCGACAAAGGCAAGTTAGTAGCGCACTTAAAAGCGGATCGGTTAGATGTGTCGCGTATCGAGATGGAGCTATATGGTGGCAAGGTTAATGCTAATCTCAATATGTCGTGGCAAAAAGGTTGGCGTAGTAACGGTAAAGTGAAAGTGGAGGGGCTTGCCGTTAAAGAACCGAGTAGGTTAATCAGTAAGGCTGTTTACTTGAGTGGTCAGTTGTCGGGTAACGGCTTTTTTTCAAGCGCAGCAAAAAATGCCGATAGGTTGATAGATAACATCAATGCAGAGTTTACATTTAAAGTGCATGATGGTGTGGTGCATGGGGTAGACTTAATTAAAGTGGCAAGCTTGCTAACCAAGCAAACTACGGGCGGCGAAACCGCATTTGATGATTTTTCAGGCTTGGCTAACGCAAAAGGCAAGCAGTATCATTTAAAAGATCTTAAGCTCAGCTCAGGCTTGCTCTCAGGTAGCGGGCAGGTTGTGATTGCGGAAAATAAAACGCTGGATGGCACAGCTGAGGTGGAGATTAAGCGCAGCGTGAGCTTGGTTGCGGTGCCGCTGGATATATCCGGCACGGTAGATAATCCCGTGGTTTTGCCTTCTAAGGCAGCGCTTGCTGGCGCTGTTGCCGGCACAGCAATTCTAGGGCCGGGCCTTGGAACCAGCGTAGGCATTAAAGCTGCTGGTGCTATAGATAAACTTAAAGGCTTATTTAAGAACGATTAACCGTTTTAAATAAGCCTTTATTTGTATTGGGCAACATGGTGTAAGCCATGTTGCTAATCAATTGCTACCTTATTGCAGCGCCTTTTCAATGCGATCCAATGCATTGCGCAGGTTGTCCATAGATGTTGCAAATGAGATTCTGAAATAGCCTTCTGCACCAAATGCTGAGCCAGGCACAACGGCAACATCAAACTCTTCAAGCAGATATTCAGCTAACGCCATATCATTTGCGGCTTTAATTTTTCCAGCTTGAAATAAGTTATCAATCGCTCCACGAGCGTCAGGGAATGCATAGAATGCGCCACCAGCCATCAGGCAGCTTAATCCCGGCATGCTATTAAAGCGATTAACTACATAGGTATGGCGCTCTTTAAATGCTGTCACCATAGGCACGATACATTCTTGAGAGCCCTCAAGTGCAGCTTGCGCCGCTACTTGCGAGATTGAGGCAGGGTTGCTGGTGGATTGTGACTGCAAAATTTCCATCGCTTTAATGATGTAAGCAGGGCCTGCTGCATAACCAATACGCCAGCCGGTCATTGAATAAGCTTTTGAAACACCATTAAGCACAATGCAGCGGTCTTTTAACGCTGGTGTAGCGTTTAAAATGTTGTAGAACTTGTTGCCGGTCAGGTTTACGTGCTCATACATATCATCTGTTGCTACTAAAACATGTGGGTGTTTAAGTAAAACTTCACCTAATGCTTGTAGTTCAGCCAATGTATACACTGCGCCCGTAGGATTTGACGGTGAGTTAATCATAAACAGTTTGGTTTTAGGAGTGATGGCAGCTTCTAGTTGTGCTGCTGTCAGTTTGAACCCTTGCTCAATACCGCATTCGATAATCACTGGTGTGGCTTCTGCTACCAATGCGATATCTGCATACGATACCCAGTATGGTGCAGGAACAATCACTTCGTCGCCTTTGTTCAGTACGGCCAAGCACAGATTGAAAATAGTTTGTTTACCACCTACGCCTACAATCACTTCATTCAGTGCGTAGTCAAAACCATTTTCGTTTTTAAATTTTGCAACAATTGCTTTTTTCAATCCAGGAATACCAGCAACTGGGGTGTATTTTGTAAAGCCGGCGTCAATCGCAGCTTTGGCTGCATCTTTAATATGTTGAGGCGTATCAAAGTCTGGCTCGCCAGCCGCTAAGCCGATAATGTCTCGACCCTCAGCTTTGTATTTACCTGCCTTAGCGGTAATGGCTAAAGTTGGCGACTCTTTGATTGATAAAACGCGTTGGGATAATACGGAGTGTGACAAGGTCTGTTCCTTAAGACAAATTTGTATGTAACCGGTTGAATTGCCGCCATTTTACGCACAAATATGTGGATTAGGAATAGCACAGAGTCTAAAAAGTGCAAGAAGACGGCATGCAAATGTATGCCGTCTTGAATTGATTGGCTAGCGTTTGAGTTCTACTAGGTTAGCAGTGGATGTTGCAACCTAGCATTTCACTAAATTCTTTGGCTAGATTTTCATCAATTTTGGCAATCGTGGAGTTGATGGACGCCATGCTACTTTTATCACCTTGAGATTGTGCAATCACCCCCAGCCTGAACAGTGCACTAGTGTTATTGGCATCAATCGCTACAGACTTTAAATATGATTGTTTTGCATCATCCAGTTTATTAAGTTTCTCTTGCGCTACACCCAGTTCAAACCAAGCCTCGGTATCTTTAGGATAAGTTTCCGTCCATTTGCCAGCTATTTGCTCTAACTTAGGCCAGTCTTGGTTGATTTCTGGAATGGCCATTTGCATGAAAAATGGCTTTTTATCGTCATCGTCCTCCCAAAAAGCTTTGCCCGTAATTGGGAATTTAGTTTCCGAAGGCAATTTCTTTAAATCTGCCAGCCACTCAATCGGAAGCGAGTAAAAGTAAGCAGGGCGCCCGGGTGTTTTAAATGTATTGATGCCAAGTAAATTTCCATCCGTATCAAATATGCCACTGCCGCTTGCGCCCATTAAAAACTTTGCGCTACTGCGGATTACTTTACCACCATCAAAGTTGTAGGTTGTTTTAATCACGCCTGAAGATGTGATTGGTACAAGTACGCCGTTGGAGTGTCCGATTGATAATATTTCCTGCTCTCTTTTGATATTGTCACTGCTGCCAATAGGCGCTGGTGTAAAAGGCATTCTTGCTGTGACTAGACATAGATCATGCCAGCGGTCTGCCTGTACCGATTCGATTTCATAAGTGTCTTCGCCACGCGTTACCCATGGTGCGCTGGTGCTGCGAAAAATGTGGCAGTTGGTAATTGCTTTGTTTTCTTCCACAACAACACCGGAACCGTATGCTAAACCTCCGCTGCTGTTATAACCCCGTATCATGACGACTGATTGTAAGGATTTAAGTACTTTCACCTGATCTAAAGCTAAAGACGTTTGTGTAAAACTCATTAATGCGGCAAGCAGGATAAATCCACGCATAAACTACTCCAAAAGTTAATTGCTGCATATTTTTAGATAAACCCAGAGGAGCGGGTAATCAATAGCAGCTTGATGATTGATGGTTGTTGTGAATTTTTACACTTATTATTTTGTTAAGTGACCGCCTATTTTTGGCAAAGTTCGCATTAATCCCGCCTGAGGATGTTGGTGGATGAGATTGTTGAGGGGTGTTGTTTAAATTTCTGTTAAAATTTAAGTGTTTATATCCATATAAAGCATAACGTGTTCGTTACATTTCCTAATAGTAAATATCAACTGCATCAGCCTTTTCCTCCTGCTGGTGATCAGCCTCAGGCTATCGATAAGCTAACGCAAGGTGTGAATGATGGACTGAAATTCCAAACCTTGCTTGGGGTGACTGGTTCAGGCAAAACTTACACCATGGCGAACGTTATTGCTCGTACTGGCAGGCCTGCCATTGTGATGGCACCTAATAAAACACTAGCCGCGCAGTTATATAGTGAGTTTCGAGAGTTTTTCCCGAATAATTCCGTTGAGTACTTCGTAAGCTATTACGATTACTACCAGCCAGAAGCGTATGTGCCATCGCGTGATTTGTTTATTGAAAAAGACTCCAGCATTAATGAGCATATTGAGCAGATGCGACTTTCTGCAACCAAAGCCTTACTGGAGCGTGAAGACAGTATTATCGTGGCAACTGTGTCTGCCATTTACGGTATTGGCGACCCAACTGATTATCACGGTATGGTGCTGCATGTGCAAGTGGGCGAAAAAATAGCGCAGCGCGATATGATTCAGCGCTTGGTAGGCATGCAGTATGACCGTAATGAGTTTGATTTTGCACGTGGTACTTTTCGTGTACGCGGTGATGTGATTGATGTTTTTCCGGCCGAAAATAATGAAACCGCGGTACGCATTTCAATGTTTGATGATGAAATTGAATCAATCACTTTGTTTGACCCGTTGACTGGACAAGTCTTTAATAAGATTCCGCGCTATACGGTTTATCCGTCTAGCCACTACGTAACGCCGCGCGAGACGACCATTCGTGCGATGGAAAAGATTAAGCATGAACTTAAAGATCGCGTAAGTGTTTATCTTAAAGATAATAAACTGGTGGAGGCAGCCAGAATTGAGCAGCGCACTCGCTTTGACCTTGAAATGCTTAATGAAATCGGTTTTTGTAAAGGCATTGAAAACTACTCACGCCATTTGTCCGGGCGCAATCCGGGCGACCCACCACCAACTTTGATTGATTACTTGCCCGATAACGCTTTGATGATTATCGATGAGAGTCACGTGACAGTGCCACAAATCGGCGCCATGTATAAAGGCGACCGTTCGCGTAAAGAAAACTTGGTGGATTACGGCTGGCGCTTGCCATCTGCCTTGGATAATCGGCCGTTAAAGTTTGAAGAGTTTGAGCGCATCATGCGCCAGAGTGTGTTCGTTTCTGCAACCCCAGCAGAGTATGAAAAGACACATCAGCAGCAAGTGGTAGAGATGATTGCGCGCCCAACCGGTTTGATTGACCCTGAAATTATCGTGAAGCCAGCAGATACGCAAGTGGATGACCTGCTCGGTGAAATTAAAAAACGTGTGGATGTAGGTGAGCGCGTGTTGGCGACCACGTTAACCAAGCGCATGTCTGAAGACTTAACAGACTATTTAAGCGAGCATGGCGTTAAAACACGTTATTTACACAGTGATATTGATACCGTAGAGCGTGTGGAAATTATCAGAGACTTGCGCCTAGGTGAGTTTGATGTGTTGGTTGGCATTAATCTGCTACGTGAAGGTTTAGATATTCCTGAGGTGTCTTTAGTCGCAGTGTTAGACGCTGATAAAGAAGGTTTCTTACGCTCCGAGCGCAGCTTGATACAAACGGCGGGGCGTGCTGCGCGTAATTTAAATGGCCAAGTTATTTTTTATGCTAATAAAATCACCCGTAGCATGAAGTTGGCTATGGATGAAACCGAGCGCAGGCGTGGCGTGCAAATGGCGTTCAATGCAGCACATGGCATTACACCTAAGGGCGTAAGTAAGCGCATCAAAGATATTATTGATGGTGTTTATGATAAAGACGAAGCCTTGCGTGAGCGTAAGGCGCTGCAAGATCAGGCGAATTACGAATCGTTAAGTGAAAAACAAATCACTAAGGAAATGAAGCGCCTGGAAAAAGCCATGCACGATGCTGCTAAAAATCTGGAGTTTGAAAAGGCCGCGGACTTTAGGGATCAGCTTAAAAAGCTAAGAATTAAATTTTATGGTGCAGAGATGCCGGACCTTGTTTAGTGCGCTTGTAAGCGCCATGTGCTTCAAAATTACATCATATTTAAGTTTTGGCGTGCAAAACGATTGATTTTATTAAATATAATTTGATTAGTCCTGTGCTTTTGTCTATAATCCTGCGCTTGCTCGGTAGTGATATCGAGTAGTTTTTTGTTTTTTTACCTTGTCACACTGCATAAAGTAGGTGGCTTTTATCCAAAAGGAGTGTCTATGAGACATTATGAAGTAGTATTTATCGTCCATCCGGACCAAAGCGAGCAAGTGCCAGCGATGATTGAGCGTTACCGCGCACTTATCACTACTAACGGTGGTGCAATTCACCGTTTAGAAGACTGGGGCCGTCGTCAATTGGCTTATCCAATCCAAAAAATTCACAAAGCACACTACGTGTTAATGAACATTGAATGTAACCAAACAGTGTTAGAAGAATTAGAGCATGGCTTTAAATTCAACGATGCAGTATTGCGTCACCTAACAATGGCTACAAAAACTGCTGTTACTGCACCATCACCAATGATGAAAGAAGAAAAATCTAAATCAGTGTTGAGTAAAGATGCAGCACCGGCTGCGCCAACTGAGGCAGCTGCTGCTTAATTGAATAAATTGGTGATACAAGCTGAAGTGGTGCAAATTGAACCGCTTCGCTACACACCAGCAGGCATACCGTTGTTAAGTGTTGTATTGCGACATGTTTCAGAACAAATCGAAGCTGGCATGAAGCGTAAAGTAGAGTGTGAAATTAATGCAGTAGTCTTAGGTGACTTAGCATTAAAAGGCTTAAAGCAAGGCGTTCAAATAATAGCGCAAGGTTTTCTAGCTAAACGCAGTCTTAAAAGCACACAATTGGTGATGCATATTAATGACATGAAGACTATGTAAGCAGTGCTTACATAAATTAAAGAATTTAGGAGTTTAAGATGGCAAGAGATATGTACAAACGCCGCCGTTACTGCCGTTTTTCAGCAGAAGGCATCAAAGAAGTAGATTACAAAGATGTTGATCTTTTAAAAGACTTCATCTCTGAAAATGCAAAAATCATCCCAGCACGTATGACGGGTACTAAAGCTCGTTATCAACGTCAATTAACATCAGCGGTTAAACGCGCTCGTTTCTTGGCATTGTTACCATACACTGACAAACACCCAGGCTAAGGAGAGATAAGCATGCAAGTAATTTTATTAGAAAAAGTAGCTAACCTTGGTGTGTTAGGTGATGTTGTTAAAGTTAAAGACGGTTTCGGTCGTAACTTTTTGATCCCACAAGGTAAAGCAAAACGTGCAACTGAAGCTAACAAAGCTGAATTTGCGGCACGCCGTGCTGAATTAGAAAAACAACAAGCTGCAATCTTAGCTGGTGCACAAGCGCGTGGCGAAAAATTAGCTGGTTTTGTTGTATCAGTGACTCAAAAAGCTGGTGTTGATGGTCGTTTGTTTGGTTCTGTCACTAACGGTGACATCGCTGAAGCTTTAGTTGCTCAAGGTCACGACGTTGTTAAATCATTGGTTCGTTTACCAAACGGCCCATTGAAAACAATCGGTGATCACGCAGTTTCTGTAGCATTGCATCATGATGTTGTTGTTGACATCACTGTAACAGTGGTTGCTGAAGCGTAAGTTTTTACAGCTTTAAAAGAAAGCCGACCAGATGGTCGGCTTTTTTGTTTTCTAGGTATCGAATCATGCCTACCTCACTCTCGCTTTATATCTTTCTATGTCGCCGCACTACTACATATAGTGTCTAGCGCTACAGTGCTGAATAATTAATTTAGATGGCATAAATTCTTAGCGAGTTAATCGTGCACTGATATAATCACGGCTATGGCTGACGAACAATTAGATACATTTAAAGTACCCCCACATTCTGTAGAAGCAGAGCAATCCGTTATTGGCGGGCTGCTGCTTGAAAATGAAGCGCTAGATAAGGTTGCGGATATTCTCCGCGCTAAAGACTTTTACCGCTATGACCACAAGCTTATTTTTGAGCATATTTCCAGACTGATTGAACACAACAAACCGGCTGATATCGTGACGGTGGCTGAGTCGCTGGAAAATGCGGCTGAGCTTTCTGGCGTAGGCGGTATTGCCTACCTGGGTTTATTGGCGCAAAACACGCCGACTGCGGCTAATATCCGCCGCTATGCAGAAATCGTGCATGAGCGTGCCGTAATGCGTCAGTTGGTTGTGGTAGGTTCTGGTATTGCAGAAAGCGCTTATTTACCAAACGGTCGAGATGCGCAGCAATTATTAGATGAAGCTGAAGCCAAAATCTTTCAAATTGCTGAGGGCGGCAAGCGCAGCAGCGAAGGTTTTATTGATATTAAAGTGTTATTGCCACAGGTGGCTGATCGTATTGATCAACTCTTTTCACGTGATAATCAATCCGATGTTACCGGTATCCCAACTGGTTTTGCTGACTTGGACTCGATGACTTCTGGTCTGCAGGGGGGTGACTTGATTATTGTGGCTGGGCGTCCTTCAATGGGTAAAACCGCTTTCTCACTGAATATTGCGGAGAATGTAGCATTGGATACTGGGTTGCCAGTCGCTGTATTCTCAATGGAGATGGGCGGCGCACAGCTAGCAATGCGTATGATCGGCTCAGTAGGGCGTTTGGATCAACACCGCATGCGTACCGGTAAATTAGAAGATGAAGACTGGGAAAAGCTCACTACGGCACTGGGCAAACTAAACGAAGCGCCTATCTTTATTGATGAGGGTGCAGGTTTAAGCAGCTTTGACGTGCGTGCAAGGGCGCGTAGATTACACCGTCAAACCGGTAAGCTGGGCTTAATTGTCATCGACTACTTGCAGTTGATGGCGGCACCCGCTGGCAAGCAAGGTGAGAACCGTGCTACCGAGATTTCTGAAATTTCACGGTCTTTAAAGGCCTTGGCTAAAGAGCTTGATGTACCTGTCATTGCATTGTCTCAGCTTAATCGTGGTTTGGAGCAGCGCCCAGACAAGCGTCCAGTGATGAGCGATTTGCGTGAGTCTGGCGCGATTGAGCAGGATGCGGACGTAATCTTGTTTATTTACCGTGATGAGGTTTACAACCCAGACTCGGCAGATAAAGGCACGGCTGAGATTATTATCGGTAAACAACGGAACGGCCCAATTGGCCGAGTTCGCCTGACATTCCTTGGCCAGCACACGCGCTTTGAAAACTTTGCAGGCAGTGCACATATGTCAGACGAGTACTAGAGCTGAAACATGCGGCCTATTCTTGCTACGGTTTCTCTTAATGCGTTACGGCACAACTTAGCTGCTGTACGCAAATTCGCACCACATTCAAAAACCATGGCAGTGGTGAAAGCTAATGGATATGGCCATGGTTTAATCAATGTCGCGCATGGACTGAGTGCTGCAGATGGTTTTGCAGTGCTTGGTATCAATGAAGCCATCGATTTGCGCGATGCGGGCTTCCAGCAAACTATTTTGTTGTTAGAAGGGGTATTTTGCGCCCAGGAGCTTAATCTCGCCTCTAATCTCGGCCTGAATGTTGTGATTCACTCACAGCAGCAATTAGAAATGCTGGAGTCAGCGATTCTCGTTAAACCTATGCATGTGCATCTTAAAATGAACAGCGGCATGAATCGTTTAGGTTTTCAGCCTGAGGCGTTTATTCATGCGCAGGAACGCCTGAGAGCTTGCAAAAATGTTGCAGACATTACGCTGATGACACATTTTGCAACCGCAGATGATGAAGCCGGTATTGATAAGCCATTAAAGCTATTTAGAACTATCACCCAAGGGCTAAACTTGCCCGTGTCTTTAGCCAACTCTGCTACGATTTTGCGCCACCCAGATGCACATGCCGATTGGGTGCGCCCTGGCATTATGCTATATGGTGCCAGTCCAGTGGGTGATGCGGCTGCTACCGCCTATGGACTAATGCCGGTGATGCAGTTCACCTCTGAAATTATTGGGGTACAGGAAGTTAATGTTGGTGAAACTGTAGGTTATGGTAATCGCTTCACAGCAACGCAGCCCACTCGTGTAGGCATTGTGGCTTGCGGTTATGCGGATGGTTACCCAAGACACGCCGGCTTAGTGAGTAGTTATCAGGGCGGTGCGCCAATTGCAGTGGCTGGTAAGTTAACCACCACATTAGGGCGTGTTTCTATGGATATGTTGTTTTGTGATTTAACCAATATCCCAGAGGCTGAGATAGGTTCTTCCGTTGAGCTTTGGGGTAATCAAGTACCTGTAGATGCCGTAGCTGCAGCTTCTGACACTGTAGGCTATGAATTGCTTTGTGCCGTTGCGCCACGTGTGCCGATGAAAGTGATTGACTGATGGCTAAAGCCAAAACCATTTACACCTGCACTGAATGCGGCGCAAGCGAGCCTAAGTGGCAAGGACAATGTCCGAGCTGCCATGCATGGAATACACTGGTTGAAACCATCGCAGAAACCACTAGTGCCAGCCGTTTTGCACCGTTAGCCGAAACCGCAGGTTTACAAAAGCTCGCAGAGGTAGAGGCAGCAGAAGTGCCGCGTCAACCTACAGGCGTGAGTGAGTTTGACCGTGTGCTTGGTGGTGGATTGGTACCTGGTGGCGTAGTGTTAATCGGTGGTGACCCAGGTATCGGAAAATCTACACTATTGTTACAAACCCTGTGTCATATCGGCAGCGCACGTAAAGCAATTTATGTCAGCGGTGAAGAATCTCCACAGCAAATAGCCATGCGAGCTAAGCGACTAGGTTTGGATGCTAGCCCGATATCATTACTTGCAGAAATTAATCTGGAAAAAATCATTGGCATGCTGCAAAAGCATAAGCCTGATATTGCGGTGATTGACTCCATTCAAACCGTTTATTCCGAGGCTTTGCAATCAGCACCAGGTTCTGTAGCGCAAGTGCGGGAATGCTCTGCACAATTAACACGGTTAGCAAAGCAGGCTGGCATTACTGTCATACTGGTCGGTCACGTAACTAAAGAGGGCGCTTTAGCTGGTCCGCGCGTGCTAGAGCATATTGTAGATACCGTACTGTATTTCGAAGGCGATCAGAGCTCTAGTTTCCGCTTGATTCGCGCATTTAAAAATCGGTTTGGCGCAGTGAATGAGCTTGGTGTTTTTGCGATGACTGAAAAAGGATTGCGCGAAGTTACCAATCCCTCTGCATTATTTTTATCGCATCACAGTGAACAGGTGGCAGGTTCCTGCATTACCGTGACAATGGAAGGCACGCGTCCACTGTTAATTGAAATACAAGCGCTGGTGGATGAAGCTCATGCACCTAATCCCAAACGCCTGTGCGTGGGTTTAGAGCAGAATCGCCTGGCAATGTTATTAGCGGTATTGCACCGTCATGCAGGCGTGGCTTGTTTTGATCAAGACGTGTTTATCAATGCAGTGGGTGGTGTTAAGATTTCAGAGCCAGCGGTGGATTTGGCTGTGCTACTATCAATCACTTCTTCATTAAAAAACAAACCATTAGACAATAAACTTATCGTGTTTGGTGAAGTTGGTTTGGCGGGGGAGGTGAGGCCTGTACAGCGTGGACAAGAGCGCTTGAAAGAGGCAGCCAAACTTGGCTTTACAAAAGCAATCGTACCTAAAGCCAATGCGCCTAAGCAACGTATAGACGGTATCGAGGTGGTAGCAGTGGAGCGTTTGGAGCAAGCACTTAACTACGTGAAGAACTATTAAGCTAACTAAGCATGCTTAGCTTTACGATGCATTCGCAATCAGGTTTGCACAATAAACACCACTTCTGACTGCACCTTCAATCGTGGCTGGGTAACTAGCATAGGTGTAATCACCAGCCAGATAAAGATTGTTCTGTGCCGTTCTATTGGTGGGGCGCGTTAAGTACGGTACGCATGAAAATGTAGCGCGTTTCTCTGCAATCACTTTATGCCATAACGGTTTAGGTAGATGCGGGAACGCCTGTTGTAACTCTTTTGCAACTTGTAACGCCAGCGCATCTTGTGTCATTTTTTGGTGAGGGCCCTCAGCGCTCACAATAACCGCCAGCAATCCTTTTTCTCCGCATAATTCACCTCTATCAAACACCCATTGACTGATGGCGTTAGCCAACCCGGTCATTACTTGTGGCAGCTTAATCTCAGTTGGGTATTGTAAGTAGATAGTGTAAATGGGCTGGTATTGATAATGCTGTGTTTTATCTTGGCTAGCTTTAAGTCTGGGGAGCTCTGCTAACAGCTTATCTGTTCTTGCTGGTGAGGTAGCAACAATCACATGACTAAAGTGGAGCATGCCTTGTTTTGTTTCCAAATGAAAGCCGTCATCCGCCTCTACCAGTGAGCGTATCCGATGGTTTAATTTGATAGCGCCACCTTTGGCTTGTATGTAGTGTGCTACAGGCTGGGAGATGATTTTTGATAACTCCAGTTTAGGGATTAAAAAATCGCTATTCTTTTTATCTCCACTAAATGTATCTCGCAATACGTTTAAAAATATGCGGCTGCTTGCTTTTTTAAGTGGTGTATTTAATGCAGCCAGGCACAAAGGCTCCCATATCATTTGGATTAACGTTTTGGTCTGCTTGTGCTGCTTTAACCATTTAGCTAAAGGCAGGTCCATACTCAGTTCATAGTTAGACGCTTGCAGATGCCGCATGAACTTGAGCGCTGCGACCCGTTCACTTAAGGTAAGGCCTTTGCAAAACAAGAAACCAACCAACATGTTGAGCGGGGCGGGCAAGTAATGTGCTGACTTTAGTGAAAATGCCGATTTAGCCGCACCAGACTGCATATTCAGTTGTAACGGTAGTCGCAAAAAGGCTTCATCTTCTTTTACGCCGGCTTTTTCCAGCAGAGATAGTGTGGCACTGTAAGCACCTAATAGAATATGCTGGCCGTTATCAAGCAATTGCAATAAATCTTTGTTCTCTACCACCACACTGCGTGCGCGCCCGCCAAGTTGCGAGCTAGCTTCAAATAGGGTGACCCTATAGCCACGCTCAGTTAAGCTTGCGGCCGCACTTAATCCAGCACAGCCTCCGCCTATGATTGCAATATGCTGATTTGTGTTCACACGTAGTCTCTGTAATTATTATTAAGTGTTTAAACCAAATGCTTAGCCCAAGTACTGAAAGCAATCCATAACTTGCGTAATGTGCCCAGTGATATACGCGCATTCAGTACTTTCTCAGCGCCATCTACTTTTATTTCGCGGAGCAATGTGCGGTAAATCGCAGTCATGATTAAGCCTACGCGCTGATTCTTTTTATCTTCTCCAGGTAGTTCGTTAAGTGCTTTGTCATAATAAGTTTCAGCACGCTCAATTTGGCTCTCTAGCAGTTTTTTTACAGCATCAGATTCACGGCTTTTTAAAATATCTTCTTCTGTGACATTGAACTTTGCCAGCTCGTCTAACGGCAGGTAAATGCGGTTGCGACGTGCATCTTCACCTACATCTCTGATGATGTTAGTGAGCTGGAATGCCATGCCGAGATCATGGGCAAATTTAAGCGTTTTTCTATTTTTAAAGCCAAAAATTTGGGCTGAGAGTATGCCAACAACGCTGGCAACCCGATAACAATAGAGCTGCAGCTGCTTGAAATCCTCATAGCGATTGAAATTTAAATCCATCTCCATGCCATCAATAATTTCATGAAAGTGCTCTTCATCTAATTGAAACTGTTTGATGACGGGCTCAAGTGCTTTAGTTACTGGATGTATGGGTTTATTTAGATATAAATTGCGAACTTCATCTTTCCACCAGGCAAGCTTTACTTGAGCCACTTTTAACTCAGTGCACTCATCGACAATATCATCCACTTCACGACAAAAGGCATATAGCGCGGTAATTGCTTCACGCTTCTGCTTTGGTAAAAACATAAAGCTATAGTAAAAACTGGAGCCGCTCTTTGCTGCTTTTTCTTGGCAATATTGCTTTGGGGTCATATTAGGATTGTTGAAACTAAGTGATTAATGTTTATAGCTTAAATAGGGCTTTAGAAAAAATGATAGCCCAGTCCCAGAAGTTGAGTTTGGGTCTGTGGTTAAATACATCGCCATTGACTGCGCTGATTTTATAGATAATACGCTCACCACCGGCAATGATCATGCGCATTTCAAAACCAATGCGCCCCTTTAATATGCTGCCTAAAGGCTTACCTGCGTTGAGCAGGGCTTGGGTGCGACGCAAATTAAAATGCATAAACTGCTGCCAATAATCATCAATCGGCTGCGTGGCATTTACATACGCTCTAATGGTTTGCTCGCTGATGCCAAAAGCCACTAGCTCATCCTGGCATAGGTAAATACGTTGTTTACCTTCATTTTTTTTAAAATCAATGGCAATGTCTTGTAAAAAATTGATCAGTTGTAATGCAGAGCAAATGTGATTGGAGTATGTAATATTTTGAGGGGTTGCTTGCTGATATAAATGCAGTAAAAGGCTACCGATAGGGTTTGCAGAGCGTGCGCAGTAATCGAGCACGTCTTCGTAATCTGCGTAGCGAGTTTTAGTCACATCTTGGCTAAAGGCATCTAACAAGTCGTAAAATGGGGCAAAGGGTAACTTTCTCTCGCGAATCATTTGACCTAATGTCATAAAAAAAGCAGACTTTGGCTTGATATAGGCTTGTAGCAAGTCAAGCTCATCACGAAAGCCATTAAGCAAGTTCAGTCGCTGCTCAATAGTCATGTCACCTTCATCAGCAAAATCATCCGCCTGCCGTGCAAAGCTATAAATTAAAGCAATAGGCTCCCTTAAGTACTCCGGCAAAAAGTATGAAGCAACAGGGAAGTTTTCATAATGGCGGCTGGCTAAGTCGAGGCTTTGTTGAGCCACTGTTGCTGACGAATCGCTAGACGTTGAGCAAATATTTACCATGGCGTGAGTATGCCACAAAATTAAATCATTTTTGGTTACAAAGCCTGCTATTTATGATGAACATTTGTTTTTCTAAGGTGGTAAATATTTTAAGAAAACAATTAAAGCTTTGTTAAAATAAAAACGTACTCATATAGAAAGCGATTATGTTAGCAATTATTGGTGGCACAGGTCTGACGCAACTAGACAACTTAAATATTACTAGACGTTTAATTGTACGAACGCCTTACGGTGAGCCATCGCAACCACTTATTTTTGGCGAGATTTCTGGGCGAGAAGTCATTTTTTTGGCACGTCATGGCAACGGACACACGATTCCGCCACATGAGGTGAATTATCGTGCCAATATTGCCGCCCTGCATTTACAAGGCGTGACGGAAATAGCTGCGATTGCAACGGTAGGTGGCATTCACCCAGATTTGTCAGCCGGCAAAATAGTAATCCCGCATCAAATCATTGATTACACCTACGGTAGAAAAACAACCTTTCATGATGGAATTAGCAATCCAGTAAAACATATCGACTTTACTGAACCATACTGCCAAACCTTACGTGAAAAGTGGAAAAGAGCTGCTATTGCCGTTGGTGAAGAAGTGGTTGATCATGGGGTGTATGCTGCTACGCAAGGCCCTAGATTAGAGACTGCTGCTGAAATTAACCGTTTAGAGCGAGATGGAGCAACCGTGGTAGGAATGACCGGTATGCCAGAAGCGGCACTTGCGCGTGAACTTGGCATTAGCTATGCGACAATTTGTCCAGTAGCGAATTATGCGGCTGGTCGAGGTGACAATTTGCATGAAATTAAATATGAGGAAGTCATCTCTAATTTAAACCTCACCATGGTACGCGTGCGCAATATTATCGCTCAACTGGTCAAGCAAAACGGACATCACTAGAAATGTCAGCCACTTTGATTTGGGTGATGCTGAGACTGACGAATGCTTAAGGTAAAAAATGGCAATTAAAACTGTATTAAGAATGGGCGAGCCATGCTTGCTGGCAAAAGCTGAACCTGTAACGCATTTTGATACAGCAGAATTGCATGAATTAATCCAAGATTTAGAAGATACCATGAAGCATATGAATGGTGCCGGCATCGCTGCTCCGCAAATTGGCGTTAGCTTGAGAGTTGTTATTTTTGGTCAAAAGGAATCTACTGCTACCAATCCTCGGTATCCAGATGCAGATGCGGTACCTTACACTGTACTTATTAACCCTGAATTAACATTAATTGGCGATAAAATTGAAAATGATTGGGAAGGGTGCTTGTCAGTTCCTGGAATGCGAGGTATAGTGCCGCGTCATCTGAAATTGCATTACACGGGGTTTGATCAGTACGGCAATAAAGTTGATAGATTGGTCAGCGGCTTTCATGCGCGAGTAGTTCAGCATGAATGTGATCACTTGGATGGTGTTTTATATCCAATGCGGATAATAAATTTAAAAGATTTTGGATATTCTGATGTTTTTTTTCCAAATCAGGATTTTCAAGATGATTAATTTGTTGTTATAATGCTGACCTCGTAACGCAAGTAACGATTTAGATGGAAGAGTGGCAGAGCGGTTTAATGCTACAGTCTTGAAAACTGTCGTGGGTTCACGCCCACCGTGAGTTCGAATCTCACCTCTTCCGCCAGAATACATAAGCCAGTACTAGCTCTCAGCTGTACTGGCTTTTTCTTGGGGCAAATTTGGGGCAAATAGGGCGTTATTAACCTTGTCCAGCTCTCGTGACTTATCTGCAAGATCAATCCATTTGCTGTAGACCTCTAGCGTGATTTTCATATTGGCGTGGCCAAGCTGACGCGCAACCCACATCGGGTTAGCACCGGCCATTAGCATTAGGGTGGCGAACGTGTGTCGCATTTGGTAGGGGTTACGGTGGTGTAATTTCAGTTGCTTGAGCGTAGGTGTCCAGTAGACCTTACTTTGCGAGCGTTGGTCGTTCCACGTTGTTTCTGTGATTGGGTTAAGAAACACGTACACTGATTTAAGTTTAGTGTGTGCTTTTTGTCTGGCCAGCGCAGCTTTTGCTCTAGCGTTCAGTTCAACAAAGCGCACCTGGTTAGTCTTGGTGGTTTTGCTTTCGCCTTCCACCTTAGCGCTGCGCACAACGACTAGTGTTTCTTCAACATCTCCCCATTTCAGATCTATAAGCTCAGAAGTTCTTAGCCCACTAAAAAAACCAAACTCAAAGTAGTTGAGCACTTGCTCGTTGTACGTGGTTTTAATGTGCTCTAGGATCAGGTTCACTTCATTTATCGTGAATGGGTCAGGCTCTGGGCGCTGAGCCTTTACGTTGCGGATTCGAGCTGCAGGATTGCTTGCGATGATGCCATCTAAAAACGCGGCATCTAGTATGCGGCGCATTGGGATTACTATGTTATTTCTGGTTTTAGGTGTGACTTTCAGATCGGCAAGGTGGGCCATCAGTTCGGTGTAGGTGATTTCTGTAATTTTGTGCTTACCGAACTTAGGCAACCAGTGCTTGTTTAGGTGCTTTTGATAGGTGGTAAGTGATGATTTAGCCAGCTGGCTATTGGCTTTTAGCCATGTATCGCTTGCGTCTGCGAAGGTGTCTATCTTTTTAACGCCAGCTTGTGCTTTGGGGGATTCTGGGAAGTAGTCAGCATAATCAAACGTGCCGAGTCCTATTTTGCGTAGAATCTCGGCACGCAGACCAGCTGCATACTGCATATTGCTTTTAGTAGGTGGTATGTTGATTGTTTCACGGCATCTTGCACCTCGCCATTGAAACGATACTCTTATGCTGTTGCCACGCTCTTCAATTCCAGTCTCTCGCCGCTGACCCATTCGTTGTATGCCTCTATTTTAAATTGAACCCGGCCATCACGTGACTTCCTCCAGTGATAGCCTTCAATAAAGTCGCCACGGCTTATTTTTGCCCTTAATGCGGCGACTGTGTAACCTGACTCTCCGGCCAGTTTTTGGATAGTAACCCATTCAAGCATGCTTACTCAATTCACTATGTTTATTGATAGCCTCATCTATCGTTTTAAAAAATCCCTTTGATTCACCATCAAAATTAAGGCCATAAGGGTAGGTGGCGTTTTTAGCGTAGGTGATTGTCCAAGGTGATGCACCAAAACGCATGTGGTAATCGTCTATTTTTTTCCACTTCATGCAGCCCTCCGTTCTTTGATTTCATCATAAAACTCATTCAACTCAGCTACACAATCGTTATATAGATTTGTAGTCTGTCGCTTCCAGAATGCATCATAAAAAACAACCAAACTACGCAGCGCGTCACGCTCTTCACTATCAACGCCGAACTTGCCTGTTCTTTGATAGCGCTCAAGTATCAACGCGGCTAAGAAGTTAATTGCATCAACCGTAGGCTTAAGATTTTCAGCGCCTTTGTACTTGGCGGCAATATTGAGCATGTTTGCCATGCGCACCAGGTAGTCGTAATCCGATTGTTGCGCTGTGCCAAATAGGAATGCATTAACCATTGCAAGCTCTTCTTTGCCCTCGATGTTGTCATTCACTACCCGATTAACTAGCATTGGCACGCTGGCGTGAAATGATTTGTGTTTTTTGTTGCGCTTGGCTTGTTTGCCAAAGTTTTGTTTTCTTCGTTGGGCGCGGTTCATGCCTGTAACTCCTGAAATAGTCCTAATGAAGCACCTAATGCGTCTACGCATGCTGGGTTTAACCAAACAACCTCAGTCCTGATGCTGGTGCCGCGATATGCTGAAGCTCTTGATTTTGTGCTATGTTTTTGCCAGTTGCCACTTGCCAAATTCATCAATGCATCATCGTATAAATCGCTTTGGTAGCCGTTGAGCACTACCATACCTTCTACATTTTTTAATTTATCTAGCAGGGCTATATGATCTTGCTCTGTCATTTCATGCCGGTAGTAGTGATTGTTGTTATCCATTACTCGCGTGTTATGCATGTATGGTGGGTCTACATAAAAAAGTGTTTCAGGCGTGTCATGGTTTTCAATCACATTTAAGGCTGGTCGATTTTCAACAAGAACACCTACCAGACGATCAATTATCGGCCTTAATATTGGTGGGTATTTAACCCAGTCCATTTGTGCCGTTGTGTATCTGCGTGAGGTATCTGACCTAAAGCCAGTGGTGCCTTTTGTTGCGCCACTTGAGCCAAAACCCATTTGGGCGCGAATGATAGTGCGCCTAGCACGTTCAATCTCGCAATCAGTATATGTAAATGCTAATTCGAACTCAGATCTAGCAAATAAGGTAATTTCTAGCAGTTGAATTAAGCGTGCGCTCTTTTTATCGTCCTGCAGTACGCGAAATAAGTTGACGACATCATCGTCTAGATCGTTATATACCTCTGCATAAGACCTATGTTTTTGCAGCAGTACAGACGCGGCGCCACCGAATGGCTCACAATAAATTTTATGGTTAGGGAAGAATTGTATTAACCAAGATGCAAGCCGGAACTTACCACCGTGATATCTTATTAGTGGGCGAGTTACTTTCATGCTGCACCACCTTGAGCGGCCATCAAACCCGCTACTGTAGGTTGCACCCATACAGGCGCTGCGCTTAGTTGGAATGTTTCCCCAGCCCATGACAATAGTAAGGTTCGGAACATTTCACTGGCTACAGCTTGCGCTGCCGGTGGCGGCACTGCGTTACCAATACGCTCACGCCAAGACATATCGTTTAATCCGTCTAGCTGTAGTTGTTCTTCAGGATCGATAAGGCCTTGCAATGCTGCTAATTCAAGTGTGGTAAATGGGCGATGCCATGTGCCATCCATTGACTGAATAATTGCAATTACTTTATCGTTTGATTCTGGAATTCGTGGATCTGCAACAGACCATCTACCATTATCAAATTTACCTGATGCACTGATAGCGCCGCATTTCTCTTCAAAAGGAACGACACCGTAATGACCACCAGTTAAATAGTTATCACCTTTTTTGCGGTCGATGCCACTGCGTGGATCTGCAACAGCAAAAGCACCTTGCCCGGTTGTGCTGGCTGCAATCACAGTGTTGCTTGGTGTCTCGTAAGCATTGACGATATATTTTCCAGAACCGTTAAATCCAGTATTGGAACGCGGGTCTGCTACAGACATAGCTGCACCGGCTACGTGCGCAGCTCCGGTGACAGATCCTGATGCACCTTCAAATTTAACGACGCGGTAAATTCCGTTTTGACGGTTCTTACTTTCTGGCATGCGTGGATCTGCAACTGTGTAAATGCCGCCACCTGGTTTAGATTGTGCGCTAACAACACCCATCGTTTTATTGAATGGCAAAACACCATACTGGCTGTATTCTTTACCGTTGTAGCGTGGGTCTGCCACAGAAAATTTGCCATTGGCAGGCGATGATTTTCCAGTGACTGTGCCACTTGATTCGTTCCAATTGTGCACATCTAAATAACCGCTATAAAACTCTGGCACGATTAGGTAATCGCGCAATTTGCCATCCTCGACCGCTAATTTATTCAAGCTGCGCCAATCGCTACCAGCTTCAACAAATGCCAAGCGAACCCATGTTTTCCATTGTAATGATGGGATGCGGTGCATAGGGCCAGCCGCCAAATCACCTGGTAACAACATGCGACCTAATACATCGCCAACGGAACGAAGAGGGCGCTTAACTGGCTCATATAGATAGCTAGGCACTTTTTCCATGTGACGTGCGACCAATAGGAAGCGTTTACGGCTTTGCGCTAAGTTGCCTAACTCACCACAATCATGAGTAGTCTCTGCAACTGCATAGCCATAATGGCGTAATAACTGGTTAATTTGATCGAGCAGATATCGGCCACGAGTAGAGATTCGTGGCACGTTTTCAAAAACAATCAACTCTACAGGGTCATCTTTCCATGCTTCGCACATTAACCAAACGCAGCGTAACGTTAGCTGATTAAGTGCTTGATACTTTGTAGTTTTGCTTAATGACTCAGAAAGCAAACCAGACAGGCCTTTGCACGGAGACGAAATGAAAACAATGTGAGGGTGTTCATTGCCTGCAGCAGCTTGGATATCAGCAGGGGTTGCTTCTTTCCAGCTCACAGGAGGCTCTTTGCCATGAAACGAGATGTACTGCTCACGGGTAAATAAATCCATCACCGTACCTGCACGGCCATCTCCCATTTTGTCAAAGTCACGTATAGCTGCGGCATCTATATCTACACCACCTATGCAACGAGAACGTGCCACCATATTGCCTACGCGTGCGCTGGCTTGGTTAAATCCTTTTTTACCGCCACCAAGACCGCAGGCAAAGTGAAAGTGATTGATTGTGCGGATATCGTTCATGCTGCCACCTCGCCTTTAAATTCGTTGATTAGTGATTGCAGTTTTTGGTCATACAAGTTCATGGTGGTCTCCATTGTTGTTGTTTAAATAAATGCGCGGCGGATGGTGATTTTTAGTGCTCTGCACTTTGAGTGGCCGCTTTCACGGTGGTAGTTGTAGTCGCTCTTAAGTGATAGAAAAATCACGATTGCGATTGGGCTGAAAAATCCGCCGATGTAGGCTGTTATTAGTTGTGGCATGGTTTGTTTTCCTATGGTGGTTAGTTAATTAGTTAGCTGCGATTTGCCATGGGGCAGGGCGTGTGATGTACCAGTTTTTAGCGGTACCGCATTTTTTTCGCCCTAGTGTTGAGGCGGCACTTTTGCTTAGTCTTAGCGGTAGCTTGAAATGGCCAGCTTTTTCTAAGGCTTCAAGGCGTTGCATAGATGTATGAAACTTGGTTTTAAGCTGTCCACGCGTTACGAACTTCTGCGTTTCCATGTGTGTTTTTACAGCCTCGATCAAGTCTTCATCGCTCAATGGCGCTAGGTAGCAACGTGCCATGGCTTAAGCCACCTCTGCCGATGTGCATGCTTGTTGGCGGTACATGGCGCTTTGTGCTTGGTTTAGTACCAGGTTATCTGGGCGATACTTGATGATTAGGCCTTGGGCGCGAATTTGTGCGACCTGTGTATCTGTTAGTCGGCTAGCGTTAATCACGGCGTGGTGCTTGAAGTTATCTAATATTGATTTGCTCATGGTCTGCTCCTGTTAGTTGATCTGTATTTAAATTTCCTGCCACCAGTAAGGCTTTTGCTGGGTGGCTGGTAGTGCTTTAGCTGGCGCTTGTTTCTTTGCTGCTTTTTTTTGTGCGATAAGCGCCATGCGCACTAAACATTTTTTGGTGAGTTCGCACTGCATTGCTTTCTCAAAGCTGTAGCCAATACGTTTTAACCCTGTGCGGTTATAGGCGGCTTTTAGTTCTGCTTCGGTTGTACGCATGGCTAGCTCCTGTGTTAGTTAGGTGTTTGCTACTTGCAGGCCTAGTTTGTTAACCAGGTGGTCAAGGTCATCAGCTGAATCGATTAGCTCTTTAGCTAACTCACGTGCTTGCTTCGTTGTTAGTGCTAAGTTGTTACCTGAACCAATTGGTGCGCTAACCATAACTGCTGCTTTGTGTAGGTTTGTATCGATGTAATACCAAGCTGTAATGCTCATGTTTGCTCTCCAGTTATGCTTCAAAAATCCAGCATTTGACGGTTTCAGGGCGTGCTGGGTTATCAAACCCACGGTGCTTGTTGTGCTCGCGGTTAATTGCGCTGCTGACTGCTTTGGCCTCTACAAACTTGCGTTTGCGGCTGGTCTTAAGCAGTTTTTTAAGGTCTGATAGCAGCGGGATCTGTTGTTTTTTCTCGGATGCAACCTGTACAAAGTGATTGAGGTTAATGGCGATTAGCGCAGGGTCGCAGCTGTGATTGAGGCGAGGCTCTAGGTCGTCACCATTCAAGTATTCGTAGGCTTCCCAGAAGGCTTGCACGTCTGGGTGATCTGCATTGATAGATTGCTGACGCGCTACCGCCATTTCGACCACTTCATCCCGGGCGGCTTCTAGCATTTGGTCGTTAATATTGATTACTAGGCTTAGTGCATCTACTAGCGCCAAGATCTGTGCGTGGTTTTTGATGATGCGCAGGTTTTTGATGCCATCTATGTTTTGCAGCGTTTTTTCGTAGCTGGTAGATTTTTCTTTAAATGCAGCCATGATTGCTGTTTCCGCGGTGATGGCTTTGATTAAAAAGCCTGATAGTTCTTCTACTGGTGTGCGCTCTAGTTGCTCACCAGCTAACTTGCCCGCAGGGGTGTGGCTTTTAACATCGCAATGGATATGGCAGATACGCTGCATCATTGCATCGCTAGCTGATACGGTTGCGTTTTGGCTAATCACAATGGCGCCACGGAATGGTGGCTCGTAGGTTTCGTTACCGCCATTTTTAACGCCGCGTGATCGCACTGAGCGTCCGTTGTAGGCTGTTTTTAGCTCATCCCAATCAAAGGTTTTAGCGTGGGCTTTATCTTCACCACCACGGTCACTTTCGATCAGCACCACTGGCATGCCTGCCACTTGTGAAAAGTTACGTGCACGTGCGGCTAGTGTTGCTTTTGAAGGGTCGAAGCCTTCGTAATCGTTACGGCCAAGTAGCTTCCATAAAAACTCAATCAAGGTGGATTTACCAGCGCCCGGGTCGCCTACTACTTCTAAGAATGGGTAGGACTTGTGATGCTGCCTGATTTGTTCTGCAAATAGGCTGCCCATCCAAAAGGCTAGTGTGACGATGCCTTTAGCTTGGTAGCACTTCCATAACAGGTTTATCCAATCGGCATTGAACTCTTTGGCATCTGTATTGATGTTTAGCGTGACAGACTGGCTAAGTGATTTAATTGATAGTCTGCCAATGTCGAAGAAGTCTTCTTCATTGAGTGGGTGGACTTGTCCGTTTTGCACTGCGATATCATTAAATACATAGGTGGCGTGCTCTTTGCTGTAGCCGATGTAGTCAATTGTCTGCACCGTTTTCATGTTGTAGAGCTGGTCTTTAATGATGCGGTCTAGCTGGGATGCGTTGCCACTGAACACCGCGCCTGGTGCGATAGATAACAGACGCTTTTTAAACTCTGTAGAGCTTGATAGCTGTGCACCAGTGAATGTGTTTTTAATGCTGCTTCCGTCATGTGGGAAGTCCACACGTAGGTAGTACCAGCTCTCATCTGTTAAGAGGTTTGCTTGGTAGTACAGGGCTTGTGGGTAGCAGTTGGCGATTTCGTACACTGACTTAGCTTCTAGCAGTGCTTTGCCTTTGATTTCATCTGGGCTTAATGCTGTGTTGGCTGATTCACTCTCTTTCTCGATGGCGCTATATGACTTGTGGTATTTATCAATATCTAATTGAAACCAAAACATGCGGTTAATAAAACCGTAAAAGAAGCTTTGTTCGCCTGTTTTGTTGTAGATGAGCAGGGCTTTATCTGTTGCAGATTTAGCAATGAGCAGGGCGCCGTTATATAGGGCCTCTTCAATGGCTTTGTCGTCTAGCTTGCCTAGTTGGTATAGATCGTTCCAATCTAGCTTTTTACGGTTGCGGTTCTTGATTTGTGCTGCACGTGCTACCCAGCCTTGTTCACGGCTAAGTTCTACGTGTTTACGAATGTACTTGCTGCCAGCCGCACCATCATCAAGCGCCCACACTAGCTCTGGTAATTCACGACCAGCTGCTTGGCATTGTTCTGCAAGCTCTTTAAGTGCTAGCTCTGGGTAGTTGTTGCAGCTCATGGCAGAGACTGCAGCACGTCCAGTTTGGATGTGTGAGATTGAGTCGAAGATGCCTTCAACAATCCATACTTGTTTAACGCTAGCGTCTGTTAGGTCTAGCGTTGGTGCTTTCCACCAGTGGCCTTTGTAGCCGCCTTTAAAGTTGGCTTTTTGACTGCCAAAGCGCTGTGGCTTATCAATTAATCGTTCCCAAAATGCACCGTTAGGCAATTGAAAGCGTACGGTTGCCGATCCTATTTTCTTTTCAGAATCGTAGAAGCTCTCTTGGGTGTACCAACCTTTAATAGTACTGATATCAAAACCACGGCCATCACGCATATAAGCATCTGCTGATGCGTTAGGTTCAGCAGGTGTAGGTTTGTGACGATCTGACCAGTTGTTAAATAGATCAGGGTAGAGGTCTTTAATATGAAACTCTGCACCGCATTTGTTTAAGCGGCCACAACGTAGAACCCAAGGCGCGTCTGCAAAGGTGTATAGCTCTTTCTTTTTACAAGATGGGCATTCACCTTGTTGCAGATGGTTGCCATGCTTCTTGAATGAGAAGTCACGGTCTAGGTGTCTGCTTATGTCGCTATGTAGGCTTGGGTTCATGGTCAAATCACAAATTTTGGGTAAAAAAATCCTTAACACCTTAAAAAAGGCGCTTTCGGGTGGTGCTTGTTTTGGGCTATTGGTTAGCTTGATTTGGCGCTGATGCGCCTAGCGCTAACCGCTTTGTGGTGATGTAGTTTCTTGCATGGCCTCAGTCTTTACAGATTGCGGTATAAAGACCGCAGGGTTAGGGATTCGGCTTGGTACGATTGTTCGGACTGCTGATAGGACAGACGCCCAAGTATGGCCGCATTCAATGTTGGTGCATTGGTAGTAGATCTCACGGGTGATATTAGTCACTTTTTTGCTAGTGCTAATGCGCGCTTTGCTTGAGCAGTGCGGGCATGATGCGCTGTTACTTCTTCCCATTTTGTCTCTCCATTAGCATGTTTTGAATGACGGCTTTTGCTTCGGTAAGTGTTGCAATTGCAGTAGCGCTAGTTTCTAAAGCTAGCTCTAACTCGCCCGGGTCAATGCCATCTACTAACTGCGCGTAGGCATTGGTTACTTCTGAAGTTTCTTGCAGGATTTGGCGCAGCATTTCAAGCGGCTCTACCTTGGTACCGTAAACGATAGGCTTTGCTGTTAGCTCTAAATCTAATAGCAAAGTGTTTACCGTTTTAAGGCGTAACGGCATTGGCAACGCTTTTAATATTGACTTGATGAAGTTAGCCGGCAGTAGGTTGTTATCTTTAGTTAGCTCATCTAACCAGCGGAATATCTTGTTAGCGTTGGTATGTTGGCGGCGGTATTCATCGTTACCTGTTATTTCAAATGTGATGCCGGTGACCAAATGCGAAGAATTATTCACATGGGATTGCACGATTTGGTCAGCCACTGTTTCACGGCTCCAATCGTTTTGGCGCTTCCATTGGTTAACTGCGTTAACTAATACAGAGATTAAAGTGCCTTGCTGTTCTTCAGGTGGGTGAGAATTAGCTCTCATGCTTTTGTTGTTCATCATGGCTATTATTTACCCATCGAACTTGAAGAAAAATCAGCGGTGCCAACTATGCTATCGGCACCGCTGGCAACTGACGCAGCGGCGACTGCGGCAGGGGAGGAAGCGGTTAAAACCTTAACGCCAGCAAGATATGCTAGACGCGCAAATGCGGATTTTGTTTTGTTAAATTTACTAGATAAAACCTCTGCTTCTTCGCGTTCTTCAAGCATTAAGCGAAGCGCGATTGGACGTTTATAGTCGAGGCCATCTTCATTACGTTTGCGTGGTGTACTCATTGAGTATAATCTGTTAAATAGTTACTAAGTGCGTTCATTATTACGAAGAAAAATTCTTATGTCAACAGAAATAACCGAATATTTATTCGCAATTGGGCAGAGATTTAAGAGTGAGCGTGAAAGATTGGGTTTCACGCAGGCTCAGCTTGGGGAAAAAATAGAGGCGACTAGCCGAACTATTGGTAAGTACGAAATCGGCGAAACTGAGGCGAGAATTAGTCAACTACTTAACTTCATGAGGTTAGGTGCAGACATTAATTACATATTGCTTGGTTCGCGTGCGGGATTAGTCACTGGTGAACCTAAAGCTTCTTATCAAAATGCGGAGCTAGATATGATACTTAATGCTTATGCACATGCTGATGAGTTGGGTCGTGCTGCGCTGGCGGCCGTTGCTACTTTTGTAGCAAAACATAATTAAATAATGCACTTTGTAAAAACAATAACAATTTAATCAAGGTAGCCTATGCAAACCGTATTTGGGATTTTGTCTATTATTAGTGTGGTCGTTTTCTTTATAGGCATGGTTAAACCAGCGATCTTAATAAATAAGAAAACAGGTGAGGTGCCAGAACGTAAAAACCTAGCAGCAGGCGCCATTGGTTTATTTCTATTCTCATTAGTGATGGTTGGCTTGCTCGGTGATGAGAAGCCTACCAACAATCCAGACAGTGAGAAGCTAGCTGCAGCTGAAGTTAAGCAGCCGTCATTAAACATTACCCCTGAAAATTTTAGAGTGAAATTCAATGAAGTTTCTGAGCTCATTGATACTAGCTTTCACATTAATCGGATTGATGTAAAAGAAGGCCCGGTATCAGATACTGCCAATGTGACGTTATCTGACCAAAATTCGTTAGTAATTGCAGTAACAAAAGATGGAATGGTTAACTCTGTCACATCAATATCTATTGGTGACGGCACATTTAAGTCTGGTGCCAATATGCTTTTTCTTGCAACTACCATTGTTCGATCTATTAGCCCACATCTTGAAAGTGAAAAAGCAGCTCAAATTGCTATTGAGTTGATGAAGCTAAGTACGAATGATAAAGCAGGTGAAGCTCATACTAAATTAATAGATGGCGTTGAGTATTACGCAATATTTAACAAGCAACTAGGTTTTTGGTTTGGTGCAGAGTTGCCTGACACTAAGTAAAAATGGGACGTTACTATTTAGCCTTAGCCATTTCTCTTTTAGTACCAGCCATCTGCTTTGCTGGCACACTGTCAGGCGTTGTAGTTGGCATTAAGGATGGTGACACCATTTACCTTTTAACGCCTGATCGCCAAAAAAAAGAAGTGAGATTTAATGCAATAGATGCGCCAGAAAAGGCACAGCCGTTTTACAACAAATCACAGCAGTCATTATCTAACTTATGCGCGGGAAAAGATGCCACCGTCAATACCTATGGGCTTGATAAGTATGGACGCACGCTAGGTGATGTATTTTGCCAAGGTAAAAGCGCAAACGTGCACCAGGTTGAGAATGGGTATGCATGGGTTTACAGACAGTATAGCAATGATGCGAACTTGATAGCGCTAGAAGCTGCAGCAAGATCTAAAGGGATAGGGTTGTGGAACGACCCGTCACCAATTCCACCATGGGATTTCAGGCATGGAAAAAGGCCAGAAACCTTTGAACAAACGCAGGCGAGGGTAAAGGCATCAGCAAATAGTGCTGAGGGCTTTAGCTGTGGTAGTAAAAGATATTGCCGACAAATGGTGAGCTGTGAAGAGGCTAGGTTTTATTTAAAACAGTGTGGCTTGCATAAGTTAGATAAAGATGGTGATGGTGTGCCGTGCGAGGTGCTTTGTGGTGGGTGATGCGTAGCTAAGATTAGCTCTGACTCTTAGGAGGGTATATGCAATTTCAATGTAAGGCATGTTCAACCAAAATAGAATATGACCCAGCAATCACCCTAGAGGCAATGCCTAAAGGTTGGAGAATGCATCAAATTGGAACGTCTAGGGTCTTATTGTGCAAATCGTGTGGAAGTCAGATAGATTTTAATGGTGAACACTCTCCCTATCTAAAGCAGATGTTAACTACAGGTAAGAACAATACTTGAAATGAGTAAAGGTATAAATGGAGCAATCATATGAAGCGGGATTGGGATTTAATACGTAAGCTGCTTACTGATGTAGAAGAAGATAATGTGCTTTTTTCTGAACTCCCTGCAGAGCCAAAGTGGGAGAATCAGACAGAAGCACAATATATAAAAGAGTTAGATGCATTTAGAGCAATTGAAAGCAGAATATTCGGGCACTTTGAAATGCTGGTGGATAATGGGTATATCGATGGCTTAGATATCATACGACCTAATGGAAGCGGCTTTTATTATTCTTTACACCATCCTAGATTAACTATGGCAGGACATGATTTATTGGACACAATGAGGTCTGCAACCATATGGGAAACAATTAAAACCACCGCTAAAACAAAAGGCATTGAGCTGACCTTTGATGCTATTAAGTCGATAGGATCGTTAGTATTAAAAAACACATTGGGTTGAGGATGCTCAATGAATTTAAGGCTCTATATTTAATAGTAGAACCTTAGGTATTAAGTACAGTCTTACTAGTTAGTAACTTGCTTTACGATGTAATCGTCAGGTTATTAATAGCAGTTTATAGAGTGCTTTACATACTACTTAGTAACTAACTGTTTACTAAAGTAAAAAAAGGCGTTATTATTCGAAGCATTGTTGGCAAACATGTCAACAAAATTTTAAGATATTAGAAAATTAATTGGGGAATATAATGAGCACAAATTCATTACAAGCGGTGGAAGCCATGCTTAATGAAAGTGGCGTGCAAGACGTTAAGTTTATGTTTAAGCGTGAAGCGATAGCTTTGCCGATGACTGACTTTCAAGACGATGTGGCTGATGTTCTAGCTAAATTTCATGCAGGTAAAAAGACTGTAGTGTCTGCATTGCCTTCAGAAGAGCTATCAATTAATTAATAACTACGTGTATTCAAAAAAAGACCCTTATGGGTCTTTTTTTATAGGCTGGGATTTATGGATTTAGATTTAAGAAAAATAAAAATTACTCTTGAAAACTCTCAAGCATTGAGAGACACGTATTTCGATTATTACCATAATGGTAAGCCATATATTAGCGTAAATGACTTATTGACTATAGTAGAAACTAATCTGGAAAAGAAAGTTACATTATCCTTTCACGAAGATCACTATAAAGACCACTCAATGCATAGCTTTGTGGCTGTTAATTCTGACGGTTCATTTGAGATATGTTTATTAAATGGAATGACGAACTGCTGGAACAGATTTTCTTTATGTAAAGAGTTGTTTCATGTAGTACTAGACTGTGAGGATGCAAGAAATTCATCGTTACCAGAACACTTAATTGACTTTAGATCTTCAATTATGGACGGTGCGATTGAAGGTAGTGAGTCTTCAAAAAGCGAAATATTAACTGAGTTTGCTGCTATGCAGTTTCTTTTCCCTTATCAAAGAAGACTTGATTGCCTAAAAGAAATTGAAGCCAGAAAAGATGAGTCAATAAAGTCGGTATACGAAGACATGGCTGTTAGGTTCCGCATCCCAAGGCTATTGGTTGAAGACTATCTAAGCCCGAGACTAATTGAATTTTTTGACTCAATATCATGGACAGGTAAATCAGACTCACGATAGACTGAGATAGCATGAATATTAAAACCCGCATCTGCGGGTTTTTTATTGCCCAAAATATTAACGATTACCATATCACCATTAGCGGCAACCACTTAGCGGCTATATCCCCATGCGCCCCACAATGTTATCCACAGATTTTGTGGAGATTTGCATTTATCATATTGGTGCTGTTACCGATATGTTCACTCATTAGGCTCTTCCACTTTTAGCTCCATCTCTAACCTGGTGATTAAACCGGCACTATCGTTTAGAGAGTGCACGGCTTGGGTGACTATCCATTTAGTGCTGTCTATTACTGGTTTCCAGCCGCTTACGGTAGCCGGTTGCTCTGGTGATATCTCTGGGCGGCCCAGTGCTAGCGTTAGCCCAAATGTGGAAGTGCCGCGTTTTAGGCGTGTGTATTCTGCTTTGGCTGCGCGTATTGCGTTAGCTTTGTTTGCGTAGATATGACGCAGCACTTTAATGTTATCTGCGCTTGCTGTCATGGATGCGTCAGGCTCGTAGGCATTACTGGCCAGTGCGTCTTTTTTAGTGACATTTACATTTTCAGCGGTGATATTGATTGGCGTTTTTTTCCCTGTGCCGACCTCTCTGTAGTATGCAGTTACCGTGCCGTAGTTGCTTTTACCCTCACTCAGATCTCTATATTTATTACGTGCTGCACGCATCGCGCTGGCTTTGGTTTTGTATAGTTTATTTAGGCTATAAACACGGCCTTTCGCGTTAATGGTGGTGGCTGGTGCTGCGCCTAAGTCTGCACCTGAGACGTTGCCTTCATCGATTAGAACTTCACCTTTAATGGCTTGCGCCATGTCGTTGTAAAGTGCTTTTACGCCTGTGTAGGTGTCGCGGTCTGCCACGCCAAATCGGTGTTGATCACCACTTGCCCGGGTGATTTTAACCGGCGCTAATGGTTTGCCGGATACGCTGCGGCCAGTGCCTGTTTTAAGAAATAATAGATTGCCTGATTTAACAGTGAAGAGGGCATCGAACATTTTAGCCAAGCGCGAGAGTAAGTTCACATCTGACTCGTTTGTTTGGTCTATGTGCTGTATGGCTTGTGTGGCTAAATCGCTAGGGATTACCGCTTTTAAGCTATTTTCTTTTGCGATGCTGGTGATGATATCGCCTACGCTTTTGTTGTGCCATGAGCGTTCTTTTTGTGTTGTTAGTCCTGCACGTAGATCTGCGCTTCTGGCACGCATGGTGAGCTTATCTGGGGTGCCTGAGTGTTCTACATCATCAACAATAAAGGTGCCTTTATCAATTAATCCGCTAACTTGCCAGCCGATGGCTAAATTAAGCTTAATGCCGCGATGTGGAATATCCAGCTTGCCGTCATGATCTAGCAGCACGATATCGAGCTGGTCAGCTTCAGGCCCTCTGTTTTCAGTGAGCGTTAAAGACTCTAGCCTATCTGCAAACGATAGGGTGATGTCTTTATTATCTAGGCTGATTTTAAATGCTGCTGCCGGTTGGGTTTCTATTTGCATATTGCTATCGGATGAAGTCTAAGATTTTGTCGTTAATGGCGCCTATTTTGTCTAGCTGGTCGTCACCCACACGTGTTAGGTTTAGTGAGAATTCAATACGCCTTGCTTTGCCATCACTAAAAAACAGTTCTTTGTTAACGCTCAGCTTTTCAATCACGAAGAATCCATAGACGCGCCCTGTGCCTTCAACTAGTGGCCATTGCTCTCCTGTGTCGCCCATGTGGCGGATTAGATCTAGCGATAAGTCGCCACCTGAAACTTCAGGGAGTAGCACGCCTGATAGATTGATGGTTTCGTCATCCACACCAGCAAATTGCCGTGCAGGGCGTAACCCTACGCGGCCTGCTGATGGGTGGCGCCACGCCATTTCATGCGTAAGCTTTTGATAGGGCAGGGTATCCATACTGAATACAAATAAACCTAGTGACATCATCATGGCTTAATCTCTATCTCTTAATGTTGAGCGGCTACGTGCAACTGCTGCGTTGTTGGTTTTTTCTACTTCTTGTGATACTAGTTTTGCTAGCTGCGCCTCGCTCATGCCTGGTGTTGGGTGCACGTTAATTACCGGAGCATGTGTAACGGCCTGCGCATAGTTATATCCTCGGGGTTTGATCGCTGGCGTGTTTTTAATGATAGGGCCACCAGTGCCAGCACCAGCAAGTGCTAACCCGCTGTTCTTGCCACCACCAATCCACTCTTTTACTTTGGTGATTGCCTTCATGATTGGCTCTATAAAGCTGTTGAATGTTTTGGTGATGCTATCCCATAATCTTGTAAAGAAGCCTTTAATTGGCTCCCAGTATTTGTAGATTAGCAGGGCAGATCCAGCAATAGCGGTAACCGCTAGGCCGATTGGATTTAATAGCAGCATGCGCCCAATGAATCCAATTACCATGCCTACGCCGCGCAATACTGGAATGAGCAAGCCGCCTTTAATACCTATCATTCCAAGGGCATAACGCATGAGGATCATTGGCCCCATAATGGCTGCAATGGCAATCAACAAACCACCAACACCAATGGTGATGATTGATAGTGCTGCTACCACTTTTAATATATAGCCGGTGAGAACAGGGTGCTCTTTTACCCAATCGCGCATGCCAGACGTTATTGACCTGATGACTCCCAAGATATCTATCAACGCGGGTTTTAATTGCTGGCCTAATTCAGTGCTTGTGTTGAACGCTGAGTTCATTGACATTGTGTATTGCGCATCAAGGCTGTTATTTTGCGCAGATGACTCTTTAGCCATAGAGCCTTTGGCCTGAACATCTTTAGTGAGCTGCAGCTGGCGGCGGTACTCTTGCAGGTTTTGTGCGAGCTTAGAGGCGTCATCTCCATACTCAACTCCAAATAGCCTAGTGGATGCTTCTAGCTGCTTATCTTTAGGCAAGGCTTTGATTCTATCTAATACATCCAAGATAGTACCAGTTGCGTTTTTGTTCATGGCTTGCTGTAGCTTGGTTGCCTCTAGGCCTAGCATTTTTAAACCACCAGCGTACCGTTTGGATGACTCTAAAATAGGGGCATTAGATAAGCGATTAATCATTGCATTAGATGCGGTGGCTGCTACCTCTTCAGACGCCCCCAGCGTTAGGAATGTAGAGCCTAATGCAGCGGCTTCTTTAAAGTTCATGCCAGCGGTTGTAGCGGTACCAGCAATGCGCTTCATTACGTTGATGATGTCTGCGCCTTTTGATTGTGCGTTGTCATCTAGGTAGTTAACGGCATCACCAAACTCATGGATTTTATCAATTGGAATTTTATATAGGTTTGAAATCATCCCAACATCTTCAGCCACCTGGTCTGTTGGCAGTTCAAAAGCGGCTGCCATAATAGCGGTTTGCTCTGTAAACGTGAGTAGGTTTTTTTTACCCTCAATGCCCATGCGTGCAGAACCCTCTACCAATTGGGCCAGCTGTATTGAAGTAAGTGGCAAGCGCTCAGACATGTCTTTGATGGCATCGCTCATTTCGTAATACGTTGAGGTATATGCACCATTAGCATCACGTGCACCGTTGACCTGTTTTGTTACACCAAGCATCGCGGTTTCAAAGCTTGAATAGTCTTTTATTACCTTAACGATAGGCACCCCAATTGCGACACCCGTTGCTGCGGTGCTTGCGCCTGCACTAGCTAGCTTGTCACGCGTCTGTAGTGACTTGTCACGGGCCGCTGTGATGGCATTGATGCGCTTGGCTAGTTCACTTTGCTTTTCAAGTGCGATGGTTTGCTTGCTCACTTGCTCGGTAGCGCTTGCCATATCTGCTTTTAATTGGCGTTGGTGAGTTGCCAATTTTGCGGTGTCTATGCCACTGTTTGATAGTTGTGATCGTAATTGTTGCTGCTTTTGAATTAGATCATTGTGCTCTTGTTTAAGCCTGCCTGCCTCTTTAACCGCGGCATTGAATGCTTTGTTCATGGCGGCTGTGGGTTTTTCTACGCCATCCATCTCTTGCTTAAGCTGTTTGATTTTAGCGCTAGATGCTGCGAGTGAGTTGTTGTTGATGGCAATGTCTTTATCTAACTTACGAAAGCCATTGATATCATTTTGCTGGGCATTCAGTGCACGCAGGTTATCACGTGCGGCTTTGAGTGCTTTGGCTGTCTCAGAACTGCCTTTGGTGATGGCTTTAAGTGGAGCTGTTGCTTTGTTGATTGCTGATAGGATTACTTCTAATTTCAGGTTTTGACTCATTCATCAGCTCCACTTCTTACTTTTGCATGTTCTCGCCACTCCATAAGCTCTACGAGTGACATTTTTTCTAGATCAGACAATTGCCAGTGAAACACACTAGCAATATCTGCCATGGCTTCTTCTACGCGGGTTGGTAGGCCGCCTGCATTGTTGCTTTCGGTAACAAAAAACTGCTCACCACTGCACCGAATTGCATTAAATCTGCTGGGTCTAGGTGTTGAACTTCATATAGAGTAAGCGATGGGTCACTAATGCGAGGGATTACTTTCTCTAATGCTGCTACATCCATTTGAAGCAAATCAGTCAGGTTTGTCCCGCGAAGTTCACCTGAGTCTGGCTTGCGTAAAGTAACTTCTGTAATTTCTTTTTCACCACGTTTGATTGGTGTATCTAAGGGAATTGAATTTGATTGTGTCATTTGAGTCTCCATAATTTATTAAAGTTACTGCGCTAAATTAGCGCAGTAGTTAGGGTTAGTAGCCGTCCCAACCTTCACGCATGGTTAGCTTAGGCCGATAGCTTTGCGTTGATCTGCAAGCATGTCTATGCCATTTACACGTTCAACCATGTTGGTTAGGTCTAGCTCGATGATTTCAGCACCATCTATTGTTAACTTGTAATAGCTGAGAGTAAGCTTTACTTTCATGTCGCTGTTTTCACCTACTTTGGCGTTGCCTGAGTCAATTTCTTCAATACGGCCACGCATAACCACCTCAACCGCTGATACGATTGATGTTGTGTCCTCCTGATATGCACCAGCAAAGCGCAACAGCATGCCATCAACGCGAGTGCTCGCGTATTGCTGAAACACTTGCGTTACTAAGCCGCCTAGTGTGACTTCTGCTTCTATACCTGCTTGGCCTAAATCAATTTTCACAGGGCCGTTCATACCACCGGCGCGGTATTCTTCCATCACCCGGCCTAATTTTGGCAATGTAAGCTCTGGCACTTGGCCTAAGTAGCTTTTTGCATCGTTAAAGAGGTTAAAGTTCTTGAGTTTGCTTGGGAGTGCCATCATTTTTCCTTTACTGAATTTACTTTAGATACTGGCACCAGGTGCATTACAAGGTGCCAGTGTGTGTTAGGCCTGTGCGATTAGATCGGCAAAGTCCACCAAGTAACGGTTGGTAATACGTTGACGGAACATTAAGTTCTCAAGCGGTGGCACTGGGGTGTAGTCGTAATCGATATATAGCTTGCCTGACTCCAGCACCTCTGCGGTGTTTGGTTCTGGGTCAAACCAGCAATCGCCATCGATAATGTAGCCGAGTGATTTAAGTTCGCGGAATTTAGCTTTGATGCCTTCGATAATGTCGCGAGCCAAGCTTGGGTTTAATGGCGCATCTACTGCCCACATGTGCGCTTCTGCAATTGTGTCGGCTAACACTTGTGCAGTACGGGTGTAGTTTTCAAAAGCAAATTTAGGGTCAATAGAACATGTACGTGACCCCCAGAAGCGGTAGCCGCTATGGTTAACTAGTGTGGTGACTTCTTCTGCATTTAAATAGCCTGCGTCTGTTGCGGGGTCTTGTAGATCCCAGAAGATATCTTTGCTTAAACCAATGACGCCATTCACTGGTATGTTTGAAATGGTTTTATGCCAACCGATTTCATTATCTAGTTTTGCACGTAAGCCTAATGCACGTGCTACTGGTGAGCCTACTGTTGCTGCACCGTTCCAAGTTAAGAACTCTGGCCAGATAACCATTACTTCACGTGCGCCAAAGTTATCGCGGTAGGCGACTGCATCTTCTTTAGTTTCTGCACCGTTAGCATGAACATAAGCAAACGCACGTAACTTTTGAGCAATGCTTACTAGCTCTGTTGCTACTGGCAATGTGTCGTGATCTGGCACGCCTAAAATGCGAGGGGTAACGCCTAGCTGCGCTTTGGCTGCTAGCAGTGCTTTCATGCCGGTGTATTGGCCTTGAGCTGTTGTAGTGCCGATAATTTTAGTGTTGAGGTCTGCTTCACGTGCTGCAGCATCTACGCCTTCGCCTTCTTCAACACGCACAACCACTACTAGCGTATTGGTTTGGTCTGCAATTGCATCTAGTGATTTTGCAAGGTTACCAGATACACCGGCCTTGCCGATTGCGGCTTGCACATTGGTGATTAAGATAGGTTTGTTTAGTGGAAAGGCTGCAGCGTCAGCATCGTCTGAAGCGCAAACCATACCAATAATGGATGTATTAATAACACGAATAGGTCGCGTGCCTTCTGTAATTTCTGTTACACGGACGCCGTGGTGATAATCGACTGGCATTTATATTCTCCAAGCTATTGAGTGGGTCAATTCGCGTAGCTTGCCGAATGCGATTGTGTATGTGTGTTGCGACAGTTCTAATTGATTTATATAGAACGCGTTATGTGGTTGCGTCATAATGCTTGAATGACTAACGATGAATTTAACCAATGCCAGTTAAAAGTTAAACTGGATTTTAGAGTGGTAGAGGCTGCGCGTTTTGTGCTGGTGCATGCTGGATCAGTAGATACAGCCGTGGCCTTATACTTTGCGCATGTGGCCGATGGTAAAGAAAAGGTACTCTCGGCTATTAAACTGTTTCAAGAGTACCTTAATGATAAAGATTAAAAGAGGCCGCTGGCTTTCATTGGGTCGTAGTTCGTGATCACAACTTCTTTACTGGTTTCTGCGCTACCGTGCACATTGGCTACGCTGTACTTAATGCCTAAGGCTTCACCGTCTAGAATAGTTAAGCCATCGAATGCAGCACGGATATCTGGGTGATCGTTTAGGCTTACCATCACCTTGCCTTTGCAGGTTTTCATGAAGGCTGCCATTTTTTCGTATTCTTCAAACTCAAACGGCACACCGTAACCCTCTGTTTGCCAGTAGGGTGGGTCGCAATAAAAGAAGCTGTGCGGCCTGTCGTAGCGTTTCATGCAGTCTAGCCATGGCAGATTTTCAACTTGCGTGCCTTGTGCCAACCTTACCCATGCATTTGATAGGCTTTCTTCTATGCGTAATATATTGATGGCTGGTGCGGTTGTGGCTGTGCCGTAGTTTTGACCTTCAACTTTGCCGCCAAACGCATGGTGCTGCAGATAATAAAACCGTGCTGCGCGTTGAATGTCTGTGAGGGTTTCTGGGCGGGTCATCTTTGCCCATTCAAACAGCTGGCGGCTACTGATAGACCATTTAAAATGACGGACGAACTCTTCAAGGTGGCTTTGGAGTACACGATACAAGCGTACTAGATCACCATTGATATCGTTGAGGACTTCAACCTTTGCTGGCTGCGGCCTTAGAAAGTAGAGTGCTGCACCGCCGCAAAACACTTCTACATAACATTCATGGGCTGGGAATAGGGGGATTAACTTGTCGGCAAGACGGCGTTTACCGCCCATCCAAGGGATAACTGGCACTGCATTTGACATAACAAAACCTTTCGCTGTGATTAATCATCAGCTAAACTAGCGCCGCCGTGTCGACATGGCAGGGAGCTTTAGCTGATATGCACAGGTTGGTTCTGTGTGTGGAAGTGATCATTGTCATGTTGACGCATGGCTTTGATCGCTCTCTCAACACCTTAATGCTTTAAAAAAATACTTCCATAAAATTTGGTTCTAATTATGATTATTTAGAACACGGTAATTTATAGGCTCAAAAAAAACCGCCACTTGGCGGTTAATCTGCTAATAACTCCTAAACCCAATAAACCTGTTGGCATAAAGTAACCTATCTTTTTGCTTATGGGATTTCCAGCCGACATTTATCGTTAGATACCTTTTACCCAAGGGTACATGACACTCAAACTGAAAGCTTTTTTTAAACACTTTTAGCTCGTACCAAAATCCAGCACCTTCAATGCCGTTTGCATAAACACGGCAATAGCTTTCTTTCGGACGACTGAATAGCGCATAGTGAAAGCCATATGCGCAATTGCGCCATAACCACATTAATCGGCAGTAATAGCGAATTAACGATTTACGATCATAATCTGACTGTGTCCATGCCCTTGCGAATGCAAACCAGTGGTCGGTGTTGTACATCCCATACCACCACTCATCAACCGCGTTATCATGAGTTTGAAACCAATAGAGTGGTGTGATGATGTATTCACGCGGCATAGTCACGTATTGTCGGTTAAGGCGCTTGACGACATCATGACGTACCTGTTTTCGTATGAAACAGGCAACCAATGGCGCCAGCAGGTAACAGGCCAGCTCAATAGCTAGTGCTGGAATAAAATATAAAAGCCAGATTATAACGTTCATGGTTTTCCTTCATCGTATTCAATGGAGTTTTCGCAGTGGTTAGCTTCAATCTTGTCTAATATCTTACAAAGTACGCATGCCCATTTTTCACCGCGTTTACGTGCTTTCGCAGCTCTGCTGCTGATTAACTCATCTTCATTACCACCAGTAGTTGCATTACCTAATTGGTCGAAAGATTTAGCGATTAACAAGGCGCGATTACTGCCGCTGATAATGGCACAGAGCATCCAAACTGCTGCAACAAGGTTAGCTGCTTGGCACAGCACCCAGATACCTAGCATGTATAAGCGCCACTTCATGCTTATGCCGTGACGATTTCACCAACGCGCTGGATTGATAGCGCCAAGGCCTCATGAACCTCATCAAGCGTTACTAGCGCAATTGTGTTGTCCGCAAGCTTCCAGTTTGCCGTTGTTTGGCCAATAAAATTAGCTGCTGTAATTGCGCTTAACATGTTGTTTCTAGCGGTTTCGTTTCCGTCGAATATTTTGCCACTGGATGTGGTGACTGTGATTGAATTAAGTGCTAGTAACTTATCTTTTTTAGCCTGAATTACTGCCAGCTCATCCAACTCATCCTGAGTTGGTGGCGGTGCTACATATTCAACTACCTTACCATTAACAACGTCAAATTTGTTTAGTTGGGCGTTGCAGTAGCGACTATAAAGCTCATCAGGAATATCCAAAGCGTCATCTGGAATATTTTTGGAAGCTCCAACAACATAAACTCCACCAGTTAATTTTGAGTATTTTGCTTTCATTACTGATCCTTATTTACCAATTAAAAAAACTTTAGGTGCCGTAGTAACGCCGTTACTTGACGCACTTCCAGTTTGATTTCTCTGAACAACCATATTAGTTAATGTAGGTGGTGACGATTGATAAAACAAATCACAAGCACCAGATGCAGACGCTTGCTGAGTTGAAACGCTAGAAAAATATGCTGCGGTTACAAAAGCAAGCGGGAATGTGACGGTTTGACTAACCTCTGTGTTATTTGCCGGGTCTGTCGCACCAGTTGCCCACTGGAAAATAATACCCCCTAGCCAATCTGGGAATTTAATAAAACCATTTGTAGTAAATGAGTAAGAAAACCCAGCCGCCACAGCTATTGCTGACATGGCACCACGAATCCAGCTAGTGCTTGCCGCACTACTGCTGTTGTCCACAAAAGTAGGGTCGCTAGCAGCAGTGACAACTGTTGAGGCGCCAACCTTCTGAAACGTTAAACCAGTGACGCCAATCGTCACCGCACCATCGTTGGTAACCTGCCAGTTAGTATCTGCATTGGTAGCACCTTGTTCAACTAGAATGATTGCGCCGCTGTTTATCTCAGCCCCGGTATCGGCATCTAAGGCTCTAGTGGCTGGCACTGCCGCACCATTCCAAATATAGATGCCACGGTTAGCTGCAGTAGCATTGTCTTTTTCTAAAAATCTATCACCAATAACCATCGCCACACCATCAATGTTTGCACCAGGTGCTGCTAAGTTAATTGCAGCAGTTGAAGCGACCTTTACGCTGGCTTTGTAATCTAATTGGTATAGGGCTTGGCTAATTGCATCTTGTACGAATGCAGTGGTAGCAATTGACGTGTCGTTATCACCAGATGCAGGTGTAGGTGCTTTGGGGTCTCCTGTGAATGTGGGTGAAGCCAATGGGGCTTTTAAAGCTAAAGCAGCTGTCATCGTAGCTGCAAAGTTAGCGTCGTTACCTAAGGCTGCGGCTAGTTCGTTTAATGTGTCTAGCGCTGCAGGAGATGAAGCTACTAAGTTTGCAATAGCCGTTTTCACAAATGCAGTGGTAGCAATTGATGTGTCGTTGTCAGCAGCCGCAGGGGTAGGTGCCTTAGGGTCGCCAGTAAATGTTGGTGACTCCAATGTTGCGCGTAATAGCAATTGAGCTAACAAATATTGCGTACGGCTTGCCAATTGTTTTGCTTGTAGGTTATCAATCCCTTCAGCACCACCCATCACAGGGTCGTCTGTTTCTAACTGGTAGATCTCAGCTTCCCATGCATTACCTTCTACTAAACCTGTCATCGTTTACTCCTGTTAAATCGTAATTAATCCGCGTGTATAACTGCCGTTACGTGTTGCATTACCGTTGTGTCTTAAAGCTGCTGCAGTAAAATCCATATCGACCAAATGGCAGCAGTTACGCTTTACTGAAGCGATCATGCGTAGGATTGCCTGTGATTGATCTATGGTGATCGGGCGCTGCAGGACAATGCGAAAAGTTGCCCATTGTGTAGGCCCACCACGGCGGCGTAGGCCATTACGCGTAGCTTCACCGTTGTGTTTGATGTAATTAGCGCGCTCAATAAGAATTGCATCTGGATGACCGCGAATTGCTAGTGCATCTAATACTGCTTGAGGGGTACCTTTGCGCTCGTGAATTGGGATTGACTCTTCAATGGCCGCACGTTTTTTCTGCTCTGACCAATCGGTCTCCCAGTCATCAACTGAGTTTGCCCACGCTAACCATGGCAGTAAGCTTTTAGGGCAGGTTTGCGCGCTCCATAGGTTAGGGATTTGCTTTTCATTCTCATAATTAGTGAGCACTTTTTCTAGCGCACGCTCAAGTGGGGTGGTGTTTTTTGGGAGTAGCGTCATCCTGTAATCTCCACAATTGCCACCGTTAATTCGGTGCAGAATGCTGCTTGATGATCCGCCACTGTGATGTTTTCACTAATATTTAGCGTTACATCCCAAACTCCTTCTTGCTTTGCTGCTTTATGAAAGCCTGCAATGGTGTGGCTTACGCCTAATTTGCGGCTGGTTTCTATATAGTTAGCAACTGCATTGTTAGATGCGGATACGATTAAGTTGTGGTCTGGCCCTTTGTATACTTTTAAGCCTACGTTTAGCGTGTAGGTGATGATTTCAGCCGCTTGCACGATGACTTCTTCACACATTGGTCTGATGTTATTGGGGTTAACTCTTGCCTCAACTGCATCGAGTATTGGTTGGCTTGGTACACCTTGCCCCTCACGTGATAGAACGGTGACTAGGCTTGTGCCTGGTACTGGGCTAGATGCAAATGCGTCTTTCACCATGCCGTGTGCGCTTAGTGCGTGGAATTTGTAAGCCTCAGATGGGCCTGCGCATGAGTAAGACTCTGGTTTAAGTGCCAAGCGGTTTCGGAAGTCTGTGTCTGACTCCATCACTTGCTCAACTGGTGGGAATGCGTCAGGGTCTGCCTCAGTAATGACTAGTCGCAGCTCACCGCGATAGTAAGTAAAGCCGATGTGATCAAGGTCTGGCCCTGAGCTGTATGCAAGTAATACTGCTTTAGCTTCATCGTTATAGCGAGCCTTTAGCCTTAACTCACGCCATGCTGCTAGTTGCATAAGCTTTACTAGTGGCTCTGATTCCAGTGTTAAGGTTTCTGCACACTCAGGGGCTAATAGAATTAGCTGATCTTTGTAATCTTGCAAGATAGATTCAAAGTCTAAGTCTTCAATCAGACTTGGTGCTGGAAGCTCTGATAAGTTAATGGCTACAGTCATCTTAGGCCGCCGATAGGGATGTTAATAGATAGGCTATTGCCAGCTTGTGGGCCATCAATACGCACCGCATGCATGTCAATATTAGTTGCGCCATTTTCAGCGCCTAATGTGACGTTTACTTGCCTAATGGCGATACGTGGCTCCCACTTTGCTAATGCGCTAACCGTGGCTGCAATAAGCCTTAAGTTGTTTGGGGCGTTGTGTGGGTGATCAATCATCTCAGGCAGCAGTGAGCCGTAGTCGCGGCGCTCGATGCGTGTGCCGATGAGCGTGGTTAAAATGTCGCGGCAGCTTTGCCAGATATGTTCTATATCTGTAATTTTGCGGCCAGTTTTTGCGTTCATGCCTATGCTTTTCATACTGGCTGGCCTGTGTTGCTACCACCGGCCACAACGCCGGGGTGTAGGTGGTGTACGAGGCTGATGCCGTCCGCTGTAACGTCACCAGTAATATTTGCGCCAGTGTTTTCGCCTGCATAGCCGACCATGCCGTTTTCATATGTGAGTAAGTCTTGAATGTTGACCTTGCCTGTGAAGGTGACTTGTGGGCAGTCAATCAGGATGGATGTGGCAGCTTGTACCAGTGCGGTTTTAATACCAGTGGCATTAAGTGCACCAGTAGCATGGTTGTAGCTTATGATGGCGCCGTCTGGGTATTCACGCACGCATTCTTCAGGGTTGGTGCTTGGTGCATTAAAGGCGTTACTGTAGAGGCCAACTAGCACTACACCTGCAGCAACTTCACCACTTGGGCTTAATACAATGCATTGCTCACCTTCGGTTGGTGGATCCCAATCTTTAGTTGTGCCGGCACGTAAGTTAAACCAACGTAACCAGCCTGTAGTCAAGCCGCCACTAGCCACACGGCAAACTTTTTGGTCGTGATCAACCTCGTGTATTGTGCCTACACGGATGAGGTTTTCAATTAATCGGGAGAGTAGGGCTAAATCCATGTGATGAATTTAACTAAGTGCAAAATAGTAGTGTGGCTAGGGCAGTTCTATACGTAATAAATAGAACTATGGCGAGTTACTTTGCTAAGTGATCAATCACCTGGTCTTTGATGTGGTTGATATCTGCATCGGTAAAGCCTAGTAGCTGGCGCTCTGGGTATTTAACAGTGAGGTTACGGATGCGGCTGACACGATCACGCAGGCCAAACTGGTGAACCTTTGCGATGCGCTCTACTTGTGGCGTAAACGAGATGCTCACTTGGTTTTGTGTGGCCTTGGCTTTTAAGTGCCGGTTAAGTTTAATTTTAGTAAACATAGCACGTTTTATGCGACCTTTTTTACTGCGTTTTTGTGGTTTGCGTGGCTCGTATGCAGTGCCGTCTGGGTTACGCTGTGCAGTAATGCGCTGCGCTTGTGATGCTCTTAGGTCTTTGGCTATTTCTCTCGATAGCGATTGGCGTGCGGTACCGTTAAGGTTTTGCACCAAGCCTTGGGCGAACACTTCTAGTTTTTTTACATCATCAGTCATTGGATAATAACTTCAAGCGGCGTTTGCAGTACTTCATTATCGTTAGCGAATAACTGCCAGCCAGTAGGGCCGGTGATGTCGAGTAATTTAGGCTCTTCTGCATGGCGAGAGACTAGCTTCCCTTGCTCTAAGGTAACAATAACAGCCTCTGTGAGCGCAAGTGTGATGCTGATATCTGTGTTTTTATGGTTGATTATTTCTGCCTCAAAACTCATGCCACTATCTGGCTTGCCAGTGAGTAAGCTTGGCTGATGCTCTCTCACCCAAACCAATAGCGGGATAAAGATATTGTCTGAGTGGGCGCTGTAGTCTGTAATGATGACATTCAGCGTGTAGTGGTACTCAAAGCTAAAGGTCGGTGCTTGTGTGCTGACGATTTGACCTTTATCGATAAAAACCAGCACTCGCTCTGGGTTCTTTTTCAACTCTGGGAGGGCTGCTTCTAACGCAGTACGCAAGCTGCTTGGTTTATTCATTTTTTGAGCCTGTGCTTGTACGGTTACTTTGTTTTTGTTGGCATTCGTAAACGGCATCTACTTGAGACGCACAATCGTGCCATGCTGCTTCTGCCGCCTCTACATTGCGGCGCAAGTCACCATTAGTTTGTGGGTTGGAGGCTGGTAATTGGCAGCGCGTCACGCTCGGACAGCCAATTTCTATAATCCTGACTTCCGGTAAAGGTGGGGTGCTGCCGCAAGCTGATAACAGGATCAGGCAGGCGAGTGTTAGACCATGTTTTAATTTGCTCATTTTCTTGCTCCAATGTGCGGATAGTTTGCTCGTGCTTGGTTAATAGGTTTTTAGTGGTAGATAGCTGCGCAATTAGATTGCTGTGTGCTGCTTGGTTTTCTTTTTCGCGCGTTGTAATCTGCGTGATGATTTCCTGCTGCGCGTTTACCTGTGCCTTTGCTGCATTACGCTCTACCGTTAACAAGTTGTTATCACCGGTGAGAGATTTGTTTTTATAGGCGAGAATGCCTACAGCTGCTACGGACGTAATGATTAAGCTAACGATTATCCATGTTTTAATATTGGTCATGCTGTGGCCGTTTCTTCCGCATAGCGGTCATAAGCACGGGCTAGTTTGGTGTCGTACATATTGTTTTTGTAAGCAGGGCCGTTGTAGATGCGTGCGAAGTCTGCCCATTTTTTTGCCTTTAGCGCTTTGTGTAACGTTACATCGGCCTGAATGAAGCGAACAAATGCGGTGAGTTGCGCAGCCTCGCCACTTTGCATGCTCTCAACAAAGTGTTGAATGCTGTTATAGCCTAGTGCCTTCCAGTGGTAGCCCATGATTTGGAACTGCCCCCAGCTGCAGGACTCTAGCGCGATGTCGTGATCAATGGCTTGTGCTGATTTAAGGCGCGTGTACTCTGGCCAGCCGCCACGGTAACCACCAGGCACTTGACCTACCAATTTAGGGTATTTGATAGCGAGGGTGTCTGCATCGTAGCCAGCTGCTTTAAGGCGGCGATACATGATGTGGCGCTCAAACAGTATTTTTGCCCGGCCATCTTCAAAGAAGCCAGCGCCGTTGCTTTCTACTTCGTTCACGGCCATGATGCTTGGCACTGATACGCCTAATGCTTCTGCAGCTGCGATGATGTGCTGTTGCGTGAGAAACTTTGGGTTTTTATTACGCGTTCTTAATGTTTGTAAGGTTTTTTCACCCACCAAGCCGTCAGGAACCAAGCCCATTTTAGTTTGAAATGCTTTAACTGCTTGCTCGGTGTTTGCATCAAACAGTGAGTCTTCTTTGACGTTGTAACCCTGTGCTACTAGCAGGCGTTCTACTTCACGTACTGCATCGCCTAGATCACCGTTGCGGATTAAAGCTGTTGTCATAGTGGACTCCTGTTTTTAAGTTTGTTGGTTAGCCAGATTTCCATTGCATAAATTGCGCGGCTGCCCATGTGTCCTGAAATACCTACTATTGCAGCTGTGATAAGCGCATTAAAATTTGCTGCTTCGCATAGCCAGAATGTGAGGACACCAGCAAACCCAGCCGTTACAATCTCACCGATTAACTCCACAAAGTTGCAGGCGCGAGCTTCACCTTTTTTAACTTTGTTGATAAAAGAAACTAAGCCGCCCCAGCAGGACAGAAAGATTACCCATCCATAAGTGATGAGCTGATAAGTGGTAGGGTCTTTTTCAGGCATGCTTTTTGGCTTTCTGTCTTTTGTCATAATCGTCACGGCAATCGGCATCGCAGAATAAAACTTGCTCTCCGACTGGCTCCCAACAGTTGCGGCATTTACCACATGGTTGCACCGTAGGTTTTCTATACTTAAGTGCTTCGGCTCTATCTGTTTCTTCAAATGCGGTTGCAATGTCGTCTACTCTCATTCATTAATCCCATAGTTGCACTACTTGTTTATTGTTGGTTTTGGTTGGTGCGTCTGGCATTTCTACTGGGTGGCCAACTGGCAGAACATCACCTATTGATGCAAGGCCTTGGTTGGCTTTAAAAACTAGCTCACTCATGCCTTTTGTGCTGCCGTAGTAGCGGTAGCAGAGGCTGTCTACTGTGTCACCTTGGTTAGCATAAATAACCATTAAATTAGCTCGATGGTGGTGCGGCTAATGCCTAAAATATCGTTGATGGCCCAGCGTGCGTCACGTTGTAAATTACCAACGCTTGGCTCTAGATCATCGGCACGCTTGTTGCCTTCATTACTGCTGTCGTAATCAGGATAGCGTTCAATAATGTTGGCTTTAGTTAGGCAGGAAACAGCGAGTGTGTAGCGCTGTATGTTCGTACTGATGTTATCTAACGTGCTTGCTGGTACGGCTGCTAGATTTTCGTGGCCGTTTGCTACCTTGGTTTGCTTCCATTTGACTAACTCGCTGTTAACCGTATAAATGGCATTAATGGTTAACTCTCTTAACCGTGGTGAGGTGATGGTGCCGTCTATGCGAATTAAATCACGTATGGTGGTGAGGCTTACATCTGGGAACCAGCCATCGTTGACGATTACCGCTTCATTTTCTTCTGCTACTGGCACTGTGGCGGTTACTTGAAATGTCATGCTGATTTTGTCCTTAGTTGGATGGTGGAAAGGGTGATTAATAGTAGGAGACCAGTCCGATTAATCACCCTTTGCCATCCAGTGCGGGGTACGCTCGGTTATGCTGCGGTTTGCGCGGCTAAATTCTTGAGTTGGCGCTGTACGTATTCGATGTCTTTTTTAACACCTGATTTTTCGTGCAGCTTGTATGCTCGTGTGAAGCAATCTAATGCATAGTTGAGGCGTGTTAGCTCGTATGGCACTAGTGATTCATCGGTTAATAGTGCGTAACCCAATACTTTGTAGAGCTTTGCTTTTACTTCGTCTGGCATGTCTTGATCTAGCGTGACATCCATGGCTTTACGGATGATTTCAATATCAATCGGCTCTTTAGCGTTGTGTGCTTTTAGGTAGAAGTCTGCGATTTCTTCAGCGATCACTACCGCAGTCTGGCGCTGATATTGATCAGGCATTTTTAGCTTGTGTTTAATTGCGTAGGCGGCAATTTTGATTGCTTCGGCTAGGTTGCCTGCATCAATATGCCAAACCATTACTGTCATCAAAACATTGTCCTGCACGCCTTGATCACCTTCAATTACACCATCTACCCATGCGGTGTAATCTGGCAGTAGCTCACGTTTGATTACGGCGCGTGCCTCCATTGATTGCGTTTCGCTTAGGCGGCGTTTATCTGCCGCTAGCTTTACGAGCATAAGCTCGTATTGGTTTGCATTCGCTAGGCTGCGCTCTTGACCGCTGCCTTCTTCGGCTTGCAAGGCGGCGGTTGTTTTCTCAAAGTGTTTGCGTGCTGGACTGGTCATGTTTTTTCTTTCAGTAATGGTTGGCTTATTGCTTAAGTTGTTGTGATTTCAGTTAAGAGATCACAATGTTTTCTGCTAATGCACCGCAGCCGTAGTCTTCAACCACGTAAGCGTCATTTGATGACTCGTAGTTTTCGATACGGTCACGTTTAGCGTTATCAACCACCGTTCTGCGGCGTGCGCCTTCTTGCCAGTACACGCTTAAGTTATCCAGGCGTGTGACCAAGATTTTGCCAGCTGGGAAGTAAGGCACGGATACAGCAGGAATGCCACCGATACGCTTTTGGCTTTGTACCACTTGCGCTGCTAACTGCTCGGTTGGGGCTTGTGTTGCGTTGATTAATGGGAAGTATTTATCTGCCATTAAGCCACGGCCTACCACAGCTACGAGGTCGGTATCTTCGCGGTACCACGGTTCGATTAGGTTGTTGATCATGTCAAACACGAGTGCGTCTAGGTTTTTATAGTCGTCACCACCACCATCGCCAATTTTGATGGCGTTAGATGCTGCAACAATCTCATCCATTACGCGCTCTGGGGCATTTTCGCGGTATTTTTGTAACCAGCCCTTGTTTACGTCTTGCAGTAATGGGTTGGCGCCTTTGTCGCTAGTGGCAGCACGGCTGGTACCGTTAAAACCGATCATGATGCGATCTAGTGCTTGGCGCGTTAAGATTGCGTCACGAATGCGTGTTTGGAAGTCTGCAAACTTAGACCATGCATCTAATTTTGCATATGTTAGATGCGTGTCAAAGTTAGTTTGTGTGCAAACGTAGCCAATTGCATCTAGCGTGGTTAGGTCTGTGGTTGTACGGTCATTTGTCGCAGTATTTGTGGTGCCAGCTACTGGGCCACCAATGCCTAAACCTAGCTTTTCACCTTGTTGCTCGCTAACGCCAACAACATTGATGCGGCCTAAAAAGTCAGCCGATTCTGTCATTTTATTTTCTATGGTTTGCTGCACTGTTGGGCTTACTGTGAATTTCTCAACAGCACTGCTAACGCCACTGAGTGCGGCCACTTGGGCAAGGTAGGCGTTATATTTAACGCGGGTATCGTTTTTCATCGTGCGCTCCGGGTTGGGATTGAAGTTTTAAATGGGTTGTTTGTTTACCGTTTGAATTAGCAGTCGGTTGCGACTGTGCCATCGCCACCTGTTGCCGGTTTACGGCTGTGTTGGTTATTAGGCTGACTGTCCATTTGCGCCTTAAACTCTGTAAACGCTTTACGGTCTGCTGCGCTTTCTTCAGTCAGCTTTTTGATTGATGTATTGAGTGAGTCAATCGTGGATTGCTGTGTGGCGAATTGATCTAGTGTTGACTTTTGACTGATGGCAATTTCTTCTACTGCTTTGCTTACGCCAGTGAAGTTTTCAGTGTCGCTAGCAGTTTTCTTTGTCAGCAGGTCTTTTACTTTGTTGAATAATTGAGCACCCAAGCCTTCTGTGGTTTGTTCAATTTCAAGTTCAATGACGGTTTCTTCCGCTACAGTGAAAATGTTCTCTGTTTGTTGCTTGCGACTAGAGAATAGTTTTAATGCTTCTGTGCCAAGTGAAGATGGGCTATCAGTTACCCCTAGGCCGAATAGGTAAGCTTCGCCTGATTTAGCAAAATTTGGCTGAATTTCAATTGATGTGTAAATCTTCTGACGTTTTTTGTTGAACTCTACCAACTCTTCAGTGACGTCTAATTTCACAAATAAAGCTAGTTTCTTTTCACCGGCGATCTCTACTTCTTCTGATTTAGCTTCAATCACATCGCCAAGCGCTTTAAATTGGCTGTCTGGCAAAATGCCGCGAATATGCTCAAGCCAAATGCGTGCACCATATTTATCGCGGTTGTAGTTTTTGCCCATTTGCTCGATATCGCTACGGGATATTTCGCGGTTATCTGCTGTGGCACCTTCCACGGCAACTCGGAAAAATTTGGTTAATGGCATAGTGTCCTCGCTTTTTAAGCTGTTAACTGGTTAATTGAATCTAAGAACACATAGTCAATATTCAGGCGTCTAGTAGCAATGCGTTGCTGTTCTATTTGTCGGGTATAGAACCGCCGCCAATATTGGTGCGCGAGGCTGACGGCTAATCTTGACGAATGAATGCCGTTGCAGAATTTAATCAAAAAATAGCTGAGGACTTAGACCCTAGAAAACAGGCGCGTCTTTTGTATTGGAGTGGGTACCGTGTGGCACGGATTGCTGAGTTAATTGGCGAGAAAAAGGCCACGATTCACAGTTGGAAGCGCCGTGATAAATGGGATGAGACAGAGCCGACTGATAGGGTGGAGGCTACGATTGAGAGCCGATTGAATAAGTTGGTGCTCAAGGATAAAAAAGAGCCGATAGACTTTAAAGAGATTGATTTGCTTGGGCGCCAAATGGAGCGCATGAGCAGGGTGCGTAAGCACGACAAAACAGGCAACGAGGCTGACCTAAATCCGAAAGTGGCTAACCGTAACAGTGGGCCACGCCGCAAGCCTGAAAAGAACGCGATTAGCGAAGATCAGCAAGCTAAGATGCTGACCGCGTTTAAAGAGTCTTTGTTTGATTACCAGCGCACCTGGTACCGAGCTGGTATGAAGCACCGGATGCGCAACTTGCTAAAGAGCCGCCAGATTGGTGCTACTTGGTTCTTTGCCCGGGAGGCTTTGTGTGATGCGCTTGAAACTGGGCGTAATCAGATTTTTCTATCCGCAAGTAAGGCTCAGGCGCATGTGTTCAAGGGTTACATTAAGCAGTTTGCCGCTGAGAGTGCTGATGTTGAGCTGACTGGTGAGTCTATTGTTTTACCGAATGCGGCTGAGCTGTATTTTTTAGGTACCAATTCTAAGACTGCACAAAGTTACCACGGCAATTTGTATGTTGATGAGTATTTCTGGATCAATAAATTTCAGGAGCTGCGCAAGGTTGCCTCTGGCATGGCTGCACATAAGCATTGGCGCCAAACGTATTTTAGTACGCCATCAAGCTTGGCGCATGATGCATATCCATTTTGGAGTGGGGCGCTGTTTAACAAAGGTCGCACTAAGGATCAGAAGGTTGAGTTTGATGTTGCGCACCATGTGCTTAAAAATGGTGTGCTTTGCCCTGATGGCCAGTGGCGCCATATTGTTACGATTGATGATGCGCTGGCTGGCGGCTGTGATTTGTTTGATCTGCAGCAGCTGCTACTTGAGTATGGGCCTGAAGAGTTCCAAAACTTATTTAGATGCCAGTTTATTGATGATGCGGCTTCTGTGTTTCCACTTTCAGAGATGCAGGATTGCATGGTGGATAGCTGGACGGTTTGGGATGACTACAAACCATTTGCGCTGCGTCCTCTTGGGTTCCGCGAGGTGTGGGTTGGTTATGACCCTGCATTAAGCGGTGACTCTTCTGCGTTGGTGGTGTTGGCACCACCTTTAGTGGCTGGCGGTAAGTTTAGGATGATTGAGCGTCACCAGTTCAAAGGGATGGACTTTGCCGCACAGGCTGAGGCGATCAGAAAAGTGACTACGCGTTATAACGTGACTTACATAGGCATTGACGTTACCGGCTTAGGTCATGGTGTTCATCAGATTGTTAAGACGTTTTTTCCAAATGTACATTCGTTCTCATATAGCCCAGAGATAAAAATGCGCCTGGTGCTTAAAGCTAAGGACGTGATTAGCAACCGAAGATTAGAGTTTGATGCAGGATGGACTGATGTTTCAGCTTCATTTATGGCAATTAAGAAAACGACCACACCAAGTGGTACCCAGATAACTTTTAAAGCAGGGCGCTCTACAGAAACCAGCCATGCAGATATTGCTTGGGCAACCATGCACGCTATGGCAAACGAGCCGCTAGAGGGTTCAATCGACACTAACAATTCAATGATGGAGATTTACTAATGAAAAAGTCAGCAGGTAAACAATTAACCGTAGCGGAAGATGCGAAAGCTGAGGTGTTTTCTTTTGGTGATCCCATTGCTATGTTAGATAAAAGCGAGATATTTGATTATCTGGAGTGCATGCCAGTTGGTAAGTATTACGAGCCACCAATCTCGTTTGCTGGGTTGGCTAAAGCGTTTAGATCTTCTGTGCATCATAGCAGTGCCATTTACGTTAAACGTAATATCTTAGTGAGCTGCTATATTCCGCACCCCTTATTAAGCCGTGCTGAGTTTTCTAAGTGGGCATTAGATTACCTAGTCTTTGGCAATGGTTGCCTTGAGGCTAAAAAGGCAATGTCAGGCAAGGTACTATCACTTCAGAGTGCGCTAGCTAAGTACACACGCCGTGGGATAGATGTAGATCAGTATTACTATGTGACCGGCTACAAACAAGAGCATGAGTTTGCTAAGGGTTCAATCTTTCATTTGATTGAGCCAGACCTTAACCAAGAGTTGTATGGACTGCCAGAGTATTTGCCTGCGCTAAACTCTGCGTTATTAAATGAGGATGCAACGCTATTTCGCCGGCGCTATTATAAAAATGGTAGCCATGCTGGTTTTATTCTATACATGACAGATGCAGCTCAAAAGCAGGATGATGTGGATAGCTTAAGAACTGCGCTGAAAAACTCTAAAGGCCCGGGCAACTTCCGCAACCTGTTTATGTATGCGCCCAATGGTAAGAAGGATGGCATACAGTTAATACCTGTCTCTGAGGTAGCTGCTAAGGATGAGTTCTTTAACATCAAGAACGTAACGCGTGATGATCAGCTGGCAGCGCATCGGGTACCACCACAGTTGATGGGTATCATTCCTACCAATACTGGCGGCTTTGGTAACCCAGCAGATACAGCAGAAGTATTCTCACGTAATGAGTTGGCGCCTTTGCAAGCAAGGTTTATGGAACTGAATGACTGGCTTGGTATGGAAGTAGTAAAGTTCAACAACTATAAAATTGACTCATCAGGTGACCAGCCGAAGTAGTAGCTAGCCAACACCTCAATTGAAAACTAAACCGCCACTCGGCGGTTTTTTTACGCCTATCAAATATTTAATAAAAAACCTCTATTCTGACCCAGCGCGCGCGCTCGTGACCCCGCCACGCCCGCACACTTCATACCCATAAAATTATGCGCGTGCATAAACTTGCTGAATGGCGCGGCCAGTGGCGGGGGATAGGTGTGACGCATGCAAATAGTTTATGCAAACACTTGCACCAGCTGCATGCATAAACGAATTAATGTGCATTTTTGTGAAATTTAAAATTGATGAACGGAAAAAGGTAATATTGGTAATGAATACATTTTAAACAGCTTAACCTATTGATGTGTATAGATATTTTAAATTACCTTAAAAGGTAATATTAGGTAATACAAAAGGTAATATTTTTATATGTATTTGATTTTAAACAAATAAAAATATTCAAATTATTACAAATTAAAAGGTAATGTGATTACCAATATATTACTTAAATATTACCTTTCCTTAATCATCCGAATACCGCATGAATAAACGATTACAGCGATATTTTAAAAAAATATTACCAATATTACCTTTTTCCGATGGGGTCAACTATTTTAAAAATATGATTTGAGCTTACTTTTGTTTGCCTGTAAAATGCGTGCCTGTAGTGGAAGTACATCAGATGTATGCAAGTGCGGTATTTGCATATATTAAAGATGGGGCAAAATTGGGGCAAAACCATGTCTATCTATGTTTAACCATGATTAGTTAAACGCATGATTTGATTAGGTATGTTGACTTATGATTACATAATTCAGTAAGTTCGAATCTCACCTCTTCCGCCAAGAATTTTAAGCCGCTTAACTTTACAATTAAGCGGCTTTGTTTTTTAACGTTAGTATCATCAAACATTACCCTAGGAATTAACATGACTCAAATCATCGTAGATCACAACCCATCAGAAGAGAAATTGAAACAATTAGGCGTATCAAGCTGGTCTATCTGGGATTGCGCACCTTCTAAATTCCCACTTAACTTTGATTCAGCAACTGAAAGTGCATACGTACTTGAAGGTGAAATCCATGTAACTCCACAAGGTGGCGAAACTGTTGTGATTAAAGCAGGTGATTTCGTTGTGTTCCCTAAAGGTTTGAAATCTAACTGGGAAGTAACTAAACAATTGAAAAAACACTACAAGCATTCATAATTGCAATTTAGTGAATAAAGCTTAAAATAAAGCCTCGATTCGTCGGGGCTTTTTTTATTGCTAAGGAGTTTGGAATGAGTAAGATCATCGTAGAAAAACCTAGTGCAGAGCAACTGGCTTCCTTAGGTGTAAAAGGCTGGCCGACTTGGTCTAAAGAAGTGTCACAATTCCCTTGGCGTTTTAGCACGCAGGAAATCGCTTACATTCTGGAGGGGGAGGTGACAGTGCAACCATCTGAAGGCGAGCCAGTGAGCTTCACCGTAGGTGACTTAGTGACATTCCCCGCTGGATTATCTTGTGTTTGGCACGTCAAGAAACCACTCAAAAAGCATTATCAGCTTGGCTAGATGGCCTAGCTGCATCTTTCCTTAAATTTCATCAAGCAAAGCCATTTGCAGTGCATGCACGCGGTTAAAATCAAGGCGCTCTCCGTTTTGGTCTGAGATTAAAAACGTATCCTCAGCGCGATTGCCTAGGGTGTTGATTTTTGCATTATGTAGTTTGATGCCGTATTTCAAAAATTGTTGTGCTAGCGTGGCGAGTAGGCCAGGTCTGTCATTAGCAATAATCTCCAGCCGGTGATTGTTATTCTCGGCCTCTTTGGTGATGGTAATCTGTGCTTGAATCGGCATATGCTTCACTTGGCGACTTACTCTACCTTTAAGTGGAGACTCTAGCTGATATAGGTCATCAAGTTGATTGGCTAGCTCTAACTCAATAAACTTCAGTAAGCCGCTGTAGCTTACAGACTTGCCAGACTGGTCCAGAATAATAAAACTATTTAAGGCGTAATCATGTTGAGTAGTAAAGATTTTTGCTTCGACAATGCCATAACCCATACGGTCAAAGAAGTTACAGATTCTCGCAAATAAGTCGCTCTTGTCTTTAATGTAAATCATCACCTGAATACCATCGCCATGCGGGCTAAGCCTTGCGCGGACGATAGGTGTTTCGCTATAAAGGTGTGGCGTTAGCAAGCGGCTATGCCAGGCAATTTCGTCGCTCTCATGGCGGACAAAATAGTGCTCCCCAAACTGTATCCAGAGTGGCTCGTAGGCATGATTGCTTAAGCCAAACCTGCTCAGTTTATCTGATGCTTCTTTAATGCGTCGCTGTATGGTTTGTTTAGCGTGGAAGCCCGGGTCTGACAGAGCGTGATTGGTGGCAGAGTATAGGCTCTCTAGCAATCTAGCTTTCCAGGCGTTCCATACCACAGGGCTGGTGCCGCGAATGTCAGCAACAGTAAGTAAGTATAATGCGTTTAATCTACGTTTATTTTCAACAAAACCCGCAAATGACTCAATCACACTAGGGTCAGATAAGTCGGTTTTTTGTGCGACGGATGACATTTTTAAGTGCGCTTCTACTAGCCATGACACTAACGCACAGTCAGCTTTAGGTAAGTGATGTAACTTGCAAAATTTAAATGCATCAACTGTGCCTAATGTGGAGTGATCGCCACCGCGGCCTTTGGCAATATCGTGAAATAATGCGGCCATATACAGTAAATGCGGTGCATCAAACGCTGCAAAAATCTGGCTACACAATGGAAACTCATGTTTGAGCTCAGGCTTAGCGAAGCGTCGTAAATTCGCCAACACATTCAAAATATGTTCATCAACCGTATATACGTGAAATAAATCATGCTGCATTTGACCAACAATTTTGCCAAAAGCTGGAATATAGCTACCAAGTATCCCGTATCGATTCATTGCACGTAGCGCGCGATTAACGCCGCTAGGTTGCGACAGAATATCTATAAAAGTTTTTTTATTGCTGGCATTGTGCCTAAAGTCTTTATTGACTAATGGCTTTACGCGCTGCAACGTGCGCAGCAGCGTGGCGCCCATACCTGATAACTCAGGATGCTGCTGTAACAGCAAAAATGCTTCAAAAATTGCAGATGGATTTTGCTGTAGCAGGTTTGCAGTTCTGGCTTCCAGCAAATCATTGCGTGCTTCAAATTTATCGTTGATGACACGAATTGCTGGCGGTGTCGCTACAATAGTCTCTTCTAGCAGCTTAAGCACAATTTCGTTCATAAGCTCAATAAATTTAACGCTACGGTAGTAGCTTTGCATAAGCTGCTCACTCGCGCGTCTGCGTGGGGTGTTGCTGTAACCTAATGTCGCTGCGAGATCGTTCTGAAAGTCAAATAACAATCGGTCTTCGCGCCGCCCGCTTAAAAAATGCAAGTGCGTGCGAAGTAACTGTAGTTTTTTTTCGTGGTGACGAATGCGGCGTGATTCAGTCACGGAGATAATTTGATCTTTTGCCAATGCAGCCCAAGGATTGCCGGCTGAGTATTGCTTGTTTTTAACCTGCAAGCTACGCGCTATCCAAATAATCATATGCAAATCACGCAGCCCACCTGGGCTTTCTTTGAGATTTGGTTCTAGGTTGTAAGCGGTGTCGTTAAATTTTGAGTGGCGCAGGTCCTGCTCTGTTAATTTGGCTTTTAAAAAATCAATTGGGCTTAGATTCTTGGAAATGTTTGCCAGAAAGTCTTGATATATAGTGGCATTGCCAGATAGCAGGCGCGACTCTAGTACATTAGTTTGCACGGTGATATCTTTTTGCGCCTCACTGATGCATTCATCCAAGTTGCGTACGCTGTGACCGATATTCAGCCCCAAATCCCACATCAATCCGATTAGGTTTTCAATGCTTTGATTTAGCGCGCTATTTTCTTGAGGTTTGTTTGGTATTAAAACCAGCAGGTCAATGTCAGAGTAGGGGAATAACTCACCGCGACCATAACCGCCAACAGCAATCAGGCAGCAAGCTGGATCAATTTGTAAATCTGACCATAACTCCACGAGGAGTTGGTCAATAAACTTACAATGCTGTTTAAACAGACGGGTGGTGTTAGGTTGGCGGTTAAAGTCTTCTTTTAATGCTAAGAATTGCTTTTTTAAGGAGGTACGTAAAAAAGCAATTCTTTCTTTTGAAATTTCGATGGATTCTATATTGTTATCTAATTGCATGCTGCACCATCGTTCATTTATTAATCTGGCATTAAGTGCTTGATGGGTTGGTAATGAAAGCTGGAGGAGGAGGTGAGCCTGCGGACAGCGTCATGACTTCATAGCCTGTATCTGTCACTAAAATGGTATGTTCCCACTGAGCAGATAAACTGCGGTCTTTAGTCACGATAGTCCAGCCGTCAGGCATTTGCTTAATATCACGCTTCCCTGCATTAATCATTGGTTCAATCGTAAACATCATGCCTGCCTGAAGCTTAAGCCCGGCACCGGGTCGACCGTAATGCAGCACTTGAGGCTCCTCATGAAACACGGTCCCTATGCCGTGTCCGCAAAACTCACGTACAACACTGTAACCACTCTTTTCGGCAAACGTTTGTATGGCATACCCGATGTCGCCTAATGTCGCACCAGGCTTCACTTTATTAATGCCTAACCACATTGCCTGATAAGTGATCTCACACAAACGCTTTGCTTGTATTGAGGCTTCACCTACATAAAACATGCGGCTAGTATCGCCGTGGTAACCATCTTTGATCACGGTAATATCAATATTGACGATATCGCCATTTTTTAGGACTTTATCACTAGGAACACCATGGCAAATCTGCTGGTTAATAGACGTGCAAATTGATTTTGGGTACGGCTTGTGCCCATCTGGTGCGTAATTTAAAGGTGCGGGAATTGCTTTCTGCACATCAACGATGTAGTCATGGCAGAGTTTGTCCAGTGCTTCTGTTGTTACACCGTGTACTACATAGGGTGTAATGAAATCCAGCACTTCAGAGGCTAGCCTGCCTGCGATACGCATTTTTTCGATATCGTGTTGATTTTTAATTGAGATTGCCATGTGTTTTATTGAAAATTGCTAATATGTCATTTTATCATAGCATATCCATCTGTTTTTGAGGCTCTGCCTACAATTTTGCTGGTACGCCGTTCGATGAGGCGTTCATTGAGCTGATGGATTAATCATAATGATCTTTATTTTTTTATAGATTTTGTTTCAGATTAAAAATGTAAGATGTAATATAGCCAAGAAAAAAGGAGATTGGTACATGGCGGCGATACCCGTAGACTTGGCGGCAAGGGATTTAAATGCATGGGTAACCTTTTTGAGAACTGCAGAAATCCCTGTACTTAAGCAAACGGCGCGTGAGATCGGGCGCCTGCAGGAAGATGAAGACAATCTAAGTGCCCGTGCAATCACAAATGTAGTACTTAATGACCCGATGATGGTTTTTAAGGTGCTTAGCTACGCTCAAAAGCATAAATCCCGCAGTCAGCTACAAGATCTTGCTCAAGTAGAGCAAGCGATTATGATGATGGGTACCGGTACTTTTTTTAGAAACATCCCTCCAGTGCCGTTGGTGGAAGATGCGTTAAAAACTAACTTAACTGCATTAATGCAGTTGCTTAAGCTGATTAAGCGTGCGCACAGGGCCGCCAACTTTGCGGTCGAGTGGGCTGCGCATTTGAATGATTTACATGCGGAAGAAGTGCTTATCGCTGCCCTGTTACATGATTTATCAGAGATGTTGATGTGGTGTTATGCCCCGGAAAAAATGAATCTTATTCATGGTATGCAAACTGCTGATAAGGCCTTGCGCAGCAAGGTAGTGCAACAGGAAGTATTGGGTTTTGTGTTGCATGATTTACAGGTCCAGTTAGTCGATGTTTTTCAGCTACCGCCATTACTTGGCAAGCTGATGCAGGATGGTGCATCAGGCGAGCAGCGCGTCAGGAATGTTGCGCTAGCAGTCAACTTGGCGAGGCATTCGGCTAATGGCTGGGATGATGCAGCGCTGCCGGATGATTACCGCGATATATCCGAACTGCTGCGCCTAGATGTGGATAGGGTGATGCGTGTAGTGGGTGTGCCTGACGTGCAATAATCTTAAAATAATGTGTAGCAAAGCCTAGCAAACTCGGTCACTTGGTGTTATTATTCCGCCTTTGCATTTTCTTGCAAAACCTTCGCCATTAATTTGGTGATGGCTAATTTACATACAACCCATTCTAGGGTGCTTGGATTTATGTCTGGGTGTTTCTGGTGTTGTGTGAATTGATAACCCTTTAGAAGAGAGATTTAACATGTCTGTAACCATGCGTCAAATGCTGGAAGCTGGAGTTCACTTCGGCCATCAAACTCGTTACTGGAACCCAAAAATGGCACCGTTCATTTTCGGTGACCGCAACAAAATTCATATCGTAAACCTTGAAAAAACATTGCCAATGTTTGAAGATGCACTTAAACATGTGCGCACATTGGCTGCAAACAAGGGTCGTATTTTATTCGTAGGTACTAAACGCCAAGCTCGTGACATCGTTAAAGAAGAAGCGACACGTGCAGGTTGTGCTTATGTAAATCACCGTTGGTTGGGCGGTATGCTTACTAACTTTAAAACTGTTAAACAATCTATCAAGCGCTTGCAAGACTTTGAAGTAATGTTGCAAGACGGTAGCTTGGAAAAGTTCGGTAAAAAAGAAGCGCTAGGTTATAAACGTGAAGTTGAAAAGCTAGAGCGTTCTATCGGCGGCATTAAAGAAATGGGTGGCTTACCTGACGCTATTTTCATTATTGACGTTGGTCATGAAAGCGGTGCAATCACTGAAGCTGCTAAATTAGGCATTCCAGTGATTGGTGTGGTTGATACAAACAACTCACCAGACGGTGTTGCTTATGTAATTCCTGGTAATGATGACTCTAGCCGTGCAATTCGTTTGTACGCTCGTGGTATCGCTGATGCGGTATTGGAAGGTCGCAGCTCAGTGATTACTGAAATTGTTAAATCAGCTAGCGAAGAAGTAGCTGAGTCAGCTGCAGAATAATTTACTCTGCTTAAAAAAGGGGCTTAAGGCCCCTTTTTAATTTTGACAATTTAGATATAAAAATATAATTAAATCAAACTGTTAATTTGCATTTTTAATGCAATACATGAATATTAAGGAGCTTAAAATGGCTGAAATTACCGCAGGTATGGTAAAGGAATTACGTGAGCGCACCGATGCGCCAATGATGGACTGCAAAAAAGCATTAACTGAAGCTGAAGGCGATATGACACGTGCTGAAGAAATTTTGCGTGTACGTTTTGGTAATAAAGCAAGCAAAGCTGCTGGCCGTGTTGCTGCTGAAGGTACTGTTGGTATTAGTATCAGTGCTGATGGTAAATCTGGCGCGATGGTTGAAGTTAACTCTGAAACAGACTTCTGTGCTAAAAACGAAGACTTCTTAAAATACGTAAATGAGTTAGCTGGTGTTATTGCTGCTAGCTCAGCAAGTGACATCGCTGAAGTTGGTGCACTTGCTATGCGTGGTTCAACTGCGGAAGAAACTCGCGCACAACTAGTAGGTAAAATTGGTGAGAACATTACACCACGTCGTTTCGTGCGCCCAGCAGTTCAAGGTAAGCTTACAAGCTACGTGCATGGTAGCCGTATCGGTGTGTTAGTGGACATCGTTGGTGGTGATGATGCTTTAGCTAAAGATATTGCGATGCACATTGCTGCTGCAAAACCAAAATCATTAGATGCTTCTGGTATTGATGCAAGCTTGATCGAAGCTGAGCGCCGTGTTGCGATCGAAAAAGCTAAAGAAGCTGGCAAGCCTGAAGCAATGTTGGAAAAAATTGCAGATGGTACAGTGCAAAAATTCTTAAAAGAAGTAACACTGTTGAGCCAAGTTTTTGTTAAAGATGACAAATTCACAATCGAGCAATTGCTTAAATCAAAAGGCGCAACTATCGCTTCATTCACAATGTACACAGTTGGTGAAGGTATTGAGAAGGTTGTTGTTGATTATGCCGCAGAGGTTGCAGCAGCAGCTAAAGTGTAATTAACGATAAAGGTTAATAGCCTTTGAAAATTAAAATGGATTAAGCAGCTTGCTTAGTCCATTTTTTTTAATGAAAATAAGCATTCAATTTGCGTTTCTACGGCTTATTTTTGTGCCTAAGACCGTTATTTTATGCTTAAATAAGCAAACTTAAAATTTGAGGAGTCCTCGTGTCTGCACCAGCATATAAGCGCATTTTACTTAAACTTTCTGGCGAGGCCTTAATGGGCGATGATGCTTATGGCATTAACCGCGCGACCATCACCAGAATTGTGAGTGAAGTCAAAGAAGTAGTTGATTTAGGCGTGCAAGTTGCAGTCGTCATCGGAGGTGGTAATATCTTTCGCGGCGTAGCGCCAGCTGCAGAAGGCATGGATAGGGCAACCGCTGACTACATGGGTATGTTAGCAACCGTGATGAACGCGATGGCATTACAAGATGCAATGAAAAACATTGGCCTCAATGCACGTGTGCAATCCGCATTGAGCATTGAGCAAGTGGCTGAACCGTATATTCGTGGTAAAGCTATTCGTTACCTAGAAGAAGGTCGTGTCGTAATTTTTGGCGCAGGCACCGGTAACCCATTCTTCACTACAGATACTGCAGCTGCGCTACGTGGTATGGAGATTAACGCTGAAATCGTGATTAAGGCTACAAAAGTTGACGGTGTTTACACCGACGACCCAAAAACTAATCCAGAAGCAATGCGTTACAAAACTATTAGCTTCGATGAGGCAATATCCAAAAATCTTAAAGTGATGGATGCAACCGCACTGACCTTATGTCGTGATCAGAAGTTACCTATCTCTGTGTTCAGCATCTTTAAGCAGGGCGCCCTGAAAAAAGTAGTGATGGGTGAAGACGAAGGTACAATGGTATTACCATAGGCAACTGTAGTAAGGCTTTGTAAGTGTACGTTGTACATTTTATAGCCAGAGTAAAGTTAACAAATAAATCAGTTTGTAGCGTTAAAGCTGAGTTGGAGAAATAAATGTTAGAAGATGTGAAAAAAAATGCCGAATTAAGAATGCAAAAGTCATTAGAGGCATTAAAGAATGATTTGGCCAAAGTACGTACCGGACGTGCTCATGTGGGTTTATTGGATCACGTGATGGTTGAGTATTACGGTTCAATGGTTGCAGTTAACCAAGTTGCCAATGTCAATTTAGGTGATGCGCGTACCATCAATGTACAACCATATGAAAAAAACATGATCGCTAAAGTAGAGAAAGCGATTCGCGACAGTGATTTAGGTTTAAATCCGGCAACCAATGGTGATTTGATTCGTGTGCCAATGCCAATGCTCACTGAAGAGCGTCGTCGTGATTTAACAAAGATCGTACGTACCGAAGGCGAGGGTGCTAAAGTGGCTATTCGTAACGTACGCCGTGATGCAAATGATGCACTTAAAAAACTGGTAAAAGATAAAGCAATTTCTGAAGATGATGAGCGTCGTGCTCAAGATGAGGTTCAGAAAGCTACAGACAAAGCGGTTGCCGAAGTTGATAAGATGTTGCAGGTAAAAGAAACAGATTTGATGGCTGTTTAATCATAAGAATGGTGAATGCGGTGACACATTTTAATTGCAATTTTTTATGCATTTAGTCTTGGGGTATTAATTGGCTTTATTCTCAAGTGCTACGCAGAGAGTACCTCCGGTTGCAGAGGTACCTAAGCATGTTGCAGTCATCATGGATGGCAACGGACGTTGGGCTCGGAAGCGCTTTTTACCCCGTATCGCTGGACATAAGCGCGGTGTGGAAACCGTGCGTGATATAGTGAAGCAATGTATAGAACTTAAAGTGGGATACCTCACTTTATTTGCGTTTAGTAGTGAGAACTGGCGTCGCCCACCAGAAGAAGTTTCTTTCCTGATGTCCTTGTTTATGGAGGCGCTTAAACGTGAGGTGAATAAGTTACACCAAAACAATATTAAGCTCATCATGATCGGGGACCGCAGTCGTTTTGATGCTAGCTTGATTGAGAAAATCGAAGCGTCTGAGCAATTAACTGCAAACAACACCGGTCTGGTATTAACCATTGCAGCCAATTATGGTGGCCGCTGGGATGTATTGCAGGCAGTCAATAAAATGCAAAAAGCAGAGCCTCAGCTAGCTGGTGTTTACGACGAAACACACCTAACGCCTTATTTGTCAATGAGTTACGCACCTGAGCCGGACTTATTCATCCGCACTGGTGGTGAAAAACGCATTAGCAACTTTCTTTTGTGGCAATTGGCTTATACCGAACTCTACTTTACAGACACATTGTGGCCAGACTTTAATGAAGCTGCGTTTAATGCGGCAATTCAATCCTATCAGCAACGTGAGCGTCGCTTTGGTCGTACCAGTGAGCAACTTTCAGAGTCACCACGTTAAAGCTCGTTCAAATTCTAATTAATATAATGATATAAAAATGCTAAGAACCCGAGTGATTACCGCAATATTGTTGGTTACAGGTCTGTTATTGACTGTATTTTTAGCATCGAAACAGGTATGGGCAATCGTAACGCTTGGTATCTCGTTATTAGCGGTCATGGAGTGGGCGCATCTAATCAAGCTTAATCGTACGCAGTCTTTCACCGTTGTTGTCATGACAGCATTGATTGGTGTTTGTGTGTTGTCATTACAATATACTGTATTAGCACCATATCAGACCTACACTGAGCTGGCTTTACTAAGCATTTCCACATTGTTTTGGCTTGTGATAGCGCCTGTATGGCTTGGTCAGCGTAAAGCTTGCCAACACCGCTTCATGATGGCTATTTTGGGAATATTACTGATTAGTGCCACATGGATTGCGCTGGTAGGGCTACATGAAATTAACCCATGGCTGCTAATTGGTGTAATTGCTACGGTAAGCTTGGCAGATAGTGCAGCATATTTTGCTGGAAAACGATTTGGCCGTCACAAATTAGCACCTACCATTAGCCCAGGAAAAACATGGGAAGGTGTATTAGGGGCGCTGGCTGCCGTCACTATTTACGGTGGCTTATTGTGCTATTGCCAGCAATTTAGCCTTTGGCTGGTGCCGGCCTTGTGGCTAGTGGTCGTTTTTAGCATTATGGGTGACTTGGTTGAGTCATTGATGAAGCGTCAAGCTGGATTGAAAGATAGTGGTCAGCTATTACCAGGGCATGGCGGTATTTTAGACAGGATTGATGGTTTTATTCCAACCTTGCCAATGATCTTGCTTTCTATTTCTCTTTTACATTTCTCAGGATTTAATGTGCATGGCTAGTGTGTCGTCAGTTGATAATGTGGATTTAAACTCACAAGGTAAGATGCAGCAGGTAACGATACTCGGCGCAACTGGCACAATCGGAACACAAACTTTAGATGTAATTAGTCAGCATCCAGAGCGTTTTGGGGTGTTTGCGTTAACAGCCAGTACTAACGTGCAAGGCTTGTTTGATTTATGCGTCAAATATAAACCTCGCTATGCTGTCTTGTTATCTCCAAGTGCAGCATTAGTCTTAGAAACTCAACTGAAGAATGCGGGAGTAGCGACCACAGTACTACAGGGTGAAGAGGCGCTCATTGAAGTGGCATCGCATCAGGACGTTGATGTAGTGATGGCGGCGATTGTGGGGGCTGCTGGCCTTCACCCTGCGATGGCGGCAGCAAGAACCGGTAAGCGTATTCTATTAGCCAACAAAGAAACCTTGGTGATGGCGGGCAATTTGTTTATGCAAGCAGTCATTGATGGTGGCGCAACACTGTTGCCGATTGATAGCGAGCATAATGCGATTTTTCAAGTCATGCCATATCAGCGTACTCCATATCAGCAAACCAGAGTATTAGCCGACATGGGAGTGAAGCGCATTCTACTCACAGCATCAGGTGGTCCATTTCGTAATGCCAGCCTAGACCAGCTGCGTAATGTAACGCGTGCGCAAGCTTTAAACCATCCCAATTGGGTGATGGGGCCTAAAATCACCATTGACTCTGCCACTATGATGAATAAAGGGCTGGAGGTGATTGAAGCGCATTGGCTGTTCAATGCAACCTCAGCGCAGATAGAGGTGGTTGTGCATCCACAAAGCGTTATACACTCCATGGTTGAATATAATGACGGTAGCGTACTGGCTCAGTTAGGCAATCCAGATATGCGTACGCCAATTGCTTATGGTTTGGGCTATCCTGACCGCTTAGTCAGTGGTGTAAGTAGTTTAGATTTGTTGAAAATTGGACGGCTAGACTTTTGTGCGCCAGACCAGACTATGTTTCCCTGTTTGCGCTTGGCTTATGAAGCCTTGGATGCAGGCGGTACCGCACCGGCCATTCTCAATGCCGCGAATGAAGTTGCAGTTGAGGCCTTTCTTGCTGACCAAATTGGTTTTATGGAGATTCCAGCACTCATTGAGTCCGTACTGAGTACATCTAATATCGAAGCAGTAACATCAATACCGCAGTTGGTTGATGTAGATACCGTGGCTAGACGCGCTGCAAGAAGCTGGCTAACTACCTCGACAGGTACCCATTAAACATATGTTGCATCTTAAACTACATAAATAACCCTATGCTAACGACACTTGCTTTTATACTGACTATTGGCATTGTGGTTACCGTGCACGAGTACGGCCACTTTCAAGTTGCCAGGTGGTGTGGTGTTAAGGTACTTAAATTTTCTATCGGTTTCGGTCATCCGCTATGGAGTAGAAAATTTGGTAAAGATCAAACCGAGTATGTGATTGCAGCGATTCCACTGGGCGGCTATGTAAAAATGCTCGGGGAGGAGCCTCTATCTGATGCAACACAGGCTGTGGATGAAGACATGTCTCGTGCACTCAATAGGCAAAGCCTAAGTAAGCGCATGGCTATTGTATTGGCTGGGCCATTTGCTAACTTGTTGCTTGCAGTTTTTCTGTACTGGCTTTTATTCATGGCTGGTGTTGTTGGTATCAAACCTATCATTGGTAAGTTAGTGGAAAACAGCCCCGCAGCTATGCAAAATATACAAGCTAGTGAAGTTATTCAGAATATCAATCATCAGAGTGTAGCCAGCTGGCAAGATGCGCGCTGGCTATTGCTAAAAGAGTCACTCGAAAAAAATACGATTGAAGTACAAACTATTACCCCACAAAAAGAAATTAAGTCTTACGATCTCGATGTATCAGGTATTAACCTAGAAGATGAGAAGCAAGACGTATTGGAGAAAATTGGGTTTTTAGTAGAAATGCCTGCTGTCCCAGCCGAGATTGGGGAAGTGATAAAAGATAGTCCTGCTGAGCGAGCTGGATTAAAAACCAAGGATTTAGTGCTAGAGCTCAACCAAGTAAAGGTGAGCGACTGGGATATGTTCGTGAAAGAAATTAGATCCCACCCTGAAGTGCCAATGATATTGCTGGCGCAGCGTAACGGTGAGACGATTAAACTTAGTGTTACGCCAGAAGCCGTGATGGAAAAAGGCGAAAAAATAGGCCGTATCGGTGCCGGCTTTAATATGCCTCAAAGTGAGTTGGACAAACTATTCATTACAACGCATTATTCAGGTGCTGTTGCCTTATTAAAAGCTGTAGAGAAAACATGGGACACCGCTACATTTAGCTTGAAAATGCTAGGTAACATGGTCTTGGGTAATGTGTCCTGGAAGGGCATGAGTGGTCCTGTTACTATTGCCAGTTATGCTGGACAGAGTGCAAATATGGGGTTAAAAGCCTTTATCGGCTTCCTTGCACTGATCAGTATTAGTATTGGCGTGCTCAATCTATTACCGATTCCCATATTAGATGGTGGGCATTTCATGTATTATATGGTTGAATTTTTTACAGGACGTCCTGTATCTGAAGCCGTCATGAATATAGGGCAAAGAATAGGCGTGCTGATTCTCGCATTTATGATGGTTTTGGCGTTTTATAACGATATAAATAGATTGATAACAGGCTGATTGAATGGCAATTCAAAATTTGAAACACCCTAAATTAAAACTAAAATCTATGTTATTGCTTGTCTCTAGCTTGTATGCTGGTTCAGTGATGGCACTTGAACCATTTCAAGTTAAAGATATTCGGGTAGAAGGTATTCAGAGGACAGAAGCAGGCACTGTGTTTAGCCACCTGCCTGTTAAAGTCGGTGAGATTATGGACGATGATCTTGCATCGCAAGCCATTAAGTCACTATATAGCACCGGTTTTTTCAAAGATGTACGCATCGAAGCCGAAAATGATGTGCTAATTGTAACCGTGCAGGAACGCGCAGCCATTGCGCAAATTGAATTCAGCGGTAACAAGTCATTCCCAACAGACAAAATGAAAGAGGGCTTAAAGCAAGTTGGTATTGCAGAGAGTCAAATTTTTGACAAGTCACAGTTAGACCGTGCAGAGCAGGAAATTAAGCGCCAATACTTATCACAAGGTAAATACGGCGCTACAGTAAAAACTGTGGTGACGCCTCTGGAGCGTAATCGCGTTGCTGTGCGCTTTGATATTGAAGAGGGGGCCGTTTCTAAGATTCGCGATATTAATATCGTTGGTAACAAGGCTTATACCATTGAAGATCTTCGAGCACAATTTTTGCTGACAACGCCTAACTGGATGAGTTGGTGGAATAAAGACGACCAATATTCCAAGCAAAAATTAAATGCTGACTTAGAAACCTTACGCTCGTTTTACATGAATCAGGGCTATCTTGAGTTTAATATTGATTCCACACAGGTTTCAATTACCCCTGACAAAAAAGACATCTACATCACTATTAATATTACCGAAGGCGAAAAGTATACGATTTCAGAGGTGAAGTTAGCCGGCGAAACCTTGGTGCCTGAAGATGAGTTGCGACAACTGATTCAAGTGCAGGCTGGTGATACCTTTAGCCGTGAGAAAGTCACGCAAACGAGCAAGGCGATTAGCGACCGACTAAGTAACGATGGGTATGCCTTCTCAAATGTGAACCCAGTGCCGGATATCAACAAAGAAAAGCATACCGCTGCGTTTACCTTTTTTGTTGATCCTGGCAAACGTGTATATGTTAGACGCATCAATGTGGTAGGCAACACGCGTACGCGCGATGAGGTCATTCGACGTGAAGTGCGTCAACTAGAATCTGCCTGGTATGCATCTAATAAAATTAATCGTTCAAAAGAGCGTATTACGCGTACCGATTTTTTCTCTGACGTCAATGTAGAAACACCTGCAGTAGCTGGTACTGCCGATCAAGTTGATTTAAATATTAGTGTGACAGAGAAATCTACGGGTAGCGTACAGTTTGGTGCGGGTTTATCTAGTAACGAAGGTGTGGTGTTCGGTATTACTGTCAACCAAAACAACTTCCTAGGTACGGGTAACCGTGTCAGCGCGCAAGTGAATACAGGTAAGGTTAATACGACTTACTCACTATCCTACACCGATCCTTATTTCACCCCTGACGGTGTAAGTCGCGGTATCGACCTATATCGTCGCGATGTTAATACCAGTTCACTGAATATTGGTACCTACAACACCTCATCATATGGTGGTGGCGTTAGATTCGGTATTCCATTAAATGAACGTGATGGCGTTAACTTTGGCCTTGCGGCTGACTTCACATCGGTAGATTTGACTTCTCAAAGCCCGCAACAATATAAAGACTTTTGCGAAAAGGCTAGTGGTTGTACCAGTAACTCTATAGTCGCGAGTGCAGGGTGGACGCATGACTCGAGAGATAGCATCATGTTTACCACTAAAGGCGTATTACAAAGATTATCTGGAGAAGTTTCTATCCCAGTACTCGATTTAGAGTACTACAAAATAGACTATAAACATGCGTGGTTTAAAGAGTTATTTACTGGCTATACCTTGATGTTAAACGGGGAAATTGGATATGCTGACTCTTATGGCAATAAAAACTATCCATTCTTTAAAAACTTTTATATGGGTGGCGTAAACTCTGTCAGAGGTTATACCAATGGTTCATTGGGACCGCGTGGTATCGACTCTACAACCGGTAACGACTTCGCTTTAGGTGGCACAAAACGTATGTTGGGTAATGCTGAATTGTATATTCCAATCCCAGGTTTAAAAGACTCTAAACAATTCAGAATGAGTGCATTTGCGGATGCTGGTAATGTCTTTGGCGTGAATGATTCTTATGATTTTGGTGAGTTGCGTTATTCAACTGGTTTAGGTTTAAGCTGGATATCGCCGTTTGGTCCTTTAAAATTAGTATTTGCTAAGCCATTAAATAGTAAATCTGGTGATAATACGCAGACCATTCAGTTCCAGCTAGGTCAGCAGTTCTAGATAGATTTATACATAATTGTATCGAATAAGGGCACTAGCCGCTTATTCGATGAGATGTCTTATGGCATAATAATGCACACATGTGCAGTACAGCGTTAGGAGAAATTAATTGAGTCAGTTTTTAAAAAGTTTATTAGTTGCAAGCTTAATCACATTCGCAGCAAGTGCTCAATCAGCAGAGTTGAAAGTTGGTTATGTACAAGTGGATAAAATCTTGCAAGATGCACCTCAAACAGCTGAGAGTGGTAAAAAATTAGAAAAAGAATTTAGCCCGCGCTCACAAGAGTTAGAGCGTATGGCCAAGCAGATTAAAGATATTGAAACAGTATTAGATAAAGAAGGATTAACGCTTTCTGAATCTGAACGCCGCACTAAAGAGCGCGATGCACAAAATATTAAAATTGAATTTCAACGTAAACAACGTGAGTTACGTGAAGATATCAATTTACGTAAAAATGAAGAACTAGGATCTTTACAAGACCGCATTAATAAAGCTGTTCAATCAGTATCTGAAGCTGAAGGTTATGATTTAGTGGTGTACAGCGGTGTTGCTTATGCGAGTAAAAAAATTGACATTACAGACAAAGTATTAAAAATGCTTGGTAAGAAATAAGCAGTTTGTTTGATAACGTTATATTTTCGAGCTAAGTATGGATCAGCAATACTCACTTAACGATATTGTTAGTGCGCTAGGTGGTCATGTTGTAGGTGATGGCAGTGTTTTAATTAGTAGAGTATCTTCTATTGCTAATGCACAGACCGGCTCCATTAGCTTCTTTAATGATAGTAAGTATCAAAAAGCACTAGCTGCAAGTAATGCTAGTGCTTTTATCATGAAAGAAGCACATGCAAGCCTCACAACACAACCCAAAATTATCGTTGATAATCCTTACGCGTACTTTGCAAAACTATCCGCATTTCTAAACCCTTTAGCCGTCGTGCCAACGGGTGTGCATAAAACTGCAGTGATTCATACTTCGGCACATATTCCGGCCTCTTGCAGCATTGGCCCGCTAGTCGTTATTGGAGAAAATGTAACACTGGGTGAACATGTGGTCATCACTAGTGGTTGCGTGATTGAAAATGATGTAAAAATTGCAGCAAGAACGCGTTTGGAACCAAATGTAGTCATCAAACACCATTGTGAGATTGGTGAAAATTGCCATATATTTTCAGGGGTAATTATTGGTTCAGATGGTTTTGGCTATGCTGAAGAGTCAGGTAAATGGCTTAAAATACCCCAAGTCGGGCGTGTAGTTATTCATGCTAATGTAGATATCGGCGCCAATACTACAGTTGACCGCGGTGCGATTGATGACACAATTATTGAGGAAGGTGTCAAACTCGATAATTTAATTCAGATAGGTCACAACTGTGTGATTGGTGCACATACCGTGATAGCTGGTTGTGTTGGTGTGGCGGGAAGCGCACGCATTGGCAAACACTGTAAAATAGGCGGTGCCGCGATGATATTGGGGCATTTGGAGATTGCTGATCACGTCACGGTTTCACCTGGCAGTATGATTACGCGCTCATTGCTGGCGGCGGATACTTATACCGCGCTTATGCCTTTCCAAACACACAAGGCATGGCTAAACACAGCGGCAAAGATTCGTCACTTAGATGACTTTGCGGCAAAAATTAAACAGCTTGAAAATGAAATTACTTTGTTAAAAGCAAAGTAATTGGCACATTCACAGCTTAACGATAAAACTCTTTATAAGAAGTAAACCGAGATTAATATGACTAATAATGCAATCGCTACTACTAGTATGGATATTCATGAAATTTTAGAGCATTTGCCGCATCGTTATCCATTTGTATTGGTTGATCGCGTGCTGTCTTTGGAGTTGGGTAAAGAAATCACCGCGATTAAAAACGTGAGCGTGAATGAGCCTTACTTTCCTGGACACTTTCCATATCACCCAGTAATGCCTGGTGTTTTGATTGTGGAAGCCATGGCACAAGCCGCTGCTATATTGTCTTTTAAGACAATGGACACCAAACCTACGGATGATTCTGTGTATTACTTTGCAGGCATTGATAGCGCCCGCTTTAAAAAGCCAGTTTCTCCTGGTGATCAAATTGTATTAAATGTAAAAATTGACCGTATTCTAAAAGGTATTTGGAAATACTCTGGTGTCGCTACTGTGGATGGTACCGTTGTGGCCGAAGCACAAATGATGTGTATATTAAAAGCCATTGAAAAATAAGATATTAATTAGCACCAAATCGCATACAAAGAATAAGTGAAGTCAAAATGCATACTGCAAAAATTCATCCAACCGCCATCATAGATGCTTCCGCAGCGCTGGATTCCAGCGTTGAGGTCGGCGCATACTCTGTGATTGGGCCGCACGTCAAGATTGATGCAGGGACACGCATTGCAAGTCATGTTGCGATTAATGGTCCAACTACTATTGGGAAAAATAACCAGATTTTTCAGTATTCGTCACTAGGTGAAGCGCCGCAAGATAAGAAATACAAAGGCGAGCCAACTTTGCTTGAGATTGGCGATAACAATACTATTCGCGAGTTCTGTACTTTTAATCGTGGCACGGTGCAAGATAAAGGCACAACTAAAATCGGTAACGATAACTGGATTATGGCATACGTGCATATTGCGCATGACTGCCAAGTTGGTAACCATACCATTTTAGCGAACAACTCATCACTTGCTGGTCACGTCGATATGGATGACTACGCTATTTTAGGCGGTTTTACCCTAGTGCATCAGTTCTGTAAAATTGGCTCTCATGTCATTACAGCAGTGGGTTCTGTGGTGTTTAAAGACATTCCACCTTATGTGACGGCAGCTGGCTATGATGCTAAACCACATGGCATTAACTCCGAAGGCCTTAAGCGCCGGGGGTTTTCACCGGAAAGTATTTTACAGATCAAACGCGCTTATAAAACGCTTTATCGTAAAGGCTTAACTTTAGAAGAATCTAAAGTGGAGCTAGAAGCAATGGTATCAAAAACACCAGAAATCGGGCTTTTAACTGATTTTCTGAATGTATCTACTCGCGGCATTGTCCGTTAATCTCGCATCATGGTTAGAATTGGCATCGTGGCTGGAGAAGCCTCAGGTGATTTACTTGGTAGTCACCTGATACAAGCACTTAAACAAAAACGTTCAGATATTGAGTTTGTCGGTATCGCTGGGCCTAAAATGATCAGTGAAGGTGCTAAATCACTTTACCCGATTGAACGACTTTCGGTACGTGGCTATCTCGAGGTGATTAAGCATTTGTGGGGCTTGCTCAAGCTGCGTCGTGAGTTGCTGAATCATTTTTTAAGCAATCCCCCCGATTTATTTATTGGCATCGATGCGCCGGACTTTAATTTCTGGCTAGAGCGAAAGCTTAAAAACAAAGGGGTTAAAACGATTCATTATGTAAGCCCATCTATTTGGGCGTGGCGCAAGAATCGTATCAACAAGATTAAAAAAGCGGTTAACCAAGTGTTGGCACTGTTTCCTTTTGAACCTGCTTTATATAAAGAGAAGGGTGTCCCTGTCGCCTATGTCGGCCATCCTTTAGCTGATATGTTGCCGATAGAGCCTGACGTTGCTGGCGCTCGCGAAATTCTAAAACTAGATGCCAGTGCGTTAATTGTAGCGATGCTTCCGGGTAGTCGCCAAAGTGAAGTTCAGCAACATGCGGACTTGTTTGTACAAACGGCTAAGCAAATTTACGCGCAGCAACCAAATGCCATCTTTTTGGTGCCATTGATTACACGTGAAACACGGCGTATTTTTGAATTGGCTATCTTTAACGAGCCTGAGGCGCTGCCTATTCAGCTGCTGTTTGGTCATGCGCATGATGCAATGGAAGCATCTAATGTGGTCATTGTTGCATCTGGTACTGCAACACTTGAGGCCGCATTACTTAAAAAACCGATGGTGATAACCTATCGCATGTCTAACCTGAGCTGGCAGCTGCTCAAACGTATGCGATTACAACCATATGTAGGTTTGCCCAATATCTTGGCTGAGAAATTTGTCGTGCCGGAGTTGTTACAAGATGATGCAACCGTTGAAAAAATTGCTCAAGCTACGCTGGAGCTTGTGAATGATAAAGAAAAACTCGCCACAATTAAAAGTGAGTTTACCGACATTCATTATCAATTAAAGCAAAACACAGCTGAAAAAGCAGCAATTGCCGTACTCTCACATTTGAAATGAATCAAATTCAGTTAATTTGCGGCGTAGACGAAGCTGGGCGCGGCCCACTAGCCGGCGATGTTTATGCCGCTGCAGTGATACTTGACCCAGAAAAACCGATTCAAGGCTTAGCTGACTCAAAAAAACTAAGTGAAAAAAAGCGTGATGCGTTGGCACTTGAGATTAAATCGTATGCTTTAGCTTGGAGTATTGCACACAGTACAGTAGAAGAAATTGACGAAATCAATATCTTGCAGGCTAGTTTGCTGGCAATGAAGCGTGCGATTGAATCAATACAAGCCAGTGAACCTGTGCAAGCTAGTCTAGCTGGCATGCTACCGATGCAATTGCTAGTGCAGGTAGATGGCAATCAATGCCCTAAAATCAGTTTACCGTGCGAGGCTATCGTTAAAGGTGATAGCAAAGTACAGGCCATTTCTGCAGCATCCATTTTAGCTAAAACTGCACGTGATGCTGCACTGTATGAGTTAGACCAGCAATATCCTATGTATGGATTTGCACAACATAAGGGTTATCCAACAGCAGCTCATATGGCACTGTTGCGCCAACACGGTGTTTCGCCTGTACACCGGCGCAGCTATGCACCAGTACGAGCATTGATCCTGAATAATTAAGCTAACAGCAAGAACACTGTTGGTTTTTTATGTAAGTCTGGCAGCACCGACGTTTTCCATTCTTTCACACGTTTTGTGATAATTAACTCATCACTACAGCTAATATTGCAGGCGATACATAATCTAGTTTCACCATTGCATGTGTTGAGTATATCTTCAAGCATATGCTGATTACGGTAAGGTGTTTCGATAAATATCTGTGTTTCCTGCTGTTTTGAGCGCTTTTCAATTTCTTTAAGCTGAATAACGCGCGCGGCTTTATCACTCGGTAAGTAACCTAAAAAGGTAAAGCGCTGCCCATTCAGGCCACTTGCCATTAAGCTGAGTAAAATAGAGGAGGGGCCGACAAGCGGAGTTACTCGAATTCCCTTTTGGTGTGCAAGTGCGGCAAGCTTGGCACCGGGATCGGCGATGCCCGGACATCCAGCCTCGCTCATCAAGCCAACGTCTTTACCTGCCATCAGTGAGTTTAGTAAAGCGGGTAACTCTTTATCACTCGTATGCTCATTTAATGGTTTAAGCAAAAGGTCGCGTATGGGCTTGCTGTGTTTAATCGCGCTTAAGAAATGACGCGCAGTTTTCTCATTCTCAACAACAAACTCATCTAACTGCTGCGCGATAGCCACTACCTCTGCAGGCAATACCTTGGTGATATTATCTTCGCCAAGAGTAACCGGAATAAAGTAGAGTGTTCCTGTTTTTTGATTAATCATTAATATTTCACTTGTACTCGATAACTTAATGTAGCCTTACCTTCTGCAGGTACGTCAATTTTCCACACAGCTGTATTACTAGTGGCTTTTTGGCTAGGATGAGTTTCTTTTGTTATTTTCCAATCGGCCGGAATCGGCTCTTGCACGGTAACAGTAACACGCTCTTTTTTTGCGTTTTTGATCACAATCTCATACGCGCTTTCGAACATACTATTACCTTTGGCCGGGCGTGGTAAGGTTTTGAAGTCAGATTGCTTTTTATCTGCGGTTACATCAAATGCGTCACCTAACTTAAGTCGTACTGTTTCGTTTTTAGGGGTATGGTCAATACGGTCTTCCCCTACAAATTGCGCATTCCCTGAGCTATCTTTTTTATAGACCCGCATAATGCCTTTAGGTAAGGGGATGCCTAATTTTGCAGCTTCTTTGTTATCAAAATCTACAAATACGCCAACCTTTAACTTCTGACCTAAATCACCATAGCTGGCGTTGTAATAATAGTCAGCACCACGTAACACTAACTCTTTGCGTGCTGGCACCTGTGATGCAGAAAGCAGGGCTACTTGCTTGGTTTGATTCTCTGCAATCGTGGTTGGGTGATCCATACTGTATAAATGGTACTCAAGCAGCGACTCTTCAGCCATAGGCGCAGCGGCGTCAGCTGTCATTTCTAAGCCTTTTCTCATACTCATCGCACGTGGGTAATTATCTTGTACACGATTAACATCTCCTGCTACTAGCTGCAATTTCGCATTTTGGTAACTGGTGCCACTGGTGTTGGTCAGCGTAACCCAGCCAGACAAATCTAGGCTGTCCTCTTTCGCATTTAGTTCTGCTACGTAATCAGCTTTCCAGTCCAAGCCGCCAGTCAAATAGCTCAACTCAACAGATTGCTCACCTGCTGTTTTATTATTAAGCTTAGTAATCAGGGTAGGGCGGTCACGTAAATTGATCGGCACATTATCATACACAATACGACCAGGCATGCCAGTTTCAATACGGTTGCCGATTTTCATCACGACGCCGTTGTTAGCAGATAATACAGAAGCTTGTTCGCTGGTTTCTATGCCTGTAGCCGGGTTCGTGCTAATGACTCGCACCATTTTCCCTACATATTTTTCTAGTAGTTTTTGTGGTGTAAGTAAGTCAAAATCAAAATTTTGTTCTAAAGTATCAAAGCTGCCCTTATGGCTAAGGCTACGCAATAAGGCTGTTTCTGGCCGTATTTGCGCACTTACGTCGCGTAATGCCAAGTTGTTTAAACCACTATTTAGTTTAACTTTACGCTGATCTTTAACTAAGGCTAAATTGCCATTGTAGATAGTAACGGCAACAGACTGCTGATCGCTTAAACTGCTGATGGCTTCATCTGCCTCTGTCGCCATGATATTGCTTGATAAAACGGACAGCACGCAAAGTACGATCAATTTATATTGATTAGGCATTACAAACTCCTTCTTGGTGAGAGTGGGTAAATGTGGCAACAATAAATAGCATTAAGTTCATTTATATTACGGACACTTGCTCATGATTCAGCATGTTAATCAGAGCAATCAGCGGTAAGCCAATCAGCGCATTAGGGTCTTCACCAGTCATTCTTTCGATAATAGCAATGCCCAATCCTTCTGACTTTGCACTACCGGCACAATGATAAGGCTGTTCTTTTAGCAGATAATTTTCAATTTGCGCATCCGTTAAATTTCTAAACTGCACAACATAAGGCACAACTGCCGCTTGCATATGCTGCGTTTTTGCATTGTATAAACATAACGCGCTATGGAAAATCACTTCCCTGCCACGCATCATACGCAGCTGTTTAGTCGCATTGTCGTGATTTAATGGTTTGCCTAGTTGAATATTATCTAGTGTGGCTACCTGATCGCACCCAATCACTAGCGCATCTGTATGCGTAGCGCCGATTTTGATGGCTTTATCTTGAGCTAATCTTAAAGCTGTTTCTTGAGGTAATTCATTTTCTAGTGGCGTTTCATCTACATCTGGAGAGATGCAGCTAAAAGGAATCTGCAAGCGAGTTAATAGCTCACGTCTGTAAATTGAGGAGGAAGCAAGGATTAAATTATTGTGCATGATTATTATGGTAATAAAAAAGCCGACAGTACTTATCCGTCGGCTTAGTTTGTTAATTAAAGCATCGATTATTCAGGTTGAATTTCAAGTAGAGATTCGTCCGGAGTAACAGTATCGCCTTTAGCTGCGTGGATAGCAACGACAATACCTGTGGTTGAAGCTTGGATTTCATTTTCCATTTTCATGGCTTCAATCACCAATACGCCATCACCAGCTTTTACTTTATCGCCAACGTTTACCTTAATCGCAACGATAGTGCCTGGCATAGAGGTGGTTACATGGCCTGGGTGAGAAGGGCGAGGACGGCCGCTACTTGTGTTGCTAGCTACTTTTCTTTTGCCGCCACTACTTGTGCTGCCGCCATTAGAAATCTCGATTTCACTCAAGGTTTCAACGATGACTTCTTCAGCAATACCGTCAATAGACACGAAATAAGGACGTTGCTCTTCACCAGCGTGGCCACTGCCAGTCACATTGATATGGAATGTTTCGCCATGCAATGTCACTTTAAACTCATTTGGTGCAAATCTTGGGCCGCTAGATTTAATTGAGTTTTTATCTAGCAATACTTCAGGCACTAATGAACCAGCATTACGCTCTTGTAAATAAGTTTGGCCAATATCCGGGAACATTGCATAAGTCAGCACATCCTCTTCTGACTTGGCAAAACGCTCAGCTTCACTGCTTAATCTTGCCATTTCTGGCTTGAGTAAATCTGCTGGTCTGCAGCTAACCACTTCAGCATCGCCAACAGCTTGTTGTTTGATGGCATCGTTAACCGCAGCAGGTGCTTTCCCGTATTGACCTAAGAAGTAGTTTTTAACTTCGTTGGTAATTGATTTATAACGAGCACCAGTCATTACGTTAAGTACAGCTTGTGTACCTACGATTTGCGATGTTGGTGTCACCAAAGGAGGGTAACCAAGATCTTCACGTACTCTAGGAATTTCTTGCAGCACTTCATCCATGCGGTTAAGTGCGCCTTGCTCTTTTAGCTGGTTAGACAGGTTTGAGATCATACCGCCAGGGATCTGGTTCACCAGAACTCTGGTATCAACGCCGGTAAACTCACTCTCAAACTGCCAGTATTTCTTACGAACATCTCTGAAATAAGCAGTAATTTCCTGTAAAGCGGCTAAGTCTAAACCTGTGTCGTACTCAGTACCTTGTAACGCAGCCACTAGACTTTCAGTAGATGAATGGCTCGCACCTTCACCAAAAGATGAGTTACAGGTATCAATAATGCTCGCACCGGCCTCAATACCTTTAAGCAAGCTCATTGCAGATAAACCTGAGGTAGCATGGCTATGCAATTGAATTGGTAGGTTCACGGCACTACGCAATGCCTTAACCAACTCACCGGTACCTTGGGGTGTGAGTAAACCTGCCATATCTTTAATTGCGATAGTGTCGCAACCCATGGCTTCTAATTCTTTTGCTAACTGAACAAAATAGTTAACATCATGTACCGGACTTGTTGTGTAAGCAATGGCACCTTCAGCATGTTTGCCTAGCCTTTTAACAGCTTCAACCGAAGTTTGAATGTTACGCAAGTCATTCATGGCGTCAAAAATACGGAAAACATCAACGCCGTTATCTGCTGATTTCTGTACAAAAGCACGCACCACATCATCAGAGTAATGACGATAACCTAACAGGTTTTGGCCACGTAACAGCATTTTGATGCGACTGTTAGGTAAAGCTTTACGTAATTTAGCAAGACGCTCCCAAGGGTCTTCTTTTAGAAAACGTACACATGCATCGAATGTTGCACCGCCCCAAGCTTCAAGCGACCAAAAGCCGATAGCATCAAGCTTTGCACAAATTGGTAGCATGTCATCAGTACGCATGCGTGTTGCAATGAGCGACTGGTGACCATCGCGTAAAACTAGTTCAGTAACAGATACTTTTGCCATATTTTTAATCTATCAATCTAAGGTTAAAATTAATTTTTAATACTCGAAACTCTTGTTAACTACCTTTGGTGTTAAATACCTTCGTGTGCCGCAATTACCGCTGAAATTGCCGCTGCGATTAACTCAGGCGGAATTTCATTGGCATAATTTGCCAACTCAGGATGCATCTCTACGAAACTGGTATTAAACTCGGCATCTCTAAATTCCTGATGCTTAAGAATTTCTTGATAATAAGGGATAGTCGTTTTCACACCGTAAATGATCATGTCATCCAATGCACGGCGACCACGCTCAATCACACCTTCCCATGTTAGCGCCCATACCGTCAATTTTGCACACATTGAGTCATAGTATGGCGGTATTTCATAGCCACTAAAGATGGCAGCATCCATACGCACACCAGGACCACCAGGCGCATAGTAACGTGTAATTTTACCAAAACTTGGCAAGAATCCGTTTTTAGGATCTTCCGCATTGATACGGAATTCCATCGCGTAACCTCTAAAGGACACGTCTTTTTGTTTGTACTGTAAAGGCAAGCCATAAGCCACACGGATTTGCTCCTGCACAATATCAATACCTGTGATTGTTTCAGTCACAGTATGTTCCACTTGTAAGCGTGTGTTCATTTCCATGAAGTAGAATGTATTGTCAGAATCCAGCAAGAACTCTACAGTGCCTGCGTTTTCATATCCTACCGCTTTGGCGGCTTTTACGGCCAACCCACCAATGTACTCACGCTGCGCTTGTGAAAGCTGAGGTGATGGTGCAATTTCAATTAACTTTTGGTTGCGGCGCTGTATTGAACAGTCGCGCTCAAACAAGTGAATAGCATTACCCTGAGCGTCAGCTAACACCTGCACCTCAATATGACGTGGAGATACTACGCACTTTTCAATAAACACTTCAGGTTTACCGAAAGCTTTGCTTGCTTCACTAATCACGCGATCATAGTTGCCTAACAACTCTTTTTCGCTGTCACAACGGCGAATGCCGCGACCGCCACCGCCATTGGTTGCTTTAAGCATGACAGGGTAGCCAATCTTGCTAGCAAGCGCTACGGCTTCTTCTAAGTTCTTTAGGTTACCATTGCTTCCTGGTGTACACGGAATACCTGCTTTAGTCATTGCATTACGTGCTTGAATCTTGTCGCCCATTTGGCGAATGACATCAGCCTTAGGGCCGATAAATTTAACACCGCGACGCTCACAAATCTCCGCTAGCTCTGGATTTTCAGACAAAAAGCCATAGCCAGGGTGCAGCGCGTCACAACCAGCAGCCACGGCCAAATTAACAATGTTATGTGCATTTAAATAGCCGGCAACAGGGTCTGCACCGATATGATAAGCTTCATCTGCTTTTTTAACATGCAAAGCTTGGCGGTCTGCATCTGTATAAATCGCAACAGATTTGATGCCCATCTCAGAGCATGCGCGCACAATACGTACTGCAATTTCACCGCGGTTAGCAACTAGAATTTTTTTGAACACGTAGGTAAGCCTTAATTTTATTAAATATCGTCACAAAAACAGTGCAATTGTAACATGGGAGCCTTAATTGCTAAATCCCTAGCGCAAATTTAAGCGCTAAATTCGACATGAAAAGTCATTTTAACTGCCCAATTTAATTGTCAAATAACCAAGCCAGGGGCCCTGCATCCGATGACCCCATCAAACACTTTGTCTTTAATCTTGGTTTTTTAACCTATACCGCCCATTATCTAGGATAATTTCACCAAATTTAATTCAACTTAATTAAAAGCATAATCATGACCAATCAAAACTTATTAATTGACAACCTAGCCTTTGCAGCCCGTGGCGAGCGTTTGCAAGCAAAGCTTCCACTTTCTGACTTCCCCAGGTTGAGTGAGCTCATTTCATCGCAGCAAACAAAAGACGCCACACAAACTGGTGAAGTTGAGTTTAAGCTAGAAGGTGAAAAGAATGTGCTTGGGCAGTGCTTTCTACATTTGACGTTAAATGTTAACTTGTTAACGTCTTGTCAGCGCTGCCTAACCGACATGCCTTTAACTTTGGCGTTGAATTTTCACTACCTAATCAGCAATGTGGATGCAGACACTTTGGATGATGTTGAGGCAGAAGCTGGTGATGATTTTGACGTTCAGGAGGTGAGTCAGTCAATGGATGTTAAGTTACTTGTTGAGGATGAGGTTATAATTGCGCTGCCAATCGCTCCTGTGCATGAGGGTGATTGCGCGCCGGCCACAATGCAAAGTGGTGAGAAGCCTAACCCGTTTGCGGCGCTAAAAGGATTAATTAAATCTTAAAATATATAGTATTGGCTGACAAAACTAATGTTTTGTATTATTATTACGGGTTAGTTATTTAGTGTAATCTTAAATTAGTGATGCGTTATTCATTTATACGCATCGATTTACAAGTAATTGAGATGATGTTTTAATCATTTTATTGGAGTTTATTATGGCAGTTCAGCAAAACAAAAAGACACCTTCAAAGCGCGGTATGCACCGTTCGCACGACTTTTTGACAAATCCACCATTAGCAGTTGAGCCAACTACTGGCGAAACGCACTTGCGTCACCATATTAGTCCTAATGGCTACTACCGTGGCCGTAAAGTATTGCCATCAAAAGGCGAGTAAATCTACTCGGCGAACAATCTCAATAACAACTTTAGTTTAAATTGAATTGTTTGGCAGTACAGGAAACATAACGCCGCTCCATTAGCTTGGAGCGGCGTTATGTTTTAATGGTGTACCTATTAATCATGTTGCTAGCTGATGGCAACGATGTTCCGATTAAATTACTATTCAGATTGAGTATAAAGTAATGGATATTACAATTGCAATCGACGCAATGGGTGGCGATCACGGCCCCCACGTAACAGTGCCGGCGGCATTAAAAGCATTAAATTCAGATTCTGAGTTAAATATTGTTTTAGTGGGCTTGAGCGATGTCATTGAAGCTGAACTAAAGGCACACAAAGCAACTGTTAGTCCGCGCCTGCGCATTCACCATGCAACTGAAGTTGTTACCATGGACGAGTCACCGCAAAGTGCCCTAAAGAATAAAAAAGATTCTTCCATGCGTGTTGCCATTAATTTGGTTAAAAGCGGTGAAGCTAACGCCTGTGTCAGTGCAGGTAATACCGGCGCACTCATGGCAACAGCACGTTTTGTGTTAAAAACACTACCTGGCATAGACCGTCCTGCAATCGCCTCAGCTTTACCTAGTGAAAAAGGTAATACCTACATGCTAGATTTAGGGGCAAACGCCGACTGTACGCCTGAGCATCTATATCAATTTGCCATCATGGGTGCAATGTTGGTGAGCTGTGTCGAACATAAAGAGCGCCCGACCGTAGGCTTGCTAAATATTGGCTCGGAAGATATTAAAGGCAATGAAGTGGTCAAACAGGCTGGTGAGTTGCTCAAAGCCAGTCATTTGAATTTTTATGGTAATGTTGAAGGTGATGACATTTTTAAAGGAACGACCGATTTGGTTGTTTGTGATGGCTTTGTGGGCAACGTCTCACTGAAAACCACAGAGGGCCTTGCTCATATGATGGGTAAGTTTTTAACCCAAGAATTCAAAAAGAGCTGGTTAACCAAGCTAATGGCACTTTGTGCGATGCCAGTACTCAAAGCCTTTAAAAATCGCTTAGACCCACGTCGTTACAATGGGGCAAGCTTTTTGGGCTTGCGTGGTATTGTGGTTAAAAGTCACGGTGGTGCAGATCGCGTGGCTTTTTTCTCTGCAATCCATGTGGCGATAGAAGAAGCGCGTAGCGGAGTGCTACGTCGCATTACCGAGCAGCTGGAAATTGAACATTTACAACCGAGTACGGCTGTAAAAAACTCTCAGGATATGCAATGATATTTTCTCGTATAGCAGGCACCGGTAGCTATTTACCAAGCAAAATACTTACCAATGCTGATTTGGAACGCATGGTAGATACTACCGACGAATGGATTTTTACACGCACCGGCATACGTGAGCGCCATATAGCAGGCGAAGGCGAGTTTACAAGTGACTTAGCCTTTCAAGCTGCTAAAAATGCAATTGCCAGTGCGGGCTTGACTCCAAATGATATTGATTTAATTATTGTTGCGACTACTACGCCAGATAAAGTGTTTCCTAGCGTCGCGACAATGGTACAAAAGAAACTGGAGATATCAGGTTGCCCAGCATTTGACATACAAGCAGTTTGCAGTGGTTTTGTGTATGCGTTGACTACGGCAGATAACTTTATTAAATCTGGCAGTGCTAAATGTGCATTAGTCATCGGCGCCGAGACATTCTCACGCATCACTGATTACACCGACCGCGGCAATTGTATTCTTTGGGGTGATGGTGCTGGTGCAGTTGTGCTGCAGGCATCAAGTGAGCAGGGTGTTATTTCTACACACCTGCATGCTGATGGCCGTTATGAAAACATGCTGCATGTGCCGCGCAATGCTGACAAGCCCGATACCGTTGTGATGGAAGGTAACGCTGTATTTAAAATGGCGGTCAACACCTTGGATCAAATTGTTGATGAAACGCTTGCTGCTAATAATATGCAGAAATCAGACATTGACTGGCTGGTACCGCATCAAGCGAATATCCGCATACTGCAGGCTACTGCTAAAAAGTTAGAGATGAGCATGGATAAGGTGGTGGTCACTGTAGATAGGCACGGCAACACTTCTGCAGCATCTATTCCTTTAGCATTAGATACAGCAGTAAAAGACGGTCGCATCAAACGCGGTGACGTGATATTAATGGAGGCTTTTGGTGGCGGATTCACTTGGGGTTCTGCATTAATTAAGTATTAATATTCAATAAACTATATAGATAATATAAAGTAATTTATGAAAAAAACAGCATTCTTTTTTCCAGGCCAAGGCTCACAGTCAGTGGGTATGATGAGTGGCTTTGGTGACAATAAAATCATCCGTGATACATTCCAAGAAGCATCCGATGTTTTAGGTGTGGATTTTTGGGCAATGGCAACGGAAGCCAATGAACTGATTAACGAAACTACCAACACTCAACCTATTATGCTAACAGCAGGTATAGCTACTTGGCGTGCATGGCAGGCTTTATCCGACCAAATGCCAGCAGTAGTAGCGGGGCATAGCTTGGGTGAGTACACGGCATTGGTAGCCGCTGGCGCGCTATCATTTAAAGATGCGTTGCCGCTAGTAAGATATCGCGCGGAAGTGATGCAAAGTGCCGTGCCTGCGGGCGTGGGTGCAATGGCTGCAATTTTAGGGTTGGATGATGATGCAGTGCGCGCTGTCTGTACTGAAGCTGCGCAAGGTGAGGTGCTGGAGGCGGTTAATTTAAACTCACCAGGACAAGTGGTCATTGCCGGTAACAGAGCTGCTGTAGAGCGCGGCATGGAAGCTGCGAAAGCTAAAGGTGCCAAACGTGCGCTGGCTTTGCCTGTAAGCGTACCATCTCACTGTGCACTAATGCGTCCAGCTGCGCTTAAGTTGGCAGACTATTTAGCCAGTGTAACGATTAATGCACCGCTAATTCCAGTAGTACATAATGCTGATGTCGCGGCTTACAGTGACAGTGATAAAATAAAGGACGCACTGGTACGCCAGTTATATAGTCCGGTACGCTGGGTTGAAACCGTGCAGCATATCGCCACACAAGGCATTGTGCAGTCTGCGGAGTGTGGTCCTGGTAAAGTATTAGCAGGATTGACTAAACGCATAGTTGCGGAACTGCCATGCATTGCATTAACAAGTAATGACGCATTACTTGAGCTCAAAAATACACTTTAGAAAATATACTTTAAAAATTATAAGAGGTTGCTTATGTTAGCTGGTCAAATTGCATTAATTACAGGCGCAAGCCGCGGCATTGGTGCTGCTATTGCTTTAGAGTTAGGTAAGCAAGGCGCAATTGTCATCGGTACCGCAACGTCTGACAAAGGAGCATCAGCCATCAGTGAGACACTGGCTGCTGCTGGCATTCAAGGTGAAGGTATGTCCTTAGATGTGAATGATGCAGCTCAAGTGGAAACTACGCTAAAAGCTATTGGTGAAAAGTACGGTGACGTGAGTGTTCTTGTTAACAATGCAGGCATCACGCGTGACACTTTACTCATGCGTATGAAAGATGATGATTGGGATGCGGTTATCAGCACTAATTTAACTTCAGTGTTTCGTATGAGCCAAGCAGTGTTACGCCCGATGATGAAGGCGCGTGCAGGGCGCATTATTAGCATTTCATCTGTAGTGGGTCACATGGGTAATGCAGGTCAAACTAACTATGCCGCTGCCAAAGCTGGCATGACTGGGTTCACAAAATCATTGGCTGCCGAAGTTGGAAGCCGCGGAATTACTGTAAACTGTGTGGCTCCAGGTTTTATTGAAACTGATATGACAGCAGAGCTGTCTGAAGACATCACCAATAAAATGCTTGCTCGCATTCCGGTAGGGCGCTTAGGGTCAGTCAAAGAAATTGCAGCTACTGTTGCATTCTTAGCCTCACCTAATGCGGCTTATATCACTGGTGAAACTATCCACGTGAACGGCGGAATGTTGATGGTTTAATGGTGTTTTTATATATAGACACCATTAGATTTGCTATCAATTGATTAAGTTTTTTGTATTATTGTTGAGTTTTGGTAGAATGTTGCCTTAGCTGAACTATTTTTTATATTTAAGCTATTTTTTATATTAAGGGGTATTTAGATGTCTGACATCGAACAACGTGTTAAAAAAATTGTTGCTGAACAACTAGGTGCAAATGAAGCTGATGTTAAAAATGCATCATCATTTGTAGATGATTTAGGTGCTGATTCACTAGATACAGTGGAGTTGGTAATGGCGCTAGAAGAAGAATTTGACTGCGAAATCCCTGATGAAGAAGCAGAAAAAATCACTACAGTTCAATTAGCGATTGATTACATCAATACTAACCTCAAATAAATTCACAATTAGGCAGTTTGCTCGTTCAGGGCTTGCTGCCTTTTGCCTTTTTGTTTCCTAATCCCAGTCTGCCAGTGTTTTTAGAGGAGATTCTAGATTCCACTGGATAAGTTTTACCTTAAGACCTAGGGAAGTCAGAAACCGAGATAGTCCTGTTGTACAGTGCTAGTTGCACAGTTTAAGTTGCGAGCAATTTGTAGCAATTTAATGCACATAGTAAAGAATTCTTAGAGGTATCCTGTATGTCTAAACGTAGAGTGGTTGTTACTGGTCTTGGCGTTGTATCACCGGTAGGTATTGGTGTTAAAACTGCTTGGGATAATCTTGTTGCTGGCAAGTCCGGCATTACACAAATTACTAAATTTGACACGAGCGCATTTGCATCGACAATTGCTGGTGAGGTCAAAGATTTTAATCCTGAAGATTTCATCACTGCCAAAGATGCTAGACGTATGGATACGTTTATTCAATACGGTTTAGCTGCCGCGATTGAAGCAGTGAAAGATTCAGGTATTGTTGCCACCGAAGAAAATGCCGAACGTATCGGCGTTTCGATTGGTTCAGGTATCGGCGGCATGCAACTGATTGAGGACACCGACATTCTGTACAAAGAGTCTGGTCCACGCAAAATATCTCCATTTTTTATCCCTGGCACGATCATCAACATGATTTCAGGTAACTTAAGCATTATGTTTGGCTTTAAAGGCCCTAATGTTTCGATTGTTACTGCCTGTACAACTGGCACGCACTCTATTGGTGATGCTTCACGCATGATTGAATATGGCGATGCAGATGTGATGATTGCTGGTGGCGCAGAAGCTGCTATTACCCGTTTAAGCGTTGGTGGCTTTGCTGCGGCGCGAGCACTTTCAACACGCAATGATGACCCAGCAACCGCTAGCCGCCCATGGGATAAAGACCGTGATGGCTTCGTGATTGGTGAGGGCGCTGGTGTGATGGTGCTGGAAGAGTACGAGCATGCCAAAAAACGTGGTGCAAAGATTTATGCGGAATTAAGTGGTTACGGCATGAGTGCTGACGCTTACCATATGACTGCGCCAAATATGGACGGCCCACGCCGCTCTATGCGTAATGCAATGCAGAATGCTGCTATTAATCCAGATGCAGTGCAATACGTCAACGCACACGGCACATCAACACCACTTGGTGATACCAATGAAACCAATGCAATTAAAGCTGCATTTGGTGAGCATGCTTACAAATTAGTGGTTAACTCAACTAAATCAATGACAGGCCATTTACTTGGCGGTGCCGGCGGTTTGGAATCAGTGTTTACTGTATTGGCAATTCACAATCAATTGTCACCACCTACCATCAATATCTTTAACCAAGATCCTGATTGTGATTTGGATTACTGTGCGAATACTGCACGTGATATGAAAATTGAGTATGCGCTGAAAAACAACTTTGGTTTTGGTGGTACGAACGGCAGTTTGGTGTTTAAAAAAATCTAACTAGCCATTTAGTTGCTGTAATCTAAGCCCGCATTGGTCGTCAATCGCGGGCTTTTTATTCACCGTTACATGGTGTATTAGGTAGTGTATTTATGATGTGTATGGTTTAATTACGCCTTATGGCTTCTCATCATACATCTTTAATTAACGGCAGTTTTGATCAAACCATTTCCGCCACAGACCGTGGCTTTACCTACGGAGATGGTGTGTTCCGCACCATGAAAATTAAAGATGGGCAGCCCGTCAGTTGGCCTTTTCATTATCAGAAGTTAGTTGCAGATTGTGCAGTAATCGGTATTGTCTGCCCGAGTGCAGAACTGTTAATGTGTGACATTCAACTGCTGTTTCCAATTGACGAATTTGACAATGGACAAGTACAGGTTGTAAAAATCATTATTACCAGAGGCGAGGGCGAGCGCGGTTATGCACCACCTGCTGTGACGATTCCCACACGTGTATTAATTAAATCAGCCATGCCCACGTATGCTGACGCCCATTACATTCAAGGTGTGCGGTTGCATCTGTGTGACACGCGCTTGGCACTGCAGCCCAAGCTAGCAGGCATTAAACACTTAAATCGCCTTGAAAACATTCTGGCGCGTATGGAGTGGCGTGATGAATCAATATTTGATGGACTGATGCTGGATCATGACGATAGCGTCATTGAGTGCACTATGAGTAATATTTTTGCGCGCGTGGGCAAACAGTTATACACCCCAGATTTAAATGCGTGCGGCGTGGCTGGCATCACTAGGCAGCGCATCCTTGGTTTAGAGGCCTTACTTGGTTTAAACACTCACATTACGACGCTATCATTGCCAGAGCTATTCAATGCAGATGAAGTAATTATTTGTAATAGTTTATATGGCGCATTTCAGGTAACCGCCATAGGCGATCAAACATGGGAGCAACAGACGTTGGCTTCTACAATTAGAAATATACTGACTCATGGTTAAACGTATTAAAAGATGGTTGATTATCTGCCTAGTTTCAATAGTATTGATAACAGCTTGGCTGGCGTATTACGCTATTTCTCCGCTCAGATTACAACCTAGCAGCCAGGAGGTAGTGATTGCCCCCAATAGCGGGCTACGCAGCATTGCCAATCAATTAGTTACTCAAGGTGTGTTACGTGAGCCATGGCGCTTTATTTTGCTCGCCAAGCTTTTAAATAAAGAGCAGTATTTACAGGCCGGTAGCTACACTTTAAACAAAAATGTTTCCCCTTATCAGCTATTGCTGTCGCTCAATTATGGTAAAGCAACGCAAGGCAGTGTCACCTTTATTGAGGGACGCACCTTTGCACAAATGCGTGAGAAACTCGCTAAGAATGATGCGGTGAAGCAAACTACAACGACGTTGTCAGACCGTGAGATTATGCAGTTATTGGGTTCTAAATACACAACACCTGAAGGTTTGTTTTTCCCTGACACGTTTTACTTTAATCGTCACACGCCAGACATTGCGTTGTTAAAAATCAGCTACGATGCGATGCAGGCTAAGCTGAATAAAGCATGGCAAACTCGAGACCCAAACTTACCTTACAAAGATAGCTATGAAGCGCTAATTATGGCTTCAATTATCGAAAAAGAAACGGGAAAGCCTAGCGAACGCCCAATGATCGCAGGTGTTTTTGTCAACAGAATGCGGTTTGGTATGCGTTTGCAAACCGACCCTACCGTCATTTATGGCATGGGCTTGCAGTATGACGGTAATATCCGCAAAAAAGACTTGCTAACAGATACCCCTTATAACACTTATACCAGAAGCGGTTTGCCACCAACGCCAATTGCGATGCCAGGCATGGCTTCTATCGAGGCTGCATTACACCCGGCTGACACTAAAGCGCTGTATTTTGTAGGCAAGGGTGATGGTAGCCACGCTTTTTCTAATAATTTAAATGAGCATAACCGTGCGGTAGTGCTTTATCAGTTGAAGAAATAAAATATGACAGCAAAGTTTATTACTTTAGAGGGCATGGATGGCGCGGGTAAAAGCACCCATATCGCTGATATCATTAAGGCAATTAGCGCACGTGGTGTAGAGGTGGTCTCCACACGTGAGCCGGGTGGTACCGAGCTAGGTGAGCGCCTACGCGAGTTGCTACTGCATGAAGCAATGCACCCTGAAACCGAAACCCTGCTGATGTTCGCAGCTAGGCGCGAACATATTGCCAATGTGATTGCACCTGCATTAGCACGCGGCGCCTACGTACTGTCTGATCGATTTACAGACGCAACTTATGCTTACCAATGCGGCGCTAAGGGCGTATTAGCCTCAAAAATAGAGCAGCTGGAGTTGTGGGTGCAAGAAAGCCTGCAGCCAGACTTAACCTTGCTTTTTGATGTGCCGGTTGAGGTCAGTATGCAGCGTTTGTCGGCAGCACGCACCCCAGATAAGTTTGAAAGAGAATCTGCTGATTTTTTTACGCGCATTCGTCATGCTTATCTACAACGTGCACAACAAAACCCGGCAAGATTCAAAGTGATTGATAGTAACCGTCCTTTAGATGAGGTTGCCAGATCTGTAATGCAGGCAATAGCATCGCTGTGACTAATATGAGCAATGTTGCTGACATTTACCCATGGCAAACCCAAATTTGGGAGCGTTTAGCGCAAGGTGGCCAACGCTTGCCGCATGCAATTTTACTGCATGGCAGAGCGGGTATTGGTAAGTACGACTTTGCGCGCAGCTTTAGCCAAGCACTTTTATGTTTGAATAGGGCGTCCAACGGAGCCGCATGCAAAACGTGCCCAAGCTGCAACTGGTTTAACGATGAGAGTCACCCAGACTTCCGCCTGTTAAGCCCTGAGCAAGAAACAGAAGCTGAAGATGCTGCGCCGAGCAAAAAAACCAAGAAAAAAACACAGATATCTGTTGCACAGATTCGCGATCTAAGTGATTTTTTAAGTTTATCCAGCCATCAAAGTAGTGGTGTGCGCATCGTGTTACTGCATCCGGCTGAAACCTTAAATATTGCTTCTGCAAACGCACTGCTCAAAATGCTGGAAGAGCCAGCACCAGGCGTGATTTTCATTTTGGTTGCCCATCAGCTGCAGCGTTTACTGCCAACCATCATTAGCCGCTGCCAAAAAATCAACATGCCAGTACCTAGCGAACTGCAAGCGCTTTCGTGGCTTGAACAGCAGGGCGTAAAAAATGCAAAGCAACAATTAGCCTATTTAGAAGGTTCGCCAATTAAGGTGTTTGCTGAGCAAATGCAATTTGACCAACTCTCTGAGATATGGCGCCATTTAGCGCTGGGCGCAAAGTTAGAGCCTTATGTACTTGCTCCTATGTTAATTGCTAACTCAGCCGAAGCTGGCGTGATTACCATCCAAAAGTGGCTATATGATATGGTCGCCGTTAAGTTAGGTCAGCAGGCACGCTATCATTTGCAGCACATCGGTGCTTTGCAAGCGCTGGCGGACAGAGTAAACTTAAGTCGGTTGTTCGATATGCATAAAAAACTGAACGAGTTAAGAAAATTGGCTTCGCATCCGCTGAACCATGATCTGCAGATGGAGGGCTTATTGCTTGATTACACTAAGCTTTTTACTACAGCGTAATTTTTAGAATTTTATAAAACACAGTAATTCTAAATATTTTTAATTTCGATATTCTTTGTTAACTTAACAGAATCAACACATTAAGTAGAACCCCAATAGAGTTTAATTATGGCTGAAGATACACAAGACGAAATTAAAACCCCCAACACCATTACACCCAAGCCTGGCGTACTATCACTGGCAATCAAGGAAAAAGCAGCGCTCTATGCGGCATATATGCCGTTTTTAGTGGGCGGAGGCTTGTTCATCCCAACAACGAAATCATTTCAGATAGGGGAAGAAGTATTCATGCTGCTGAGCCTGATTGATGATCCGGTTAAGTTAAAAGTGGTAGGTAATGTCGTTTGGGTTACGCCAAATACGCAAGGTAATAAACCGCAGGGTATTGGTGTTCAATTTAACGAAAAAAGCGGTGGCTTAGAAGCGCGCACTAAGATTGAAGGATTGCTCGGTAACGCTTTAAAATCATTACGTGCTACCCATACCATTTAGTCGAAAACCATTTAATTAAACACCATGCTTGTTGATTCTCATTGCCATCTTAATTTCCCAGAGCTATTAGCCAACCTACCTGCGATTAAACAATCTATGCAGGATAATCAGGTTAGCCATGCACTATGCATATCTGTCACCTTGCCGGACTTTCCTCAAGTATTGGCACTTGCTGAGGAAAATGAAAATTTTTATGCCTCTGTTGGCGTGCATCCCGATTATGAGGATATTCAGGAGCCAACCGTAGAGGAACTGATTAAACTGGCCAATCACCCCAAAGTAATTGCGATTGGGGAAACCGGGTTGGATTACTTTAGACTTACCGGTGATTTAGAATGGCAGCGCACCCGTTTTCGCACCCATATTCGTGCCGCGATTGCCACAGGCAAACCGCTGGTGATCCATACGCGCAACTCACCTGAAGATACATTGCGCATTATGCGCGAAGAGAATGCACAGCAAGTTGGTGGAGTAATGCATTGTTTTACCGAAAGTTTAGATGTTGCACTGGAAGCGATTGCACTAGGTTTTTATATTTCGTTCTCTGGGATTATTACCTTTAAGAATGCGCATAGCATTAAAGAGGTTGCCAAGCACGTTCCGCTGGATAGAATTTTAGTGGAAACGGACTCTCCTTATTTAGCGCCTACACCTTATCGTGGCAAAACAAACCAGCCTAGTTATGTGAAACACGTGGCGGAGGAGGTGGCTAATTTACGCGGTATCTCTTTTGACACACTTTCCACAGCAACTACTGAAAACTTCTTCAGATTATTTAAACACGCTAAGCGCTAATATCAGGTGAGCAGTAAGCGTTATAAATCAAGTAACATCAGATAAAGGCAGTCAATGCAATTAACCATGTTAGGCGTAGGTTCCAGTGCCGGCACACCGATGATAGGTTGCCAATGCAGCACATGTGTATCTACCGATAAGCGCAATCATAGAACGCGTTGTTCAAGTGCAATTACTCTGGATAATGGCAAGGTTATTCTGATTGATACTGGCCCAGATCTGCGCCAGCAGGCTTTAAGAGAAGGGCTAATGAACGTAGATGCAGTGCTTTATACGCATACCCACGCAGACCACTTGCATGGGATTGATGATTTACGTGCCTACTGCCAGAGGCAGCGTTGCCAGATTCCGTTATACGGTAGCCCGGAAGCAATGCGGCATATTGCCGATAAGTTTGGTTACACGCTGCGTGAAGCTGGCGATTTTTGGGACTTACCCATTTTAAAAGTAAACCCGGTTACTTCATCGTTTACGTTATTTGAGCAAACTATCACCCCCATTCCTATTAAGCACGGGCATAGTGATATATACGGCTACCGTATTGGAAACTTGGTTTACTTAACTGATGTATCAGCAATACCCGCTAGCTCGATGGAGTTTTTAAATGATGTCGATGTACTGCTATTAGATTGTTTACGCATCACGCCGCATTATACGCACGTTAACTTGGAACAAAGCCTTGGATTGGCTAGTCAGATAGGGGCCAAAGCTACTTATTTAATCCATATGACGCATGATTTGGAGTATGCCGCACTTACTGCGCAACTGCCAGCGAATGTGTTTGTCGGCTACGACGGATTAAAAATTAAAATTTAGCAGTAAACCGATTGCTCAGTGTATCGTTTGTTAATGCACGGTTCAATGAGATAATTCAGTGAGATAATAAAGCGTTAATTTTGGAGATAGATATGCAATTTAGTTTTAAGAAAGCCTTAACAACCGTAGCAATGGCCTCATTCTTAGTGGCTTCCATTTCAGTGACGCATGCTGCTCCCAAAACTTATACTGAAAATGAGTTTTTGAGTACATTTAGTGGAAAGAATAAAAAAGTAATTACTGATAAGCTAGGTGCGCCTTTCAAAAAGGAAATGTCTGTTAAACCATCGGGTGCCAATACAGTCATGCTTAAAGCTGGTGCAGATGAAAGCAAATCTAAACCAGTTAAAGTTGAAATGTGGTACTACAAGAATATCGTGAAATACGACCCAAAACGTACTTATAAAGAAACTGAAATTACGTTTGTTAATGATAAAGCAATGAACATTGCATTCTTTAACAACCGTTAATCCATAAAATCACACCTAATCGCTTAAAACGCTACTTGTAAGCTCAGCCCGCTCGCGTCCAAAAGTTGCGTTTTAAGTTTCAGTAGATTCAGCATCACCCATAGGCACAGCACAATACTAGGCAAGTTAAAGTCCAGCAATCCTGTATTGCAAGTGGTGCTCATTGTTAAACTATCACTGTAAAGCAGTTTGCCATAGCACTGAAATGTGGTTTAAACTAGTTCATATCTAAGCGTTATTATGCTGCATATATCACTAGCGATATCATTTGCTCACCCAGTTTGGAGGTGATGAACAATATGAACAAGCAACCGACTGTTAAAGGCATACTCTTTGATTTAGATGGCGTGCTTTATACTGGCTCCAGCCCTATATCTGGAGCAATAGATGCGGTGCGTACCATTAGAGCCAGTGGTCTACTATGCCGGTTTGTGACCAATACCAGCACATTGTCGCTGGTTTCATTACACAACAAGCTCAATGCCTTAGGCTTCTCCATCCCTATTCGTGAAATCATCAGTGCGCCTCAAGCCACATTGCTTTACTTAAAACAACAAACGCATGCCACTTGCCGCTTATTGCTGGCTGATGATGTTAAAAAAGATTTTAATGTACTGCCTCAATCATCGACTGATCCAGACTACATTGTGATTGGTGATATCGGCAATGCTTGGACTTACGCATTACTCAATGATGTCTTTAACGCATTGATGAAGGGCGCAAAGCTGATCACTATTCATAAAAACAAGTTCTGGCAAACCGAGCAAGGACTGCAAATGGATATAGGCGGTTTTGTAGAGGCTTTGGAATATGCCAGTGGTGTTAAAGCAATGGTCATCGGCAAACCGGCTCCTGAGTTTTTTAAAATCGCACTTGATGATTTAGGGCTCACGCCAGCAGAGGCAATGATGGTGGGCGATGATATTGATGTGGACGTGGGAGGCGGCCAGCAAGTAGGACTGACTGGAGTGTTGGTTAAAACCGGGAAGTATCGCCAGCACTATGCAGAAGCATCGGCAATTAGGCCTGATATCCTAATTGATTCAGTGGCAGATTTACCGAAAGCACTAGGGCTGTGAACTAAGTAATACCACATAGCCATGATTGTCGTTAAACGGTGAAGAATGGAGTCTGATATGAATAACGAAACTTTCAATATGAGCATTCGTCAGTTCTTAAAAATGGCCGGCATTAGCTCCCAGCGGGAAATTGAACAAGCTGTAGCGCGAGCCAGCGCAAATAACACACTCAAAGGAAATGAGCATTTACCCGTTAAAATGACGCTCACAATAAGCGCATTGAACCTGAATGTCAGCTTTGATGGAACTATTGACCTTGGTTAATACAATCAATAGGTTGTAATTTATAGTTAATTAAAAATATTAACTTTTTTGCGCTAAGTTTTGCCTTGTTGCTAGGCGCCATTGCCTGCCAACATATTGACTTTAGTTGCCATGATGAAGTCATTCTCATGCAAGCCGTTGATTTTGTGTGTCTGAAAAACAACGCTACAGTAACCCCAGCCTATCGTGATATCCGGGTGGTGCCCTTCCTGTTCGCATAAGTGCCCAACACGTTGCGCCAGCGCCAATGCATCCATAAAGTTCTTAAGCTTAAATGTGCGTTTAATTTTGGTGGCATCATCGCGTAGCTCCCAGCCGGGCGCTAACGCTAGGTACTGATTAGCCACTTCAATGGTCATAGGTGGGATCCCACCCTGGCAAGGCGTACACTGTTTGGTAGTCAGGTCTATGCTGTTCATGGAAGCTCTCCTTAATTATTGATAGAAGCACTTGAGTTATGACAAACTTTAAATATATTAGTTGTTATTCAGCACTTTTTAGTAGGCAGGCGTATCATGGAACTTATAAACAGGCCATAAGTCCCATTTATGTCACTGGCTTTAGAGTGACGCGGGCGTTTGGTGGTGGCGCTATCATTGGTGAAGCCAATGCCATGGAAGGTGCCGAATATGTTGCGCTAGAAGTGAATAGCGCGTGTGGTGGGCTTGATGACTACTACGAAACAATTAGATGAATTAATTAACCGTGAGTATCAGCATGGTTTCTACACGCAGCTAGAAGCTGACACCATCCCGCTTGGCCTAAACGAGAGCACTGTCAGGCTTATTTCCGCAAAAAAAAATGAACCGGCCTTCATGCTTGAGTGGCGCTTAAAGGCTTACCAGCACTGGTTAACGCTTTCAGAGCCCACATGGCCGAACCTGCATTACCCACCCATTGACTATCAGCACGCTTATTATTACTCTGCACCCAAATCAGAAAAAACTGGTCCGCGCGATTTATCAGAAATCGACCCAGAGTTACTGCGTACCTACGAGAAACTAGGCATTCCGCTAAGAGAGCAGCAGGTGTTGGCTGGCGTAGCGGTAGATGCGGTATTTGACAGCGTATCGGTAGCCACTACCTTTAAGCAAAAGTTATCTACGCTCGGGATTATTTTCTGCCCATTTTCAGAAGCTGTGCAGAAGCATCCGGAATTAGTGCAGCAATACCTAGGCTCTGTCGTGCCTTACACCGATAATTTTTTCGCAAGCTTGAATGCAGCAGTGTTTAGCGATGGCTCTTTCTGCTACATCCCCCCCGGGGTTAGATGCCCGATGGAGCTTTCAACTTACTTCCGCATTAACGCAAAGAATACGGGGCAGTTTGAGCGTACGCTTATTATTGCTGACAAAGACTCCTATGTAAGCTATCTGGAAGGCTGCACCGCACCGATGCGAGATGAAAACCAGCTCCACGCTGCCGTTGTAGAGCTTATTGCACTGGAAGGTGCTCGAATCAAGTACGCTACGGTACAGAACTGGTACCCTGGAGATAAAGACGGTAAAGGTGGCATTTATAATTTTGTTACCAAACGCGGAGATTGCCGTGGTGATCGATCACATATTTCATGGACTCAGGTAGAAACTGGCTCAGCCATTACCTGGAAGTACCCCAGCGTTATCTTGCGTGGCAATGGCTCTGTGGGTGAGTTTTACTCAGTCGCGCTCACCAACCACCACCAGCAAGCCGATACGGGGACTAAAATGATTCATATCGGCCAAGATACCAAGAGTACGGTGCTTTCTAAAGGAATTAGCGCAGGTTATGGCCAGAACACTTATAGAGGGTTGATTAAGGTGTTGTCTGGTGCAGAAAATGCGCGCAACTATACCCAGTGCGATTCATTGCTATTGGGCTCAAAATGTGGCGCACATACGTTTCCGTACATTGAAGTAAAAAACCCCAGTGCAAAGGTAGAACACGAAGCCTCTACCTCTCGTATCGGTGAAGACCAGTTGTTTTACTGCACTCAACGCGGCATCCCACCTGAGGACGCAGTATCAATGATCGTTAGTGGTTTTTGCAAAGCAGTGTTTCAGGAACTGCCCATGGAATTTGCGGTTGAGGCACAGAAATTATTAGGAGTCAGCTTAGAAGGTGGTACAGGCTAGGAGAGATTACATGCTATCTATCAAAAACCTGCACGCATCAATTGACGGTAAAGAAATATTGCGTGGCATTGACCTTGAAGTGAAGGCGGGGGAAGTGCATGCCATTATGGGGCCTAATGCTTCTGGCAAAACTACGCTGGCTCAACTACTGGCTGGTAGAGCGCTTTATGCTGTTACCGCAGGGAGTGTTCAGTATCTTGGCCGAGATTTACTCAGCATGACACCAGAGCAGCGTGCTTGTGAAGGCGTGTTTCTGGCTTTTCAATACCCAGTTGAAATTCCAGGGATTAGTAATGCGCTATTTCTTAAAACAGCACTTAACGCCATCCGTAAATATCACCTGTTGCCAGAGTTGGATGCGATGGATTTTCTGAGCCTAGTGCGCGAACGGATGAAACGAGTCGGCATGGATGACGCTATGCTGTTACGTGCGGTGAATGAGGGGTTTTCTGGAGGCGAGAAAAAACGTAATGAAATATTGCAGCTAAGCGTGCTGCAACCAAAATTAGCCATTCTTGATGAAACTGATTCTGGCCTTGATATAGATGCACTCAAATTGATTGCTGATGGCATCAACGATATGCGTGATCATGAACGTGCAATCATTCTGGTGACTCACTACCAACGGCTTTTGGACTACGTTGTACCAGATATGGTGCATGTGCTGTCACAAGGACGCATTGTTAAATCAGGCGGGGCAGATTTGGCTAAGAATCTTGAACAGCACGGTTACAGCTGGGTTAATACGGATGCCATTGCTAACCAAGCCATTCAGAATAGCCAGATAACCCAAGCCAACCAAGCCCCTTAGGAGCTAAGCCATGCATGCGCAACCACAATCTTGGCAAAATATAGCGTTATCGCTAGTGCCATATGAGCTGGCCGGTAACAGCACACCTTGGGTGTTGGCAACAAGGAAAGCCGCGTTTAAGCGTTTTGAATCCCATGGATTTCCTACCAGACGCGAAGAGGAGTGGAAATACACCGATGTGTCATTGATTAGTAAGCGCGGAACGCTAGCCCCTGACAACATCCCACCTGAAGCATCATCTGAAGCAAAGTTACTTGCTTGGACCTTGCCTAGTGAAGGCATGCATCTGATGGTGTTTGTGAATGGGCACTTTGATTCTGGCTTATCTAACATTGACGATTTGCCTGCAGGTGTGCAGATAAGCAGTCTTGCGGATATGCTGGATGAAGGCGCAGAGCTACCAAAAGACTTGTTTAAGCAACAGCATGAACATACTGTATTTTCTGCGCTAAACAATGCATTTGTGACTGATGGTGCAGTATTGAACATTACACCAAATACAGTGGTGAATAAACCGATTTATATTTTGCTTATCGCCAGCGGGCATGGCACGGCAATTTATCCGCGCATGATTATCATGGCTGGGGCTGGTGCACGCGCTACCATCATTGAACACTATATGGGCACTTTAGATGCACATAATTTCACCAATGCTACGACGCAGATTAACCTAGGTGATGGTGCAACGATTGAGCATTGCAAGCTTACACAGGAAGGCCCAGCAGCCGCACATATTGCAGGTATCCACGTACAACAAGCCGAGGGCAGCCACTTTACTTCTAAATCATTTGTATTTGGCGGGCGATTAGTCCGAAACGATATTACTGTTAGCCTGAATGAGCCTAATTGCACATGCACCTTAGATGGTTTATATCTGTTAAATGATAAGCAGCATGTTGACCACCATACACGTATTGACCACATAGCAGCCTCATGTACTAGCCGCGAATACTACCGAGGCGTGCTAGATGGGGAGTCGCGCGGCGTATTTAACGGAAAAGTCATTGTGCACCATGGGGCTAATAACACTGATGCAAATCAGACAAACCATAACTTGCTGCTGTCACGGCAAGCTGAAATTGATACTAAACCGCAGCTGGAAATTTTTGCGGATGATGTTAAATGCACACATGGGGCAACCGTGGGGCAATTGAGTGATGAAAGCTTGTTTTACTTACGCTCACGTGGCCTAGATGAAGTAGTGGCGCGCTCAATGCTGATTTATGGGTTTGCTAATGACATCATTCGTGGCGTGAATGTGCCTTACTTACGCACACGCCTGGAGCATCTTTTATTAGATCGTTTGCCACAGGGGGAGATGGTCAAGGAGCTGCTATGAAAATGGGTGAATTCCATATGAACAAGCATGGTGGTACAAATGATGCAAGCACGGTTGAGTCCGAGATTACCAATCACCTGCTGGTACAGCATTGGCGAAAAGACTTCCCAATACTTCACACCAGCTTGTATGGTAAACCGCTAGTTTATTTTGACAATGCTGCCACCACACAAAAACCATCGATAGTCATCGAGGCGGAGAATCACTATTATCGTCACACCAACGCTAATGTACACCGCGGTATTCACACCTTAAGCCAGCAAGCTACAGAAGTATTTGAGTCTGCCAGAGGCAAGTTGCGGCAACTCATTAACGCGCGTCATGACCATGAAATAATATTTGTTCGCGGCACCACAGAAGCCATTAATTTAGTCGCACAGAGCTATGGGCGCAGCAGGTTTAAGGCTGGTGATGAAATTATTATCAGTGCTATGGAGCATCATTCCAACATCGTTCCATGGCAAATGCTGTGTCAGCAAACCGGTGCCATCTTGCGCGTAGTGCCGGTGAGCGATGCTGGCGAGCTGGATATCAATGTCTATCAATCGTTACTCAATAAAAAAACCAAACTGGTTGCCATTTCACACGTATCCAACACTTTGGGTAGCATTAACCCTGTTAAAACCATCATCAACTATGCACATGCGAAACATGTGCCAGTGTTGCTGGATGGCGCACAGGCGATTGCTCATCTTCCTGTCGATGTTCAAGATTTAGATTGTGACTTTTATGCTTTTTCTGGCCATAAACTATATGGACCAACAGGAATTGGCGTGCTTTATGGTAAAGCTGACCTGTTAGACGAAATGCCCCCATACCAAGGGGGAGGGGACATGATTAGCTCAGTAAGTTTTGAGGCCACGACTTACAACAAGCTACCGTATAAGTTTGAAGCAGGTACTCCCAATATTGCCGGTGCAGTTGGCCTTGGTACCGCGGTGGACTACTTAAGCGCCATAGGGCTTGATGCTATTGTCAAGCACGAAGACTCTCTCTTAAATTACGCCTCTGAGCTGATGACCAACATACCAGAGCTACGCATCATCGGCAACGCCAGACATAAAACCGGCATCATTTCATACGTAATGGCTGGTGTGCATCCGCATGACATCGGTACCTTTTTAGATAGGCAAGCCATTGCCGTCCGCACTGGTCATCATTGCACCATGCCGCTAATGGAGCGTTTTGGCGTTCCGGCGACGGTGCGTATCTCATTTGCGCTATACAACACAAAAAATGAGATAGATAAGCTAGTGAGTGCAATTTATCAAGCAAGGGAGTTATTTAAGTGAACGACTTGCGCGATCTCTATCAAGACATGATTTTTGACCATTACCGTCAGCCTAGAAACTATGGTCAACTGGAGAATGCTAACCATAAAGCAGAAGGCTACAATCCATTATGCGGAGATAAAGTAAGCTTAACGCTCACACTCAAAGATGGCGTTATTCACGACCTAAAGTTTGAAGGTAGCGGCTGCGCAATTTCAACTGCTTCAGCCTCACTGATGACAGAGGCATTAAAAGGAAAAACTGCAGAAGAAGCACTTAGTATGCTCGAGGATTTTAAAGCATTAGTGACTGGTGCCAGTGTAGCTAAAGATATGGGAAAGCTCACTGTACTCGCTGGCGTGCAAGCGTTTCCGCAACGGGTTAAATGCGCCACACTGGCATGGCACACATTGCAAGCGGCGTTAAAAAGCAGCACTGAGCCTGTGACCACGGAGTAAGTAATCTATGATGTTTGATTGGAAAAAGTTCGCAGATGAGCAGCAAGCCCCGGCACCAAGCAAAGAAGCACTTTTGGTGCGGGTAAGAGAGATGTTGCAGTCAATATATGACCCAGAACTTCCAGTGAACATATACGACCTAGGCTTGGTTTACCAATTAGAGGCCACGGAATCTGGGCACATCAATATCACCATGACACTCACCACGCCCAATTGCCCAGTAGCACAAACCTTTCCTGATACCGTGCGGGAAAAATTGCTTTGTGTGCCAGGTGTTAACGGCGTAGATGTGACGTTGGTATGGGATCCACCGTGGGGCCGTGACAGTATGAGTGAAGCGGCTAAATTACAACTTGGCATGCTATAAGGAGCACAAATATGAGTAACTGGATAGATGTGGCGGCAATAGACGATTTTAAATCTGGCACTTGCCGCGTGGTAAAGACTGACGAAGCATCGGTTGCCGTATTTAACATTAATGGGCGTTACTATGCGATTGATAACCTGTGTAGCCACGAGGAGGCTGAATTATCAACCGGAAAACTTGAGCGTGATGAAGTCATTTGCCCGCTACATGGGGCGCACTTTTCTTTGGTAACTGGAGAGGCGCTCACTGCGCCTGCCTATGAAAATTTAAGAACCTACCCAGTCAGAATTAATAATGGATGGCTAGAAGTGGATACCGAACTTCAGTGGGATATTGCCTAGATACAAGCATATATCAATGATTTAATAGCTTACTTCAGACAATTGTAATTAAATGTCATGTATAAATGCATAAATAGTTCTACAATGAGTACCATAGCTAAGTAAAAACAAAGCTTAAGTAAAAACAAAGTCAAATAAATATAAGGTTAAGTAAACACAAGATTTAGATATAACGATACATAAGCTAATGACCAATTTTTTGGGAGGGTAGTTTCATGAGTCTTTTAAATTTATTCTGGTTGTTTTTTGTACCAACAAAAGGATGGCGGCATCTCGTACAGCGCAAGCTATCTATGCACAGGCTTTATTTGCTGCATGTAGTTCCAATGTCATTGATACCCCCGTTGTTCATCTACTGTGCAGCGGGGAAATACGCGGGAGACTTACTTCCGGTTTTATCTAATCAGAAATTATTATTAGTCGCAGCAATTCTGTTCGTTGTTGAGTTGGCTTCGGTTCCGGTGATGGGTCTCATTATTCGCCAATTAGGGGAGGTTGCAGAAATTCACCCCACCTATCATCAAGCCTTCACGCTTGCAGCTGTAGCACCCACTCCTTTATGGCTAGCGCCAATTGTGCTTTTGGTCCCTGACATGACGTTTAACCTAGTAGTGCTCACCATGGCATTAATGGCCACGGTAGGATTTATCTATTATGGGGTTCCTGCGGTGTTTCATATAAAAGAGCGCGGTCATGCGATTTTGATGTTTGGCGCTGTATTAACTGCAGGTGTTATTGGCTGGGCGCTGCTAATGATTGTTACCTTAGTGGTATTAGGTAGCGTGCAGAACTTATAATTGCGGTAGTATCGTTCACACCATCAAGAGGCTCTAAATGAGCCTCTTGATGCATTTATGTTTGCTGAAAATGAGTTAAAAGGGTAATGAGTAGATGTTTTGGCGTAATAATAAAAACCTAAACCTTTATAAAATCTTACATCACGCCACAGACTGCACCAACAGCCGAGATGGTGCAAAAATGGTAGTGTATTGTCCGATTGAGCGACCAGAGCAAGTGTTTGTTAGAGATGAAGCTGAGTTCATGGTGAAATTTACACAAGTCGACTAGTATTTTGGATATTGACCAGCATTTCAACCGGTACCCAACCCATTCAGGTTGAGTACCGTGTGCAACACAATCTAATTGTGCGGAATTTCCCCACCCAATGCATTGGTTAAGTCAGCCAGCATCTTAGCCAGTTCACCTGTCATCAGGGTGAAGTCTAGCGCAAATATTTCATCAGCATCCTCTGCTAAGGTTGTTGAATCCTCTTTAATAATATCTAGAAATTCGAGCCGTTTAATTTGCATTTGCTCGGTTAGTACAAAAGATATTCTGTCATTCCAAGTCATGCCTAAACGCGTCACACGCTTGCCTGCGGCTATGTGTTTCATGATTTCATCGCCTTCTAGCGCATGGTTCGCATAACGAATCGTGGCTTTGCTTTCACCGGCGGCGCGCAGTTCTAACTCACGGTCTATCGTGAAACCTGATGGTGCATTACCGCTTGCCAGCCAATCAGTCATGGCACTCACAGCAGATACATTGGTATGCAACTGTTTAAACGGCACACCTTCAATCGACTTATTAAAAAACTCTAATAACTCTTCCGCCTTAGACGATGAAGCTGCATCAATCACTAAATAGCCGTTTACAGGGTCCAGCCATGCGTAAGTCGTACGTTGCAGTGCAAAAGCCCTAGGCAGCAGTTCTTCGGTAACTGCTTCTTTGAGTTCTTTTTTCTCTTTACGGCCAACTTTATAGCCTTGCTGCGCTTCAATCTCAATGACGCGCTCTTTTAAAAATCGATTAATGATGGTAGCTGGCAATAATTTTTGCTCTACGCCTAACGCGAAAAGCAGTTGGTTGTTTGCATGGTGCACAAGCTTGTCTCCGTGGCATGCAACCCAGCCACGGCTCTGCTTATCTAGTCCACTACACGGCAACAGTGGCTTTAGTGATAGCTTTTCAACTAACTGATCGTGAGTAATAGTGCTGTCTGCTACGAGACGATAGATAAAGGTATTTTTAAACCACATGAAAAGAGCGCTCAGAAAAAAAGCGCCGATTATACTGAACTTGGGCTGTTATAGATGCCATCTTTATTTAAATAAAGATGGCATCTCCCCGGATATCAATTGATTTTCAATCTAGTCAAACTCTCTTACCTCAAATGCCTCTCTTAATCTTGCATTGATGGCATCAATATCATCATCCTGTAATTGACTAGGCGCAGTTGCTTGTTTACTAGCTGGAGCAGAGGTATTGGCTGGCGTTGATGCTGCGCCTGTTGTAAACCATTTTGCAAATGGTTCTGCATTCACACCTTGTGGTACGTACCAGTGTTTTGATTCCGCATCCCACTTGGCGCCAAGTGCTTTTGCTTGGTCTTTTTCATTAAACGGTACTTTAAGTGCTATGTTTGTTGCTGTCATGCTTATCCTGTTTCTATTGCCAATTGATTTGATTTGCCTATTAGACATAAGCTGGTTGATTAAAAAACGTCCCCTTAGGAGGGAGATGCTCTATCCACTGAACTACGGAGCAACTGTTATGGAAGCCCAATTTTTAGATATGGCTTTAATGATGGCTGTTTATTCATTCTCTAACCTAATCGAGATAATACCAATATCCAATTAGTTTATATAGGATAAAAATACATGCAGAACATCTTCCCTAGGCAGGATTAAGAATTTGACACTAAGCCATATCACTATTTTCTTGCATCAGGCTTTCTCTTGCTTTGCCAGCCTGCATTAATATTTCTGCTAGCCGCCTAACGCCTGGCCCTGCAAAATCTGGCCTCGCATATATTAAATAAAGTGGCAATGTACGCACACCGCCTTCGCGCAGCGGTAGTGCTTTTAACTGCCCAGATTTTAATTGCTCTTTGATATGTGCAGCCGGTAGCCAGGCAAACCCAAACCCCATGGTTAAAGCTTCAATGGAGGTTGCAATATTACTTACCGTCCAGCGTTGGTTAACTTCTATGGTGGCCGTGTTCTTATCGCGCTTGGCGCCTGAATCCCGCACCACAATATGGCGGTGTGATTGCAGGTCTCTGTAAGTTAACACACGATTTAGCTGATGCAGCGGATGTTCGCTCTGTGCAACTGCTATCAGCTGTATCGTCATGATTTGGTCACCTAAAAACCCCGATGGTATATTAGGGGAGATTGCCAAATCCGCTTCGCCTTTATATAGCGCATCTGAAGTGCCACCTAATACCGACTCAATCAACTCCACCCTCGTGTGCGGGCTTTCCAGACCAAATTGATTAAGGCAATCCAGTAGTAGTCGGGTAGGGAATAGAATTTCGGCCGCGAGGTGAATAACCGCCTCCCAACCTGCTGATAGCCTATTAGCTGCGGCCTCCAAGTCGTTTGCTTCATTCACTAACGCAAGTGCACGCCGATACAGCATTTGCCCGGTTGGCGTTAGCACCGCCTTACGTCCTTGAATCTCAAATGCTTTTAATGCCAGCAAGGATTCAATTTTTTGCACAGCGTAAGTAACTGCAGATTGGCTTTTGTAAAGTTTCTCCGCGGCTTGCGCATACCCGCCAGTTTCCACCACTGTAATGAGTGAGCGCCACTGCTCGAGAGAGATGTTAGGCATGCTATCAATCTAATTTTTAGATAATTAATAGCGAAATATTATACTTTTTTATCTGATAAATAAAATGTTTAATAGCGTCATATCAATTTAACTACAAATCATTGCTATGCAAAAAGCTCGCTACACATTAACTGCCATCGCTATCCATTGGGGGATGGCAATACTATTAATCGCGCTATTTGTCGTTGGTTTGTATATGCATGAACTTAAGTTTTCTCCATTAAAGCTACAAATTTACGCATGGCATAAATGGGCTGGCGTAACAGCCTTCATATTAGTGATGTTGCGCCTCGCATGGCGGCTCAAGCATCGTCCGCCAGCTTTGCCGTGGACGATGTCTAAAATGACCAAACTTGGCGCGAATATTGGGCATGGCATGCTGTATCTCTTAATGATTGCCATTCCATTATCCGGCTGGTTAATGAGCTCAGCCAAAGGTTTTCAAACTGTTTACTTTGGCGTGCTGCCAATTCCGGATCTGTTATCTAAAGACAAAGCGATAGGTGATGCATTAGAAGCTGTGCACATGATTTTAAATTACAGCATGGCAGCTATATTAGTTGGGCATATAGGTGCAGCCATCAAACACCATGTAGTGGATAAAGATGATGTGTTGCGTCGCATGTTGCCATGGCGTGCTAGTTAAGATAAATGAAAGGTCTGCAAAATGAATATTAAAGTATGGGCAAGTGTAATCGGTGGTTTGATGCTAGCTTCTGGAGCACAGGCGACAGAGTTCACCAGCATTCAAAATGACAAAAGCTCACTACATTTTGTGTATAAACAAATGGGCGTGCCTGTAGATGGCAGTTTTAATAAATTCAATGCGCAGTTGGCATTTGACCCTAGCAAGCCGGCTAATGCAAAAGTCGATTTTGAACTTAATTTGGCAAGTATTGATGCGGGCTCAGATGAAGCCAATGATGAGGTCTCCGGCAAAAGCTGGTTCAACACCAAGGTATACCCAAAGGCAACGTTTGCATCTACCGCAGTTAAACAACTGGCAGCAAACCGATATGAAGTCAGCGGCAAGATGACGATTAAGGGGCGCACACAAATGATTACGGCACCATTCACATTTACCCCGCAAGGCAATACAGCCAAGGTTGATGGCAGTTTTGTACTCAAACGATCTGAATTTGCAATCGGCGAGGGTATGTGGGCAGACTTCGGCACCGTTGCTAACGAAATACAAATTAACTTCCACTTTCTGGCTAATGCCAGCAAATAACTTTTTTTAAATCACTATCATCAGGAGTAACACTATGAAACGTATCGCACTTTTAGCTATTGTAGCTAGCCTTTCAACGACAGCACTGGCAGCACCAGAAACTTATGTGATTGATAACACACATACGTTTCCACGCTTTTCTTACAGCCATTTTGGATACTCAACACAATTGAGTCACTTTGACAAAACAACAGGAAAAATCACGATAGACCGAGAAGCAAAAACCGGCTCTATGGATATCGCTATTGATACAACCTCAGTAAATACTGGCTATCCGCTATTTAATGAGCATATTCAAGGTGAAGATTTCTTAAGTACTGAGAAGTTTCCTGTTGCTAACTTCACTTCAAAAAAATTAAACTTCAATGGTGATAAGTTAGCATCTGTAGATGGCACACTCACGCTCAAAGGCGTAAGCAAACCAGTAACACTGACAGTCACATCATTTATGTGCATGCCACACCCAATGTTGAAAAAAGATGCTTGCGGCGCAAACGCAACTGCAACAGTAAAACGCTCTGATTTCAACATGAGCAAATATGTGCCTTACGTTGGTGACGAAGTCACTATCACCTTACCAGTTGAAGCCGTTAAACAATAAGTAGCTTTGACGCCACGGCATATAGATGCTTGCCGTGGCGCTGCTTATTGGCAGTACAGTTTGCACAGGTGCAATAATGCCTAAAAGGATGTTTTGATGAAAACACGCTCATTGCAGCAATTGATTACGTCTATCCCCACTACAGATGGGGCAGGGGTGAGGTTGAGCCGCAGTATTGGCAAGACAGCATCCTTTCGCCTTGATCCATTCCTGATGTTGGATGAGTTCTCATCAAGCAACCCCGATGACTATATTGCCGGCTTTCCTGATCATCCACACCGCGGCTTTGAAACTGTCACCTACATGCTTGATGGCAGCATGCTCCATCGCGACCACCTTGGCAACCAAGGCCAGTTAATGGGCGGCGGTGCACAATGGATGACGGCAGGGCGTGGCATCATTCACTCGGAAATTCCGCAACAAGAAAGTGGCCGTATGCGTGGATTTCAGTTATGGCTAAACCTGCCAGCTAAAGAAAAAATGAAAGCCGCGGCATACAGAGATATTCGCCCCGAAGAAATTCCTGAAATGGATTTACCAAACGGCGGGAAAATAAGAGTGATTGCCGGTAATGCCCAAATAGAAGGCCAAGCATTGGCCGGCCCAATTCAAGGTGGCACAACCGAGCCACTGTTTTGGGATATTCGCTTACCTGCCATGGCGTCGTTTGCACATGCGGTGCCACTAGGGCATACCGCATTTATCTACGCATACGAGGGCAGGGTAAACATAGAGCAAGGCACATCCCAAGTTACGCTAATGCCACAAGTGGCAGGCGAACTCTCTGATGGGGACCACTTAGCAATTAACACGCTTGATCAGCCTGCGGCCTTTTTACTAGTTGCAGCAAAACCACTGTATGAGCCAGTTGCGCAATACGGCCCATTTGTGATGAACACGCAAGATGAAATTGCCCAAGCCATTATCGATTACCAAACAGGTCAGCTCACAAGCCCTGCACCACGACCATGATTAACTTATGCCATCAGTAACATCCGCCAACAACGAGCGCAGCGTATTGCTAACGCTTGCAGGTATTCAATTTAGCCATATTCTTGACTTCATGATCATGATGCCGCTAGGTCCCATGTTGATGAAGGAATTTAGCATCAATACGCACGAGTTTGGCTTGTTAGTTGCCGCTTATAGCTTTAGTTCGGCATTTTCAGGGCTATTGGGCGCAGCGTTTATTGATCGCTTTGAGCGTAAGCAACTGCTAATTATGATGTCAGTTTGCTTTGCCATCGCCACAATGGCCTGCGGGATGGCAACGAGCTATGCGGCCTTGCTTTTGTTTAGAGGGCTGTCCGGAGTGTTTGGAGGCATTATGGGAGCCATGGTACAAACCATGGTGGCCGATCTCATTCCGTTTAAACGCCGCGGCAAAGCGAATGGTATTATTTCAACCGCATTCTCCATCTCTACAGTAGCTGGTGTTCCAGTTTCGCTCTGGATCGCGACCCATTACGTATGGCGTGCACCATTTTTCTTGATAGCGGTCGTGACAGCACTGTTTATATTCACAGCTAATCGACTACTACCAACCATAGATCAACATTTAAGCATCAAACGCAGCCATCCATTTGCGCCAATGCTTACCGTGTTGCGTGATAAAAATCATATCAAGGCGCTCACCTTTTCTGCACTGATTATTTTCTCCAGCTTTACTGTGATTCCCTATTTGACAGTTTACGCGGTCAACAACGTAAATATCTCGCAGCATGATATCCCGTTGGTCTATCTAGCGGGCGGAGCCGCCACCCTGATTACAGCGCGCCTAATTGGGCGATGGGCAGACCATGCGGGGAAAGTTCTGGTGTATAGACTGGTCGGGTTAGCTGCAACTTTGCCCATCCTATTAATTACCCAATCAGGGCCGGTGCCTTTGTGGGCTTGGTTGCTTTATACCACGGCTTTTTTCGTTTTAGTCTCTGGCCGTATGATTCCTGCGATGACGGTAGTTATTTCTGCTGCTCAGCCAAAACTGCGTGGTACCTTTATGTCACTGAACTCAACGGTACAATCGTTAGCGATGGGCTTATCGACTACTTTGGGCGGGTTTATTGTTACACAGAACACAAGCGGTGCGTTTATAGGATACGAGCATGCGGGCTATATTGCGGTTTTATTGAACGTGTTGGCGATTATATTCGTATCAAAAATTGTCATGCATGACCGCGCAGTGGCGGCACAAAACACACTCAGCGAATCTTAATCAGGATTACATTGCAATAGGGACGGTACGGCAAGCTTACTAGTTTTGCTCACCATCTACAGGTTTATGAACAGCAAATCCTGATTCAATCCATGCATCAATGCCTCCGGCAAGCGGTCTCACATTGAAATATCCATGATTCATAAAGGCTTTAGCCACTTTGGCTGCGGTAACTTCGTTAGGGCATGAGCAATACAATACGATATCTTCGCTGATATCTATTTCAGGCAGAATGGCCTCAATTTGCTCGGTAGAGACAAATCTTGCGCTAGGTATCCATCCGTCTTCGATTAATTTTGGTGGTCTGGTATCAATAATAACCGGCTGTTTGCCGCTTTCTAGCATCTCATTCAATGTTGCTACGCTAATACGTGCCATCCTTAACGCTTTAAGAAAACGATAGCGCTCCCACCATTTGTTGGCTATAAATAGAACAAACGCGAACGCAATTATTAAAGCACCCCATTTGCCCATCTCAACTAACGTTAACAGCAGCTGATCAATAGAAGCGCTGAACATTGAGCCTAGTAAGATAGCTGAGCCTACCCAGACGGCTGCGCCAATAGTATCAAATACAATAAAAGTAAACGTTTTAGTACCTAGCGCACCAGCAAGCGCACTGGAAATAGAAGCAAAACCAGGGACGAACTTACAAAACAGCAGGGCAGAGGGGCCAATTTTAAGGTACATAGATTCAGTTTGCTTTACACATGAGTCTGGCGAAAGCGAGATTCGACAAAGCTTGCCCATTACTTTCTTCCCATAACGGCGGCCCGCAAGATACCAGAACATATCGGCCAGTAGTGCACCAATAACGGCAACCAACATCAGGTTCGCCAGTGAGGTTTCATGATTAACACTGATAGCACTTGCAATCAGTATCGTAGGGTATGCGGGTAACGGTAAACCAATCTGCTCTAAAAAAACATTAAAGAACACAATCAGTAAACCATACTGATGCAATAAATTAAGCAGTAAATCCATGTGTTTGGTGTCTTATTAGTAGCTAAAATCGGGAGGATTGCTAGGTGCAATCAATTATTGCATCACTTATTAGTGCTGACAAAAGTTAGCTGAACGTTTATTGCGATTAGGAGGTGCCTACTTAAGCTAACGTTGCCTGCTGTGGGTTAAGACGTAAGCAACTTAAGAAAGGTGCAGCATTATTAATTTTAAGATACTCCCACAGCATTGAAGACCTTGCGCTGTGGGATTTTAAGCATGGGCTTAACTAATACAACCTACTTTTTGTAGTTAGGTTAATTAGTTAACTTTATCTTTAAGTGTTTTACCAGCTTTAAATACAGGCGCATTGCGTGCAGCAATTTGGATGGTTGCGCCAGTAGAAGGGTTACGGCCAGAACGAGCCGCTTTTTTTGTTACTTGAAATGTACCGAAGCCAACAAGAGCTACGTTGTCCCCAGCTTTTAATGCTTCACCAACCGTATTGATGATGGCATCTAATACGCGATTTGTGTCAGCTTGCGTTACGCCAGCTTCAGCCGCTACTTTTGCGACCAATTCAGATTTGTTCATATAAATTCCTATAATATGGTTAATAGCACTCTAAAGCCAGATTACATAAGGCTTGCAGAGAATTTACATCCTAGCACACATTCATAATCCATCAATCATAGTTATCAGCATAAATGCACAATTCTAGCCATCTTGGCGCAAAAAACCTGCTCCGAAGCCCAGTTGACGCGCTGAAAACACTGTCAGCTAGGCTGCAGTGTCGTTAATTTAGGCGGAGTGAGGCAGTTACACCGAGCTGTTAATCAGTGCAATTGCGGCGCTTTTGGCTCTGCTAGCAGCACCTGAGCCCGGGTTTAACCTTTCAACCAGCGCAGCACCTTCAAAGATAATGGTTAATTGTTGGCCAAGTGCAACGGCATCATGTGCACCAGCTGTTTGTGCGATTTTAGCTAGGTAGTCTTGTAGCTCTGCGGCCAGTACAGCCGAATATTGGTTGATTGGGTGCTCAGGGCTAGGAAACTCTACAGAGGCAATATGGAAAGGTAGGCCATGAAACTCAGGTGTAGTAATCCAGGTTTCAACCAGTTCGCACAGCGACACTAGAATATCAATTGAGTTAGCCTTTTTAGAAACAAGGCGTGTGTTTAACCACTCATAAAACTTATCTGATTTACTTCTGAGATAAGCCATCACCAAGTGATTTTTGCTTGGAAAATGCTTATATAACGTAGCCTTTGCTACGCCAGATTCGGCAATGATAGTATCAACACCTGAAGCCTGTATGCCTCTACTATCAAATAGCATAGTGGCTACGGTTAATATTTTTTCATTGGTTTTCATATCGTTCCTTTATCAAAACTCATTAAAAGTTTTGTTATTACAATTCATTTAGTTACAACACTGTTGTAAGTGGGCGCATTAACTCTTGCGGATATAAACAGCTGACATAGCCAAATGCCTGCCTTAGATTTTCCACATTATTCACATCAATTGTTCCTTGGTTAACAAAGGCCAAAAACGCTTGTCTCTGACGTTCTGGCAACATAGCGGCCTGTGGCAGCTGGCAAGTACCGCTTTTCATTTTGTCGTACGCCAGTTGGAGCATGCTAATTGTCACTGGGTCTGCCGTACTGGCCGACACCTCAACAAATACACCTTGTGATTGCACAGGGTTAACCTTGCCTTTTTTACTGGTCATTTGCATGGCACTCATGCCAACAAGCAAAACCGTCACCATCATGCCAATAAGTAGCAATGGACGCTCATTTTTTGGTTTTAAATGCGTTTCAATGGTTTTGTTGAGCAGTTTCCAGGCGTCACTGGAATGTGTCTGGGATTCAATTTGTATGGCACCAATCGTCAAAAAGAACAGCTGATCGGTAAATACAGCATGATTTTTAATGCTTGATCGACGAATCGCATCTTCAATTAATGCTCTAACAGCATTGATTTCATCTAAAGATAAGCTCGCATTCCCTGTATTAGTCGCGCATTTGGAAATACGCTCATAGTTCCAGGTGCTTAATGTTTTAGGCAACCTAACAATTGCTGCATTCGCACCGCGCATATTCTGAACTCGGTTTTTAATTGCCGAGTAGGAGAGTAGCTCACGGAAACGCCAACCATTCATGTTCCCCGCATAGAAATTACGCAACTGGCTCAAAATTAAAGTACCTCAAAAAATGTCTTGCGTTTTTTAGAAAGCTTAAAGTAGACTATAAAAAAGTGAACAGACCTGTCTTTATATTAACTCAGCGTATTACAAAATGCAACACCGGGCTCCACCTAAAACATTATTTTACATAGGATTATTATGCAGATTACAAATTTTGACACAAATTTAGCAGATTGGCGCGCTCATGCATTAAAACTAGAGAGCGAGGTAAAAAAGGTCATTGTTGGGCAAGATAAAGCCATTCACTTGATGAATATCGCCATATTTGCACGTGGCCACGTTTTGCTAGAAGGCGGTGTAGGCGTTGGCAAAACTACGCTATTACAATCTATCGCCAGATGCATAGGGGGTGATTATGAGCGCATAGAGGGCACGGTAGATTTAATGCCTAACGATCTGATTTACCACACTTACCTAGGTGAAGACGGCAAACCAAAAATTGATGAAGGTCCGCTGTTAAAAGCTGGTGAAAACCTATCAGTTTTCTTCTTTAACGAAATCAATAGAGCAAGACCACAGGTACACGCTTTGATGCTACGCGTGATGGCAGAGCGACATATCACTGCATTTAAACAGGAGTACCGCTTACCACATATGGTGGTATTTGCAGACAGAAACCAGGTTGAGAAAAACGAAACGTTTGAAATTCCATCTGCAGCCAGAGATCGTTTTATGATGGAAATACCCATCAACATTCCAGATGATAGGGAGTTACGTAAAGCATTAATGTTTGATGTGAAGTTCCAGCATGCTGAGAGTTTAACCAAACAAGTTGAACCGAATGTACTTAAGTTTGATCAGCTCAATGCTTTTTCTGATGTACTGCAAAGCCATATTAAGTCCAGTAATGTACTAGAAGAGTACGCGCTGGATTTATGGGAATCCACACAGAGCCCGGAAAAATTTGGTATCAAACTTGATAGTGTGGATGTGAATAGATTAATCCATACTGGTGCAAGCCCACGCGGTATGGGGATGTTGCTGAAGGCTGCCCGTGTCAATGCTTGGTTAATGAATAGGGACAGCCTGTACCCTGAAGATATCCATGCAGTTTTTCACGAGCTGATTGCTCATCGACTGGTGTTCAATACCATGTATGAAAACCGCAGAACGGCGCTTGCGCGTGAGTTAACCTCGCAAATATTGGCAACGGTTGCCGTACCATCTCAGGCAAAAGCTGCATGATTCCCGCATACGCAAAACCATTCCATTACCAGATCCCTTGGAAGTCCAGCAGTATTCATTACGGTGGACATAGGGGGACGCAGCGCGGCTTAGGGTTTGAGTTCAAGGGTAACGTTCCTCTCATTGACTACCCTGATCCTAGGCGGATGGACATGCGCCAAACCCTGAGAGACCCTTACGAACAAGTGCAGGTAAGGGTGTTCAATCAGGATAACACTACCCCAATATTTGCCATCTGTGACGTTTCAAGCTCTATGCAATTTAAAGGCGCAGTAAGAAAGCTGGACCTGACTAAGGAGATTGCAGCTTCAATTGCTTACTCAGCGCATGAAGCAGGGGATTTGTTTAGCTTGATTTGCTACAACCAAATGGTGATAGAGGATATTTCGCACAACCTCAACCATAACGTGCAGCAATCGTTTGAAACCATAGAGCAACTATCTAACATCAGCACCATGCGTGTCGGATGCGAAGGTATTTTAGAAGTACCGCAATACTTAAGCCAGCATAAAGGCTTGGTATTCTGGATTTCTGATTTTCATATGCCATTAGAAATGTTGGAACAGACGCTTAGCGCCATGTCCATACATCATATTGTGCCGATTGTGCTGTGGGACGCACGTGAATACCAAAAGCTACCTAAATTTGGTTTTGGCAACATGATAGACCCGGAAACCGGTTTGCAAAAAACCATATTCTTCCGCGAGTCGATTAAAAATCAATTTATCGCAGCATTCGAAATGCGTAAACAAGCGCTTGAGACCTTATTTTCCAGGTTTGACTATCAGGCGATTTATTTAAGTGACAAGTTTGAACCGGATTTATTGTCACGATATTTTGAACAATTATCGAGTTAGAAAATTAAGTCATTATGAAAACATTCATTATTAAATTCCTATTGTTACTCGGTGTCGCATCCTATGCATCTATCGCATTCGCCCAGAGCCCCAATATAAAGCTTATTAAAGTACAGAATCCACGATTCAACAGTGGGGTGCAGATTGGCGATGTGTTACAGCGCAGTGTAGCGCTAGAAGTCAATCAACCCTACACACTATCTAAAACTGACCTGCCGGCAAAAGGTAGAAGTGCAGATGGTATTGAGTTAAAAGATATTACATTGGCAGCCACTAAAGCTGGTGATAAAAACAGGTACACCATCAACTTTTCTTATCAAGTTTTCGCTGTAGCAAGTAAACCAGTACGCATGCAATTGCCAAAAGAGATTTTGAAATTTAACGCAAACGCCAATCCTTTGGCGGCAGAAATTCCTGCTTGGACATTTTGGTATGCTGCTCTAGTGCCAGAAAATATAGAAAATGCCAAAAAAATGATGTATCCACAACATCATCCTGAAATTGTAAACATCACCTCACACCAAACTAAGCTCTGTGCGTTTTTAGCCTTACTTACATTCGGCCTATTAGGTCTTTTCTATATCAATGCAGATGGCCACTTGCTACCTTTTATGAATGGTGCGTTTGCCCAGGCCTATCGCCGTATCAGAAAAACGCCTAAATCATTAGAAGGGTTAAAAGAGGCTTCTATTTACATTCACCAAGCATTAAATAAGACGCACGGTACCAACCTTTTTGCTGATGACATCGAGCCATTCATCAACAAAAACCCAAAATTTTCCAAATTAAAAGATGAGATTTACGCATTTTTTGAGCAATCAAACGCACTGTTATTTGCAAGCAGTGCCATGTATTCAGAACAGCACTTTGGTCATTTACTTAAATTAAGTAAGCGCTTAAGAGATTGTGAGAGAGGCGCATAAATGACTTTACTGCAACCATGGGCATTGCTGTTATTACCGTTGGCAGCGATTCCCTTTATTTTAAAAAGTCACCAAGGTCAACTTTACTCATGGATTGAGATTGTACCGACAGACAAATACTCGGAAATTGCGAACCTTATTCTTAAAGGAATGATTTCACTACTGATAGTTTGCATCGTGTTGGCATTATCGTCGCCACAGGGAGAGAGTAAGCATGAGCAAAAAATAGGCAAGGGTGCGCAAACTGTGTTGGTGATTGATAGAAGCGTAAGCATGGATCACCCCTTTGCTGGCCAAGCATCTGGTGGCAGAGCAGCCGAAATCAAGTCCATGGCGGCGAGGCGTTTAATTACCGAGTTTATTGATTCACGCCCAGACGACATGATGGGTGTTGTTGGCTTCACAAACTCCGCGTTATACGGCATGAAAATCACTGCCAATCGTGATGCGATACATGGGGCAATTAAAGCAGCTACAGGGCCTGCCTTGAACCAAACCAATATTGGTGCAGGTATTACACAAGGGGTAACTCTGTTTGACAACATTCAAAGCTCAGGTTCGCGCGCGGTTATTTTGCTATCCGACGGTGCGGGCAAATTAAGTCCAAGGGTGAAATATAAAATATCGCAGCAACTGATAGGCAAGAAAATAAATCTTTATTGGATTGTATTGCGTGAGCCTGATGACATCAGTATTTTCAATGATGCAAACTACAGCGACGATCAGGCACCCGATGCCATCAACCTAGATCGCTTTTTCAAGTCTCTAAAAATTAAATATAAAGCGTTTGAGGCAGACAACCCAACAACCCTAGAGTCTGCACTGCGTGAAATCAATGCTAAAGAAAAAAACATCATCCAGTACAGCGTTATTATTCCAGGCCATGATTATGCTAACAACCTGATTGTAATAGCCATGGTACTGAGCCTTTTAATTTTATTGATTAAAAACCTTAGGATACATTAATGGCAAAAAACATTAAAAATCGCAACCTAGCACTCACGATGTTAGTGGTGATAGGTCTAGTGGGGGCAATTTATGAGGCATATCAGTGCCATACTATCTCTGCCTTAAATAAGAAAATTACTGCGGGGAAGGTCATTACTGATGACAGTTATCCTTACTTGCAAAAATATACCGCAGCTTATGATCAAGGCAATAAATCTGATTACAAACATGCGATACAGACTTACAGCCAATTATTAGATCAATCTCCATCATTAGCCAATCAGGCCAAGATCCATTTCAACATTGGTAACAACCTGTTCACTTTTGGATTAATCCGTCGTGTGAACGAAGACGGCACTTACCAAGACGAGGCTAGGCACGCTTACACACAAGCCAAGATAGCCTATGAGCAATCACTACGTATTGAACCAACGGATATCTCATCTAAGTTTAATTTAAGCCTGCTCAATTCAATCATGGCAAAAAACATGAATGCAGCGCCTAAGGAACAATCAACAATGGAATTGAGTAACTTACCGATAGGTCTGCCATGAATACATCAATTTTGAACAAATCAATTTTATTGATTAAAAGTCACTACGAAACATTGCTATACCTGTTAGCTATCATGTTTATGGCGTTGGCACTCCTTATGCCAACCATACAATTAAAGCAGCAGGTACATAACTACCTATTGGTGGCAGATGTGTCTCAAAGCATGAATGCTGAAGATGAAAAAATCAGCAATCAACCAGTCAGCCGGCTGGCGTATACGCGGTATTTGATGAAAAATATCGTTAAAACATCGCCATGCGGCACGTATTTTAGTATTGGTATCTTTGCTTCTGACAATGTTGCATTATTACTTAACCCATTGGAGGTGTGCCAAAACCTGGACGCCATTACCGATTCAATTGATCATCTTGAATGGCGAATGGCTTGGAAAGGCAACAGTCGCCTAAGCTTTGGTGTGCGCGCTGCCGCTAATGTATTTGATTCGCTCAATGTCCCCGCTCAAATGTTATTTTTTACAGATGGTGACGAAGCACCTAGAGTCAATGTAACAATTCAACAAGACTTAAGTGGAATACAAATGGGTAAAAATCTAGCGTTTATTGGCGTTGGAGCAACCTCCAAAATAGGTGTACCAAGATTCAACTCAAACAATAAAAGAGTAGGGTATTGGCCGATTAGTGAAAATAACAACTCTGGTGCCGTAAGCGTCACTTATTCTGACCCTAGCCAAGATGAGCCAGACCCACCAGTTGCATATGCAGAATATGATAGATTTTTATCTCAATTAGAAGATGAATATCTAAAGAAACTATCTGGTGATATCAATGCTAGCTATATAAAAGGGACAGATACCCCAGCATTTTATGAGTTTGTTCAGGGGCAAAAACCCGCAGCTAGTTTTATTAGTGATTACAAAATACGGTGGCTTTACTTAAGCCTAGGCTTACTCATGCTACTTGCCACTTACATCCCCAATCTAATATCACTCAACTTGATTTCATTTAGATTCAAACGCGATTGATATAAAAAGGATTAGAAGCCAATTGTAACTGGTTGGTTAGTAAATAATTTTTAGATGCATATTATCTATCATGTGACTTCATCTGGCACTTGGAGTCACCAATTTTAATGTTAAACATTCCTCATACTTTAAGTATTTAAAACTGTAAATTTTAGTTGCAAACGTACAGACCTGTCTGTATTATTTATGTGCAGTTTAATATTAATTTAGGAGAATAAAATGGAAGTATTACTAATAGGAGCCGTAGCTTGTATCACTGCACTGATCACATCTGCATGGTTGATGACATTTGCTAAATGGTTTCCGATTAAAAGCGTTGATGCCTTTGTGGTGGACTACAAAACCCTTATAAGAGCACACGTTGATTATGCATTGATGGCGTTATTTGGATTAGGCTTTTATGGTGCCGGTATTGAACTTCCTGTAGTCGCTTGCTGGTGTATCGCAATTGGTGGCTTTACCAACCCTACAATTTTTACAATTGCTGCATTCGATACTAACTTTTGGGATAAAACCAAGTGGAAAATTTTCAGCGCACTTAGCTTTTTAATTACTTCTGTTGGTTTTATGTGGATTGCGTATACACTACTTAAATATGCAATAGACAAACGCTAATAGATATCACACTAAGTACATTTAAAAAGATAAATTTAATATCAGTTTAATCACAAAGCCTTAGGAGAATCTCATATGTCAGAAAATTACTTTTTGTGCAGAAATAGTATCCTAGGGCTTTATAAAAAAATCACGCCGATAGTCTCCCAAAAGATTTCCTGGCTTTTAGACACATATATTTCAATATACGAATATTAATAGTCTTGATGATGGGCGGCATTAACTCGCTAATGCTGTCCATTATTTATTAAGTCAACGCTGTCCGAGTTTATATTAGAAGGTATATGGGTATAAGTACGTTTACCCAGTTTTTATCACATCTCAGTCAGCCGCCAAGGCTTATTCAATCGAGATCAAAGCTAGGCATATTAATCAAATCAGCTAACTGAAATCCTCACCAGCAGCTACATCAGCTCAAGATACAAGTAAAAAGCGCTTTCCAAAGAGCAATGTTAGCCTTAATACAAAGTAGGGGTGAGCCCCTAAGCCAAAATTATCAGCTTACTATGCAATACAACACTTCTTACATCTGCGATTTTCAATCCAAGCAAACCTTATTTTAAAACTGCCCTCTATTACGCTCCCAATTTGTAATTTACGCACTTAAAACATCCATAACATGATGCTGTAGTTGCCAAATCCAATAATGTAATATACATTACATTATTGGTATATTTATATAACCCAAGTTACATTATTTGCAACTAAATGTTTTAAAAGGAATTTCTATGTCATCCGCAGGTCGCCCAAGAACTTTTGATAGAGATGTTGCGCTCAACAAAGCGATGTTGATCTTTTGGGAAAAAGGCTACGAAGGCACAACAATGACGGACATAATTAGCGCCATTGGCACTAAAGCGCCTAGCGTATATGCCGCCTTCGGTAATAAGGACAAGCTATTTAATGAGGTGGTAAATCTTTATGCTGAAACCTTAAAAGCTGGGCCACTAAAAGCTTTAAACGACCACCCATCCATTTACGATGCGATCAAAAACTCGCTTTACAGCAATGTCGAGATATTCACGAGCCAGAGTAACCCGTGCAGTTGCCTCATTATGACTGCAGCCATCAATTGCTCTCCGGAGCATATTGAACACATGAATAGACTTAAAAATCTAAGAACCGTCTACAAGCGTGTATTAGAAACAAGATTCAAACAGGCAGTGACAGACGGCCAATTAATCAGCTCAGCCAACCCACAAACATTAGCTGAGTTCTACATGACTTTTGTGCATGGGTTAGCATTGCGTGCAAAAGATGGGGTTAGCAAATCGGAATTACAAACGTCTACCGACTATGCATTAGTCACGGTTAAATTGATGCTGAAATAAGTGTGGATAGGCTAGGCTACAACACATACATTGAGTTTTATGACCTAAAACAATGGCAGCACAAACGAAAACACATCAACCAACCCAAAAATATGGCTGATAATTTGCTTCGTATTTTTGGCAGTCTCGGAATATGCTGTACCTCTAAACGAACCACAAGCACCATATTTAACTTTATTCGTTGGAAATCAATTTTAAGCTGATTTATTACATTGAATAGCGTTAAAAACGCAACACTTTGAATAAGTAATTTCCTTTCAAATTACCACCCCCATCTACTAAATAAAAATTTTATTTGCATTTTATGATGGTTGTCATATATGATGATCGTCATGAAGAAAGATACAAATAAACCAAATGCTTCCAGCCGTAAGGAAATCACGCATACGCGCATTGTAGAAACCGCAGCCAGGGCAATTCGCAGGAGCGGTTATGATGGAACTGGCGTAGCCGATATCATGAAAGAAGCTGGCCTCACACATGGGGGTTTTTACGCACATTTTGCATCCCGTGATGCAATGCTCGCAGAAGCTGCAGATCATGCAGGGGAAGAAACAATTGCTATTGCAAAAAGAATATTTGCTGAAGTCCCTGGTGATCAGGGATTGCAAGCCCTGATGCAGGTTTATTTATCCAATGAGCATATGGCTAACATTGAAACAGGATGCTCTTTTGCAGCCTTAGGTTCGGAAATGCCACGCCAGGCTCCTGAGGTAAGAAAAGCCTCAACTTGCCGTATCAAGGAAATGATAGCGCTTATTAAAAGTCGCCTATCAGGCCAACAAGCTAATAAGGATGAAAAGGCGCTTGTTATGTTATCCACTATGGTTGGAACATTATTATTAGCCCGTGCGGTAGAGGACCCTGAACTTAGTGAAACTTTTCGCCAAGCAGCTTTAAAGCACTATGATGCCAAATAATAATTAATTCCCTATTAAGTACTTTGGCTTTTTTTTGACCAGAAATATGATGGTTATCATATTTTTTAGCATGTTTTTATAACTGAATTAAAAGGAGATAAATATGAAAAGCAAGATCGCAATTGTGACAGGAGCATCATCAGGAATCGGCGCTGCCACGGCAGAGTTATTAGCAAACTCTGGTTATAAGGTTTACGGAACGAGTCGTAAGGGAGCGCAAGCCTCCCAGCGCTCATACAAGATGATTGCGCTAGATGTAAATAGCGAAGAATCTATAGACGCTGCCTTAAATGAAGTAGTGCAAATTGAGGGTCGGATTGATCTAGTGGTTAATAACGCAGGCTTCGGTGTAGCGCCAGCTGGGGCCGAAGAAAGCTCAATTGAACAGACTAAAATGATTTTTGATACCAATTTTTTTGGCATCGTCCGCATGACGCGTGCTGTTGTGCCTTATATGAGAAAACAGGGCGAAGGCCGAATCATTAATATCGGCTCGATTCTTGGGCTAATACCTGCGCCATACATGGCAACCTATGCCGCTACTAAGCATGCTGTCGAGGGGTTTTCTGAATCTATAGACCATGAATTAAGAACAAGAGGCATCCGTGTTTCAGTGGTTGAGCCTGGGTATACCAATACGCATTTTGAAGCAAACACGCAAGAAGTTGACGCCAAGTTAGACGAATATACAACTGCGCGAAAAGCTCTTGCCAAATTAATGAAAATCGCAGTGGCTGGAGGTGACGATCCCAAAGTCGTCGCCAATGTTGTTTTGAAAGCGGCTAATGCCAAACATCCTAAGCTACGTTATGCTGCCGGAAAATTAGCGTGTCGCCTCAGTTTCCTTAGAAGATTTGCCCCTGCTGCATTAGTTGATATGGGCATTCGTAAAGAGTTGAAACTGGACTCTCTCGACATAATCGCTAGGCAACCATAAGAAGTCATCATGAAATTTTTATCATTTCATCGACTTTCAGTTTTTAGCTCAATCTTATTTGTAGTATTGGCTATCAATTTGATGTTTGCACCAACTCAAATGTTAACAAGCTGGGGAATTGAACTAACCACCTCGGTAGGGTTGGTTGCAAGACGTATAGCAGCGCTGTATACCGGTCTGGCTGTGATGTTTTTCATGGTTAGACATGCAGAACTTTCAACAACCCGTACAGCGCTCATCTCTGGAACCATCACAGCATGCTCGATATTAGCACTGCTCGGCGTGTATGAGTTTGCTACGGGACATGCCACTAGCGGTATTCTGACTGCTGCCTTTGTCGAAGTAGCTCTTGTGCTGGCGTTTCTTGATGTCGGCCTACGCGGAAAATAAACACCATATGAATGGGAATGAAAATATGAAAGCATTGGTCTTGAAACGTTATGGTAAGCCTGCACAAATCGAGTTTGCAAACATTCCAAAGCCTGTAATCAAGGCCAACGAAATACTTGTTCAGGTCTATGCCGTCGGTCTTAATCCCATCGACTACATGATTGCGAAAGGTGCATTCAAGCCTATTATCAAGTTACAACTACCAGTCACAATGGGCAGCGACTTGTCGGGTATCGTGGTGGGAGTGGGGGATAGTGTGACGCGCTTCAAGCTTGGCGATGCTATTTTTGCAAGCATATTTGACCTTGGCACCGGAGCACTTGCTGAGTTTGCTGTTGTGCCCGAGAGCGCTGCTGCAATCAAACCGAAAAACCTAGACTTCGTGCAAGCCGCTTCGATACCGATGGTTGCACTCACGTCGTGGCAAGCGCTCAAAGAGCGAGCACATCTACAGCCAGGGCAAAAGGTATTTATCCCCGCCGGGGCTGGCGGTATTGGTACGTTCGCAATTCAGCTAGCAAAATACCTCGGAGCAAAAGTAGGCACCACAACCAGCACAGCTAATGTGGGACTCGTCCAGCGCCTCGGTGCAGATGAGGTGGTTGATTATAAACAGCAAGAGTTTGAAGATGTGCTACAAGGTTATGATTTGGTGCTAGGAACCATTAGGGGCGACGGAATCGAGAAGTCACTACGAATTTTGAAACCCAAGAGCAAAATAGTATCACTCATCGGCCCGCCAGATGTTGCGTTCGCACGTTCAAGAGGCATGAACGCTTTGATGAAGCTCGTGTTCTGGTTGATTAGTAGCAAGATAATTCGCCACGCCAAAAATCGTGATATTGAGTATTCATTCATGTTCGTGCACCCTGACGGTCATCAACTCACAGAGATCGGCAAACTACTTGATTCAGGACATATCCATCCAGTAATAGATAAGGTATTTCCTTTCAATCAAACAAAAGAAGCACTTGCGTATCTCGAAGAAGGCCGAGCCAAAGGTAAGGTGGTTGTAAAAATTAACGATAGCGATGCCTTATAAATTGATGCTTACATATTTTGCGCAGCAAACGCGCGTTACGCCTGCTTTAAGCGCTAGTTTATAATTTCGTATAATGTATATTATGTTAAATAACGCAGTGGCACTTAATTTGCACATTAAGGGAGTAAAAACCTTATGTGCTACGACTCTGACTGTTAACCCTACAAATGCTGAGCTATTAAATCTGCAAAGACATGCATAATTGAGATATCACGCTCATTGAGTGTTTGGTCTGGTGTATAACTAAAGCAACAAAAGGTGCCATAAATTTTACCGTCGCTTAGCTTGATTGGCACACTCATATGCGCACGTACAGGCACCAAAGCGGTAACTTCCATACTCATTGCTTCTGGCAGTTCGAAAGCATCATTAATGATTTCAGGCAAACGCCCATCAATCACTCTCTGGCAGTAGCTGTCTTCAAGTGAGCCGCTACCACCAACCGCAATCGGTGGATTCAAATCTTTTGAATCCACAAATCTGAACTCACGAACACCATCATGAAAGTGAGAAATAAATGCCACGTCCATATCAAGGTGTCGCCGCAAAGCAGATAACGTGTTTTGTAAAAAATTATCGCCCGAATTGTGCTGAATGCTCAATAGATTTTGAGTATTCATGATACTTGCGGGGTCTCTAGGATGAGACTTTTCTTCAATTGAGGTTTCAATATCCTCAAATCTCAATAATTTGAAATTATTGCGTCCGGAGTGCTTTGCTTTGTACATTGCTTTATCTGCGAGCGCCACCAATTTGTCCGCATCAATCGCACGCCCATCATAGATGGCAATGCCTATACTTGTGGTTATCTTAAGATCAGAAGTGCCTAACCAACCACCTTTGTTTAACTCCTGAATGATATTACTTGCTACTTTACTAGCATCCTCTTCACTATAAACACCTTCAATAATGACAGTAAACTCATCACCGCCGATGCGAGAAACAATATCAGCTTCGCGCAAGGTCGCTTTCAGCCTGGTTGCAAACTCTTTTAAAAGTGAATCCCCTGCTTCATGCCCTAAAGAATCATTGATAGATTTAAAATGATCAATGTCCAGATACATCAAGGCTAAACTTTTATCACTACGCCTACTCCTTGCCATTGCCTCCGGCAAGTTAGTATTAAAGTATGATCGATTGCGCACCCCGGTAAGTGGGTCGTTAGACGCCAAAAATCGCAATTTTTGCTCTTCAATTTTGCGGCTTGAAATATCTTGTATAAATGCATAAAACTCATGAGTATCTGCATTCGAAATATAAGTAATCGCCATTTCAATCGGAAACTCTTCTCCGGTTTTTCTTTTAGCTTCGAGTTGAATACGGCGATTTAGCATCTCAGTGTGACCACTTTGCAGAAAACGCTGCATCCCTTGCTGATGCGCGTCTCTTAGCCTCTCCGGAATAATGATTTCGGCCATATTTTGGCCGATGGCTTCATCATAGCTCCAACCAAAAATATTAGCGGCTTGTTGGTTCCACTCGGTGACAAGTCCATTGTGATCAACCCCAACAAAAGCATCTAAACTATTAAAAAGTATGTTTCTGAGGCGTTGCTCTTGATTTTCATCTGTCATAGTGGGTTTTGGGTAAACTAAATAAACGGATTGTAAAATATCAAAATTTTTATGTAGTGTCTATTAATCCAAAGAATTAACAGCACTCAATATCCACCAAATTATGTACCAATATACACACACTAACTAAAGCATTAGTTCACTTAGCGAACGGCTAGTTGATGGAGTTAGGAGATAGAGTCGAATAAATTAAAGGGACCTGAGTCCATTGCTGATACCAAGCCTCAAAATCACATGCCGGAATTGGCTTGGTCATATAATAGCCCTGACCATAGTCACAGCCCATCTCTTGTAGTGATTTCCAGACTTCAATATTTTCTACACCTTCAGCGACTACATGCAAGCCCATGTTATGTGCTAGCTCAATCGTTGAATTCACTATAATTCGATCATTCTGATTTTGTTCAACATGCATAACAAATGACTTATCAATTTTAAGTTCACTAACAGGTAGCTCTTTTAAATACGACAACGATGAGTAGCCTGTACCAAAATCATCAATCGCTAGCTTAATGCCCATTTGAGATAGTTGCAGCAATGTCTGCTTTGCACGGTGCGGATCATCCATGATGCTGCTCTCTGTCACTTCTAATGAAATGAGGGATGTGTTTGAGCCTGTAGATTTTAGTATTTCGGCCACTTTGTTCGGAAAATCAGAATCAATTAAATCTCTTGCAGAAATATTCACTGCGATTGGGATAGACATCCCCTTCTCCAGCCATGATGCGCTCAATTTAGAAGCTTCTGCTATCATCCAAAGCGTAATATCTCTGATTAAACCGGTTTGCTCTGCAAATGGAATGAATTGATCAGGGAAAATCATTCCTCTAGTTGGATGCCTCCATCTAATTAACGCCTCAACCGATGTCACCACCCTGCTTTTTAGATCAACTTTAGGTTGAACAAAGATAGACAACTCATTGTTATGTATTGATTTTTTAAGCTCTGAAACCAAAGTAAGATTCACATTACTTCCAACATCAAAGCTTGGTTGAAATACCACGGGCCCAGATTTCTGGGCTTTTGAAACCTGCATGGCCACCTCAGCAAAACTCAACAACTGTTCTATTTGATTGCTATGCACTGGGTAACTTGCGATACCAATGCCAGCAGTAATATCAACAAAGTTATCATCTAACTCAATAGGCTTCTCAAAAGCCTGCAAAAGCTTTTGTGCAATATTTACTGCAATATTGGCATCAGTCGCGGGCAATAGAACGGCAAATTCATCACCGGAGACTCTTGCCACGAGATCATTATCTTTACGAAACACCTGTGAAATACGAATAGATACCGCGTGTAATAACTGATTACCAAAGTCATGTCCGAGTACGTTATTAATTTGTTTGAATCGATCTAGATTCATGACCAAAATAGAAAGTGGCTCATGGCTGACATCTGACTTATTAATAGCATTACTTAGCTCTTTCATAAACGATGCTCGGTTAGGTAAGCCCGTCATCTCATCCCAGTAAGCTAATTTGGTGATACTTTTTTCTCTGTCTGCAATCGCGGTACGCATGCTGCTGAAAGCACTGCTTAACTTACCTAACTCATCTTTTCTGGAAGTATCAACATTGAAGGTGTAATCCCCCTCCTCTAGCTTTCTGGCAGTATTAGCCAACTCGACAATTGGCTGCGCCACAATACGCGAAACATACAAAATACTCACGATAAAAATGAGCATGCCAACAATACTTAAAATAAGAAAATTAAGTAACAACACCTGAAAAGGCGCTGTCGCTTCATCAATAGAACGTTGTAAAACCACATAGAGTGATTCATTAATATTTTTAAAAATAGATACATATCTGGTACCAAAGGCGACATCTCCGATGGTGAGCTCTAAATTAGAGGATGTATTGAAAGCGTGCTGGTCTGTTGTATATTTCACAATCTGCTCAGTAGCACTTACGCTCATAGTACTGGCTGTGGAGTGCCAAGGGCTTTTTCCTGCCTGACTAATAAAAGTGACTTCTAGGTTGCTAAGTTTATGCAGGGTATTTGCCAGGCTGTTATTGATTTTGAATCCCATGACTACCCAACCGATTGTAAGCGGGGCTTTAACTGGCACTGCAACCAGTTGATATGGCTGGTTTTTAAAAATCGTGAAGTTGTTTTTCTGCGCGTCACTTTTTGCCGTGTAAATAACCTCTGATATTTTTTCGCTCACTTCACTTTCTGAAAGATTTTCTGAAATCACCAAACTATTTTGATTAGGAGAGTAAAAGATTGCGATATCTGCATTAATTCTTGATTGGTGGTTAATCAGTGCGGAAAGGATAGTTTCGTGATCATTACTTGCAATTGCAGCTTTAAAACCAAAGTCGGCCGCTAATATTCGAGCACCAACACTTAAACTCTCGCCATTGTTTTGTAGTAGGTTTAAAAATACGCGCTCACCTACTTCCAACTGTTGGTTTACTGAGCGTCGTGCGTTTTTATCAATACTTAGTTTAATAGCGATAGAGCTCAAAACCTGAATCACCAAGATTAGCGATAAAAATATAACGGAGATTCGACTTTTTAAACTTTTAAATTGCATGTTTTAGTTGCGAGCATAATGAATTAGTTGTGGGTTTCAAGCTTTAATGAAAGCGTTTCGTTGTTTTTGATGGAGACTTTCTGCTCAGTAATAAAGTTCTCTTTCACAGTAGCGTAGTACCACGCTTTAAGCGTATGTTGGCCACTAGGTAAGTCAGTCAGTTTCACGATGCCGTTCACATCGCTTTTACCAAAATATGGCGTGTCTACAATGTGTATATAGGCCAGCATGTTGTCATGAATATTACATCCGAGTATGACCGTACCTGGCTTATCAAAAATAACAGGCTTTGCCGGCACACCTGAGTAAAGTTTCAATTCAAAAACTTTAGCAGGTGAAAACGAGTAAACATGGTGCCTCACAGAATCTTTATTAGGAAAGTTTACGCTAGTACCAACTTGCACCACACTGACAAATGGCCAGAACTGCTTATTCTTTTGATCAATATTTGCTTCAACCAACGGATTGCGGCTTGGCTTGGTATCAGTCTCTAAATAAACAACAGCGTTACTCAGCGGATTACCTGCTTGGTCATTCACTTGAACCGTAAGCTCTGCAGCGTGTAGTTGAAATGATGTTGCAAGTAGAAATAAGCTTAAGGCAGCATGCTTCATAAATTGGCTTTGTAAGAATTAATCATTAATCGGTAACAATATCACGCTTCATTGGAGCCAGGATTTTTAATAGCTCATTTTTTTCCTTAGTGCCTACATGCTTATCGAGGGCCGTTCTGAATGTTTCTACAAACAACTCAAACTCTGCACTCGTCACTTTAAGATCACGATGAGAGTTTTTCATGGTCTCACCTTCATAGACGCAACTCCCACCGGTTAGCACGCATAACTGATCAACAACACTTTGCTTTAAAGTACTTAACTTGACACCATCGAACGAACGCTTAATTTTAGGATCAGACGCAGATATGTCGATTGTTTCAGACACAACAAGCGTTAACACTGGCAGGCCACCGATACGCTCAAATAGGCTTGGATGCTCAGACTGATGACTCGAAGATTGCACTTGTGCACAAGATGAAAGCAGTAGCATTAAAATCATTAAGAAATTATTACGCATCAATTTTAAGTCTCGTTTTTTATATATCATTACTTTAATATAACCACAGTGATTAATCTATGTAATTACCTTGTTTAGTATTTTTCAAAATAACGCCAAGAAAGGCAAATGTGTCGTTAACACGCAATCTAAAAAAACAAATTTTCACATGGTCGTTGAATATTTTTGCAATCGCTCTACTGGGCCATGCCAATAGCTTATTGGCGGGGGATCGGCTATTAGCAACCGGCGGTGTAATGCAAATAGAGGGCGCTGGTGGCGGTGGATTAACTCCTTGGGCTTTAATCTCAGGCTACGGCACCGACAAACAAATCGGTAGCTCCGCTTTTTATACCGAAGCAAAAACTAATGGTGACTTTGAAATAAGCTCAGGCGGTGTGAGTGTAGGTTTATATAATCGCCTAGAAATTTCATTAAGCCAGCAGAAACTAGGGTTAAGCGACACGGTGCCGGGTGAAAGTATTCGCATGGATACCTTGGGCGTGAAATTACGCTTGTTTGGCGATGCAATCTATGACCAAGATACATGGTTACCGCAAGTGGCAATTGGTGCTCAAATCAAACACAATGAAGACTTTGATAACGTACCTAAAGCCCTAGGTGCCAAACATCAAACTGGGGTAGATCTATACATGGCCGCCACCAAGTTATATTTAGGTGCAGTACTGGGTAGAAATCTACTACTAAACGGCACACTCCAGGCAACAAAAGCCAATCAGTTCGGTTTTTTAGGTTTTGGTGGGGATCATCGCGACCACTATCAAATACAACCAGCAGCATCAGTTGCTGTGATGCTCACAGATCAATTGCTGCTGGGTACTGAGTATCGTTATAAACCAGACAATTTAAGTGTATTTAAAGAGCAAAATGCACATGATGTATTTTTAGCTTGGTTTCCAGTTAAAAACATATCACTGACTGCTGCCTACTTAGATTTGGGCAACATTGCAAATAAAGCCAATCAATCCGGTTGGTATTTGTCTGGGCAAATCTCTTATTAAACAGGATTGATGGCTCGTATTGCGCCAGCTACGTTCCCAGCCTAGAGCTATCGACTCAGCCATCTCTGTTTAATTAAATAATCTAAACTTAACTTGCCTGCGCCGCCAAACAACAAGGGTGAGAACATCACCACATAAATCAACGGTAATTTATAGTTACCAAAACCATCACCGGCTTCATCGACAATACGGTAGCCTGTCCACAAGTCATTTAAACTCATCCATTGAGCCGGCCAGTGCACAGTAGCAATCGCGACAATGGTAAGAATAATGAGTGAAACTGAAAAAAATCTTGTCGCAATGCCCAGCAACAGTGCTATCGCGCCTAATATTTCAAAATAGGTTGCTATCTGCCAGTTAACTTCTGGTGCTATCAAGCTAAATGGAAACGGAAAAGTAACGTCAACAAACCAATTGGTGCCATGGAGTTTTTCAAGCCCAGCCTCACCAAACTCATAGGCGAGAATTAGGCGTAAAAATAAGGATGGGACACTCTCAGAAAGCTGATTTAAGTAGCCAATAGTGCTTTCATACAGCCTGTAGCCACAGTTGATAAGGTTGGTTTTATACATCGGGTTCGTCCTCTAAGTTATTGGTATAACTTAGTCGATACAAACTGTAAAAACTTACAGTGATGTTTTTTAAATTACAGCAGAAAGCTTCACTTTCCGCGCCCTATCTACTTTTAATTTCATCTGACGTAATTTGTAATACAAACGCACGCCTAGCAGAAGCGCTAGTACAACCGCATAAAACAATGGCTCGCGAATATCTTTTTTAACCAACCACCAAAAATGCACTACGCCTAGCGTAGCAATTAAATAAACACTCAGATGCAGTTGTTTCCAGTGTTGCCGTAGCACCTGCATCATGTATTGATTAGAGGTAACCGCCAAAGGCACAGTCAGCAGATATGCAGCCGCCCCGACTAACACATAAGGATGCTTGATGATATCTTTGATGATATCCGCCCAATCAAACCCATAATCTAGCCATAGATAAGTAGTGATATGCAGGCTGGCATAAAAGAACATCATCAATCCAAACATACGCCTAAACTGCAATTGCCAAGTCACACCCCACAATAAGCGAACTGGAGTAAGGCTAAGTGTGGCTAATAAAATCAATAACGCCCAGAACCCAGTTGACCTTTCTACAAACTCAACGGGATTGGCGCCCAAACCATCATAAACACCCAGCCAAACTAAGCGTGTAAACGGTACTAAGCAAAGTAAGAATAGCGTGGACTTAATCCAGCTAATTTGCCTTCTGCTCGGTGTGTGTTGAAAAAATTGTTTAATGGCCATGCTATTACCTGTGACTTAAAAGTTTTTACGTAAATCCATACCCGCATACATCTGGCCTACTTGTTCGGTGTATCCATTAAACATTTGCGTTTTAATCCGTCCTGCAAATAATCCTGCGCCTATCCTTTTTTCTGAAGACTGCGTCCAGCGCGGATGGTCTACCTGAGGATTTACATTTGCATAAAACCCATACTCCCTAGGCCCCGCCTTCATCCAAGTGGTCATCGGCATTTTTTCAGTAAAACGAATTTTCACAATAGATTTTGCCCCCTTAAAACCATACTTCCAAGGCACTACTAAGCGCATCGGCGCACCGTTTTGATTGGGCAACTTTTCACCATATAACCCAACAGCCATCAGCGTGAGTGGGTTCATGGCCTCATCCATCCGCAGTCCCTCCACATAAGGCCAGTCTAATATTGGTAAATTTATCCCTGGCATTTGTTGTGAGTCAGCAAGTGATATAAATTCAACATATTTAGCATTAGCATTCGGTTCAGCCCATTTAATTAACTGAGCAAGCGGAAAACCAAGCCAAGGAATCACCATAGACCAGCCCTCAACACAGCGCATACGGTAAATACGCTCTTCTAGCGGAGCTAGCTTTAAAATCTCATCAATACCAATTGTTTTGTTTTTCTTAACTTCACCTTCAATACTAACAGTCCACGGATAAGGCTTAAATAATTTTGAATGAACAGCCGGTTCGCTTTTACTTGTTCCAAACTCGTAAAAATTATTATAGGTGGTGACATCTTCATATGAGGTAAGCTTTTCCTCTTTACCGTAGGCTGTTTTAGTGAAGTTTGGTAGCGCTGTTGCTGATTTGGATTGGTAACCGACGGGAGTGGTATGGTGTGTTGAATTTGCTGCCAACAAAAGATTGCTGTGTGCCAGTGCTGAGGTAGCAAGCAAGCCTAAGCCGGCTTGCTTGATAAAGCGGCGCCTATCTTCAAAAATCTCTTTAGGTGTTATTTCCGAGGAGGAAACATCGGTTTTATGTAGAATAATCATCAGGAGACCCAGTACAAAGTGTATGTTATAGAAGCATTAAACCTGCATGAATGATGTGTGAATAGACTGCTTAGCTGTGACCGTCTAATTCATCATGAGTTTAACTAACATACCTTAGTCTGGGTTGAGGCAATATCCTTACAAAAAATTAGTGGCTAAAAAAATAGCAAAGCCTGACTAAATCAAGCCTTTAGTTTCTTTTTCGATATCATCTGCAAGCGCTTGATCATGTGCGTTTTTTGCAATTGATTTAGCCTGGTCAATTAACGTTTTTGCAGTTGCGCTATCACCTGTTGCCGCTTTTACTTGTGCCAATATGCAGTAACCGTAAGCTTCGTAGTAGGCACCACCCTGGTCTTTCGCAAATTTAATAATTTTATTCAGAGTACGCTCTGCATGATCATAATTTTTTGCGGCAGCATAATAACGGCCTAATTCAATGCTTGAATGTGCGTATTGATCCAGCGTACCTGATTTTTCATGTCTCAAAAATGCTTTAATTTGAAACTCCAACGCTGCATCATGCTGATTTAGTTTATGGTAAGCCAGCGCGATAGATTCAAAACTTTCACCTCGCTCATTATCGTTTGCTGCCAGCGCACTACCCGCCAAATAAGCGTCTAGCGACTGCTGGTACTTACCGGCATTTAGATATGCGTTGCCTTCACTTTGATAGGCCGCGCGTTCAAACGCTTTACTTTTAATGCTTTTGGCAAGTTGCAAGCTTTGCTCATAACTTGCAATTGCTTGTTCATACAAGCCAGCGTCTTTATACGTATGCCCGCTGACCAGTGCAATAATCATTTTATCAAACCCGTCTGTCGCTTGCTGTTCTGCTAACTTGAATGATTTGAGTGCGTCGTCTAATTTACCCTGTCCACTATAAACGCGACCTTGGCATAGCAACGCATCCTTGTCATTTTTGTTAGTATCTAGCGCCTTGTTCGCAAAACTTAATGCCGCAGGAAAGTCCATTTGATCATAGGCTTTATTACATGCAGATGCATGATCACTTGCTGCATAAATAGTATTAAAAAACAGAGAAGTAGCTATTACAGTTAAAGTTTTATGTAGCTTCATTTTTGCTCGATGCTGTTAGATGAAATAAGTAACGATTATAAAAAATTTGCCCACTGCTGAGACTTCTCGGCAGTTGCAAAAAAATGCGGGTTTAATAGCGATGGCTTAGCGTTATAGCTTAGCGCCACTGCCTGCATATCTACAATATCACCGCCAGCCTCTTGTAGCACGCAATGCCCAGCTGCGGTATCCCACTCGTATGTAGGGCCTAAGCGTGGATACACATCGGCTTTGCCTTCGGCGACCAAGCAAATTTTTAGAGAGCTGCCCAAGCTGATAAGTTCAGGCTTCATCAGAGTTGCCGCTTCCACGCCGTGCATAAACCTCTGAAACCTTTCATCAGAGTGTGATCTGCTACCCGCAACGGTAATCTGTGCCAGATTTAACGGCTTTGCGTAAATTCGTTGTGCAGGCGTTGCTCCCTGCTGCTTATAAGCACCCTGCCCTTTACTGGCATAGTAAGTTAAACCGGTAACTGGGGCATAAACTACCCCCATGATCGATTGATGTTGGCTAATTAAGGCAATGTTAACCGTGAACTCTCCATTACGTTTGAGAAACTCGCGCGTGCCATCCAATGGATCAATTAACCAGTATGTTTGCCAGCTTAACCGTGAGCCTATATCAACCTCATCAGACTCTTCAGATAACACCGGAATGTCAGGCGTTAGTTGGCGAAGCCTTGCAACAATAATATCGTGTGCGGCAATATCTGCTTCTGTAAGTGGCGAGTTATCTGACTTCATTTCATAGCCAAAGTCAGTCGAGTAAATCTGCATAATCGCCTCACCAGCATCTTTAGCAATGGCAATCACATCCGCTTGAAATTGATGACTTTCATTGATCATGATGGTTCACTTTCCGCTAGTACTGCCAATAATCCTGCCTCATCGATAATCGTAATGCCCAATAATTGTGCCTTCTCCAACTTGCTTCCTGCATCTGCACCTGCCACCACAAAGTCTGTTTTTTTAGAAACACTGCCTGCTACTTTTCCACCAGCTGCCTCTATCAGTGTTTTGGCATCATCGCGTGACAGGCTTGGTAAAGTGCCAGTTAACACAAAGGTTTTACCAACAAGCATACCGGTTGCTTGTTGCCTGCCTTCTGTTTCCACCCAGTGTATTCCAGCATTTAACAGTGCATCAATGACGCTTTTATTATGTGCTTCAGTAAAGAAGTTTCTAATTGACTCAGCAACAATTGGGCCAACATCATTCACCTCTAACAAGTCTTCAATGCTGGCAGCCATTAACGCCTTTAAGTTGCCAAAATGTTTTGCTAAATCTTTAGCAGTAGCTTCACCAACATTGCGCATACCGAGTGCATAAATAAAGCGTGCAAGTGTGGTTTCCTTGCTGGCATTCAGTGCATCTAAGATATTTTGAGCAGATTTTTCTGCCATACGCTCAAGATTACTGAGCGTATGCATATCAAGACTATAAATATCTGCCAGCGTATGCACCAAGTTAGCCTCAACCAACTGGTCTACTAGCTTTTCACCCAAGCCTTCAATATCCATAGCACGGCGCGAAGCGTAGTGTGTAATTGCCTGTTTACGCTGCGCAGGGCAAAATAGCCCGCCAGTACAACGTGCAACCGCTTCATCTTCCTGCTTGAGAATATGCGAACCGCACTCTGGACATACCGTAGGCATTTCAAAACGGCGTGCATGTGGCTGCCGATTGGCGAGCACTACGCTCACGACTTCTGGAATCACATCCCCAGCCCTACGCACACTGACGGTATCACCGATTAAAATATCTTTACGGCGAATTTCATCCTCATTATGCAAGGTGGCGTTAGTCACAGTTACGCCACCCACAAACACGGGCTTTAATCGTGCAACCGGAGTTATCGCCCCAGTTCTGCCTACTTGCACGGTGATATCTTCCACCAGTGTGAGAGCCTCTTGCGCAGGGAACTTATGCGCGACTGCCCAACGAGGGGCGCGTGAGACAAACCCCAATTCATCTTGCTGGTTAAACTGATTGACTTTGTAGACCACGCCGTCAATATCAAAAGGTAATTGCTGGCGTAACTGGCCTATTTTCTCATAATACGCACTAAGCCCTTGTACACCGTACACCACATCACGCACGCTACTGACGGGGAAGTGCAAGCTGGCTAAGTAATCCATGGCCGCGCCATGACTGTTCAGTGCGGGCACGCCATCAGCCACACCTAGGCCATAGGCAAAGAATGTAAGTGGGCGTGTAGCGGTCACCTTTGCATCTAGCTGACGCAGACTGCCTGCAGCTGCATTGCGTGGGTTTGCAAACAACTTTTCGCCTTTTGCCAACTGCGCTTGATTAAGTTTGTCGAAGTCACGTTTCAACATGAGCACCTCACCGCGCACTTCTAGCAACGCTGGAGGGTTTTCACAATTCAAACGCATAGGTATGGCACGTAAGGTACGTAGATTATGCGTTACGTCTTCGCCGGTGTAGCCGTCGCCACGTGTAGCGCCTTGCGTAAAAACACCGTGTTCGTAAGTTAATGTGATGGCAAGGCCATCGAACTTTGGCTCTACAGCATACTCAACTTGTGCAATACCCAATGCCTCGCGGATACGTTTATCAAAAGCCTCTAACTCACTCTGCTCAAACGCATTATTAAGGGAAAGCATGGCTTGACGATGAGTAATGCTGTTAAACGCATTGGTAGCGGTACCGCTCACACGCTGAGTTGGCGAGTCTGGCACCACAAGGCTGGGATATTGGTGCTCAAGGGCTTGTAGTTCACGATAGATTTTATCGTATTCACTATCAGGAACAGAAGGAGCATCAAGCGCATAATACTCGTAGTCGTAACGCGCGATTAACTCACGCAACTCTAAAACACGCTGCTCAGCGTCGCTTAACTTCGGATCTGACATTAAATCTAACCTTGAAACTTATGAGAATAATCTACGCGCACTGTCTGAGCCTGGTACGATGCCTCGCACTAACATGGTGGCGTAAATCACTTTGAGTTGCTGCCGAATTTTTTCAATCTGCATATCGCCTAATGGTCTATTGTTATCATCTACCAACACCGCATTTAAGCCGGCTTCCATATTCCGAGCTATTTGAACCATATGATTAAACGCCTCAGTACAATGCATCACATGCGGGATATCTAGCTGAAAAGTGACAGCTTTCACTACACTCGTTCTTAACATTTCAGGGTTAAATGGGTAATTGTCTCGATTAAACATCATAAATGAAACGGACGATGGCTTAGCATTGGCTTGAGATGTGTCACTTTCATCATAATACTTAAATGTACCATCAGCCTCTAGCACCAAGCCCTGCGCCTCACTGAGGCCTCTTAACTTAGTGCCGGTGAAAGCGCCATGATCGCCATGTACCAAGTGAAAGCCCATCGTTTTATCCACTTCGATGCAAAAAGCATCTAACGCTGAGGCGGCTAATAATGAGTCACCATTGCTTTGCCATTCAACGTGTCCGTCAATATCTAATCCTAAGGTTTCTACCGCCAACTGGAATCGATTTAAGACACTGCGAGTCACTGCACCAGCACGATCAGCGAGCTGTAAACTGCATGTAATTTTTGTGGTAGTGTCATTAGCAATTTCTGGCTGCACCGCTAGTGCAGTTAACGGTACCCAATCTGTTTCGTGAATTAACGCATGCAGATGAATCGGCTTATCGTAATCTTCAAAAAAACCACCAATACTTGCCGTAATATTAACAATACTGGTTTCATTGGCTAGATAGATCACCGCTATTAAGTCCATCTGTGATTGCAGCATGGCAGGCAAACTGGATTTAGTCACATCATTGACTACAGCTGGCTTAGGGGGTGTTGCTATTGCCAACTTAGCTGTCGCTACAGGCTCGGCACTCTTATGATTAGCCGCATCATCTGGTAATACGCTGACCGCTGGGGCAGTATTGATTTGATTAAAAGCATCATTGAAAATTGCTTTGATTTCTTCATGCTGGGCTGGCTTGATATCTGCACTGCTACTGACCTCCTTAACCACCTCACTCAAGTCTTCATCCGGCGTATGGTGATGCTCATGGCTCTGCCTAGCCACTAGTTCTGAATAGGTCTCATCAATATCATCCAAGGCATTCCCATCGTTTTCTGCGCCTGTGTCATTCAGCGCTGCAAACCTGGTGTCATGATCATCATGGTCAAAGCGCTGTTTCAAACGCTCGGTATCGATAGAGAAATTATCCTCGGCAAACTCATTAACAGTATCTGTACTTACGCCGTCATTTAGCAACGCATCATTTTGTAATTGAGAGAAGCTGCTTTCCACTTGCTGGTTGAACTTACGCTCCTGCCACCAGTTAAACAATAGTACGGCAGCAATGATTAAAGCACCAATAATGATTAATATGATTTGCAAATCGTTCATTTACATTAAACTCTCAACTAAATGACAGGCGCCATTAAGACGCTGTCTCAACCATTTTTACAGCCGCATCCATATCTACGTCCACAATGCGTGAAACCCCTGATTCCTGCATAGTAACACCGATTAATTGCTGCGCCATTTCCATCGTAATTTTATTATGACTCACATATAAAAATTGTGTTTTCTCAGACATTTTTTGCACCATCGCACAAAACCTCTCTGTATTACTGTCATCCAGCGGTGCATCTACTTCATCCATCAGGCAAAATGGCGCCGGGTTAAGCCTAAATAACGCAAAAACCAAGGCTAGCGCTGTTAGCGCCTTTTCACCGCCTGATAACAAATGAATCGTACTATTCTTTTTACCTGGGGGTTGCGCAAACACCTGCATCCCAGTGTCTAAAATCTCATCGCCTAACATCTCCAATTTAGCCTGACCACCACCAAACAAGGTAGTAAACAACTCATTAAAATGTTTATTGGCTTCATCAAACGTGTGCTGCAAACGGCTACGCGTTTCACGGTCTATTTTAGAGATTGCATCTTCTAGAGTTTTGCTAGCTTCAGTCAAGTCTTGGCATTGGCTGTCAATATACTGCTTACGCGCCTGCTCTGAAGCTAACTCCTCTATTGCAGCCAAGTTCACAGCTCCCAAGGCTTCAATATCTGATGTTAGCTTGGTTTTTTTCCTTTCAAGGTCAGTGACTTTAACCTCTGCAGCAACACTCTGCTTTAAATGACTTTCAAGCACAGCCTCTTCAATATTGGATGCCGTAAGCTCAGCCTGACATTGCTCAAAATGAATACGCGCTTCTTGTTCGCTTAAACGGCTAGCCTCCAACTTATCACGCAAGGGATGCAACTGTTGTTCTTGCTGCAAACGCTCGCGCTCCTGCTGCTGCAAAATGGTTTCGTTCTCACTCATCGCATTACGCAAGCGCACTAAGGATAACTCACGCTGCTGCTTGGCATTTAACGCCGCTTCTAGGTTAGCTTTTAAAGCCTCCATCTTCGTTGCGGCCAAAGTAGTCTCGACCTCTGCACATCGCAATTTCAGTGAAGCATTTTCCTCTTGTATAGATTTAAGTTTTGACTCTAATTCATTGATATTATTTGTTATTAATTTTAAATTAAAACTTTTCTCTTGATGAATACGCTCAGCCACCTGCAACTGCGATCTGGCCTCGTTTAATAAATTATCTGCAGACTGTTTCTTTGATTCCTGCGACAACTTCTCATGCTGCAGTGCTGTAAGGCTTTCTGTGATTGTATTGAGTAAGGTTTGCTTTTGTATACTTTCAGCCTGCAGCTTCTGCAGTTTTTCTTCAGCAAGATTGCAATCCACCTGCAGCATAGTTTGACGTTGTATTGCATTTGCTTGCTGCTGTTTAAGTTGCTGCAAATGCAAATTCAACTGATGTGCCTGCTGCGTTACATGCTTGAGTTGCTGTTGATGCGTATGCTGTGCAGCACGTAACTGTTGCATATTGTGCTCAAGCTGTAACAACTGCTCACTTTCAAGCACCAACTGCGCTTGCGCTTCTGGCAACTGATTCTGCAGGCTAACCAAACGTGCTTGGCGTTCCAGCACACCATGCAGCACCGACTGCTCGCCGAAATAAGTCACACTTTGTCGAGTATAAATATCCCCGTGCTGGTTCACCAAACATTCGCCATGCTGCAATGAGCCAGCAGCCTGTGCAATATCAGCATCACGCTCTAATATATACACACCAGCTAACCAGTCTTGCAACACTGCATGATAGCTAGGTTCTACATGCTCAACTAACGACAGCATAGCGGTATAGGGAGCCACCTTATCGCTAGCAACATGATTAATAGCAGAAGCGGCTGCTAGCGTTACAGCAACCGGCGCTCTAACTGCCATAGCGGCTTCAATCAACGATTGATCACATGCGATAGCATTAAGTTTTGCACCAAGAAATGCCTCAAAAGCTTGCTCCCAGCCAGACTTAATCCGTACAAGCTGCCACAGCCTTGTGTTTTGTTGCTGCTGGTGACTCAAACCCGTGCCAGTTAGCCAAGCGCTTAATGCAGACGTATCATCCACCTTACGCATAGACTGCTGCAGCTTAGCCAATGAGTTAATTTCAGCTTCAAGTACATGCAGTGCGCGTTGTTGCTGATGCACCGTTTCTCTATGATTTTTAATCTGATCATGCAAAGCCTGCTCCTGCTGAGCGGCCTGAGTACTTTTCTGCTCTAATTCAGCAACTTGCAATGTCAATGCGTTAAGTTCCGACTCTTGCTCAACCAGCAGACTATCCGCCGATATCTGCAGTGACGCATAACTTTGCTGTAATCGCTTGAGCTGTTCATTGGTTTCTGCAATTGAACGAGACAAATGTTCCATATTTGCCTGCTCTAAACGTAAGCGCTGCTCTGTATTTAACCAGGTTGATTGACTAGCATTAAAAGCAGCGAGTGCCACCTGATAGCTCTGCAACTGCAACGGCACAGCCAAACGTGCCGCATTCACGACCTCCTCGGCATGTATGCAATCGGCATTTGCCTGAGCAAGCTCGGCCTGTGCTAAACCTTGCGCACTCTCGACCTGGCTATGCTGTTGCGTGTTCTTCTCTAACTGCACAGATAGTTGATGCAACTGTATCTGCAAGCGCTCGCGTGCGTCTGCAGTGTTTTTCACTTGATTTTCGAGGTTAGATACCTCTGCACTCGCTTCGTAATATGCAGCTTGGGCGACATTCACTGCGTCACTTGAAGCAACATGCTGCTGCCTGAGCGTTTCAAGCGTATTTTCACTATGTCGCAAGCTTGCCATTTGCGCTTCCAGTGCATTGACTAGCTGCTCAACAGCACGTTGCGACTTTTCCCACTGTGTACTTGCATCGCGCTTTTTTAATAACCAAATCTGCGCTTTAGTGATATTTAAAGCTTCTTGCATTTGATTGTACTGCGCGGCTACTGCGGCTTGTGATTGCAAACGTACGATTTGCGCATCCAACTCACGTAAAATGTCCTCTACACGTAACAGATTTTCACGGGTGTCACGTAAACGCTTCTCAGTTTCTTTGCGCCGCTCTTTATATTTACTCACCCCGGCGGCCTCTTCAAGGAACACGCGCATCTCTTCAGGGCGCGCCTCTACAATACGGCTAATCGTATTTTGGCCGATAATCGCATAGGCCCTGCCGCCCAAACCTGTTCCCAAAAACAAATCTGCCACGTCACGGCGACGTACCACAGTATTATTAATGTAGTAAGTAGACCCCTTATCACGCTCAATCACCCGTTTTACGGAGATTTCCGCATACTGAGACCACTCACCGGCCGCACTACCCAAGCTATTATCAAACACCAACTCCACACTTGCGCGGGATATAGGCTTGCGGTTTCCTGAACCATTAAAGATCACAGCATCCATCGCATCTGCACGCATTTCTTTGGCAGACGACTCCCCCAGCACCCAGCGTACAGATTCCATGACATTGGATTTACCGCAGCCATTGGGGCCAACCACGCCAACACGCTGCCCGTGAATATGCAGCGTTGTCGGATCAACAAATGATTTGAAACCTGAGAGTTTGAGATGGGTTAAACGCAAAATGAACTTTTACTAATTAGGTTTGACTTAGGGCGTTATAATAACGTTTTTTAAGCTAAAAGCTCTACTATCTATCATGACTGATCTATCACTAGGTGCAAAACCAACCGCACAGCCCTCTAAAACTTTAGAGACATTTGAAAGCCCAACAACGTCACGTGACTTTCATATCCATATGGAAATCCCAGAGTTCACGTGCTTATGCCCTAAAACAGGCCAGCCTGACTTTGCCGTCATTTATTTAGATTACATTCCAGATCAACTCTGTGTGGAGCTTAAAAGCCTGAAACTCTACATGTGGTCGTTCCGCGACGAAGGCTGCTTCCATGAAGCCGTGACTAATCGCATATTGGATGACTTGGTTGCAGCAACACAGCCAAAATTTATGCGTGTGACCGCTAAATTTTATGTCAGGGGTGGCGTGTTTACCAACGTGATTGCTGAGCATCGCAAATCAGGCTGGCAGCCACAACCGCGTGTTGAATTAACGCAATTTGAAAGCCAATCTAACATCCGCGGTTAAGCGTAATCATCAATAGAGATAGCGGCAGCTTGATCGGTGTGTAAATTCTTTTAGAATTTACACAAATTAGAAGGAAAGTGATTGACAAGCCCCGCGCCCATCTTTAATATGGCGCCTCGCTAACATTGCAACAGCTTAAAACAATATGTTGTAGGTTTTGGGGGTATAGCTCAGCTGGGAGAGCGCTTGCATGGCATGCAAGAGGTCAGCGGTTCGATCCCGCTTACCTCCACCAAAAAGACTTACAAATCACTTCGATTTATAAGCAAATTGTTGTAAAATACTGCACTTGTTAGCTAAGCGGTAAATTCTTAGGTCCCCATCGTCTAGAGGCCTAGGACACCTCCCTTTCACGGAGGCGACCGGGGTTCGAATCCCCGTGGGGACGCCAAAAGTTTTCAGTAACTATTGGCAAATTTAAAGCAAAGTATTAGTTTCAAATAGTAGTAAATTCTTAGGTCCCCATCGTCTAGAGGCCTAGGACACCTCCCTTTCACGGAGGCGACCGGGGTTCGAATCCCCGTGGGGACGCCAATAAATTGGCAGTATAAACACAGAAGATTCAATCAAAGTAACCAGCACATGTTAACAATGTTCTGGTTTTTTCGTTTTTAACGTCTGCAATTACTCCAGCCTTTTATAACCCACTCATTCTTGTGTTATTTTTTGATTAACTGACCATGATTATCTTTCTGGCACGTATGCAAAAAACCATCCCTCATAGGCTGGTTGATTTTCAAAATATCGATACACTGGCCTGAAGTTTTTGGTTTTGAAAGGCTTTAAAGGTGATTTACTGTACACCCCCAATACACCACCACTAGGCGCCTGCAATATACCCCAATCTGCAACTTGAGTAATGGGATCAGCATAAATCTTTCTTAAATAACGCCGTGGTACAGGGAAGCGGTCATCTTTTAACAACGCCTCTAAATTTGGCGGGTACTGTTTAATCACACCGGGCGTTTGGTTGTAATAATTACCGATTGCCCGCCTGATAGTATCTCCCACTTTAAGTAGCTCCTGCTCCCTTTCGCGCTTTCTAGCTTCATTCCATTTAACGCCTGCAGCAGCTAATACTAGGCCGGCAATCATAATAAGTACAAGCAACCCAATTAAGATAAAACCAGCCTGCTGCTTACTACCAGTCTGCATAATTAGTACCGTCAGATGCAACCATATCAGCCCCACTGTGAATATCATAAATTGCGCCCTTGTCTTCAACATCCAGCGGCGGAGAAAAAACCCAAGTCAACGTGCTTTGGGTAATTGGGTCTTCAGGTACAGACCGCAAATACTTGTGCTGTACTAACTCCTCAATCGTTTCCGGATAAGCATTCTTGTCGCTATAAAACTTATCTATCGCGTCTCGCATGGTGATAAGGTCATGTTTTAATATGGTTTCCTTAGACCGATCAATCGAATTGAAATACCTAGGTGTTACCAAACTTAGCAGTGTGGCGATAATCGCTAGCACTACCAATACTTCTATCAGTGTAAAGCCTTGATTATTATTTTTCACGCACATTACCATTCACGATAAGGTTGTTGATTAATGCCGATTTCATTGGAAAGTGAATGTACATCATAGACATCATCTCCTGCCTCTGGCGTTTGAAAGGAACTCATATAGCTACGCTTACCCCATGTTTCATCTGCACTTAAAGAGGTATCGTTTGAAAATGGGTCTCGCGGTATATTGCGCATAAAGTAAATCTTCCGTTTTTTTGGATCTTGAATATTTTCCACCCCGACAACCAACACCTTTAGTGATGGCGGATACCCTGACTGGTCAATAGACTTTTTAATCAGGCCGTCATCCACAGCTTGTTTGTAGTGATCGATGGCATCACGAATTTGCCATAGGGATTTTTTTAGCTCCTGCTCCTTATTACGCTTTGCCGATAGCTGTACCATTGGCGCGGCAGAACTCACAAGCAAGGCAAGCAGTACCAAAGATACCAATAACTCAATCAGCGTGAAGCCTTTGTATTTTATAAATGACTTGGGCATAGCCTGTTATCTCTGAGCATTAGCGCCAGCATTGGATGCGCCATTCTCCTCCGCTGCTGGCTGCAACAATTGGTTGGCGAAGTTCTGGTCAACCTGCACCCTACCAGCCTGAATGGATTGTGGGGTTGGAGCCGGCGCTTGTGCAGGCGCAGTCTCCGCAGCAACTAACGCTGGCTCAGAAGCTTTTGCACCTCGGCTACTTGTCGCATGGTTCACACCGGATGGAAACATGGTGTAAACAGCATTGGCAGGCGCAATGTTATGCAAAATACGTGGCGTAATCAGCAGAACAATTTCATTCTTACGCTTGTCGTTATTCTTATCCGTAAACAGTCTGCCGATGAAAGGCAAGCTAGATAGCCCTGGTACTTTGTTAGAAATGTTTTGCCCATCATCTCGGAATAGCCCAGCAAGAATCTGTGTCTCTCCATTTTTAAGTTGCAAAGTAGTATTCGCATTACGGCTACCAATGGTATAGGCCAACACGCCTGTGTCGGTTTTTACTTGGTCTGTGATATTGCTGACCTCCAGTCCCACTTTGATATTGACTTGGTCTTGTAACAGAATCGTGGGCTCCACATCCAACTTGATACCTACTTCAAGATAATTAACCGTTTGAGAAACAAAACCTGTGGAGTTTGCTACGCTGGTAAACACAGGAATTTTGTCTCCTACATGAATTTTTGCTTTTTCACGATTTTTGACGCGGATTTGCGGGTTAGCCAAAAGATTGGTATCGGTGTCCTGATGCAGCAGATTTAATGCCAGTACAGGGTCGCTAATCGTAAAAACACCCAGTCCAGAATTAAAGTTTTTAAGCTCAGCCAATGACAATCGACCTGGAGTGTTAGTCGTTACGCCATTACTGCTTGTTTTGCCTTGGACACCAACACTCACTTGTGAAGGGTAGCGTACACCTATATTCTCCAAGCTCCTGCGATTTATTTCCATCACTTCTACTTCCAACATTACTTCTGGCTCAATCAAGTCTTGCGAGGCAATTAGTTTTTCTGCAATTTGAATTGATTCAGCAGTATCTCGCATGACCAAAGTATTAAGTTTCTCATCTATATAAACGTCTTTAGATTTGAGCACGGTTTTAATCAAGTTCATGGCGCGCTTAGCATCTATGCTATTTAAATAAAAGCTTCGCACGTAAAGCTCTTGATACTCTTGGCTACGGCTCACTGGGTAAATCAGTAAAGTATTGTCATTCAATACTTTTTTTGCGAGTTGATTGGTCGTCAGAATAACCTGTATCGCATCTTCAATAGGGGTATCACGTACAAAGATACTGGTGCGTTGATTATCACGTAGTTCTTGATCATAAGAAAAATTGATATTGGCAGCCTTACCAATAAACTCAAAAACAGACCTCACAGAAACATTTTTAAATTCCAATGTAATTGGTTTCTTAAATGCAGACTTAATCTGCGGGATAGCCATTATTTTCCCTATGCGCTTATTTTCCATGTTCTCAAACAGTAAACGGGCGCCTTCGTGCTTACTGTCTTCTGCTAGGATAGCTCTTGTGAGGTTATGGGCAGAATCAATATCATCTTTATCAAAGGCATTTTTGGCATTTGCAAGCATCATGTCATGGTTCTGTGCTAAACCTAGCCTATAAGAGCCCTCCTGTGCCCTTTGGTTATTTGGGTCTAGCATCAATACTTTTTTATAATTTGACTCTGCGTCTGTGAATAAGCCCTGCTGGGCTTGGTTATCTGCTAACTTCAATAGGGTTGATAGCTGCAACTCTTGCTGCACCTTCAACATGCTTCGATATTGAGGATTATCTGGATACAAGGTAACCAGTTGTTTTAGCTTATCTACACCAGCATCTACATCGCCACTATTGATCAATAGCCTAGCTGCTTCATACGTTTGATTATCGTCATCTGATTTACTCTTTAGATGGTTAAAACCTGTACAACTTGTTGCAAAGGTCATCACAACCAAATAAGAAGTTAGTTTTTTTATATTCATATGCAATCTTTGCGTTGCGATTACCTTAATAAAAGTCTGGGAAAATGATAATTTCAACTTACTGCTCCAATTTGCATCTGCATCTCAATATTTAAAGGAATGTATTTAATCGTCATTAGCGGTGGAATAATGGCTTTAATTTCCCAACTATCCTCAAGCACATCACCCACTTTTACTGAATAATTCTTCTGCCCATCTATCAGAAAGACCAAGATTTCACCGTCATCAACTAACTTACCGGCATATTTAAATGGATTTTCTGGCGGCGGTTCTATTTCTTGATCCACTGACTGTTGATTTAAATCATCTTGAGAAACAAACATCGTGAATATGTTTTCAGGTTCATCAACTATCTGTGCCCTACTAAACGCTGCACCACTGGCACTTATAGGGGATAAGTGATTAGTATCGATTGGTGCATCTTGTTTAACCAAACGCTCTCTGCGAGGTTTGACTGCAACCGCCAGCTCATCATCAACATGATCTTGTTTAGTCTCTACCCAATAACAAGCAATCACTGTCAACACTAACACTACCCAAACCGCGTATTTCTTCGCCATGCCCATCAATTTATTCGTGCCTTTTTCGTAAATAGATAGTGAATTTGATATTGGCTTCAATCAAATCTGAGCCAATATTCTCTCGTTTCATGCTGATATCATTGAGTGCTACGGTAGGTAAGTTATTCAGCACTGCATTAATAAATTGACGAATTTGCACATAACTACCCTGTACCGGAAGACTAATTTGGTACTTAATTAAGGTAGCTGAGAGAGATTGAGAGGAATATTCAACCTTGTTGGTGACGATACCTGCACTGGTCGCAGCATGTAATATTTCAGTGATTTTGTTATTTGCTTCGTTTTTTTGAGGCAATAGTGCATAAAATTTCTGCTCAATATCAAACTGAGTGTCAGTCTTGACCTTTAGTTTATTGATATTAGGATTGGTTTTAAGCTCAAGAATATGGGACGTTAGCGTCTCAATTTTACTTGCCTGAGGTCGAACAACCATGACCATTAACAACAGACTCACTAGCAATAACGACAAACCCAGCCAACCCTGCCAACCAAGTTGTCGTAACTTGTATTGCAACAACTCTCTAGAGAAAAACCTTGTGTTTACCATGCTGTTTCCACCACAAAATGCACTGCCGGCTGGCCGTTAACCTCTGCAGACTCTTGTGAAACTAGAGCCACGTTTTTAAGCATTTTTTGCTGGATTAAACTATCCACATAAGCCATCATGCTATCTACATCCAACGCCAAAGCGGTGATACGCAGCGTTTGTTTTTTTATACTAGGCTCCACGGCAAGGAGTTTCACCGCATCGCTTTTCGTCGCCTCCAGAATCTTAAATATCGCATTCCACGGCAAGACTATCTCAGCGATTGCCGCATTTACAGCCGCAATATCATGCGTCTTTTGTGCGTTATGATTTACATTAACCTTAGGTAAATAACGCACAGACTGTGCACGACTAAGTGCATCGATATTGGCTTCCAACTTACGCGTGTCACTTAATAAAGTTTGATGGTAATTAATTATCAAGCAGCTTATTAGCACTCCTGCCACCAATAACACCAACGCCGTTAAGTTGACTCTTTTTACTGCCAATGCATGATTCAAAGTAATAGTGCTCATGCCGCCACCCAGTTTTCAAATCGCTTTTCAAGCTGTTGGTTGAGTAGTTCAAAGTCATGTAATTTGATTTTGATATGACGACTATCAGCTTTATGAGCATGGCTAACCACAGGTGCTTTTCCATACCAAAATATTGGCAACTGTGCATTGGTATTACTAATGACCACCTCACGCTGAATGAGATCATCCACCTGCTTAGCAACATCTTCACCTGCTGCAATGTTTCTAATAAAACGCCACTCACCGTTATCTATTAACGAGAGGCAGACACGATCAGACTCGATAACGACAAACCAAAAATGATGTTTATTTTTTTGCTTTTTAATATGCTTTAGCATCTGATTACCAGCCAGCATCAAATGCGGGTATATCGCATGAACATCAATGCCCTGTTGCTCAAATACCTGATGTAGCTCTTTCAATAATACAGAACATACGCCACTGGCAATCGATGCCTGACCAAATGCTGGTTCATCCATACATAAGTCCCAAGCTTTGGCAGCCTCTCCGTATGCAATCTTGAAGCGATGTTGCATATATGCCTGACGCTCACTTTCTATCGCAAGCGCCTTGCTCCATGGAATCACTGTATATTTAATCAAGTGGTTCGAAATGATCACTTTTGTGTATGTCCCATTTTTTGCAAGTGCTTGCCAATATTTAGCCTGCAACACCTGTTTCAAGGTTAAAACAAGATCATTCCATTGCGCCGCTTCATTCCCGTTTATTTCTTTTTTCTGTGATAAATCAATAAACTTCTGATGCACCAACGCTTGTTTAAAACCATTCTTGAACGTTCTTTTTAAATGCAGTAGCAATATACGCTGTGGGTATATAAACACACGCAGCTCATCTTTAAATACAGTGTTAAACCAGCGATGTAACACGATTGATCTCCTCTAATGTAGTTTCACCACGCCTTACCAGCGCTAATGCTGCCTCGCGCATAGTGAGGGTACCGTTAGCACGTGCTGCTTCTTTAACCTTACGCACTGGCTCTCTGGTGACAATCAACTCTCTAATTTCATCGTTAAAACACAATAGCTCAGCGATTGCTTTACGTCCTTTATACCCAGTACCATGGCATTGCCCACATCCTTGGCCTTTTCTAAAGTTGAAGTCTTTCGCTTGTTCCGGCGTTAGGCCAGATTTACTAATGAGCAACGTATCAGGCGTATCTGCAACGGTGCAATGTGAGCAGTTAATGCGCACCAAACGCTGCGCCATGATGCCGTTGATAGCCGATACAAAACTGTATGGATCTACATTCATGTTGGTAAAGCGTCCAATGACATCAAACACGTTATTGGCGTGTACCGTGGTCAGCACCAAATGCCCTGTCAGTGCTGATTGCACGGCAATTTGCGCTGTTTCTGAATCACGAATTTCACCCACCATAATTTTGTCAGGGTCATGCCGCAAAATAGAACGTAACCCCCGGGCAAAGGTAAGTCCCTTTTTCTCATTGACTGGAATTTGCAGTACACCTGGCAGTTGATACTCAACCGGATCTTCAATCGTGACGATCTTGTCTTGCCCATGGTTTATTTCAGAAATAATGCCGTATAGCGTGGTAGTTTTACCACTACCGGTAGGTCCAGTAACCAACAACATGCCATATGGTTCTTCTGCCAGTAATCTGAAGCGCGCCATGATTGACTCTTCAAAACCTAAGGTTTCTAGGCTCAACCCTTTAGCTTCGTCACTCAATGCCTTACGGTCTAGAATACGTAGCACGGCATCTTCGCCGAAAACGCTAGGCATAATAGATACTCGCATATCCACCTCGCGTGGTTTACCATCACCGCTAGCTACCAGTACCTTAAAGCGCCCATCTTGAGGCACCCTGCGTTCTGCAATATCTAGCTCAGACATCACTTTAATGCGTGAAATAGCTTGCTCTGCCTGTGCTAAACCTTGGATACCACCCTCTTGACTCAGCACCCCATCAATACGGTATTTAACTTTTAGGCCAGTTGGGTCTGTTTCCATATGAATGTCACTAGCGCCGGCTTTGAGTGCATCATAAAGTGTGGATCGCACAAACTTCACTACTGGGCTAGTATCTTCGCTAATTGAACGTAGGGAGATATCTTCAATCCCCTGATGTTCGGCGTGGTACTCAACTTGATCAGCAGTTAAGTCATCCATCGCTCGCATGCTTTGCTCATGGTGGCTGAGATACGCAGTTAAGTCTTTATGATGCGCAAGACTCCAAACTACAACCTCTGCATGACCATATCTAGAAATGATTAAATCTATTTTTGGCTGTAAATATGTGTCGAACGGGTTAGAGAACACCAGCTGCAATTGCCCATCATCATTGCGTAGTGCTATGCAGCCAAGCTTGCCAGCCTCTGCGAATGGCAGCAAGGTGAAATCTGGATGCAACTCATAAAGATGCAGTATGCTTAGTACTGGGTAGCGCATCATCTGTCCGAGCGCTACGACAAAATCATCGGAGTCTAAGCCGGATTCATTTTCAAGCACATCCAGCAAGTCTTGCTTGGTATTATTAGCAATAAGTCTGGCTTGGCATAACAGTTCAGGCGTCAGCTTAGGCTCGATACCCACGCTTTTATTCATGGCATTAATATCCAAATCCATCTTATCGAGTGGCATGTTCATTGAATATTCCCCGCCAGCTCAAAAATAGGCATATACATCAGCACCACAACCAGCCCTACAACTAAACCAATAATAATCATCAGAATCGGCTCCAAAAGCTTGGTCAACCACTCTACTTTCCTACCTATCTCTTCATCATAGAACGCACCTATGCGTTCCATCATTTCGCCCATTTGCCCAGTGCGCTCACCTACACGTAACATGCGGATTGAGATAGAGGTCGTCATGCCGTGCTGTTCCATAGCAACCGACATAGGCTTACCCTCACGCACATCAAAAGACACTTTATCTAAGCTAGCTCGCAGTAAAGGTTGCAACAATGAAGACACCATGCTCATTGCCGTTACTAGTGGAATACCACCACGCAACAACATGCCCAGTGTTCGGTAAAATCTAGCCAGCTGATAGATGCGCATGGTTTCGCCGAGCGCAGGAATCTGCCATACTTTAGCCATGATTGCGGAACGAACAAATGGCCTACTCAATATCAAGGCCAGCATTAGCACACTAAAAATAAAAGCCACAAACACTTCGCTTCCATGCTCTTGCAATAATTGCCCCCAGCTTAATAATAGCTGTGACATCCAAGGTAAATCTGTACTGGCACTCTCATAAATAGTGCTGAATTTTGGTACTACATATCCCAACAAGAACAGCACTACCAGGCCGCCAACAATAATCAGCAGTACAGGATAAATAGAGGCTGTGATAATTTTTTTGCGCACAGCATCAATTTGAGTTTGGTAGGCCACATGTCTTGCTAGTGCTTGCACCATGTCACCTGTACGCTCACTCGCCCGAATTAAGGCGATATATAGCGGAGTAAAAACTTGAGGCACTTTTTCTAAAGCTGTCGATAACGGCAAGCCTTCAAATAAAGCGCCCATTACTTGATTAAGTATCGCCTTAGATTCAGCCTGCTGTTCCTTTTCTGCTAAAGCCTCAATGGCTTCTACCAAACTTAACCCAGATTCCAGCAATGCCAGTAGCTCCTGGCTAAACAGCATCAAATTAAATTTTGGCGCGGATGATTTAACCGTGAACAATGCCATACCTACGCTTTTGACATTCAGCACACTCAAGCCTTGAGACTCAGCTATAGCGCGTGCTTGCACAGCGTTACTTGCTTCCAAAGCGAGCAATCTCACCTCTTCACCCTGCGCTACTTTTAACTCGAACTTCATATGAATAGCCTATTCCCAGTTCGCTACGTCAGCAGCTTCAGCAATCCCACCACTCATACCATCGCTGCCCAATGACCATAAGTCATACTCCCCATGCTCACCTGGCATCTTGTACTGGTAAGGCTTTCCCCATGGGTCGTTAGGTACCTTTTTCTTTAGGTATGGCCCCTGCCATTTGGCCTCGTTTGCCGGCGCTTCATTAAGCGCGGCTAGGCCATTATCTGTGCTCGGATAGTGGCCGTTATCTAAGCGGTATTGATCAATGGCTTTTTCTAGTGAATCAATCTGAGCCTTAGCCGTTTTCACTTCAGACTTACCAATCTGGGCAAAGTATTTAGGCCCTACATAGCCAGCAAGTAAACCAATAATGACCATGACGACCAATAGCTCCAACAAGGTAAAGCCATGTTGTGTTGATTTTGTTTGTTTCATATATGCCTCAATACCTTTCAATCGTTGCACCAAATGGCACCAAGCCAGGTACATCTATCTCCAACCAATCCTGCCCATTACCTCCGGTGGTGCGTAGGCGAATGGCACCTTCCTTTTCTTCTGGCTGACGTTGCTCGCAGATTGTTTTGATATACAACATAGATGTCATTTTTTTTGTTACACCATCAGCATCGTCAAAACTAATGTCGGTAGTAAAATCTACCCAGTTTTCATTCATAGCCGCTGATTGATTTTTGCTAATTGCTTTTGTAGGGGCTGGCGCACCTTGTAAAGCTGGCAAGGTCAACCCGTTTTTTTCATACGGAACCGAGGTATAAGTTCTGCCAGCTCGAAACAAAGCCTCAGGCATGCCGTAATCTTTGTTAGGTTTTGGTTTCATAAAGTAAGCAATAGCAACTGGGCGGCCGGCAAAACCACCACGTGTGATATCGTTAATTTCCCAGCGCTTACCATTGGCTAAGGTTTGGTCCTTCATCAAAATATGGGTGCCAAAAATACATTCTTTGGTATCGTTGTTATGCCAAACGGTATCGGTCAAGGTGGCAAACTCCTCACCGCCTGCTGCGGCATAAGGTTCGGGGATAGGCACACCGCGGGAAATAATACCTACTAACGTAAAACCATCTATAGGCGAATTCATTGGGCTATCTGCAAGCTTATCGTCACTCACGGCACATTGGCCTAGTGAGCTTTGATTGCTATTACTTGCGTTTTTTTCACTCAATCCAAAGTTTGTGCTTGTGTCACACAAAACATAGGCTGAATTGGTATTGCCTGTGGCTGGTAAGTTCACAAAACCACTTTGGCTGTCATTAGCAACATCAGCACTTGCTGATAAATGCTGCATACAAAGCATTAAACCAAATAGGTAACAACTTCTTTTCATTTTTATCATCCAGATCATTTATAAGGCTGGCAGAGCAAAGCCCTGCCAGCTTTTATCTAGCTAGTTCAAATCAAAATACAATTAGAAGTTAGCGTTAGCACCGCTACGAGCCAAACCTGAAGCCAAGATAGTGACCCATGGCTGTGTTTCTTGACCTGTTTGACGGATGCGTACACTATTTGCCAGTGATGCTGGTGCAGTAGAAGTACAAGCAGCACGTACGTACATCATTGGTGCATCTGGCTCAGTACCACCGTCTTCATCTACACCACCAGTCACATCAACTGTGAAGTCCACCCAATTAGTACGGATAGCTGAGGTTTGTTCGGCCGCAGTTGGCGTTACAGTGCCTGGGCTAGCTGTTTGGCCAACACCATTGATCTCTGTGCCCGATGCCGGTACAGATGGACCATTGATTGGACGGTGTATAAAACCTGTTGCTACTAAAGTTTCATCAGATGGGTCAGCCTGCATTTGTACAGAAGTGAAAGCACGGCCTACACGGAACACTGGAGAATCTGTTGAAGCGCGATGGTAATATCCAGCAGAAACGTCTGTTGTTGCACTAAACCCACCGAATGCAAAATCGTTTACCTCCAAGTACTGTTGACCGGCTAAGCTGCTGTTGTAGTCAAAAGTAGTGCTGGTATCCATAGAGATTTGTTTGCCGTAGATACACTCAGTATTTGCCGTGTTACGGAAAGTACGTGACGTCATATAGGCGATGTTCTCACCATTAGCAGTGATAGCAGTACCAGTCAAATCATTTGCCGTCAGCCTGCTGAAACCTGAAACAGGGCTGGTGTTGATGTTACCTGGGAAAACTGCACAATTATTATTCGCACCTGTCGTTGGCGCAGTATAGCTACCTGAACCGTAATTACCTGTTGTGTTACATGTAACCCATGCAGTAGTACCTGCTGGCTGATTAGTGCCTGCTGAAACAGACAAACCTGCCGCTGGCAGTGAAACTAAACCCGTTGCAAATGCTTGGCTAGACGTGCCCAGAACTGCGATTACTGCTAATTTAAGTAATTGACTCTTCATTACTTTATCTCCTAAAACAGTTACAATAAGCAGGCATTTGTGGCTGCCTACGACACCAATTCACCCAAATCAGCTAAAGGCCCTTGTAAGTTCTTAGATTGATTCGAGTTGAATGCTCAAGTGGGCAGTTCGCAAATGCCCATCTCTAGTTACTTATTTCCCTAAATCAAAATCGTAAGTCAGCGTAAAATACGCAGCTCTTGGTGCACCTGGCGCTAAAAAGGTACTGCTACGCCAATCGTTACTGTTGTAATTAAACCCGTTAGCGCCAACTAAGCCATTGATAGAGGGTGAGAAAGGATTCAAGCCTAAGCGTCCGGCACTTTGATACTCGCGATTAAAAAGATTGCTAATTTGCAAACCAGCAGTTAAACCTTTAGTGAGTTTATAACTGGTATTAAGGTTAAATACGGCATAACCTGCCGTTTTTCCTCCATATCTAAAAGCAGGCCTTGCGAGGGAGCTAGCACAGTTTGATCCAGTTTGTAGACCATTTTCGTCCGTTACAATGGTGCTGCACGCTCCAACTATTGGGCTAGCGGGGCCTGCACGATGTTTATTATTTTCATTGCCTCGGACGAAAGCGCTGGAATGTAAAATGGCGGTAAAGCCAACATTCCAATCTGGCGTCACTTCATAGTTAAAGCTCGCGTTAAGGTTGTGTAGTGGGATGCCTGGAATCTTATCGCCTGGTTTCACTGAAATCTGCTGATATCCAGTGGGAGTCAGCGAAGCAACTAAACTATCACCTTGTACGAGAGTGCCTGCCGAACTGTTATTCGGGCTGGCTGTTAAGAAACCACTTTGGAATGTGGCATCAGTCAGCGAGTAGTTCAATCTAAATGAGGCCTTACCCACCTTGCCTTGAATGCCCGTCTCAAATCCACGCCGACGAGTATTGCCAATATTCTGGAAAAAGCTTCTATCAGGTGTAAATGAAACAAAGTAAATATCGTCTGTCAGATCTGTGTTGTAAACCGTAGCATTCCACTGCAGCTCTGGTGTTAAATAACCTCTTGCCCCTAGCTCCATGGTTTCTGAACGCACTTGCTTCAAATAGGGATCCCCAGCCAAGGTACTAGGCAAACTACAGAATCTACGCTCCATTAAAGACCTAGGTCTGTATGAGGCAGGTGTTCCATCTGCATTAGTCGTCGCAGGTACCGGCGTATCATCTAATGCACAGCCTAACTCGATTACGCTAGGGGTACGTGCGCCTTTATTCCAGTTGGCGTAAAGGTTTAATGTCTCATGCGGTTGCCATGTGGCGCCAAGTGATGGGTTGAATGAGTAATAGCTAAACTTCTCCGTTTCACCCTTACCAATAGCTCCTAAACCATTCGCTCTCTCCACAGTGAAAGGTAGTATTTCGCCTGCTGGACATTCGTCTGCGGTCACTGTGCCGTCGTTATTGTTATCATTACAAAGCACGCCTAGATTATAGAAATTTAAGAATTTATTTGGCCCTGCAACCCCCAAAATACTATTGATAGCCAGTTCATTTTTAACAAACGTTTGGTTATAGCGCCCTGCCCCCGTAAAGCTCCATTCTTTTGTTGGTGTCCAGGTTTCACTAAAATACAGGCTTTTTGTAATACTATTGCCACCAAAGTTATTCAGGCCCAATGGATTGCTGGCAGCCGCATACTCGTAACCAAGACGATCAGGGGCTAAAACTGCATTACGATTATTATCTAACAGACCTAAATATTGGGCGCTATTGTATGAGGCATCGGATGAGTCAATCGACGCACCAATCATGAATTTATGTTTTTCTAAATTCCAGTTAAACTGAATTGCGCCACCATCCGTCACCTGTTCAATTTCTGTTTTGGTAATAAGTGCAGTGGGCGTGCAATTCTGGCCATTTTCATCACATGCGTAACCTGTTCCTTTTCCTACTTGCGCTCGGCTTGTCCCATTAAAATCCACACCATTTCTTTCAAGAGGCACACCCGTCACAGGGTCTCTGACAAGAATAAGTAAAGGCTTGCCTAAGCCGACATTGCTATCTGCCGTCCCTAGTATATAGTTACCATCAGCGCCAACTGGAACGATAATCGCTTTATGATTTAATGCGACAAAAAAGCCATTATCATTCACAAAACCTGCATCGAACTCTCCAGATTCTAAGCCCTCGACTGCAAAAAATGTGCTTAGACCATTTTCATTAGTAGCATCTAGCAAACCAAGACTACTTTGTAAATTCTGCAATGTTCTGATGGCGGAGCGGTTTTGCCATACAGTAAGTGCAGCTTGTTTAAATGTATCTGGCAAAGTAGGATTATTCAGCGAGCTCGTAGCAAAAGTACCATCCAATAGTTGACCATAACCCCAAAGTGGTACCGTTTTCACGAAATTGCCATCGTTATCATAGATATCCTGAGTACCCTGATTGGCACTGACCGCAGTATTAAAATTAGTGCCAATCGCTAGATTACTTGCATCAAATGCTGGGTTGTTAATAAACACTTCGTCAATAATTGGATTGCCGTCTTGGTCTACACCGATTTGCTGAAAACCACCTGAAATCTGCTCTGGATTGCCATTTGCATCTAGGGTGTATCCACCTTGAGAAATAGCCACATTGGCTACGCGCCCCGTAGAGTCAGGTAGCCCATCCCTATCAATATCTGCATATCCAGGAGCAATCTGCTCTCCCGGGTTTGGCCTGCGCGTGACTGCGCCACCAAAATCGCCATTCATGTCGCCAGTGCTACTATTTCTACGGCTTTTCCGTTTATAGATTTGCCCAGTGATATTAAAGGTGTCTGTAACGTCCCACAGACCTGTTAACTGAAATTGCAACAAGCGGTTTTTGGTTACGTCAGGGCTAGTAAATACACTACTACGATCTTGCTGCGCAATTTCAGTAGGTAACAAACCATTGCCAGTTAGCTCATTGCCCGCGTACAACGCACTTAAACCAAGCTGTAGCTTCTCGTTACGCCATTCACCTTTGGCAAATAACTGATTGACTTTGCTGGGTGAGTTGTCGCGCCAGCCATCTTCATTGAAAATATTAGCGGCCACAAAACCAGCAATCACGCCGTTATTACCACCGACACTGCCTTGTATCTGTTTACGATTAAACGAGCCACCCAAAGCCTCGATGGTGCCCTCTTTAGCATCAAAACCGCTCTTGGTGCGCATGGATAATGCGCCGCCTAGTGTGCCTAAGCCAAAAATAGGATTTGACCCTGGGAACACATCTAGCCCAGCCAAGGCGTTAAGTGGCAGCATGTCCCAGTTCACCACATCGCCAAATGGCTCGTTCACACGTACGCCATCCAGAAACACGCTTAAACCTTGTGCGGTACCTAGCTGCGGACTTGCAGTAAAACCTCGATAGGTCACATCCATTTGAAATGGGTTGCTTTGATAGTCGTTCACATTGACAGATTGCAGCTTGGAGTTCATTAAGTCAGAGATACTTAATGCGTGCGACTCTTTAATCTCTTTAGCGCTAATACTTTGTACGTTGCCAGGAATCTCTTCTTTAGTGAGCGCCAAGCCGCGCAGCGGGCCTATTTCATATAGGCGTTTGGCGCGTACTTGAATATCTTGAAGCTGGATACCGATTGGCAGGTCATTTTTACCCTTATCCTTAGCTAAAGACCTTGCGTACTCCTTAGCACCTGCACTAGTCCCCACTTTATTATCATCACCGTCCTTAGCAGATAATAGTATGGATCCACTTTTGTCATACTTTGCTGCAGATGAAGGCAGAACCATAGGCCTAACCACATTAACACTGCCAATTTCACTGGCATCGTCATGCACTGATGATTGAGCAAGGCTAGTAGCGGCATTATTTTTAGCTGAGCTTTCTTCAGCCTGACCGTATTGTGAAAACGTAGATAAGATAATTAGCGGGATGGTTTTTAACTTAAAAGACAATAAACCTTTAGACGATTTTCTGTACGAACTCATTCTTACTTCATCCCTCTAGCTAATACACCTTGATATTATTTTTGGTGTAGCAATTCATGTGAATTTTTATCTATGCGCCAATTGCGCTAGCCAGCAAATATAAGGCTTAGGGGGATGTTCGCGTAAGAGCGAGACTCCCGAGTTATACCGGGAGTTGCTCACTATTTATATCGGGATTTTTTCCCGAGTCAGTGACAAGCAAGAATGGGAGATGTGAATGAGCGAAACAATTAGCTGTAACTAATTTTAATGCGGCTGGAAACGTTTACTCCAGAATGACACCGTACCTAATTGCGAGCCGCACTAGCTCAACCGCATTGGTAATGCCAAGTTTTTGTTTAAGAATGGTTTGGTAGTTCGCCACAGTTTTTTGGCTTACATTTAACATCAGCGCAATATCGTCAACCCCACTGCCCTCAGCCAGCAACCTGAATACTTCAAACTCTCTGGCTGATAGGCGCTCGGTAGGGTCTGCTGCGCCAGCAAGTGACTGCATGACAATTTTTTGCGCAATATTGGGACTAATATAAGTTTTACCAGCGTTGGCCTCACGTACTGCCAATAGCAAATCATCGGCCAGCCCTGACTTTAAAACATAACATTTGGCGCCAGCAGCAAGCGCCTGTGTGGCAAACGCGGTATTTTGATGCATAGTGAAAATGACTATTTTTGCTGATGGGTCACGCTGCAATATTCGCCTCAAGGCTTCTAGTCCGCCCAGCCCAGGCATGGAAATATCCATGACCATTACGTCTGCCGGAAACTCGGTGTAGAGTTGGCAAGCCTGCTCACCGCTATCAGCTTCCGCCACTACTTCAATATCACCACCAAGCTCTAATAAACGGCGTAACCCTGAGCGCACAACATTGTGATCATCTACTAAAATGACCCGAATCTTGGTCATCATATGCCCGCCCTTAACATCATAGGTAAACTGACTTGTATCTCAACACCAGCAGTTAGCTTGGTGTTGAGGTTAAATGAGCCACTCAGCCCTTCTACACGTTCACGCATACCAGCCAAACCAAAACCTTGCGTGTTTAAAGTATGGTCAAAGCCTTGACCATTATCTTTGACCAGTAACTTCAAGCGCCCAAGTTGCAATTCCACCTTAATCGTCACCAAGCGAGCTTTTGAATGTTTAGTCACGTTAGTTAAGCACTCTTGAACAATACGATAAGTAGTAATTGCCATTGTTTCATTCAGGCAGTTGACCTGACTAGAAATATTAATGCTGAGATTGACACCTCGATTACGCTGCCGCCAGTTGTCTATAAGCTCATTTAATGATGCATGTAGCCCTAGCTCATCAAGCACCGCTGGCCTCAAGCGCTGCAGCATTTGCCTGACTATTTCCATCATTTGTCTAGCGACAATACTAATAGCCTGCGCGCTTTCATAGGTGGATGTCAGGTCCTTTGCCTTAAGTATGGCCGATGCATCAATATTGATAGCCGTTAAATGCTGCCCAATTTCATCATGCAAATCATGGGCGATATTTTTACGTTCATCTTCTTGCAGCCTAATTAATTGGGTTGTAAGGCGGTGGTTGTTCAATATACTGTTTTCTAAGGTTTGCGCCATGGCATTGAATTTACTGCTAACACTGGAAAGCTCAGGGAGAGAAAACAAGGGTAAACGTGCACCCCAATTTCCATGTTCAAGCTCGGTGAGGGCGTTCAGTATGGTGTTTAATGGGCGTAGGGCTCGGTCTACCGCCCAATAAATCATGCCATTAACTACGATAAAAAATAGTAAACCTAGGCTTAATAAACCTAAGGTGTCATGCCATATTTCAGCAATTTCATAGGATGGGTCAGGCGTAATCACAAGCTCGCCTAGCACGCGGTTATTAATAACAATTGGGCGGCGCGTAGTCTTTAATGAAGATGAAACCTTACTCATTAATTTTTCAAACCAAGCTGGTGGTGATTTGCTGCCATGGCCGGCAGGTGGACGATTGCTATCGCGCAGATTGCCTTGGGCATCAAAAAATTCGATACGTAAATGGCGTACGTTATCTAAGCTTTGCAAACGAAAGATATCCACCTTATTTTTATCGCGATTATTCGCCCATGTGTAATCTGAAACATAATGCAGTAACTCAGCATCCAGTAAATGCAATGCTAAAACCGTGGTGGAATCGACCTCCGCCCTGACATCCTCTCGGGCATTATCAATCATCATCCCTGCCCCTATCAGCATAACTAACGCCAATATCAAGGTAATAATTAAATTAATCCTGAGTTTTAAATTCATGTTATTTTTCTTTTTTTTAGTCTATTTTTTAAAAATTAAATAACGTTACAAACATTATTTTTAGATCAGCTTTTGATTAAAGCCACATCTATGCCAACGTAAATAAAATACACTAACCCTATGTATTGATTGATTTAATTAATTGATTCAGGCTGGCGTTATAACGTGACCAATGGCTCTATTCAGCCTAATGCTGGCTGAAATCAACAAACAAGATCATTCACTAACAGATGATGGTGATCACTTTTGTACGGCTGTCATCAAATAAAGAGCATTTTCTGTGGGAACACTTAAACTGAAACACATCATCGGATGTTTGATGACCAACTCATCAGATTCAAATGGTGTGTGTGGTATCGTACAGATTAGGTTTGCTAACATCTGCGAATATATAACGCTCCTAGTGCGTGAAAACGTTACTCAAAATAAACAGGAGAATGAGTACTATAGAAATGGTAGATACTTTTGCCAAGGTAAGCGGGCAAACAGTACCGTATAAAGTAGTGGCAAGGCGTCTGGGGGATGTTGCCCAGTGCCATGTCTACACTCGCTTGGCACATGATTTGATTAGCTGGGATGTTAAACGCAACATTGCTCAGATGTGCGCGGGCGCATGATACTGGCAAGACAAAACAAGTGAAGTCAGATAACACCGTATTGCCACGGCATATCACTCTTTATCAGCTAAAATCAGCGCACATGCGTAATCAACCTTGGCTTTATTTAGGCTTGAGTGTGTTTACAGAAGCTCTTGTTTTTTCTGAAGCATCTAAAGAGTAAGATGTAAGCACGCCAATAAGCATACGTTCCAGGCACAAATAATGTGCATAATGCAGAACTAAACGCCCTTTCAGCATCCGCTTCCCGGATTACCCAATACTTTTCTACAGTTGACTGCTCACACCACTCAGCATCGCCATGGCGGCAATACTGATGTCAGCAACGAGTATTGATTCGAGGCCTCCTAGCTGATTTAGAATAGGTAACGATACCGTCAAACAAAAATCTTCTGTCGCTGTTGATAGGTAAATGTTAGAGATATAAGGCTTAAGCGTGTCATGCGCTTCGTTGTAATAAGCTTGCAGGCTACGATCAACCCCTGCCCCTCCCGCTTTAATTTTGCCGTACATGTTTGGATTAATCCAATTCGGATATCTTTGCATCCCGTTAGCGTTAAGCTCAAATACCACCTCAAAGAACGGATAGTCAGTGAAACAGCCATCCATGCAATGCGAATCTTCCGAGCGGCGATATTGAAGTAAGGATTGCAACGCATCTAGTGCGCGAGCCTGCCAATCGGAATGTACCTCATGTTCTGGCACTACAAGTCTAGGCGTAACATCCTCCACCACAATGATGCTACCTATGTTGGATTTACCTATCTTTTTCAGGTAAGCCGCACGCTCCGCAGCTGCGACACTATTTGATAGTGCGCCTTGGCTACCATTCACGACAGCAATTGAGATGCTTGCAACAGGATGCTCGCTACCATCCTCAGTAGTAAAAAATCCACGCTCCAAGTCTGATGTGTCATATAAATGGCTGGCGAGGTCTTGGAAATGGTAAATCACATCCAGCAGCTTGTCTTCAAGTTTTGTGTTGATATGATCTAGAATCAACACAAAGTCATCACCACCAATGTGACCGACCAACGTCCCTGTAGCGCCAAGAAACTCCTGCCTGACAATTTCTGATAATAGGCGAATCATGGCATCGCCACGTATGAACCCATACCTATCGTTGTAGGCTTTAAAGTGATCAAGATCAATATAGACTAATACGGTGTTGGGATTATTGCGTATGCTGACATCCAGCGATTGCCGCAATGTTGGCCCTGTAGTTAGCTGACTAAGTGGGTGCAGGCTGCCAGTACTCATCTTCCGACTGATCAACTGTGCCATAATTTCTAGCGGCTGTATGATGCCGATGTAGACACCATCATCGCCCACCATAATCCAGGGCTCGGCATCTCCGCGCTCGAGGTAGAGCCCTCGCGCTAATAATGATGAAGGCGTGCGATTGGTAATCATTTTTGGTAATGCATCGCAATAGGCACCCAATGAACTACTGCGCTGAGTAAATACTTTACCCCTCTTGAGCAAACCGATAGGTCGCAAATGATCTAGCACCACAGCAATTTCAGTATCCGGATTATCCCGGAAAATTTCTCGCGCCTTTTCAATGGAAGTATTGACCTCTATCGTTAAGCCACGCATCACAAACTCGCCAATCCTGAACTCATCTGGTATATGAGAACGATGTGCATCATCCTGCTTAGGCAACGCTGCCACTGACTGAGTAGGTTTACTTTCTGGTTTTGCAAAATAGTAACCCTGCGCATAGGCAAGCCCAAGGTCTAAGCAGAAGTTAATGTCTTCTACGCGCTCCAAACCCTCTGCCACAACGGTACAGCCGAGCCTCTGCGCCATTGAGATAATGGCCTCCAGCAACACTGTACGCACACGACTACCTTGTGCTTCATGAACAATCGCCCTATCAATTTTGATATAGTCTGCACGAACAGCGGCCAGTGTACGCAAACCATTAAAGCCCGACCCCATGTCATCAAGTGCTATACGAAGGCCGTGAGCACGAATCTCATCACAGCACTCGGATAAAAGCTCGGGGGATACTTTTTCACTTTCAACAATTTCAATCACCACTTCACGCTGTTCTATGCCATATTTGCTTAGCGCTTCCATCATTAATGTCAGCCAGCGCTTTTTCATAATGGTTTGTGGCAGCACATTAATGAAAATAGGTGTGCCTGGGGCAATTAAATTTGCTTTACCAACCAATGCATTTTGCTGGCAAGCAATATCCAGCTCTTCGCTACATTTAAGCTGGCTCGCCAACTTAAATGACTCCTCACCATTCAACAACTCGCCAGAGGGGTTCTTTATGCGGCATAAGGCCTCGTAGGCAAAAATTTTTCCGTTCTGGGTGAAGTCAACAATAGGCTGAAAATATATTTGCACATGTAAGCTAATATCATCTAGTAACCATGAGTGCAGGCGCCTGGTATAAAAAATGTTGAATGGGACAATGCTTGACATCGTCTCTGCAGGATCCGTCGGATTAGCGTCTTTTGCGATCATCACGTAGGAGTTTTCAAGCAACTGTTCTGGTAGCTTTTCAGCAAGCTGATTGAGGATATACGTCAATGACCTCTCATCATCAAAGTCAAAAATAAAAACAGATGTTTCTGGATTGTGTGTATGAATTAGATCAAGATTGGCAAAATCAAAAGTCTGATGTGATGTATTTAAATATAACTTCATATGCTGTTTTTTCTTTTCTATTATAAATAGCCCAAGAACATCCAAGCAATAAACATGCCGATATCAGCGGCGTACAGATCAGAGGTTTAATCCACTAAGCTAACGTTTTATTTAAATAATCCATTAAAATCGGCAAGCGTTATGTTGAAAACTCACCGAATTAATGCATCAACGCACCATTAAATGATGTGGTTAAGACTTTCTGGACCAAATACTTCTCTATGAATGTTTTTAGAACTCACCCCAAGCTCTAGCAAAGCGTCACGCTGATCATCCATAAATGACTGCGGCCCACAGATGTAATAGATGCCATCTTTAAACTCAGTAGAGATATGTCCTGATAAATCCATACGCCCTTCTAACTCATCTGCATGTTGTTTTTTTGATTCATTCAAAAAGAAAATCGCATTAAGGTTATTTAACGCATGCTTAGCTTGCTGAATCTCATCCAGATGCGCAATGCTGTTACGGTTTCTGGCCGCATGTGCAAATAAAACTTTTCTTGTTGGGTTATTGATAGAGATCTCTTTCACCATTGAAATCATCGGCGTAATACCCACACCGGCAGAAATTAACCCTATCGGCTGTTGATCTAGTACGTCAGGGGTAAAGTTTCCACATGGGTAGCTAATGTCAATCACGCTCCCCACCCGCACATGCTGATGCAACCAGTTAGATACATTACCACGCGGTTTATATTCGTCGCCTTTTTCGCGTTTCACAGTAATTCTGTAGGTATTGTCCTGATTAGCGTCAGACAGGCTGTATTGTCTTATCTGCCTTAAATTAAGAGCTTCAATATGCACGGCCACACTGATATATTGACCCGGTTTAAACTTAGGCAACACTTGCCCGCCATCCGCTTGCAGCGTAAAGGTCACCACATCCTCTGATTGATGCTGCTTATCTGCCACCTTCACTTTAAGCCACTCATCTGGCTGCTGATTATTCTGCTGGTACAACCTTGCTTCTGCATCAATCAGTGCATCGGCTAATAGGCCATACGCCTCCTCCCAAGCTGCTAGCAGCTCAGGAGTCGCTGCCTCACCTAGCACGCCTTTAATGGCTCCAATTAAATTGCTGCCTACAATAGGATAATGCTCTGCCTTAATACCAACCGACACATGCTTATGTACGATACGCTCAATCACTGGTGCCAAAGCTGCGCTGTTATCAATATTGGCCGCATAGGCAAATACAGCCGCCGCTAATGATTGCTGCTGCGAGCCATTGGCTTGATTTCCCATGTTAAAAATATTTTTAAGCTCTGGATGTGACTCGAACATGTTCTTATAAAACAATGTAGTAATGGCTATCCCATGCTGCCTAAGCACTGGCACACTGGCATCGATATAGGGTTTTGCTGATCTTGATAACATGACGTCTCCTTATTTAAGTTGCATTTAAAATGCTACATTTATAATCTAAAAAAACACTCGTAAGAGTGCTTGGTATAACTTACCTACAATTAAAACCAAGCAATCATCAACATTAACTTGGTTTTATTAATTTAATGAACTGGGTAATTAAGCAACAAAGCGCTGATGTAATTTAATCACCGCTTGCTGTGTTTTAGAGTCCACAACTCCCTGCAAAGTATATTTGTTCATTTCCTCATAAAAGCTATGTAAGCCGTGATCTAAAATCTCTTTTAAATTACACTGACCACTCAACACGCAAGGTGGCTCACTACAATTAATTAATGAGGTTTTATTCTCCAGCTCTCTTAATATATCTCCCAGCCTCAACTGAGACGGTTGTATCCCCAACCTTAAGCCACCACTACGTCCACGGGTAGTAGAAACCCACTTTAACTTATTTAACCTGGTAACCACTTTAATCAAATGATTTCTGGGTACATCAAACTGCTGTGCGATCTCATTGATTGTGACAATAGAACTACCTACCTCTTGCGTGAGATACATCAATACTCTTAAGCTAAGATCTGTGAATTTGGTAATTTGCATAGGAGAGATTCATTTTATATATGTTGCATTTAATATGCAACATATAATTAATTTAAAACGGCATTCAATAAAAATCGAGTGAGGCGCACAATAGGCGCTCGCTTAGCTAAATTGGCAATCCATTGTAGTTCAATGATGATAAACATTACTATCTGCTGTAAATAATATATTTTAACTAATTGATGCGTATCAATTTATCTTCAGCGTAAATTAACTAACATGACATAACATAACATGCAGTCTAGATTCATTCTGTTCATGTGTTTTTAAATTGAATACAGTCAATACTGGGAGAAAGAGAAAATCATGAAAAAGATACCACTTTTAGTACTAGGCGCTGTACTTTGCATGGCTAACATGGCTACAGCTGCAACTGCACCCAAGTCCAGCAGTGATAAAGTGATTGGTCAGGAAACAGCGGTACTGACAGACGCACCCGCCGTACCCCCACGCATTACCAGAAAACATGCAACGAAAGTCATCGTTAATCTTGAAGTTAAAGAGCTGGAAGGCCGTCTTGCTGATGGTGTCAGCTATACGTTCTGGACGTTTGGCGGCAAAGTGCCAGGTAAATTTATCCGCATTCGCGAGGGAGATGACGTTGAGTTTCACCTGAACAATCACCCGGATAATAAAATGCCACACAATATTGACCTGCATGCGGTAACCGGCCCTGGTGGCGGTGCAGCAGCGTCACTGACAGCCCCTGGCCACAGCTCTGTATTTTCGTTCAAAGCACTAAATCCTGGCCTTTATGTATACCACTGCGCTACCGCACCTGTAGCAATGCATGTAGCTAACGGTATGTACGGTCTGATCTTAGTGGAGCCTAAAGCTGGTATGTCTAAAGTTGACCATGAGTTTTACGTGATGCAGGGAGATTTTTACACCCAAGGCAAAAATGGTGAACAAGGCTTACAGGCCTTCAGTATGGCGAAAGCGATTGATGAGAAGCCTGAATATGTGGTGTTTAACGGTGCAGCAGGCGCTTTGACCGGCGACAACGCATTGAAGGCGAAAAAAGGCGACACTGTGCGACTGTATGTTGGTGTTGGTGGCCCTAACCTAACCTCCTCTTTTCACGTCATTGGTGAGATATTCGATAAAGTTAACCATGAAGGCAACACTGCCAGCCCCGCCAAAAACATACAGACTACGATGATTCCAGCAGGTGGGGCTGCTTATATGGAGTTCAAAGTAAACGTCCCTGGCACCTACATCATGGTAGACCACTCACTCACTAGAGCATTCAATAAAGGCGCTCTGGGCATGCTGAAAGTATCGGGTGATGAAGAAAAAACCATCTACTCAGGCAAAATGACTGATGAGGTTTACCTGCCTGAAGGCACCAGCATGAGAAATGCAGAAAGATCTCAAGCACAGACACCTAGTGCCAAAACCAAAGCTGACCGCATCAAACTGGGGGAGTCTATCTACAACAACAACTGCGCAGCTTGTCACCAAACAAGCGGTGTAGGCGTACCGCAGGCGTTCCCTCCCCTAGCAAAGTCAGATTACTTGCTTAACGGCAAAGCGCCCACCATCAAGGCAGTTACTGGCGGCTTACAAGGTAAGCTGATGGTGAACGGTAATGAATACAACGGCGTTATGCCTGCATGGACGCTTAGCGATGAAGAAGTCGCCAATGTGCTCACTTACATTTACAGCAACTGGGGCAATAACGGTGATGAAGTCACCCCGGAAGAAGTAAAACAGCACCGTGTCGCTCCTATAAAACATGTTGAGTAAAAAATTAAAACTCATCTCCCTGCTGGCAGTACCTGCCGCCCTTACTTACGGGGCGGCAGTATCCGCAGAAGAAATGGTGATGATTCCGCAGGGAAGCTTCACCCCTTTCTTTTTGAAGAAAGATTCAGGGAGTAGCAATGCGGCGAACAAAGTAAAAGTAGACGCATTCTGGATGGACGCCGCCCCTGTTACTAATCGCGAGTTTCGAGCTTTTGTGAGCCAACATCCAGACTGGCACCCAACCAATATCAAAAAGATATTTTCTGACTCACACTATCTGGATCACTGGAAAAGCACGCAAGATGCCACAGATACAACAAACCTAGACACACAAAATCCAGATGCCCCAGTAGTCAATGTTTCATGGTTTGCGGCAACGGCATATTGCGAGGCGCAAGATAAACGCCTGCCTTCGACCGACGAGTGGGAATATACCCTCAACGATAATGACAGGGATAAAGAAAACCTGCAGAAGCAGATTATTCGCTGGTACTCCGTTCCTAACAGAGCACCATTGGCAATCAAAAACCAGCCAGCCAACGGGTTTGGTGTATTTGACATGGCAGGCCTGATTTGGGAGTGGACTGCGGATTTTAATAGCTACATGGCACCACCTGACTCTAGAAACTCCGGCGACAAGACACTGTTTTGTGGCAGCGGCAGCTTGAGTGCGAGCAATCTTGATGATTATGCTGCGTTTATGAGGTACTCATACCGAGAAAGCCTGAAGGGCAACTTTACAGGTAAAAGTTTAGGATTCCGTTGTGCAAAGGATATAAAATGAAAAAAACGCTAAAGCATCAACTTCTATTGTCATTCATACTGGCTTTGAGCTCTCCGGCATTCGCTGATAATCATGAGCATCACCATCACCCGCAACAAACAGCTGCCTCAGCCCCCAGCACTGACTCAGTGTTTAATATTACCGATAATTGGACAGCAGCAAATGGGAGCGCTTTTCAACTGAGCGCACTCGGAGGCAAGCCAACCGTGATAGCCATGGTTTACACGTCATGCCAGTACGTGTGCCCGCTCACCGTGCAGAATATCAAACGCATCGAGCGCTCACTAGGCGCAGCACAGGCCGCCAACACTAACTTTGCTTTATTCTCGCTAGACCCTGAGCGCGACACCCCCGCCAAACTCACAGAGTTTGCCAAACTGCATGGCATCACCAGCCCTTCATGGACCTTGGCACAAGGTAATGCAAGCGCAATACGCAAACTGGCCGTTACGCTTGGCGTTAAATATAAAAAAGTAGAATCTGGCGACTATGAGCATGATGCTACTATTTTTATTCTGGATAAGGACGGCATGGTTAAATATCAGGTAGACGCCATGAATAAAAATATGAATGGTGCATCTGACGCACTCAAAGCATTATTAAGGTAAATAGTGATGACTCTAAACCAACTGAGCTTTAATCAGCTGAACCTTAACCAACTTAATAAAGATGAACAGCGCATCTACACTGCTCTGCAATCGGTAATAGACCCAGAAATCGGCGAGAACCTGATCGACCTTGGCCTGATTTATGGCATTAGAATCCAGAACAATATTGCCAAAGTCACCTTCAGCATGACATCTCACGCATGTCCGATGTCTGAAATTGTGATTGAAAGCATTCATGACTCCGTGAGTAAAACGTTGACTGACCATATTGAACTGGAGCTTGATTTAGTATGGGAGCCGCCTTGGGAGCCAGCAATGATGAGCGAGCAGGCAAAGCAGAGGCTAGGCTGGGGCTCAACAGCTTAACTACAACAGCTGATAATATCTATTTATGAAAACAAATCTCGCCGTACGCTATCGCGTCCCCATGCTGGTAGCTGGATTCATCAGCCTGCTATGCGGCATGTATATCGGCCTCATTCGTTTAGGCTGGAACCTTCCAATACCGGCAAACACAGCATTGACAATGCACGCCCCGCTCATGGTGTGCGGTTTTTTGGGAACCGTTATTTGTCTGGAACGCGCCGTAGCCATTGGTGAACGCTGGGCTTACCTTGCACCGTTAGCCTCAGTTGCCGGAGCAATACTACTAATAACAGATGCAGATTATTGCATCGCGCTTGCGCTGATTTTTATCGCCAGTGCATTACTATGCATTGTCTCTATCAAAATATTTTTAAAGCAGCGTGAGCTATTTACTTTTACGTTAGTGCTTGCCGCCATATGCTGGTGTACAGGATGCTTTCTTTGGCTGAACGGGCTTAGCCTTGCTCGCATTATGCCTTGGTGGATGGGGTTTTTAATAATGACCATCGTCGCTGAACGACTGGAATTATCTAGATTTCTACGCCCTACTCAAGGCAGCAAATTACTCTTTGTATTTGCACTGGTTCTATTTTTTGCAGGTGTAATCAGCGCTTCACACAGCGCATGGCCTAACTTTCAAGTATTGTCAGCAGCGCTGGTTGTCATGACGCTGTGGCTGATGCGTCATGACATTGTGCGCCACACCATCCGGCAAAAAGGGCTGACACGCTATATTGCAATCGCCCTGTGCAGCGGCTATGCATGGCTACTAATTGCCGGCATTATCGGCCTCACTTTCCCCACACTTAGCCCCGGTGCTAGTTACGATGCATTTAGTCACAGTATTTTTCTAGGTTTTGTATTTTCCATGATATTCGGTCATGCACCGATCATATTTCCAGCCATTACCAAAGTTAAAATTCCCTACCATGCTAGCTTTTATCTGCCCTTGGGGCTGCTGCATATTTCATTACTGATAAGGTTATTAGGTGATTTTCTATTAATGCCCAGCTTGCGCAAAGCTGGCGGCCTCATGCATGTTGCAACAATGATCCTGTTTATATTTATTTTAGCTAGCGCCGCACTGTGCAATAAGCCGCACAATAAAAAGTAGGCGTATCTGCAAAATAACCGCATAATCCACACCCACCAGTTAAAAAGGTTCGCAGATGAATACGCTGTTCATTTCCCAAACTTTGTCTGAGTTCTTCATGTTCAAAGAACTCACTGCTGAACAAATCACCCAAATTGCTGGGCATTCACAGCTCATAGACTTCCCTAAAGGCACCGCCGTTTTTAACCGTGGAGAAGCCGCCGTTGGCCTTTATATATTATTGGATGGCCAGTTAAAGCTTGGCGTCACCTCACCGCAGGGTAGTGAAAAAATTATCAGTATTGTTTCCCCAGGAGAAAGTTTTGGTGAGGCTATTTTATTCTTAGAGCGCAAGTTTCCAGTGTATGCGCAAGCGATACTGGATTCAAAAGTGCTGCTGATCCCTAAAAGCCTGATATTTTCTATGTTGGATAACGACACGATGTTCGCGCGCAAAATGCTGGCAGGCCTCTCTGTCAGAATGCATCAACTGGTGCAGGATATTGAAATGCTATCGTTGCAATCATGTACACAACGCTTTATTGGCTATTTGTTACAGATAAGTGCTGACGCCTCCGATGCCAGTAACATTACGCTACCAGCAAGCAAAACAACCATCGCGTCACTACTCAACCTAACCCCGGAAACCTTATCGCGCACCATCGCAAAACTACAGCAGCTAGGCTTGATTGAGGTAAACGGGAAAGACGTAATGATTATTGATGTTAAAAAACTCCGCAGCTACGACTTAGGCACTTAACGGGTCATTTGCGCATAAAGCAACGGCAGTTCTTTAGGTAGGTCTTCAGGGTTGCGGATTACCACATAGCCGCCAGCACCAAATAAATGGGGCAGATAATCACTAGCTTCGGTATCAATCGTGACACAGAATGGTCGCAGCCCTAGCCTTCTCGCTTCAATCAGCGCCATTCGCGTATCTTCAATGCCATAGCGACCTTCATACTGATCCAGATCATTAGGTTTGCCATCGGTTAATATCAATAGCAACCGCTGCCGCCTTTTCTGCTGCACCAGTAAACTGCTTGCGTGCCGGATGGCTGCCCCCATGCGGGTGTAATAGCCAGGTTTAATGGCGGTAATACGCCCCCGCACTTGGCTGCTGTATTTTTCATCAAAACCTTTAATGTAATTAAACCGCACGTGGCTACGCTTGAGAGATGAAAACCCATAGAGTGCAAAACTGTCACCGGTTGCAGTCAGCGCCTCAGAAAACAACAATAAACTATCGCGGATAACATCAATCACGCGCGCATGGTTAGATACATAGGCATCGGTGGACAATGACAAATCAGCCAACAGCAAACAAGCTAGATCACGCTCCTGATTCACCTGCGCGCGGTAAAGCCCATGCTCAGAAGTTGGCATAGCGCTGTTTCTTTCAGAAACAAGCTGCACCCAGGCATCCAGGTCAAGCTCGTCACCATCCTGCTGACCTTTAAGCCAGTGTCTGGTTGGCGTTAACGCCTGAAACTGGCGTCTTAGCTGATTGGCTGTGTTTTTTAAGGCATGCGGTAACTCGCAAGGCTTAGCATCAGTAGCGATTAGCTGCTGCAAACTGCAGTAATCCGGCTGCAATACCTGCTTTTTCCAATTCCATTCTGGTAATAAAACACCTTCACCCAACGGCGTATCATCCGCAGCACCGGCAGGCAAATCCAGATCAAACCTAACATTGGCAGCGCTGGCTTTACCATCACGGGCAATGGTGAGGCTATCCATATCTTCTGCTGCCAATTGCGCGGTTTCCGTATCGTCCTCTTCATCCTGCGGGCGATTCACCTTTACAAACTCAGCCCATGAAAATAGGCTCTCGGCGCGAAACATCATGAGAAAGCCGTTTTTATCATCCTTCACATCGTTGCGTTGTGCCAGATGTTTACGTCGGTTTTTTTTCTGTGCGGCGTTGCTTGCTTGCTCAGGAGAACCTACACCAGTCGCAGTGGGTTCACCGCTAACGGGGGGATTGGGATGCGGCCACAACGGCACAGGCTGAAACGGGCGCTTGGCTAGTGTAATCTCATCTACACTACCTGGCTGCTGCAATGCCTGACGGATAGAATACTCCTGCGCAGCTTCATCCTCTGGCAGTTTGTGCGGTGGAATACGCATTGCGAGCAAGGCATCGACCAACCGACTGTAGCGAACGTGCAAGCCGGGAAAGCGTTGCAATGTGCTTTGAGTTGCCTGCTGATTTCTAACTATCCACGGCTGATTGTTATCGGTATCTACCGCGGCCATTGCCACTAGCCAGAAGTAAAGGTCACGGTTTAGCGCATACTCGGCAAACAGGTCTATCTGCGAGGGTAGCCTCAACACCTCGCCATCACGCCAGCTTAACTCTACCTTTTCACCACTACCAGCCATGCGCTGCAACAGGCGCCTACGTGCACCGTGACGTATTGCCGGTGCCGCTGAAATACCTAATCCCGGGTCACCACCCAGCGCCCTAAAAAATATAGCAACTGACTTGGCAATATCATCCAGCTTAACGGTGGCTGCAGCATGACGTTTCTCTGCCGCCCCTGTAATCAGGCGATCCCATAGTTCTCCTACATATTCTTCCATTAACGCCCAAAGGTGGCACTTACCACCTCGCTCAAAGCGACTGCAGTTTCTGCGTCATCGGTTAACGTTTCCACCAATGCTGCCTGACAGGCACGTACTGGGTCATAACCATCTTTAATCAAGGTCGCTGCGTACACCAGCAGACGGGTACTGGCTACTTCTTCTAAATCATGATCACGCAAGGCACGAAATGCGCCAGCGATAGAAACCAACCGTTTTGCAGTCATGCTATCAATACCGGTTTCGCCCATCAGTATCGCCTCTTCCTGCGTTGCGCTAGGGAAATCAAACGTCAGCGATACAAAGCGCTGCCGCGTTGAAGGCTTCATTCCTTTTAAAAAGTTCTGATAACCAGGGTTATAAGAAACCACCAGCATAAACGCAGGTGGTGCCTGTAGCAGCTCACCAGTGCGGTCTATCGGCAGCATACGCCTGTCATCGGCCAGCGGATGCAGCACCACGGTCGTATCTTTTCGTGCCTCTACCACTTCATCCAGATAGCAGATGCCGCCCTCACGCACCGCGCGAGTAAGCGGACCATCATTCCAGATGGTTTCGCCATCGCCAATCAGGTGTCGCCCCACCAAATCTGCCGCAGTCAAATCATCATGGCAGGCCACGGTATGTAACGGCAAACCAAGACGTGCAGCCATATGTGCAACAAAGCGTGTTTTACCACAGCCGGTGGGGCCCTTAATTAACAGCGGCAGACGATTCTTCCACGCACGTTCAAACAGATCGCACTCATCACCGCTAGGCTCATAAAACGGGGTACTACTTGTTTGTGTTTCCATAAAGTCTTTCAGTATTCAGTTTGCTTTAGCGAACGCTCAAATAAGCCCCGCGTTACAATAAATAAGCAATGGCAACCATGCCACCTACCACCACAAAATAACCCATAATGATGCCGCGCCACAGCCAGCTTACATAGCGCAGCCCCATAAAATAATTAGCAATCAACTGGCCTTTGATAAAGGCGATTGCCAGTACACTCAACATCACGGCTTTGCCCTGCGCAACCTCTTCCCCGATAGCAAAGGTAAGCATGGTGAGCATAATTAGCACTAGCCAGATGCGTGTAGAAAAATGGTTGATTGGTTTATTCATGATTAGTGGATGATATAAACCAGTGGGAAAAGTATGATCCATAGCAAATCCACCATATGCCAAAATGAAGCACCGGTCTCCACACCAAAATGCTCAGCCGCTGTGTAGTCACCATTTCTTAACTTAAACACGATACATCCTAGAATAATCATGCCCATCAGCACATGCATCAGATGAAAAGACGTCAGCGTCAGGTAGTACATGTAAAAATCATTGGTTTCCAGCGTGATGCCTGCAGAGAACTTTTCGTTAAACTCCCACAGCTTGACTACTATAAACATAGCCCCCAACGCCATTGCACCAAGCAGCCAGCGCGCAGACTGTCTAGCATCGTTCACTTTAATCGCAGCAACAGAACGTACAACAAAGTAACTGCTGGTAATCAAAATAATGGTATTTAAGGTACCCAAGCCACGGTTCAATGTAAGCTGGGACGCATTAAAAACCTCCAGCTGATGGGCGCGTGCAAATGCATATACGATGAACATCACGCCAAACACCAGCATTTCTGCAAGTATAAATATCCAGATAGCAAAGTCGCCGGGCAAATCTTCAGCCGGCAAAACCCCATCTTCATTCATCAATGCTGCATTTGTATTCATGCGATGACCCTGTACGACAGATTGTTCAGTTAAACCAAAAGAAGGAGGCAAAGCCCCCTTCTTTTGCCGTGCACTGTTGTAACAATACGCTAGTAAAAAATCATTACAAAAGATTAGCTCGCTTTAGTTTCACCTTTAATAAAGAAACTGGTGATGTAAGTAATCAAGCCAATCAGGAACACCACACCTGCAACCTCTCGCATCCAGTAGAAAATTGCGACTGAATCCTGCGTTGCCATAAAGCTCATTGGTGTTGTAGAGATACGTTGCAGCCATGTTTGCAATACACCTGCGGCAGTCAGGAATAAGGTGATGAACACCATCGCCACTGTCATTAGCCAGAAAGACCACATCTCGACGACCTGCGCCTTATTACTGTTGGCAGCACGACCGCGCAGTATAGGCATTGCGTATGAAATGATGGTCAGTACAACCATTGCATAAGCTCCATAAAATGCCATATGGCCATGCGCTGCTGTGAGCTGTGTACCGTGCGTATAGTAGTTCACTGGCGCGAGTGTATGCATAAAGCCCCATACGCCTGCTCCCAAGAAAGACATCACACCGGTACCAAGTGCCCATAAAACTGCAGCCTGATTAGGATGCTCGCGACGGCGTTTATTCACCATGTTGAAAGCAAAAATAGTCAGCATGAAGAACGGTATCGGCTCCAGTGCAGAGAACACACTACCCCACACTTGCCAGTAAGCAGGTGCGCCTATCCAGTAGTAATGGTGGCCAGTGCCGATAATGCCGGTAATCAATGTCATGGTGATAATCACATACAGCCATTTTTCCACTACTTCACGGTCAACCCCAGTCACCTTAATCAGCACAAAAGCCAGAATCGCACCAAGGATAAGCTCCCATACACCCTCTACCCATAAATGCACCACCCACCACCAGTAATACTTATCTTTTACCAGATTGTGCGGGTTATAGAACGAGAACAGGAAAAACACTGCCAAACCAACCAAACCCAGCACCAACACTAGGCTGATTGCAGTTTTACGCCCTTTAAGCATGGTCATGATGACGTTAAAAATAAAGGACAACACAACTAGCACAATACCCACTTTGGTTGGCAGGGGCTGCTCCAGAAACTCGCGTCCCATAGTAGCCAATAAATCATTGCCGGTGAGTTTTGCCAATGATGCATAAGGCACTAGCAGGTAGCCCAGCACAGTTGCTGCACCTGCCGCTAAGAACACCCAAAACGTGATAATAGCCAGCTTGGGGCTGAACAACTCAGTCTCGGACTCTTCTGGTATCAGGTAGTAAGTTGCTCCCATAAAGCCAAACAACAGCCATACGATGAGCAAGTTGGTATGCACCATCCGTGCAACGTTGAAGGGGATTGCAGGAAACAGGAAGTCTCCCACTACGTACTGCATGCCCATAATCAGGCCAAATATAATCTGGCCTAGGAACAGAGCAATTGCGGCGATAAAATAAGGCTTCGCCACAGCCTGAGATTGATATTGCATAATGACTCCTGGTAATTGTGACGGTTAACCTTCGATATTTGGAGGCCAGTTATTGGTATTGATTTCTGAGGTATATTTCAGAAAATCCACCAAGTCATCCAGCTCTTTATCCGTGAAATTAAACTGCGGCATTTGTCTTCTACCAGGAATGCCGGTTGGCTGACCTTTTATCCATGCCTTAATAAAATCAGGCCCGCGCCGTTTGTACACATTACCCAGCTCCGGTGCGAAATAAGCACCCTCACCTAACAAAGTATGGCAACCGATACAGTTATTGGTCTCCCACAATTTTTTACCATGAATCACTGACGCTGTTAGATTCTGGCTGTTATCACGTTTTGGCAGCTTCTGATTAGTATCAAACGTAAGCGCAAGAAATAGCAGGAAAAAAAACAGCGATCCCCCCATAAAAATATTACGCGCCATGGATTTAGTAAATCTTGTAGCCATTGCGTCCTCCCCATTAATGTAAATGACGTTAAGAATGTACAGTATTGAAACTCATATATCCTTGACTTTGGTCAAGTTCAAATTACCCCTAGGATAAACGTGCCTATGCAATATACACCAAAGATACTTATATAAGATATAACATGCAGGTATTGACAAACATTAGTTCAAAGCTAGTAAAAAATGCATTACACCTACAACGTGTTTCATGTAAACTTGACCAAGAATAATTAATTGGTAGTTAATCATTTAAATGCAAATGAACGCTAAACCAACTAGCCAGACCTTACACAAAACTATTTTGTGGCTATTGACCGGCACGATAATGTTGGTTGGTTCTCTCATCACCTATCAGCTATGGTCAAACGCCAGAGATGATAATTTACAAAAACTAAGCTCAGCCCTGGAAGACTCCGCAGACGTCACCGTTAGCAATCTTCAAGCACGCTTTAATGCAATCTTGGTCATTATGCGAGGTGTTAAAGGGTTTATTGACGGCTCAGATATAGTCAAGCCGAATGAATTCCATACCTATATAAAATCACTTAATTTAGGCGATAGATTTGGCGTGCGAGGAATCGCACTCGTCGAACTGATAGATAACGCGCGAAAAACTACGCATATTACAGATGTAAAAAACCGCGGCCTCAACAATTATCAAATTAAGCCTGCGGGTGAGCGCCCGTATTACGCACCTATTACCTTAATTGAGCCTTTAGATGCAGCTAATACCAAAGTATTAGGCTTAGATGTACTAACTTTACCTACTGCTTTAAAAGCGCTGGAGCAAGCAAGAGATGCCAACAATGTCCGCATCTCAAAACGCATGACACTTGGCCAGGATGCTGGGGAGAAAAATCAGCATTCATTTGTTATGTACTTGCCAATATATAAAAAACACACAGTCTTAAACAGCTTGGAAGCAAGACGCAATGCCATCATAGGCTGGGTCGATGTTCCCTTTCGCATGAATGATTTAATGAATGGGTTCAAAGGTGAAATTGACTCAGACGTCAGCATTAACATTTTTCAAGGAAGCGAAGCGACTGAAGAGTCGTTTTTATACAAGTCTGCACAGGAGTCAAATGATACTAATTACTCTACTCAAAGAGTGCTGACTCAGGCGGTATCAAGAGTGCTGGATGTGGGTGGCACCAAATGGACACTTCTGTTCCAGACGACACCCGCTTTTGAGGCGCGCATACTGCCCTATGGCAAACCTACACTAGTCGCCTTATTAGGTTCTACACTCACGATTTTATCTGCCTTTTTAGCATGGTTTTTATTAAGCAGCAGGCAACGTGCAGAAAATCGTTATCAAAAACTTTTCGACCAAGCGGGTGATGGTGTTTTAGTGCTCAATCACCAGCACCAATTTATTGCAGTCAATGTCGCTGCAGTCAACATGCTTGGTTATCAACATAGTGCACTGCTCAACATGCGGCTACCCGATGTATTAGTCGGCAACGTGATCGGACACCCAGAATTCACCTCCAACATCATGTCAGACCACCCTACCAAAGGTGAATGGCAATATCGCCGCGGGGATGGCTCTCAATTTGTCGCAGAGGTGAGTTGCAGAAAGTTAGACAAGCATTATTACTTTGCCATCATCAGAGACTTAACTGAACGCAAGCTAGCTGAGAGCCGCATTTCACATCTAACCCAACTGTACCAAGCTCTAAGTGAGGTGAATCAGGCGATTGTACGCATGGGTGATGATAATGAGCTATTCTCGATTGTTTGCCGTTGCTCAGTCAACTTTGGCGGTATGAAAATGGCTTGGGTCGGGCAACTAGACCCAGAGAGCCAGCAAATTTTACCGGTAGCCGTCCATGGTGATGGCATCGAGTATATGGATGGCCTGAATATTTCAGCCAATGGCAATCTCCCTGAGGGGCGAGGCCCGACAGGTACGGCCTTAAGAAATAATCAAATCATGATTATCAACGACTTTCTAACGGATCCCAATACGATACTTTGGCGCGATAAGGCTAAGCGCTTTGGATGGGGTTCATCGGCTTGTTTTCCAATTCAGCGCGACCAAAAACCGTTTGCAGTGCTCAATGTGTATCACGAAAGCGCCAACGCTTTTGACAGTGAAGCCATCGCACTACTGCAAGAAATGGCGAGTGACATTAGTTTTGCACTCGACAACTTTGACAGAGAGCAGAAAAAACAGAAGCTAATGGCAGACCTTGATTACGCTCACAAGCATATTAGTCAGATAGTGAACCTTAGTCCTGCTGTGATTTACACACTAAAACTCAATGCGGCTGGTGTTTTTAGTACTGATTTCATGAGTGAAAACATTTACCAGATGACAGGATACGCCAAAGATGAGTGGTTACAAGATGACTTCTGGCTTAAACATATACACACAGAAGACTTAACCGATGCCTTAGAGTCTCAGAAAACGTTGTTTGAAGCCGGGGTACTCAATCATCAATATCGATTCAAACATGCTAACGGCAGCTATATCTGGATAGAAGACCACTTGATGTTAGCGCGGGATAGCAACGGCAAGCCAGTGGAAATTGTAGGTGCATGGCTTGATATTACCGAGCGGTTATCAGCTGAAGAAAAGTTACGTATCAATGCTAAGGTGTTTGAGTCTAGCCGTGACGGCATTGTCATTACCGACGAAAACAATAAAATTATTTCAGTCAATAATGCATTTACTAAAATCACAGGCTACGAGCCTGAAGAAGCTATTGGCAATAACCCTCGCATGCTCGCTTCAGGCAATTTAGCAGAGTCTTTTTATCGTGCAATGTGGGAAAGCGTTAACATCGTAGGTTATTGGCAGGGGGAAGTCATTAATCATCGTAAAAATGGTGAGGTTTACACACAATGGCTTTCTATCAGCACAATTAAAGATACAGACGGTAAAGTGACGCAGCATATTGGCATCATCACCGATATTTCAGAGCGAAAAATTGCAGAAGAGCGCATACAGTTCTTAAGTAACTTTGACCTACTCACCAACCTGCCCAATAAGAGCTTATTAAACGATAGAGTGACCTTGGCGCTCGCCGCTGCCAAACGCCAGAAGTCGACAGTAACGCTCATGTTTTTGGATCTTGACCGCTTTAAGCTGATTAATGAATCGCTTGGACCAACTATAGGCGACCGAGTAGTCAAAGAGCTTGCAGAGCGCTTGGTGAATTATATGCGCCCTGAAGACACGGTATGCCGCCAAGGTGGCGATGAGTTTATTTTATTGCTACCAAACACAGATGCAGAAGGCGCTGCCCATGTTGCAAAAAAATTACTCGATATTGTTGCTCAGCCTTTTAATTTTAACGGTCAAAAAATTGTACTGACAGCGAGTATCGGGATTGCAGCTTACCCGCAAGATGGGGAAAATTTTGAACAATTATCCCAGTCAGCAGATGCCGCGCTGTATCGTGCAAAATATGAAGGCCGTAATAACTTTCAATTCTTTGCCCTTCAAATGCATGAGCAGGCGCACGACATTTTGTTACTCGAGAGCGAGTTGCGCAATGCAATAGAGCACCAAGAATTTTTACTTTATTACCAACCACAGTACGATAGCAAAACATCTAAGATTGTTGGTTTAGAAGCACTTATACGCTGGCAACATCCAGAGCGAGGCATGGTTTCCCCAGCGCTGTTTATTCCGATTGCAGAAGAAAGTGGTTTAATTACCGAAATTGGCGACTGGGTATTACGTACTGCCGTGAATCAGCTTGCCACTTGGCAAGAAGCTGGCTTAGAAGCTGTACCCGTTGCGGTCAATCTATCTGTAGTACAGTTCCACCAAGACACACTTTACAGCAGCGTTTGCCAGATTCTAAGAGATACTAAAGTTGACCCCAGCATGCTGGAGCTAGAGCTGACTGAAGGTATTGCTATGGAAGACTCAGAACGCACATTGAATGTTCTGAATCAACTCAATAGCCTAGGCGTCAGACTCTCTATCGATGATTTTGGTACGGGTTACTCTTCACTCAGCTATTTGAAAAAATTCAAAATTGATAAACTCAAGATTGATCAATCATTTGTACGCGGCATAGGTAGCCACCCTCAAGATGCAGCCATCATTACTGCGATTATCAGTATGGCAAAAAGCCTGAGTTTTAAAACCATTGCAGAAGGCGTAGAAACACAGGAACAACTTAATTTCTTAATCCAACATGGCTGCGATGAAATCCAAGGATATTATTTCAGCAAGCCCATTCCTAGCACTGAAGTAACTAAACTTCTAGCCAATAAATAATAAAGCTCCTCTCTTTAAAACATACTACACACACATGAATTTTGATCTAATTTTAACTTTTTTGGCACTAGGTGCTTTTGTTGGTTTAGCTGCGGGCCTATTAGGTATTGGCGGCGGCGGCGTGATGGTTCCAATGCTGACAGCTATATTTTTAAGCCAAAACGTACCTGCCGATCAAGTGGTACATTTAGCCTTGGGTACATCCATGGCATGCATTATGGTAACGTCTTTATCCAGCTTACGTGCTCACCATGCTAATGGTGCAGTGGTTTGGCCATTAGTTAAGCTCATGGTGCTAGGGGTGGTATTAGGCACTTTCTCGGCCACATTTATTGCATCGATGATTAGCTCTAAAGTATTAGCCATATTTTTTGCTTGTTTCATGGGCTACGTGGCAATTCAAATGTTCTCAAATTCAAAGTCCACACAACACGTCAACAGCGCTGCGCACCATTCAATCAACAGAATTGAGCTCGTATTAGCGTCTATCGGCATAGGCTCCATCTCTGCCATTGTTTCTATCGGCGGCGGCTCAATTACCGTACCCTACCTTACCTGGCGCAAGGTTGATATCAAAAAAGCCATTGGCACTTCTGCGGCCATTGGTTTTCCGCTGTCAATTGCGGGCAGCGTTGGTTATCTGTTAAGCGGGTGGTCCCATGTAGCACCGATTCCGTTTACTTACGGCTTTATTAATTTACCTGCAGTTTTGGTTATCTCCATCACCAGTTTTTTTACTGCACCCATTGGAGCAAACCTCACGCAAAAGTTGCCGGTTGCTACGCTTAAAAAGATCTTTGCATTACTACTGGCAACATTAAGCCTGAAAATGCTTTGGAACTTACAATTATTGCCCTGTTGCAATTTTTAACGTCAATCCTGCCGCGAGTTTTGGCATATAATCCATATCTTATAATATCGCTTTTGCTAACGTTTTCATGCGCAATCACTTTGACGTCATTATTATCGGTGCGGGTCCCAGCGGCTTATCAGCAGCGGCACGTGCGGCTGAGCAAAAGCTTTCCTATCTGCTATTAGAAGCAACAGAAGCAGCCGCCAATACCATACGTAATTACCAGCGCCGAAAATTAGTCATGGCAGAGCCACGCGGCTTGCCATTACGTAGCCCGTTGCCGTTTGCGGCATCGCTGCGAGAGTCTGTACTCAACTCATGGGAAAGCGTGATTGCCGACTACAAAATCAACATTCGCTACAACTCAAAAGTTGTTGCAATCACCCGTGATTCAGAAAGCAAACGCCCAGAAGCATTAAAAGTTGAACTGGGTGACGGTAGCATATTTACTGCCGACCATGTCATCTTAGCAATTGGCGTACAGGGCAACCTACGCAAACTGGAAATACCCGGTGGCGATTTACCGCAGGTACAGTATCAACTAGATGATCCAGAAGCTTACCAAAATGAAACGATCGTTGTCATTGGTGGTGGTGATACCGGCGTTGAAAATGCACTAGCGCTGACTGGGCGTAATCAAGTGATTGTATTAAACCGTGCTGAAGACTTTAGCAATTGTAAGGAAAGCAACCTTACACAACTAACAGAGGCAAGGCAAAGAGGCGCGCTAGACTGGTTATTAGAAACACGTCCACAATCGATTGAAGCCAATACCAAAGGCGAGTTTCCAGTGACATTGTTTGCGGAAACCCCCAAGGGCATAGAGCGTATTCCATGTCATCGGATTATTGCACGTCTTGGTGCACTCCCCTCTAGACCTTTGCTGGAAAGCTTCGGCGTCGCATTCCCTACCGCCGACTTAGCCGCCCTGCCCGTGCTGACCCCACGTTATGAATCTAACGTGCCTGGCTTATACATTATTGGCGCACTTGCCGGTTACCCATTAATCAAACAGGGCATTAACCAAGGCTATGAAGTCATTGAGCATATTTTGGGCAACCCAGTTGAGGCCGCTGATACAGCACTACTACGCGAAAAATTTGCCAGTTTCTGCTCTGACCGTGGCATTGAAGATGTGCTGGATAAAATTCAGCGCAGTGTGCCTTTATTACGCCTACTTAACTCTTTGCAATTAAGAGAGCTGATTCTAGAAAGTAATATTTTATTGCCTGCAGCTGGCGACATTATCTTTGAACGTAACGATTACAGCACCTCCTTCTTCTTTGTCATCGAAGGTGAGCTGGAAATGTTCATCGATGAAGACGATATAGCAGATGACTCATTCAAAAGCGGTGAGTTTTTTGGTGAAATGGGGCTATTGTCCGGCCGACGCAGAATTGCCACGGTAAGGGCCACAACCCAGAGCGCGCTGATTGAAACGCCACGACGCGTTATATTAAAACTGATCAACTCAGTGCAAGCAATGCGCAGAACGCTGGATGAAGTTGCAATCAAGCGCATCGTACATGCGTGCATTGGCCTTTCATTAAGTGAAGATGACCTCAACGACTTGGCATCACATGCGGTTATTAAACAATATGCAGCAGGTGAAGAGTTATTTCATGAAGGCGATGATGCAGATGGCCTTTACCTAATCCGACGTGGCTCCGTTACCGTTTCGCGCATGATGACTGGCCGCGAGGTGGTTTTATTCTATGTAGCCGCCGGCAATTATGTGGGTGAAATGTCACTGATTTCTGGTGAGCCGCGCTACGCGACGGTGCGAGCCGCCATTGCAACTGAGGCGATTTTAATTGATGTAGGACGCATGCAAGGCATCATCGCGCGCAATCCTGAAGTACGCGCATCATTAGACGCACGTTACTTACAACATCTGCAAGAGCAGGAAAAAAGACAGCAACTAGAAACCTCTTCAGACAGTAGCAGTGGCTTTTCAAATCAATCCGCACAGTCCAGCCTGATCTCCTTCTTGATCCAGCAAGGTGTAGGTGAAGCAACTGACGTTTTATTGATTGACGAATCACTCTGTGTGCGCTGTAACCACTGTGAGCAGGCATGTGCGGACACCCATGGCGGCGCAACAAGGCTAGACCGCGACACCGGCCCTATTTACGCCAACATTCGCGTCCCGACCTCATGCCGTCACTGTGAACACCCTCACTGCATGAAAGACTGCCCGCCAGATGCTATCCATCGTGCGCCGCATGGCGAAGTCTATATCGATGATAGCTGCATTGGCTGTGGTAACTGTCAGCAAAACTGCCCATATGACGTGATTCAAATGGCCGTGATTCAAGATCAGCCAGAACAAAGCTTATGGCAAATGCTATTGGGGATTCAACCTAAACAGGTTGCCTCAACCAACAATACCAAAGTCGCGGTTAAATGTGACATGTGTAAAGACATTGCCGATGGGCCAGTATGCGTGCGTGCATGCCCGGTTGGCGCAGCCTTACGGGTGAACCCTGAGCAGCTTTTAGGTTATGCAAGTAATAATGTCGCGGACGAACACCACATACTAGGGTTTGATGATGCATAGAGGGAATGCTTAATGCAACAAAGCAATATGTTCGACTATAAAAACTATCGCTATTTCAAAATAGCGGTCGTGGTTATCTTAATTGCATTAGCTGCCTTTCTGTTTTTTGAACCCGCGGTTGGTCATTACGGCGGTAGCTGGTTGGGTTATACCTTAGGTACGATATCTGCATGCATGGTGTTATGGATGACATGGTACGGCATCAGAAAAAGGCGCTACCGTGGCACTGGAGCCACTCAAGGCTGGCTATCTGCCCATATTTATCTAGGTACTGCACTCACCTTTATTGTCACCTTGCACAGCGGCTTTAACTTTGGGCTAAATATTCACACCTTAGCCTACGCCCTACTGCTGATCGTGGTGGCCAGCGGTTTCTTTGGTAATTACACCTACATGATTTACCCGCGAAAAATGACAGAAAACATGGGTGAAGACAGCTTGGATGGCCTGCTGTTAAGAATTGCAGAGGCTGATAAGCTGGCACGCAAGATTGCACTGCTGATGCCGGACGAAATTAACAATACCGTACTGCGTGCATGCCGTGAGACCTCCATTGGCCTGAGCTTAATTGATCAACTAAGCGGTTTCCAGCCTAACTGTCCTTCTGCAAAAGCCGTGCAAGAGCTCACGATACTAGGTAAAGACTTAGCAGTAGAGCAACGTAAATTGTACCGCGAGCTATATTCGATTATGGTGCGCCGCGAATCATTAGTTAGACGCGCACGGCAAGACTTGATGTACCGCGCCAGGCTTGGTATCTGGCTATACTTGCATGTGCCGTTTACCGTAGGTTTACTAGTCGCCATGCTCGCACATATCGTTGCAGTATTTGTGTATTGGTAATGGCAAACTTAACACTACCCATCTAAATGCATTTGAAATAACAAAAATAACGCTGGGCAAAGCAAAAGCAGATGAATAGAACCTCTTTATGATTAATTGTTTGTTAATAAAAATCACAACTAACTCGCGCGGGCTACCTGTACGCAATTACCGTACTATCCATGCAACAGAGTTAATGATTGGCCGTGGCGCAGAGTGCACAATTCACCTTGCAGATCCTCGCATTGCCATGCATCACGCTGTGATTAAAGAGTTAGAAGATGGCCATATCTACGTTGTCAGCCTGAACGGTGAAGTTGAGGTTGAGGGTGCGATACTGCAAAACGTCAAGCTCACGCCCGGCAAGCAAATCATGATAGGCCCATACCAGCTCAATGTAGAGCCTGCGCCACCTGATGTTAATTTATCAATATCGCTCACGCTCACGCAGCCGTTACCTGATGACTATCAGGACCTGAAAGCACGCACGCACGACCCATTACCCAACGCATTTAAATTCAAATGGCGTTTATCCATGTGGCTAGCGGCACTGATTGCCTTGACGTTTTTGCTACTGCCGCTCGCGCAAAACTTAATTCCACCATTGCAAACATCGATGTCCACCCTCCCTTTCGGCTTTGACCGCATATGGAGCCCAGGCCGTATTTCAACCGCACATAGACACTTCGGCTCGCAATGCTTTAACTGCCATCAGGCACCGCTCAAAAAAGTATCAGATCAAGCCTGCGTCCACTGCCATCAGGACACTGCCCCTCATATTGCAGACCCAGAACTGCAAAAGCGATCACTAAAAGCTGCACACCGTTTTATTGGCAGCATGCGCTGTGCAGAGTGTCATCAAGAGCATAAGGCACCACACCCACTGGCACGCCAAGATAACAATATGTGCATTAAATGTCATGGCGCCATTAGAACGATAGACCGAGATACCAAACTACCCAATATCCGTGACTTTGAAAAACAGCACCCTGATTTCAAGCTAAGCTTTAAAACCGGGCCAAACGCCAAAGATGTTGTGCGCATTCCACAAGCAGAAAAAGCTAAACTCATCGAGAACTCAGGATTAAAATTCCCGCACAATCAACACGTTGGCAAAGTACAAGGCCCAAACGGGATTTGGGATGTACGTGAGCTTGCCTGCACCAGCTGCCATCAGGCTGAAGGTAAAGAAATGCGCTTTAAAGCGCTCTCTTACAAAAACAACTGTAGCACTTGCCATACCAGTGAGCTGCAAATTGGGCCTAAAGACAACAAACTGACACTACCACACGGTGATGAGCAGAATATGTTCAATTCCCTCAAGCTATACGCGCCAAAAGAGTTTGACCGCTATTCAGATCAGCTAAAAAATAATGGCTGCGCATATTGCCATGCAATTCAAGATGCCCAGCCAGGCGACAAAACACCTTGGCAGACGATACCTTTACGCCTTAACAATGACTGGCTCAGTAAGGCTCAGTTTAACCATGCGGCACACAGAACACAGGAATGTACCAGCTGTCACAAAGTAGCGGAATCAATCAGCAGTGCAGATGTGGCTATCCCTGACCGTCAGTCATGCTTACTCTGTCACTCGGGCAACACACAAAAGCACAAGCGCATTGCAAGTAGCTGCATGTCATGCCATACCTTCCATAATGCACACCAAGGTTATGACTTAATTACCGGCGCCAAGGTTGACTCCAAAGACATTGACCTCTTGAACGCATTGCCTAACGGCGCCAAGCAGCCGTAGGGATTGATACAAAAAATTTAAACTTATTACTCTTAAATAATGATGACTGTAGATAAAGTAGATGTACTTCTGGTAGGTGGCGGCGTGATGAGTGCCACTTTAGCCACATTACTCAATGAACTAGCCCCATTAATGCACATGACCATGGTAGAGCGCTTACCATCGATTGCGACTGAAAGTACTGATGCATGGAACAACGCTGGTACAGGCCATGCCGGTTATTGCGAGTTAAACTACACACCTACAGATGATGCTGGCAATATCAGCATTAATCGCGCACTGGCCATCAATGCCTCTTTTGAAGTCTCATTGCAGCTATGGGCAAGCTTAGTAGAAAAAAACGCACTGCCAGCGCCAGCCAAATTTATTAATAAAACACCTCACCTCAGTTTTGTCTGGGGTGAAGAAAATGTAGCGTTCTTACGCAAACGCCACCGCCTGCTGCAGGAGCATCCATTATTTAAGGATATGGAGTTCAGTGATGACACTACAAAGCTCACCGAGTGGATGCCACTGATGATGCAACAGCGTACGGACAATGAAAAAGTCGCAGCAACACGCGTCAGCTATGGCTCAGATATTGATTTTGGCTCACTCACACGTGAACTGGTTAAACACTTACAGCAAACACCCAGCTTCCAATTAAATGTCAGCACCGAAGTCACAGGGCTTAAACAGTTAGATAACGGTCGTTGGCTGGTCAATATCAAAGACCTCACTACCAAGAAACAAAAAAAAATTGAAGCTGGCTTTGTGTTCCTAGGTGCTGGCGGTGGCGCATTAAAGCTACTGCAAAAGTCAGGCATCCCTGAAAGCCAAGGCTACGGCGGTTTTCCAGTAAGTGGTCAATGGCTAGTATGCAACAACCCTGACATCATTAAGCAACATAACAGTAAGGTATATGGCAAAGCTGCAATTGGTGCGCCACCGATGTCGGTACCACATTTAGACACGCGCATTATCAACGGTAAACCAGCGTTGCTATTTGGGCCATATGCAGGGTTTACCACCAAGTTTTTGAAAAAAGGCTCCTATCTAGACTTATTCAAGTCTGTTAAGCCTAATAATTTAAAATCTTTACTAGGCGCAGGCCGTCACAATATGGATTTAACGCGCTATTTGATTGGCGAAGCCCTACAAAAGCATTCATCGCGCGTGACTACCCTGCGTGAGTTTTACCCGCTAGCCGCTGATGCAGATTGGCACCTTGAAAGCGCGGGGAAGCGTGTACAAATTATCAAGCAGTGTGATGAAAAAGGCGGGAAACTGGAGTTCGGTACAGAAATAGTTGCCGCAAAAGATGGTAGCATTGCCGGCTTATTGGGTGCCTCACCCGGCGCCTCGGTTTCGGTACAGGCAATGATTAATGTCATTGAACGCTGCTTCTCAGACAAAATTAAAACTGAGCAATGGCGTAGCCGAATTAAAGCATTAATTCCCAGCTACGGTGAGTCATTAATTGATGATAGCCAGCTCTTAGCGCAAGTGCGTAACCGTACCTTACAAGTACTCAATTTGCGCTAATTTAAGCGCTAACTTAAGATTCTTTTCGAAGAGGCTTTTTCAAAAACTTCTTGTAAAAAGCGCTTACTCAAAAACACCCATACAAAAGTACAACAGGGCTGTGATTACTCAATCACAGCCCTGTTAATTGCTATACAAGGTTTATCGTCGGTACTAGACAGCTAAACTTCTTTGGCGCCTTACTTCATACAAGCAAATACCGCTCGCCACACTTACGTTCAAGCTCTGTACAGAGCCAAACATTGGGATCGTCATCAATGCGTCACAAGTTTCTGCAGTCAAGCGGCGCATACCGTCGCCTTCTGCACCTAATACAACAGCAATTGGACCACTCAGCTTAGTATTTAATAAAGTGCTTGGTGCATCCATCGTAGTGCCAACGACAAAAACACCAGCCTCTTTTAGCTCACGAATTGTTCTGGCTAAATTGGTTACCGCAATAAAAGGCACTGTTTCAGCTGCACCACAGGCCACCTTACGCACGGTAGCATTAAGGCCTGCTGCTCTATCCTTAGGCGCAATCACTGCGTGCACACCCATAGCGTCAGCTACACGTAAACAAGCGCCCAAATTATGCGGGTCTTCTACACCATCTAAAATCAAAAAGAATGCTGGTTCAGATAAGTCTGACTCTAAAATATCATGAATATCTTTGTATGGAATTGGCGTATCTACCACACGCGCAATCACACCTTGGTGGCGGCCGTTCATCCCTGCCATGCCATCCAGACGGCTACGTTCAACCTGCATTGTGCGTACGCCTGATGACTCTGCCATGCTAAGCAAATCTTTCATCCGTGCGTCAACGCGATCTCGGTCAATTAAAATCTCTTGTACGCTAGCACTGTGCTGGCGCAATCGGCTTAATACTGCATGAAAGCCAAATAAAATACGGGCGTCACTCATTTTTTTACCTTACGTTTTGTGGTTGCTTTACTTGCCACTTTTTTGGGTTTACTGGTTTTAGTTTTATTTTTTGGTTTAGGTGAGGCTTTAGATGTACTCACAGGTTTATCCGAAAAACCTGTTTTAGGGCCACGCTTAGGCTTTTTACCAAACGAGTCACCAAACTTCACATTGTCTGCTTTTGGGCTTTGCGCACCTGCCCCTTCAAATTTAGGAGTGGATTTTACAGCAGATTGCGTGCGAGCACTTGATTTATTCGTGCCATCTTTAACTTTTGAAACTACGTTAGATTCATCACCTAATTCACTGTTTTTATTTACTAAAGTAAAATCTATCTTCGTAGTTTCTAAATCAACGCGTACAACCTTAATAGTTAAGCGATCACCTAGGCGATAACGCACGCCAGTACGTTCACCAGCCATCTCGTGTCGTGCTTTGTCATAGATAAAGTAATCATTACCTAACTCTGTCACATGTAGCAAACCTTCAACGTACACACCATCTAATGCCACAAATAAACCAAAGCTAGTTACGCCGGCAACGGTGCCTTCAAACACTTCACCAATCTTGTCTTGCATATAAAAACACTTCAGCCAATTGGTCACATCGCGTGTCGCATCGTCTGCACGGCGCTCAGTCATGGAGCATTGCTCGCCTAAGCTATTCCAATCGCTCGCTTTGTAGCGCTCCCCATTCAGCACTGCCTTAATTGCACGATGAATCAATAAATCCGGGTAACGGCGAATCGGCGAAGTAAAGTGCGCATAAGCTTCATAAGCTAAACCAAAATGTCCTACATTATCGGGGCTATACACAGCCTGCTGCATTGAGCGTAACAGCACTGTTTGCAATAGCTGAGCATCTGGGCGATCTTTAATTCGTGCTAACAGCTTGCCGTAGTCTTTAGCGTGCGGCGAGTCACCGCCACCTACGCCAAAACCAAACTCACCCATAAACGTGCGTAAAAGCTCTAGTTTTTCAGGGGTTGGGCCTTCGTGTATACGGTACAACGCTGGATGCTCATGTTTTTTAAGAAACTCAGCAGCACAGACGTTTGCCGCAAGCATGCACTCTTCAATCAGTTTATGCGCTTCATTACGTGTGCTTGGCTCAATGCGCTCAATTTTACCTTGATCATTAAAGATCATAATGGTTTCAGAGGACTCAAACTCAATCGCACCACGCTTTTCGCGCTGCGCTTGTGATAACTGATACACGCTATACAAATGCTGCAAATGTGGCACTAGCCAAGCATATTCTTGTGCCAACTCCCCTTCTGGGTTTTGCAGTATTTCAAATACTTGGTTGTAGGTCATGCGTGCTTTTGAACGCATGACAGACGGGTAAAATTTATACTGCTTAACGATGCCGGCACCATCTAATTGCATATCGCAAATCATGCATAAACGCTCTACATCAGGGTTAAGTGAGCATAGGCCGTTAGACAAAGCCTCAGGCAGCATTGGAATCACACGGCGCGGGAAGTAAACAGAGTTACCTCGCTCTAAAGCACCTTTGTCTAATGCATCATGCGGCTTTACATAGAAACTTACGTCTGCAATCGCCACCACTAAACGCCAGCCTTTACCTTGTGGCTCCGCATAAACCGCATCATCGAAGTCACGCGCAGTTTCACCATCAATGGTAATCAATGGCATTTCACGGCAATCAATGCGGCCCTTATAGTCGTCCGGCTGTACTAGTTTAGGATAAGACTCTGCCAGACTTATCGCCTCTGCAGTAAACTGATGCGGCAGATTGTGCTTGCGTAAAGCAATTTCAATCTCCATGCCGCTATCGGCATAGTTACCTAAAATCTCAACCACTTTACCCATAGGCTGCGCATGCGGTGAAGGCTGCTCCGTAAGCTCTACCATGACTACTTGGCCAGGCTTGGCCTGCATATCTAAATGATACGGAATAAGAATATCCAAGTTAATGCGCTTATCTTCCGCAGCTACAATGGTCACACCAGCCGTGCGAATTACGCGCCCAACCAAGCGTTGTGTTCTGCGTTCCAGAACCTCTACAATTTTGCCTTCAGGACGACCTCTTCTATCCAAGCCACTCATGCGGACCATGGCACGGTCACCGTGCATGACTTGTGACATTTCTTTCGGGCTTAAAAACAAATCCTCGCTCTTGGTTTTATCATCTGGAATCAGAAAACCGAAACCATCAGGGTGACCTTGGATAACACCGGCAATTAAATCCAGTTTATCTGCGATACAAAGCGCACCTTTTCTATTTTTAATAATCTGACCTTCGCGTTCCATCGCATTTAGTCGTCTATTAAAAACTTCGCGCTCAGCATCACTGATGTCTAGCAACAAGTATAGTTGCTCTACGCTTAATGGCACACCTTGGTCGCTCATGGTGCTAAGAATCAGTTCACGGCTAGGGAGAGGAGTTTCGTAGCGGCTGGCCTCACGCGCTGCATGAGGGTCATTACTTCTTTTACTTTTGTGAGTATTTTTATGGTTTGTCATTGACAAAGCTTACCTTTAATATAAAATTCAACGCCTTGATTTGCTAAGTATTTATAGTAGCAAATGCCCAGATGGCGGAATTGGTAGACGCGCTAGTTTCAGGTACTAGTATCGAAAGATGTGGAGATTCGAGTTCTCTTCTGGGCACCATCGTATTTATCCGATTACAAGCCGCTGTTGGGCTTTTAATCTAACTATTACAATCATGCCATATTGTAACGCTAACAATGATGATTAGGGGCGTGAAATCATTAAAGCATCAAAAGATTCAATCAATCACGCCCATGTTATAGGCTTCTAGTTGTAAACCGAATGCGCACCCTGTTGCACTTGAAGCTGCTTCAGTTTAGTTGAAGGCACATTTGCCAACAAAGCCACCGCCTGAGCCCTGCGTCCAATATTTAATTTCTGGAAAATTCTTTTCAGATGGCTTTTCACTGTATTTTGGCTAATACTCAATATCATGCCAATTTCCTGATTGGTTTTACCAGCTTTAATCCAGCTAATCACCTCAATCTCGCGCTCACTCAAACTTGACAAGTTTACGCCATCGGCCACTGCCAGCACGTCCAACTGCTCAAGTGGTTTAATTTTACGCAAAATATAATCTATATGCGGCATGATAAAATCCATCATTTGCACATTGATTTCTAGCTTATATTCTTTACTAAAGAATACATATAAACACTCCTCGCCGCTTCTTTGGTTATTTACGCCATAAACAAGGAGTGAGTTTATCTCAAGCAACTGGTCAGGAAATACTGTTTTGATTTTCTGAAAGATTACGTTTTGACTCACCGCATTGATGAGAAAACAATCACAGCCAGATGCAATCCAATATGTGTATAAATCACCTAAAAACTCACTTACACGATCTGAAGCATCAATAATGGCTGGGGTTCTTAGATCTTTTAGGTTAGAGGCCGCATCATAATGTAACTGGCCATCCTGCTGTTGTCTAAGGTCACCCCAGGCAGTAAGCAGCATGTCATGTGGAATTAGCTCAGCCACGCTATTTTGTAACCACACAAAATAATCCAAGTGAGTCTTAATCTGATGCGAACGCTGAATAACAGCCGTCGCTACGTTTACATATTGATTGATTGATTCTTTTTTCATGATTTGGCACCTATTCATGGGCATTTTGCTCATGTTAATAAGATTGCAAATTAGATGCCAAGAATCAAACCATTAAAAATCAATAAGTTACAAAGAAAATATCTTTAAAAGCAGTAAGTGTTGTTATGATGCCAACTCTAGTGTCAAAATCACAACACATTTAGCGCAAAAAGGGTGAATGCGGGTGAATGAAAGCAACGTCTAAAATATGACACTAGGTTTGCAATGCATAAATTGCCGGTAAATTACGCCACCAACCATAAACATCCATGCCATAGCCAAAAACATATTCGTTTGGCACCTCAAGGCCTACAAAATCCGCCTTTATCGGCTTTACATGATCAAGTTTTTTCTCAATCAGCACGGCGGTAAGCACGCGGGCAGCTCCCAGCATCAAACATTTATCTTGAATCGCCTTTAATGTGATGCCTTCGTCGAGAATATCGTCTAACAAAAGTACAGTACGGCCAGACAAGTCCAACTTAGGTAGCGCTTTCCATTCCAGCATTTTTCCCACCGTTTTATTTTGATATCTGCTGGCATGCACGTAATCAAGCTCAAGTGGAAAGCTCAGTTGGGTGAGTAACTGCCCAGAAAACACCACGCCACCACCCATGACACAAATCACTACAGGGCTTGTGGCTGCCAATGTGTTAGTAATTTCATTCGCCATCGTGGCAATTGCAGCTTCCACAACTTCTTTTGTGTGAATGATGTTTGATTGCGCTAAGAGCTGCTGGGGATGCAATGTTTCCAATTGTCGATTAACCCGTAAAAATTACAATAAAAGAAAAGACTAAAAGCCGTAAATATGCTTCATACCGCTCAACATTCAAGCAAGCATTGAGTGTGCTTCAGTGTATTAAGATGCAGCGTAAGTCATCTTACTCACAGTGTTAATGCACAGTGATATGCTGTGCGGATGTAGGTATATGTGCATCAACGCTACTGGACACTTGCGGGCTATACTCTTCTACCCAGCCAGATAACTCAAGCTTCATTTGAGCCTCATGACTACCATGCAAGCCTTCAATCCACACCAGCAAATTACTTACCCAGCTCAAATTAGCAGTTCTGGCTTGTGCAATTCGTAATTTTTCATGTGGCGTTGGCATGGTATGCTCATCATCGGCTAGTAATTCCTCATACAGTTTCTCACCTGGCCGCAACCCAACATACTCGATTTTAATCTCATCGGCACTAAATCCAGATAACCTAATCATATCCAACGCTAAATCTGCAATCTTAACTGGCTCACCCATATCTAATACAAAAATCTCCCCACCTTTACCCATCAATCCGGCCTGCATCACTAACTGCGCGGCCTCTGGGATCGACATGAAATAACGGGTAATTTCCGGATGCGTAATTGTGATTGGGCCACCCTTAGCAATCTGTTCCCGAAACTTAGGAATCACACTACCACTGCTGCCTAATACGTTACCAAAACGCACGATCACAAAGCGCGTGCCCTTATCCCCTTGCAAACCCTGACACACCATTTCAGCCAAACGCTTACTTGCGCCCATCACGTTGGTTGGGTTCACCGCTTTATCGGTAGAAATTAAAACAAACTTAGCAACACCATTGTCTTTACAAGCTTTGGCAATCGTATGTGTGCCAATTACGTTGTTAGACAAGGCCTCCCAAACATTACCATTTTCCATCATCGGCACATGCTTATAGGCCGCAGCATGGAACACAACCGATGGCTGATACTGCGCTAATATGTGGTTCATTTGAACGCTATTTTTAACATCAGTAGTTAGGTAAATCAATCTGGTGGGTAAACGTAATGGACTCAACTCCTGTTCTAGCTGATAGAGTGAGAATTCAGAAATATCGATACAAACCAATACATTAGGTTGATACTTTACAATCTGGCGGCACAGTTCAGAGCCAATAGAACCACCAGCGCCACTCACCATGACAACCTTTTGATCAATCAGCATCTGCAAGCCTGAGCTATCAAGTTTCACGGCATCACGACCAAGCAAATCTTCCACGTCTACCTTGCGAATTTGCGAAACACTGACCTTACCGCTCATCAAATCATCAATCGCGGGAACTGTCATCACCTCCAGTTCAAGTGCATTTGCCAGCTCAATGGCCTCTCTACGCTTTTGGTGATGCACTGATGGCATTGCAACAATGACATACTTAACGCTTAAATACCTGCTTACTGATGCTAGCTGCGCTATTGTGCCTCTAACTTTTACACCAAATATTTCACGGCCTTGCATGGTTAAATCATCATCTAACAACGCCACAACTCTCCATTGCGTGCTACGAGCCAAGTCTTTTACCAATGCGATGGCAGCCTCACCGGCACCTAACACAATCACGGGCTCTCCTTGCTTTAGAGTCATACCATACAGCAAATGCTCTTTCCAAGCGCGGTAAGCAAAGCGGCTTCCGCCCATGAACAATATTAATAATAGTGGATCTAGCACTAACACCGAACGCGGGATCACAACATCGGTTTTGAGCATAAAAAAGAATGCGGCCAACAGCACAGCGGCAGAGCTTACTGCTAAGAAGATACGCTTTAAGTCAGCAACACTGGCAAAGCGCCAAACACCACGATACAAGCCAAAGCCAATAAAAACGCCAACTTGCAACACAACCACCCACCCTAGAGTGAGCAACATTTCCGATGCAAAATCAGCAGGAACTGAAAAATTAAAGCGCAACAAATAAGCAACAACCCATGCGAATGCGGCTGCCACAATATCGTGAAATATCGCTAAAATAGTACGCGGATTTGTCATTGATTTTTTCATTGATTAATTAATGTAACGCACACTTCCATGTGCCCTGCCATTCTAATGCTGAATGCCATCTCTTCTTAAAACTTTTACAAAAGTTAAAACAATAATTTTCAGATCAAACCACAATGATTGCCTCTGCATATAAACCACATCTAAATTCACTTTATCAGGAATCGGCAATTCATCCCGTCCGTTTATTTGTGCCCAACCAGTTAAGCCTGGTACTAGTGCATCCACACCATGCTGAGTACGTAAAGCGATTAAATCCTCTTGATTAAACAATGCAGGACGTGGCCCCACAAAGCTCATATCCCCTTTCATAATACTCAGTAGTTGTGGTAACTCATCCAAACTAGATTTTCTTAAAAAAGAACCAATTGGGGTCAAAAACTGCTGGGGATTGTTAAGTAAGTGTGTAGCAACCGCTGGTGTATCAACCCTCATAGAGCGAAACTTAGGCATTTTAAAAATAACATTGTGGCGCCCTACCCGATCAGACCAATATAAAGCAGGGCCTTTTGAAGTAGCTCGCACCATTACCCAAACAACAAAAAATGGTAAAGACAAAATCAATGCTGCGATTAACGCTAAACATAAATCAAATAAACGTTTCATTATTCATCAGTCAAATCGTTACGACAATATAAATCAGAGATTTCATGCCAACTTATAGCATAAACACCTCACATATCCTCAAGTTAAGCTTTTTAATAAGGCAAGGAGCACTAAACTACGAAGATTCTAGTTCTGTAAAGCTAAGGCGACCTCTTTAAGACCATCCTCTACAGTAAACTGTGGCTCCCAGCCAAGCAAATGACGGGTTTTAGTAATATCTACCTGTAAATTACCGCATAATCGTTGCACTAAGTCTCTTTTACCAAGCACTTTTGCAGCAAGCTCTAAAAAGCACTGCGGTAATGGCAACAGCCTAGCCTTCACACCCAACGATTGCGCACATGCCTTTAATAGCTCCGTTGTGGAAAGATCATACCCATCAGAAACTAAAAAAACTTGATTTGCAGCTGATGGGTGATCAATACACTTTAAAATCAAACTAATCAAGTTACCAACATATACAAAGCTGCGCTTGTTATTAATCGCACCAAAAGGCAATGGAACACCGCGTCTAACAGCGCTCATCATACTGGCAAAGTTTGCTTTCACACCCTTACCATAGATCAAGGGCGGTCTGATAATCACCACCTCCAGCCCTGTTTCTTCAGCCAGCTTTAAAAGTCCCTGTTCGGCCTCACATTTTGAAATGCCATAAGCATCCTGCGGACTAGGTACATCTGATGCTGTAAAGGGTTTATTAACTTGCGTAAACTCACCATTTACTTTGATAGAACTTACAAAAATAAAGCGTTTAACACCGGCTTTAATTGCCTGACGCGCTAAGTTAAGCGTGCCATCCACATTTACTCTACGAAACTCAGCTAACGGATCCGATGCCTGATCATTCATCACATGTACGCGCGCAGCAAGATGAACCACTACATCAATTGCACCAAGTGCTGCCGACCAGTCAGTGGCATCAGTTATATCACCAACTGTAACCATCTTAATATTTGTATAGAGACCACCTTGACTGCGCAAGGCGCCGACTACATCATACCGTCTCTCTAGTAAATCACTGATAAGCAATTTACCTACAAAACCATTTGCCCCTGTTACAAGAATACTCATCGCTTTAAAGGCAATATTAAAAATAAAGCCAAAGCAACTCTATCACGCAAGCGCCTGCGTAGTTTAGTTACATTCAAAATTAACCAAAGCCTATCTGCCAAATTGTATCGTACAAGTTTTTGTATAGGTAAGGCATTGCTATAGCCTAAAATATTAGCGATTAATAAAGCCTGCTCGACCAACCAACCATCACGCAACTTTTTCCAACGTGCTAATTTGGCTTTTAATCCCACATTAGCGCCAACCACATTTTCAGCATGCTGACGGTATAACATATGTGGCCTAGGGTCTATAAACCATTTATATCCGCTAGACCTAGCATAGGCATAAATAAACCAGTCATGTAGTGCGACTAGCTGGCATTTTTCTTCATTCTCAATTAAAAAACTTTGTAACTCTAAGGCAAGTTTTTTAGTTAACACAAAAGTACAGCCAGGCCCTGCAGACTCAAACATATAATCATACTGCTGTTGTGGCTGGGCCTTATTGATTAGTTTTTGTTTGCCATTCGGCCAAAATGCCAAAACACTGCTGGAATAAGCAGCTATATTATTTTTTACAATCACTTGAATTGCACTGCCTAGTTTATCTTCCTGCCAAACATCATCCTGGTCAGAAAGTGCAACATAATCGATATACGTCAAATCTGTATCACGCAATAACCTAAAAAAATTAGCTGAGGCACTGCCATTCTTTTTCGTGGGAAGCAAGACTAGGTCAACCTTAATGCCAGCATAGTTATTCAACAGTTGTTGAGTGCCATCCGTAGACCCATCATCAGAAACATTGACTACAACATCAACACCACTCTGATTTAGTATGCTGTCAATCTGGCTTGCCACCCAATCACCACCATTAAAAGTAGCTAATAAAACTTTGACATTAGATTTCATCATTACTTGAATAGTAGTTAAATTAACAAAAAATTTAGAATGAAACACTCACTAATGACCATCTACTTATACGCAACCAGAATCAACTCTTCCCCAGATAGAGGAGAAAAACGCTGGGCAACATTCAAATAAAAGCCAGCGAGGTAGGAAAGGTAGCGAGAAGTACGGCTATGTGAACCTATGTTGCCATCATAGTTCTTCAATTTACTACTCATCAACCAAATAAAAATAGCACTATAATTCTTTGAGATTACTTTAACATCTTGAAATCCAGCTGTTTTTGCAATACTAGCAAGCGAATTACTTTTAAAAAGATATAAATGCCTAGGGGGCTCAAGCCCACGCCAGTTTTCTTTAAACTTCTGGTGTAATTTTGAGCCTGCATTAGGCGTTATTGCAACAAGAAAACCTCCTGGCTTAATAACCCGAGCGCTCTCTTTCAACAAAGCAAAGGGATCAGAAACGTGTTCAATAACATTATTAGAAAATACAACATCAAAGCTACTGTCACTAAAGTTCTGAGCAAAGATATCACCTTTGTGAACCAATAGCCCTTTACTAGCTGCAACATTAACAGCATTGTCATCAAAGTCTAAACCCTCTGCCTGCCATCCCCATTTTGTTAATATATCTAAAGTATCACCATTACCGCATCCCAATTCCAACAACTTACCCTTAGGCAACCCTTTTAAGTACACAAAAGGATAATCCATATAATCTTTGAAAACATTTAACTTAGAAAGTAGTCGACCAAGAAATCTATAATACGAATTCGTTTGATCGTATAAAAAATCATAAATTGCCGCCTGATAGCCTAAGACTACCCTTGAAAAAAAACTACGTTCCTCATTGGGTCTATCGGTATGCGTATAGTAACTCTCATATATCTTATATAGATCCTCAGAAACCGGCATAGGATCTAGCCACAACAAGCCACACTCAATGTTATTGCATTGTTTGATATTCCACTCACCCTTAGTGCCAAACAAACGATCATTCAGGGATTTATATAAGAAAAACCCTTCCGACCCACAACAAATACAATTACTTTTAGTTTTTGTCTTAATTTCATTTTTCATTTTCATACTCATTTACAAGCGCTTAAGCTCTTTTATCGACAAGCCGTCTTTAACTAATCTTTTCCAAACAATAAAACCATATATGAGTCCAGTGATTATTATTAAAGAAAATCTGAATATATAATTTTCAACCAATATGGGTAGCAATATTGGTATAAGCCCGACACTAAGCGCCAACATTGGCATTTTAATTCTTGCATAATTAAGAGTATTCAGCTTGCCTACGGCATAAGCCATACCGACTGCATCAACAGTAACTCGCAGGAACCAAGCAAGAGCTGCACCTTGTAATCCAAAAAGTTTCAACGCTACCCATAAAAAAATCCAATATGGCACTAATTCTGCAAGATGTAGCTTTGCCGTCCAATCCGCTCTACCTGCACCTTGGATTTTTGCAAAAAGAATTTGAGTAACAGCGTTAACTAGCACACCAGCGGACAGCCATCTCACTAAGTTTGAACCATTTAAAGAGAATTCAGTGCCAAGCCACAATGAAAGCCATTCATTTGAAAAGATGGAAATTATCAAAACAGCTGGGTATAAAAGAATTAATACGTAAACAATACCTTTATTGAGGATGTTTGCAGCAACACTAGGATTAACCTCCCATTCTTTAGCAAATATTGGAAATAAAACTCCAGTAAATGATGCTGGTATCAGCCACAACTTAGTCACTACTTCATATGGTGCTACATAATAACTTACTGCAGATGCTCCTAATAATGCTGCTATTAAAAAACGATCTAAATAAACCATTAACGGGCCAATGACATTACTTACAGACATCCATCCACCAAAAGCTAATAACTGTCTTAACCATTTATAATTAAATTTGGAAGATTTATTTTTCAAGAAATTAGAATTTCTAACCACGTATAAATGTAACAACCAACCAACCAATCTAACCAACACCAATGCCAATGCGGCGTACTCCAAGGAAGAACTATAAAAAGTAGCGATGTACGGACCTAAGAATGTCCCCATTCCTAGAACCAAGCGTATTAAGCTCGCCTGCTTAAAAAGATGCAATGCTTCCATCACACCACGCAACGCTGCCGTATGCACAACGAATGGAATGGAGACTGAGACAATTGTAAATAAAGTAATCGTCTCTTGTTTGATTACCGAAGCATCAGAAAGAATTTTATTGACTAGCCATGGGGCAATGACCCATAAAGCCGCCCCCCCTAATACTCCCAAACACCACATAATACGAAATGCAGTAAACGTTATTTCAACAGTTTCAGTTTCATCTAATTTTTTTGCTACCCTATCAGAAATCACTTGAGTTAATGCTCGCGACAACCCCATATCAAAAAGACTAAAATAACCAACTAAAGCCCATGAAATAGCTAGAATACCAAAACGCTCAGTACCATATGCATGCACAATCAGAGGAAAGATAAATACGCCAACTAGGAGTGGTAGAACACCACTTAAAAAACTCCAAAGTATATTTTTCTTGATCATGAGTTAATACTAACAATTATTAGGGCGTCTGTAGTTGAAGTCATTGATTTAATCTTAGATCTATCAAACGCTCTAGCACGTTGCACTTTTATGATAGTTTGTATCCGTATTCATTAATAGACATTTCTGTAATACAACTCATTAAATAAAAAACTAGCTCTCACCGAAATGACCAGCGTTTATGACCAATATAACTGGTAAATACAGGTACAACGACACCAACAATGTGAGAAATTTCAGGAATCATTTTTGTTACTCCTACCGAAGGTAGGAGATAATATGCCAGCCCCATACTAATCAACCAAGTTTGTAATATTGCAACTAAATTTACAAGTATAAAAAAAGCAACTGACCGATGTAATGATTGTTGACTCTTATTAAACACAAATAATTTAGCAAGAATAAAAGCTGTAATCATCCCTGAAATATAGGCAAGTATGACTGAGGTGGAGAAGCTTAACCAATGATTATAAATAAACCTTGAAACTAAATTGACTATTGCAGCAAATCCACCAGTCACTAAGAACACTAAAAATTGACGTGATTTGAATAACTCGATCACGAGATTGCTTCCTTTGCTATTCTCCGTCCAAAATCAATACTTTCGGATATACCTCTGTCCTCAGGATAATAATAAGAAGTATCTGCAACCCATAACCCATCAACCGGCAAACTTACCGATGGCAGATTATCAAGGTAACCTGGTTGGCAAATAGGCTGCGCATAACGATATCGGCTTGCACGTAGGTCAATAAAGTCATCGTCATTTAGCTCTGGATTGATCTTTTTCAAGTAACGTCTAACTTTATCAATAAAATTTTGATCAGGTTCAGAAAATTTTGGATGTTCACTCGGCATGTAAAAAGGCACATAAACAATATGTTGATTGAGAGGCCTTAAATTAGTGTATTCAACCAAGCCAGGAATATCCATTTCAGGGTCATTTGTGTTTAACCAAAAATTCTCGGTTAATGCTTTCTTTAGCTTTACTATTACACACACTACAGCGATATTTTTGATTGCCTTAAACTTATCTAAAACACTGCTCGGCAAGTCTGGCATTACACGAGGCACAAAAGGCAAAGGGATGGTGCTAACAACTTTAGTGAAAGGCTCAAAATGACCAGAAATTTCGACACCTTGCACCTTGGCATCACCAATAACAACTTTGTTCACAGGAGAGCTTAACCGAACCTCCCCCCCATTTGCCTCAATGGCTAGCCGCATGGCACTGAGTAACGTTTCAGAACCGCCTTCCAAATATCCTAATTTTTCACGGAATAAACTGTAGCGAGAGCGGCCTATCCGACGAATCCGGCTCCAAATCCATGCTGCAGATAGATTGCTCGTGTAATCATAAAATTTATAATCAAATAACCTACGCCATAAAACCTCATAGGCTTCTTTACCTACCCAGCGTTTAATCCAGCCTGTTGCCTCAACATGGTCAAGCGGCTTCCAATCATTACGTTTTGTACACAAAAAAGCATGTAAGCCATATCTAAATTTCGCGAAAAAGCTTAAGCCTTTAAACTTTAAAAGTGCTATTGGGTTCCCCCAAGCTTGAAGTTGACCTTGGTACCAATATCCCATTTTAGTTTCTACCCAATGCATTTTATCGGCTATTTTCAGCTCGTCTAAAATTTTTAGAAATGCATGATCTGATATACAGTGAAAATGATAATATCTTTCTATAGATAAACCAGAAAAATCAAAACCGGCTGTCATTCCACCGACCCTGTCATCAGCTTCAAAAACAACAGGATGATGCCCATCTTTTGCCAATTGATATGCAACTGCCAAACCCATTGGGCCTGCGCCCAGAACTGCAATACGCTCTTTCATCATCAAAACTCCAATGTTACATTGCTATAAACTGGATGCGTATACGTTTCATTAATAGCGTCAGAAAATATTGTATATGGTACAGAAAAAATACCCGGCCAATCAATCACCTCAAACTCATCTTTTGCAATCAATGCAGCAAGTTGCTGGGTTGTAAACGGTGGGTTCTTATCAAAAATACCCCAAATCCAGAGTAACGTGTAAAACAAAAAGTATGGAATTTTAACGATTAGTGTTTTTACATCTGTTACACGCTTAATTTCACGAATAATGTCAATGTAGTCTATTTGCTCATGCCCCGATATGTTGTAGATACCATTTAATGAATTATTCTCAATACAGCTCATAATGATGTTACAAAAATCACCAACATACAAAGGCTGGCGCATATAGCGGCCATGGCCAGGTATGGGGAAAACAGGGACTTTTTTCATGAAACGAGACAGCCAGCCGAGGTGTTTACGATCAAACCAACCAAACATCAGTGTTGGCCTTAAAATTGGACATGGAATATTGCTATTTAGCACAATAGTTTCTTGCTCTTTTTTTGTATTGGTATAGAAATCATTTGCATGCGACTCTACTACTGAAGAGCTAATATGAACAAGTCTTGGCACTTTATTTATTTTGATTGCATTTAAAATTAATTTTGTAGTATCTATGTTGTTGCGAACAAATTCCTGGTAATTATTCCCACCAATCTGTGCCTGCAACATTACAACTACATCAGCATCAGTAAAATGCTCTTGCCAACGACCTTCTTCTGCTAAGTCCGCATACTCAACATGAATATCTGGTTGCATCTGTTTCAAAATTTCTAAATTGATACGATGTTTATCAAGAACTACTATATTTGTATAGCCCTTCTCTTTTAAACGCACCACCAAGTTCTGACCAACAAGTCCAGCGCCACCTGGCAATACAATTTTTTTACCCATTTTATTCATTGAGAAGTTCCGTTACTAATTACCACTTGTTTTTTAATCTTACAAATCTCTTGTTTGCTTTTCCCAGCCACTAATACACCCACGTCAAAAGTACCATTTAGTGAAGCCTTGTTGATAACGCTTGAAAACAAAATATCATTTTTTTTCATTGGGCTTAAATAAAAACTATCAACAGGCTGCTTTATTGATAAAGTTTCGAAATGTATTGAATCATTATTCTCTTTTCTAAATGTGATATAGATTTGTTCTGAAATTAACTGCCTAGCATTTACCAGTGAAGCTACACCTTTTACTTTTAGGAAGTTAGCATCATTTTCCACTTCAACAATATCAACACTAGCGTGACAATCACTAGTAACAATATTTTGATTTTTGATTGATAAAATCTGTTGAGGAACAGCAATGTAGCAGCCTTGCACCTCACCAATTTTCCAGCTTCTATTACTTGTGGCCCAGTCACTTAAAATATCTAATGTAGGCAATTTAACTGGAGGGCAAGCAACAATAGCGCCTAAAGATTTTTCATCAATAAACTTTTCAGGGTTGGCTGCTATATCACTATATTGTTTATACCACTCTGGGACTGTAAATGACTTTCTTTCTGAAAGATAAGAGAATGAAGAACTCCAGTCATTTCCAAATGCCACGAAATACTTATCTTGTGGCATGGACTCTTTCAGGACGTTTGAGACAGCATAATCTCTTGAGTTATGAATGTTGTAATCTTTTTTAATTACTTTCAAATAATGCTTAGAAAAATATTTGTAGTTACACATTGCTATCAGTATAGCGAATATAAGAAAAAGCGTTCTTTTGTCAATATATTGTTCTGTCAATACTCCTAAACTAACTGCTAATGCAAATATAATAAATATCAAATTTCCTGTTTGATAGTACTCATGCACAATATGCAAGTTTGTAAACAAAAAGAATGGAACTAGTGTCATTGTAATTGCAATTGCAATTATCCACTTATTTGTTTTCTTAACATCAGAACAAAGTGCTATTGCAAGAATAGCCAGTCCAAACAAACCACCAAGATTTGCAATAAACACTCTTTTCCAAATCACCCCACCGTAAAGAGTAGATGACAATCTTTGGCTTAAGGTCCCCCAATTCCAACTCGCGAGTGCGCTAGATGTAATTTCCAACCCCAAGCTATTATTTACTTTTACTTGGTCTGTAAAAATAGTCCAAATACCACCTATCAACAGTGGTATGCCAAAGTAAATCAAGCCTAATAAAACCTTTTTATTTAATATCAAGCTTCGAAAAGAGCTTACCTCACGCGCAATAAAATACAAATAGACAAAGCTTAATATCATCAGCACAGGTAGCCCTGTGGTTGCTTTTTGCAAAATGCCCAAGGTACTAAAGATCAAGAATAAGACTGATGATAAAACTACACGCTCATGTTTTAATACATCGATAAAATACTTTATTGATAGGACAGTAAAAAATACTGCCGTAGTTTCAATCATAAAAGACCTACCCCAATATAAATATAAAGGGCTAGAAAAAAACAAAATCACAAAAATATAGAAAGTGGAGTTTGGCAGTTTGAGGCTTCGAATAATTGCTCTAATGGGAAATAAACAAAGCACTAAAAAAATAAAACTTATAACCCTGCCCGTTGCAGTAAGTGACACATTAAATATCTGAGAAACAACAGCTACAATATACTGATAAATAGGAAACTCAAAAGGTATACTCCATGGAGGGCCCGCAACCGGGGTTTGATAAGCAAAACTGAACCCATCTTGCACGAACCAATAAGCTGTTAAAGCTGTTTGAGTTTGCCTGAATGAAAAAAGGTCTAACGGAGTCTGGTTGGCATACCTGATTGCAATATAGGTTGAGAAAATCAAGCAAAATAAGCCCAGTAAAATTGTAGCTGTTTTCACAAATGATCTTGGATTTACCCTTTGTGGATTATTAAAAAACATAACGCAATATATACCTATAAATATTTAAAATTGTTATTAAGTGTTAACTTGGCTATATATTCATTTTATTAAATACAATGGTGGGTAAATGCCTAATAATCATCATGATCAAACCCCATTTTCTTGGGGCATATACTGTTGACTCCCCCCTATCGACTGCATCTACAATTAATTTAGCAACATCCTGAACTGAAGCTAATTTTTGATTTTTTGATTTCAAATGTGCTGTCATCGGCGTATCTGTCGGCCCTGGTTTGACCAATGTAACTTTTACATTAGTATCTGCCAAACGATGCTGCAACCCTTGTACATATCGTGTAACTAAACCCTTTGCTGCACCATAGATATAGTTTGATTTTCTACCTCTATCGCCCGCTACAGAGCCTATAACAACTAATCTGCCATAATCACTCTGTTGCATATGAAACGCACAAGCCTCAGCAAACAATACCGGTGAAACTCCATTCACAAGTAACTCTCTATGACAATCAACCAAATTATCCTGACAAGCATTTTGATCCGGTAAAGATCCATGTGCAATCAGTACAATATCAACAGTGCCAATTTCGAAAAATTTATCAATTAATGCTCTAATTGCGATTGGGTCAATAAAATCAGTTTGAAGTATATTAAAATTGGAATGTGGGCTGCGTACCTTTAAATCTTCTGCTACTTGTTCTAGCTTTTGTGTACTACGCCCAACCAAAGTCAAATCAACTGGTGAGTCTTTTACCCATATCCTTGCGCAATGTTCTGCCATCAAAGATGTTGCACCAATAATCATGATACGTTTTTTTATTTCTTCCACTCTTAACTTCCTATCAATCGACGTGAAAATTCTGAACTAATACCTGAGTCACGATATTTTAAGAACTCATTGAGACGTGGATAACCAGATTCGAACATATCTCGTGACATTCTGGCATCCTTCGCAATATAAATCCGTCCAGTAGCCTCTTTTACAACTGCATCTAAGCGCTCAAAGAAACGCAGTGAGTAATTTCCTTTATTAGGAAAATCTAATGCTAAGGTCACACCTGACTGTGGAAAGCTCATCATGCCTACACTTTTAAAATCCCCAAATGTTTTAAGTACTGCGAGAAATGAGCCATCACCCGACAGAGTAATTTGATTAAGCATTTCAAGTATGGCATCTCTTCCAAACTCACGCGGAATAACGCATTGATATTGATAAAATCCTCGAGGGCCATACATTTTGTTCCAGCCCTGCAAATTATCTAATGGATAAAAAAATGACTCATAGTGAGATAAGGTATTGCTTTTATGACACTTATTTAAATAATAATAAAACATGTTGAATGGCTTCAGTGACAACTTATTAACCAGTGATACTGGCGGGGTAAATGGCACTGTCAATTGACTTTTATTTGGTATATCACCTAAGTTTAGATCTGTATGATTACCTCGCATGAAAATTCCACGGCCTTTTTTAGAAAGGCAATCAATCCATGAAACTGTATGCTCCCACTCCTGCTCTGAGGCATCAGCAAGATTAAAGAACTCGTCTAAATCATTATATGGAATAATTTCAGTATTCAGCCAAGGCCCTGCTACAGGGCGTAATTGAATCTCAACTTCGGTGATAACACCTGTCATACCAAAGCCGCCAACTGTTGCAGAAAAAAATTCAGGAAAAAGAGTAGGCCCACACTCTATGATATCCCCATTAGTTCTAACTAATTTAATTTTATTAATATGATTACCAAATGTGCCTAAAACATGATGATTTTTACCATGAACATCATTAGCAATTGCACCTCCTACTGTAGCCAATTGCGTGCCCGGCGTAACAGGCAAAATCCAACCTTTAGGAACCATCATCTGTTGAATATCTTTTAATAAAACTCCAGCCTCACAAATCAATTTACCTGTCTTGGAGTCAAAACTAATGAAACGATCTAATCCTCTCGTGAACCATAAGTTTCCATTGGAATTGAGGCAAACATCACCGTAACTTCGCCCCATGCCATGGGCAACACCTGGAAAGTTACTTTTCAATAAATTTTGAATCTGTGAGCGATCTGAAAACTCCAAAACGTTATGCTCACTACTTTTCAAGCGACCCCATGATGAAACTGCTACCATGGCAATCCAATAGCACCAATCATTAACACTACAGCAAAAAGTAAACCAGACAACAAACTAGCGGGATCTTTAACTGCAAAAACCAATGGATCATCATGCATTTTCCCTCTATGGGCTTGCATCCACATCCAACTTACCCAAAATAACATTATAGGTACAGCTAGCCACACAATCTCTGGTAAGCGATATAGACTTGAAACTATGTCACTATTTAAATACAGCGCCAATACTAATATGGATGCATATCCTGAAGTAATTCCCATTGTTTGTATTAAGACGGCATCTGAAGTGTAATAACCCCTACCATGCACTTTAAGATTGCCGCTTAAGAGCTGTACCTCTAGCTCAGCGTAGCGTTTAACAAACGCAAGAGATAAAAACAAAAATACAGAAAAGCCTAGTAACCAGAATGATAATGACATCTCAGCTGCTGATGCCCCAGCCAAAATTCTCAAGGTATAAAGCATAGCTAAGGTAAGACAGTCCAGAAGAACTAGACGCTTGATACCCCAAGAGTAAGCACATGTGAGCCCAAAATAAAACAACAACCATAAAATAAAAGTTGCTCCAACAAATTGTCCAAGTAACAAACTACTACAGAACAAGACAGGGGCGAGCAAAACACCCATCCATATTGGTATATTGCCTGCTGCAAAAGGTCTTTTACATTTCCTTGGATGTTGACGATCACTCTCTAAATCTAGCAGGTCATTCGCTATATAAACAGAGGATGCACAAAGACTAAAAGATAAAAAAGCAATTATCAATGAATGCCATGTTCCAGCGTTTGCCAACTGATGTGCTGCAAGCATTGGTACAAATAACAATAAATTCTTTAACCACTGATGCATCCGAAATGCCCTTCTCCAGACACCAAAGTTTAATGTTGGAGAAGGAAATGACCTTTCTATTTCACATTGCAATTCAACTTTTTTATAAAGTAGATTTGAAAAATTAACTACTATAGCTTTGCGGGCGTGCTCCCATACGGCCAAATCGTCATTCGAGTTACCTATGTAATCGTATTCTTTCGATCCAAACCTATTGATTAACGCATGAGCCTTAAACCTACCCCCCAAATTTACTTGCCCATCACTAGCGATCACCTCATCAAAAATATTTAGGTACTCCGCTATTTTAGTTGCGATAGAAATGTCAGATGCAGTACAAAGAATTAGTTTTCGACCTTCTAACTTTTGCTGCTTCAACCAATTCAATAGTTCTAGATTGTAAGGTAATGTGCTCACGTCAAAATCAACTCGAGTAGCGAGATTTTTCTTCAACACTGCTTTACCTTGAAGCAGCCAAAAAGGAATACTCAAAGTAATTTGCGGACTGTTGCGAAGAATCTGTACAACTGACTCATGCAACATATCCGTATGAAGCAATGTGCCATCAAGATCAATAACTAAAGGAAAAGAACTCAAAAAAACCTCAGATAATTAAACATTCATTGGGATTGAAACTGTAAAACAATAAATCTTGCTAAAAAACAGGACGACCTAGATCCGACAACATCAACTTCACCCCATGTTCTATTGATACTTTAGGTGTCCACAAAAGCTCGCGCCTTGCCAACGTATTGTCAAGCACGTTCACCGCAACATCAAAACTACGTGCATCAAAGAATCGTGTTATAACTGGCTGAGCAATAGCGCTCTCAATTAATCGAATCAAATCGTTTAAGCTCGTACCTACTCCGGTGCCTATATTAAAAACCTTCTCTTCCCCACTGTAATTTAACGCTCTAACAAAGGACTCAGCAACATCAGAAATATGTAAATAGTCTCGAACAATACTGCCATCACCCCAAATTTCAATTGGAGTATGGCTCATAGCCTTTTGTATAAAATTTGCAACTGCACCTTGTGCATTTTCGATTCGCTGATGCACACCATATGGATTTGCAATACGTAGTACTAAGTAGTCTATTCCGTGCAAATGTTTGTATAAGTCTAAATATTTTTCAACCATAAGCTTAGAAATTCCGTATGAAACTTTAGGCTGAGTTTGGTGGCTCTCTTTTATTGGTGTATAGGTAGGATCACCATAAACCGTTCCTCCAGAGGACGCATAAATAATTCTCTTAACGCCGACCTCCTTCATAGCATCCAGTAACCTTAATGTTCCAATTACATTTGACTGGACATCTAAAACCGGATTGTCATTAGATGATTTTGGAAGACTTGTAGATACCAAATGAATCACTGTATCTACTCCTATTAAGCTCTTAAGTAGGTCATCCTTATTATGAAAGTCACCCACATGCCAATCTAAACCTGGGTATACATCCTCCCCGCAAGATGACCTTAATGCAGCTTTATCCAAAACCCTTAGGCTAACATTCTCTGTAATGAGTCGCTCTATTAGGGCAGTGCCAATAAATCCACCACCACCTAGAATCAAGCATTGACTTTTAATCATCGTTTACCACTTCTTTAGCATCAGTGACGCTCTTATACACATTTATATAACTGTCCGTCATCGCATTAATGTCAAACTTCAATGCAGCAGCGCCAACTCGTTTGCATAGAGTTTCATAATAGTCAGAATTTGTAGCAAGATTGATAATTCTCTCGGCTAAATTTTGTATAGGAATCATGCCATTATCAAGATCAAAAACATCTCCAGCCAGTCCAATCTCCGTACTTAACATGTTTTTAATTTCCCCAACATTACTTCCTAAGAATGGTTTATCTGATAAAAGACAATCTATTAGCACAAGTGGAAAACTTTCACCCTGAAATCTAGACGGCAAAAACCCGATATCAGCCATTGCAAAATAATCTCGGATATTTCCTCTAAATCCAAGGAAATGAATAAAATCATTTTTAAACAAGGGCTTTAAACGATCATACTCAGGCCCATCCCCGATTAATACCAAATGAATTTTTCTAGATACTTCTTTATTAGCAATAATAATTGAACGAATTGCCTCATCCCAACCTTTTTCTGGAATTGCCCTTGAAACCAGACAAACTACAAAGTCGTTATCCTGCAATCCAAGACTAGATCTTGATATAGGAGTAATTACTGATTTTACTAGTGCATTATCAATTTTTATGAATTGCTTCTTCTCTATAAAGTTACTTGTAAATGGCGTCAAATTCTTTTCAGCTGTATATACTATGCGACTAACTTTTCTATCTATAATTGGCATTAAGTTATTAAACTGAACTTGGCCCATACTTTCGTACATTCCATGCATACTGATGACATGCTTGGTGCTAGAGTCGCATAGTAGCTTTGCCATAACCATATCTACCCAAGCATGGTGAGAGTGGACAATCTCAATGCCCATGTCATCACACACCTTTTCTAATAACGACAATGAAGTCAACTCTAACAGCGGTATGCTTTTATCGAGCATATGTCTCACACCTAGTACAGTCTCGCTTACTTTACAATTTAAAAGTGTGGCAGAGAGTCCTTTAAGTTTCAGCTGATTAATTAACATAATTGGGAAAGTCTCCCCGCCACCACCTACTAGAGAAACACAAACCATCATAACGTTGGGTAACCGTTTTTTTGCTAACTTTATGCCTCGCTCTAAGCTATAAAGGTTATTAAATTGATCATCTAATAAATCACCCTTCCTTGACACCCAATGCATATAAACAGACTGCTGCTGTTTTTGCAAAGCGCCATGTGAAAGATTATATAACTCATTAAGCCTAGTTACTACGTACTCATGCTCTTTGTAATACACCTCTTCTTTTTGTACTGAAATAGAGGTTCCTTGCTCATGTTGTCTATAAAAATTAGTTGTCAAAGGGCTATACGCTACCAATCCACCCCTTATTAAATTTAGATAAAATACCCAGTCACCACATAAACGAAGTTCGCGCCACGTATCATCACTCAACAAAGCAATATTACCTGGATTTCTGAATACTGCAGAACTAACATTAGGAACTATATTCTTAATAGCCCATGCATTATTGACTAGCCAATGCGCTGATTTCACAAACGGCGTAGACCATATATTAAGTTTCAGATCAGCTAAAAAGTCTTCAGAACTCCAGACTTTATTTGTTGGTTTGCCTTGAACAAAATCACTTCTACAGAATGCCAACATTACAGCATCGTTCTTAAAAAACCTAATCAACTCCTCCAACATATCTAATGAGCAGTAGTCGTCGCTTTCAGCAATCCAAATCAAATCTCCTTTTGCGGCTAATAAACCTTTTCTCCATTGATTAAATACACCTCCAGAATTAACCTCATTAAAAGCTAAGGTAGTAATTTCTGGAAACTGATTTGCGTAAGCCTGAAGAATTTGTCGACTATCATCATCTGAACAATCGTCCAATAATATAACTTCTATATTTTTGTAAGTCTGATTGTAAACAGAGTCCAACCGCTCTCGCAAATACGCTGCGTGATTATAATTTGGGACAATAATACTAACTAAAGGATTAAAGCCTTGAGCACGCCTTTCAGGCAGAGAACCGTACAAATCGGGACTGGTTTGCATGCTAATCGCACTTTTACTTAACGAACCGATTTTCGACATAGCAGAAGCTTTTCGAAATAACCCAGTAAAACCTTCACGTTTATATACCAGAAACGCCTTAGACAAAACCTTACTTAAGGATCCATAAAAATATATAGAATTAATAAAAGCAGGTATCAAGCTTTTAATGGGTTTAATAAACTGTGACTTTAATTTTGCAAACATATTTTATCTAATTGAAAAGTTTTATTTTTATAATTGTGAAGCAAATGAAGGTAAAAACCTGAGGACTAAGTCCGTTTTGTATTAATATCAGCTTCGCCAGTTGCTGCAATTTCTTACGTATATTAAATTCATATTAATACTCTTTTATCTCTAATAAGCACCGCCTGTAAATTTCTTAATATCTCGTAACTGCCTTTTAGTTGGGCGCCCCGTCCCTCTATCTCTTTGGGCGAAGTCGTGCTCACCTGTGAGTTTTGCATTTTCACGCTTGGCAATACTTCCTGTAGTCTCAGCATATAGCAATGCTGCTTCTGGTGCGCCCTTGCGAACATTAGATAACGCCTGAACATTGACTTCAATTTCGAAGTCTCGGTTACGGATGTGAATTACTTGGCCAATATGCACTTCTTTTGCTGGCTTTACTCGGTCGCCATCCAGATGGACTTTACCAGTGTCGATTGCGGTAGTGGCAAGGCTACGTGTTTTAAAAAAACGTGCGGCCCATAGCCATTTGTCCAGCCTGCATTTACTGTCTGCTTCGTTTGCCATTTCTTAATCAATCAGATACTGACCTAAGCAGGTCGTTTAGGCGAGTTAGTTTCTAGGATTGTTTTAAAATCTTTAAGCACCACTTCTGCCATGACATTCACGGATTGTAGTTGATGCCCCGTCAAGTAATGAATGCCGTCAGCTACATTATTCATGGTGGCAATGTGAAACTGCCCCTGCTCAACTGCTCTAATTACTTCATCGCTAAGCACTAGATGGCGCATATTACGCTCGGGCATTAACACGCCTTGCTTGCCATCCAAGCCAATTTCCTTACAAACTCTAAAGTAGCCTTCAATTTTTTCATTTAACCCGCCAACAGGTAGGACTTCACCATGTTGATTTAATGCGCCGGTTACCGCAATGCCTTGTTTAATAGGCACTTGTGCAAGTGACGACAACAGTGCAAACAACTCCGCGCAGGAAGCTGAGTCGCCATCCACACCGCTGTATTCTTGTTCAAACACAAGAGAAGCGGTAAGGTTAAGTGGATTTAAATGTGCAAAATTAGCATGCAGCCAACTTTGCAAAATCATCACGCCTTTATCATGCGTAGGCCCGCTCATCTTCACTTCGCGGTCTATGGTCAACACCCCCCTACTACCTGGGTAGCAATTTGCAGAGATGCGTACTGGTGAACCAAAACTTGCCTCAGATAAATCAATATGCGTTAGGCCGTTAATCTGGCCTATACACTCGCCATGCACGCTGATGATTAGCTCTTTGTCTACGATAGAGTCACGCATATGCGCTTCAATATAACTGTGACGCGCATATTTGCGGGCAATGGCAGATTTAACATCTTCAACCGTCACAAGCTCAGCGCCGCGCAGGCTGGCAGCGGCTGCACTCTCTAACAGCAATTTCTCAAGCACTGCGAACTTAGTGCTCAGTCTCGTTTGGTCTTCAATTAGGCGGTGCATAGCCTGCAACAATGCGGCGACAGCATCCGCCGTCACATGGCGGCAGTGATGTTGCTGGCACTTATGTGCAATAAACGATGCATATGCAGCATAATTTTCAGGGCTGGCTTTTACCTGATCTGCAAACTCAATTTTAATAGGGAAGTAATCAAAGAAATCCGGTTTAACACCTAGTAGCTCGTAATAATCTTCGCGCGTGGCGATCAACACGATTTTTACTGATACCGGTATTGCCGCCTGTGCATTAATCAAGCTACTACCTTGATTGCTACTGCTGCTTAAATCTTCAATCTGCAAAGTGCCGTTACGGAGGAAACGATGCAGTTTTTCAAGAATATGTGCACCACTTTGCTCATCGGCAAGAATGTCGCGTAAATGTAGTAACAATGTGCCGCCATCTGCGCGCATTAAATTACCTGCGCGTAAACGCATAAAGTCTGGAATGTTACTGGCCTCGCTGGCACCTTCCACCCCACCAAATAAGGATTGCAAGCTAGGGTCATTATCATATATCACCGGCGCATGCTGTGTGGCGTGGTGTTCAACCAGTACATTGGCACGGTAGCGTCCAAAAAAGCTCTCAGACATTAGCGCCTCGAGGTTACTTTCACCATCTGGGCTTGTAGTAGGTTGCCAGTTTTCTAGCGTTTCTAATATATCTTTCTGCAGAGTACTAAAATAATGCGATGGAATTTTATCTGGCTCTATCAACGTCAGGCTAGTTTTAACTGTGTTTAACTGCGCCTCGACAAATGCTTGCAATGGCGCAATAGAATTTTGCTGCACTTTAGCATCTAACAAACTGGAGATGTCTTTAGCAAAAACACGTACAAAGCCATCTAATGCTTGCTTAAGTTGCACTCCTGCACCAGCGGGTAACTTAATAAACAAAGGCTTACCGTTCGCTTCAAACTGATAAAGCGCGACTAAGTCACTAGCAGCTGGCCACTTTTTAGCAGCCTCGTGCATTACACCTAGCATTAACGTAGTACGACCCGAGCCAGGCTCACCTAAAGCGAGCAAGTTAAATCCGGTCTGCTGGATGCTTAATCCAAATTCAGCAGCTTTTTTCGCCTCAGCTTGTGCCACCCACGCCTGATATTGTGCGCTATCGTGCGCTTCAACACTAAGCTCGGACGTGTCAGCAAAGTTGAATTGCTCTAATGCCACATTAATAGTTAGCGCTTGGGGTGTTAGTATTTTTTGCATATTATTTTTCTATACTCCAACGATCACGCGCCGTATCATCTGCTGATTTTGCCTCTACCCAGTGTTCGCCTGCTGAGTTTGCTTCTTTTTTCCAGAATGGCGCTTCTGTTTTAAGATAATCCATCACAAATTCACAGGCAGAGAACGCATCACCACGATGCGCACTCGTCACGATGACCAGCACGATTTGATCGCTAGGTTGTAGCGTGCCAACACGATGCACAATCAAAGCGTCCATGATATTCCAGCGGCTTTTTGCCTGCTGAATAATAGCTGCCAGCGACTTTTCCGTCATACCAGGATAATACTCAAGCGTTAGCTGTGAAACCGTATCGCCATCGTTTAAGTCGCGCACCAAGCCAACAAAGCTCACCACTGCACCAATGTCTTTGCGTGCCTGACGCAATTGGTTGATCTCAACACCGATATCAAAATCTGCTGTTTGCACTCTTACTGTCATAGTTTTACCGCATCACTGTCAAGCAAACGCATTAACCACCTGTCACCGGTGGGAAAAATGCTACTTCATCGCCATCATTAATGACGGCCTTGTCATCCACAAGCTCATGATTAATGGCTGCACGCACTTTCAGTTTACCCATCAGCATTTGCCCCCAAACATCGCCACGTTTAGCGAGCACGGATTTCAGCTTTAAAATAGTCAGCACATCATCGGGCAACTCTAAATCTTCTGTAGAGTATTTAAGCGTTTCTTTCAATCTTGCAAAATAAAATAATTTAATTTTCATTGGGTTACTTAGTTTAATTAATCTGTTTTATCATCAATAACATCTAGTAAATCTGGTGTGCTTTTCGCTAATTCTACACGTTCAATTTGCGCAAATCTTTGTGAAATTTTTTGGCTAGAAATATGCACATCCTGTGCATTTTCGTGTGCTTGACGGATATTGTCTGCCAGCTTTTTCATGCGCAGATCGAAGCGGCCAAAATCCTTACTGAGCTTGCCTAACTCCTCTTTAATCACATGCACCTGTTTACGTGTTTCTACATCTTTTAAGACAGCTCTCGCAGTATTTAGTACGGCCATTAAGGTCGTTGGAGAAACCACCCATACACGTTTATTCATGGCATAGGTAATCACATCAGCATGGTATGCATGCAACTCGGCAAATACCGCTTCTGCTGGAATAAACATGACAGCACCATCAGAAGTCACATTAGAAATAATGTACTTGGTCGCAATATCATCTACATGCTTTTTAACATCTAATTTAAATTGCTTTTCTGCAATCAGCTTCTCTGCTTCACTGAGTTTGTTATCCAACATGCGGTGGTAGTTTTCCAGCGGGAACTTACTATCTACTGCCACCACGCCTGTAGGCTCAGGTAAGAACAACGCACAGTCGGCACGCGTACCATTTTCAAAAGTATGCTGCATTGCAAATGAGTTCACGGGCAACACATTACGGACCAAGGCCTCCAACTGCACTTCACCGAAAGCACCGCGCGAACGTTTATCTCCCAGCAACTCCTGTAAGCTCACCACATTGGTGGTTAAACCATCAATTTTCTTTTGCGCTTCATCAATCGTGGCCAAGCGCGCCATTACATCCATAAAGGTTTGGTTGGTCTTTTTAAACCCTTCATCCAAACGCTCAGAAACCTTACCGCCGATAAGCTCTAATCGCCCATCCACTGATTTGGTTAACGCCTCGATACTTGCCGTCAATTGCAAAGTAGCATTGCGCATGGTTGATTGAATCAGTTCCTGCTCTGCTTTACCCTGCTCGGCTAATGTCGTGTGCAGCTTCTCCAGTACGGTTTCACGTGTTTGAGACAAGCTATTGTTCTGCGCCAGTTGCAAAGCCTGCATCGCATCTCGCGTTGCTTGCAACTCAGTTGCCACACTAGCGCGCAAACGCTCACTGGTTTCATTGGTTGCACTGCTCAGCCTGTCGCCAAGTTTGTTTAGACCATCGTTAAAATCCAGCAACATGGCACGATGCTTTTCTTCAAGCTGCTGCAATATAAGCGTGTTGTGATCAACCTTGCTTGCTCGCCACATCTGCAATAGAAATAACAAAAGAATAGCAAAGGCAATAATTAATATGATGATTTGTAACATATGCTAAATTATACCCGATGCTTGTTTAGCATCTGTATAAATTCACGGCTTTAACGTAGATTACAACTTAAACTTACTGCATATGACTCTGCATGCAAACGGCTATCTTCAAAAAAATTAAAAAGAGCGTTTTTAAAATACCTAGGATTATGCCAAACTTAACTTATTACCACTCACGTTAGGCTTATCGTGCTTAAACTCAAATTACTGCTAAACCAGCAACTAGCCAATATTACGCGCAGGCTGCATAACAACTTTTACTTGTATTTGAGTGCACTGCTCACCGTATTGGTTTTATTGGACGCCAGCTTGTTTCATGTGGGTGAAAACATGCGTGACCGCGCGTTTGACATGATGGTAAAAAACCGCATCATGGTACCCAAGCCAGACTCGGATATTGTCATTGTAGACATCAACGAAGCCTCATTAAGTGCGATGTCTGCCGAGTATGGCCGTTGGCCTTGGCCTAGACAAGTGCTTGGTGAGTTCTTAGAAAATATCGAAGCTCAGCAACCTAAGGCTGTCGTGTTTGATATTTTGTTTAGTGACCCGGACATTTACAATCCAGACAGTGATGCCTATTTTAACGAGGTGATTGCAAGCACAAAAAACACATTTTTCCCCATGCTGCGCTTGGCGGAAGCAAGTGATCATTTAAGCCAAATCACGCCAAATATGATTCCTGGTATTAAGCGTACTGGGGCAGACCAAGAAGGTACAGCTCAACCAATAGCCATCGTGCTGCCGCATTTAGAGGCTGCACTCAACTCAGGACATTTAGGAACACACAACATTTATCCAGATAAAGACGGTATCGTGCGCGAATACAGACTCTGGCATGATGAAAGTGGCTGGATACTGCCATCTTTACCACTGGCGGTAGCTAGCTTCACTAAAGAAAATTCAGAAACTTTGCCGCAAAATATGCTGATTAACTGGCGTGGCAAACCATTTACTTACCAATTTGTCACGTTTAGTGATGTTTATGCCGATATGGCAAGTAAAGTAAAAAAACGCCCGGCGAATGAGTTTAAAGACAAAATAGTGATTATCGGCTCTACCGCACCATCGCTATTTGACCTAAAAGCCACTGCCATGGCAAAAGCTCACCCAGGAGTGGAAATACTGGCAACGGCTATTGATAACGTTAAACATGATGATTACTTAAAAGTATGGCGCGGGAAAACACCCTATATCCTCATGAGCTTAACGCTCATTTGGCTAACTGCACTGGCCTTTTTCCGCAATGTAGACCGCGATAAAGTCACTAGAGTGTTCAGTAGCAGCCAGATCATATTGATTACACTGTCTTACCTGGCGATTAACTTTACCAACACCTACCTCGACTTAACCGGCCCGATTACATGGGCAGTGCTGTACTTCAGTGTGGCTAAGATATATGCGTTGGCTAACGATAGAGCAATGCAACGCTTGCTGGCCAATGATGTGGAGTCAGGCAAAAAAGGGGCGGCTATCTTACTCATGCCGATATTATTTGAAACACGAGAACCATTAAGCGACAGCCTGCTCAAAAAATTACAGTACAAAATTGAGCAGTGCCTCCAGCACCGCGCTACTGTGGAAATTTTAAAAGGGACGCAAAGTGGCATATGGGGGCTATTTAGCGACATGATTATCGTCAGCTGGGCTTATGCGCATGACAACGACACAGAGGCAAGCCAAGCCGTGCAGGATGCAACAAAACTTGGTGCGCAGCTGAATCAACTAGTGCAAGGGACAGGTATTCCAGAGGACACGACAGCGCGTTATACCCTGCATAACGGCACATTAAACACAGAAAAACCTATGGCAAACCAGTGGCGCGGTTTGTTTGCTCAAGCCATTATCAAGTTAGATATTTTAGAAGGTGGAACTCAATGAAACATTACTTAAAACACGTACTCATTCTGAGTAGTCTAGTGCCCTTGCTTTATGCGGGCGTGAGCGCAGCTGCCGAAAAAGGCAGTGCGCTCAAGAATGACAGCTTACGCAGTGAGCCATTCGCAGATGCTAAAGTAACCGGCAGCTTTACACGTGGTGAGAATTTAGAAATCATCAAGAAACAAGGCGCATGGCTGCAAGTAAAGGCTGCAAAAGGCTCCGGCTGGGTACGTTTACTTTCAGTGAAACGCGGCGCAGCCAGTACTAGCAACCAAGCAGCTGGAGTGCTTGCTGTTGCTAGTGGCAGAGCAGGCACTGGGCAAGTGATATCCACCACCGGTGTTCGAGGCCTGAGCGAGCAAGAGTTAAAAGCAGCCAAATTTAATGAAGAAGAAGTTAAAACATTAGAAGGCTATACATTAAGTGCAGATAAAGGCCGCGCCTTCGCCAAAGCGGGCAAATTAAACAGCATTGCATTTAAGAACTTAAAAGAAGCGAAAGGCGGCACACAATGAAGGCTAACCTAAGAATGATCAGTATCACATCTGCCCACAAACGCCGCCTAATCTCCATACTACTTGCCTCAGCACTTGGACTGGCAAGCCTGCAAAGCACCGCCTTTGATTTCAAAGGTGCGCTAAAAGACGCGGTGGAGAAAGAAATTGGCCAAAAATCGGATAGCCCAGCCGCTCCGTCCGAGGCGACTAGCAGCTCGGAAAGTGCAAAAGCTAACAGCACAACAGCCAGCTCAGAAGCAGCTTTTAACTGGAAAAACCCGAGCACTACAGAAGAAATCAGCCTTGGGCGCGAAATTGCCGGCAACTTGCTTGGCGCAGCGCCCTTAGTCAAAGACGCCGCATTACAAAAATATGTTAATTCAGTTGGTCGCTGGGTTGCCTCACAATCTGAGCGCCCTGAGTTGCCTTGGCGTTTTGGGGTGATTGAGAGTGAAGACTTAAATGCGTTTGCCGCGCCAGGTGGCTATATCATGTTGACCAAGGGCTTATATCGCAAGCTTCAAAATGAAGCGCAGCTCGCCGGTGTTTTAGGGCATGAGATTGCTCACGTTGTTAAAAAGCACCAGCTCAAAGTGCTGCAAAAACAACAACTGCTGAGCATGGGCGCAGGATTATTAAGTGACAAATACGCAAAAGACAATGCACTCATTAGCAAAGCAATTGGTAGCGGTGCGGAAATCAGTGCACGTAGTCTAGATAAATCAGCCGAATATGAGGCAGACCGTTTAGGCTTAAGTTATGCCACACGTGCCGGATACGAACCCTATGGATTAGCTGAGGTATTGCAAACACTAGGACAATCCAGCAGTAGCGATGCCAACGTTGCCTTACTGTTCAAAACCCACCCTCACCCAGATGAAAGACTCACCGCATTAAGTGAATCTGTGGGCTCACAGCTAGACAAAATAACTGGTAAAACACTGGAAAATAGATTCTATGTACTGAAGTAATAGGTAACGTATTGAGGTAAACAATGGCAATGCACTCTCTAAGCATTTTTCTTGTTACATGTTAAGCGTGGCTAATACACCAATAAAACAAGTGAAATTTAGTGGTGCATCACCGCTTTGTTTGATCCTGCTCAAACAAAGCGGTAATTGTTGATTTAGCTGTTTGACATCTCAATGCGCAAGGATAAAAATGTCCTTATAAATTGCAGGAGATTGTGCTATGGCTACGAAACAAAAAGAGAGTAAACCTAGTCTCGCTTTAAAACAAACAGTCACCAAGCCCACTAGCAACACCTCAAAAAAACGTAAAATATCCTCAGGTGATACTTCGCCAGACACTACCGCGAGCGGAGTTGAGAACTTTACAGTGAGTGAAAAAATCGCTGCAGCACAAGGCTCAAAACTCGAGGCAGTGCAGGATATTATTCAACGCATTTCTCGCAACGACTTATCAACGTTACCTGAGGCACTGCACACCATACTCAAAGGCGCATCCCCTGATGATGCCGCAGCGCTGAGTAAAGCGCTCACGGTGATTAAAGAATCTAAAACCATCAATTCACGATTACGTAATGATCAAGCATTGGCTAAAGACTGGCGTGATGGTGGCTACCCCTATCAAAACCTGCTCTCACGCAAGTCTTACGAGAAGCAAAAGTATCACTTACAGGTAGAGTTACTAAAGCTACAGGCTTGGGTAAAAGAAACCGGTCAACGTGTGGTCATTTTATTTGAGGGGCGAGATGCCGCTGGCAAAGGCGGCACCATCAGACGCTTTATGGAACATCTTAATCCACGTGGTGCACGTGTAGTGGCACTTGAAAAACCAAGCGAAGTCGAACGTGGGCAATGGTATTTCCAAAGGTATGTTTCACAATTGCCAACCGCTGGTGAGATCGTACTGTTTGACCGCTCATGGTACAACCGCGCCGGTGTGGAACGCGTCATGGGCTTTTGTAACAATGACGAGTATCTTGAGTTTATGCGTCAAGCACCGGATTTTGAGCGTAATCTCACAAGATGTGGCATCCATGTCATTAAGTTCTGGTTCTCCGTAAGCCGCTCAGAACAACGCAGACGTTTTAAAGAGCGTGAGTTGCACCCTCTCAAGCAATGGAAACTTAGCCCGATTGATTTAGCTTCGCTCGACAAATGGGATGAATATACCAAGGCCAAAGAAGCGATGTTCTTTCATACAGACACCGCCGACTCACCTTGGACTGTCATCAAGTCTGATTGTAAAAAACGGGCACGCCTCAACGCGATGCGTTATGTCTTACACAAACTGCCCTACACCAATAAAGATATAGACGCAATTGGCAACCTAGACCTATTATTGGTTGGTCGCGCACATATTGTGTATGAACGTGGTGAGCATAATCATATTATCCTTTAGCGATACGTTGAATTAGCTAAAGAATAATATGATTGGGGATTTAAGGCTAGAAGGCGCATATCAAGTGCTACTCTTAACGGTGAGACGGTAGCCTGAGTGTACGTTATATCAAATCACGTACACGCAACTCAGCTTTGATATAGGCATAATAGATAGGTGCCGCCACAATGCCGATCAAGCCAAACGCAGCCTCCATGCATAACATGGCAATCAGCAACTCCCATGCGTTGGCACGGATTTGGCCGCCGACAATGCGCGCATTTAAAAAATACTCAAATTTATGAATAATCACTAAATAGAGTAAAGAGCCCAGCGCCACAGCGAGGGTTTGGCTCAAACTCACCACGACAATCACCGCATTTGAAATAAGATTGCCAATCACCGGAATCAAGCCCACCACAAAGGTAATTGCAATCATGGTTTTCACCAGCGGCAAATGAATACCCATCACCGGCAACACCACCGCCAGATAGATTGCAGTAAAAAAGGTATTAATAGCAGAGATGCGAATTTGTGCAAAAACCACGCGTTTGAATGCATCGCTTAACAATGCACAGCGCATATAGAGCGCCCCGGCAAACGGTTTAAAATGCTCAACCGTCACGGCCTCTCGCAGCGCCAGCATGCCACCTACAATCATGCCAATCAATATGTGTGCAGTAACACGTCCAGCCTCTTTACCGACCACTTGCAACTCGCCGGCATGGGTACGTAACCATGTAGTTAACATTTCTTTAAATGTCAGCGCATCCGCTGGCAAATGGGTTAATAGCCAGCTTGGCAATATTTTTCTTGAGTCTTCTAAAATTTGCGCCATTCTGGCTAAAAGCACAGTTAGGCTACCCGCGTCTGAGCGTAAAAATGCCGTTAAACCAGCACCGGCGAGTGAGAGCAAACTCACGATGAAAAACACCAAAATGCCTACCGCCCAAATCTTAGAGTAATTACTCGGGCGCTTACTAGGAAATCTACGTGAGATATAAGGGGTAATCATGTGCACTAGCTGATATACCAGCAAACCAGCTAACAGCGCGGGCAGCAAGCTAAACTTAAGCACAAAAAATAACGCAAACCCAGTGATTAGCCAAGCTGCAATGTCATATCCTGTTGCTTTGGCAACCAGTGATTCCTGTGTAATCTTAGCCATATCCACCTTAAATCAAACACTTAAATACACCGGTTTAGAAAAGTAACCAGTTGTTTATTAATAGTTCTTAATCGAAAACCTATTAACGAAATCAGTAACATCAGCTGCCGGAAGTGAAACTATCAAATCAATATGCTCATTAAAAGCCTTATCTAAGATGCCACCATTACATTTTGATAGCGCTTTTGTTACATAATCCATTTGATTATAGGCGATGGTAAGCCTCACGTTCTTCATTTCCACATAATCAGCCACCTTAGTTGCATCCAGTGCCAGTTTTGCTGTGCCTCCATACGCACGTGCCAAACCACCTGTCCCCAGATTAATGCCACCGTAATATCTTATAACACCAACACAGGCATTAATCAGATTGCGCCCTTCTAACAGCTTTAACACCGGCATTCCAGCAGTGCCGGATGGTTCACCGGCATCTGAAAAGCGCTGCACTATTCCGTCTTCAGTCTTCAATCTGAACGCGTAGGCCAAGTGATGCGCAGTCGGATGTTTAGCCGCGAAAGCACGTAAAGCTGCACCCACTTCTCGTTCAGAGGTACAAGATACCGCCATGGCAATAAAACGTGACTTAGTAATGGTCTGCTCAGCAAACCCTGTATCTATTAATATTTGCAACTACTTACGCCCACCCAGAATGCTACCTAAAATACCACGAATGATTTGCCTACCCAACTGTGAGCCTATAGCGCGTGCTGCGCTTTTAGCCGCGGCTTCTAATATACTATCACCACGACTGGCTGGCTCTTTCCTACCTGAAGCTGCCGTTGCATCATCTTCGTCACCAGCAAGTGGCGTAACTTGTGCTTTCAATATCTCATAAGCAGACTCACGATCCACTTGTTTTTCATAAACATTATTCAGGATAGAAGTGCGAATCGATTCGGCACGCTCAGCATCTGTGGCAGGGCCAACCCGGCTACCTGGTGGGCAAACAAAGGCACGCTCGACCGGTGTCGGAATCCCCTTTTCATCCAAAAATGAAACAAGCGCCTCCCCTACTCCCAGCTCAGTAATCACACTTTCCACATCCAGCTTAGGGTTGACTCTAAAAGTCGTTGCGGCAGATTTCACTGCCTTTTGATCCCTTGGCGTAAAGGCACGTAATGCGTGCTGCACACGATTACCTAATTGCCCCAATACTGCATCCGGGATATCGAGCGGGTTTTGGCTCACAAAATACACACCCACCCCTTTAGAGCGAATCAAGCGAACGACTTGCTCGATTTTTTCCAGTAACACGGCTGGCGCATCATTAAACAGCAAATGTGCTTCATCGAAAAAGAATACTAGCTTAGGTTTATCTAAATCTCCGGCCTCCGGAAGCTTCTCAAACAATTCAGATAGTAGCCACAATAGCAAAGTCGCGTAAATACGTGGTGAGTTAAATAACTTGTCACTCATCAAGATATTAACGACACCACGACCTTGCTCATCAGTCTGCATCAAGTCATCTAAGTTAAGTGCAGGCTCACCAAACAGCATATCAGCCCCTTGTGTTTCAAGCTGTAACAATGCACGTTGCACCGCACCCACACTTGCCGCAGAAATGTTACCGTACTCCGCCTGATACTGCGCTGAATTCTCAGAAGCGTGCTGCATCATTGCGCGCAAGTCCTTCAAGTCGAGCAGTAACCAGCCTTTATCATCGGCAATTTTAAACACAGCGTTGAGCACACCGGCCTGCACATCGTTCAAATTCAGCAAACGTGACAGTAGTAAAGGCCCCATTTCCGCAATAGTGGTGCGAACAGGGTGTCCTTTTTCACCAAACATATCCCAAAATGTAACTGGGCACTTAGCATAACTAAAATCAGAAAGCGCGAGTTGTTGTACTCTAGCTTCAACTCTGGGATTAGCCCCGCCTTGCTGGGACATACCTGATAAATCGCCTTTCACATCGGCCATAAACACCGGCACACCATTTTTTGAAAAGCCCTCTGCCAACGTCTGTAGCGTGACTGTTTTACCTGTACCCGTTGCGCCGGCAATCAAGCCATGACGATTCGCCATACGTGGCAGGATGACACTGGAAATTTCATTATTTTTTGCAATTAAAATGGGGTTAGCCATGAAGTGATTACCTAAATTTTAGTAATAAACGTTAATAAATTGGAGGAGCAATGACTGGCTTGCGTTAGAAGCCAGGTAGTTTTTAAAAGTCACCTTTACGCGCTTTATCCATAATTTCAAGCAACTTGGTTTCTAACTCCTGCGCAGATTTTTTTGCTCGCTCAGTTGGATGCTTAATGCTTTTTAAATCAAAAGTTGGACGATCCATCGCGATATAAAGCTGAGGCTTGTTATTCCCATCACGCTTCTCATAAATCGCCACTCTGCATGGCGCAAATACTAAAAACTCAGGGTGATCTAAAATAATCTCCGTACCCATACTCAAGTTGCAAAATGAGCGTACTTCCTTGATGCCTTGTGAATCAACACCGCGCAACTTCATATGCTCACCAATCGGAAAGTTGGCAGGGTTCACAAAGTTTATCCCCTCTGAAATACTCTTTAAGCTTTCCACCAGATCCTGATAACTCACGTTAGCATTAACCGGCAATTCATAAATAGCGCTGGATGGATCGATTGCTGGCATTCCTGGTCGCACTTGGCCGATCAGGGCGTTATCTTTGAGCGCCAAGTTCGGCTGCTTAAAACAACAAGAAACCATGCCTAAACTCAAGCTGATTAAAAACACAGCATAGTAACTGGTGTACAGGTTACGTCGGGCGCTTACTAATAGCATGGTGACCACCTAACTCTAAATTAATCTGCAATCTTGAGTGCCTGATTGACCGCGGCGCGATTAAAATGCGGTGCAATCAGTTCAATAAATCCATACATATATCCACGTAAAAATGCATCTTTACGCACGCCTAGGTAAGTCGTGCTGTCGGCAAATAAATGGTCAACGTCAATTTTCGCTAAATGCGTATCGCGGTCAGCGTCGTAAGCCATATTGGCGAGCAAGCCAACACCTAGGCCCAAAGTGACATAAGTCTTAATCACGTCAGCATCAATCGCCGTAAGCACGACATTGGGCGTTAATCCCGCATCAGAAAAAGTCTTAGACACTAGCGTACCACCAGTAAATGCAAAGTCATAGGTAATCAGCGGGTAATTCACTAGCTTTTCCAAAGTCAAAGGACCACCCTGCAACAAAGGATGGTCATGCGGCACGACAACGCATCGATTCCAGTGATAACAAGGTAAGCATAACAAGCTCTCACGCTCACTAATCGACTCAGTAGCAATCCCAATATCTGCCTCACCACTTTCCACTTGCTCAGCCACCTGGCTAGGATTACCTTGATGAATATTTAGCTTAACGCGCGGGTAATTAGTCATAAAGGCTTTAACTGCCGCAGGCAACTTGTAGCGCGCTTGCGTATGTGTGGTAGCAATCGTTAAAGTGCCAGTTTCCACATCACTAAATTCTTCACCTACACGCTTTATATTTTCAATATCGCGCATCACCTTATCAGCCAGCATCACAATCTGCTGACCAGGCACTGTCAAACCAGTTAACCGTTTACCATTGCGCTTAAATATCTGCAAACCAAGCTCTTCTTCAATCAACTGAATTTGCTTACTCACGCCGGGCTGTGATGTATACAAAGCATCGGCTGCACTGGTAATATTTAACCCCTGCTTCACCACTTCATGCAAATAACGTAACTGATGTAATTTCATTGGATTAGCTTCTTCTAAACAACCTAATTAACGAGATATTTCAAGCACACCGCTAACACTGTCAATGTGTAAAAATACGTACACCTTATATAACTAAACGATATATCCATAGAATAACATATTCTTAAAAAAAACGAGAACGCACTGTTATAGTACGCGCCTAAATTTAGTTGATAACGGATACTCCACATGGAATTTGGTTATGTAATCTCGGGCTTTGCCGTAGGTTTGCTTGTTGGCGTCACAGGTGTAGGTGGCGGTTCATTAATGACCCCCTTACTCGTTTTTTTATTCGGTTTCAAAGCAGCAGTTGCTGTAGGTACCGACTTGCTCTACGCAGCCATTACCAAAACTGGCGGTGTGTTTGTACATCACAATACGCATAAATCTGTTGATTGGCGAGTGGTAGCATGGATGTCGGCTGGCAGCTTACCTTCTGCGGTAATCACAATTTTTGTGATTAAACACCTTATCCAAATTGAAAAAGATATTTCAGGCATTATCACCCATACATTGGGGGTTGCACTCATTTTAACGGCGATAGCTTTAATAATCCGCAGCTATTTAACACGCAAAAAAATACGCGAAATTGAAGATAGTGTCATTAGTAGTGGTCGTTTTAATAAAATTCAGGTCCCAGCAACCATATTTACTGGCATAATACTGGGTGCGCTAGTTACAATTTCCTCAGTAGGTGCAGGTGCGCTTGGCACACTGGCGATACTCTTCCTTTATCCTAAGATGAGCACGCTCAAAGTAGTAGGTACTGATTTAGCGCATGCAATCCCGTTAACGGCGGTTGCTGGCTTCGGTCATTGGACGCTTGGACATGTCAACTTTGAACTGTTAGGCACATTACTCATCGGATCTCTGCCTGGAATATGGGTGGGTAGCCATTTGAGTGTAAAAATTCCAGAAAAAATACTACGCCTAATTTTAGCCACGCTACTACTTGTGATTGGTTTGAAATTCGTTTTAGTTTAATTTAAAAGTTAGTTTAAAAAGCACTATATATATGTATAAATATGATGAAATAGATCAACAAATTGTTGATGAACGCGTTGCCCAATATCGCGACCAGACTCGTCGCTACTTAGCTGGCGAGCTATCAGAAGATGAGTTCCGCCCGCTACGCCTTCAAAATGGCTTATATATCCAACGTCAGGCACCGATGCTCCGCATCGCCGTGCCTTATGGCATGTTATCTAGCGCACAATTGCGCAAACTTGGCGATATTTCAAAAAAATACGACAAAGGTTATGGTCACTTCAGCACACGTCAGAACTTGCAATTAAACTGGCCTAAGCTAGAAGATGTGCCTGAAATCCTAGCAGATTTAGCCACAGTGGAAATGCACGCCATTCAAACCTCAGGTAACTGCATCCGCAACATCACTACCGACCAGTTCGTAGGCGTTGCACCGGATGAAGTGATTGACCCACGCGCGATTGCTGAAATCATGCGCCAATGGAGCACGTTCCACCCTGAATTCGCTTTATTGCCACGTAAATTCAAAATTGCAGTTTCTGGTACTAAAAATGACCGCGCGCTAGTACAAGCCCACGACATTGGCTTAGAGTTTTACCGTGACAGCAACAACCAAGTAGCAATCAAGGTATGGGTTGGCGGTGGCTTAGGCCGCACACCAATCTTGGGTACAGTAATCCGCGAACATCTGGAATGGCAACATGCCCTTACCTATTGCGAAGCGATTATTCGTGTCTATAACTTACATGGCCGTCGTGACAATATCTACAAAGCACGTATCAAGATTTTAGTGAAGGCTTTGGGTATTGATGAATTCCGCAAACAAGTAGACGCGGAATGGGCACATATTAAAGATACAGAAAACACCATCAGCGAAGCTGAGTTAGCTCGCGTGGCGCAACACTTTGATGTGATGCCTTATGAAAACGTGCCAGCACATGACGCAGGTTTTGATGCGGCAGTTGCTAGCAACCCTGCGTTTGCCGCATGGGTTAAACGTTGCGTACATCCACACAAACAAACTGGCTATCGCGCAGTGACACTTTCACTCAAACCGCACGGCCAAGCACCTGGCGACATTAGCTCTGAGCAAATGTGGACTGTGGCTGACCTTGCTGACCAATACAGCTTTGGTGAGTTACGTTCATCTCATGAGCAAAACCTAATATTGGCTGATGTTAAATTAAGCGATTTATTTGCCTTGTGGGAAAAAGCACGTGCTAATGGTTTAGCAAGCCCTAACATCGGTTTGCTGACAGATATCATTTGCTGCCCAGGCGGTGACTTCTGCTCACTTGCTAACGCAAAGAGTATTCCTATCGCTAAAGCGATTCAAATGCAATTTGACAACCTTGACTACCTGCACGACATTGGTGAGATGGAACTGAATATTTCAGGTTGTATGAACGCCTGCGGCCACCACCATGTGGGTCACATTGGTATTCTCGGTGTAGATAAAGATGGCTCTGAGTGGTATCAAGTCACAATCGGTGGCAAACAAGGTAACGATGCCAGCATTGGTACTGTAATTGGGCCTTCATTCTCAGCTGATGAGATGCCTGGCGTCGTGCAAAAGTTAATTGAGGTTTACATTCAAGAACGTACACCTGAAGAAAGATTTATTGATACTGTGCGTCGCTTGGGCGTTGCCCCATTCAAAGCACATGTCTATGCAAAAAATGAGGTTGCAGCATGAGTAATTTAATCAAACTGAACAATGGCGTGGCTAGCGTGGTAGAAGATGACTGGACACTGGTTCAGTTGCCTGCCACACAAGTAGAAGAGCGCAAACAAGCTGGTAAAGTTGTTTTATTTAAACTGACCGGTGAGACTACCGTCACCGATGCTCAAATTGCAGATACGGCGATTCCAGCAACTGGAAAAATCATTCTGCCGTTAAGTGTATTTATCGCACGCAACGACGAAATTAAAGCTCGCATTGCGCAAGGTGAAGTCGGCGTCTGGTTAGCAACACATGAACTGCTAGAAAACCTGACGCAACATCAAGCTGACTTAAATGCACTGCCTATCATCGCGATTTTTGTAGAGCGCTTTGCAGATGGCCGTATTTTCTCATTAGGTAACTTGCTACGCACACGCTTTGGCTTTAAAAATGAATTACGTGCGTTTGGCGATGTGTTACGTGACCAACTGTACTTCTTGAAACGTAGTGGCTTTACTAGCTACTTAGTGCGTGCAGACCGCTCAGCACAAGAAGCGATTGCCAGCCTAAGTGACTTTACTAAACCATACCAAGGCGCGGTCGATGAGCCACGCCCTGTATTTAAGCGTTACAACAGAGGCGCATAAATGACTACGGATGTAGATTTAGGTCAGGTTGTAATGCTTAAACCTAGCGCGAACAACCCAGCGACTAGACCAACACTAACGGATGAATTGGTAGCAAGCGTTAATCAAAAAGCGGGCGAAGTGCTAGCACTATTAAGCAGTGCCGCAAACGAGTTTGGCGCGAATGAAGTCACCTTTGCCAATAGCTTTGGCGCAGAAGACATGGTGTTAACCGACATCATTCAACGCCAAAAAATCGCGATTGAGATTTTCTCGCTGGACACTGGCCGCCTGCCTGTTGAAACCTACGATTTAATTGCCAAAACAGAGCAAACTTACAATACCAAACTTAAAATCTTTTTCCCACAGTCTGACGCGGTAGAAAGTTATGTAAGAACCAATGGCATCAATGCATTCTATGAATCCATTGATTTACGCAAAGCCTGCTGCTTTATGCGTAAAGTAGAACCATTGCAACGTGCTTTAAAAGGCAAAAAAGCATGGGTAACCGGTATGCGTGCAGAGCAATCTACCACACGCGTCAACCTGCCCTTCCGTGAGTTTGATAGTGGCAACAAGCTAGAAAAATTTAACCCGCTTAGCAACTGGACGGAAAAAGAAGTATGGGCATACATCCGCATGTTTGATGTGCCATACAACAAACTGCATGACCAATTTTACCCAAGCATAGGCTGCGCCCCATGTACGCGCGCGATTGCGATGGGTGAAGATGTGCGGGCCGGCCGCTGGTGGTGGGAAGACCCCAACAGCAAAGAGTGCGGATTACACGTAAAGAAGTGATTTTATAAAATTCTGCTACGTATCCAGTATTAGCATTAAGTAGTAATTTTGATTTTTGAAACCTAAGAATATGACAACAACTAAACAACCCTTATCTCATTTAGACTGGCTAGAGTCTGAGGCCATTTACATTCTGCGCGAGGTCGCGGGGCAATGTAGCAACCCTGTACTATTATTCTCAGGTGGCAAAGATTCACTTTGTATTTTACGTTTAGCTGAAAAAGCATTCCGCCCTGGTAAATTCCCGTTTCCACTCATGCATATTGATACTGGTCACAACTATCAAGAAGTGCTGGATTTCCGTGACCAACGCGCAGCAGAATTAGGTGAGCGCCTGATTGTACGTTCAGTTGAAGACTCAATGAAACGCGGTACCGTGGTACTTAAATCACCTGATGAGCCACGCAATAAACACCAATCAGTCACATTACTTGAAGCAATTGAAGAGTTTGGCTTTGACTGCTGTATCGGTGGCGCACGCCGCGATGAAGAAAAAGCACGTGCCAAAGAACGTATCATGAGTTTCCGAGATGAGTTTGGCCAGTGGGATCCTAAAAATCAACGCCCTGAGTTATGGAACCTGTATAACGCTCGTTCACACAAAGGCGAAAACATCCGTGCCTTCCCTATTTCTAATTGGACAGAAATGGACGTATGGCAATACATCGAGCGTGAGAACTTAGGCTTGCCAAGCATCTACTTCTCGCACAAGCGCGACATTATTATGCGTGGCGGCGCGATGATGCCTGCAAACGTACCACTAGCTAACGGCGAGGTAATCAACCAACCTAAAGCAGGTGAAGAAGTCATTAATATGCAAGTTCGTTTTAGAACTGTAGGTGACATCACATGTACAGCACCAGTACTGTCTGATGCAGACAATGTGAGCAAAATTGTGATTGAAACGGCCACCACCACCATTACAGAACGTGGTGCTACCCGCTTAGATGACCAAACCTCAGATGCTTCAATGGAACAACGCAAAAAAGAGGGATATTTCTAAAAAATACTATCAAGATATGCCGATTAAATCGATTGCTAGACACTTTATGCAATCGCTTAATCAAACATCTTATCTAGCATTTTTGATATTTTGAAAATTTAATTATGACAAACACAACGCACAACGACTCACTATTACGCTTTATGACATGCGGCAGCGTAGATGACGGCAAAAGCACACTGATTGGCCGCTTGCTATACGATACCAAAACCATCTTGGCTGATACGCTGACACAAATTTCAAACACCTCTAAAAAACGGGGTATGGAAGCTGTGGACTTATCACTACTAACCGACGGCTTGCAGGCTGAACGTGAGCAAGGCATCACGATTGACGTTGCTTACCGCTACTTCAGTACTGGTACACGTAAATACATTATTGCCGATGCCCCAGGCCATGAGCAATACACACGTAACATGGTAACGGCAGCATCAACAGCAAACCTTGCGATTATTTTGATCGATGCACGTAGAGGCGTACTCACGCAAACACGTCGCCATAGCTATTTAGCGCATTTAGTAGGCATTCCACACATTGTGGTAGCGGTTAACAAAATGGACTTAGTGAACTATGACCAAGCTGTTTACGACAAAATCTGTGCCGATTATGCTGCCTTCGCGGCAGAAATTGGCTTAGCAGCCGCTAGAGACATTCGCTTTATTCCTATGTCTGCATTAAATGGCGACATGCTAGTAGACCGTTTAGAAAATATGCCTTGGTACACAGGCGAGACATTGATTGAAATGTTAGAAAAGGCACCAGCTGCGCATACAGAACAATCTGAAGCATTCCGCTTCCCAGTGCAATTTGTATGCCGCCCACACGCATCTGATGACCCTGAGTTACATGACTTCCGTGGATTTATGGGTCGTATTGAGTCAGGCGAAATTGCAGTTGGTGATGCAGTAACGGTACTGCCAAACGGCTACCAATCAAAAGTAAAAGCTATCCAGCTCGGGACAGACCAATTGCAATCAGCCTCTACAGAACAAAGTGTTACTTTGCTGTTAGAAGATGAAATCGACACTTCACGTGGTGATATGATTGTTAAAAGTGCTGAAGCGATTGAACCTGTAAAACAAGTAGAAGCATTTGTTTGCTGGCTGTCAGAAACACCGCTGTCCACTGCACGCACTTACATCATTCGTCACACCACGCGTGAATCTAAGGCTAAAGTAGGCACCATCAGCTATAAAGTAGATGTCAATACATTAGAACAACAAGCCACTAGCGACTTAAAAATGAATGACATTGCGCGCATTAGCTTCAAGCTGGCGCAACCACTGATGATAGATAGCTATAAAAATAATCGTGCTACCGGTGCTTTCATCATTATTGATGAATCTACCAATAACACTGTTGGCGCTGGCATGATTGTGTAGGTTATATAGTTACCATGTCTAGACACAGGTAACTATATAGAATTAGTCATCGCAAACTAATAGAATTTCTAATAAAATAACGTTTTAGCTTTTAAGCTGTAAAGGACTATAAAAATGACTTACGTCGTTACCGAAAACTGTATTCAATGTAAATTCACTGACTGCGTAGATGTTTGCCCAGTTGATTGCTTTGTAGAAGGCCCTAACTTCCTTGCAATTAACCCAGACGAGTGTATTGACTGCACACTATGCGTTGCAGAATGTCCAGCTGAAGCCATCTTTGCCGAGGATGATGTCCCTGCAGACCAGCAAGAGTATATTGCGTTGAACGCTCGCTTTGCACAAGTTTGGCCAGTGATTACTGCGCGTAAAGAAGCACTTCCAGATGCCGAAGCAATGAACGGCGTACCAGGTAAGCGTAATTTACTAGTTGAATAATCTAGTACGCGTCAAACACATAAAGGAGGCATATGCCTCCTTTTGTCTATGTGCTAGCGCCTGTTATACAAGCTTAAAGACTAAGCCGCTGTGATGACTAAACCGTTAAGATTTCTCCAACATTACTCACCTACCCTGCAAGATAAGATCAGACAATTGCAAGCGCAGGGCTTGCTTGGGGACTATATTACACAGCGCTATCCGCAACATCACACCATACAAACAGACAAAGCCCTGTATCAGTATAGCAATGAAATTAAGCAAACGTTTTTGCGGAATGCACCCCAGCTCGATAAAGTACATTACGATAACAAATTAGGCATAGAACACCATGCATTAGGCCTCAATACCGCAATCTCACGCGTACAAGGCGGCAAGCTCAAGGCTAAAAAAGAAATCCGAATCTCATCATTCTTTAAAGAGTCTCCCACAGAATTCTTACGCATGATTGTGGTTCATGAGTTGGCTCATTTAAAAGAGCGTGATCATGACAAGGCTTTTTACCAGCTTTGCCAGCATATGGAGCCTAACTACCACCAGCTAGAGTTCGATTGCCGCGTTTATTTAACGTGGAAAAGTGAAGCTAAGGCTTAAGCACCCAAAACAATGCTTTAACATTAGCTTCTCCCCTTTACTAGCTCTCTTTTTTATCTCTGCTAGCAGTTGAAGTAACTTTATCCATAATTGCTTTGCCTGTATCTGTTTGAACCAATGCCTCTAGCATTGCACCTAGCTGCGTACCACCATTTGAGCTAAATAAATCTGTAACATTATTTAGGCCCGCGTTAACACTTGCACCATTAGCAATCACTTTAACATTGGCTTTTTCTAATGCTTTGGCTTGCTCCACACCAACAGAACCCATCACCTCAACTTGCTTGAGCGAAACTAAATACTTTTGATAAGATTCATTATTACCAATTTTCTCTGCCAATGTAATCTCAGCTTCTACTGAAGCTAGTTGCATCAATTTCTCTGCATTTGCTTTTGCAGCACCCTCGGCATCAATGCCTTTAGCTTCAAAAGTCTTAGATTGGAAATTACCATCTGCAATCATGACAGTTGAGGCTTTTTCACCTTCTGCTTTAATGAGGGCTGATTGTTTTTGTGCCTCAGCATCAATCACCGTAGTTTGTTTTTTAGCTTCTGCATTAATTACAGTAGTTGCTTTCTCTTTCTCAGCCTCAACAATTTTGACTTGTTTATCAATTTCAGCCTGATTTACCTGAGCCACTTGAAGAATACTCATTTCCTTTTCCTTTGTGATTTTTTGTTGCTCAGCAATCACTTGTGTTGCTTGTTCATTGGCAATACCAACTTCACGTTCTTTCTCTGCCGTTCTTAGCCCAACCTGCTGCAAAGCCTCTTGTTTCTTCACATCTGTTTCACGCTGCGCCTCTATCTCTGCAATCTGTGCTTTTTTGTTGTTCTGAGCAACCTCGGTACGACTTTCCATCTCAATTTGAGATTTCTTTTTGTCCATTATGTTTTTAATGACATGCGAATCTTTCGCGTCGCGAATGTCCATAAGTTCAACACTCTTTACTGTACTAACACCCCAAGACTTCAGATTATCATCAACCTCTTTCGTGAATGCCTCACCAAATTTCGCACGGTCTTGCATAATTGATTCAATGCTATTTGTTGCCAAAATACTACGAATACATCCTTGAAGAATTGCATTTAACTGGCTACGCATCTCACTAAATGATGACACTCTTCTCGCAGCTATCTCACTATCACTAATGCGAAAAAATGCTTTTACATCAATAACGAACGGTAACCGCCCTTGGTCATAAGCTTCGTAATCAATAAGTTCTTCAGCAAACACAGATACAGGATATTTTGATACCAGCACACCAATTACAGGAATCCATGATGGAAACTCATAGTAAGTATTCCCATTTAAGCCTTTGGCACTAATCTGATCGTCTGTTTCTTTGGTACTACTTGATTCAATACCTACCCCATAAGAAATGGAGCGCTTGCCTGACTGTACAATATGTACTTCATTTGTGGGCACCACGCGACGTAATAGTACAATCCAAAAAGTGAACAGTGCTACAAGAATAACTAAAACAGAAACATAAATAACGTCCATAAATACCCCTTATTAAAATTTTTATTATTTACAGCCAATACAGACAAGATTTCATTTGAAAATCTTACTTTTAAATATCATAACCCAACTAACCATTAAATATACTGCCATAGCAATTGCCAGTCCTGAAGGTGCATACCAAACCAGAGGGACAACCAAGCCAGCGGATACTGTAGATAGCAACATTTGAATAAAGGCTTGCCCTGACGCTGCCGTACCACGAATTTTGGGGTGCCGGTCTAACGCTGCTAATGAAAGTATAGGCATCGCTAATGCCATGCCAATGTTAAATAGCGCGATTGGCACAATGTTGTAAATAACATTGGTAGGGAGATATAAGCAAACACCGATGTTAAGCAAGACCATTGCTGACATCCACACATACGCCAGCTTAATTACTTTGCTTTGTGCGTACCGGCCAGCAGCGCGTTTGGCCAGGTAAGAGCCCAACACCATGCCACAGACCGTGGGAATAAACATGTAAGAAAATTGATGCTCAGTTAGGCCTAAGTGTTTGACCAAAAACACAGGACTTGCTAGCACATAAAGAAAGAATCCAGCAAAGTTTGCACCAAGTGCAAACACTACATAATTAAATTCTTTATCACTAAAAATGACGCGATAGTCTTTAATAACCTGCTTCGCAGAGAGGGGTAAGCGCTTTTCTTTAGGCATGGTTTCAGGCAGATACTTCACTGCTGCCCAAAGGCTGAACGCGGCATATAACGCTAAAAAGATAAAGATAGCCTGCCAATGAATACCAAGTAGTAATCCACCGATGATAGGGGCAACTGCTGGCGCAATACCAAACAGCATTTGTACGGTTGCCATCACACGCTGGGCTTGTGGCCCTTCAAACAAATCACGCACCATCGCACGTGCCACCACATTGCCTGCACCACCAGATAAGCCTTGCAACGCACGGAAGAACCATAATGTTTCCACATTAGGCGCAAAAGCACAGCCAATAGAGGCTGCAACAAAAACGCCTAAGCCCCATTTAATCGTAGTGATACGACCAATAGAGTCCGATATCGCACCGTGCCATAACGTCATCAGTGCATATGGCAGCAAGTAAAATGTAAGGCTTTGCTGTAACTCTATTGAACTGCCTTGTAGCGCACGCTCTAGTGACGGAAATGCAGGTAGGTAAGTATCAATTGCAAATGGTGCAAGCGCAGCCAAGCTTGCAAGCACAAAAGACAATACCAATGGGGAGGATTGATGCTTCAAACTAAAACTTTCAATAAAAGATATTTACTGGCAATAAAAAAGCGCGCTACTGATTATTACAGTAGCGCGCTAGATTAAATCACAATAATGCTATTAATGCACCTTTGCGAGACTCAAAACCAACGACTGCCTCAATAATTAAGGCAAGGCATGGAACTCATTTACTCGCTCCTTAAGCTCACCAGCGATGATTCTTTTAGAGTTTTTGTCATTTCTAAACACTATAGGCTGTGCTGCAATAGTCGGATTTCTTGAATCAAGTATCGCCTGCTCTATGAGATGATGATGCGGCGATTTACTGCAAACTGGGTCGGCAGCCTCAGCATCGCCAGTAAGCAGGAATGTTTGGCAACGACAGCCCCCTAAATCTTTTTCTTTCTCGTCGCATGTACGGCACGGTTCTTTCATCCAGCTATCACCGCGATACTTGTTAAATGCCGGGGAGTCTTTCCAACTCCAACCTAGGTCTGTATCTTTAACATTTGGAAATTGCATGTTAGGTAATACACGTGCTGAGTGACACGGCAACACATCGCCATTAGCTGTCACAATCATAAATACCTCACCCCAGCCATTCATACATTTTTTAGGGCGGTCAGAGAAGTAATCAGGCACCACAAAGAAAATCTTCATCTTGCTACCAGACTTTTCTCTAAATTCGTTAGTGATTCTTTCCGCCTCTTCTACCTGCTCTTTTGTCGGCATTAATTGGCTGCGATTTACCAAAGACCAACCATAATATTGTGTGTTGGCGAGCTCGATATACTCTGCACCGAGAGCATCAGCCATCTCTAGAATTTCTTTCATGTGACCAATGTTGTAGCGATGAATCACAACATTCAGCACCATTGGATAGCCATGACTTTTAATCATCGCTGCAACTTTTTTCTTAAGCTCAAAAGTTTTAGTATTGGTAATAAAGTTATTAATTTCTTCAGTAATATCATGCATTGATAACTGAATATGGTCTAAACCTCCCTCTTTAAACGCCTGAATGCGTTTTTCTGTGAGGCCAACACCTGAGGTAATTAAATTACTGTAATAACCAAGCTTTCTGGCTTCAACAACGATATCTTCAATATCATCACGCAATAAAGGCTCACCGCCGGAAATACCCAACTGTATCGCGCCTAATTTACGCGCATCACGTAGCGCCTGTATCCATTGCTCGGTAGTTAATTCATTTTGCGTATGCTTGTCATAATCGGTAGGGTTATAGCAAAATGCACAATGCAAGGGACAACGATACGTCACCTCAGCCAGCAGCCATAAGGGCTGTGTTTGTGTAACACTGGCTGCAACACCATTATTTTGAGTTTGAGTGGCATGAATGGTCTTTTGAACCACTGACTCACCTAAAGACGCTTGTGTCATTTTGCTACTCCTAAATTTATCTAAGCTTTACGTATCCAAGCTTTACTTAACGCAAGCTCAAACATGCCAATAATATCTTTTTCGATGTTTTCAGCATCTGGAAATGCGGCTTTCAAATCAGCGATTACGTCACCCACGGTTGCTTTACCATCTAGACGTTTAATCACCTCACCTGCACCACCATGTAGTTTGACCATGCCTTCTGGAAAAAGTATCACATAGCTGCTTTGTGCTTCTTCCCACTGAAAGCGGTGATGAAGTGAAAGTGTGTAAATATCACTGTTTTCTATCTTGTTATCCATCATCTACCTTCTTAGCTAACGTTCATCACCGGTTGACGCAAGTAATCCCGACCTTCAACCTTAATGTCAGTTGATTGCAACATAATCGCATCAGCCATGACCCATAATACATCCAATTTAAATTGCAAGATGTCTAATGCACGCATTTGCATTTCACGGCTTTGGCTGAAGTAATCTAATGTCACTTCCAAACCTTGCTCAACGTCACGGCGTGCCTGAGTCAATCTGTTTTTAAAATATTGCATACCTTCTGCATTGATCCATGGATACATCTCAGGCCAAGAGTCTATACGCTGTTGGTGAATGTGCGGAGCAAACAGTTCAGTCAAACTCGAGCAAACAGACTCTTGCCATGGGCGCTGTTTTGCAAAGTTAATGTATGCATCTACAGCAAACTTAGTACCAGGAGCAACCAGTTTCAATGAGGTTACCTCTTCACGGCTTAAACCTACGGCTGCGCCCAAGTGAATCCAAGCTTCAATACCACCTTCACCACCTTCTGCAATTTGGCCGCTACCATCATGGTCAAAAATACGTTGGATCCAGCCGCGACGTAATTCACGATCTGGGCAGTTTGATAAAATTGCCGCATCTTTCATCGGAATCGCAATTTGATAGTAATAGCGATTTGCAACCCATGCCTGCATTTGTTGCTGTGTGAGTTTTCCCTCATACATCAACACGTGAATTGGATGGTAGATATGATAACCCTTACCTTTTTCACGTAATTTAGCTTCAAACTCTTCTTTAGACCAGGGTGCCAACTTTTCAGCCATTTTTTTCTCCAAATATTTAAAGTGATTTATCCAATTAAACGCTTTTACTTTAGACTCTTATCAGCAAATGCTGCTTCAAAGCCTATTTTCTCGTGCATAAAAGCGTCTAAGCACTTTGTATTCTTACAAAATAATATCCATGCCATCATAAGCCACTTCAATTTTGTGTTCGTTCAACACAGCGCGCTCGGCAGAATCTTCACGTAAAATCGGGTTGGTGTTGTTGATATGAATCAACACTTTTCTTACATCACCAAATTTATCTAGCTCTTCAATCATGCCATTTGGGCCAGACTGAGGGTTATGACCAATACTGCGTGCGGTCTTAGTCATTAAACCCAAGTCCAACATTTCTGTATCTGTCCAGAAGGTACCATCCACCATAATGCAATCAGCCTGACTCATTAATGCAGGTAGATGTGGCTCAATTTCACCTAAACCCGGTGAATACCAACATTTTTTGCCTGAGCTAATCTCTTCAATCAATACACCAATCGTATCGCCAGGATGCGGGTCATTACGATGTGGTGAATAAGGAGGCGCCGCACTCTTTAGTGCAACTGCGGTGAATTTTAAGTTAGGGACATTTGGGATGGTGAAGCTAGTTTTACCATCAATCGGTACATTGTGATGATTAACGCCACAATAATGGTTTAGTATATTTAGGATCTGATTACCTGAAGTTAAGTCCTCATACACCATATCTGTACAGTAAATCTCACGTTTAACTTTACCCTCACGCAACATAAACAGGCCTGTGGTATGGTCAATTTGCGCATCGATCAGCACAATCGCCTGAATGCCACTATCCCGCACAGCACGGCCTGGCTGCAACGGGGCAAAGTCTTGAATCTGCTGCAACACATCTGGAGAAGCATTAAACAGTACCCAATTTACGCCATCACCACTTACGCAAATTGATGACTGTGTACGCTTGGTTGCTTTGATTGTGCCTTTACGTAAACCATCACAGTTAAAACAATTACAATTCCACTGTGGAAAACCACCCCCAGCACCAGCGCCTAATACATGTATATGCATGAATCTCTACATTTCTATTTAAGTTAAACTTCAATCACTAAAAAGTGTGCTTTATTAAGCACCGCGATTTTTTTGTAAAAAAACGATGATAGCTTTATCTGGAATCATTTTTTTACAAAAAAAGGCTGTCTCTCGGCAGCCTTTTTTAATATTACGTGAACAATAATTACTTGTTCATTACGTACATTGTTACTTCAAAGCCAAAACGCATTTCAGTAGCTGCTGGTGTTGTCCACATAATCTTATCCTTTTAAATTTAGTTGATTTCGTTACGCGCTTATTGCTGTAACGTGAGAAGCATTCTGCGCCCTAATTTATATGTACAACACTGCAAACTTACCCAATATCTACTAAGTAAATTCATGATGCGTAGGCGCTTATTTGCTTAGGGCTTCATTATGCGGGTTAATACCTCTAAAAACTTCGCATTCTCAGAGAACAGACCAATGCTCACTCGCAGATACTCAGGCATTTCGTAGTTAGCAACAGGCCTCACTATCACGCCCTGCTGTAACAGTTTTTGATTAATAGCGGCAGCATCGCCTACTTTGACACTAATGAAATTTGCAAATGATGGAATATAAGTCAAGCCTAGCTGTTCAAAGCCATGCTTTAACTGTGCCATACCAGCTTGATTCAATGCATAACTGCGCGCAACGAAATCATCATCAGCCAGTGAAGCAACCGCTGCGGCTTGCGCAATGCTATTCACATTAAAAGGCTGGCGCACTCGATTCATCATATCTGCAATTTTGGCATGGCATAAACCAAACCCGATGCGTAACCCAGCCAAACCGTAAGCTTTAGAGAAAGTACGCGAAATCACTAAGTTCTCAAACTCTTTTAGCCAGCCAATGGCTTGAGATTTATACTCAGCAGGCAAATATTCGTCGTATGCTTCATCCAGCACTACCAGCACATGCGGCGGCACTTGTTTCAAGAACGCATATAAAGCATCTTTAGCTAATAAAGTGCCCGTTGGGTTATTAGGATTGGCAATAAAAATCAAACTGGTTTTATCCGTCACAGCTGCCAGCATCGCTGCTAAATCGTGGCCGAAATCTTTAGCTGGTACCACTACCCCTTTAGCACCCATCGCTTGGGTGACTAATGGATAAACTGCAAATGCATGTTGGGAGTAAATAACCTCACTATCGCTACTCAAATAAGCACGTGCCACCAACTCTAAAATATCATTAGAGCCATTGCCAAACACAATCTGCTCGGGTGCAACACTAAACTTATTGCTTACGGCTTCACGCAAAGCAAAACTATTGCCATCTGGGTATCTGGCAATATCTAGAATTGCCTCTTGAATGGCATAGTCAGCTTTAGGGCTGATGCCTAACGGGTTTTCATTTGAAGCCAGTTTAACAATATCTTCAACGTTTAAATTCATTTCTCGCGCAAGCTCAGTGATCGGCTTTCCACCCTGATATGGTGCGATTTTTTGGATATGTTGAGGTGCTTGTATAGTCATGGTCTGATTAGATATTGAAAGTTAACAGTGAAGAAGATAAGAAAATAAAATCATTAACAAGTTGCAAGCGGTAATCTGCAACTTGCCATTTAATTAGCACGGTCATTACATTTACTCACTAAAAGCTGCACATGCATGCATCGTGCAGCTTTCTGCATTAAATAAGCCACAAAAAGCATTTAATTGAAGTTAAGCAACCTTAAACAACGGCCAGCGGATAAGATCCTAAAAGCTTTAGATAAGAGGCTTTAGATGTGACTTCTTGTATCGCAGAAGCAACATTGGCATCTTGTACATGCCCTTCAATGTCCACATAGAATACATATTCCCACATACCACCTTTGGCTGGTCTGGATTCCAGCTTAGTCATGCTCACATTGTGCTTAGCCAATGGCTCCAATAACCCTAAAATTGCACCAGGTTGGTTCTTGGTTGCCGTGACAAAAGAAGTCTTATCTTGGCCCGATGGCGCCACATCATGCGCTGACAACACTAAAAAGCGCGTGGTGTTTTTAGGGTCATCTTCAATATTTTCAGCAAGAATATTTAAATTAAATAACTCCGCTGCACGCTTACTTGCAATTGCTGCAGCAAAAGTACCATCCGCTGCAATTAAATCGTGAATCATCTGTGCTGCACGTGCATTGCTAGTCACTGGTTCGCGCTCTGCTTTTGGCAGCATTTTATTTAGCCACTCATGGCACTGCGCTAAAGACTGCGAATGTGAAAATACGTGTGAAATCTGCTGTATATCGGTTTGCTTAGACAGTAAACAGTGATGAATTGGGATTGTGACTTCACCACAAATTCTAAGTGGGCTGCTCAATAGTAAATCTAAGGTTAAACCAACAGCACCTTCATTTGAGTTTTCTACAGGCACTACGCCATAATCAGCCTGACCAGACTCAACGGTACGAAAAACCTCGTCAATTGAGCCACACACCACCGCATGTTTGCCTTCACCAAACTGCTTAAGTGCAGCCTCTTCACTGTAAGTGCCAAGCGGGCCTAAAAAGGCCACGGTCAACTCTTTTTCCAATGCACGGCAGTTAGACATAATGCTACGGAAAATATTGGTGACAGCCTCAGCTGGCAATGGACCAGCATTTAAATCCATTAAACGTCTTAAGACCTGAGCCTCACGCTCCGGACGGTAAATCACCCCATCATCTTTAAGTTCGCCAATATGTCGTGCATGGCTCGCGCGCTCGTTGGCAAGCTTAAGGATTTGTTCATCAATCGCATCAATTTGGTCACGATGCTGCTTTAACAGGCTTGATAATTGTTCTTTAGACATATTAGTGCGCTTTTTCAAATTCCTGCATATAACTCACCAATGCTTGTACACCCTCAATTGGCATCGCGTTGTAAATTGACGCACGCATACCACCCACCATGCGATGTCCTTTTAACTGTAACAAGCCTTTGGCTTCAGCACCTTTTAAGAAAGCATCATTTAATGATTCATCCGCCAAGAAAAATGGAATATTCATGCGCGAACGATTATGCACAGCAACGTTATTGATGTAAAAGTCAGTGCTATCGATGTAATCATAGAGCAAATTGGCTTTTTGAATATTCACTTGCTCTATCGCGCTCACACCGCCTTGCGCTAGCAGCCACTCAAATACTAAGCCCGCAATATAAATACTATAGGTTGGCGGTGTATTGATCATTGATTGATTTTCAGATTGCGTTTTCCAGTTGAACACAGCTGGTGTCAATGGGGATGCACGATCCAATAAGTCTTCACGCACAATCACAATACATAACCCTGCTGGACCTATGTTTTTTTGTGCACCGCCGTAAATCACACCATATTTAGTCACATCAATCGGGCGCGACAGAATATGTGAAGACATATCAGCCACAATAGGCACGTCGCCAGCATCGGGCAAGCCATCAAACTCTACACCGTTGATCGTTTCATTGGTACAGATGTGCAGATAAGCTGCATTTTTATTGAGCTTCCAAGTTGAATACGCAGGCACATTAGTAAAGCCATCAGCCTCACTGCTGGCTACTAAATTGATTTTGCCATAGGCATTGGCATCTTCCACACTACGTTTGGACCATGCTCCAGTCACCACGTAATCGGCCTCACCACCATTGAGTAAATTCATTGGGATAATTGCATTTTCAGCAATCGCGCCACCTTGTAAAAACAGTACTTTATAGTTTTTCGGCACATCCAGCAGTTTACGTAAGTCAGCTTCTGTTTTAGCCAGAATACTGGTGAACTCCTTACCGCGATGTGACATTTCCATCACACTCATGCCTGAGCCGTGCCAATCTAGCATCTCGGCCTGCGCACGTTCTAAAACAGGCTTAGGTAACACTGCAGGACCTGCAGAAAAGTTATAAATTTTAGTCATCAATTAAGTTCTAAATCAAAAAAATATTATTGAAATTAAGTAGTTAATCTAATCAGCCAGATTAGGCACACACTAAGCCATATAGCAGCACTTGCACTCAATGCATTGCCATTAGCCTAGCTATGCGCTATTCGATTTCACCGCCAACTTCGATATCAGCTTCAGGTTCGCCATCTTCTTCGTCATCGGTTTCTACAATTTTCTCTATGCCTGAGAGTTTTTCACCCTCACCTAGATTGATCAAAGTAACACCTTGCGTTGCGCGGCCTAGCTCACGAATCTCACTTACACGGGTGCGAATCAACACGCCACCTGTGGTAATCAGCATAATTTCATCTTCATCGTTGACTAGTTTTGCTGCAACCACTAGACCGTTACGATCACTCACTGCAATCGCTTTCACCCCCTGCGTACCGCGGCCTGAGCGGCGGAAGTCTGCTAGCACGGTGCGTTTACCATAACCATTTTCAGTCGCCACCATCACTGTTTGCTGGTCATCCGAAGCAATCAATAGTGATAAAACTTGCTGACCTTCAGCAAGCTTCATACCGCGTACACCACGTGTGGCACGCCCCATTTCACGCACTTCATCTTCATCGAACCATACGGCTTTACCGCCATTAGATACGAGTACGACATCATTGCTGCCATTCGTGATTTCCGCACCGATTAAGTAATCACCTTCATCCAGATTAATCGCAATAATGCCTGATTTACGTGGGTTAGAGAATTCCGTCAGAGCTGTTTTCTTCACGGTACCCAGTGACGTTGCCATGAAAATAAAATGATTTTCATCAAAACTCTTCACAGAAAGAATCGCGTTGATTTTTTCGTTTTCTTCCAACGGGAACAAGTTAACAATAGGCTTACCACGGCTGGTACGGCTACCTTGCGGCACTTCATATACTTTAAGCCAATATACGCGGCCTCTATTTGAGAAGCATAAAATGTAATCGTGGGTATTCGCCACGAACATTTTATCGATAAAGTCATCCTCTTTCGTCGCAGCTGCCTGCTTGCCACGGCCACCACGTTTTTGTGCACGATATTCATCTAAAGGCTGAGATTTGATGTAGCCGGTATGTGACAAAGTCACCACAACGTCTTGCGGCGCAATCAAATCTTCTAATGATAAATCTTGCGCATTCTCAACGATTTCACTGCGGCGCTTATCGCCAAACTGCCTTCTGATTTCATTCAACTCATCTGTAATAATCGCAGTCACGCGAGCAGCAGTTGCTAGAATGTCTAACAAATCTGCAATCACATCCATGACTTCTTTGTATTCGTTAACAATTTTGTCTTGCTCAAGGCCAGTCAAACGTTGCAGACGCATTTGCAGAATTTCTTGCGCTTGCACATCGCTTAACTTGTAACCATCAGACGTCAGGCCAAAATTCACAGCCAAGCCTTCCGGACGTGCAGCTTCCATCGCCGCACGCTTTAACATCTCTTCAACCACAGGAGACTGCCAGGATTTAGCCATCAAGTCTTTTTTGGCTTCTGGTGGTGTTGGCGCAGCTTTAATGATGGCAATCATTTCATCTACGTTTGCCAAAGCAACTGCCAAACCTTCTAACACATGGCCGCGCTCACGTGCTTTACGCAACTCGAACACAGTCCTACGCGTAACAACTTCACGACGGTGGCGTAAAAATGCCTCCAGCATCTGTTTTAAATTAAGTAGACGCGGTTGACCATCTAACAAGGCCACCATATTCATACCAAAGGTGTCTTGCAACTGCGTTTGCTTATAAAGATTATTCAGCACAACATCAGGAATCTCGCCACGTTTTAGTTCAATCACTACGCGCATACCTGATTTATCAGACTCATCACGTAAATCAGAGATACCTTCGATTTTTTTCTCGTTCACAAGCTCAGCGATTTTCTCAATCAACGTCTTCTTGTTCACTTGGTAAGGCAGTTCATCAATAACAATGGACTGACGACCACCTTTGTCCATATCCTCAAAATGCGTGCGGCCACGCATCACAACACGACCACGCCCTGTACGGTAACCCTCTTTCACGCCAACCGTACCGTAAATAATACCCGCCGTTGGGAAGTCAGGCGCTGGTACTAATTCGATCAACTCTTCAACCGTAGTCTCTGGATTTTTAAGCAATGCAAAACAGGCATCCAACACTTCGTTCAGATTGTGTGGTGGGATATTCGTTGCCATACCCACAGCAATGCCTGAGCTACCGTTAATCAGCAGATTAGGAATGCGGGCTGGCATAATTAATGGCTCATGCTCAGAACCATCGTAGTTAGGGCCGAAATCTACAGTTTCTTTGTCAATATCAGCTAACAACTCATGTGCAATTTTAGCCATGCGGATTTCCGTATAACGCATCGCCGCCGCATTATCACCATCCACTGAGCCAAAGTTACCCTGACCATCTACCAGCATGTAGCGCAATGAGAAATCTTGTGCCATACGAACAATGGTGTCATAAACCGCAGTATCACCATGAGGGTGGTATTTACCGATCACATCACCAACGATACGTGCTGATTTTTTGTATGGCTTATTGTAATCGTTAGATAGCTCATGCATCGCGTATAAAACGCGTCTGTGCACAGGCTTCAAACCATCCCGAACATCAGGTAGCGCACGTCCTACGATTACGCTCATTGCGTAATCAAGGTAAGAGCGGCGCATCTCATCTTCTAGACTAATGGGGAGGGTTTCTTTAGCGAATTGATCCATATTTTGACTGTCTTATAATGGTTTTTATATGAGGCAAATTTTAGCATGATTAGCGCGCAAAATAACGCTTACAACCATACTTTTAACATAGTTTTTCAGCACTAAAAATGTGAGGGAAATCTTACTAGAAGTAAACAAGGCAACCAGCTTGAAAATAGCGTGCTTTGCGTGTATTAAGTGGCATGAACTGACGGCAAAACACTAGCAGTCAGCACTGTATCCACCTCTTGAGAGTTAAGTAGGCTTTAATGATTGCCGTAGCTTAATTATGCGTGATAATTTAGGATAAACTGGGGCGTGTTCTGGAAGTCATTTAGATATTAGGGCATCTGACACAATGCGCAATCTAAGGTACGATATAGTGATCTTGCGTCATTAAATCTACACCGCACTCAAGGTTCTCAACCCAATCAATAAAGCGATTGACCATCACCTTACCCACAAATGAGCGCCCATGCTGCGGCACGATGGACTCGATCTCTAGCTTACGCACCATTGCTGCCCACAAACGACAAGCCTTATTGGATGTCATGTATCGGCGGTGAAACGGCAACATCGTGGGTAAATGACTATCAAAATCGGTGACCGGCTCAACAGCAAGGTCATGGTGTACCAGCGATGCGCCTAAATCGCCTGAAAATAAAATCTTGCTGGTCACATCGTAAAACTGGAAATTACCTTCGGAATGAAGAAAATGTGCAGGTATTGCCTTGATGGTTGCACCGCCCAAAGTGATATTCATCCCACGGTCAGGAATACCAATAATGCGGTTTTTGGTATTCCCCACACTACAAAAATGCGGCAGAAATCGCTCCCAAATCGCAGGCGCCAGCACCTTGCACTCCGTGCCTACCAGCCACTTATTGATGGAGGCCACGATATCTGGATCCTGATGAGAGGCAAAAATATAATCCAGCTTGCGAAAGTGAAAATACTTCCCCATCCCCATGACCAGCGCACTGTAGGTCATATTACCACCTGGATCAATCAGCGCACCGTGACCGTTGTTCACAATTAAAAACTGATTGGACTGCACTGCCTCGTCTGATGAGTCAGTGTCTGATAAGTCGCTGAATTTCACACAAATGTGCTTACCGTCATTAAATAGTTCTGATGCCACGTTTCGCCAACCTTTAGCCCACAAATCAAAACTGCGCATCACTCACTAAAGTCACGATAGGCAGAATGTTAATTAAAAAAAAAGACAACCCTAGGGTTGTCTTTTTACCTCAATTAAACATTGCCGCTGCTGATATACATCAAACAGACAAGCATTTAGCTTGTTAACAGCGCTAAATCCGCTTTTAAATCCTCTATGTGCTCCAACCCCACTGCGATACGCACCAAACCATCACTAATCCCTGCAGCCGCACGAGCCTCAGGCGTTACGCGGCTATGCGTGGTAGTTGCTGGATGCGTAATCGTACTTTTTGCATCTCCTAAGTTCGCGGTAATTGATATCAATTGTGTAGAGTCAATTAACGCCCATGCCGACTCTTGAGCAGTTTTACCTGCACGTGGCTTAACCTCAAAGGTCACAATACCAGCACCGCTCAACTGCTGGCTCATGGCTAGCGCATGCTGTGGATGAGACTTCAGTCCAGGATAATGGACACGACTCACTTGCGGCTGCGCTTCCAGCCATGTGGCTAACGCTAAGGCATTTTTGGCATGCGCTTCCATACGCACATGCAACGTTTCCAAACCTTTTAAAAACACCCAGGCATTAAAAGCACTCATGGTCACGCCAGCCGTGCGCAAGAAAGCATAGACTGGTTCCATCAAGGTCTTAGGACCCAATACAGCGCCACCTAAGCACCTACCCTGCCCATCTATGTATTTTGTGGCGGAGTGAATCACGATATCGGCTCCTAATGCTAATGGGCGCTGAATTGCCGGGGTGCAAAAACAATTATCCACCACTAAGTGCGCGCCCGCCTGATGTGCAATGTCAGCCAACAGGCGAATATCGCATACCTCAGTTAATGGATTAGAGGGCGTTTCCACGAAGAACAATTTAGTTTTTGCCGTTGCTGCAGCCTGCCACTCACTCGCGTCAGTCAGCGAAACAAATGTCACATCCAGCCCCCAGCGCTTTAGAATATTGCCAAACAACTGTACGCTGGTGCCAAAGATACTGCGCGAAGCCACAACATGATCACCGGCAGAACACAAACCCATGACGCATGCCAAGATTGCAGACATACCACTAGAAGTTGCCACACACTGTTCAGCACCTTCTAAGGCTGCCAGTTTATTTTGGAACATGGTGACAGTAGGATTAGTGAAGCGCGAATAAATGTTACCGGGCTCCGTGCCACCAAATCGAGCTGCAGCTTGTGCTGCGCTTTCAAACCTAAAGCTAGAATTCAGGAACAAAGCCTCGGAGTTCTCTCCATAAGGCGTTGACTCGCTACCGGCACGCACACTAAGTGTTTCTGGGTGAAATTGTAAATTATTATTCATCATTACCTCTAAATTCTAAGGACATAAAAAAACCCGCTCAAGCATTGCGCTAAAACGGGTTCTTTTTTACTCGCTTTAGCTGTGTTTATAATGCGCCCGCAAGCTGAGTGTGGCCTTGATTAATGTTGGCAAACTCAAATCAGCGCAATTTCATGTTAGCCCTAAGTTTAAGCTCAGTCAAGCAATAAACATGGGCAACATTACGTGTCAGACCGTTTAAATTAAACGCCTTCCTCTACTTCAATGCCATTAGCGTTGATTAAATTCAAATCTAATTGCGTGCTTGAATTTGCCGGTTTAGCGTTTTTCTGGCCATCACCGCGCGCAGATTCGATTCTTGATAAATACGCCTCACTAATATCACCAGTGACATATTTACCATCGAAACATGAGCAATCAAACGCTTTGATATTTGGGTTGCTTAACTTGATACCATCCACTAGCGCATCAAGATCTTGGTAGATAAGCGCATCTGCACCGATTTCTTTACAGATTTCCTCATCACTACGGCCTGTGGCCAGCAACTCATCACGGCTAGGCATATCAATACCGTACACGTTAGGGAAACGTACTGGAGGTGCGGCTGAAGCAAAGTACACTTTAGTTGCGCCTGCATCGCGTGCCATCTGCACAATTTGCTGTGAAGTAGTACCACGGACGATAGAGTCATCTACCAGCAATACATTCTTGCCTTTAAACTCAATACCAATCGGATTGAGTTTTTGGCGTACTGATTTTTTACGCAAGGCTTGGCCAGGCATAATAAAAGTACGGCCAATGTAACGGTTTTTAATAAAGCCTTCGCGGTAATCCAAACCTAATGCCAAACCAACTTGCAGCGCACTAGGACGGCTAGTATCCGGAATTGGGATAACAACATCAATCTTTTTATCGGCCCATTCACGCTTGATTTTTTCAGCTAGGCTTTTACCCATATCCAAACGCGTTTGATACACTGACACGCCATCAATCACTGAGTCTGGACGTGCTAAGTACACGTACTCAAAAATACATGGGTTCAGTTTTGCTTCATCTGAACATTGACGTGAATAGAAGTTACCTTCCATATCGATAAATACTGCTTCACCAGGCTCTACATCACGCACAACCTCAAAGCCCAACACATCTAACGCCACGCTTTCTGAGGCTACGATGTATTCGGTACCTTTATCTGTTTCACTTTTGCCAATCACCAGCGGGCGAATACCGTTAGGATCACGGAATGCAAGTAAACCAAAGTTCGCAATCATCGCTACCACTGCATACGCACCCTTACAGCGCTTGTGAACACCAGCAACCGCATCAAATGCCATGTCAGTATTCAACACTGCGTTACGTGATGTTTTTTCAATTTCATGCGCAAGCACGTTCAGTAACACTTCTGAGTCTGAACTAGTATTGATATGACGTAAATCCTGACGGAACATCTCAGATTTTAATTGCTCGGAATTGGTAAGATTACCGTTATGACCCAGCACAATACCAAATGGAGAATTCACATAAAACGGCTGTGCTTCAGCAGCATTAGATGAGCCTGCTGTTGGATAACGTACATGGGCAATACCAGCATTGCCAACTAGGCTACGCATATGACGAGTTTGAAATACGTCTTTCACTAGCCCGTTATTTTTATGCATAAAGAAAGTATTACCGTCACAGGTCACAATGCCTGCGGCATCTTGTCCTCTATGCTGAAGCACCAGTAACCCATCATATAACAACTGGTTAACCGGGTTCTTACCAACAATCCCTATAATTCCACACATGTATCGAGCCTTCTATATAAATAATAATTCTAGTCGTATTTAACGTGCTTCGCGATGCTCTCAGGCATCCAAGGCAACAAGTTAACTACCAGCGCCTCTATGGGTGCGCTAAACATTGCATTGCGCCATCTAGGGTCTTTAGGGATATCCGTTAGCCCGGCCAGAAAGACAATGACACACACAATGAGTAATCCTCGGGCGACACCAAACAAAGCCCCTAAAAATCGATTTAACCAGCCTAGGCCGGCTTTTTTAAAAATTGCAGATAACGCAATGCCAAGCAATGTAGCAAGCAGCAAGGTTGCCAAGAACAGTACTAAAAAGGCGGCTAGCACTCGCAGTGCGTCGTTAGGGATATCCACAGGCATCATCGGAAGCAATTGGTTGGTGTAAGTAACGCCAACGTAAAATGCTGCGACCAAGCCAACAATTGCGAGCACTTCTCTAATCATGCCACGCATAACACTTAATATTACTGACAAGCCTATTATGATTAATACAATGTAGTCAAAAATCGTCATTTCAAGTCTCTACCAACTTTATTAAAACACATCGCCGTTAAGAGGGATCGCTGCATCAGATTAATCATTACTGATAACGATACCAGACAGCCCGATCTCTTTTATCTTTACTAATGCGTTCATTGCGTCCTGACGAGATGTGAATTTACCAGCTTTAAGGCGTAGCGCATCACCTTTCGGGGTGGTCGCTTTTTCGGTTGTGGTTGCAAATCCAGCCTGCTTAAGCTGCTCTTGTAAGCGCTTTACATTAGCAGCATCAGAATACACGCCAACCTGCACAGTAAAGTTGGATACGGATTTTGGTGCTGACTTTTCTTCAACGGCTTTAGGCTGGGCTGTATTGGTTTCAACAACAGCTTTTTCCACAGGCTTCACAGCTTTTACCGGCTCAGGCTTTTGAACCTCAGCTTTAACCGCTGCAACTGCCTCAGTTTTCGCTTCGGCCGCTTTGGCTAAAGACTTTCTACGCTCAAGTTCTTTTGCTTCTGCCTCTTTTATCGCTGCAATATTTTCCACATTAGGTGTGTCAATCAGCTCGGTTTCTGCCGGACTTTGAGGCTCAGTTACAGCTTGCTCAATCACTGGCTGAGTCGGCACCGGAGGTTCATTCGGCTCAGAAGTTTGCTCATGCTTAACTTCAGGCATTGTAATTTTGATAGACTCTGGCTTGGTGAGCGCAGAACGGTCTTGCAGTATCTGCGGCAAGATAATGATCATCAACAGCACGAGTGCAACCGCACCCACTAAGCGCCTACGCGCTCTTTTTTTAAGTATTAATGCTTGATCCACTTGTAAATCTACGGACATCACTGCTTCCTTAAGGGGGTGTTTACATGTTCGTTTAAATATTGCATGACACTAGAAACCGTGAAAAACGAACCGAACGCCACGATTTTATCATTTTCGCGCTGTTCTATACAGCTTTCTCTATCCATATAAGCCTGAGCATACGCATCTGCCAAACTAGCAAAAATTTTGACCGATGCATCCGGTATGACTTCATTGATTGCTGCCACCAAGGCAGCAACACTGGCACCTCTGACATGCTCAATCGGGGCCACATACCAAGTGTCAATTTCATGCTTTAACGCTTCAACCACACCCTTTACATCTTTATCAGCCAACATAGAGAAGACAGAAAGAATGTTAACAGGCACTCCACCTTCGTTACTGGCAGCTAATTTAAGGGCTTTCAAATTTTCCGCTAAGGCCAATGCCGCATGCGGATTATGTGCAACATCTAATATTAACCATGGGAAACGCGCATCTGTATAAAATCTCCCCATCAGTTTAATCTCTTGCATGGCTTTTACAATAGATTCCACTGCAACTGGCAATACTGACTGCAACGCAGTAACTGCGGTTACTGCGCATGCTGCATTATTTAACTGATATTGACCTTTTAAGGCTGGGATAGGTAAATGGTACATGCGCTGCTGGTTGCTTAAGTAATACCAGCCTGAATCTGCCAACTCGTAGCCAAAGTCATGCTGTATACACTTTAAGTCAGCATTCACCTCTTTAGCATAGGCAATTAAAGTGCTGGGGGGATTTACATCTCCACAAATAGCGGGGATTAACGAGCGATACACACCAGCTTTTTCAAAGCCAATCAGCTCACGCGTATCTCCCAAAAGATCTTGATGATCTAGATCTACATTGGTGACTACTGTGCAATCTGGCTCAAAAGCATTGACCGCATCCAACCTGCCGCCCAGCCCAATTTCCAGTATGGCAACATCAACACCTGCCTGCACAAAGTGCCACACAGCGGCGAGCGTGCCAATTTCAAAATACGTGAGTGATATTGCACCGCCCTGATCTGCTGAGCCCTGCCTTGCCTCCTCAACAGCTGAAAATGCAGCACATAAGGCCGCATCGCTCGCCTCTTGGCCATTAACCTGAACGCGCTCGTTATAACGTAGGATATGCGGAGATGTATAGCAAGCCACACGATATCCTGCATGCTGGTAAATTTGAGACAACATAGTGCATGTTGAACCCTTACCGTTAGTGCCGGCTACCGTAATAATCTTGAATGTTGGCTTTAGCGCTAATCTATCAGCAACTTTCTTAATACGCCCCAATCCCATTTCGATGGCACTGGGGTGTAATTGCTCAATATATGTTAGCCAAGCTGATAAATCTTTGGGTGATGCCGCCTGTAAAAAGCCATTAGACATGCAAAAAGCCTTTATGCATTTAAAGTCAGCCCCAAAAAAGTAACCTCTAAATATATAGAAAAATCAAATACTAAGCGACTGCTGGCAAACGCATCAAATTAGCCAAAAGCGAAGCTAATCGATTGCGCATTTCGCGACGATCAATAATCAAATCGATTGCCCCGTGCTCCAGCAAAAACTCTGCGCGCTGAAAACCGTCCGGCAATGTCTCACGCACAGTTTGCTCAATCACTCGAGGGCCAGCAAAACCAATCAATGCCTGTGGTTCAGCCACAATCACATCACCCAACATAGCAAAACTGGCAGAAACACCACCCATTGTTGGGTCAGTTAATACAGAAATATATGGCAAACCGGCTTTACTTAACTGTGTTAACGCAGCGCTGGTCTTAGCCATTTGCATAAGCGACAGTAAACCTTCTTGCATACGTGCACCGCCACTGGCAGAAATACAAATAAATGCCATTTTGTTATCAATTGCAGTTTGTACGCCTCGCGCGAAACGCTCGCCAACCACTGAGCCCATGGAACCACCCATGAACTTAAACTCAAAAACCGCCACTACTGCAGGAACAGACTTAATACTGCCCTGCATCACGATTAATGCATCTTTTTCATTGACAGATTTTTGTGATTCTTTGATACGTTCGGCGTAGCTTTTGCTATCTTTGAATTTTAACGGGTCGATTGGCTGCACATTAGCACCAATTTCAAACTGACCTTCAGCATCTAGTAGTTGCGCTAAACGTGCGCGGGCACCAATACGGTTGTGGTAGCCACACTTAGGACAAACCTCTGCGTTGTCTTCTAAATCTTTACGGTAGAGTACAGATTGGCATGATGAGCACTTACTCCAAAGCCCTTCTGGTACTGTTTTCTTATCAGCACCAACTACTCGTTGAATCTTTTGCGGTAATTTATTTAACCAACCCATTGCATATTCCTTTTAACAATTACGCAGCATCAACTGCGGCTTTTAACTCTTGCATCAATGCAGCAACATTGCCTAACAAATTATCATCGTTAGAAGCTTCAATTTCCTGCACCATACGGCTACCTACGACAACCGCATCAGCAATTGCAGCAGTAGCCTTAGCGGTAGCTGCGTCACGAATCCCAAAACCAACACCAACCGGTAGCTTAGTTTGCTCTCTAATTGAGGCTACACGTGCTGAAACTTCTACAATATCTAAATTTGCGGCGCCGGTCACACCTTTAAGCGACACATAATAAACAAAACCACTTGCCTGATTAACGATCAACTCCACACGCTTTGGCTCGGTTGTCGGTGACAATAGAAACACAGGGTCAATATTGCGTGCGCGCAACTCTTTAACAAAATCACCACACTCTTCCGGCGGATAGTCTACGGTGATTACACCATCCACATCCGCAGCCTTGGCTCTATCAGCAAAGACAGTAGCACCAATCGCCTCAATTGGGTTGGCATAGCCCATCAAGATAATCGGGGTTGTTTGGTTGGTTTGGCGAAATTCTTTGACCATATCCAACACCGCAGTTAAACCCACTTTATGCACTAATGCCCGCTCACTCGCACGCTGAATCACAGGGCCATCCGCCATCGGGTCTGAGAAAGGCACACCTAACTCAATCATATCCGCACCATTTTTAACTAAGGTGTGCATTAAATTAACAGTGTGCTTAGGATGCGGATCCCCTGCTGTAATATAAGGGATCAAGGCGGTTTTACCTTGCTGTTTCAATGTAGCAAAAGTTGTTTGAATTCGTGACATAGTGAGCTTAATGTTGTACTAGTTAGTTAATTTTAAGATCAGGATTCAGTGAGTAATGTGTAAACTGCAACATAGCCCTGCATGGGCAATCTTTAGCGCAATACCCACTAAAATCTGTAACCTTAACGTTCTATTTATAAAGTGATATTTGCTAGTTTAGCAACGGTATTAATGTCCTTATCACCGCGGCCCGACAAGTTAACCAAAACAATCTGATCTTTATCCATGGTTTTAGCAAGCTTTTGCCCATAAGCTAGTGCATGGCTTGACTCTAATGCAGGAATAATCCCTTCAGTACGGCATAGGTTATGGAATGCTGCCATGGCTTCATCATCAGTAATCGCGACATACTCTGCGCGCTTAATATCTTTCAACCAAGCATGCTCAGGGCCTACACCAGGATAATCCAAACCAGCAGAAATAGAGTGCGTTTCGATAATTTGACCGTCAGCATCCTGCATCAAGTAAGTACGATTACCGTGCAAAACACCTACCGGGCTATTAGCAGTAAGTGGCGCGGCATGCATGCCGGTCTCAATACCGTGTCCTGCTGCTTCAACACCAATTAGTCTTACATTAGGTACATCAATATACGGGTAGAAAATACCCATGGCATTTGAACCACCGCCCACACAGGCAACAACAGCATCAGGCTGGCGCCCTGCCATTTCCAGCATCTGCTCTTTGGCTTCCACACCAATCACTGCCTGGAAGTCACGTACCATCATTGGATATGGATGCGGCCCCGCTACAGTGCCGATAATATAAAAAGTATTGTGTACGTTAGTCACCCAATCACGCATCGCTTCATTTAGCGCATCTTTAAGCGTTTTAGAGCCACTTTCTACCGGCACAACGGTAGCGCCTAATAACTTCATTCTGAATACGTTTGGTGCTTGACGTTTAACGTCTTCGCTTCCCATATACACCACGCACTCTAAACCCAAGCGCGCTGCGATAGTAGCCGTAGCAACACCATGCTGACCTGCGCCAGTTTCCGCAATCACTCTTGGTTTGCCCATGCGCTTAGCTAACAAGGCCTGGCCAATCGTATTATTAATCTTGTGCGCACCAGTATGGTTTAAATCTTCACGCTTCAAGTAAATCTGTGCGCCGCCGATTTGGTCAGACAAACGCTTTGCATGATAAATCGGGCTTGGACGACCGACAAAATGTTTTAAATCATATGCATACTCAGCTAAGAACTCAGGGTCATGACGATATTTCTCGTACATCACACGCAACTCTTCAAGCGCTTCCACTAAAGTTTCTGCGACAAAAGTACCACCGAACTGACCAAAATGCCCACGTGCATCCGGCATATCATAAAGCTGCATATTCAATCTCCACTTAAACTCACTGCGTTCTATCTAAATTAAAAATAGGTTTAAATTACAAATAGACTTGTTGCATAAATGCAGCAATTTTTGCTGCATCTTTAATTCCTTTAGATGCTTCTACACCACCGCTTACATCGACCGCATAAGGCTTGACTTGCCTAATTGCCAACGCCACATTTTCAGCGGTTAAACCACCTGCCAATACAACCGGCTTGTTTAAATCAGGCGGGATTAACCCCCAATCAAACACATGACCAGTACCGCCAGCCACACCTTCGGTATAGGTGTCCAACAACAATGCTCTGGATGCAGAATAATCTTTCGCATATTGTACCAAATTTGTGTCTGACTTAACGCGAACTGCCTTGATAAAAGGTAAGCCATACTGCGTACACTGCTCTGGAGTTTCGTCTCCATGAAACTGGAGCAGATCTAACTGTACGCGTGAGGTCACCTCTTTAATAAAATGCTCTTCGGCATTCACAAATAAGCCAACCACACTTACAAAAGCCGGCATTTGCTCTGCAATAGCAACCGCTTGCTCTATGGAGACAGCGCGGGGACTAGGAGCATAGAAAACCAAACCAATGGCATCAGCCCCCTGCGCTACAGCAGTTAAGGCATCTTCCACTCTGGTAATCCCACAGATTTTTACTCTGACTCTCAAAACCATATCCTTGAATTGCTTAGCTAAAAGCTTCTGTGCTTTATTTCAGCATAAAATAGAGGTACAGCATTGTAACGCTAAACCAACAATTTCAAACCAGGCTGTATATTTTTAGGTAGTCCCCACTTTGCATCATATCCAACATCAGTTAAATATAATCCATTTGGCGAAAACGTAGGCGGCGATAAGGTGCGGTCTTTATTTTGCAATAACGCTTGCATGTAAGCTGGCGGATACTTGCCCTTACCTATGTAAATTAAAGCGCCCACCATATTACGTACCTGATGTTGTAGGAAAGCATTGGCTGAAAAATTAAACAAAAAATACTGCCCAGACCTAATCACCTCAGCTTGGGATAAGTGCCTAGTAGCTGTCTTAGCCTGACACTCAGAGGCACGAAAAGCAGTAAAATCATGCTCCCCTACCAAATAGGAAGCAGCTTCCGCCATTGCCGCGTAATCTAAGGGCAAATGGAACCACCCTGCCTTATTCGCCATAAGTGCAGACGCTACTGGCGCGTTATACAACAAATACTGGTAACTCCTGCTAAAAGCAGAAAATCTGGCATGAAAGTCATCTTCTACCGCATGCGCCCACTCCACACGCACGGTTTCAGGCAGATGCGCATTTACGCCGCGCACCCAAGCTGACAAGGGGCGTTTAGCAACAGTTTCAAAATGCACAATTTGACCTAAGGCATGCACACCAGTGTCAGTCCTACCCGCGGCATGCACCCTCACGGTATGCTGAGCTACACTTTGTAGCGCAGACTCTAATGCATCCTGCACCCCGCAAGCTGACGGCTGGCTCTGCCAACCACAAAACAGTGAGCCATCATACGACACTCCCAAGGCGATTTTCACACAAACCTCATTACAATCATTACCATCAAAATAAACAATATCAGCACCATAGCAATTTTATCTGTCAAATTAAAAGGTTCTTGCTCAAAAACCACAACATCTTTAGTTGGTATGGCCGCTAACTCACGGTGAATATCATCAATATGATGAAAACTGAAACTAGCTTTAGCCTTGCTTGCAAACTCATCCACATAATTAAGTGTTAGCAACAAACGTAGTGAAAACCGCTCAACATCTAAGCCTAAATAACGCAACGGTTTTAGCAACACATGTAAGGCCAGCATTAACTCTGCCTTGGTAGAAGTAGCAAGCAGTACAGTGAGTGTCGCCAACGCAATGATCAATCTTGAAATTTGCAACAGCCCCAATTGCAAGCCTTCATAACTTGGGGCGACACTGAACGGAAACCGAGGAAGCAACTCACCTGGTGTACCCAAAGCATAAATCAGAAAAATTGAGACAAAGAACCAGCGCATACGTTTTAGCGTAGTCAAAAAATCTTTGCATTGTAGCCTGAGCGCCATAATGCAGACTACAAGCAACAGTGCCATTAATTGCAGAGCACCCATCACACTGGCTGCTAATAGTAGCAAAAAGAACAATAACAACTTAACAAAGGGATGCATATTTAACAAATATTAGTCCGGGATTATATTTTCTAGCAGTCAATATCTACGCAAAAACACCCTTAGTCCAGCTTGATGCCAACAGCCTCAACGAACAAAAAGGCCGAGCAAATGCTCGGCCTTTTTGTTAAAGCGATAATTACAAACCAGCTAGCAACTGCTCAGCACGCAGTTTTTGTTGAGGCCCACCTTCTTTTAATACCTCTTCTAACAACTCACGCGCACCTTCTTTATCGTCCATATCAATGTATGCTGCAACTAAGTCTAGCTTAATATCAACATCCTGATTCTCGGACGCGCCAGATGCCGGCGTTGATAACGTCAAATTCTCATCTGCATTTTCTGTCGACAACTGCACATCATCACCCAAATCTAAACTAATGGCTGAGAAATCGAAATCATTTGATGCAAGCTCATCCGATAGCTCTTTCGTATCAACTGATGCAGGTGTGTCTGATTCATTATCTAATGCGAAATCAAAGCTGATATCTTCAACTAGGGGCTCTGGACTCACACCATTGACAGCTGTGCTCTCGGCCTGCAATAAACTGCTGAAATCAACATCGCCTGCTTTATCTAAATCTAATGATGTATTAAATGATACATCCATCGGCGTATCAGGTATTTCAATAGCTACAGGCTCTTCAACAGCAAATTCAAACTCAGCAGTATCTGCTACACTTGGTGCAGTTGTTAACGCTAAATCATCATTGAGTGCAACGTCATTTGAGAACTCAATATTAGGTGCTGTATCCAAGAATGATGGCACTTCAAAAGAAGCAGCATCGCTTGATGGCGCATCCGGTTCCACACTTATTGGCTCAGCAATTGTCAATGCAGGACTATCATCAGAGCTCATTGTGAATTCTAAGATACTCTCGTCATCAGCCGCCACTACATCACTGGCATCTGCAACAACAACTTCATCAGCAAGGCTAGATACCGCCACTTTGGCAGGCTCAGGCTCAACAACACCTAAATCAAATTCAAGGCTATTATCAGCCGCTTGAACTGAAGCAAAACTTTCCATGACCGCAGAGTTCGGACTCAGCTCGCTCTCCAACATGTCAGCTGTGAAAGTTTCAGCTAAAGGCGCATCGGCTTTAACTTCAGTTACAGTGTCAGATACATCATCTAAAGAGAAGTCCAAACCAACATCTTGTGATGAGAACAACTCACTCTCTGCCGAAGCGTTATCACTTAGCGAAGCGGAAATCACAGCGGTGCTCGCTGCTGTAACGCCTGCAACCGCAACAGCTGGCGCGACAACGCCAGAAAGCTGGTAAAGTGGATTATCTGGCTCTAGCTTACCACCCATTTCAGCGATTTTCGCCCAAGTCGGATCATCTGCACCCAATGTGGTATATAACTCACCTGCCACCGCCTCAAACGCAGAAACATCTTTACGGCCTGCATACATTTCCAACAGTTTCAGATGCAACTCATAACGTTTAGGCTCTTTAACAATAGCATCTTTGAGTATTTCCTCCGCCTGCGCATCGCGACCATAAGCCATATAGACTTCAGCCTCGGCGATTGGGTCAACATCATTCGTATCAATCATGCTGCCATCAGCACTTTGTGCGAAATCAGTTAAAAAGGAAGTATCAGACGTACTTGAGTTACCAGTTGTATTACCAAATACGGTATTTGCGCGCAAACCACCAGAAGTTAAAATACCCCGCTCGAAACTATCCAACTCTCTTCTACGTTTGTTACGCAGGAATAACCAGCCAGCACCCAGCACGACCAAAGCCGAAGTGCCGCCTAATAACTTAATATCAAGCCCATCAATCAGACCTTCAAAGAATGATGGCTCTGGCGCAGGGCTCACCACAGGTGGTGGTGCTTTAACTACAGGTTTTGCTGGCGGCTCTTTTGTAGGCTCAACTTTGGCCACAGGTTCTACAGCTACTGGCTTTTCCGCAACGGGTGCAGACGTAGTTTCTGCATTTTTCTGCAGTTCAGTCATTGTCTGATTTTTCAGCGCCAATAACTTCTGCATATCTTCAATTTGTTTTTCTAACGCGGCAGCGCGCGACAATGACTCTTTTAATGCGTTCTCACGTGCAGTAGCCTCTTCCTGCAAAGCTGCTATTTTTGCCTCAGCTTCAACCGCACCTGATTTTTGGCTATTCACAGCACCCTTATCACCAGCTGAAAGCTTGACCACATCTTGCACGCCCGGCTTGATTGTTGCGGATTTATCTTCCGCCGAAGCTATTTTTCCTGATGCTGATTGTTTTGGTTCGTTTTCTTCTGAGGCCGCTGCAGTTTTCACGTTACCAGCGAGAGAATTACGGTATGCGTTCCAGTTGGATGCATGTACTTTTAAAGCTTGTTTTGCTTGCTTCGTGTCTATAGCGGTAAGCGTCTCAACAGAAGGGGCTTTAATGATCTGCCCAACTTTAAGTTGGTTCATATTTGAATTGGCAAAAGCAGATTTGTTATTTTCGAACAAACCTACCAGCATTTGATCCAGACTGACGCCCTCAACCTGCATTTTCTGTGCTATCGCAGCCAAGGTATCGCCACGCTTGGTGGTTAGCTCACCAACGCCAGCCTCTTTTTGGCTAGCATCTTCGGGGCGGGCTGCACGAACACTTTTCTTTTGTGACCGCTTAGCGTTGCCAGCTAAAGACTTTGGTGCACTACTGACGCTAGAGGTACTAGCAGCACTCACATTCGGTCTGACCACTGGCGAAAAATCAGAGGCGGCATTGGTTGCCTGCTTGTATTCAGGTGGATCGAGTAAAACTGTGTACTCGCGTAACAAGCGGCCTGAAGCCCAGTCCACTTGGATCAACATATCTAGATACGGGTCATTGATGGGGGTGTTAGAACGAATTCTTAAGACCGGTGCACCCAGATCACTTTTAGCTACATCGACTCTGATATTGCTGTGAATGCCTAAACGTGTAATCCCCTGCACGTTATAAGCTTCTTCTGAGGCGATAGCGGCGGTCAAGGTAGAAAGTTCTTCTGGCGTAACAGATAGAAGCTCAACCTCGGCTTTTAATGGTTCACCCAGACCTGAATTAACATTTAGCTTCCCCAAGCCTGCTGTGTAGCCAACGATTGGCATAAATGCCATACAGACCGCTAACGAAATTTGCTTTATTTTTGATTTACGCACATCGCTACCTTTAAACGTACTAAATATTTGCAATATGAAAATAACATCAAATAGTTAGGTATGCAAGCTCATAATGCACATTATATTTGTGCCGTAATCTGGCAGCGATATTTCGTCAGGTATTTTTACAATCCAGATTTGCTCTGGATTGATTTATTTTTCTATTAAAATCCGCAGCATACGACGCAATGGCTCAGCAGCGCCCCACAGCAATTGGTCACCTACAGTAAACGCTGACAGATAGTCATTACCCATATTAAGTTTACGCAACCTACCCACTGGGGTGATTAGCGTACCAGTCACCGCCGCAGGCGTTAACTCTCGCATGCTTACTTCACGCTCATTAGGCACTACTTTTGCCCATTGATTAGCCTCTGCCAACATTTGGCTGATTTCATCCAGTGGCACGTCCTTTTTAAGCTTGATGGTCAAGGCTTGGCTATGGCAACGCATAGCACCAATGCGTACGCACAAGCCATCAATCAGTACAGGATTAGCTTCGCGACCTAGAATCTTATTAGTCTCTACGCCACCTTTCCACTCTTCCTTACTTTGACCATTACCTAAGTCTTTATCAATCCAAGGGATTAAACTACCAGCTAGAGGCACGCCAAACTGTGCGGTAGGGAAACGTTCATCACGTAATGTACCAGCAACTTCCCTATCAATATCTAATATGGCAGAAGCTGGGTCTTTTAAAAACTCACTTGCTACACGGTGCGCTTCACCCATTTGGTTCAATAACTCACGCATATTTTGTGCACCAGCACCTGAAGCAGCCTGGTATGTCATTGAAGTTGCCCACTCAACTAAATCGGCTTTAAATAAGCCATTTAACGCCATTAGCATCAATGAAACTGTACAGTTACCGCCCACCCAGTTTTTAGTTCCTTTTGCATAAGCATCTTGGATAACGTTCATATTGACCGGATCCAGCACAATCACCGCATCTTTTTCCATACGCAATGTAGATGCAGCATCAATCCAGTGACCATTCCAACCAGCAGCGCGCAACTGCGGGAATACTTCAGTCGTGTAATCACCGCCTTGGCAAGACACGATTGCATCCATTGCCTTTAACGCATTAATATCTTTAGCGTCCAGTAAAGCAGGCGTATCTTTACCTACATTCGGACCCTTGCCGCCGACTTGTGAGGTTGTGAAAAATTGCGGTTCAATGAGTGCAAAGTCATTTTCTTCCAACATACGTTGCATCAAAACAGATCCAACCATGCCACGCCAGCCTACAAAACCTACTTTAAGCATTTTATTTTCCACTTTTAATAATTAACTGTTGCTGAAAAATCAGCAGGTTATCAAATAATAAACCCTAATTACTACGAACGCCAAACCAACTGGATTTTCAAGTTAGAGTGCAGCAACTACCGCGTCACCCATTGCATTACAGCCCACCTTGTTTGAACCTTCAGTCCAAATATCAGCAGTTCTGTAACCTTGCGCTAGTGCTTTTTTCACTGCGTTTTCTACGCGTTGCGCATTTGCTTCATCGTTAAACGTGTAGCGCAGCATCATGGCAACTGAAAGTATGGTCGCCAATGGATTAGCAATATCTTTACCTGCGATATCAGGTGCTGAACCGTGGCTAGGTTCATACATACCTTTGTTGTTTTCATCTAAAGAGGCGGAAGGCAACATACCGATAGAACCGGTAAGCATAGATGCCTCGTCTGACAAGATATCACCAAAAATATTACCGGTGACCATTACATCAAACTGCTTAGGTGCCCGAATCAATTGCATTGCTGCGTTATCTACATACATGTGACTAAGTTCAACTTCTGGGTACTCTGCAGACAACTCAATCATCACCTGACGCCATAATTCAGTCGCTTCTAATACGTTAGCTTTATCTACTGAACACACTTTTTTATTACGCTTCATTGCGATATCAAACGCTACACGGCCAATACGACGAATCTCAGATTCGTTATAGCGCATGGTGTTAATGCCTTCGCGCTCGCCATTTTCCAACTTAGAAATGCCGCGTGGCTGACCAAAGTAAATATCGCCTGTTAACTCACGCACAATCATGATATCTAAACCAGAAACCACCTCAGGCTTTAGTGTAGATGCTGAAGCAAGCTCAGGGTACAGCAATGCTGGACGCAAGTTAGCAAATAAATTAAGCTCTTTACGAATACGCAATAAGCCGCGCTCCGGACGCAAATGACGCTCTAATTTGTCATACTTCCAATCACCAACAGCACCCAACAACACCGCATCAGCTTCTTTAGCCAACTTTAGCGTTGCTTCCGGCAACGGATCACCAGCAGCTTCGTAACCGGCACCGCCAATTGGTGCTTCAGTCATGCTGATATCTAAATCAAGCGCCTTTAATACTTTAACGGCTTGTGCAACGATTTCTGGACCAATACCATCGCCTGGCAATACTGCTATTTTCATGAAAAGACTTTCTTTAACTTAATGTTATCTATACTAAAATTTTAACTGAACCGATTGTGTTTGCATTGAGATAGCTATGATGTGCCGCAACTTTAAGGCAACCTTAGTGACAGTTAGCTACAAGACAACAACCTCAATTACTACGCTTAGTTAAAAAGCCAAGGTTGAGATTGTTGATGCTTAAGTTCAAACGCTTTAATTTTATCCTGATGCTGCATTGTTAAACCGATGTCATCTAGGCCGTTTAACAAGCAATGCTTGCGGAAAGCATCTACTTCAAAAGCATAAGATTCACCGGTAGGCGTTGTAATTGTCTGTGCCTCTAAATTCACATCAAGCTTATATCCTGGATTAACCGCAACCTGATTAAATAGCACATCAATAATGTCCGCACTTAACACGATGGGTAACATGCCATTTTTGAAGCAGTTATTAAAGAAGATATCAGCAAAACTTGAAGCGATAATAACTTTAAAACCGTAGTCTTCCAGCGCCCATGGCGCATGCTCACGACTGGAACCGCAGCCAAAATTTTCACGGGTTAACAACACGCTCGCGCCTTGATAGCGGGATTGATTCAACACAAAATCAGGATTCAATGGACGCTTACTATTATCCATACCTGGCTCGCCTTGATCTAAATAACGCCACTCATCAAAAGCGTTTGGACCAAAACCACTGCGTTTGATCGATTTCAAAAACTGCTTAGGAATAATCGCATCCGTATCCACATTAGCGCGGTCTAACGGTGCTACTAATCCATTCAATTGCGTAAAAGCTTGCATGATATTTTCTTAAATTTTAGTTAATAATCCGGTCGCCTATTGAGCGTACTATTTACAAAAATAGCGCGTAGGGTTAACCAGGTATTGCTTAATTTGCTGATTTTAGTTTGCTGACTTCTGAATAGCTTCGCCGCCTTTTTCCAGATCTTTACCAATACCTGCTACGGTATTACAAGCTGACAATACGGCTGCGATCATGACAAGAAAGAAGAACTTTTTCATTTATATATCCCTTTAAAATTTAACTTAAATCTCTTACGTCGACAAAATGACCGGCAACCGCTGCTGCTGCTGCCATTTCAGGGCTAACCAAATGCGTACGACCGCCTTGACCTTGACGCCCTTCAAAATTACGATTGCTTGTTGATGCACAGCGTTCACCAGGTGCTAAACGATCAGCATTCATGGCTAAACACATTGAACAACCCGGCTCGCGCCACTCAAAACCAGCTTCAGTAAAAATCTTATCCAAGCCTTCTTGCTCAGCTTGTGCTTTAACTAAGCCTGAGCCAGGGACAACCAATGCCAGCTTCACATTAGGTGCAATATGCTTGCCTTTGGCAATTGCTGCAGCTGCGCGTAAATCTTCGATGCGTGAGTTGGTGCAAGAGCCGATAAACACTTTATCAATACTAATTTGATTAATTGGCGTGTTAGGCGTTAACCCCATGTAAGCATAGGCACGCTCCCAGTCACCACGTTGCACGTCGTTTTTAGCCAAATCTAAACTTGGCACTTTACCGTCGACACCTACCACCATCTCAGGTGAAGTACCCCAAGTGACCTGAGGCTGAATATCTTTTGCATCCAAAGTAACGGTCGCATCGAACTGCGCACCTTCATCGCTATGCAAAGTGTTCCAGTACGCGACAGCGGCATCCCATTGCTCAGCTTTAGGTGCAAATGGACGACCTTTTACGTAGTTGATTGTGGTGTCATCCACGGCCACCATACCAGCACGCGCGCCCGCTTCAATCGCCATATTGCACAAGGTCATGCGACCTTCCATGCTCATATTGCGTATCACTGACCCTGCAAACTCAATCGCGTAGCCATTACCACCCGCCGTTCCGGTTTTTCCAATAATCGCAAGCGCAACATCCTTGGCCGTTACACCTTTACCTAAAGTGCCATTGACTACCACGTGCATGGTTTTAGATTTTTTCTGTACCAAACATTGCGTGGCCATCACGTGCTCAACTTCAGAGGTGCCAATACCATGCGCCAGTGCGCCAAACGCACCGTGTGTGCTGGTGTGCGAGTCACCACAAACCACAGTCATGCCTGGCAAGGTAGCGCCTTGTTCAGGCCCAACCACATGCACGATACCCTGACGAGCATCCATAAATGGAAAGTAGGCTTTTGCACCAAACTCGCGAATATTGTCGCTCAAGGTTTCTATCTGTAAACGCGCTACAGGGTCTGCAATACCAGACAAGCCTTTATCCCAGCCATTGGTCGGCGTGTTGTGATCTGCCGTTGCTACGATAGAAGAAATACGCCAAGGCTTACGCCCAGCGAGACGCAGGCCTTCAAACGCCTGCGGGCTTGTCACTTCATGCACCAAATGACGGTCAATATAAATGAGCGCCGTGCCGTTTTCCTCGGTCACAACGTGGGAATCAAACAATTTGTCGTATAACGTTTTTGCCATAGTTCTCTGCTTTTAAGTACACAATAAATACTGCGCTTACTTAATCCCTAAAATTACCAAACTGCAACGGAAAATCCGTTACATTCTTTTTCACAAATGCAATCGCATCTTGCAAGATATCGCGTTTAGCCCCGTTCACACGCACGGTATCACCCTGAATACTCGCTTGCACTTTCATGCCCGAGTCTTTAATCAACTTGGTAATACGCTTGGCCAGATCACTATCAATGCCAGCGCGGATTTTCATCTCTTGCTTGACTTTATTGCCCGATACTTTTTGGACATCTTTATGATCTAGGCGTTTAGATGAATCCGGCTCTTTCTTTTCCATCGCAGGCAACAAAATATCTTTAACCTGATCAAGCTGAAAGTCATTGTCGCCAAACAGCGTAATCACGCTATCTTTTTCGTTTAGCTCAACCTTAGCTGAGCTACCTTTAAAATCATAGCGATTGGTAATTTGTTTACCCGCGGTATCAATCGCATTCTTCAAAGCAACCATATCGACTTCTGAAGAAATATCAAATGAAGGCATACATTATCCCTAATATTATTTTCTAACCAAAGTAAGATTAATTAATTGCATGTGGCACTCATTCATAGCCACATACAATGAATTTAAATTACTCAAAGTGGCAAACGTAATCTACTGTTTCCACTGTTTCGATATCAAATGACGAGTTACCTGGCACAGTGAACTTCTCACCTTCACTGTATGTTTTCCAGCTATCTTCGCCTTGCAGGCGCACTTTACACACGCCAGCATTAATTTCCATCAACTCTGGAGCAGCCGTATTAAAAGTAAGTGTGCTAGGAAAAATAACACCAATCGTGCTACGTGTTCCATTTGGGAACATAACCGTGTGACTAACGCACTTGCCATCAAAATAAACGTTAGCTTTCTTTTTAACACTGACATTATCAAATTGTGCCATTTGCTTTAGCTTTCAGAAAAAATCAAAACACTATTATCGCAGAAAAGCCCTGCCAAACCAATAAATGACTCGCAAATGGTTACCACATGCAAGCGCTCAGCTAGTCCAAAGAAAAACATCCAACTTTTTTACGGTGAGATTTACCGATGAGTCTAATCACTGACTATTTGATAAAGCTCTGGAGCCTTAGGTTCACGGTAACTTGCCCCTAAGTTAACCATTGAGGTTTCTAATGCCTAGGCTAGGATGTCCGCAATATTATCCAACTCAGCTTTAAGTACCATCCTATCCTGCTTGAGCGTTTCTAATGGCAATGCAAAGAAGGCTTCAATACGTGCACGTAAAATTCTATAGGCCTTTATAAAAGCAGCATCAATTTCTTCGTCGGTACCAACCGCGTGCGCAGGGTCTTCTACCCCCCAATGGGTACGAAGCACCGCACCTAAATAAGCAGGGCAAGTTTCACCCGCAGCACTACCACATACCGTAATTACTATATCGGGTATAGCAGGCAAATCTTCCCAAGATTTACTAAAATAACCTGCTGTGGATATACCTTCACGCGCTAACAGAGCAAGCGACCGTGGATGCACGTACCCAGCTGGTTTGCTGCCAGCGCTCATCGCATGCCAACCGGTTGGCGCTAAGTGATTAAAAGTAGCCTCACCCAATATTGAGCGACATGAATTACCTGTACATAAAAACAACACATTCATTTAAAGATTCCCGGTCTATAAAGAAAATTTACGGAATTAGTTAGACTCATACCAATGACGACTACGATTAACAATACGCACTACAGAGAGCATGACCGGCACTTCAATCAGCACGCCAACAACAGTCGCAAGCGCTGCGCCTGAATTAAAACCAAACAGTGCAATTGCAGTAGCAACAGCCAACTCAAAAAAATTAGATGCACCAATCAAAGCAGAAGGTCCGGCTACACAATGCGCTACTTTAAGCTTTTTGTTCAACCAGTATGCGAGCATTGAGTTAAAGTAAACTTGAATAATAATAGGCACAGCCAGCAAAGCAATGACCAAAGGCTGACGCAGTATTTGCTGCCCCTGAAAACCAAACAACAGCACCAAAGTAACAAGCAATGCAATTAATGAAACAGGATGCAATTGCTTAAGTACCAAGGCTAAAGAATCCGCTCCTTTTGCCAATAAACGTTTACGCATCCACTGACTAATAAAAACTGGCACCAAAATAAACAACACTACAGACAAAAACAAGGTTTCCCATGGAATGCTAATGCTAGACAAGCCCAGCAACAATGCCACCAAAGGCGCAAACGCAAAGAGCATGATGACATCATTAATGGCTACCTGAGATAAAGTAAACTTCGGCTCACCGTCACACAAATTACTCCAGACAAAAACCATCGCAGTGCATGGTGCCGCTGCCAGCAGTATCAACCCGGCAACATAGCTATCCAACTGCTCAACTGGCAGGTAGCCCGCAAACAAATGGCGTACAAACACCCATGCTAGCAGCGCCATTGAAAACGGCTTGACCACCCAGTTAATAAACAGTGTGACGCCAATACCTTTACTATGTTGCAATACATCACGCATTGCGTAAAAGTCAACTTTTAGCAGCATCGGGATAATCATCAGCCAAATCAAGCTAGCAACAACCAAATTCACTTCTGCGATTTTTATATTACCGATTGATTGAAATAACTCCGTACTAAGCTCGCCCAAACCGATGCCAACAAAGATGCACCCTAACACCCACCAAGTTAAATTACGCTCAAAAGTACCAATTTTGGGAGTAGCGGTTAAAACTTTAGATGCTTGTGTCATTGTGATTTGTTTCTACGTGATAGAAATTGAACCTGCTGCATAGGGGGCGCACAACAAGCTGAAGCAGCGTGACTATCCGCATCATTAAGCACTGAGGCACTAAAAGTAGGCGCACTATCTAATGTGTGATAAGTCTCCCAAGCAATGCCGGACGGATCTTGCACCCAATGCTTATCTGACTTTGCGTAACAGCAAGTGGTGTTTTCCTGAGTCAGCACGCCTAACTCTGCTGAATCAAACCTCGCTTTCATTTCAGATAAAGCATCATCGCTATCCACTTGAATACCGACATGATCTAAGCCAACCTTCGCGCCACGCTGACTAATCGCAAAATTTACCAAAGGATCTTCTAACATCCATTTGGCATAATCAGGTTTAACCACCGTCGGCTTCTCACCAAACAAAGTGTTATAAAAATTGATACTTTTATTAAGATCATCCACCGACACATGTAAATGCATACGTTTCATGATTGCAACTCCTTTTCATCAACACTACATGCCACATCAGGACAGCACGACGACTGCCCTGCGCAACAATTTTCTGTCAAATAGGCCAACAGCCCGTTCATGGCGTCATAATTAGCGATGTAATAAACATAGCGCCCTTGCTGGCGCGAGCTTAATAGCCCTGCGCGGCTTAACTCTTTTAAATGAAAAGATAGCGTACTCGCTGGAATTTTTAGCTGCTCACCCACCACACCTGCCGGCATGCCGCAGACCCCAGCCTGAACTAAAAGCCTAAAAATACCCAATCGCGCTTCTTGCGCAATAGATGCCAACTGAATGACTGCTAATTTATTATCCATATTTCTATATTTTCATAAATATAGAAATATTGTCAATTATTTTTTAAAAACAACACGGCTAGAAATACCGTCTATTAATAATCTAGAAAAAAATATGCACTATTTAAAGTGAATTACGACAAATTGACGATGTAGCAAACAATATAATTTTTAGGTAAGATGACCCAAAGATGTGTTAACACATCGATTCAACTACACAGGAAGCTCAATGACTTGAAACCTCCTAGCCTCCCACAGAATGAAGTTAACCGACTTGAGTTTCTCAAAGGTCTCAAGATTCTCGACTCCTTGCCAGAGCAAAGCTTTGATGAACTCACTAGCCTTGCATCAGAAATCTGCAAAACACCGATTGCTATCATCACGCTTCTTGATGAGACACGCCAATGGTTCAAGAGCAAGGTTGGCTTAACTGCCACAGAAACACCGAGAGATATCTCATTTTGCGGACACGCCATTCTTGGAGATGGCATATTTGAAATCCCCAACGCCTTGAATGATGATCGGTTTAACGACAACCCTTTAGTCACTGGCGACCCTAACATACGTTTTTATGCTGGCATCCCGCTCATCAGCAGTAACAATTACGCACTTGGAACACTCTGCGTCATTGACCGCAAGGCTCGGGAGCTCTCTGTAGAGCAACGCAACGCACTTAAAAAACTGGGCAATTTAGTAGAAACACTAATCGACACACGTATCCAATCCAGAAAACTGGAAGAAATGAGTGTAGCGCTATTTGATAAAACAGCCTTTCTAAATACACTATTATCCAGTGCGGGCGCATCCATCATATCAACCGACCTTAATGGCTTAATCACCAGCTTTAATCGTGGTGCGGAAAACATGCTGGGATATAAAGCAGAGGAATTAATCGGCTTAAAATCACCTGCTATATTTCATGATGCCAATGAAATGCATCAACGTGCTAATGAACTGAGCAGGATTTTAAATAAACCGATAGAAACCAGTTTCTACGTCTTTATATCGCAAGCATTACAAAGAAAATCAGAAACTCGTGAATGGACATACATTCGCAAAGATGGCACCTCACTACCTGTCAGCCTCACCGTCACCCCTATGTACGACAACATGGATGCATTGTTTGGCTACCTTGGCATTGCACATGACATCAGTTTGCGCAAACAGGCAGAACAAGCAACCAACTACATGGCTGATATATTGGAGCGTACCGGAGAGCTAGCCAAAGTAGGTGGATGGGAGTTAGATATTGCCAGCATGCAGATTAAGCACTGGTCTACAGAGGTCTTCCGCATCCATGAGTTGGATCCGCCACAGCTACCTTCAGTAGAACAAGCGATATCGTTTTATCCGCCAGAATCCAGACGCGAACTGGAAGCTACGATTGAACATGCAATCCAGACAGGTAAGCCATGGGATATGGAGCTACCGCTCACCACAGCTAAAGGCCATCACATTTGGGTGCGGACCCAAGGTTCAGTCGTCATGCGCGATGGCAAGGCCGTTAGTCTGATTGGCGCATTTCAAGATATTACCGCGCAAAAAACAGTTGCAAATGCATTAAAAGCGCGGGAAAAAAGCTTTAACGACATCATTGAGTACGCCCCTATTGGCATGGCTATCGTGTCACTTGAAGGTAGGTTCACCCGAGTCAATCAAGCACTGTGTAATATCGTTGGTTACAGTAGTGAGGAGCTGATGCAACTCACCTTTCAGGAAATCACTTTCCCGGATGATTTAGAAGCTGACTTAGAACGCGTGAGCCAGCTCATTGAAGATAAAATCAATACATATCAAATAGAAAAACGTTACATCCATAAAGATAAAAGAATCGTATGGGTTCAGTTATCTGTGAGCATTTCTAGAGATGAGGATCGCACGCCTAAATACTTAATTGCTCAAATTGAAGACATTACCGAACGAAAATACCAGCATGAAGAGGCAGAGCAGTTTGCATATCATGACGCGCTGACTAATTTGCCCAATCGCAGAATGTTACTAAGCAGATTACACCAGGCATTAATGCAAAACGAGCGCTTTGATCGAGCAATGGCGTTACTGTTCCTAGATTTAGATCACTTTAAGAATGTTAATGACTCATTAGGCCATGATGTAGGAGATCTGCTGCTCAAAGAAGTAGCCAATCGACTGTTAAAATGCGTGCGTTCTATTGACACTGTTTCAAGACACGGTGGTGATGAATTTGTGATTATTCTTTCAGAAATCTCACACGCTGAAGATGCAGAACTAGTGGCTCAAAAAATCATCGCAAGCTTTAAACAACCGATTCTGGCGAACGGACATGAAATTAACATGAGCACTAGCATTGGAATTGCAGTGAGTGTGCACGAAAAGCCAACGAAAGTAGATGAATTAATGAAGCACGCGGATAAGGCCATGTATGAGGCTAAAGGCGCTGGTAGAAACAGATATTGTTTTCACGCTTAAATTAATACCCAACTAACCAGCTAACACGCCAGAAAATGGGTATGGCCCAGCCTTTGTGACTGCTTGAATTTAAATCTAACGTTTAAATCCAAAACAAAGTTGTAACAATTTGTAATTTTCGGTAATAATTAGCTCCAATATAACAAAGGGTAACAAAAACTATAATCATAGTTACCCAGAATAAGGGCTAGATGTTTCAACAGTGTGCTAATTTATTTGATACAGTTTTTGAAGACGCAAGCATTGGTATCTGCATAGTCAACTCGCAAGGTCATTTTCAGAAGGTCAATAACTATCTTTGTCAGATTTTAGGTTATTGTCAGTCAGAATTAATTAACATTTCTCTTGATGAGATTACGTCCAACCACTCATCCGATACAAAGTTAGATTTCAATCAGCAAGTAGCTAGGTCAAACGCCACTCAATCATCTATTCAAAATGCATATGTCCATAAAAACGGCAGTGCAGTTTTGATGGAAGTGATTATCTCTCCCATCAAAAATCTTAATGAACAACCGCCATATTTTATTGTTCACATGATTGATATTACAGCGCGCAAAACTAACGAAATTAAATTACGGGAAAGTGATGAAAAGCTGCGTACGCTATACGAACTCTCCCCATTAGGAATTGCATTAACAGACATACATGGAAACTTCGTAGACTGCAACAGCACTTTTAGTCGTATATGCGGATACAGTAAGGCAGAGTTAAAAGAAACGCCCTATTGGTCACTTACCCCAAAACATTACGAGGTGAATGAGGTAACGTCTTTAAAAAACACGGGTAAATATGGACCTTATGAAAAAGAATATATTCGTAAAGATGGAACGCTAGTCCCTATTCGGCTCAATGGAGTAATGCTGACAGATTCCAAAGGTAACGATTTTATATGGTCTTTCATTAAAGACATCTCTGAACAGAAAGTCTTACAAAAGAATCTTTGCCTCGCATTTACAGCTATTGAAAAAAGTAAAAATGCTTTTTTTTGGATTGGGTCTAACGGAGATGTGAGATTAGCAAATGATTTTGCATGCCATAGTCTTGGATATACTAAAGATGAACTGATAGGAAAGTATATTTGGGACTTTGATCCAGATTTCAGTCAAGAAATGCTTGAACCGGTGTTTAATGAAGTAAAACTAAATGGGTTAGCTACTTTCGAGTCACGTCACATTCGCAAAGATGGCTCTACTTTTTCTGTAGAGATAACAGCTAATTACTTTACATTTGAAACAGAAGAATTAGTTTTCTGTTCAGTGCTCGACATTACATGCCGTAAACAAGCCGAACGGAGTCTTTTACTCACGCAGTTCGCCATGGACCACGCTTCTGTTGCGGTTTATCAATTAGATGCGGATAGTAGGATACTGTATGCAAACGCGGAGGCATGTCGGACCTTAGGATACACCGCAGAAGAGCTAAGTGTGATGACCGTACCTGACATAGACATTCTTTATAACAAAGAAGAGTGGCCTGGGCATTGGAGAAGTTTGAGTAATTTGAAATCTCTCTCCTTTGAAACAATCCATAAGCGCAAGGATGGTAGTACGTTCCCTGCTGAAGTTTCAGCAAACTACATTGCATATGATGACATGGAGTATAACTTTGCGTTTGTACGTGACATCAGCGAACGAAAACTTATAGAGAAAGAGATTCAGTTAGCTGCCACCACATTTGAATCTCAAGAGGCGATTATCGTTACCGACGCAGAAGAGAATATATTACGCGTCAATCAGGCCTTTACTAAGATTACAGGATTTTCTTCAGAAGAGGTCGTAGGCAACAAACCCTCAATGTTTAGCTCTGGATTTCACGATGAAAAATTTTATCAGGTCATGCATGAGAAACTCAAAAACGAAGGCTTCTGGCAAGGCGAGGTTTGGGATAAACATAAAAATAATCATATATATCCAAAACTACTTTCAATCTCCGCAGTTACTGATATCTCAGGGAGTATTAGCCATTACGTAGGAAGCTTTCTCGACATAAGCGAACGCAAGAAAGCTGAGGATGAGATTTACAATCTGGCTTATTTTGACTCACTTTCAAAGCTTCCTAATCGACGCTTAATGATTGATAGATTGGACCACGCTTTAGCAGCAAGCTCACGCAGCGGCCAACACGGTGGATTGCTGTATCTCGATATCGACAACTTCAAACATCTAAACGATACTAAGGGACATCATTACGGAGACCTACTTGTAACTCAAATCGCTGATAGATTACAGGCTTGTTTGCGTGATTGCGACACTGTTGCTCGTTTTGGTGGCGATGAGTTTATTGTCATGATAGAAAATCTCGGCGAGATACCCGATTTGACTGCGTCTCATATACAAAGAGTGTGCGACAAAATAGTCGAAGCTTTTAATGCACCATTTTTGCTAGAAGATTTTGAATATTACACATCAGCAAGCGTTGGGATGACCATGTTTAATGGTAGAGACAGCGACCGTAAAGAGTTGCTCACTCAGGCTGATATGGCAATGTATGAGGCCAAAAAATCTGGCCGAAATACACAGAAGTTTTTTGATCCAGTAATGCAGCAAACACTGGATGCACGCGTTGCGCTAGAGCACTCATTACTTAAGGCATTGCCTAATAATGAATTTAAACTTTATTACCAACTTCAGGTAGATCATGATGCCCGTCCGGTTGGCGTAGAGGCATTAATACGCTGGATGCATCCGGAACGTGGGCTCGTTCCACCTATGGAGTTCATCCCTCTTGCAGAAGAGATTCGTCTGATTGTGCCAATTGGAAAATGGGTACTTGAAACCGCATGCGCCCAGCTCAAAGCTTGGGAAAGTACAGATATTGCGAATGCTTTATCTATAGCAATCAATGTCAGTGCCTATCATTTTCAGCAGAGTAATTTTGTAGATGAACTGAAAACCATTACTAATCATTATGGCGTTTCTCCCAATAAACTTAAATTGGAACTCACAGAAAGTATAGTGCTTGGAGATTTGCAGGACGCAATTGTTAAAATGGAACAGTTGAAAGCGCTTGGGTTTATTCTATCCATGGATGACTTTGGTACTGGGTACTCTTCTTTAAGTTACTTAAGAAGGCTACCTTTTAATCAACTAAAGATGGATCGCAGTTTTATCATGAACGCACTTGAAAATGCTAATGATAGCTTTCTAATTCAGATGGTGACATCAATGGCTGAACAATTTGGTATGGATGTAATTGCTGAAGGCGTTGAGACAGAGCAGCAACAGCAACATTTAATAAAACTTGGCTGCAAAGCGTTCCAAGGTTACTTTTTTGGCAGGCCAATGCCGATTAATGAATTGGAAGCAGTATTAAAAAGAAGTAATTAACCAAAGACTCTTTTGAGAACTACCTAATACTTATACATTTTGGAACTCACCCGCTAATAAGCCAGAGCTGTGCGTAGCATCCTAATGCACACCACGCACAGCAAGCTAATGATATTAAACCATGGCACGCAGCGTTTTGGCGGCTGCAACCATGTTAGCCAATGCAGGCAACACCTCTGACCATTGCCGAGTTTTCAGACCGCAATCCGGGTTAACCCATAAACGTTCAGCAGGCACACGCTCGGCAGCTTTCTTCATTAATTGAACAATCTGCTCTTGCGTCGGAATATTAGGCGAGTGAATATCGTACACACCAGGCCCAATCTCATTTGGGTAGTTGAAGTTGTCAAAAGCATCTAATAACTCCATATCTGAACGTGAAGTCTCTATCGTAATGACATCCGCGTCCATATCCGCAATCGCCGCAATAATGTCGTTGAACTCGGAATAACACATATGCGTATGAATCTGTGTTTCATCCTGCACGCCGTTGGCAGTAATACGGAATGATTCCACCGCCCAATTCAGGTATTCTTTCCACTGCGATTTACGTAGTGGCAGACCTTCACGTAAAGCCGCTTCATCAATCTGAATCACGTTGATACCTGCTTGTTCTAAATCCAGCACCTCCTCCCGAATCGCCAATGCCAACTGGTAGCAACTCACTGCACGTGGCTGATCATCACGCACAAAAGACCAGTTAAGGATAGTTACCGGGCCAGTCAACATGCCTTTCATGGGCTTGCTAGTCAATGATTGGGCATATTTAATCCACCCTACCGTCATGGCTTGCGGGCGGCTAATATCACCAAACAAAATAGGGGGTTTAACACATCTTGAACCATAAGACTGCACCCAACCAAATTGACTAAATGCATAACCGCTTAATTGCTCGCCAAAGTACTCCACCATATCATTACGCTCAGCTTCACCGTGCACCAGTACATCCAGCCCAAGCGCTTCCTGCTCGCGAACACTACGCTCTATTTCTGCTTTCATCGCTAGCTGATAATCAGCATAATCCAGCTCACTAGATTTAAATTGGCTGCGGGCCAAACGGATTTCCGCTGTCTGTGGAAATGAGCCGATAGTCGTTGTTGGGTACTTTGGCAAATTGAGTAATGCAGCTTGTTTACTGGCCCGCTGTGCGTATACATTCTGACGTTGACCAAGTTGTGGCGTTAGCTTACCCAATGCCTCTCTAACCGCTGGGTTATGCACACGTTGTGAATGACGGCGAGCTTCAAGTGCCGCATGATTGGTTGCCAACCGCTCCTTAACTGCCTCGCGCCCATGATTTAAGGCTACCGATAAAATGTGCAGCTCTTCTAACTTTTGCTTGGCAAACGCCAGCCAAGATTGAATCTCAGCATCCAGCTGATGCTCGCTGTCCAAATCTACCGGTACGTGTAGCAAAGAGCAAGAAGGTGCAATCCATAAGCGCTCACCTAAACGCTGAGCCAATGGCTCCAGCCAGTCTAATGTAGCGGTCAGGTCAGTTTTCCAAATATTACGGCCATTTACCACACCAATAGAAAGCACTTTATGAGAAGGCAGCATACCAATCAGAGGTAATATTTCATGACGGGCATTAATAGCATCTACGTGCAGGCCTGCAACCGGAAGATTGGCAGCCAAATATTGGTTATCGGCTAATTGACCGAAATATGTTGCTAATAACAATTTGACGCGACTGCTCTTCAATTGGTGATATGCGAGATTAAATGCATGTTGCCAATCAGCATCCAGCTCAGTCACCAAAATAGGCTCATCAATCTGTACCCACTCAACCCCTTGTGCTGCTAAAGCTTCCAGCAACTCCACATACACTTGCACCAATTGAGGCAACAACGCTAATCGGTCTGAATTATCTTTGGCCTTACCAATAGCAAGATAAGTCACTGGACCAATAATTACCGGCTTGGCCTTAACATTCAGCGCTTGTGCTTCAGCCAGTTGCTCCAGCAAGTTTGTAGCATTCAGTTTGAACGTGGTAGTTGCAGTGAATTCAGGCACGATATAGTGATAATTGGTATCAAACCATTTGGTCATCTCACCAGCTGCCACACCTCCACAGCATTGTGCATGGTCATCATCAGATTGTGCTGAGCGGCCACGTGCAACACGGAAATAGTTATCTAATTGGTCACCATGGAAGCCTATTACACGCTCGGGTAAATGACCAAGCGTAAATGACATATCTAACACCTGGTCGTAAAAAGAAAAGTCGCCCACGGGCGATAAATCTAATGCTGATTGCAGGCTCCAGTGACGCTGGCGCAGATCTTTACCAAGTGCCTTCAATGTGTCACGTGTCGATTGTCCTTTCCAGTAAGACTCCAGTGCAAATTTCAGCTCTCGCTTTGCCCCTATGCGTGGAAAACCAAGATTGTGTGTAGATACCATCATAATTCCTATCATTTTGAAAGATGCTGAATTTTATAAAGAGCAATCAATGAAGTAAAATGGTAATATTTCAACAATCAATTAATTTTATTCATACATAAAATGTTAGAACGTATCCATTTAGCGATTATTCGTGAGGTTGATCGACAAGGGTCACTGACTGCGGCCGCCAATACCTTGTGCCTAACACAATCTGCATTAAGCCATTCGATCAAAAAATTAGAACAGCAGTTAGATACAGACATCTGGTTACGTGAAGGTCGAAGCTTACGCCCGACTCAAGCCGGGCAATATTTGCTGGCAGTCGCTAATCGTGTATTACCGCAGCTATCGTTAGCAGAAGAACAACTGCGACAGTTTGCCCAAGGCGAGCGTGGGACGTTACGGATTGGCATGGAATGCCATCCTTGCTACCAATGGTTACTGAAAGTGGTCTCGCCCTATTTAGAAGCATGGCCAGACGTGGATGTAGACGTTAAACAGAAGTTTCAATTTGGCGGCATAGGTGCACTGTTTGGTTATGAAATTGATATGCTGGTCACACCAGACCCGCTATATAAACCAGGACTGCATTTCGAGCCGGTGTTTGATTATGAGCAAGTATTGGTCGTTAGTCGACATCATCACTTGGCTAAGCAAAGCTATGTAGAGCCTGAGCAATTAAGCCATGAAACACTGATTACTTATCCGGTAGAGATTAATCGATTAGACATTTACAACCAGTTTCTACAGCCAGCAGGCATCCATCCTAAAAGCCACAAAACGATTGAAACAACCGACATCATGTTGCAAATGGTTGCCTCTAACCGCGGCGTTGCTGCCCTGCCGAGATGGCTCGTAGAAAAGTATGCGCATGAAATAGCCATCGCACCAGTACAGCTAGGGCAACGAGGTATTGCTAAACAAATTTTTCTAGGTGCACGAGAGGCTGATGTGAATATAGACTATTTAAAAGCATTTTTCCAAACAGCTCGGTCTGCCCCTTTTTAAGTAAACAAATCTAATCACAAACGACTAATGACTTGCTACTGCATAAACTTGGCAATACTCTGTAACTTTAGTCAACACTTCAAATTTAAGCCCGTCCATTTAAATTTTACTCATATAGAAGAGTCACCTATAAATCTGTTTGCAATTTTTAAAATATATTAATAGAATCAACTGTGTTCGGCTCCGTGCCAAGAATGAAAAATTATTCTGGCTACGAATAAAAATAAAGGAGACCTTGGATGAGATGTCCGGCGATACTACAGACCGAGTCAGAGAGACTAACTGCTTTATCGAACCATGGATTAGATGACGAAAGTCTGATTCCAAACTTGGACCCTGTTGTTCATATTGCAGCACGCATGTTCGGCATGCCGGTAGCTGCGGTCAATATGATCGGAAGCGACCATGTCTTTTTTGCGGCTCATGTTGGCGCTGGCAAATTTGATATGAGCCGCGATGTCTCTTTCTGCGCTCACACGATCAATCAACCAGACGTAATGGTCGTACCAGATGCCACCTTGGATGAGCGTTTTCATGATAACCCTTTAGTCACCGGCGAAATCAATCTTCGCTTCTATGCAGGTGTTCCGCTCTTTTCTCCAGAAGGATTAGCGCTTGGTGCACTTTGCATTGTAGACAATCAACCACATACAGACTTCTCTGCGAGTGATCAATTAAGACTACAAGAGCTTGCCAAAATGGCATCGGACAGGCTGGAATTACGCCGTATTGAAGTGAGCGGTAATAAATCTAGGCCAAATTTTGAAGAATATGCAGGCAACTCCACCACCCCAGTCGTGTGGTTTGACCAAACGCTTCGCATCACTGCATGGAACAATGCAGCGGCTCAATCCCATGGCTATAGTTTAGAAGAAGGTATAGGTAAACCTGTTGAGCAATTGATGCCAGAACGCTCTCGCCCCATCTTCCATGAAATCATCAACAAAGCGATAACTGCAGGATCCTTAGACGATCTGGTTATTCCATCAGAGATCAATGGCCTGCGTAAAGATGGCACACAATTCATTCTAGGTTTCTCACTATTTAGTTGGAAAGACGCTGGCGGTATTAAATTTGAGGCTGTGCTTAAAGATATTACAGCACAACGTCTTGAAGAAATTGAGCTCCACCAGCAAGCAAACATCGACCCATTAACTGGGCTGGGAAATCGTGGCAGCTTTTACCGCGCTGTAGAGTCAGCAATGATTACACCATCGCCGATGACAGTGCTGATGATTGACCTTGACGGCTTTAAGGATGTAAACGATACCCTGGGCGATGCAGCCGGAGATACCATTCTAAAAGAAGTATCAAACCGGCTGCTCAAACTGGTCGATACCGTAGGTGTTGCCGCGAGGATAGGCGGTGATGAGTTTGCTATCATGTGGCCGCACATGACTGACCCTGGCCTTGCGACACAACTAGCCGAGGCCGCTGTTGCAACCATCGCAATCCCCATCAATGTTGATGGGCAAGAAGTACGGGTAGCCGCAAGTTGTGGTATTGCAATTGCTCCTAAACAAGCGCAAGAAGCATTAGAGTTAGTCAGTAACGCAGACTTAGCCTTATTTAAAGCTAAAAGTATTGGCCGCGGGCAAGTTTTTCTTTTTGTCACGGCTTTACGTCTTGAAGCAGTTGTGCGTCGTCTTTATGCTTTGGAGCTACATCGGGCTGTCGATGATGGCGAGTTTCTGCTGTTTTATCAACCACAGGTTGATTTAATCACAGGCGAAATCACAGGTGCCGAAGCCTTGCTACGCTGGCATCACCCTGAAAGGGGCATATTATCGCCAATTGCCTTTCTACCAGCATTGGAACGCGGTACTTTAGCCGCAACTGTCGGGACATGGGTACTGGATGAAGCTTGCGCACAAGCTGCATATTGGCGTAGAAACGGCTCACCTAACCTACGCATGGGCGTTAACCTCTTCGGTGCCCAATTTCATGTCGGCAACCTAGTGACTGAGGTAATAGAAGCATTAGAACGGCACGGCTTGCCACCAGAAGCACTAGAGTTGGAGATTACCGAAACTATCGCACCGGATAACGATGACGTCGTGCTTAACTGCCTCCATCAGCTGTACAACTATGGCGTTGGTATCGCCTTGGATGATTTTGGTACCGGCTATGCCTCATTAAGCTTACTCAAGACCTACCCATTAACGCGCATCAAGATCGACCAATCATTTGTACATGGCATGCTAGAACACGAGCAAGACGCTTCTGTGATTCGTGCCACTTTAGATATAGCACGCAGTTTTAGATTAGAAACCATTGCAGAAGGCATAGAAACAGAAAGCCAACGATACTACTTACTTGAAAAAGAATGCATGGAAGGACAAGGCTACCTGTTCGGGAAGCCTATCCCCGCAGCACAGTTCTCTGCATTAATTGAGTCCAATAAACGCTCTAAAGCGTTTGCCTAAGGTAATCAACTATCTGTATATCACCAGTAAGCATCGAATAAAGTGAACAAAAGATAGCAGCATACTGCGCCCAGGCATTACGTGCCAACCTCCGCCACTGCAAATTAAGTTGAAGTATAGAAACTGTACCTATTTCTACCAGAAGCCTTGGACTCATACATCGCTGAATCTGCTCTCTTCATTAGCTCTCTAATAGTAGTTTTAGTATCTCCATCATGCACTGCAATACCAATACTGGTGCCAATAAACAACTCACTACCGTTCACATCAATCGGCTCACTAAAATTATTAAGGATTTTTTCTGCGAGTAATTGGGCATCATGTGCACTAGAAACATCATTCAGTATAATCACAAACTCATCTCCCCCAAGCCGTGAAACTGTATCGCTACTACGCACACAGGATAATAGGCGTGAGGCTGCTTCTTTAAGTATGATATCGCCAGTATCATGGCCTAAAGTGTCATTAATTTGTTTGAAATGATCTAAATCTAAAAAGAATAATGCAAACTTGCGTTGATGATGTTCAGACTGAGACAAAGCTTGAGAGAGTTTCTCCATCAACATGCGGCGATTAGGCAATTTAGTCAGTGTGTCGAAATATGCATGTTGATGCACTTCATTATCACGAATCTTACGCTCACTGATATCCTCAATCTGTGCAATAAAATATTGAGGGGTTAAATTCTCATCTCTAAAAATACTGGCAGAGAGTTGAACCCACACTGGCACATTATCTTTGCGAATATATCGTTTCTCCATGCGGTAAGTATCAATTTCACCATCTAGCAGACGCTGCACATGCTCTAGATCAAGAGATAGGTCATCTGGATAAGTAATTTCCTGGAAAGTACGCCTAATCAACTCATCATTGGTATACCCAACGATATTACATAGTGTTTGGTTCACAACAGTGAATCGTCCATCCAAAGAAACGATAGCGATACCAATTGGCGCGTACTCAATAATTTCTTTAAAGCTTTTTTCACTGGCACGTAAAGCGAACTCAATCTTTTTACGGTCAGAAATATCATCAAACACAACGAGAGTACCGATAATTTCATTATTTCTGAAAAATGGAACAGAGTTTACAGAAACGTAAATTGGTGAACCATTTTTATGCCAGAAAACCTCTTCCGTTGACTTATAAGGCTGTTTTGAATGAATGACATTGCTGATAAGACACTCGCGCTCTGTGTGACTAGACCCTTCAATAGGCCTGTGATGAAATAACGAATGGGCATTTTGACCTAACAACTCTGACTCACTACGCCCCAATAGGTCTTGCGCTTTAGGATTGGTGAAAGTAATCACGCCATTGATATCCGTCACATAGATTCCCTCACCAAGGGTAGAGGTGATTTCTTGAAAGCGATAAAAACTGTCCTTAAGCTCCTCAGTTTTTTGCTTAACCAAGTTCTCGATGCGAGCAGTATAGCCAGTGCCTATAAGCAGTAGCGCCCCCATTAAACCAGTACCGAACAAACCAACCGCAAGCATATTCCAGCTTTGCCATCCACGGTGCTGCTGATAGTATTGTGCAGTTGGTAAGGTATCCAGACGGTAATACCTGCCACCAAACCTGAAGTCTCTTGTATACAAGCTATCTATTTGATTATCTGCAAAGTTATTATATAAATACTTGCCAGATTCAACATCTGTTAAGCGTACATGCACGGTATGCGCAAATGGCTTGAAGAGTTCACCAAAAAAAATGTTTGCTCTCAGTACGGCTGATAACACGCCATCTTGGCTTGTGCCATGTATTGGGTAAATTAACATTAAGCCAAGCTCGGTACCGTCATTAATAATCAGTCTGGTTGGCGGTGAGGCAATCGCTGCCTTCAAGCTGATAGCGCGCTGAATCGCATCCTTACGATCGGGAAGCGAGGCTAGATCAACACCCAATATTGCGCGCGTCGACTCCTTAAGCGGCACGATATAGGTAATAGGAAAGTAAAAATCTTTGTCGCTTGAAACAACTAACTTCCTTTGCGCATCCAACTGTTTAATTTCAAAATCTTGAAATTCTTTTGAGAGCTGTTTGACATATGACGCTCGCTCACGATGTGTTACTTTGGGCGCCCACTCTATCGCGAAGGTCATTGGGGACTCTCGCTTGATGGCACTCACAAAATGGTAAAAATCTTGCCTCGTTACTTTTTCGCTGGCCCGATAGCTAAACAAAGCGCTCGTTTGCCCGATAACGGCCTCTTGAGACTCAAATCGAACGCGCAGTTGTTCAGATATCTGGTTGGATAAAGCATCAAACTCGACCAATGACTCTTTACGCTCCCATCTGCTAACAACCACAAACGTGATAATCAGCAATGCAAACGTAATAAGCATGGGCACCGCTATGGTAAGGGAACGTTTTTTCCATATTGCTCTGGGCTTCCCTATTGCCACCAAAGTGAGCGGTAACATGACAATTAAACCCAGGGTGTCGCCTATCCACCATGATGCCCAGCTTGTAAAGAACAGAGACTTCTCAATCAAGCCTAATGAGAGTAAACCTGTTACAGAGATAGTGGCACTAATCAAACAGATGACTGGTGCTGAAATGAAAAACGTCACAACATCGACAGGACTATCTAAAGTAGTTGGGTAGTGAATCTTATGTTTTAACCACCAACCACCCAGATATGCTTGCAGGGCAGAAGCAACCGCGATCAGCAGCGCCACCTCCACATCAGTCATTTTGACCTGATGGCCAGCGCTATAACCCACTAAAATATTAAGTAGAAATGACCCTAAAAATATAGCAGGCAGCACTGTGCGCCCTGCAACAAAAACTGCCGCGATTGCAATTCCTGCTGGCGGAAATATTGCTGAGGCATAACCTGGAGGCAATGCCAACATAAGCCCTAGCTTGCCAGTAATCACATAGGCAAGTATTAGCAGCAGGCTATAAACTACGGCATTCTTTTGTATTGATAGTGGGTTAATCATCAAACATATTTTCATTAAAGTTGAAATTTAAAACCATTCGTTCACCTAATTACCAACTATGTTGATGCACGAAAAAAAGGAGATGTAGCGATGTTACAAGGCGACTGCACTATTACGTGAGAGGTAAAGCTTGCTCTCCGCCCTTGATTTTTTGTATGACTCTTAAAATCTCCTCACTATTTTCAACATCGTCCTTCATCACCCTTAAACTGACATCTCTAAATACGTCCTTCAACTTCCACTCCACCTCATTAATGGTGATGAAAAGCTCGTGATTAACTTCTTCATCAAGCTTTATTTGCTCCCACATACCCAGCTCAATACAATCTGTCAGGCCAGAAGCATAAATAGTCTGGCAGATTCTGCTTAGCCTCAAGATCAAATAGGTTGCAAGCTCTTTAAGCTTGGGATGCGAACGTTCAAGCGCCTTAAGCAGTTCAATCATTTCTTCAATGTTTTTTAATTGTGTTAGAAGATGATCCAATATGGGGTTAGTGGCTTTTACGTTCTCTAGCTTTCGCAGTGAAGACAACAAGTCAATTAAGGCATTAAATTGCAGTGACGGAAAATCATGATTCACCAGCTTCAATGTAATAATTAAATTACTTAAGTCATATTGTCGCCTGACCATTCCTGAAAATGCTTCAGCAACAATCAGCACCTTACCAATATCGCTACAGTGCGCTGCAGGCAAATGATTTGGATACCCTGAACCATCATTTCTTTCATGATGCTCTAATATTGCCTTATAAACACTGACAGAATAGCCCATATGCTGCCTCACCACAGAACTGCCAATGATGGGGTGCGTCATGATGCTGCGCCAATGCTCTAATGACAGGTTTTTGGTATTGGGGATGACACAATACAGTTCACCAACATCATGAAGCAGGCTTGCAATCGTTAAATCATGAGTTTTGTTAGCATCATAATGTAGCCTTTTAGCAATCTGTCTTGCAATTAGCATCACCAGCAAAGTGTGCTCAAATGCTTCCTTACTGTTATTTCTCTGAACAGTGAGTAATAGTGAAGCTAATGGCGCCAACTCTAAAAACTTAACGACAGATACATCCAACTTTAATTCAGCGCTAAAGCTCAATAAAAAAGTATTATTGTTAATTAACCGCTCGGCTTCCAAGTAAATATCTTGAGCAGTTAATAGTGAGTCAGAGGAAATAGAGGTTTCTAAGGGTTTTTTAAGCACCCGATTAATCAATTTATCTTTGATGCTTGGAGTAACTTTATACCCCTTACCCAGAAGTTTATTGCCAGCATGATCATAGACATCTTCAGACAAATAAAACTCTGAGCTCTCAGACGCAGAGATGATATTTTCAATAATATTTAGATTTGTATCGCTAGTTTGACTCGTCATCATCGCTATCTTTAGCTAACACCATTTATTGTTGTATCGACGCAATCCTGTTTGATTCTACCGCCAATTAATGACGGTTTCAATTGAACGATGACCAATAGCTTTGCATACACGTAAGTAAAATTTATTAGACGAAAAAAAACCTGCATTTAAGCAGGTTTTATAAGCATTATGGGAAACTGTAAAACTTGACAATCAACCCAAAAAAACACTTTTATTTGATACTAAATTTGGTGGAGCAGGCGGGAATCGAACCCGCGTCCGCAAGCCCTCCACAGACAGTTCTACATACTTAGCCTTGTTGTTTAATTTAACGTGCAACACACCAACAGACAAGCAGTTTGCACGCGAGCTACCTAAAGGTTAATGAAGTGCTAAGTAACCCAACACAACACGTATCCCGTGTATATGACACTACGTATGGGTTACCCCAATCCACCCCACGGGAGAGATGGTGCAGCGTCCAGCCGGGATTAAGCGGCTAGAGAGTAAGTTTCGTCGTTTGCGACTATACTTTTTCTAGTGTATTTACGAGGGTACTAGTCCTCGGTATGCCCTGCACTGCTTTGCAACCCACGTCGAAACCTGGTCAGCCCCATTAAGTCTGCGACTAAAACAACAGCCACATTATGACAGATGAAATATCCAACAGTTCAAACGTTGTAATTTCAAAAGCAGATTCAATTATACGCTTTTAAAATAGCCAACAGAACTATTTATTATGTGCGCGCATAATTCTGCCTTTTTCGCGCTCCCAATCCCGCGCTTTCTCAGTGTCACGCTTATCATGCTGCTTCTTACCTTTTGCAAGGCCAATTTGCACTTTTACGCGCCCTTTAGAGAAATGCATGTCGAGCGGCACCAAGGTGTAGCCAGAACGTTCCACTTTACCTATTAATTTTGATATTTCTTCATTATGTAACAGCAACTTACGCGTTCTAATGGCATCAGGGCGAATATGCGTAGAAGCAGCGCCTAGTGGCGTCACATGGCACCCTATTAAATAGATCTCACCGCGCTGGATAATGACATAAGCTTCTTTAATATTGACACGGTTATCTCGTATCGCCTTTACTTCCCAACCCTCTAAAACGATACCGGCTTCATATTTATCTTCGATAAAGTAATCAAAAAAAGCTTTTTTATTTTGTGCAATGCTCATAAAACTAAAAATTTCTTGGCGAATAGCTTAAAATCATCATTTTACTCTACTCTCTTGTTTGTTTGGTTGAACATGTTGAGTAATCAAAAGTAATTTGCTCGCGTTTGAGCCAATCAGATTTAAGGTAATGTTTAAAGGTAAGCATGGCTCATGTTAAAAAAACCGTTTTAGTCAACCACTCTGCAGGTCGCATGTTTCATTTAGTGGATGACGTTGAGCAATATCCAAAGTTTTTGCCTTGGTGCGGTGGTGTTGATTTAATTCAACAAGACGATGCCAGTACTGTTGCAACCCTGCATATAGACTACCATGGATTACGTCAAAACTTCACAACAGAAAACCATAAGACATTCCCCCAAACCATGGAAATCGAGTTAAAAAATGGGCCATTTAAGCATTTAAATGGCTCATGGAATTTTCTGGCACTGAGCGATGATGCTTGTAAAGTTGAGTTTTCACTTAACTATGAGTTTGAAAATCATTTTCTAGAAAAAATTATTGCCCCAGTATTCAACCATATTGCCAACACATTCGTAGATGGTTTTGTGAAGCGCGCCAATGCTATCTATGCAAAATAATGGAAGACTGCAATGACTCTACCAACTGAGATTACCGTAGAAGTTGCTTATGCACTACCTGATGAGCAATTAATCATTCCTATCAAAGTAGTAGATGGCGCCACCGCAGAGGACGCTATCAAAGCTTCAGGCATCATAGGTAAGTTCTCTGACATTGATTTAAACATCAACAAAATAGGTATTTTCGGAAAACTGACCAAATTAGATACAAAACTACGCCATTTAGACCGCGTAGAAATTTATCGCCCGCTCATCGCAGATCCAAAAGAAGTAAGAAAACAAAGAGCTGCTGATGGAAAAGTAATGAAAAAAGGCGGTGGTGATATATCCGCCTAAATTTAGCATCAACCAACTCAAATATGAAATGGTATTGCTCAGCAAAAAAAATGGGCGCACTTGCGCCCAAATAAACTTACAGCCTAAATCTCAATTACAGTAAGCATCGACATCTTTTTGTGAGTCAGCTTTACCGCGCGCCAAATCCTCCTCGCCAAGATACTCACGCTCACCAGCATCATTAATCTTCGAAATTCTGCCGCCCGTTGTATAAATCACTAAATTCTTTTTGGCGGCCATGCAGTTCTCTTGCTTAACCTTTAGTTCAGCCTGTTTTTGTTGGTCAGTTGCCTTTTGCACCTCTGCATCATGTGCGCGTTTTTTTGCGGCCTCATCTTGGGCCGCACCGCTTTCTTTGGTTTTTTCTGGTGTTTTATTTTTATTGGTAGCTGTTGTGATATCACCTGCAACAGGTGCTAGAGGCGCCTGCCCAGTTGGCTTCACTACACTTTTGCCGTGAATAGACTCTTGTTTAATATTGGAAGGCGGCGGCACATCACTGTAACGAGTAACGCCATCTTTATCTTTCCATTTGTAAATTTCAGCACTAGCCATCAATGGTAACAGTGCCAAACATAACAGTAGCAAACGAGCTAACATAAAACATTCCCTTGATTTATAGGTTCTTAGTCATATTATTGCTAATCTAAATTACTAGCAAGTAGCACAATTAACGACTATTTGCATTTATAGTTTACAAATAAATGATTGACACACTCGCTAAGTCGATTATAAGTCTGTATAATTTCGTTTTGGGTACAAGGATTTACGCATGCGTTTATTGCAACAAGCTCTCACTTTTGATGATGTTTTACTAGTGCCGGCCTACTCTAATGTGCTGCCACGCGAAGTTTCGCTTACCACACAACTCTCACGAAACATTCGTTTAAACATCCCTCTCATCTCAGCCGCGATGGATACCGTTACAGAAGCGCCTCTAGCAATTGCATTGGCACAAGAAGGTGGCTTGGGCTTCATCCACAAAAACATGACTGCCATGAAACAGGCAGCACACGTAGCGCGTGTTAAACGCTTTGAATCTGGCGTTGTGAATGACCCGATTACAATTCAAAGCCACATGACGGTGCGTGATGTATTAAACCTAACCAATACACACAAGATTTCTGGCATCCCTGTGGTTGACCACGGCAAGATTGTTGGCATTGTGACCAATCGCGATCTTCGGTTTGAAACAAACTTAGACCAGCCAATCAAAAATATCATGACACCTAGAGATAGGTTAGTCACGGTTAAAGAAGGCGCAGCTAAAGACGATGTGATTCGCTTACTACACCAACATCGCCTTGAGCGCGTTTTAGTTGTAGATGATGCCGATACATTAAAAGGCTTAATTACTGTTAAAGACATTCAAAAATCAACAGACCACCCTCTGGCTTGCAAAGATGCTCAGGGCAGACTACGTGTTGGTGCAGCTGTTGGCGTAGGTGACGGCACAGAAGAGCGCGTTGCAGCGCTTGCTGAAGCTGGCGTTGATGTGATTGTTGTGGATACAGCACATGGCCACTCACAAGGCGTTTTAGACCGCGTAACTTGGGTGAAAAAACACTTCCCACAAATTGATGTTATTGGTGGCAATATTGCAACTGCCAGCGCTGCACTTGCTTTAGTTGATGCAGGTGCCGACGGCGTTAAAGTAGGTATCGGTCCGGGCTCAATTTGTACTACACGTATTGTTGCTGGTGTAGGTGTTCCACAAATTAGCGCAATTGCGAATGTTGAAGAAGCGTTACGCGGCACTGGCATACCGTTCATTGCGGATGGCGGCATCAGATATTCTGGCGACATCTCAAAAGCGATTGCGGCTGGTGCTTATAGTGTGATGCTTGGCGGTATGTTTGCCGGTACTGAAGAAGCTCCTGGTGACATTGAGTTGTTCCAAGGCCGTTCATACAAGTCTTACCGCGGCATGGGTTCTATCGGCGCAATGCAAAAAGGCTCTAGCGACCGCTACTTCCAAGATAACAATGGCAACGCTGACAAATTAGTACCAGAAGGTATTGAAGGTCGCGTACCATACAAAGGTAGCGTACTTGCAGTGATTCACCAATTGATGGGTGGCTTACGTGCATCCATGGGTTATGCGGGTTGCGCTACGATTGAAGAAATGCGATCACGTGCAGAGTTTGTGCAAATTACAAGTGCTGGCATGCGTGAATCGCACGTACATGACGTACAAATTACAAAAGAAGCGCCAAACTACCGCGTTGACTAACTCAATTTAATATTATTTTTTAACATCAGAGAACACAATATCAGGGCGCACTGCCTTGACGTTGTGTTCTCTGTGCATTTTGTGACTAAACAATGACTCATTCCAAAATTTTAATCCTCGACTTTGGCTCTCAAGTTACTCAACTTATCGCTCGCCGCGTACGTGAAGCACATGTTTATTGTGAAATCCATCCATGCGATGTCTCCGATGATTTTGTACGTAACTTTGGCGCCGATGGCATCATCCTTTCTGGTAGCCATGCAAGTGTGTATGAAGAGGAAACAGATAAAGCCCCACAAGCAGTGTTTGATCTTAATGTACCAGTGTTAGGCATTTGCTACGGTATGCAAACCATGGCGCAGCAGTTGGGCGGCAAAGTAGAGGCTGGCCACAAACGTGAATTTGGCTATGCTGAGGTTCGGGCACATGGGCACTCTGCCCTATTCCGCGATATTCAGGACAGCACTAATAATGAGGGTCACGGCTTGCTTGATGTTTGGATGAGTCACGGCGACAAAGTAACGGAGCTGCCTGCTGGATTCAAGGTGATTGCAAGTAATGCAACTACACCAATCGCGGCCATGGCAGATGAAACCCGTAAATTCTACGCCGTGCAGTTCCACCCAGAGGTCACACATACCAAACAAGGCCAAGCCATGCTCAATCGCTTTGTGCTTGAAATATGCGGCGCTAAACCTGATTGGATTATGGGCGACTATATTGCAGAAGCCGTTGCAAAGATCAAAGCCCAAGTTGGCGATGAAGAGGTTATTTTAGGCTTATCAGGTGGTGTTGATTCTAGCGTTGCTGCGGCACTGATTCACCGTGCGATTGGTGACCAACTCACCTGCGTGTTCGTAGACCACGGTTTGCTACGCCTAAATGAAGGTGATTTGGTGATGGATATGTTTGCAGGACGCTTACATGTCAATGTCATCCGCGTAGATGCAACAAATCAATTTATGGGGCATCTAACTGGTGTGAGCGACCCTGAAGCCAAACGTAAAATCATCGGCCGCGAGTTTGTAGAAGTATTTAAAGCTGAAGCTGCCAAGCTCAAAGCTGGTACAGGCGGGCACAAAGGTGCAACATTCTTGGCACAAGGCACTATTTATCCTGACGTAATTGAATCAGGCGGTGCTAAATCTAAAAAAGCTGTGACCATTAAGAGCCACCACAATGTAGGTGGTCTGCCTGAGCAGTTGGGTCTTAAACTATTAGAGCCATTACGCGACTTATTTAAAGACGAAGTGCGCGAACTTGGTGTGGCTCTAGGCTTGCCTGCTGACATGGTTTATCGCCACCCATTCCCAGGCCCAGGTCTTGGTGTGCGGATTTTAGGTGAAATCAAACAAGAGTATGCTGATTTACTGCGTCGCGCAGATGCAATTTTTATTGAAGAGCTCAGAAATACCAAAGATGAGGCAACCGGCAAAACTTGGTATGAATTAACGAGCCAAGCTTTCACGGTATTTTTACCGGTTAAATCCGTAGGCGTGATGGGCGATGGCCGCACTTATGATTACGTGGTTGCTTTGCGTGCCGTCATCACGAGCGACTTTATGACCGCGCACTGGGCAGAACTACCATATGCATTATTAGGCCGTGTTTCAAACCGCATTATCAATGAGGTTCGTGGTATTAACCGTGTTGTTTATGATGTTTCTGGCAAACCGCCAGCAACCATAGAGTGGGAATAACAGGAGGTCTGTCATTATGAGCCGCGCATTCGTTAACGAAGAAAGATTTGAACAAGCCAATGGCAAAGAGCTTGTTGAACGTCCTATTAGTGAGCACCCAAATTACGTGACACCTACCGGTGCACTTGAGCTGCAAACATTGGAAGAGTCACTAATCGCGGAACTTAATCACCTAAAACTGACCGCAGAAAACACGTTTGCAAAAGATAAAGTAGCCGAAATCGAACGTGACCTGCGTTACGTACGAGCAAGGCTGGACTCTGCAATATTGGTAGACCCCACTAAGCAGAGCCATGAAACCGTGTTATTTGGCGCAACTATTGAGGTGCAAGATGATGCTGGTGCTCAGCATACGTTTCATATTGTAGGCGAAGATGAAGCAGACGCTAGCATCAACAAGGTCAGCTGGGTCTCACCACTCGCAAAATCATTACTTGGCCAAAAGGTTGGCGATACGGTAACTTGGCAGCGCCCTGCAGGTAATATCAATTTAGAAATTCTGGACATTCACTACCAATCATGAAAGTAAGCCAAGCCATTATCGAACGACGCTCAATTAAAGCGTATGACCCGCAACACAAAATGAGTGAGGAAGAAATATCTAAACTCATGTCATTAGCAATACTATCTCCAACCGCATTTAATATCCAAAACTGGCGGTTCGTCGTAGTGACTGAACCTACACTACGTCAAAAAATTCGCAGCGTGAGCTGGAATCAGGCACAAGTGGAAGAGGCATCACTGCTTATTGTACTGACTGCGGATTTAAACGCATGGGCAAAACAGCCTGAGCGCTACTGGTCTAACGCAGCCAAGCCTGTGCAAGACTATTTAGTACCAGCTATTGGTCAATATTACGATGGTAACTCACAAGTACAACGTGATGAAGCCATGCGCTCGTGCGGAATGGCAGCCACAACCATCATGCTGGCAGCAAAAGAAATGGGCTACGACACCTGCCCAATGGACGGATTTGATTTTGATGCAGTGGCACAACTATTAAATCTGCCTGAAGACCATATCCCAGCGATGTTTGTTGTGGTTGGCAAAGCACTAAAAGAAGCCATGCCACGCGGCGGCCAACTGCCTTTGGATGAAGTGGTTATTTATAATCAATTTTAAATATTGCGTGATGCTTACTGCCGCTTGCAAGATAGTGGCTAAGCATTAGGCACATAAACGCACTATCTTTTGTAATTAATTTATTTTTAAGGTCTAAATTTTGTTAATTTCTAACAATATCACGATGCAATTCGGCGCAAAGCCACTCTTTGAAAACATCTCAGTTAAATTTGGCGACGGTAATCGCTATGGTTTAATTGGCGCTAACGGTTGCGGCAAATCAACCTATATGAAAATTCTAGCTAAAGTTCTAGAGCCTACCTCTGGCAATATCTCACTAGATAACAATGAGCGCATGGCGTTCTTGCGCCAAGATCAGTTCGCTTACGAAGATCAGCGCGTGCTAGATGTTGTAATGATGGGCCACGAACAAATGTGGAAAGCTAACGTAGAGAAAAATGCAATCTACGCAAACTTAGAAGCTACAGAAGATGATTACATGCGCGCGGCTGAACTAGAGGCTGTATTTGCTGAGTTTGACGGCTACACGGCAGAGGCTCGTGCTGGCGAATTGTTACTGGGTGTTGGTATCCCTATTGAGCAACATAACGGCCCAATGAGCGCCGTGGCGCCAGGCTGGAAATTACGCGTATTGTTAGTCCAAGCCTTGTTTGCAAATCCAGACATTCTATTGCTGGATGAGCCGACCAACAACTTGGACATCAACACCATCCGTTGGTTAGAAGACGTGCTGAATAACCGCAACTGCACCATGATTATTATTTCTCATGACCGTCACTTTTTAAACCAAGTATGTACGCATACCTGCGACATGGACTACGGTAAAATTGCTGTGTATCCGGGCAATTATGACGACTACATGGAGGCAAGCACCGCTGCACGCGCGCAGCAGGCAAAAGATAACGCAAAAGCTAAACAACAAATTGCTGATTTGCAAGACTTCGTTCGCCGCTTCTCTGCAAACGCTTCTAAAGCGAAACAAGCAACGAGCCGCGCCAAGCAGATTGATAAAATCAAAATTGAAGAATTTAAACCTTCGTCTCGTCAATATCCATTTATTCGCTTTGAATACGATGAGCGCGAAAAGCTACATCGCAATGCGGTTGAGTTGAAAAAACTGAGTCATGGTTTTGACCGCCCGCTATTCAATGATGTAGACATGATGTTTGAAGCAGGCGAAAAAGTAGCCATTATTGGTGAGAACGGTATCGGCAAAACAACGTTCTTACGCTGCTTGGCTGGTGATTTGGAGCCCAAACATGGTGAAGTAAAATGGGCAGAAAAAGCAAAAATCGGCTATTTTGCACAAGACCATGAGTACGAGTTTGAAGATGGTGATGAACTGTTCGAATGGATGAGCAAGTTTACCCAGCAAGGCGATGATGACCAAACCGTGCGCAGCATGCTTGGCCGTCTGCTATTCTCTGGCGACGACACCAAAAAATCGGTAAAAGTACTTTCTGGTGGTGAAAAAGGTCGCATGTTGTACGGTAAACTAATGCTTGGCAAAACCAATGTATTGCTGATGGATGAACCAACCAACCACATGGACATGGAGTCTATCGAGGCGCTGAATACTGCACTAGACAAATACAAAGGTACCTTGTTTTTTGTAAGTCATGACCGTGAGTTTGTAAGCTCAATTGCCACGCGTATCATCGAAATTAAAGCGGATGGCATTGTAGACTTTACAGGCAACTATGAGGACTACCTGTTAAGCCAAGGTGTTGAATAACACTCTGGCCTTCGTTACCAAATTATTGAAGCAGTTAAATTGCTAAACTCATCAGTACGCCATTTGACTGCTCAAGCCTGTTTACAGGATGTGTTTGGTTACAGTTCGTTTCGCGGTGAGCAACAAGACATTGTAGAACATGTGGTTGCAGGCGGCGACGCACTAGTACTGATGCCAACTGGTGGCGGCAAATCACTGTGTTATCAGCTACCGGCGCTGTTACGCAAAGGGGTGGGGGTTGTGGTGTCGCCACTCATTGCGTTAATGCAGGATCAAGTGGATGCACTTAAGCAGCTTGGGGTAAAAGCTGCTTTCCTGAACTCCAGCTTAAATGCCGAGGCCTTTAGCGAAGTTACTGCTGCGCTGCTTCGTGGTGAGTTACAAGTGTTGTATGTTGCGCCAGAGCGTTTACTCATGCCCAACTTTCTCACCCTGCTCGAACAGATTGAAGACAGTATCGGCATTGCGCTATTTGCGATTGATGAAGCGCATTGCGTTTCTCAATGGGGTCATGATTTCAGGCCAGAGTATCGCAAACTCACCGTGCTGCATGAACATTTTCCGCGCATACCAAGAATTGCACTCACGGCAACGGCTGATGCCCCCACCAGAGCTGAAATCATCGAACGATTAGCACTCGAAAAAGCTCGCCAATTCATCTCTAGTTTTGATCGCCCCAATATTAAATATCGCGTACTAGCCAAAGCAAATGCACGCCAGCAATTAGAGGCGTTTATTGAGTCAGAACACCCCAATGACGCTGGCATCATTTACTGCCTATCACGCCGTAAAGTAGAAGAAACCGCTGAGTGGCTTAAAGCAAAAGGCTGGGATGCCTTACCTTATCATGCAGGGCTTGATGCAGACATACGCAACACCCATCAAAAGCGATTTTTACGTGAAGAAGGCGTAATTATGGTGGCTACAGTTGCCTTTGGCATGGGCATTGATAAGCCCAATGTACGCTTTGTGGCACATTTGGATTTACCCAAGAGCATGGAAGGTTACTACCAAGAAACAGGCCGCGCTGGCAGGGATGGCCTACCAGCCAATGCATGGATGACTTATGGCTTAGGTGATGTAGTCAACATGAAGCAGATGCTGGAAAATAGCGACGCGCCTGCTGAACGTCAGCATGTGGAGCGACAGAAACTGGATGCCCTGCTCGGCTTTTGCGAATCAACTGCATGCCGCCATCAAACTATCTTACGTTATTTTGGAGAGCAGCACCCAGGCGATTGCGGACAATGTGATAACTGTCTCACGCCCACAGATACTTGGGACGGCACTCAGGCAGCACAAATGGCATTATCATGCGTATATCGCACCGGACAAAGATTTGGTGTAGTTCATTTAATTGACGTACTGCTAGGAAAACCAAACCCTAAAGTCACCCAGTTCAACCATCATGAATTAAGCACTTTTGGCATAGGCAAAGGCTTATCACAAACACAATGGAGTAGCGTATTTAGGCAGTTAGTGGCTGGTGGCTACTTGGAAACTGACATGGATGCATTTGGCGGATTACGCCTCACCGAGGCCGCACGCCCAGTGCTACGCAGTGAGGTGATGATATGGCTACGCCAAGATCTAGAAGCACCGAAGCGTGTGAGTAAAGTTGAACGCAGCGCCCGCGTTAAAGAGGCTTATGCAGGCGTAGCAGATGACCCACTATGGCAAGCTCTCAAGGCAAAACGTACCGAACTGGCAAAAGAGCAAGGCGTACCACCCTACCTGATTTTTCACGACAGCACGCTGCTTGAGATTTTAAATCATCGTCCGGGGAGTCTCACTGAGATGAGCAAGATTAGCGGTATTGGCCAAGCCAAACTTACACGCTATGGCGACGCTTTTTTAGAAGTACTGGAAGGCTAGAGTAATAGCGGCTGATTGATGCAGTCAATCAGCAATAAAAACGAATAAGTGATTTTAACTAATGCTAAAGTTAAACCGTCTACAGATTAACTAGCGAGAAACATCAAGCCAATTTGAAACAAAGCGTGGATGTGAAGTAGGTGTAAAAACTATACGATTAAACCAGAACGGGAAGGTCCCTTAGATTTAGCTTGGCCATCAGGTCCATAAACTGAATTTGCATCATTATTACCCTGCAGATGATTCAGTAGCTCCTGATTACGGTTAAAGTGCTTACTAATCAATACACCATTTAACCGATTAAGCTCTTTAGCTTGAGCAAGAGACTTTTGAAAGTTAACCCAAGCAGTCGTAATCTCTTTTTTGGCTTGCTTTTCCACCCAAGCAGTCATGCCAGACTCATTAGATTGAAAACCATGCACTTGCAATAACTGATAGCGGGCTTTTGCAGCTAAATTTAAGCGCTGCAACAGTAATGATTTTTCTTCCAAAATAGCTTCGATTGCGGCCACATCTGCTTTTACCAGATGCGATTGTTCACGCTCCAACAGAGCAATCAACTCGGCTACCAGCTGAGTATCTTGTGTGAAGGTAACTGGCTGGCTGGAAGATGTGTTCACCATAATCTTGTTAAGCGAAACGGCTTGTGAGTAAATCTTTTACAGTTTCAATCAGGCCTTCAGCCACTTTTTCTGAATTCACAGAAAACTGACCACCAGCGATTGCTGATTTAATTGCATCCACTTTTTCAGCATCGTACACATTACTTGCTTTTACTTTAGTTTCTAAAGTTTGTAATTTAGCTGATAGTGGTGATAACGTCACATTACCTGAAGAACTCTCGTTTGATGGTGACTTTCCAGTTTTTTGCTTAGCATCGGCCTCAACCTTTGCAGCATTCGCTTTTTCGATACTGGCCTTATCAAGACCTAGCCCAGCAGCGTTCTTAATTGTCTCATTGATTTTCATGGCATTTCATCCTTTTTGCTAACCTGCTTAAATGCATATACACGCACCCTTAATGCAAATATCGGCATAGTTTAAGCGAACTTTAGCCTTTTACCTAAAATAAAACAATGTTTATGCATAATTAAAAACGAGCAACTCGCCACCGCCAATAATAACCAGTTAAAACACGACCTCAACTTGACCACCTTGGCGCGCAATGCCGCTAACCACCTGCCCACTAGCCACTTTAACTTGCACAACCTGACCTTCATTTGCCTTAGCCATTGCTTTACCTTCAGCAGAAACGCGGAAGCCTTTACCCGAAGAGGTAATCATCACAGTTTGCCCTTGTTGAACGACCGGTGAAACCTTGAGCATCTCTTGCCTGAGCACCGTGCCAGCACTCATTGATATATTCACAATACGCCCTTGTGCTTGCGCAACATCAGTAAAGATGCCAGCAGGCAGTTGCGTTAAATCTCCAGTCTGAAACAGCAAGTCTTCAGCTGTTACTACCCTGCCCTGCGCCAGCGGCAGCGCCGCAACCAGATATTGGGCTACAACATTAACCGTAGCCTGCGCATAGATTGTCCATGCACTGGGGGTACTACAGCGAATACCAACACTGGTTTTACCCCAAGGTCGACTGCCGGAAGGTAAAAAAACTTGAACATCCTGGCATTGTGCTAATTTCAAATTCGGATCAATGGCACCAGCCTGCACCGTAACTTTGCCAGGGTAACCGACTGTTTGCGTTTGCAAAAACTCAACCACCTTTGCATTTAATAACGATAAATCTTGCTTAGGGTATTGTTTATTTAATGCTGCTTGGTTTGTGGCCGCGTGCAATGTCTGGCTTGCACCAAACACCAAAGCAGTGAGCACCACCAGACAATTTAACAGAGCATTTCTCATGCACACTTTCAAACTTAAATTTGCAAAGAATTGCAACGGTAAATGATACTTAACATTAGGCATACTGAATTCCTATGCAGCATACAAAGATTCAACATGCATTCTACGTACGCAGCTATCTAGCAAAACCAAGAAAAGGGCAATAAATACCCTTCTTCTTACTCAATCAAAGTGAGTGCTTAATCATTAAAATTGTTTACAAGTATGTTATCGGCAATAAAAGTATTTTCTTTTGTTTTTAGGCTTTTAATTAATTTAGATTTTATTGAAGAAAAGCCATCAACTTAAGCAGCTACCAAGGAAACAATCATGATTAATAAATTTGATGCGGCTTTAAGCTTTCACCAAAATGCACTTAGAGTGCGTGGTCAGCGTCAGGAACTGATTGCCGCAAATATTGCCAATGCAGATACGCCTAATTACAAAGCACGTGATTTAGACTTTGGCGCCGCGATGAAAAATGCAATGGCGGGCGTAGCAAACAAAGAAGCATTCAATACAAACAAAACCTCAGATAAACATCTGGATGGCATTCCGTCCAGCATTGGCGGCGGTGCAATGTTTAGACCGATTATTCAAGGCAGTGTCGATGGCAATACCGTAGATATGGATGTGGAACGCAATCAATTTGCAGATAACGCGATTCGCTACGAAGCGAGTATTATCATGATTAATGGGCAGCTCAAAAAAATGCTCGCAGCGATTCAGGGGCAGTAAACACTGCGTTTAGCACCAATTTAAAGCGCACCAAGCTTAGTTAAGCAAATGGTTGATACGGTAAAAGTTTAAGGGGAAGTCGATGTCATTATTCAATGTGTTTAATATTTCTGGTTCAGCAATGAGCGCGCAAGCACAACGCTTAAACACCGTAGCCAGTAATCTTGCAAATGCAGATAGCGCAACTAGCGCCAATGGCACTCCTTATAAATCAAAACAAGTCGTTTTTAGCGCAATGCCTAGTAAATCTCCCGATGTGAGCGGCGTTAAGGTAACAAAAGTAGTTGAAGACAACTCTGCGCCAAGAATGCTGTATGACCCTAAACACCCATTAGCCAATGACAAAGGCTATGTAAGCATGCCAAATGTTAATGTTACTGAAGAAATGGTAAATATGATTTCTGCTTCACGTGCTTACCAAAACAACGTAGAAACCATGAACGCAACAAAAACGATGTTGATGAAAACGCTGACTATCGGCCAAGGTTAACCATTCAATCATTGAATAAAACCGAAGCCCCAAAAGCACATCAAACTAGGAGCCTTAAATGACAACAGTAAACACGACCAATACCGCATCACAAGCCCTGTTAGATGCTGTAAACAACAAGCAGAGCGCGACAACAACATCGGTGAACGATGCTCAAGATCGCTTTATGAAGCTGCTTGTTACCCAGATGAGAAACCAAGATCCGCTTAACCCAATGGACAATGCACAAGTAACCAGCCAAATGGCGCAGCTTTCAACCGTTACTGGCATTGATAAATTAAACAACACATTGGAAACATTAATCAGCAACGTGCAACTAGGGCAGTCATACCAAGCTTCCAGCATGATAGGCCGCAGCATACTTACCCCAGGCAATACAATTCAAACTGCTGGTGAAGGTGGTTATTTTGGCGTGGAATTACCTATCGGCGCGGACAAAGTAAAGGTAAATATTAAAGACAGCGCAGGTGCCACAGTCAGAACCATTGAGTTAGGTAAACAAGATGCAGGCACAATACCGCTAACATGGGATGGCTTTAAGGATGATGGCACCGTTGCAGCAACCGGTAATTATAAGTTTGAAGTAAGCGCAACCATAGGCACCAATACAGCCGAATCTACCGCTTTAAGTTTTGCAAAAGTATTAAGCATTTCCAACTACCCAACAGGCGTTAAGCTGAATTTGAGCAACTTAATGACGGTTGATACCAGCGCAGTAAAAGAAATTTTTTAAGCTCAACACATATTTAAGTGTTAGCAAATAAATAATTTAGCTCCAAGGAGAATAGCATGAGTTTTCAACAAGGTTTAAGCGGTCTTAACGCAGCATCTAAACAGTTAGAAGTGATTGGCAACAACGTATCAAATGCAAACACTGTAGGCTTTAAACAGTCTAGAGCGGAATTTGCCGATGTTTTTGCGAACTCAATTACCGGTGGTGGCGGAAGCCAGATTGGTATTGGGACCAACTTAGCTACCGTAGCTCAGCAATTCACACAGGGCAACATTACTTCCACTAACAACTCTTTAGATATTGCGATTAATGGCAATGGCTTTTTCCGCATGTCATCAAACGGCGCTGTTACCTATACGCGTAACGGGCAGTTTCAATTAGATAAATTTGGCTATATTGTAGATTCTGCCAGCAAACGCTTGACTGGTTACGCAGCAGATACTAACGGCAACATCTTAAGCGGTGCAGCGGTTGACTTACAAATCAATACTGCAGACATTCAACCGGTGGCAACTACTGAGATTGAAGGCACAATCAACCTTGACTCCAGAAACAACCCAATGCCTGCTGTACCCGCATTTGACCCAACCGATCCGACTACCTACAACAACTCAACCGCAGTAACGGTTTACGATAGCTTAGGCAACTCACATACACTACAGAATTTCTTCCGTAAAACAGCTGCCAATACTTGGAATGTTTACACAACGGTGGATGGCGTATCAACGCCAGCACTACCGGCAACTACAGCAGTAATGACCTTTACAGGCACTGGCGTTGCGCCAACCATTGTACCGGCACTACCTTCAGTCACGTTTACGCCACTAAACACCGCAACACCCCCAGTTGCTAACGGTGCGGCTAACGTTACCACGACAATCGACTACTCCAAGAGCACACAGTTCGGCTCTGCATTTAGCATTAACGCTTTATCACAAGATGGCTTCACCTCAGGCCGCCTATCTGGCTTTAATACTTCCAGCGATGGCACTATCGTTGGTCGATACAGCAATGGTCAATCTAAAAACCTAGGCCGTGTTGTGTTGTCTAGTTTTACCAACCCAAATGGTTTGCAATCATTAGGCGGTAACGCGTGGGCAGTCAGCGCAAGCTCTGGCCCAGCATTAACAGGCGCTCCAGGCAGTGGCTTATTAGGTGTATTGCAATCATCTGCGGTAGAGGACTCTAACGTGGATTTAACTGCCGAACTTGTGAATATGATTACAGCACAACGTGTTTACCAGGCCAATGCACAGACCATTAAAACGCAGGATCAGGTCTTACAAACGCTAGTAAACCTTCGTTAATAGTTAGCAGCTAAAGGGAGCACCACAATGGATCGCATGATATACACCGCAATGACAGGTGCGAAACATATCCTAGAGAAACAGGCAACAACCAGCCACAATCTGGCCAATGCCACGTCTACTGGCTTTAAATCACAGATAGACTCGTTCCGGGCTGTGCCCGTGCTGGGAGAAGGCTTACCCACACGTGCTTTTGTGGTGGACTCAACCAGCGGCAGCGACTTTAACTCAGGTGCGATTCAATCAACTAATCGCAGCCTAGATATTGCAGTAAAAGGCGATGGCTGGCTGACGGTGCAACGTGCGGATGGCTCAGAAGCATACACACGTAACGGCTCACTAAAAACCAGCCCTAATGGCTTGCTACAAACAGCGAATGGACTCACCATCATGGGCGACGGTGGGCCAATCACTATCCCACCTGATGTAGCGGTGAGTATTGGTAAAGATGGTACCGTTTCTACAGTGAACAACCTAACGCTACCCGGCCCTTCAAATATTATTGGCCGCATCAAACTAGTTAACCCACCGCAGGCAAACTTGGTACGGGCTGACGATGGTTTATTTACCGCCAAAGACGGAAAACCAGCTACGGCAGACGCAAACGTCAGCGTAGTACAAGGTGCGTTAGAAAGCAGCAACGTGAATGTAGTAGATGCCATGGTCACGATGATTAGTTTGGCCAGACAATTTGAAACGCAAATGAAATTGATTCAAACCGCTGAGAATAACGCTAATAAAGCAAGTCAACTCCTGCAATTGACTTAACAGCATATCGGTTATGATGAAATTATTGTAACAATCTATCAGTACACTTTAGGCAAAAACAGTTAACTATTGACTGTGATTAAAGGGAAATAAAATGATACGCTCACTATGGATATCTAAAACTGGTCTAGATGCTCAACAGACGCAAATGGACGTGATCTCAAACAACTTAGCCAACGTAAGCACTAATGGCTTTAAAAGATCACGCGCTGTGTTTGAAGATTTGCTCTATCAAACCATCAGACAGCCTGGTGCACAAACATCCCAACAAACACAGTTGCCTTCTGGTCTGCAATTAGGCACAGGCGTTAGACCAGTCGCTACTGAACGTATTTTTACACAAGGTAATTTGCAGCAAACCGGCAATGATAAAGACGTAGCCATCCAAGGTGCTGGTTTCTTTCAGGTTTTACTGCCAGATGGCACAACGGCTTACACAAGAGACGGCGCGTTTCAAGTGGACTTTCAAGGCCAATTGGTGACTTCTAGCGGCTTCTCTGTACAACCGCCAATTACCGTACCAACGAATGCACAAACGCTGACAATTGGCCGTGATGGTACCGTGTCAGTCACATTAGCCGGCTCTACAGCTGTGACGCAAATTGGTCAATTACAACTATCAACCTTTATCAATCCGGCCGGTTTACAAGGTAACGGTGAAAATTTATACGTTGAAACGGCCGCATCTGGCACCGCCAACGCAAACACCCCAGGTACAAACGGCGCAGGTTTACTTACACAAGGTTTTGTGGAGACATCAAACGTTAACGTAGTGGAAGAGTTGGTAAATATGATTCAAACTCAACGCGCCTACGAAATTAACAGTAAAGCAATTACGACATCTGACCAAATGTTGCAGAAACTAACACAGATGTAAGCTTAAACTGGTGATAAAATTAAGGGATAACCTAACAAACTTTAAAAAAGCATATATACAAACCAACACATACAAAGATGCATTTTTAAGGTTTTATTGTCAGAACATCAAGAGGCAATCATGCTGAATACCACGCAAGGTAAATTGCTAAATACGACAATCAAACCGGTAGTGAATACAAAAACACACCTAGTGACTGTAAACAGAAAATTTAGCCGTAGTCTAGCTGCAGTATTTGCAGCCACCCTACTCTACGGTTGCGCAGTAACGCCCACCTCTATCGTCAACCAGCCAACAACAGCAAGAGCACCATCAATCGGCAATGTCACTAATAACAATGGTGGCATATATAACGCCGCATCGTATCGCCCGATGTTTGAAGATCACCGCCCACGCTTTATCGGCGATATTGTAACGATCAATATTACAGAAAATACTTCTGCCACCAAGGCAAATGGCAGCTCTGGGAGTAAAGAAGGCTCTGTCAGCTTTGATACCAATGCAAAACTCGGAGATAACATCCCAGTGGTTGGCGGCTTGGTATCAAGACTACCATTTGCAAAACTTGGCTCTGCGTCAGCTAGCTCTGACAACTCCTATACTGACGATGCCGCCGCTAATGCAAAAAATGTATTCAGCGGCTCATTAACCACAACAGTCGTTGATGTGTTACCAAACGGCAACTTGGTGGTGAGCGGAGAAAAACAAGTTGCGCTGGATAAAGGGACTGAGTTCATTCGGTTCTCTGGTGTAGTTAACCCAGACACGATATCCTTAGGCAATACAGTGCCTTCGACAAAAGTTGCAGATGCACGAATAGAATATAGAACCAACACCAAAATTGATGGCGCGGCGGTTGCATCGATATTTGCTCGCTTTTTCTTAAGCGTGAGCCCATGGTAGAAATCATATGGCACAACTATCCAACATGAATGTTTCAACAATACAGATCCAGCGTTTTCAGAAAATCGTTAAGCGCTTAATGCTGCCCTGCATCCTGCTAATCAGCTCAACGCTCTGCATGACAACAACTACCCTTGCGCATGCAGAGCGACTCAAAGACCTTGCCTCTATTCAGGGCGTGCGTACCAACCAGCTTATCGGTTACGGCTTAGTGGTTGGTTTGGATGGCACTGGTGACCAAACCGTACAAACACCATTTACAGTACAAAGCATTATTAGCATGATGCAACAAATGGGCGTAAATTTACCGCCCGGCACATCATTACAGCTTAAGAACGTAGCTGCAGTGATAGTCACCAGCAGCTTACCTGCCTTCGCGCAACCAGGACAAAATCTAGACGTTACAGTGTCATCTATGGGTAACGCAAAAAGCCTCAGGGGCGGCACACTGCTGATGACACCACTCAAAGGTGCAGATGGCCAAGTGTACGCAATGGCGCAAGGTAGCTTGGTTGTGGGCGGTGTTGGCGCATCGGCCAATGGCGCACAAACCCAAGTCAATCACTTGAGTGTAGGTAGGATTACTGCAGGTGCAACCGTTGAACGTGCGGTACCATCGAATATCAGCCAAAACAACACATTTAACTTAGAGTTAAAAGACTCAGACTTTTCTACAGCATCGTTAGTGGTTGACGCTGTAAACCGCCAATTTGGTCAAAATACTGCACTTGCACAAAATGGTCGCGTGATTCAAATTAACCCGCCGGCCAATTATAGCCGTGTTGCATTTTTAGCGGCTCTGGAGAGCTTAAACGTAGCGCCAGCAGCAAGCTATGCAAAAGTCATTGTCAACGCGCGCACAGGTTCAGTGGTAATGAACCAGACAGTGACACTTGAAAGCTGCGCAGTATCGCATGGCAATTTAACTGTTACGATTAATACAGACCCTGTAATCAGCCAGCCAGGAGCATTGGCGAGTGGCCAAACTGTTGCAACGGCGCGTTCAGAAATCGACATTAAGAAAGACCCAGGACAAGTAGTTAAACTAGACAGCGGTGCCAATCTCTCTGATGTGGTGAAAGCGCTAAACGCTATTGGCGCAACACCACAAGACTTGCTTGCGATATTACAGGCAATGAAAGCGGCTGGCTCACTACGTGCTGAGCTGGAAGTCATTTAACACCAGCAAGCCATGACCAACAACATTAATACTAATAATAGCAGCATCACCAACAAAGCAGATTTGTCGGGTAATCTTGCCATTGATGCAAACAGCCTTAATAACCTGAAACAGGCAGCAAAAGAAAACTCACCTGAAGCAATCAAGGGCGTAGCTAAGCAATTTGAAGCTATTTTCATGAACATGATGCTAAAAAGCATGCGTGATGCAACACCGCAAGATGGTTTGTTAGATAACGACCAAAGCCGCACGTTTATCAGCATGTTAGACCAGCAGCTGACGAGCAACCTCTCATCTAAAGGCCTGGGCTTAGCGGACGTGCTGGCAAGGCAATTGAGCAAAAATGGCTACGGTACAAACAGTACGCTTGAACAGGCAGTGGATAACAATACAACCGCTACAGATAAACAATCTGGACTGAATGAAAACTTAATCGGCAATCCATTTCTCAATCAAGCCCAAATTGCACTGCAACAAAATGCTAGCCGTTTAGGTCGAACCACTAAAGATGCTTCTGATTTTAAACCACTCAATGACGACAGTAGCGCTGACAGTTTCCAACGAAAAATGGCACAACATGCCGAAGCTGCAAGCCGTGTCACTGGTATCCCTGCAAATTTAATGCTGGGTCAAGCCGCGCTAGAAAGTGGATGGGGGAAGCGTGAGCTTAGAGGTGCCGATGGCACTGCAAGTAACAACCTATTTGGCATTAAAGCCACTGGCAACTGGGGTGGTAAGGTGGTTGAAGCGGTAACTACAGAATACGTGAATGGCATTAAACAAAAGCGCATCGAGAAATTTCGCGCATATGATAGCTACGCAGACTCATTTAAAGATTTTGCTAACCTAATGCGCAATACTCCGCGCTATGAAAACGTAATGGCTAACTTGGATAACGTACAAGGCTACGCAAAAGCTATGCAAAAAGCAGGATACGCGACTGATCCAAATTATGCAGAAAAACTCACAAACGTGATTAAAAAAGTGTCATCATCATAAAAAGTAATCACCTTCCATGGCCTAAAGTTTTAACATTTGATGCCGTCATACAATATATGAAATTAGTTAAAGTGAGTCGCTACCATGGCCTCTAACATCTTAAATATCGGAAAAAGTGCACTTGCTGCGGCGCAGGTTGGCATCAGCACGACTGGTCACAATATCGCTAATGCTTCGACACCTGGCTACTCAAGACAAGTCGTTGTGCAAGCTGCGGCGCAATCACAAAACTTCGGATATGGTTTTGTTGGTCAAGGGACTGAAATTGCCTCAGTCACCAGGATTTTTAATGATATATTAGCGGCTCAAGCCGTGCGCAGTCAGTCAAATAGCTCAAGCGCTAATACTTACTTGTCACAAATGACATCTATCAACGATATGTTGTCAAACTCAACCGCTGGCCTTAACCCGGCAATGAGTGATTTTTTTGGCGCGGTACAAAAATTAAGTGCGAATCCGAGTGACATTCCTACTCGCCAGTCCATGCTGTCATATGCACAATCCCTTGCGAGTCGTTTTCAGACCACCAATAATCGCTTAAATGAAATCCGCGATAGCGTAAACACACAACTTACCTCTAGCGTAAGCCTTGTTAATACCTATGCAACACAAATTGCTGGGCTAAACGATGTCATTGAGAAAGCCGTCAGTGCAAACGGCAGCACGCCTAACGACTTAATGGACCAAAGAGATCAGCTTGTATTAGAACTAAGCAAGCAAATCAAAACTACCGTCGTGTCTCAAGGGCAAGGTGGCTATAACGTATACGTAGGTAACGGCTTGCCGTTGGTTGTGGGTAAAGAAACCTTTAACATACTGACAACCCCTTCACCTACCGATCCTAGCCGCCTTGAGGTTGCATACCAATCTAACAATAAAACAACTGTTCTAGGCACCAATAGTTTGCCGGGCGGCGTTATCGGCGGCTTATTGCAATTCCGCGCTGAATCCTTAGATCCAGTACAAAATCAAATAGGTCAGATTGCAGTAGTGTTGGGAGATACTTTCAACTCACAACTGATGCAGGGTTTTGACTTAGACGGTAACCTTGGGTCAGCGCTGTTTAGCATCCCTGACCCCTTGGTCAACTCCAATGCATACAACTCAGGTCCTACCACAACGCCAGCAAATGCAACTCCAGCAGAAGTAGCTGCTAAGATAGTGGATGCAAAGGCGCTGACCACAAGCGACTACAAGCTACAATATGACGGCACTAGCTACAATGTAACAAGGTTAAGCGACAACACAACACAAAGCTTTAGCAGCCTGCCTGCAAATATAGACGGCTTAACGATTAGCCAGACTTCAGGCGCTATGTTGGCTGGCGATAACTTTTTAATCAAACCGACGCAAAATGCTGCAACCAAAATTACACTAGCAATTACAGATGCAAGAAAGCTTGCTGTTGGCGGTAGCATACTCAGCTCAACTGCCAATGTCGCCAATACAGGCTCAGCCAGCATTAGTACCCCAGTTGCTAGCAGCACATATGCATCAAGCCCGATCGCCAGTCCATTTAATCTAACTTATAATGCCGGCGCACCGAATACACTGACGGGCTTTATTGCGACCGAACCAGTGACGGTCACTTCTAACGGAACATCTGTCACCTATGCAGCAGGCGCGCCTGTAACGTTTATTAACGGCGCAACCATCACTACTGCTGGTGTAAGTTTTGTGATTTCAGGAACGCCAAGCAATGGTGACCAATTTACAATCACACCAGGCAGTGTTACTGGCCCTAGTGACAATACTAATGGCTTATTGCTAGCCAAGTTACAAAATGCTGACACCATTACCGGCAACAAGAGTTATTCAGACGCTTTCGGCCAGATGGTCAATGGCGTAGGTAATAAGACGCGAGAGCTTAATATATTAAGCGTATCAGAGGGGCAAGTGCTGGAGCAAATCAATGCCTCAGTTCAGTCTGAGTCTGGCGTGAATCTGGACGAAGAGGCAACCAATCTGATACGTTACCAGCAAGCATATCAAGCTGCAGGGAAAATGATGCAAATTGCGAGTCAACTATTTGATGTGCTATTGCAGCTTGGCACCTAGTCAATAGCTTAAGGAGTTACCATGCGAATCAGCACCAATACTATCTATCAATCCGGTATTTCAAAAATATCGAACTTGCAGTCAGAGCAAACTAAACTGATGCAACAAATATCTACTGGGCAACGCATTGCCTCACCTTCAGATGACCCTGTGGGTGCAGCAAGAGCATTAGAGATTGCACACGCTAAAAGCATCAACTCAAAATTTGCAGATACCAGACAAACCGCACAGCTCAAACTCAACACGCTGGAGTCAAACCTCACCAGCGTAACAAACATGATGATTTCAATACAATCATCACTCGTTTCAGCAGGCAATGCCACCTACTCTGACTTGGAGCGAGGCTTTATTGCGGCAGATTTGAAAACAACACTAGATGGCTTGGTTGGCCTAGCAAACACAAAAGACGCTTCAGGCAATTATTTATATGCTGGGTTTCAAACTGACACAGCGCCATTTGTTGCCAATGCCACTGGCGCTGCATACGTAGGTGATAGCAATAATCAATTGCTGCAAGTGGACGCAGAGCGACAAATGGTAGTAAACGCCACAGGAGATGATGTATTTAAAGCTGGTGGTAATGATGTGTTTGCCACCCTACAGAACTTGATTACCTTATTGAATACACCGCTAACACCTGCAAACCAAGCTGCCTTTAGCACCGGTATTGCCACTGGTCTTAGTAGCATGCGACAAGGTCTAGATAATGTGCTCACAGTACGTGCCAGCATTGGCTCCAGACTGAACGAGCTAGACCAACTAGACATTTCTGGTAGTGATTTAGACTTACAATACAGCAAGTCATTATCTGAAATTCAAGACTTGGATTATGCAGCAGCGTTGTCGGATTTATCTAAAAACCAGACAATTATGGAAGCTGCACAAAAGTCATTTGTAGCAACAACTAGTTTATCTTTATTCAACTTTATTTAAGTTAAACTTAAATAGTCACTGCTCATTTAAGGCCTATGTATTAGGCTTTAAATGGGCTTCATGCTGTACCACTATCAGCTAAAGCACTTGCCAACGCTATAGAGTAACGTCACTATTGTTTATTTGTTCTCAGTATGTTTCGGCACAGCGACTTGCATCATATTCTCTGTACCTTGCTCAATAAATTTCACGATAGGCTGCAACATACTGGTCAGTGATAATGCCACCACCACAAAACCCATGCTTAACGTGATTGGGAACCCTATCCCAAACAAATTAAGCTGCGGTGCTGTTCGCGTTAATATACCTAATGCCATGTTAGTAATCAGCAAGGCGCATACAGCAGGTAATGCCAGCATTAGACCTGCACTGAAAATAGTGCTACCCCAAGACGCGATTTGCATGAAATCAATGCCCAATCCACCTAGTGTTATTGGCATGGTGATAAAGCTTTGAGCCATCGCTGTCACAATAATCAAATGCCCATCTAAACTCAGAAAAATAAGCATCGCAAGCAACACTAAAAGCTGATTCAGGGCAGTTGACTGGCCATTTGTTTGCGGATCAAAAAACTGGGCAAAACCTAAGCCCATGGTTAAGCCGATTAATTGGCCAGCTAGGTCTACTGCAGAAAATACCATGCGCATACTAAAGCCGATGGCTAGCCCGATAATCACCTGCTGAACTAGAACCAGTAAGCCATCTAGCGAGAAAACTTCGAACTTAGGTATAGCTGGAATGGTAGGAGCAATAATAATGGTGAGCAGAACACCTAAACCCAGTTTAACGCGATTAGGGATGGTACTGTGGCTATAAATCGGCACAATTGCGATAACAGCCAAAATACGGGTAAGCGGCCATAATAAATTGATGACCCACGTTTGTAGAAACTCACCACTGAATGTAATCATGATTTAAAGCGATGGCTGCCTGACAGCATCAGTTGGCCATGGCCGGTATACTCGTAAATACCAAGTGCATATAGTCAACCATCGTGCTGAGCATCCATGGGCCAGCAAACATCAGTGCAACAAACACACCCACGAGTTTAGGGATGAAAGACAGGGTTTGTTCATTAATCTGGGTTGCCGCCTGAAAGATACTGACTAACAAGCCTATTGCAAGCACAGTAAGCAATATAGGCGCAGCAATCATTAATGTGATGCCCATTGCATCTCTACCTAACGTCATTACGCTTTCTGGCGTCATTAGATACTCCCTACTTTATCTATATTTTGAACCAACACGACTAATAAAAACTTTCCACTAGTGAGCCGAGTATTAACTGCCATCCGTCCACCAGTACAAATAGCATCAGCTTAAATGGCAGTGCCACAATTGCAGGAGATACCATCATCATCCCCATAGACATCAACACGCTTGCGACCACCATATCGATAATTAAAAATGGAATAAATATGGCAAAACCGATTTGAAAAGCTGTTTTTAGCTCACTAGTAACAAATGCCGGCACTAACACCTTAAGCGGTACTTGATCAGGAGTTTCAATTTTTTCGACCTCTGCCATTTTTACAAACAAGGCAAGATCGCCCTCTCGTGTTTGTTTAAGCATAAACTCTTTAAGTGGTGCAACGCCTTTATCCATTGCCTCCTGCATTGAAATTTGATTTTCAGACAATGGCTTATAAGCATCAACATAAATCTTATCAATCACTGGTGACATCACAAAAAAGGTGAGGAATAAGGCAAGACCGATCATCACCTGATTAGGCGGGACGGATTGGGTACCCAAGGCCTGACGTAACAGCGAAAGAACAATGATAATACGTGTAAAACCTGTCATCATTAACACAATGGCGGGTAAGAATGTGAGCGATGTGAGTAGGATTAAAGTCTGTAAACTTAATGTGTAGTCTTGCCCGCCACCAGCACTTGGCGTTGCATTCACTAACGGTAAAGCATTTGCGGCTAATACTGAAAATGGTAATAACACCAAGCCTAAAAAAAACAAACCCTTTAACCAGACAGCCCAACTTTTAACCATTAGTTTTCTCAGTAAATTTACTTGCAGAATTCTTTAAAATTTTTCCAAACGATGAGGCAAGCATCTCTGTAGGGCTAGCCTGTGCAGTGGCGTTAATATTGGCACCATCGGTTTTTACGCCATTGGTAGTAACGCCTTTTTCTAAATTAGCAATGGCACTTACATGCCCGGGTGCCACCCCCACTACCAGCCATCGATCATTAACCTCAAGCACCACCACACGCTCACGCGTGCCTACACTGGCACTACCCACAACATGAATTGTGGACTGATGGTGGCCAATACCTGGCAACATGCGCTTCACAATGTACGCAACCCCCGCCATCACGCCTAATACTAATATAAGTCCTAGCATCATTTTAAGCAGACCACCAGTCGGCGAAGCATGAGCTACCGGCTCGGCCGCGTACGCTATACTTGAGACCCAATAAAGCATAGGGATAAATGATAATTTAAACTTCATTGGATTCAGCAGTTTCTTTGGTTGGTAATTTAATAAAAGTCTATTACCGATTAATTTTTCGTATGCGTTCCGCAGGCGTAATGATATCTGTTAAACGAATACCAAATTTGTCATTCACTACAACCACCTCGCCTTGCGCAATTAAACAGCCATTTACTAACACATCCATAGGCTCACCAGCCATACCATCTAACTCAACAACTGAACCTTGAGCTAGTTGTAGCAAGTTCTTAATCGCAATTTTGGTACGTCCCAGTTCCACGGTGAGCTGTACCGGAATATCCAAAATAAAGTCGATATCGTTTTGTGTTTCGTGCAATTTATTCTTCGCTGTAAATTCTGTAAATACTTGAGCCTTCTCAGCTTTATCAGCCTGCAGTGCTGAAGCTTGCTCGTTCATTGCATCGCCCCAGTCATCTGCCGCACTCTCAGATGATGCCTGCTCTGCCATTGCCGCGCCCCAATCATCCTCAGCGATGCTGTCTGTACCGCTCTCATCCACTGGATCAGTCGCCATAAGGTTCTCCTTTAATATATTCTGTAGAGTTTGATCTCAAAAGTTTTTCAACGCGCAATGCATATTGCCCGTTAAATAATCCGTACTTACAAAGCATGACAGGCACACCATCTACTTTAGCCTCGATGGAATCCTCCATACTAATTGGGATCACATCCCCGACTTTCATATTGAGCACTTCGCCCAAACGCATATCTGTTGTGGCTAAATCTGCAACAATTTCAATTTCCGCAGCCTGTACTTGTTGAGTCATGAGCTTAACCCAACGCTTATCGGCACCAAGCACCTCGCCTTGTAATGGGGAGGTTAATAAGTCACGAATAGGCTCAACCATAGAATATGGCATGCAAAAATGAATTTCACCACTTGCAGGGCCTAGCTCTACATTGAAGGTAGTGACCACAACCACCTCATTGGGCGTAGCAATGTTGGCAAACTGGGTATTCATTTCTGAACGTAAATACTCAAACTCTATGGGATATACTGGCTCCCACGATTTTGCATATGTTTCAAAAACGATAGCCAAAATACGTTGGATAATCCGCTGTTCAGTTTGGGTAAAATCTCGGCCCTCTACACGCGTGTGAAATCTACCATCACCGCCAAACATATTATCAACAACCAAAAAAACTAAGGTTGGGTCAAACACCATTAGCGCAGTACCGCGTAATGGTTTCATTTGCACAAGGTTTAGATTGGTAGGTACGACTAAATTACGAATAAAGTCACTATATTTGGTAATACGTACAGGGCCAACAGAGACTTCTACTGTTCGCCTTAAAAAGTTAAATAGCTCAATACGCACAAGACGAGCGAATCGCTCGTTAATAATCTCTAGCGTAGGCATACGCCCACGCACGATACGCTCCTGCGTGGCTAGGTTATAGTCTCGAACACCTTCGGTTTCGGAAGCGGCCTTATCGTCGTCCTGGTCTCCTCCCACACCCTTTAACAGTGCATCAACTTCGTCTTGTGATAAAAACTTATCGGCCATAATTTAAATTTAGTCTAGATTACTGAACCACAAAGGAAGTAAAAAATACGTCTAAGACCTCTTGCGGCTTAGCGTTAGGAGCAAAAGGTTTTTTAACCTCTGCAATAATTTCATTACTTAAATCCTGCTTACCTTCAACAGTAGATATCTCTGCGGCACTTTTACTGGTTAACAACAACAGTAAGCGGTTTTTAACTGCCGGCATGTGTAATTTAATTGCCTCAGCAGCTTCGGCACTGGCAACCTGCAGTGAAATGTCTACTTGCAAGAATTTCTCATCTGGATCTGGCTGTAAATTAACGGTGAATGTATCCAAAGTTAAAAAAACAGGTGCTTTTGCTGGCTCTTCTTTTTTTACTTCTTCTTTTTTTGCATGTGATTTTTGTTGGGTAAAAAACCATGCCGCACCACCGCCACCTAGCGCTAGAACAACTGCTGCAATGATAATGATAAGCTTTTTCTTGGAGGCTGGAGCCGCTTCTTCTGGTGCTTGTACTGGATCTTGAGCCATGAACTTTTCCTTTAATTTAACTTAGGTTGCATATTATGCAATCATAGCCATATTATGGCTACATTATGCAAAAAAATTAAACTACAAGATACAGGAATTAAAGGTGAAAAAACGTTTTAGATTGTTATTTAGCTGAATACAGCGGTGATGGCAGATGTTCGCCTTAAGCAAAGGTATCAACCAACCCATCTGATACACGCACAGTCACTTTGGCATGATTGTCATTTTCTATAACGTTTGTATGCGTTTGATTTTTTGCGCCGTCAAATCGTCTGCCCTGAGCAGCCTGCTGGAACTCTTGCTGCGATTGTTGACTAGTACTTACATTGGCTTGCCCCAACTGAATACCTGACTCACTCATTTTGTCACGCAAGTGTGCCATACCACTCTCAAGCGCCTTCCTTACCTCATCATTGTCCGAGATAAATGTGGTATCTGCCTGATCGTTATGTACACTAATCACAACTTTTAATGGGCCTAAATCTGGTGGATTTAATGTAAGCGAAGCTGACTGCTGGCCGGCGCCTAGCATCCATACAACTTTTTGACTAATGGCTTGATCCCATCCGGTCTTACCTGGGTAAACATTAATGACATTCGCACTTGCCAGTTGCTGTGCCGCAACATTGTTGTTATTTTGAGAAGAGTTAGTGGCTGCAGCCTGCACCTGCACAGCGTTAGGCGCTGCATCCTTTGCTAACAAATCTTTAGCCGATAAATCTTTTGCTGCATTGGCAATGGCTTTACCAAAGGTAGACTCTTCCGCAGTGGCTTTTATATCGGGCTTCGCTGTCAGTACATCCGCCAAACTTTCGCCTTGCGGCTTAGCGCTAATATCGGCAGCAGGCTGCTCTGATTGCCCCTGAGTTGATGCGGCCACATTATTAAATGCAGCCATCAGATTCTTTTGCTGCATGGCTGCATCTGTGCTGCTCAATGCAGCACCGCCAGTTTCTGCCGGCGGTGATAACTGGGTACTATTTGCAACATTTTGCAAACCCTGCGCTGCGGGAATACCTAATGACGAGATCAACTCACTGACAATTGTCTCTTTATTTTCAGCGCCAGTAGGCACCGTAGCTGGTGACTGATTTTTAGCATCACCCAAGGCAACTTGGTTTGCCATATCACGCGCGGCATCAAGCTGCTTATTTAAATCGGCTAAAAAAGAAGCATCTGGCGATAAATTGTTTGTATCTTTATTTGCCTGAACAGCTTGATCAACCTCAGACGAATCTTTTGCAGGTGAGCTTTGCTGCGCCGAGTTTTTTACAGATTCGGCATTTTTATCCTGCTTGGTTTGAGTCTGTGTTTGTTTAGCTTTAACCTGCTTATTTAGCTCCGCCTGAAAAGTTGCTTTAGCATTTTCTGCTGATGACTTATTTGCAGGCGAACCATTTTTGCTCGCGACATCAGCCAAATTAAGCGCTTTTGTTTGCGTGACTGGTACTGGTAATGACTGCATAATAATTCACCCATTAGATAATAATTACATATTAAACTTAAGCATCATGATTCAATTCATGGATATGAGCACTAAATCATCGCCAGTTCTACAAATTTAACGCCAAACTTATCGCTTGGTACGCGTCATTCTTGTTGCAAACTCATCCATCAATTTTTGATCTCTTTTTTGCTCGACTTTGGCGATTCGCTTATCGGAGCGTGTAATCAACACATCATAAGACAGCTTTTTGCGCTGGCTTTCTTGCCACAATGTACGGTGCACCTTTACTTGCTGCTGCGCAATCAGCACCACATCCCTCTGCCCCGCGATAGCATGATCAAGTTTTTTAAAGAAGTTTTGGAAATTTTGATACGCCTCTGCCGTCATGCCTTTAGTAAGGTTGGCTGCCAAATTATCTTGGTAGCCTTTACGATATTCCAGCAACATATCGTACTTTCCCTGCGCCTCATCTGCAGCCTTCATGGCTTTGGCTAACGCTTCCGTGGCCAACTCAACTTCTTTGGCTGCAATTTCTTCTAACATTTTCAACACGTTGCTAGATTTTGTGGTCATAAGGGGCTCCTAGTAATACTCGCTTAGGGTCATGTCTAACAATCAAGCCAATGGAACGCCATGCATTACTGCTGCTAAAAACTGCAAACTCTCTTCCCAATCAGAACGCTCCGCAACATCTTGCTGCAAAAGCCTCTCTATTAACTCATGTTTAGAAATTGCCATATCCAGTACCGCATCACTCCCTGCTTCATAAGCACCTACGTTAATTAAATCCACACTACGCGCATAACGTGAGTTTAGCTGCTTTAATTTACGGGCTAATTTCTGATGTTCAGGACTAGTAATATTATGCATTGCACGACTGATTGATTGCTCAACATCAATCGCAGGATAATGCCCACTTTCTGCCAAACTACGGCTTAATACAATATGACCATCTAAAATGGCGCGTGCAGCATCCGCAATGGGGTCTTGCTGATCATCACCTTCAGTCAGCACCGTATAAAACGCGGTAATCGAACCCTCTCCTCTGCGGCCATTGCCAGCACGCTCAACTAATGCCGGTAACTTAGCAAATACTGAAGGTGGATAACCTTTAGTTGCAGGTGGCTCACCAATCGCCAGTGCAATCTCACGCTGCGCCATTGCATATCGTGTTAGTGAGTCCATAATCAGCAATACGTTTTTACCTTCGTTACGGAAGCTTTCCGCAATGGTAGTTGCATAGCTCGCACCCTGTAAGCGCATCAAAGCTGGGGCATCCGCAGGCGCCGCCACCACCACCGAGCGAGCAAGACCTTCAGGCCCCAAAATCTGCTCAATAAACTCCTGGACCTCACGTCCACGCTCACCAATCAAGCCCACAACAATCACATCAGCCGTGGTATAGCGCGCCATCATGCCGAGCAGCACACTTTTACCAACACCAGACCCTGCAAAAAGCCCCATGCGCTGACCGCGTCCAACCGTCAACATACTATTGATGGCACGAACGCCCACATCTAGAACATCCTCTATAGGAGCACGCATTAATGGATTCATCGGTCGCGCATTTAACGCAGAACTTTGACTTGAGTTAATTTCCCCCAAATCATCTAACGGATTACCGGCTCCATCTACCACTCTACCTAGCAGATCAGCACCTACCGGCAAATGCCGCGCTCTATCTGTGGCACGACGACGCGGTGGCTGACCATGATGCGGCTTGGGCAGGCTCTCGGCGATTTCCAATGCAAACACCTTTGCGCCAGGCGTAATGCCATCTACACTGCTTTGTGGCATTAACAACATACGCTCACCGTCGAAACCAACCACCTCAGCTTCCACTCGCCTGCCTTCTGCCAATGGAACATAGCAAGCACTGCCAATTGGCAATTTAATGCCTACCGCCTCCATTACAAGCCCTGTAAGCTTAACGATACGCCCAGCAATCTCCAGCGGCTCAACAATACGCAGAATTTCTTTACAATCTCGAATATGGTTACGCCAACGCTGCTGATGCACATTTAAGTGCTTACTATCATCAAGCTCTAGCACACCATCACTCATGGCAATAACCAATCATTATTTTGTGCCAATGCCTCGGTAATTCTTTTCCACCGTGTAGCATTAGTCGCATCTACCTGATTTGCACCTGTCTCAACCAAGCAGCCACCACGCTCTATACTGCTATCTTCATGTATTTGCCAGTGATCATTGGCAATCTCGTCTGCCATATGTGCCCGCAATAAGTGCATATCATCATGGTGAACTAAAATTCTAGCTGGTCGCTGAATTTGCGGTAGATAATGAATTGCATCCAATACAACGGGCAGTAAAACTTTTTCATCTACGTTCAACTTAATCTTGAGCATGGATTTTGCAATATCCAGCGCCAAAGAAAGTACATCCTCAGCAATTTGCTCGTCAGAGCTTTCCAGCGCGTGACTAAATGCATTCATGAGCGTTAAAAACTGCTCTCTTTCAGCCTGTGCCAACTCTTTAGCCTGAGCCATTCCTGCTGCGAAGCCCTCTTGCATGCCTTTATTGTAGGCATCTTTACGAGTTGCTTCAAAAACCAACGCTATATCTGCAGCATTAGCCGATGGCACTTCCTTCTTCTTAGGCTGACCACCTGCAATCATCCCTCTGCCGCGATGATCAAGGTCTGAGAATGAAGCCATTTCCCAGCGCTCATAAGCACTCTGCTGCTCTTTAGGTATATTGCTATTAGCCATTCGAGGCTGCCTTATACATATTGATCATCACCACCTTTACCCGCCAACTGAATTTGCCCCTCATCGGCGAGCCTACGCACAATTTGCAGTATTTGTTTTTGCTGCGCCTCTACCTCTGAAAGTTTGACAGGTCCTTTTGATTCCAAATCTTCACGCATCATTTCAGCAGCACGAGATGACATGTTTTTAAATATTTTCTCTCGCATTTCTTCGGTAGTCCCTTTAAGCGCAATAATGAGCGTCTCGGACTGCACCTCTCTCAACATAACCTGAATACCCTTATCGTCTATATCCATGATGTTATCAAACACGAACATCTCATCCATAATGCGCTGAGCCATCTCATCATCATAATTCTTAAGGCCTTCCAGCACGACAGCCTCAGTTTCGCCATTCATGAAGTTCATGATATTGGCGGCAACCTTCACGCCACCCATGGTTTGTTTCTTAATATTCTCGTTGCCTGTTAGCAACTTTGTCATCACGTCGTTCAGTTCGCGTAGTGCAACTGGCTTCACACCATCGAGCGTTGCAATGCGAAGCATCACATCTTGACGTAATCGATCAGTAAAATGACCAAAAATCTCAGCCACTTGGTCTGGCTCTAAATGCACTAATATTGTGGCAATAATCTGTGGATGTTCATTCTTGATAAACTCTGCCACAGTATGTGCGTCCATCCATTTCAAACTCTCAATACCACTAGCATCTCGCGTCTGCAGAATACGGTTCAGTAAACTAGAGGCTTTGTCGTCACCGAGCGCCTTCGTTAATACAGAACGAATATACTCATCAGAATCCAAGCCTAAGTTACTACTCATCTCAGCCTCGGCAAGAAACTCACTCACCACAGTTTCCACTTGCTCACGACCTACAGACTTTAAGGTTGCCATGGCGGCACCTAACTTTTGCACTTCTTTAGGACTAAGAAACTTCATTACTTCTGCCGCTTCATCCTCTCCTAAAGCCAGCATTAGCACCGCACTTCTCATTACACCTGCATCACTCATCGTTTATTACTCGTTTCCATTGGTCCAGTTAGCCACTACACTCGCTACCATTCTAGGGTTATCTTTTGCGATCTGCTTTGCAGTTTCTATTTTTTGAGTATAGGCCGGTTTTTCAGCCGCATTACTACCATCCGCACTAATATTTACTACCGCATCAGGCGCCTCGCCCTGATTGGCAGCAGTTTTAGGCGGTGTGGTTAATTTACTTAATAACGGTTTTAAAACTTTGCGGTAAATAACAAATAGTGCGATTACACCAACCAAAAAGCGCAGCACATCTTTCACATTCTCAATCACACGTGGGTTCTCCCAAAGCGGAATTGCAGGCAATACTTCCTGTGGCTCACCTGCAAATGGCGTATTTACAATGGCAAGTGAATCTCCGCGCTCTTTATTAAAGCCCATCGCCTGCATTGCAAGGTCATTAATCTGCGTTTTTTCTGCCGCAGTTAAAGCCCTGTAGCTCACCTTACCCGTTTTCTTATCCACCACAGGCATGTTATTAACAACCACAGCAACGTTCAAGCGCTTAACGCCACCCATCGGCTGCTGTCTATAACTCACTGTTTTGTCCACTTCGTAGTTAGTAGTAAGGTTTTTCTCAGTGTTAGTTGGCGGTGCGTTATTGACCGGCTGACCGTTAGCATCAGCATTAGTAGCTTCTGTTGTAATTGGTGCGGTAGCGGCTGGTGGCGGCTGATTAGAAAGCGCGCCAGGAACTCCTGCAGCCTCGCCATTAGCAGATTTAGTTTCATTACTTTGCATACTGCGGACAGCCGCAGCATCCGGCTGCTGATTTGGCTTATAAGTCTCAGCCGCTTGCTCTTGAACAGAAAAATCAATTTCAGCACTCGCTTCCGCACGCACATTCTTAGCACCAACAATTGGGCTAATAATTGACTCAACTCGCTTCACGATGCTTTGCTGAATCTCTTCAACATATTTTAGCTGCTCTGGGTCTAAGTTCTTTGCACCCATTTTTTTAGTTGTATCTGAAAGTAAGTTACCATTTTGATCAACCACGGTAACGTTTGTTGTAGGTAAATTAGGGACACTGCTAGCAACCAAATGCACGACAGCACTCACTTGCTGCGCGTCTAACGTTCTACCAGGACGCAGATTTAGCAATACAGAAGCAGTAGGTTTTTGCTGATCGCGAACAAACACGGATGGCTTAGGTATTGCCAGATGAATCCTTGCGACATCTACTGCCGCGATAGATTGAATGCTGCGCTCAAGCTCTCCTTCCAGACCGCGCTGAAAATTCACCTGTTCAACGAACTGTGACACACCGAATTTTTGATTCTCCAACAACTCAAAACCGATATTGCCACCTTTAGGCAAGCCGTCTGCAGCCAACTTCAACCGCACTTGATGCACTTGCGCCGCAGGCACCATAATTGCCGTACCACTATCAGAAAATTTATAAGGCACATTCAATTTTTCTAGCGCAGCAACAATAGCCCCGCCGTCTTTATCAGAGTAATTGGAGAACAACACCCGATAATCTGGCTGCTGACTCCACAACCAAAACACGACCATCACAGCAACGACTGCAGCAATCCCTGCCACTAAGAGCAATTTACCCCCCATCTGGGCGAACACACCAGTATTACCTTCACTCGCCAGGGCGGCGTCAGCTGCTGCCATTTAATTTCTCCATTAGACTTCTAAACACATTATTACAAATCAATACGGTTTAACCACTAGTTAACCCATATTATGCCAATTCCATATTACATCTAACCCACGAATAGAGTGATTTTACTCTTCTTATTTACCAACTTGGTATTTCAATTAAATGTTACATTAGCAATGAGAAATTTTAGGTTAGATATTAACAGGAGGTCAATCATGAAGGCAGGTGGTATTGATTCAAGCAGAATAGAGTCTATGCTTGCGCAAATGAGGGCTGCAGCACAACGTCCGCAAACAGAAGGTATCGCAAATTTAGCCGCCCCCATCGGGGCTGACAAAAGTACTGGAAAGCTAGATTTCGCAGACGCATTGAAAGCATCGTTAAATCAAGTGAACGAAGTACAGAAAAGCGCTGAAACATTAGGCAAGAACTTTGCCCTAGGGGATGATAGCGTCAGTTTGTCTGACGTAATGATTGCCGGTCAGAAGGCAAATATCTCATTTCAGGCGACAATCCAGGTGCGCAATAAGCTAGTTTCCGCTTATCAGGACATCATGAGCATGCAGATTTAACCTTTAAGCAACTCATCATTGGCAACACCAGCCTTACCCTCCTCTAAACGATAGAGCCAGGACAGAATCTCCGCAATTGCCTGATAAAGTGCAGGAGGTATATGATCATCCAAGTCCACCTGCATAAGTAGCGCGACCAAATCTTTAGATTCGTGCACAAAAACATCATGCTGCTTTGCCCTGGCAATAATTTGCTCAGCAATTAGCCCACGACCTTTAGCGACCACACGCGGTGCGTAATCGCCAGTAGCATAGGTTAGTGCGATGGCCTGCTGATTTGGGTTGTGTGGCGCTTGCCGATTTGGCGCTAACCCAAGCGTTGGGTTCAATCGTTTGTTTTCGTCAGCTTTATTCATATGCTGAAATAATCAAACCGTCTAACTTCAAGCCAGTATTGTTAATCGCCTGAGTTAAAGCTCGGCTTTTACTCCTAAGCTCGTCCATGGTTGAATCTTGCTCAGCCCTTAGATTAATGGAAACATATCCATTGATAATCGTTAATTTGGCAGCAACTACACCCAAATTTGGAAAATCCAACTTCAACTCGCTGACCACGGGCCTTGCATCACCCTCATGCTGAGTATCGGCCTGCTCACCCCCCTCCTCACCACGTGGCTCAGTATAAACATCCCAATCCATCATTTGCCCCGGCCACACCTCTCCATGCCAATTGATGCGATTTTGTTCTAAAACTGCCAATTGTTGTGACGTTAACGCAGCTATCTGCGTTAGGTTTTGATGTTGATTTTGAGGTTCTTGCATGATGGCAGCGACAGAACGACCGCCTTGCAGCATTTCACTTAAGTGAGACTCATAAAACAAACCGCTATTGCTAATGGCTTGCCTTAAACCTTGAGCAACCATTTGCGGGTCTTTAGGAGCATGCGTGACAATTGCGGTGGCTTCAAACTTATTGGACACGCCATTTTTCTCGGCTTCTTGCAAGTACTGACCGATCAAACGCGCAGCTTGGCTTAGCTCTGGCGCACCATCCTCGGGCACGCTGGCTTGAGGCATAAAAAAGAAAGTTGGAGCCGGCCCATCTTTAATATAACGCAGGTTAATAGATTGACCCGCCTGTGCCGTATTACCTAACTCCATTTTCAACACTGCATTATCTATTTTAACTAGATAAGCCTTGTCGTCGACTTTGGAAACGACCTGTGCAGCATACTCTCGACCAATAACAAACTGCGTTGCTCTGGCGCTTAACTCTTGTAACGTAGCCCCGATATTATCAACTGCTAACACTGGTATGACTCTACCAACTGGTGCCAGACCAGGACTAATACTTAGATTGTCTGGTAGCTTAAGCATAATAATAACGGTTACTGACTATATGCTTGCGTCAGTCTTCTTTCTGTCTGATTAGTACTCATTAAGGCATTCAATTTTGCCATCCAAGGAGAGATCAAATTACGAATCTCACGATCATCTGCCAAAATACTTTTAATGCTCGCCACCTTGCGTTTCAATGCGTCTTTTGGCAAAGGTTGCGCGTCTTCGATGGTTTTCAATGTTGCAATATGTTGCGCACAAAAAGCCTCTAGTTCCGTTAACGTGTCCCAATCTTCCATTTTTGCAGCATGCAACATCTGCTGCATAATGTTAGCAACCGTCTCATAAAGCTGAATAGTATTTTGATATTCCATTACTTTAATCCCTCACTAAACTTTAGCTTGATGCGCATATCCTTGCGCAACACCTAACCCTTGCTGGTTATTTTTCGCTTGATTCAACACTTGAGCCGTTGCTTTATTATTATCAATCGCCTCCCATGCACCTTTTAAATCCAGCAACAATTTAATCACTTCCTGCACTTGCGCTGGTTCATTACGTACATTGGCAGAAGCCAATTTACTACTCATATAGGCATAAAGCGCGTCCAAGCTTTCAGCAATTTCACCACCCGCTTTTCTATCTAAGCTCAGTCGCAAACCGCTTTCAATAATCATAATAGCCTTAGACAGCATGGCACCTTTTTGCTCAATATCTTTACGCTGCATACAGGCAATCGCACTATGGCATGCAGAAATAGCGCCATCGTAGAGCATCACAATTAACTTAACAGGACTCGCCGCTAGCACGCCAGTTTCCACACCAACTTTAGCGTATCCGTTAACACCTTTTTGGTTTAGTCCAAACATAACGACAACCTCTTCTGTTGATTATTTTGCATTAAGTGCTGCTATTTGCTGTGTAAGGAAAGTGCTGGTAGACGACATACTTGTGAGTAAAACATCCAACCTAGCGTACTGTGCTCTATAACGATCTTCGATTGCCGTCAAACGGGAAGTGATGCGCTCAGTTTGCGTGTCTAAACGTTTTATCGAACTATTGATACCGTCAGTTCTCGCTGCCAAGATACCATCATCACTGAGCAAACTATCTAATAGCGTACTTAACTTAGCAGCATAACCTTGACTAAAACTAACAGTGCCACGCGCACCTAATGCGCCACCCGCCACATTGATGGTTAAGCCTTCACTGTCATCACCCAGTGCACCTCGCAACGTTGTGCTACTGCCGGTCGCCGTTGCCCCATTAATAGTTCCTTGCGCATTCAGCAGCGTTGATCCAAGCTGCGTTACCGAAATGGCATAAGTGCCCTCTTTCGTTTTAGACGTGCTACTCACAAAACTCACTTGAGGGTCTGTTGCTCTAGCAGTAGCAGCAAACAGGCTTGCTATATCGTTAAAGTTGCTGCTTACAGCACTAGCAAATTTAGTACTATCCAAGCTTAATTTACCGTCACGTTGAAAGGTCACACCGATCTGTGTAAGTGAGTTTATCGAACTGCCATTAGCAATTGCAGTATTCATCACGGCACGTATCTGATTAATCACAGAACGCGCGGTAGAGTCACCCAATAAAGCACCATTCGCCTGACCAGTTTCATCAAACTTTGTCAGGTTGCGTAAAGTGGTGTCTAATTTATTGAAAGCATCTACAAAAGAGGTAACTGATGTTTTAATTGCATCTTGATTGCTTGCAACAGATAAATTTAATGCGCTACCAGAGGTCAATCCAACTAAATTAAGGGTCACCCCCTCAATTGCGTCAGTGATTGAGTTGCTAGACTTCACAATATCAATGCCATCGATTTTTAAAATAGAGTTTTTAGCATCTTGCAGTACGGACAAGTTTTTACCATTGCCAGCGGTCGCCTGCGGGTCATATGCTAATTTGGACAAGCCTGATGCATCTAGATTATTTCCATCACCATCAGCCACTGCAATTTTAAGGCTATTAACTTCGCCGGTATCTTTTGAAGTAATCACCAGACGATTAGTAGTGCCGTCATTAACAATAGTGGCTGTCACACTTGCGCCAGCTGCATTAATTGCATCACGCACGCCAGCCAATGTATTGTTAGAACTATCAATAGTGATATTAAGATCAGTTTTAGCCGCGTTCGGTGTAAAAGAGCTCGCCGTAAATGGATCAGCTACTTCAGGTGTAAACGTACCGAACGAAATGGTCAGACTGCCGGTGCCAACTACATCTGAAACACTGGAAAAACCGCCCACACTTAACTTTTGAGATTTAGCTAGCTGACTGACACTAATGTCATAACTACCCACTGTAGCGCTGCCATTTGATGTTGCTGTCAATACGCTAGTGTTGCTCGATGTAACGCTCTGCGCATTAAACTTAGATAAGCTTGAAAGTGCATTTACGGAGGTTTGGAATGTGGACAATGCACTTTTGAGGGTGCCGTATGCTGAAATTTGTGATTGATATGCCGTTTTTTGTGTTGCTACTTTAGTTAAAGGAGCTTTCTCAACATTCATCAAGCTAGTAACGATGCCATTAACATCAAGGACAGAACCTATTCCTGAAGTTGTAGCCATATTAATTCTCCTCGTTAAAATTACTCGTTAAATGTTTGTCACATTTCGCACTCTAAACAACACAAATACATTTAATTTAACAAGCATAGTTTATAAACAACAATTCATTTACCTAATAAAGCATCAAAATAAGCTTCTTATTACAAATTAGGCTTGCTCTCTCACTACTAGACCTTGCAATCTACCTAAAGTTTTGGAAAATGCTAACACTTCCTCATTTGGTATTTGCCTTAATACTTTATCGGTTGCAGTATCAACAACTTGAACAATCACACGATCTGACTCTTCATCCATTTTAAACTGAACCGTTTGCAATGCTGGCGCAACAAGCTCATTCAGCTTATTGACGGCATTTGATAATGCTGTTTTATCAACTTCCGCTGATTGTTTGATTTCCGGTTTGACACTTCCGGCTGCCTTAGCACCTGTCACCCCTGAAATGGCATTTTGGCCCCCGGCAATATTTTGCGCGGCGGCCTGATTTTTTACTGCACCATATCCATCTATTGGTGTACTAAACATGATTTATCCTCCTAAAAATCCCACAGGATGATCAGTCCTGTGGGTGATAAGGGCTTTTACGCTACTAAAACTTAACCTCTTAACAGTGACAACACGTTGTTAGGTAGTGAGTTTGCTTGTGCTAACATCGCTGTACCTGCTTGTTGCAAGATTTGACCACGTGTTAGGTTAGCTGTTTCTGCAGCGAAGTCAGCATCCATGATGCGTGATTTAGCTGATGATTGGTTTTCTACTGAAATTTGTAGGTTACTTACTACAGACTCAAAACGGTTTTGAATCGCACCTAGTGTTGCACGGCTAGTATTCGCAGCAGTTAGTGCAGCATCAATCGCGGTAATCGCAGTAGATGCAGATGCTACTGATGAAACGTTACCTGTGATAGTAGCAGCAGATACAGATGCAGTAGTGATGGTATCACCAGCGTCAGCACCCACTTGGAAAGTTTGCGCAGCACCGAATACTGAAGTACCGTTGAATTTTGTTGCTGTTGAAAGACGTGAAACCTCAGCTGATAATTGTGTAAACTCAGCATCTAAGTTTGCACGGTCTGTACTTGTGTTAGTACCGTTGATTGATTGAACAGCTAATTCACGCATACGTTGCAATGCATCAGTTTGTTTTGACAAACCACCCTCAGCAACTTGTGCAAAAGAGATTGCGTCATTCGCATTACGAATCGCTACTTGTTGACCACGTACTTGTGAGTCCATACGTGTAGCAATTGCCAAACCAGCCGCATCATCTTTAGAGCTGTTGATGCGTAAGCCTGATGACAAACGTTGTAGTGATGTATTTAATGAGCTTTGTGAAGCTGATAAGTTACGTTGTGTGTTTAATGACGCAAGGTTTGTATTGATAACTGAAGCCATGATAATTCTCCTAATATTTAGTTAATTACAACTACATCTTATTGCCTTTAGCTTTGCAGATTCAGTTCAATTTGCGCTGCTGTTATTTCTTTTATCGGACAGTTTTTTAGAAAGTTTAGGGTCAGATTTAAATATTTTTTAAATTCTGAATTTCCTTATTTACACTTTCCTCATCACCTGTTGATTAAGCAATCCTGATGTTTAGGATATCGGTTCAATTAAAAAAATCTTTAATATGGATTTAACAAGAAGATAAATTATTATGGTATGGAGGGTGGTTTAAATAAACATAACATATTGATTATAAATATTAAAAAACTTAATCTTCTTTAATCAATTTGGCACTTTGAATGAGGTAGCAGGCTGACTCTTGCACCATCTAACCCACATAAAGCGTAGCGCTAGTGTCAAATTATCACTAATAAGCTTGGGCTGATTAAGTGCAGAATCATTAAATTTTTTGCGTAAAGTGGTGCGAAGTTCTGACAAATCTTGCAAATGCTCTGCAAAATAAATGCCTTTACTAATAAAATCTTCATGTGATTTCACTACAAACTCTGGCAAACCTAAATGCAACATCACTGCCATTGCACCGCGACTCATCAAACTTTGCCCCTCTATGCACAATGTCGGCACACCCATCCATGCAGCATGGCAGGTCGTGGTCACGCCGTTGGATGGAAAAGTGTCTAAGCAAACATCAACCATATCATGCAGTTTTAGATAACTCTCCATGTTACTGCGATGGTGAATTATTAGCCTATCCATCCCAACTGCATGGCTGGAAAGTTGGCTAACAAGGCCGTCATAACTGCCATTTTTAGGCATTGCACCTAACAATAGTTTTGAATTTGGTACTGCATTTAATAACTTTGCCCATAATTTAATAACGCTTGGAGTGATTTTCTCCACGCGATTAAAACAACCAAAGGTAATAAATCCGTTATTAAGTGCAGGCAAAGTGTGCACTTCTGGTGATAGTACTGATGGAATAAACGGTGCATTTGCAGGCAGTTGAACTATCCGCTCCGTAAACTGCTGATCAAACTTCCCTGGCGGCAGCAGGTGTGCGTCCGCCAAATAGTAATCCATTGCCGTTAATCCCGTGGTGGCTAGATAGCCAAGCCAGCTAATCTGGATAGGTGCAGGCTTCATAGCAAAGCTCATCAACCGATTACCAGCTGTATGTCCATCCAAATCTACGAGAATATCAATTCGATCTGCTCTAATCTTTTCTGCGAGCGCAGCATCTGTTAATTCATCAACTTTATTCCAATGTTTAAATTTAGGTTTAAGTCGCTGCGTGACTTCGTCTTCCAACGCGTTGTTTGCATAAGCATGCAATGCAATATCTGTTACTTGCGACAGATGCTCAAGCACGGGCTCAAAGAAACTCGCTAAAGAGTGCTCCCTAAAGTCGGCGGACACAAAACCAACGTTCAGGCATTTAGTTAAATTAGATTGATGCGAGTGTTTTGGCCATGCTGATTTATAGACAGCCTCGTACTGAGATCCAAATTTGCGGTGCTCTGCAAACAGGTCGGCAGCATTCACAATATCCGTATGTGATAGGCAAAATAATAAATTACTGTAGCAACTAGCGTAACCAGGGTTAATTGCTAGTGCTTTACGGTAATAAACCACAGCAGTCGCGACATCACCCATATCTTTGGTGACAATCCCTAAATTATTATAAGCTGCAGCATAATCAGGCTGAAGTGTGATCGCACGCTTAAAAGCGGCCGCAGCGTTGACTAAGTCGCCCTGCCCTTTCAACACTAATCCATAATAACAATACTCTTGCGCATCATCTTTATTTAGCGCTAGGGCATTACTCGCAGCTAATCGGGCATCCTTTTTTTGCACCAACAGTATGTCGCTCATCATTTTCCAGCCAGTGAGCCATTTTGGATAAGATTCCAGTAACTGCTGCAATGCAACTTCAGCCACTTGGTAGCGCTTATTTAAAAACAGTTGAATCAGTTTCTCTTGTATATGTGCTGCTGGCAGCTGCTCACCTATGGCGGACGCTAACTGCAAACTCTCGGCTTGCCGTTGTGCTAGCAGTTGCTCTAAATAATGAACCGATTCACCGTCGAGGCCAGCATCACGCCCATACGTAAGCACGAGCTTCGCATCTTCATAACGGCTAGCATCAATTAACGCGCCAATATAGCCCAACCAGTGCGGTGCATTTTGAGGGTCCTGCTCTAGTGCGGTATTAAAATAAGGCAAGCTTTCTGATGCCCGCAGGCTTTCTTGTAATAGTAAACCTAATTGGTAATTGGTTTGTGGCTGATGAGGACTGACCGCTAATATGGTGTGCAATAGCTGCTCAGCCTCAAGCCAATGTCCAGAATCATGCAATTGCAATGCACGCTGCAGCGTTTGGGTAATGTCCTCAGTGTTTTGAATCATATAAATACATCACATCCATCAGACATTACCATGCTTGAAAATTACTTAGTCTTCAATAGCTCAGCTAACTCATTAGCTAATATCTGCGCAGTTTCAGGCTGAAGCGCATGTTGCTGACCAAGCGTTAATACATCGGGAATAGAATGCGTAATGCCGGATAACATTAACGCATCCACATAAGATACCCAGTACTGCTCAATCGCTGGGTTAGACTCTACGGCTATCTCTAAACGAGGCAATGCATCTGCCGCGCTTTTTAGACTCACTTCTATCAAGCCCAGGCCATGATTGGCCTCCGCATGCCGTGGTTCAATATTCAATATTTCCAAATACAAGCTCTGCGCTTCTGCCAAACTGCCATTTTGCTGATGCGACTGCGCAAGAGTTAACACATCCTGAATTGCCTGTTGCATATCCTGCGCCACCTGCTCACCTTGGCCTGCACCAGCAGGCTGTTCTGGCAGATATTGTCTTGCCAGACTTAACAACTGTTCATCACCAATATCTGACACACAAGCAAGTGCCCATAAATCAAAATAATCTGGTCTACAGGTGCCAACCACTTTGGCAAAGCCTGCTGACTCTAAAGTGCCCAGTAACACGTTGAGTGTAAAACCGCAGCGATGCGACATGTAAAGGTTACCTTGACTCATCGGCGGGCGGTGACCGTATAAAATATCTAAGGGTGCAATTGGCCCCGCAGCAGAAATATAAGCAGGCTCAGTTAACTTACCCTGCGCAACTAAGGCACAGACCGATTGCAAATCTGGGCAAGTAATCACCACAAAGCCATCAGGGCGGAGCACGCGTTTAAACTCAGCCAACGCAATTGGCACTTCATGCGGATATAAATGCTCAATGTTATGCGATGAAAAAATAGCATCTACACTGCCTGATGGCACTGCAGACATATCAGTCATGGTACCAACCACATCCGGATTGACTGCCGGGTTAATATCCAAACGCAATTCATTCCAACTATTGAGATCAAATCCCTGTGGGCGATTAGGTTGCTGCGTTACTGGGTCACGATAAAGAGGACCACAGCCCACATGTAAAAAAGTTTTCATTCAAAGATTCTCTTTTTAAAATTACTTCTATATAAATTAGCTTAATAAAAAATTATGATTGGCTGACAACAGGACAAACTGATGTTAACACCGAGAGTACGTGCTCGACATCAGACGCGGCTAAATGCGGCCCGATTGGCAAGCTGAGCACTTGCTTTGCTAACCGTTCAGCCCTAGGCAAGCTGCCGGATTTTATATCAAGTATCTGATAAGCCTTTTGCAAATGTGGCGGCACGGGGTAATGAATCAAAGTCTGCACCCCCGCTGATGCCAACTGTGATTGCAATGCGTCACGCTCAGGCGTAGCAACCACATATAAGTGCCAGACCGGATCGGCCCATGTGGGCACATTAGGCAACTCTATGGCCAAACCACCCAAGGCTTGGCTATAGGTTTTTGCGATAGCCTGACGGCGTTGATTCCAAGCATCAAGATATTTGAGTTTGACTGAAAGTGCTGCCGCCTGAATGGGATCCAAACGACTATTGACGCCACGCTCTTCATTGTAATATTTAACAGACGAACCATAATTACCCAATTCACGCACTCGTGATGCAATGGCTTCATTATTGGTGGTAATTGCGCCGCCATCACCCAATGCACCTAAATTTTTACCCGGGTAAAAACTCCAGGCAACGACATCACCGTGACTACCAATTTTTCTGCCGCGCACCCTAGCGCCATGGGCTTGTGCCGCATCTTCAACCACGGCTAAACCATGCTTTTTAGCCAACGCACAAATCGCATCCATATCCGCAGGCATGCCATATAAATGCACTGGCATGATAGCTTTGGTACGAGGCGTAATAAAACGCTCGATGCTAGCAACATCAATGTTATAACTACCTTCTGCTGGCTCTACTGGAATCGGTTTAGCTCCCACAGCGCTCACCGCTAGCCATGTAGCAATAAAGGTGTGCGAAGGCACAATCACTTCATCACCCACACCGATATCTAAAGCACGTAAGGCCAGCGTTAAGGCATCTAAACCATTACCCACGCCAACACAATATTTAGCTTCAGTATAAGTAGAAAAATCCGCTTCAAAGCTCTCCACTTCACCACCGCCGATATACCAGCCTGAGCGGCTAGCTCTAAGCAAGGCAGCATCTAGTTCATGCCCGAGCTCGCTATAAGCGGCTTTTAAATCTAAAAAAGGTACGCGCATTTCGCTCAATTACTTTACCCATCTGGCTTTCATAAAGTCATCATAATTACGATAGTAGTCATCTTCACTATACTTATTAGAAGCTAGCACCATCAACACCGATCCTGATGAAAAGTTATCCATCTCTCGCCAGATCATCGGGCACACATACAAGCCGTAGTAGGACCGTGCCAAATGAAAAGTTTTCTTATCCTTACCATCATCCAAGGTAATATCAAAGCTGCCAGACATTGCAATAATCAACTGATGTAAACCTTTATGCGCATGCCCCCCACGATCAGAGCCGCCCGGTACATCATATACGTAGTACACACGCTCTATTGCAAATGGGATATGGTGATTACTTTCCACAAACGACAAATTGCCGCGAGGCTCGTGGATTTTCGGTAGTTCAATGATTCTGCAGTCTTCTAATGGCATAATAATCTCATACTACAATATAGTTTTTTTAAACACCTTGATTAATCGCATCTTAAATTGATATTCATTTACATCCTACATTCTGCTGACCAAACACTACCTGATGAATAAACATTAAACAAAGCCATATCAGTGCCTATCAACAAATGAAAAAACATGCTATAGGTATTAAGTCGTATGATTCTATCGACTTAATATCTATTTACACCTATTGAATATTTATAACATTAAGTCTGAACTTGATATATTTCTAGATCATCTGCTGAATCAACCTCGCCCCATGGGAGCTCATAAGAAACAGCATGAACAGCAACACGCCCAGCCTTAATGACCATTTGCAAAGTACCAGTCATATGCATACGGTCGCGTTCTGTCTGCGTTAAACCATCGCGAATTCTAATCACTTCAGCCCATCCCTCGGGGGTGAAACGTAAAAGCCCCATATACTGCCCTTGCACCTCTTCAACAGACTTTGGTTTTTCGCCAATTTCAGCCAACGTATTATCTGAATTCAGCTTAAAGGTTTCAGCATCCACTAAAGGATCATCAAAGCGCTTCTGCCAAAGCTTTAACCAGCTAGGGTCATAAGTCACTGCCAAACGATGATTCACATCCATCAGAGATTTTACGGCAGAGGCCTCATAAAAAATATCAGAATAACTGACAATACAGGGTTCATTCTTTAGCCACTCATCGGCACTTGTTAAGGACGAAACCATATTAGTTTCAGCCCAGCGTGGGTTGTGAAACTCTACTAGCCCATAAGATGCCAATAACTCGCGCTTGTACCCAGTCACGATGGCGATTTCACTAACACCTGCTTTTCGCAATGCTTGTAATTGCCACTCCAATAATGTCTTGCCACGCAACTCAACTAGACACTTTGGCTTCTGATCTGTTAGGTCTTTCATACGGCTACCACGACCAGCCGCTAAAATAATGGCTTTCATTTAAACAATGCTTTCAATCGGTCAATATCAATCGGGTTAAATGGTGTTTCCCGTTCTGGATGCCACATCCAGCCCTCCCATTGTAGTGCGCTATGCTTAATTGCTTCAATTTCACCATCTTCCGCCTGTGCAGTCACCACAAAATCTTGGGGACACTCAGCCAAACTATACCGATGATAGCTATTCACTTCATGTGCAAGGCTCCCATGCAGGGTATGTCGCTTACGTACATGTCCATTAACAAGCTTCAAACTAACCCCCTTATGTGCAGCCATCATTTGCATGCCTCTACATACACCAAGTACAGGTATCTTGCATTCTGCCGCCCACACCAAAAGCTGATGCTCTGTTTCATCTCGCATCGGTGATAAGCCAAAATCCTCACCGCCAGAAAGAATTAATCGGTTAATACCCCATTGCTCGCAGTATGCCTTGATTGAATCTCTCCCGATATTTGGCAAAGGCATCCAAATTGCTTCTGGTAAAGCAGTATTAAGAAAACTCGCCCAAACACTAGCTAAAGCGTCTCGAGGTTCATCATACCCCTCAGCCTGAAGTATGCGCATTGTGACGCCAATGCGAAGCTTACTAATTAACATACAACGGCCTTAATATTTTATCTGCACAGTTCAACTCTACACTTTCTGCTTGAAGTACTCGCTGAAAGATTTGATCCCCGCACCCGATCGCTGCTGGTAGCCCTAGTTCAGCACAGCGCACTGCCATATGAGAATTTGCACCGCCAAAACGCGTGATTAATGCCATAGGCTCTTTGGTAAATATCCAGTCGAAACCAGGGTCTGCATTTTCAATACAAATAATACAGTGCTTAATATTAACGGTTGTGGGTGTATTCGCCTCAAGTTGAAAAACTCGTCCAGATGCTGCGCCAAGCCCGATAAAGTTCGGAACACTACGATTAAGTGTCGCCACATAGATATCCTGCACGCCAAACACGATATGTCCTAGTCGGAAAGCATGTGCCGCAGACATGGTGCCACGTGCGGATTCTGCAATATCAAGATAATATCTATCGACATCATCCATCACTGGCTGAGTAAGACTTCTCACGATTTGTGGCCATTCTAAATAGGAAATATCATCTCGTGATAAACCATATGACTCACCCCAACGCACGATTTCAGATAATGCATCAGACAAACTTCGCGTAAATACAAATTTGACATACTCACGTGCAGCAATCGCTTTTTCTGCGTAACTCAATAACATCTCGGCATTGAGTGAGCCAAAACCAACCTCATGCAGTAACGAATCTATACTCGCATGTTCTGTATCAGATAACTTAAATTTTGGACGCGATATGCTCACAGGCATCGCCATTGCATCGACAAACAAATCATCACGCTCATCATATCTTAGTGAAGTCACCTCATAGGTTCCTGGGCGTAAATGACCGTATTTATTAAAGAATGAAAGCCGAGAGAACTGACCATTACAAACCTGCGCATATTCATCTAGCATGCTACCTGTAATGGTCTGGATACTGCGCTTAAACTCGGTTAATCGTTGATCACTAAGTGCACCACGCCTCACTGCTGAGCGTAATAACGCCTCTGCAATAAAAGCATGACGAGCAACTACAGCAAAAGAGGATGTACCAAACTCCTTACACTTTGTTAGCAGAAACTCAGCTCTAGCAAGATGAACATAACCTTCATCATTTACTTTATTCATTTCCAGCTGCTCTAGATGCGCTGTAGACCTCAATGCCAAATCTAAAGTATTGTCAGGATGGCTATCTAAACACTGATGAGTAAGCTCAGTTAACACTTTACGATATTCTTCAAACTCATCATCATTGAGCAATGCTGGATAACGTGCCTTAAAATCCTCAATAAAACAAAAGTCAAGGCAAGTGGGCACAATTTCGAACTCTACCTTGTCATGAAACTCAGGAAAGGCTTCTAATCTATCAAGCCATGCATTAACAAGCTTCTCCCCTACGGCCTCAGAAACACTTGCAGGTAAAAAAGAATTAAAACTGTTTCGCACATCAATATAGGGGTGGCTGTTGATGAGCAACATCAATTCGGCAGAATCGAGTGCCCTGTATCCCATACTAGCTCGTGCTTCACGCCAAACTGACTTAGTAATCAACTCTCGATACAGCGATGCCGCCAACGGCTTGGGGGTCGTGCCGATAATCTCCGCAGGGTTCCAGTCTGGCATCACCGCAAGAATAGTACGTTCGCCCAAAATACCATCACGCCGCTTTGAGCAATTTCTTACATAGTCCTCAACATGTGCTAATTGCCTTTTCACACGGCGCTCGGTCACTGGGTGCCAATGCCGTGCAAGCGCGATTCGCCTTACTTGGAAAAGAAATAGTTGCCCAGCTTTATTCATCCCAAACTCAATGTCTAACGCGGCACATTTACAAATAGCTTCTAACTCTTTAGCCAAGCCTAGAAACAGCGCGATTCTAGGTGACCTGATTAAGCTACTATCGGCATCACGATAAACAAACAGGCTTTTATGAATACCGTTTCCACTGGTAACAACATCGGTACGACCGCTCTCATCATCAAAATCAATACAGATGTAAGGCGCACCGTTCACCATATCATATGTCATGATGACGCCACTTACTTCAATATCGCTAATCATCGGCTGTACCAGCACCTGATCACGAGCGTTGCCAGTCATCGACTGTAGTACTTCTTCAATAGCAAGTATGAGTGCATCACTATTTTCAGCATGTACATTCAGATTACTTAAAAATGCACCCGCCATTGAACTATAAGCACCATCTTCATTTAAGCCGCTAGACCTCACAGCCAAGGTCTCATTACCAAATCGTTGATGAATCGCTTCTAAGATAGCTGATTTTTCTATTACCCATTGGTCCCGTGTGAAGAAGTATATTTCTGGAACCATTGCTTCAGTGACCAAATCTTTCAGATTCCACAGAGTTTCCGCTTTGGTTCCAAATTTAAACGCCTGAGATATTGCTAGTGTGCTCATGATGCATGATCTTTCTTCAACGACAATATCGCTAGGTGTTTAAGGATGGGATGAATAACATAATATGTCTCACCTTCTTCTGGGTGCTGTTCAAAAAGTGTAGGGAAATCACCAGAACTGATATAAGCACGTAAAACTTCTACCAATAAATCTGCACGTATCGCGGAATCATAGGCGCGATCAACATCCATATTAAAAGGCGGGATAGGATAATGTTTCTGCGCCACTACGGGCCCTGTATCAATCATACGATCGAGGAATAAAGCCGTAACACCTGGCATCTCTTGTTTTAACAACGCATAATAAATGGTGGTACTGCCACGATACTGCGGCAACCAACCAGAGTGCATATGCAGGAACTTTGGCGCCAATGCTAGCGTACGCTCGGACACTATCTGGCCACCAACGCCTGAATAAATAATGGCAGAAGGCTCTGCGTCCGAGATGCAGTTTACACATTCCTCTGAGTTTACATCAACTGAACTACATCGGCTTATCTCTATATTTGCCCGATCACAGGTTTGCATAATTGACTCTGCAAGGTTCGGTAACAAAATACCATGCCAACGATTATTTGGCGTGCTTTGTTGCTCAAGTGAAGGAGTATCACCTAGTAAAATAACCTTCTCTGGATACAATCCATTGGCAACCAACGCTTGAATATATGCCTGAGAACGTGCTGTCTGCGCGGCTAACAACACAACACCTTTGAGCTTCATGGGCATATGTTCAGCTAAGATTAGAGCATTCTGTCCAATTTCAACACCCCCCTCGACAGGCAGCCTTTCCAACTTCAAACAAAGCTCATCAACATGCCCTCGCTCTGCTAGCATTAAGCTTTGCACGCGACTACTCAACGATTCACTTAACTGCTGATACGCAGCCGTTAATGTATCCATAATCTTAAACAAGGCATTTAAATAGGGTAACGACAAAGTAATGGCGTAGGCCAAGTTCAATACTTCTGCAAACCGAACATAACGTGTCCAATTTTTATAGTCCGTTACGTCAACAGGCCTCCAATTAAAATTGTAACGACTATGAAGCCGCTTACTCACCTCAAAGCGTTGTACTAGCCTATTTAATGTTTGAATGGTTTGATGACCAGTATGATGTTCTGACAATTTTTGGTGTAGCACCTCAATCACATGCATGGTAGGAGAGCTATCTAAATCACTCGCCGCAGTATCAATCGCTTGCTTTTCAGTAAGCGTCTGCTCACGTTGCCTATGCCATGCTGTTAAAAACGCCTTGCCATGAAACTTTGTATAAAAATAGGTGTTTCTATTTTCCAATAGATCACCTGAGGCATAGTCATAAGAAACTGTGTGGTTCAAATCAACCCCGCTTGCTCAAGAATATTTGAGGCTAACACTTTAATATTGGCATCGTTTTTTGAGGTGTCGATCGTTACATCTGAGCCAACTGGACGTTCAAAGGGAATATCGATACCCACAACATTGTTCACCTCGCCTCTTCTTGCTGCGGCATACATACCTTTTACATCGCGCGCCATTAGGACATCTAAGGGTGCATCCATAAAGACCTCAAAATAATGACTAAAACGCTTTCTATTTTCTAAGCGCATATCAGGAAAAATTGATAAGATACAACACACCACATGAATACCCTGGCTATCTAGCATTTCACATAACGCTACAATTCTTTCAGCATTGATACGGCGCCCTTGAACCGTATATGGCTCATCACCTTGATCATGTGCAAAAACCTTACGAAGCTCATCTCCATCAAGCAACACTGTATTGGGTTTAACCTCACGTAACTGCCTTGCTACCTCATGCCCTAATGTGCTTTTACCAGAGCCCGAAAGACCAATCAACCAAATGACCATTACGCTGCTCCGCCTTTGCCGACCATGTATTTCAAATTGAGCAATGCATTTGCCGCCACTTGCGCAGAAAAACCATAATAAGGTGCAAAATAGCGTTTTCTCAATACATGGCGCACAGACCGTTGTTGGTCCCATATTGATGCGTCAGCTAAAAGTTCCGCAATAGTTAGGTCTGTGGGATTAACATTAATCAGATGTTTTCTGATTGTAATATCAGGTGAATCTTTGCCAGTTAAATCATCATCTATTGCGCCCGCTACATTAAGCAATATAAAGTTTTTGTCAGCATAGATTCCTGCGAGAGGCGGCCCACCGTAGTCAAACAACATAAAATCAGCAAGCTGATACAGTGGCAAGTTATCACTGCTATCTGTAATTAAATGCGTAAAATTATGCCGCCGCAAAGTGACCACCCGCTCAGGCTCACTCTCTGGCATTAATGGATGTAATTTTACAATAACATTATAGTGATCAGTCAGCGCACTGATTTCCGCATCAAAATGCGTAACAGAAGACAATGTTTTCCATGTCGGTAACCAAACCACTGTCTTTTTCAATGGGTCGCAACCGTATCTTGCATGCAAATCGGCCTTGTCTAATTGCTGCGTAAAATATCGATCAAACCTTGGGTATCCCATCTGTACCACTACAGCGTCAGTACTCTCTGAAAATATGCCCGCATGATATGGCCCAAAACATAAAATCACATCATAAAGGCTGTTCCATTCTGATAAATTCCAGCCAGACTTTCCTGCTGCATACATAAATCGAACGTTAATATTCCCTAACTGCTTTATTAAAGGTGAGCCAGATAAATTAATTGGTTGATTGGAAACTAAATACTGATATCTGGAGTTTGCATGGATAACATCGCTAGCTGTAACTACATTACATTTCCATGGAGCAAAGAAAGCTAAGTCCGTTGCCTCTGCATCTCCGTACAGCACCACATCAAAACTACCTTCTGGCAATAAATCCCATACACAAGCATAGTGATTAACCAATTCAAGTGTATGCACTAAAAACCCAATACGATTTATATCAAAACTACGCGTAAACTCTGCCGCTAACTTTTTGGCCATGCCAGCGCTAAGACCATACTTCATCCCCAACTCCAAAGCGTCTGCTGCACTATCGATGGCGCCTGACTGCATGAGTGTTGTGATATAACTTACCCAATACTGCTCTTGCTCAGGCCTTGCCATCACAGCACGCTCAAACCTAGCCAAAGCAATAGAAGCATTTTGAGTGTGCGCTTCAATAACGCCCAAACCGTAATTAGCTTCGGCATGTTCTGGTTCTATTTTTAGCACCTCTTGATACAAACCTACAGCCTGCTCTATACGCCCAGCTTGGTAATGCTTTCTTGCAGTGGTTAATGCCTCTTCAAGCACGGGGTTGATGATAGGCTGATGCTCTAGATACAACCCAAAGCTCTCAAGTGCTGATACAAGCGCCTGAAGGCTAATCTCAAAATCTGCATGGTTAATATCATTCCAGTTGCCAGTATCAACGACCTTACCTAAGACATAAGCTAGCTGATGACCAACGGCAAAAGCAATATTACTGAAATACCAATAATTGACGACTTTAGCGTCATTCATCAATACGATAACTTTTGCACCCTCTGGTGCCCACATCATATTTAATAAGGCAGCGCCTGATGCCGCCACAATGTATTTTGCTTGACTAAAAATTCTAATTTGTTCAGTAAAACTTAAAGTGCTAGGGTCAATACTGACAAAGCCCTCTGACTCTAACTTTTGCTGTATTGCAGCTTCATTCACCACAGAGCGTGCGTGATACTGCCTACCTGAGAATCTCTTAATAAAAATTCTTTCTGGTGCCGACTCAGATTTTTCTTGAGCCACTAATGCCAGAAAAGCATTTCTAGTTGCGATTAAAGCATCTGGATGAAAAATGGCATGTTGCGGCTCGGCAAGCTGATGTAAAGCATCCGAAGAAATAGCATTGGGTCGCTGAAATACGATATTTGCCACAGGACTTACCCATAGCGCTTCAGGGAAGGTATTTAACGACATGGCATCTACTTTAAGCAGCTGGTCTTCTCTAACCCCTAATAAAAAGAGTGCCTCTAACATACTTGGGTATGATCTTGAATCAACCACTACTTTATAGGATGAGAAGTCGAGACCTTGCTCTTTAAGCAATACAAGCTGAGGTAAAAATTCAGTCATCCAGTGAGCATAATTATATGATCCATTGCCAACTAGATTGATAACGCTACATGTGTAATTGTGTCGCTCTTTAATATTGCGATAGCCGATCATGTTTTGATCCTGCTTAATATAACAACTCAATGTAGCTTGCTCTGAGGTTTCCCAATATTCTGTAGAAAAATATTGATGGCAGATGCTCTTATTCTGAATAATGGGGAAAGCTGCCCCGCCTATCAGCTTAAAATCACTCACTACAGCACAATAAATTGCAGGATGCGTTAACGCATGCGCCTCAAATACATCTGCATTTGAGCACGCCTCCCCAAACATTGGAATCGCAGGTGTAACGTATGTAACTTGCTCTTTTAACTTTATACCGCCAAATTTAGCAACAGTGTCATCAACAGTCCCCAGCTCAAAAATCTCAAATTTTGATTTATCTACATGATCACTCATTTAATGCTAGCCCTTCTTTGGCTTTGCTGGGTTACCGATAACAACCGCATGATCAGCAACATCTTTTGTCACCACTGAGCCAGCCCCTACCACTGCACCGATACCAATTCTAATACCGGGCAACAACACAGCGCCACCGCCGATAGAGGCACCTTTGCAAATAACAGTCTTCTCTAATTTAAATGCAGTATTTTTAGACTTTGGGTACCGATCATTAGTGAAAGTGACATTAGGACCAATGAAAGCGTCATCTTCTATCGTAATGCCATCCCATATATAGTTACCGCACTTAACTGTAACGTTATTACCAATCACTACTTCATTTTCGACAAAACAATGTGCGTTGATATTGCAGTTATCGCCGATTCTTGCGTCAGCTAAAACTACGGTGAACTGCCATATTTTTGTACCAGCGCCAATATGCTCAGATTGGCAGTCGGCAAGCGGATGAATATTTTTAGACATTAATAATCCTAATCACTACTACACATTGTCACTGAATATAAATCAATTAAAAAAGACCGCTAGTTAAGTCGCATCGCAAAGCTGTATTAGCTTTTTCTTAAAGGTATCACTAGAGCAATTTGATACATAAAACTGTCTGGATTGCTGGGAGAACTTCGCGTGCTCTGCCATGACTGTCCTTAAACCCACGGTAAGTGTGTTTAGCGTGGACCACATTAAACCAATTTGTGCTTCTGCACCTACATACAGATAGCGAGGTGCATCCACTGGAACATAAGCAAGTAAGGGATATGCGGCAGCGGATGCTTCTAAGTTGGACTTCCCACCAGGAGTTGGTGCCGAGCCCAAGAAAATATGCGCATCAATCGCCAGCAAACTCTCCCACAAGGATGGTACGTTACCCATGTATACAAATAACGCAGGGTCTATCGATGCCTGCACTAAACTATCCTGAATCAACTGCACCTGCTCAGCTGAAAGCTCACCAAAGTGGTAATGCTTGCCTCCACATGTGGTTAATGACGCTCGAATAATGCTACTCAAACTAAGGTCACCAGTCATCGTAAACTTGCCAGCAGAACCAGCGGTGACAGTAGAAAATTGTTGAATCGGATAATCAAACGTCTTGGCACCTAAATCATGGGAAGATGTCGGCAATAAAGTGACTGATTTACTCAAGTCTTGCGCACACAATTTAGCCATAGGCTCAAACAAATCGACATGATTAAAGTGCGAGACTGTATTACCTAATGCCGGGTTATGGTCTGCATGGTGCACAAAATAATACGTGGTATCTATTGTTTTTTGACATGCCGCGATCGCTACTGCATCTTCATGATGCGTCAGAATAAATACATTTTTGGCGCAAGTATTGATAAAGGCCGCTAGCCTTCTGGCTTTATCTAAATAAGCCTCGCTAGGCAAAATTAATACTGGACAGTTAAATAGCGATGCTACTTTTTCAAATAAATGTTTTTTTGCAAAACGATCATATATGTCGGTGATGATTAGAATTGGGTTCTCTACAGACGATAAAATCTCTTGTATGACTTTGGTATGACCTCCATAGTCGTAAACCTCTGATGCAATCACGACATTTGCCAGCTTATGCTCTCTAGCTATGACATCACCGAGCTCAAAATTTATGGTTTCCAATACACTGTCAAAATACGGTGTAAAAACTTTAGTACCAATAAACTCTGGCTGTAATTTGATGGCACTGATGGACTTATAAATGAGCGATAGAATTTCGTTATGCTGATTGCCACTGAGCAATGCATTTATGGTGGGTTCGAATGCAGAAAAATCTAAATGTGGGGAAATACTGCTTTTAGACGCCGCCGCGTTAATTGCTTTGATATTAGCACTCAACATTTCCATCAGGTAGCGCTTAATGGCTTCATTTGAGCATAAAGAGTCGGTTACAGCGGGCGGTGCTTGGGCATCAATTTGCGCCAAGAATTCTTCAGCAATCACTTGTGCGGTTTGCGCAGTTAAACCAAACTTCTGCCCCAGCTCCAATGCCTCCAACACCGTTGCTACATCTGCAGATTGCATAAGTGCATCAATATAAGTCACCCAATACTGCTCAGCCTCTGGTTTAGATTGGACGGCATTTTCAAGTAGCGGTAATGCTGCATTAACGCCATGCAGGTTAAACACTACGATTCCTAGGCGGTAGTTAGCTTCCGGGTTGTCAGGCTGGATATTCAACACCTCTTGATAAAGAGTCGCGGCCTGCTCCAACTGACCGTCAGCTTCGTGCTGCTGAGCCATCTGCATCACGCCGTTCATTGCATCATGTAGCGCCTGCTGCTGAGGCGTATTGCTTTCCCACTTATTAAAATATAGCTGGCACTTCTGTGCCCAATGTGGCGAACCAAATGCGCCTTTACTCTGATGCGTTAACTTGATTGCCCATGTGCCCAAGCTTAACCCAGCATCTCTGGCACTGCGGCAAAAGTCTATATCGTATAGATGAAAGTCAAACTGCGGATCAAACCTCACTTGCGCAGCATTGAGTGTCGATTTCCTTACGGCAAGAAATACACCGTCTAGCAACTCACACGCGGCGGGCACTTCTCCATAAAACTTATCTTCACCAAAAGCATGTGGACCATGCCACACCGTGCCGCTTAAATACTCAGGCTCATCCCAAGTGAGGGCTGTATCGATAAATAACCAAGCTGGCTGATTGGGCAATCTACGCTTGTTACCCGCCACCCCAATCACATCAAAACTTGCCAGTCCGGCATTCAGCGTATCGACAAAGTTTGCTTCATCCACCCACACATCATCATGCACAAATACCAGAATAGCCCGATGATCTGCCTGCTCGATCGCTTGGTTAAATATGGTAGAAAGCCCCTGCGTATTATTAAAAGCTACGTTCGCAGTGATGCCGCTATCTTGTTTTAAATGCCGATGCAACGATAGACCAAGCGCTGACTTGTGCCAAAAATCCTCTTCCGAATAGCGAGTAGCGCTGATAATTTGCACATAACGCTCCTGCTGGACTGGAGTTTCCGGTGTTTGAGGCACAGCACTATCACAGCCAGTTTTACCGATATGTGCATGCCACATTTCCAGCATTGCAGTCTCCATGTTCATGGCAAAGCGCTCTGCATCAAACAAAGGCGAGGCAAGTACTTGTGCTCTAAGCCCTGCTCTTAAATCAGACAGGCGATTCAAGTCACTGCAATGTGCTAATGCTTTATTCAGATACGCGCCTTTAGTGTCTGTCACCCAATCAGCAAGACCCGCGGCTGTGAGCATACTAGCGCCTTGCCTTGCAATTAGGCTATCACCGGCCAGTGTCAAGGTAGGCACACCCATCCATAGCGCCTCACAAGTGGTAGTGCCACCTGGGTACGGGAATGTATCCAAAATCAGATCAACATCGTGGTGCGAAACAAAGTAAGCCTCACGCGATACCGACCCCAGTAACGTCAGCCTCTCTGCGCCAACGCCTAACTGGGCAAACTTGGCGACCATATTAGCCACCACATCTGCATCCCCAAATGACTTACACTGCCAGCGCAGTCTGGAACTAGGTATCGCACGCATCACCTCAGCCCATAACGCCAAAACTTCATCACCTGCTTTGGCTAGGGTCTGAAAGCTGGCAAAAGTAATATAACCGCGTGTGAGTGCGGGCAAAGCCGAGACTTCTACCGCTACATGCGGTGCTGTAAAACACAATCTGGTATCAGGCACATATTTTATTTCTTCAGTAAAATGCGTTTGATGAGCTGGTGGCACGCCAACTTCATCGGCAATAAAATAATCTATCGCCTTCATTCCTGTCGTCGCAAAGTAACCAAGCCAACTAACTTGAATCGGCGCGGGCTTCCAGGCAAGTATCTGCAGGCGATTACCTGAGGTATGCCCTGAAAGGTCAAATAAAATATCGATACCATCCTCATGAATCAGCTCAGCCGCAGCCTGATCTGTCATGCCAACTAACGATTTCCAATACGCAAAATTTGGTTTAAGGCGGCCGGTAAACGCATCCTCACGAATATCAGTCAAATAAGCAGTAAGCTCAAATTTGGAGAAATCAATATTTCGGACCCAATGCTCCAAGAAGTAGGCTACTGGATGCTGACGCAAATCGCCAGACATCAAGCCTATACGTAAGCGTTTGGCTTGGGGATTGGTATGCCAAGCGGTGAACACCTGCTCTACCTTACCGGTAACCACCCGATCAAACTCCACCGCTTGTTGCAAGCGGTACTCCGCACTATGGTGCCCCGAATAATTCATGGCGAACAATAAATTACTTCTGGCTTTATTGGATGAAGGGTCATATTTAAGTGCTTCAAAGCACTCTTGTTCAGCTTCATCTAGGCGGCCTTGCGCAATGTAATTGGTGCACAAATTGATATGCGCATTCACATACTCTGGCAAGATTTCAATCGCTTTAATTAGCGATGCCTCCGCCTTTTTAATTTGCCCAAGTGCAGCTAGCGTTAATCCTAAATTACTGTAAAGCAAGGCTTCGTCGGGGTGAAGCGCGATGGCCTGACCAAAAGCTAGCTCAGCCTCTTGGTACCTCTCCATGCGATGCAAAGCTAAGCCTAAATTGTTATATGCCAGCCAATAATCTGGAGCCAACTCGATGGCTCGGCGATAACATACCTCTGCTTCAGAGAAAAAACCTTGCTCCGCTTTTGCCAAACCAAGGTCAACGTGCACGTCTTTACGTGTTGGATCAATAGACAATGCTTGAATAAAGTATGGAATAGACTCAGGCACTCGGCCCAGCGTCCTTAAAAACACCGCCATTTTGACGTATGCATCAACCGACTGAGGGTGTGCCTGGATTGCCGCATGTATGCAAGCCTCTGCTTCAGCAAGCCGTCCATCGGCATGCAACAAGTCTGCCAAGTTGCTATACGCTTCAAACTCGGCGCCAATTGCAATTGCCTGATTAAAGCCATCTTCTGCATCTTGCAGTTGCCCTAGAGCCTTAGCTACGGCAGCTAAACCAATATGCGCAGAAACAAAATTGGGCTCTATTGCTAATGCTTTTTCGTAATACTCTTTTGCCTCAGCAAAGTGGCCTAGCTCGTAGAGTACATGCGCTAAGTTATCAAAAATCCAAATATTATTAGCATCAAAACGCAAGGCATTTTTATAGCTTAGTTCAGCCTGCTCTAATAACTCTTGTTTTTTAAATGCATTACCTAGGTTGTAATGTGCTTGGGCAAAACTAGGGTTGAACTGAATTGCCTTTTGGTAACAAGCAATCGCCGCATCTAACTGCTGCTGATCGTAAAAGCAATTACCCAGATTGTATTGCGCCTCATAGTCATCCGCTAAAAACAGCACTGCATTTTTTAATGCCTGCAGTGCTAAATCTATCGCCCCTTGCGCTTGATAGATAGCGCCCAGCACCTTCCAAACAAAACCATGTTTAGGATATTGCTTAACCATGGATAAGGCTAAGGCCAGTGCTTCAGGGAGTTTTCTTTGATTAAACAACGCGAGTAAAGCGTTCATTTCATCTAAAGCAGGATTTGTATTATTTTTAGTTTTAACCATTACCCTATTTCAGCCATAGTTTTAACGAGCAAATAGCAATATAACATGTGATTACCGCTAATTTTAGATAATGACATTATTCTGAAACTACTACACGTTTGATACCCGAAACAAATATACAAAAGCAGCTTACTTTGACTCATTTTAGATTAGCTTGGCACAACCCACACCACCAATTCAAGCCAATTCACAAGCTAGCCTTAGCTAACAAGATTATGCTTAAAAGCATAATGTGTTAGCTCGGCATTGTGCTTGAGCTGCATTTTTTCCAGCAAGCGTGCACGATACATGCTGACTGTTTTCACTGAAAGAGAAAGCTTGTTGGCAACATCCGTCACAGACAAACCAGAAGCAATCATGATAAAGGTCTGGTACTCACGATCGGAGAGCAATTCATGCGGCGCTTTTTGATCATCTCGGCCTATCTGGTTTGCTAAAATTTCCGCCACCTCAGGGGTGATATACTTTTTCCCTCTTGCTACGGTCTGGATTGCATTCACCAATTCTGATGAAGCACTTTGCTTGCATAAATAGCCGGCAGCTCCAGATTTTAGCGCGCGAATTGCGTACTCATCTTCTCTATGCATAGAAAGCATCAGCACGGCAATATGGCTATTCTCACGCTTGATATACTTAAGCGCCTCCATGCCACTTCTATCTGGCAGCGAAATATCCAGCAATAACACATCCGCATCAGGCTGCGAGCCTAACTTAATGGCTTCGTTTGCATTTTGCGCCTCTGCAATCACCAATATATCCTCGGTTTCAGACAGAATTTGCTTGAGGCCTGCCCTTAAAATGGCATGATCATCTGCGATAATGACTTTTATTTTAGGTTTTTTACTCATCACTCACACCATCATTTTCTTCTCTGAACAGCAACCCTACTCTATTGGCAGAGTGACCGCAACAACCGTACCTTGATCGGCCAATTGGTCAATATCAAAGCTACCGTATAAAGCGGCAACTCGCTCCTGCATACCCCTTAGACCAAAAGAATTAGGCTTATAGGTATCAGCAGTATTAATACCAATACCATTATCACTAATTTTCATGATTATTTCACCATAATGTAAATTCAAATCCACCTGCACCGAGGTTGCATTGGCATGCTTAGCAATATTGGACATCGACTCCTGGCAAATTCTAAATAAAGTAATGGCCTGATCCGGCGTCACCACAATATCGGCCTGATTCGTAGTAAAAGTACAGGATATACCTACCTGTTTTTCAAACTCTTTTGCCTGCCACTCAAGTGCCGCCACAATACCTAAATCTAATATATTCGGTCTTAAATCACTCGATATTTTATGTATGGCCTCAAATGTATTGTCTACAATTGATTCTAAACCTTTTGCTTGTTCGGCAGATACGGGCAAGCCAGTAGCCAAGCGATTGATAATAGACGTTAAGCCAATTTTAATTGCGGTTAAATTTCCACCCAAATCATCGTGAATTTCTCGCGCGATCCTCGTGCGCTCTAACTCCTTGATTTGGTTCATATGCGCAGTTAATTGGGCTAACTCATGGCGAGACTCCTGCAGTTCAAGCTTTTCATTCTTACTTTGGGTGATATTAATCATAATGCCAACCCACTGAATCACACCATCATTCAGCACTTTAGGAATTGCACGCAGGTTAACCCACTTATTATCCTGCCAATCATTAATCCATACCCTTCCCTCCCAATCCAGCTGGGTGAGCGCATCGGCAGAGTGGACCAAGCGCTTTCTTAGTGAAGCTTTGTCTCTGGGATTCATCATCGCAAAAAACAGCTTTGACTCCTGCATCAGGTCGGCGGCATTAAACCCTAACAACGCTTTGCAGCCCTCACTGAGGTAGGTAAAAACAATATCGCCACGCGGATCAAGCTGCAACTGAAACACCAAACCCGGTGTATTGGAGATAATCGCCTCTACCCTAGACTCACTATCCATCAGCACCTGATTGAAAGTATGCGCACAATCATGGCAATCGCTGCTTGAAATGGGTGAGAGGTCACTTTTAATCAACAACAAAAAGGTGCCCTGTTCTGAGGAAATAATCTTAACGCACAATTGCTCATGGCTGATGCGCCCGATTACCGGGGCTAGATCTTGCATTAAGCGTAAAAACCTAGTCTCACTGCCATGTGCATGCAAATGCCCTTTTAACGTGGCTTGGGATACACCTAGCACATCGGATAATGGCAGTTTTTGCAAGCCAGCCAGATCAAAACCTGTGTTACTTAGTGCACTTGCATTTGCGTACACCAACTTCAAATCAGCGGCATCGAGCAAGTAAATTTCATCTGCAACCGCGTGCAGCAACTCATTCAATAACAGCGAACTTTCATTTAAAAAAGACGGCAGTGCGGTAAGAGGCTGGTTAACTGAAACAGTCATTTGATTAAACCTTATCTTTTCAATAAGTTATATAAATACAGCATCATAACAATCGCCTGCAACAGACGAATCCATTATACATTTAAGTGCTCGTGCAAAAGGATTAATCCCTTCCCGAACCTGCCGCCACTCAAGCCCAGCTTTAATTTTCACATAAATGGCACTTATTCAAAATAGTACCAATTTAGTGTTCTACCAACCCTATTTTAAGACATAATTGCAGAGTGCTTTAATCAATGGCTAATGAAAGAACATGCGCATATTATTAATTGACAACACCGAACTCAATATCACTTTACTGAAGCATCTTATTAAAAAGATCCCAGAGTATGAGGCGATAGCATTTACCAACCCGGTAAAAGCTTTGCTATGGTGTAGAGATTATGAGCCAGATTTGGTTGTAGTAGATTATGCCATGCGTGAGATGGACGGCATTCAATTCACCCAGCAATTCAGAGGCTTTGTTAACTACGAAGACATTCCCGTACTGATGGTGACCGCTAGTAATGACACCTCTGTTCGCCAAAAAGCGCTTGGCAGCGGTGTCACCGACTTTTTGAATAAGCCTTTAGACAATATTGAATTCATTACTCGCGCCAGAAACATGCTGGCATTACGCCAAAACCAAAAAAAACTAATTGACCGTGCAGCATGGTTAACAGACGAAATACGCAAAGCAACCAGAAAAATTAAAGACCAAGAACGCGAAACCATATTCTGTCTGGCAAAGGCGGTGGAGTATCGCAATCCGGAAACAGGCGCCCATATTCAGCGCATGGCACATTACTCTAAGCATATCGCACATGCGCTTGGACTATCAGTACAAGAACAGGAACTACTGCTTGAGGCTGCACCCATGCACGATATTGGAAAAGTGGGTATTCCTGATGCTATTCTACTTAAGCCAGGCCGCCTCACTCCGGCGGAGTTTGCAGTGATGCAACGTCATGCAGAAATTGGCTATGAGTTACTTAGCGCAAGCAGTTCCCCGTTACTGCAAGTTGCAGCCGAAATCGCACTTACTCATCATGAAAAATATGATGGTAACGGCTACCCGCATGGTTTATCTGGTGAAAACATTCCGCTATTTGGCCGCATTGTTGCAGTGGCAGACGTGTTTGATGCACTGACCTCGGAGCGACCCTACAAAAAGGCGTGGTCTATTGAAGAAGCCTGCCAACTACTGCGAGATGGGAGTGGTAAACACTTTGACCCAGCATGCGTAGAAGCTTTCTTAAGTGACTTTGGCGAAGTCATCGCCATCAAAAATGCATTCTTGGATGAGTCTAACGAAGAAGAAAATGTTGTGCAATTCGAGGCTTAGGTAATTAAGCTGCAATCGTTATCAGCACAAAATCCTCACAAGCCTTACAAATATCAACAAAGCACTAACGTAAATCCGGCAAAGTATTGTAAAATTACGTCCGGCGGGCCTCCCCGCATTGTGAAGTAGCCAACCTGGTCAGGTGCGGAAGCAAGCAGCCACAACTATTAAGCAAGTGCCGGGGTAAAGGCTCGCCTCTTCTTTTCTTTAGCTAAAGCACATTTTAAAAGCCAAAGAACCTCCTAATAATTTAAAGACGAAAATACAATTTTCAGCTAAAGTTTAGGTTATGTCATATCAAGTGCTAGCGCGTAAATGGCGCCCAAAATCGTTTGAAACGTTGGTCGGTCAAGATCACGTCGTACGTGCGCTCACTAATGCCCTTGAACAAAATCGCCTACACCATGCTTACTTGTTTACCGGCACACGCGGTGTTGGCAAAACCACACTGGCACGTATACTGGCAAAATCACTCAATTGCGAAACTGGCATCACCGCAAAGCCGTGTGGCGTTTGCAATGCCTGTACTGAAATTGATAAAGGCCGCTTTGTAGATTTGATTGAAGTGGATGCGGCAAGTAACACGCAGGTAGATGCCATGCGTGATTTACTGGATAACGCACAATACGCACCGACTGCTGGCCGCTTTAAAGTTTACATCATCGATGAAGTGCACATGCTGTCAAAAAGTGCATTTAATGCCATGCTAAAAACGCTGGAAGAACCGCCAGCGCATGTCAAATTTATCCTCGCCACTACAGATCCGCAAAAAGTACCAGTAACCGTATTATCACGCTGCCTACAGTTTAACTTGCGCCAAATGGCTGGCACCTCGATTACCAGCCACCTGCAAAATATCCTAACCCAAGAAAACATTGCATTTGAACCAACTGCACTGCACTTAATCTCACGCGCGGCGGCTGGCAGTATGCGTGACGCACTATCGCTTACCGATCAAGCCATTGCCTACGGCGGCCAAACTGTGCATGAGTCAGAAGTGCGCGCAATGCTGGGCGCTATTGATCAAAGCTACTTATACCAATTATTGGATGCACTACTTGCCAATGACGGCAACAGCCTGATTAATCAAGCTAAGGCAATGGAAGAGCGCAGCATATCATTTGACGCCGCCTTGAATGATTTTGCGCAACTGCTGCACCAGATTGCTGTCGCACAGACAGTACCTGAAAGTGTTGCGAACGACCTGCCAGAGCGTGAGGCCTTAATAAATCTGGCACAAAGAATTCAGCCCGAAACCTTGCAGCTGTATTATCAAATCGCCTTACTAGGACGCCGTGACATAGGCTTAGCACCAGACGAGTTTGCCGGTTTCACTATGAGCCTATTACGCATGCTCGCATTTACTCCAAGCGAAAATAGCGCCCAAAAAGCCAAAACAACAAATCCAGTCAACAATGTACGCCCTATAGCGTCGACTGCGCCCGCTGAAACACCAAAACCTGAAGCCGTTACTGTGGCTGAAGCAGTACCAGTTGCCAGCATTGCGGTGGATACTACTGACTCGGCGCCTATTACAGATACAACAGATAGCCCCCGCACAGGTAGTACTAGCTTTAATGGAAACTGGCGTGCATTAGTGGATGCACTAAAACTTGGGCTTGCCAGGGAGTTAGCCAAGCACTGCGAGTTGGTTGCGTATGACGCAGATAGCATTTCGCTCAGCGTGCCTGAGAGTCAAAAACACCTAGTCTCCGCTAATTATCAAGAAAAGTTAACAACAGCAATTACGCAGCACTTTGATAGAAAAATTAGATTGCAATTTAGCATTGGCGGCACAGGTAACACTCCTGCCAAACAAATTTCTCAAGAAAAAGCACAAGCTCAAGCCAACGCAGAAAACGCAATTGAAGAAGATAGCTTTGTACAAGCGTTGATTGATGACTTCGGTGCGACAATTATTCCGAATAGTATCAAACCAATTTAATCAAATTAAGGAGAACAATATGATGAAAGGTGGCATGGGTAATTTAATGAAACAAGCCCAGCAAATGCAAGCTAACATGCAAAAAGCGCAAGAAGAGCTTGCCAATATTGACGTTGAAGGTATTGCGGCCAACGGTTTGGTTAAAGTACAAATGTCTTGTAAAAATGAAGTAAAACGCGTCACTTTAGATGACAGCGTGATGGATGACAAAGAAACCTTAGAGGATTTATTGGTCATCGCACTAAAAGATGCAACAGCAAAAGCTGAAGCCACTTCATCTGCGCGCCTATCAAGCTTTATGCCTGCTGGCATGAAACTGCCATTCTAAATTAAGCCCAGTTTAATATTGTAATGAAAAACCCGCCTGCGCTTGAACAACTCATTGATAGCCTACGTTGTTTACCAGGCGTGGGGCCAAAGTCGGCGCAGCGCATGGCCTACTATCTACTACAGCGCGACAGACAAGGGGCGAGTGGTCTGGCGTTATCCCTAAACAATGCGCTACAAGTCGTTGACCATTGCAAGCTATGCAACACATTTAGTGAACAAGCCATCTGCCCATTGTGTGAATCAGCACAACGCGACAAAACTGTGCTGTGTGTAGTGGAAATGCCAACCGACCTGATTATGCTTGAGAACACACGTGCTTACACTGGCATGTATTTTGTGTTAATGGGTAGGCTATCTCCGCTCGATGGGATCGGCCCTAAAGAAATTCATCTAGATAAACTCATTAAGCGTGCCAATGATGGCATTGTCACAGAAGTTATCCTCGCAACCAATTACACGGTGGAAGGCGACGCAACCGCCCACTACATTAGTGAACTGCTACGAGCCCGCGGCATTAAAGTGAGCCGTATCGCACGTGGCATGCCGATGGGTGGCGAAATTGAATACGTTGATACGGGAACGCTTGCACAAGCGATGCTGGAGCGCAGAAGCGTATTTAAATAAGCTCCCTGCCGCTCAGTGTAACTGTTAAGACAATTAAAAATTCAGGCTCATCTCATCACAGCCATCCAAATCAGCTCCTACTCTAAACTAAGTTACACCTCACCTGTTATCACTGGCGCCTCGCTTATACAAGCGAGGCCAATAAAACCAACATGTTCAACTAAATCAGCAAGTTGCCGAGAGCTTAAGGTTAACAAACGCCAGCAGGTCTAAAGGTGCTTGTATGGTTTGGTCTGCGCCCCACGCCTCTGGCTGGTCCGTTTCAGACAAATATCCATACAAAGCCACTACAGTTTGCATGCCTGCAGCTTTACCAGCTTGGATATCACGTTCTGCATCACCTACATACCAACACTGTTGCGGGCTCACACCTGCCTGCTTACAAGCCATTAATAAAGTATCAGGATACGGTTTAGGGCGTGCGGCATCATCACCGCTCACCACACATGCAGCACGCGCTAACAGCCCAATGCTTTGCATCAGAGGCTGCGTGAAGCGTCGCGGTTTATTGGTGACTACGCCCCAAGGTATATTATTTGCTTCTAACGTTACTAGCAATTCAGAGATACCATCAAACAAAACTGGTTTTCGCGTTAATACTTGGTCATAGATAGCGAGATATTCGTCACGCATATCGGCAAACGCATCATCTGCATCGCTTAAATTAAATCCAATGGCTAGCAGACCTTTGGACCCATGCGAGGCGTAAGGCCTGATTACCTCTAGCGGCAGTTCAGCAAGGCCGTGTCGCACGCGTTGCAGGTTAAGCGCATAGCCAAGGTCATGTGCGGTATCAACTAAGGTACCGTCTAAATCAAATAACATCATGATTAATAATCACTCAGTTCGGTGTGTAAAAGATAATTCACAGAAACATCATCGCTTAGCGAATAAAGCTGTGTCAGTGGCTGGTAACTCATGCCGCGCATGCCAGAAACATTCAATCCGGATTGACGCACCCAGGTGGAAAGCTCAGATGGCTTAATAAACTTTGCGTAATCGTGTGTGCCTTTAGGCAACATATTTAAAATATATTCAGCACCCAGCACAGCAAACAAATAAGCTTTAGGATTACGGTTAATGGTTGAGAAAAACACAGAGCCACCAGGTTTGACCAGACGCGCACATGCCGCCACAATCGATGCAGGGTCAGGCACATGCTCCAGCATTTCCATACAGGTCACCACATCAAAACTTGCAGGCTGCTCTAGCGCTAACTGCTCTACAGAAATGAGCTCGTAGTTTACCTTTGCTCCACTTTCTAGCTGATGTAATTTCGCAACATTAAGTGCCTGCTCACCCAAATCAATCCCGGTCACATCTGCACCCTTAAAATACATAGATTCAGACAAAATACCACCACCGCAACCTACATCCAGCACACGCTTACCGCCTAAGCTGACTAAGTTGTCAATATAGTTTAAACGTAATGGGTTAATCTCATGCAGCGGTTTAAATTCACTATTTTTATCCCACCACTTATGCGCAAGTTCGCCAAATTTTTGCAACTCCAGCACATCTGCGTTTAATGTTTGTATTGTCTTAGCTTCGGTTGCCATATTTGGATAATTTCCTTTAACTCTAATGGTTCTATATTTGCAAAAGTACCATGACTGTAACGCAGTTCACCTGCAACCCAAGTGTGGGTTACATGCTCTCGACCGCAGCTATACACTAAGTGTGAAACTGGGTCATAACAAGGGGATATAGCAAAGTCACTCAACTTCACAGCCACCAAGTCTGCTTGTTTTCCTATTTCGATACTACCAATCTTGTGATCTAGCCCCATCGCCTTGGCTGCATTAATCGTCGCCATTTTCAACGCCTGATACGCAGGTAATGCCGTAGCATCTTCACTAGCTCCCTTGCACAGCAAGGCGGCAAGGCGCATTTCACTAAACATATCTAAACGGTTGTTACTCGCTGCACCATCCGTACCTATGCATACATTGACATTATTTTTCAATAAAGCATGGACTGGTGCGATGCCGCTGCCCAATTTCAAATTAGAGGCAGGACAATGCGCAATATGGCACCCATACTCAGCCAGCATATCAATTTCATGCGGTAGTAAATGTACGCCATGTGCGGCAATAAAACCTGGCCCTAATAAACCAAGCTCAGCAACTCTTTGTATTGGTCTTACACCATAAGTTGCTTCACTCTGGCTAATCTCATCACGTGTTTCATGCAAATGCGTATGGATACCTAAACCCAACTGGTCTGCGTAAGTCAGTACTTTTTCAAAAGTAGAATTAGAGATTGTATATGGTGCATGTGGTGCCAGTGCTGAGCTTATTAACGGATTGCCGCGCCAGCTATCATGCGCTTCAAACCCTTTTTGCAAATAATCATCGGCATCAACCGCATAATTGGTTGGAAATTCCAGTACGGTCAGGCCAATATGTGCACGAATGCCAGTTTTATTGGCAGCCATCGCAGTTGCCTGCGGATAAAAGTACATATCATTAAAACAAGTTGTACCGCCACTTAACATCTCAGCACAGGCGAGCAAAGAAGCATCCTCTACATAGCGCTCATTCACAATCGCGCGCTCTGCCGGCCAAATATGAGCGTTAAGCCAAACCATCAAAGGCTGGTCATCTGCAATTCCCCGCATCAATGTCATTGCAGCATGCGTATGCGCATTAATCAAGCCAGGTATTAACACATGCTCATCGGCTATAAGAACCTCAGTCGCCGCATACTTTATACGTGCTTGGTCTGTTGGCAACACATCAACAATCAGCTGATGATCAATCACCACTGAGTAGAACTCATGCAAAGTATTATTTGCGTCGGCAGGGACAACCCAGCGTGCTTCAATCACTAACTCAACATGGGTGACTTGCGTCGGCAACTGATCAGATTTTGTCATAGAAGCTTATTTTACCAATAAAAAAGCCCCGCTAGCGGGGCTTTTTACAATCAAGGAAATTATTTGCAACCTTTTTCCATTGAACGTGTAGCTTCGATCTCAACACGACGATTTGGTGCTAGGCACTCGATTAATGCTTTACGGCCTTTTACGCCATCGCAACTAACCACTGGTACTAACTCACCTTTACCTACAGCAACTAAACGGTCAGCTTCAATACCTTGGCTAATCAAGTAATCACGCACTTGGTTAGCACGTTTTTCTGATAGTTTTTGGTTGTAAGCTTCGCTACCAAGTTTGTCTGTATGACCAGTTACTTTTACGCTTGCGAAAATTTTGTTTTCTTTCATTTTCGGCACTACTTCGTTATCAAGAACGCTAGTGTCTTTCAACTTAGCTTCATCAAACGCAAACAATTTAGAAGCTTCAATTGTGATTGTTTCGTATTGTGGCACGCATGCTGCTGGTGCCGGAGCTGGTTCTGGAGCTGGTGCAACAGCTGCTGGTGCTACTGGTGCTGGCTCAGGCTCAACTGCAGCTACTGGCATTGGAGCTGGTGCGCCAAAACGGAAAATACCACCTAGGCTTAACAATGTATTACCGATTGTGTCAGTTTCACTAGCTGTAGTTACGCCATCGCTCACTTTAACTGATGCACGGCTCCATTGATGGCGCAAGTCAGCTTGTAAACCGAATGTATCGTTAAATAGGTATTGTGCACCTAAGCCAACGTTAGCTAACCATGAAGTTTTTTTACCATCAACATCTAGAGTAGCATGTGTGTAATCAACATCATTACGTGCTACGCCTAAACCTGCTAGTAAGAATGGACGGAATTTATCACGGCTGAACATGTATAGCGCGTCAACGCCTAGTGTTGTTTGTTTGTAACGGCCACCTACACCAGCAATGCCAGTGTCTTCACTTGCACGGTTGTAACCTAAGCCACCTTGAATATCCCAGTGCTCAGACAACTCTTTACCAAGTTTCAGAAATGCGCCGCCGCCGTTGTTAGCTTCTAGATCACTGTCTGTGTCCATATAGCTAACACCTGGTACTGCATACCAAGCACCACGGTACATATCTTCTGCAGTTGCTGATAACGCTGCTAAACCTAGCGTAGCTGCTACAGCGAAAGTTAACATGTTCTTTTTCATTCTTATTACTCCTTGTTAATGAATCTTTATGCCGCCAATAATACGCATATACATAAGGTAAAGCAACTCATAACATCATGTAGATATTGGCGAATAGCTGCTTTTGTTGCAGAATTACAACAAACTTACAGCATTGTGCGAATTGCTTTTATTTTAGTTGCATCTAAACTTAATTTGCGTTGATTTGACTCGCTAACGCCTCCCCTAAAACCAATATAAGTTGGGTTATAGACGCTTACTTTTTCTATATGCTGTATGTTGAGTGAACCTGCCAAACCAAAGGCCATTTCATGGCCTTTAACGCGCGCTGCAAACAAAGTCATTTGCTCGTGCGTGTAATAGTCCATAAACGTGCCCCCATTTTTTTGGGCAGTATCTAGCATCAAGCCATAAAAACCTGCAGCTTTAATGTCATCAATCAAGTGTTCTGGATATGCTAGCTCAGCAAATAGCACTGCTATTAACTTAACGCCATGTTGGGTGATAGGCTTCAGCGCATCTAAACACGACTGGTAGTCTTCTGATTGAAAAAAACCGATTTTGACAAAATCAACTTTTGTATTAGCAATCGTCAACACCTGCTTTGCAATTAGATCAGCTTGCATTGGTAAATCACCAATAGTTGCACTGGTATATTGCTCAGGGCCAGCCCGATTGATAATGACAAAATTTACCACATCTTGAATAGTATTGACGGGTAGCGCGCCGAGCGCACCCTGATGAGGATCTTTTAAATCAATTAAATCTGCACCGTGCGTCAAGGCAATCTGCGCCTCATTAACATCTGTAACGCTAATCAATAATTGTGTCATGCGAATACAACGCTCAAGCCAATATAGTCCATAAATTAAGTCGAACGCCCCAGCTAAGCCAGGTTTTCAAAGTTAAGTGCAGCTTTGTGATTTTCTACCATCTCAATCAGCCAACCCCAAGCCTCTAGTTCTCGGGGGCCAGCTGTTTTATCGATTGCAATCGTCAGATAGTCTATTTCCTGGCAGATTTTTTCTAATGGTAGTCTTTTCAAACGGCTCACCAAAACCGCTAGTTCAATCACTGCCGCCTGCGCCCGATTAAACCCCTGAAATGGCTGATGCTGTGCTTCATGCACAATTTCTAAAAAAAGCTGTGGACGCACATCGTCATCCTCAAACTTAACCAGCTTCAGCTCTTTATGCGCCAACACTTCAGTTAATCTAAACCCTTTGATTTTAGTTGCTGGCGTCAGATTCGCAACAGGCTTTGCAGCTAACGCTGCAGCAAATATCCGTACATCGTCAGTTAAATTCACGACAGCATGACCCGTAGCCAATATATTGGCCAAGGTGGTGGATGGCTTAAATGGGGCAATCACGACCAAACCATCTTGCATACGTATGCCAAAGGGTGTGACATGCGCAACACCTTCCGCATCTATAGAACTAACTATGGTTTCATAAATCATGCATTCGCTTTCATTTCATGGGAGAGCTTTCACTTCCCCCTATAACAACTCACTTAAAAATTTACTGCGCGTCTTTTTTTGCGCGTTTTTCTTTGATAGAGGCTTCACGATGTGCCGTTTTACCACCAACATCAGTGCGCTTAGTACTCACACCCCATTCCAGTTCCTGGTCTTGCGCGTAACGCTTGCCAAGCTGCCATGCGATTTGTGCGCGAGCCAGTTCCACCCCTAAATAAAACGCATGGGAAGCATCATCGTCTACTTTTAAATGTGGATACAGCACAAAGGGGTCAAGGGCCTCATAGATGCCATCTCGATTGTATACATGCAAACCTTGCTCACTAACCTGAATACGAAAGCTTGGATCTTTAATTTGTGATGCTATTTCATTAATTTCTTCAGCGCTGTAGGTAAATGGCCGTTTATCATGCAGGCCTAACAAGCCATTACTATAGCCACGTGGCAAACGCTCATCTCGTTTAGCTGCAAACATAGTGCGTCTGGCGATATCCGCCTCGGCAATGGCATTCACTGCATGGGTACTGACCGAGGTAGCCAATACGGCGTTGATATTAAGCTCGCTAATCATGCCAAACAACAGCGCATTGATGCCTGTAGTATCTGCATCGGTAAGCTCAGTTAGATTGCCAATCCCCATCATAATTTCGATATCAGGGTATTTTTTACGCAAGCGATGATAACGCACGATGGAGTCGGTCAACCCAAAATGGATGGGATCCAAAATTGCATCAGCCAAAAAAGGCTTACCTAACTTAATACAGCCTTCAATCGCACGATATAGCGAAGGCAAGCTATGCGGTTTTGCCGGAATTAGTACGGGAGTAGAGGCCACCTCCTGTGCAATCCAAAGCGTTTTCTCAGTAAGGCTTAACAGATAGTCAGCGCCTGCATGTCCTGCAGCGAGCAAGTCATCCGTATTCAAAGAGTCCACACTCACACTTAACCCTTGCTGTTTAAGCGCTTGAATGCTTTCTGCCAAGTGTGGAAAAGGTACAGCAGGCAAACAACCAAGATCAATCACATTGGCGCCTTGTGCTTGATACTGCAGGGCTTTGTTCAGAATGCCTTCTACACTTAGATACGGCGCATCTACGATTTCTGCAAATATTTTAACTTGATATTGGCTTAAATCAGGCGCAACCCCCTGATGCCCGAAGTATTGCGGCAAATCCTTTAAGTCTGCAGGACCACGCTCCACAGGCACGCCATATTTGGCTTCTAGCATGGTTAAATCACCTTGGCATAAACCGGGCACAATAACTTTATCTGCATCGCCTGTTTCTTTTACTCTGCGCGCAATTAGATCTGGCGTCATCAATGCCGCAACTGAAACCCCAATCTGCTCCACACGGTACTTAAAGGGCTGTGTTTTAGGGTTACTTTGCACTTCACTTAGTACTTTGTTCAAACTTTTTTCGGCAAGCTTACCCGTTAAAAAAAGTAGATTTTTTGTCATACTAGTCGGTATTTTTTAGCAACTGCAAATGCTGCTGGATGCAGCTACTTAAGCTGTCCATATCTTCTACGACGCTGGTCATCTCAAATGACTTAAGTTTGGCAATATTTTCTAAGTCAATCTTACGCGGATAAACTTTAACCATATTGTCGCGAGGCGCTTCAGACTCCAGCTCTGGCGCGGTATCACATGCAAATACGATACTAGGCACGCGTGTTTTTCCAGCCTGTGCATATAAATTAGTCACCAGGCTGTCAGAGAAACCATAGGCCATTTTAGCAATAGTGTTTGAAGTTGCCGGAGCGATCACCAGACTGTGGTATTTACCTTTATAGAACATACCCACTGGTACACTGCTAGCTGTTTTATCTTGATAAACACGATGTCCCGCAGCATTTAGTGCTTGCTGAAAACCGTACTGCTGAATGATTTCTGCGCCGGCGCTACTTAGAAAAATATCAACATTTTCTAATGTATTCAGAATCTCAATAGATTCACGTAAATAATGGCCAGAGCCTGTAATTGCCCATGCCAAACGTTGATTTTTTTTATCTATCATTTTCAACCAAACTTGTACTAAAAAACACACCTAAGCCACTAAACGCCTGGCCCAGCGCCACACCTGAAACACAAGGTTTAGCTCTAGGCATGACAGTATTGAATAGCGCATATGCTTGGCGCTAGCTACCTTTAATGCTTACGGATTAAAGCAATGATGATTAAGCAAAAGGATGCTCAATCACGATAGTTTCATCACGTTCTGGGCCTGTAGAAACGATAGCAATAGGCACGCCGCATAAGGCTTCTAAGCGTTTTAAGTAGTTTTGTGCATTTTTAGGCAGGCCATCCCACGTTTTTACGCCAAACGTAGTTTCAGACCAACCAGGTACAGTTTCATAAATAGGTTTACATCCAGCCACGTCGTCGGCACCGATAGGTAGCAAATCGATTTTTTTGCCATCAAGCTCATAACCTGTACAAATATTAAGCTCTTTAATGCCGTCCAACACGTCTAACTTGGTGATACACAAACCGGTTAGGCCGTTAATCATGGCAGAGCGACGCAATGCTGCTGCATCGAACCAGCCACAACGACGCTTACGCTTGGTCACGGTACCAATTTCTTGACCTTTGTTCGACATCTGATAACCAGGTAAACCTTGTGTTTCAATATCTAACTCGCTAGGGAATGGGCCGCCACCTACGCGCGTTGTGTAAGCTTTAGTAATGCCTAATACATAGTGCAGCATATTAGCGCCCACACCTGTACCAGCCGAAGCCTGTCCTGCGATACAGTTGCTTGAGGTCACGTACGGATAAGTACCATGGTCGATATCCAGCAAAGTGCCTTGCGCGCCTTCAAACAACAAATTCTCACCTTTAGCATTAGCTGCATAAATTTCTGCAGAAACGTCTGCAATCATCGGCTTCAATGAGATGGCCTGCTGCATGCTCGCATCGAATTGCTGATTAAAATCTACAGGTTTAGCATCAAGATAGTTTGTTAACACAAAGTTATGATAATCCATGACTTCACGTAATTTTTCTGAAAAACGTTCAGGATAGAACAAGTCGTAAACACGCAGCGCACGGCGCGCAACTTTATCTTCATAAGTTGGCCCTATGCCTTTACCTGTAGTGCCGATTTTTTTCTCTGCGCTGCGTTTTGCTTCACGTGCCACATCTACCGCCACATGGTGGCTCATAATTAATGGGCAGCCAGGGCTGACTTTAAGACGATTACTTACTTCCAGACCATCTTTTTCTAAAGCGGCAATTTCTTTAAGCAAATGCCCAGCATCTAACACTACGCCATTACCAATATAGCAATTAACGCCAGCACGTACGATACCAGAAGGTACAAGATTGAGTTTGTAAACTCGTTGCGCATCACCCTGACCAACCACTAACGTGTGACCAGCATTGTGACCGCCCTGAAAACGGACCACACCTTGCGCATGATCGGTTAACCAATCAACAATTTTACCTTTGCCTTCATCGCCCCATTGCGTACCAATGACGACCACATTTTTTGCTGCTTTATTTGCCATAACGTTTACTTTAATTAAATATTAATTTTTTAGAGTAGTGATTTTGCCTAAAGCAAAATCACATGCAATTTTTAGTTTCTTACTACATCAACAACATGCCAGCCAGAGTTGTAATGCTCTAGCTTCTGATTACAATTGAGCTCATTTAAATCTGCATCGGCGTCATCCAAGGCTTCAATCACCACACGGCCTTCGTTGCGCAGGCTTGTAATTTTAGTTGCGAGCGCTGGGTCTGCTGACACTGGCGCATAAATAGCCATATTGGATTGTGCTGGAGGTAAGGCACTGACTACACCGCGCAAATCTAGGCTAAAACCTGTGGCTGGACGTGCACGTCCGAAAGATTGCCCGACCTCATCGTAACGCCCACCTAAAGCAAGCGGCCCTTTGTAACCTTTTGCATACGCGGCAAATACAATACCACTATGATAATGGTAGCCACGTAATTCGCTTAAATCGAAGCTAACGGTGGCACCTAATTGGTCAATCGCATGGCTTACTTGCTGCAAACTATCTAATGCTTTTTTAATCGCAGGCGTAGCTGGCAGTACTTGGAATGCTTTAGCCAAAATAGACTTGTCACCATTAAGCTCCGTTAAATGTAACAATGCTTCACGCGTTGTGTGATCCAGCGCCTTAGTAAGTGCCGCTACCGCAGGCTGGTCTTTGCTTTGCAAAGCTGCATATAAATCCTGTTCTAACTGGGCATCAATCTGGCTTGATTCAATCAAACTGCCAAACACATTGACGTGACTAAAATCCAGATGAATTTCATCAATGCCTATGGCTTGCAACGCTTTAATCAATAAACGTTGAATCTCAATATCACTTTCGATACCGGCGTGACCATATAGCTCAGCGCCAATTTGCAAAGGCTCACGCGTCAGCGCAAGGCCATCAGGCTTAGTACGTAACACACTGCCCGCATAGCATAAGCGCGTCACACCTTGATGATTCAATAAGTGCGCGTCAATTCTGGCGGCCTGCGGGGTCATATCCGCACGCACCCCCATCAGTCGCCCAGTAAGCTGGTCTACCACTTTAAATGTAGCCAAATCCAAATCATGCCCCGCACCGGTGATGAGCGACTCCATGTACTCCAGCATTGGTGGAATCACATACTGATAACCATGCACTTTAAACAGGTCTAGCAATTTACGACGCAATATTTCAATTCGTAAAGCCTCAGCAGGTAACACATCTTCAATATATTCGGGTAACAACCAATTACGCATATTTATCAATCATTTACTTAACAAAATTAAGAGCAATCCGCCAACGATGGATATCAATCCAACGAAGCGCAGTTGCCCATCTTTTAATGTCACCATCTTAATAAAGGTTTCTCGCCAGGCTTGAGGCATTAGCAACGGAAGTAGCCCCTCAAACACCAGCATCAAACCTAAAGCAGTTAACACATAGTCACTCACCACAGCTTACTATTTTCTGTTAGGGCTACGCATGTATTTAAAGAACTCTGAGTTTGGATCCAGCACCATTACGTCACTTTTGCTTTTGAAGCTATTTTTATAGGCTTCTTGGCTGCGATAAAACGCATAGAATTCTGGGTTACGGCTATAGGACTGATTATAAATCTCACCAGCCTTTGCATCACCCTCACCCTTGGTTTTTTGGGCTTCACTGTAAGCCTCAGCAATAATCACTTCACGTTGCTTATCAGCATCGGCACGAATTTTTTCTGATGCAGCCGCACCTTCTGAACGTAATTGATTTGCTAGACGCTTACGCTCTGCGATCATGCGGTCAAATACTGATTTACTGATTTCCTCAGCGTAGTCAACGCGTTTTAAGCGCACATCAACCACAGCAATACCCATTTGACGCGCTTCCGCATCAGCAGTCTTGCGAAGATTATCCATCACTGCGCCACGCTCACCTGCAATCACGTCACGTACCGTCCTTTTACCAAACTCCGTACGCAACACAGCATTCACCACTTTAGATAATCTATCTTCAGCAGCTGCCTCACCACCCTCTTTAATTGATACGTAATATTTAACGGGATCAATAATGCGCCACTTGACGAAAGAATCCACCATCATGTATTTGTTTTCGCTGGTAATAAACTTAGCAGGCTGCTCCCAATCCAGGGTCAAAATACGATTATCAAAATACTTTAGGTTATCCACGAATGGCATTTTGAAGTAAAGACCCGGCTCTTTTTTCACAGAGACAATCTCACCTAATCTTTGCACAACCACATACTGAGTTTGTTTCACAGTGAACGCAGAGGCAGATAGCAACATCAAAGCTACAATTCCCGCGAAAATAATATTTTTTGCTTTATTCATTATTTTTCCTTATCTACTTTCTCTATCACGGCTGCGAAAAGCATCTCTCGAGCGCTCTGTAGTAGCTGCGGCTGAATCAAAAGCTGCACCTGATTCAGTTTGCGGATTTAATGACTGTAAGGATTGAGATTGTGTTGTAGCAGATGGCGCGCCAGTTGCACTGATTAGCTTATCTAATGGCAAGTACAACAGGCTATTACCCGCTTTTTGATCAACAATCACTTTGCTTGTGGCAGATAAAATCTGCTCTTGTGCATCTAGATACAAACGCTGACGCGTCACTTCTGGCGCATTATTGTACTGCGCTAGAATTTGATCAAAACGACTTGCATTACCTCTTGCTTCACTTTCAACCTTCAATTTATAACCAGCCGCTTCTGATAGCAGGCGTGAAGCAGTACCACGCGCTTTTGGAATCACATCATTAGCGTAAGCCTGACCTTCATTGATTTGACGTTGATTATCTTGATTAGCACGGTTAACGTCTTCAAAAGCCTCTTGCACCTGCTCTGGTGGCTGGGCACTTTGTAACGACACGCTGATAATTTTTACACCTGTTTTGTAGCTGTCCAAAATCACTTGCATACGCTCAGACGTGTCAGCCAAACCTTTTTGCAACAGGTCATCGAGCTTATTCTTACCAACAACTTCACGAATCGCAGATTCAGCAGCAGACATCACTGCCGTATCAGTAGAACGGTTATTGAATAAGTAATACTTCGCGTTATTCAGGTTATATTGCACTGCAAATTGAAGATCGATAATATTTTCATCTTCGGTCAGCATCAACGCTTCTTTAGGCAATTTAGTCTTACCGCCACCAGAGCCTTCAGCACTGCTTCTATAACCGACTTCCAATCTACGTACCTGTTCCATATTCACGACTTCTACAGATTCAATCGGATATGGCAAATGCCAGCGCGGCCCAGGCTCAGTAGTTTCATCCAAGGCCTTACCAAAACGCATCACTACCCCTGTAGAGCCTTGATCAACAATATAAAATCCAGAACCAAGCCAGATAAGAAACACCAAGCCTAAGATTGGTAAAATTGGTAAATTAACATCACCAGATGTGGGACGTCTTGGCTGAGAATTAGATTGATTACCGCCGCCGTTCTTGCCAAACATCGCATTAATTTTACGGCTTAAATCACGCATGACCTCATCAAGATCAGGCGGTCCTTCGTTATTTTGCTGTCTCCAACCAGGGAATTTAATCATTCATCACTCCAACACTAAAAATTGAATTACATTAATGCTTGATTCAGGTTATGCAACGATTAGAAATCAAGTACATCAAACTTTTATACTGCGTAATTTAATTGCACTTAAACAAATGCACTCTCTTCAGTACTTTGCTTTTGTACATACTGATAGTGTTCCGCCATCGCCAATCTCAGAAAATCAAGTCCTTCACCTGTTTTTGCTGACACATGTAAGCTCGTAATTCTACCATATTCATCACGACCAATCGCAGGCTCCAAACCCACACGGTCTATTTGGTTATATACGACGATTTGCGGCACCTCTGAGGCACCAATCTCATGTAGCACTTTATTTACCTGCGCAATCTGCTCATCGCGATTGGTGCTAGCAGTATCCACAATATGCAACAGTAAGTCAGCCTGTACCGCCTCCTCCAGCGTAGCGCCAAATGCCTCTACCAATGCATGAGGGAGGTGCTTAATAAAACCAACCGTATCTGAAAGCACTACCGAGCCGCAACCTGCAATATAAATCTTATGGGTGGTCGTGTCTAACGTTGCAAATAACTGATCAGCGGCATAGATGTTGGCCTTAGTCAGGCGATTAAAAATCGTAGACTTACCCGCATTGGTATAGCCAACCAGAGATACAGTCATGACATTAGAGCGTTTACGCGCTCTGCGCTGCATACCGCGTTGCGCTTTTAGTTTCAGTAACTTCTCACGCAACTGCTTAACACGGATGCGTAACATACGCCTATCCAGCTCAAGCTGCGTTTCACCAGGGCCGCCTCGCACACCAATACCACCTTTTTGGCGCTCCAAGTGAGTCCAGCCACGCACTAGACGCGTAGACAGATGCTCAAGCTGCGCCAGTTCGACCTGCAGCTTACCTTCATGCGTTTGAGCTCGCTGGCTGAATATATCCAGAATTAAGCCAGTTCTATCTACGACACGCGCCTGTAGTAGACGCTCTAGGTTACGCTGCTGCGATGGTGTTAAATCATGATTAAAGACAGCAACATGGGACTCAGTCGCCTGCATCATCTGCGCCAATTCATCAGCCTTACCGCTGCCAATAAACAGTTTAGCGTCCGGGACAGACCGCTTACCCTCCACCTTACCCAGCACAGCCAAGCCCGCACTTAAGCTCAGCTGACGAAGCTCTTCCAAACTTTCTTGGTAGTCATTCTCGCCAAAATCAACACTTACCAATATAGCGGCATCACCACCACTTGGTCTTTCAAACAAATCTTTCAACGCTTAATCATCACCTTCAGACATATTTATATTCACTGCACGCGCGGGTACTATTGTTGAAATAGCATGCTTATACACCATTTGCGTCACAGTATTTTTGAGCAGAATCACGTACTGATCAAACGAATCCACCTGCCCTTGCAATTTGATACCATTCACGAGATAAATAGATACAGCAACATGTTCTTTGCGTAGTGCGTTGAGAAATGGGTCTTGTAACATTTGCCCTTTTTGATTCATGATGTCTCCTATTGTTTGGAGTTAAATAAAATTGACTACCTGTCGCCGTTTAGAGCCACATACAAATATCTTACTCTCGTTAAGATATAGAACAACCAAATTCGTTCTTTAATTAAAATTAAAATTTAACTTCGTTCATTCTCGCAATCACTTCAACCCTGCCAAGTAAGGCCATGACCTGATCAATACTTGGGGATTGTGCAATACCTGTCAACATCACGCGCAAAGGCATCGCCACTTTCGGAAACTTTAACTGGAACTCTGTCACCACATCATTTAACACATGATGAATAGCCTCAGCCTGCCACTCAACCGCAGCCAAAGCTTGCGTCAGCTTAAGCATTGCCGGTTTGATTTCAGCCGTCAAATGCTTCTCTGCTGCCGCTTGGTCAATCACTGGTTTTTGGTAAAAATATGCAATGCTGCTAGCAAGCTCATTTAAAGTATGGGCACGCTCTTTATATAAATCAATTACTGCTGCCAGATTTGGCGTTGCGGAGACTTGCACCCCAAGCTTAGCAAGACGCTTGGTCACATCATTCACTAGATAATCTGAGCTTGCCTGTTTAATGTAATGTGCGTTTAACCAGCGGAGCTTTTCAGTATTAAATTGCGCTGCAGATGGGGTAATGTGGTCTAAATCGAACCACTCACAGAACTGCTGCATACTAAAAATTTCTTCATCGCCATGACTCCAACCTAAGCGCGCCAAATAATTCAACACAGCTTCTGGCAGATAGCCATCGTCATCATATTGCATGACACTAACAGCACCATGACGCTTAGATAGCTTCTGACCATCATCACCCAAAATCATGGACAAATGCGCGTACTGCGGAATGGTTGCACCTAGCGCCATTAGCATATTGATTTGGCGCGGGGTGTTATTCACATGATCATCACCGCGAATCACTTGTGTGATGCCCATTTCCCAGTCATCCACTACCACACAGAAGTTATAAGTCGGCGTGCCATCAGCACGTGCGATGATTAAATCATCCAATTCCTGATTAGCAATACTGATCTCGCCTTTAACCAGATCATTCCATACCACATTACCATCTTTAGGGTTTTTGAAGCGGATAACTGGCGGAATTCCTTGCGGTGGCGTTGGTAACACTTTACCTTCTTCTGGGCGCCAGCGACCATCGTAACGTGGTTTAACACCTTGTTGCATTTGCGTTTCACGCAAAGCCTCAAGCTCCTCTTTACTGCAATAACAATAATACGCACTGCCTTGTGCCAGCATAGTTTGAATCACTTCTTTATAGCGATCCATGCGTTGCATCTGGTAAAAAGGGCCCTCATCATGCTGCAAGCCTAACCATTGCATACCATCCAAAATAGCCTGCACAGCCTCTGGCGTACTGCGCGCAACATCGGTGTCTTCAATGCGCAGAATAAAATCACCTTTGTGTTTTTTAGCAAAAGCCCACGAAAACAAAGCGGTACGGGCACCGCCTATGTGAAGGAATCCGGTTGGGCTGGGGGCAAAACGTGTGCGAACTGTCATATCTGTTGAGTTTTTTACTATCTATATTATTAGGCTGACATTTTATCACGCCCACATAAAGTCTAAAAAATTAAAAACAGATTAATGCACAATCTCTGCACGTCAAACGCCGCAGCGCGCCAAGTGGCGGAATAGTGAATACAATTTGCATTAAAGAACAATCTGGCATACTACTTGCTTTTAAGACTATACCTAGTGAAAGAATGTAGTTAATCATGGAATTTTTCCACAATCTGTTTAAGAGTGCAGCCGTGCCAAAGATGAAATCATCTATGGCCTGGACACATCAAATCAAAGGCATGGACGATATCTCCGCCATTGAGTATGCGACAGAGAAGCTAGGAGATGAATTTAAAACCAATGCATTTAGCGACCCGGCTCACCTACAAGCGCTTTTCACCATCGACGAAAATACACACATCACCGTCGAAAGAATCACAACACATTTTATTCAAATTGAGCATATCAGCGCAGAGCTAGAAGATCGCGTCACAAACGCGGTCTTTTTTTACCACCGTCAGCTTTTCTTAATTTACTTTTCGCTGATTGATCACTTTTCTGAACAATATCAAAAACATATCCATGTTTTTCTTGCGCGAGCCATCAGAAACGCTACGCAAATGATTAAATGGCGTTATTACAGCTACCAAAGTGCACCAGCCAATGTTTGGATGCAAATATCCCAGCTGTATTTATTTGCCGAAAATTTATCTTTATTAAATGCGAAGATTCAGCCTTATGCTGACCTTGAGCCAATTTCACTTTCTAATGCTTATATCCATATTTGCATGCTAGGCACTTTAGAAAGCCTAAGCTTGAAATGTGAACAAATCGAGTTTGTGAGCAAAATGCTGACAACCTGGACATCCAAAACAACGGTAGACCGTGAGTTTGATAAAAGCCAGCATTTATTTTATGTAGACACTACTGGAAACAAACCAGCTAAACGTATTCGCACTTTCAAACCAGCCAGCACATATCGTTACTGGAATTTGGACAGTGTTATTTCCAAAATACAGCTATGCATCTCATTGATTGAGTTCAACATTTCACCAAAACAGCCTTTTATGAAGGAGTTGATTTCACATAAGGATGCCTCCACTACTTTTGAAATCCTCAATAGTGAGTGGTCTCGTGTTGATTACAACCGCCAACGCAGATTAGAAGAGCGCAGCAAAAACGTATCTCAGGCAACTACCAGCTTGGGCTTCAAAGAGATATGTGAACAAATCAAGCAATACGAAAACATCAAGATGCAACGTGGCGAGCGCGGCTATCAAGGTGAAAAGTCATTTGAAGAAAGATTAGCAACACATAATATCAATCGGAGTGAGCCTAATATCATTCACATGAACATTAGCACTGATCGCTCCAGTATTATTGATGCATCTAGCAAAGGTTTGGGCTTGCATGTCAGCAGGCATGCTCATGAAGTGAGTGTAGGTATGCTAATCGGCATTTCTACTAAAGAACTCAGAAACAATACCAAATTAGGGATTATCAAGAATATACGACCAATCGCTCAAGGCGAATTACACCTAGGGGTTGAACTGCTCAGTAATATCGGGTTTTATTCTCAAGCGGAAAATATAAGCCTAAGAACGCCTAAAGTCGCCATATCAATAGGCGAGCATGAAAATAAGGACAATTATTTTGCTAATACCGTATTTTCCAACACCACCAGCTTTTTAGACAGTAGCTTTGGCACGGACCCAAGCAACTTCATGTGCCTGTACTTACCTAAAGAACAGTCAATATCCAAACAAGAAACGCTGATTATCCCTAAGCTCCAATACAATAAAAACGATATCTTCAAAGTAATGGTATTAGGTGAGGAAATATTGGTCAGATTTACAAAATCATTTGAACGTCACGGCAACTGGGTACGTGTAACGTTTACCACTGACATCAACAGGTAAACATTACACTCCCATATACTTGATTGCTATTTAGTAGGCTCAGCCTCCCAGCCCCCACCTAGCACTTTAAACAAATCTACCGTTGCAACCAATCTTGCCTGACGTGCCTGTACAAAAGCTAAACTCGCTTCATTATAGGTACGTTGTGCATCTAACACCTCAATATAAGCAGAGTAACCTGACTGGTATCTATTTTCAGACAAAGTCAGCATTTTCTGTGCTGAAGTTTGGCTAGTCAGCAACGATTGCTCACGCTCAGTTTGCTGACGTAAGCTGACCAATGCGTCATTCACTTCAGTAAAGGCGGTTTGAATCGTACGTTCATAAGTTGCAAGCGTCTTTTTCTGTTTAGCTGCTTCTTGGTCAACTCTGGCATTGAGTCTGCCGCCATTAAATATTGGCAAGTTCAGGCTAAGTCCGCCAGTCCAAATACGCGCGGCAGAGCTTAAGATGTCTTTTAACTCAAGACTTTCCCCACCCCAGTTTGCGGTCAGTGAAATACTTGGATATAGCGCCGCTTTTGCCACAGCGATATTTGCATTAGCAGCAATCATTTGCTGCTCTGCCTGACGCACATCAGGACGTGACTCCAATAAGCTTGAAGGCAGACCTAGTGGTGGAACCGGTGGAATCGGCAGTGCCATAATGTCAGATTGAGTCTGCCCTAAACCACGTACCGCTAAATCTAGGTCTCCAGTCAACAATGCTAACTGGTTAAGGCTTAAAGACTGCTGGCGCTTTAATTCTGCAATCTGAGCACGCAAATTAGTGTTAGCAACCTCGGCTTGATATACATCTAACGCCGACACAATACCGCCTTCTAAACGGCGTTTGGTGAGCGCAAGACTAGCATCGCGACTGACCAAGTTTTGCTCTGCAATCTGAATCTGCTTTTCCAAACTACGCAAGGTCAAATACTGACTAGCAACCAAACCAGTGAGTGACAAGGTCACCGTATCTTTAGCATAACGGCTAGACAAGGCAGACGCTCTTGCTGACTCTTTAGCGCGGCCTAACTTGCCCCAAAAATCCAGCTCAAAAGTAGTTCCCAACTTAATATTGAAATTATTGCGTGGGTTAGCTGAAAACACAGGGAAAGCACCAGCCTCAGTCACTCGCGAGCGAGTACCGGCACCATCCAGACTAACTGAAGGAATCAAGAAAGTACCAGCCTCTTTCATCACTGCGTCAGCTTGCTCAATATTAGCAACAGCCACCTTGATATCGGTATTATGTTTTAACGCACTGGCGATTAATTTGTTCAGTGTTTCGTCTTGATACAGCGTCCACCAGTCCTTTGCAATCTGGCTTTGCGCTGCATTTTGGCTCAACTCAACATAACGATCCGGCGTCTCAACCTTTGGTCTTAGGTAGTCTGGCCAAACCATCGTTTGGCATCCAGACAACACTAAGCTACCTACAAGATAAAAAACAGGCTTTATTAAATATTTATTTTTATTTTGTTTCATACAGCACCTTTATTCTCAGCATCTACTGAAGTCTGAACTACTGGCGCATCGTCAGGCACTTCATGGTGTTTTCTATGTACATTTTTATTACTCAACCATGTAAAGAAGAGTGGAATAAAAATCGTGGCTACAAAAGTCGCTAGCAACATACCACCAAACACGCCAGTACCCATAGAACGCCTTGCCGCCGCGCCCGCACCCGTTGCAATCACCAACGGCACAATTCCTAATACAAACGCCATTGAAGTCATCACAATCGGTCTAAAGCGCAACCTTGCCGCCTCCAGAGCGGCCTCAGCAATCGGCATACCCTCTTCCATTTTTTGGCTTGCAAACTCTACAATCAAAATCGCATTTTTTGCCGCCAAACCAACCAGCGTAATCAAACCGATCTGGAAGTAAATGTCATTTGGCATCCCTCTGAACAGCACAGCGATCAACGCACCAGCCAAAGCAAAAGGTACGGCCATAATCACCGCAAGTGGCAAGGCCCATGTTTCAAACTGCGCAGCCAAAATCAAGAACACCATGATAATGGCAAAGCCAAACGCGATTACGGCAGCCGAGCCTGTACGTTTTTCTTGATACGCCTGACCAGTCCATGCAATTTGGTAGCCATCTGGCAAGTTCTGTGCGGCAATTTTCTCCACCATCTTAATGGCATCACCAGAGCTCACACCCAATGCACCTTTACCTAGCACCTTAGCCGACAGCAAGCCGTTGTAGCGCTCTAATTGCTCAGCACCCACAATGTCTTTCACTTTGCTCAGTGCTGACAATGGCACCATCAGGCCTTTATCAGAACGCACGTAAACCTTACCTAAATCTTCCGCCTTCATACGGTAGTCAGCTTCAGCCTGTAATTGCACCCGATAAGTACGGCCAGATTTATTAAAGTCATTCACGTACAACGAACCCATAGTACTTTGCAATGTATCGTAAATACTAGATACCGGCACACCTTGTGATAATGCCTTAGCCTCATCCACTTCTAAAAACAACTGTGGCACAGTTGGTCGGAAGAAGGTGTTGATTTCAGTTAACCTAGGCTCTTGCTTAAGCGCATCAATCAAGTTATTTACCACAGCAGATAAACGTGCAGGGTCTGAGTCGCCACGCGTCTGTACATACAACTCAAAACCGCCAGAACTGCCCAAGCCGCGAATCGCCGGTGGGTTAAATGCAATCGCCATCCCATCAGGCTGCTGCATACCAATGCCAAACAATTTCTTCACGATATCGTCTGCAGTTGTTTTACGCTCTGACCAATCTTTCAAACGCACAAACATGGTAGCTGCACTGGTTTTATTACCGCCACCAATCAAGTCAAAACCATTCACCGCAAACTCATGCGCTACCGCTGGGTCTTGCGCAATTGCAGCACGCACATTTTCAGTGGTTTGACTAGTACGGCTCAAGGTTGCACCGTCCGGCATAATCACAGCGGAAATCACATAACCTTGATCCTCTGGTGGCACAAAGCTGCCAGGAATCACTCTCAACAATACAACCACTGCAGCAATGATTGCCGCAAACACAAAAGTACCGATGATTCTATGATGCAAGGTTAAATTCACCACGCCTGTATATACATGCGTGATACGCGTAAACATACGGTTAAATGCTTTAAAGAATGCAGACTCGCCGTGTGTTTTCTTTAATAAAATTGCGCACAACGCTGGGGTCAGGGTTAGTGCAACCACGCCTGAAATCACCACCGCCACGGCAACGGTCACGGCAAACTGCTTATACATCTCACCAGCAATACCGCCTAAGAACGCAACTGGCACAAACACCGCGCACAGTACTAGCACAATCGCAACGACTGCCGCTGACACTTGCTCCATCGATTTCACTGCAGCTTTAATAGCAGATAATTTCTCTTCTTCCATCAAGCGCTCTACGTTCTCCAGCACCACGATCGCATCATCCACCACAATCCCGATAGAGAGCACCATCGCGAATAATGTCAGCGTATTGATAGAGAAGCCAAACATCCATAAACCAGCAAAAGTACCAATTAAAGAAATAGGCACCGCAATCATAGGGATCAATGTCGCACGGAAGCTTTGCAAGAACAAGAACACTACGAGCACCACAAGCACCATGGCTTCGCCCAGTGTTTTCAACACTTCTAAAATAGAAGCCTTCACAAAGTCACTGGTGTCGTATGGCACTTCCCAATCTACACCTTCTGGGAAACGTACTTTTAATTCGGCCATTTTCGCTTTAACCGCAGCCGCTGTATCTAAGGCATTAGCGCCGGTTTGCAAGAAAATAGGAATACCCACACCAGGTGTACCATCTAAAGCAGTGCGCACGTTGTAGCTTTGTGAGCCCAACTCAATACGAGCAACATCTTTTAAATGCAGCACGCCGCGCTGACCATTGGCACGAATAATAATATTGCCGAATTCTGATGGGTCTATTAATCGACCTTTAGCCGTTACCGTGTATACCAACTGCTGATCAGATGGCGCTGGGTCTTGACCAATTTTACCTGCTGCATATTGTGCATTTTGTGCACGAATCGCATTCGCAATATCCGTGGTTGTTACTCCCAACTGTGCCATGCGGTCAGGACGCAACCAAATGCGCATAGAGTAATCTTGCGCACCAAAAATAACAGAGTCACCCACGCCTTTAATGCGCTTAATCTCATCAAGCACATTCAAGGTAGCGTAATTACTTAAAAATAGCGTGTCATACTTTTTTTGCTTATCGGTCAACATCACCACTAACAAAATATCGTTAGAACGTTTCTGTACTACTAAGCCAGTACGCCTTACCTCATCCGGCAGTCGTGGCAAAGCAATATTCACACGGTTACTTACGTTAAATGTGGCCTGATCAACATTGGTGCCCACTTCAAACGTAGCGGTAATCGTTAATGTGCCACTAGAGTCGGCACTAGAGTTGAAATACAGCAAGCCTTCAACACCACTCAACTGCTCCTCAATCGGTGCAGCTACTGTTTTAGAAAGCGTATCAGCACTTGCACCAGGGTAAGTTGCTGTGATTAATACGGTAGGTGGCGCAATTTGCGGGTACTGTGCAATCGGTAATTTAAAGGCAGCAGCTAAGCCTGCCAATACAATAATGATAGACAGTACACTTGCAAAAATAGGCCGTGTAATAAAAAATTTACTCATAATTATTCTCGATTAAGCCTGACGATTTAGCATTGGGTGACGAATTTATTTTGCTGAACCAGTTGATTCATTTTTTGCTGATGCTGCACCAGCATCAGTCTCACCCACAGGATGCGGTGCGACAACTGCACCAGGACGTAGCTTAATAATATTGTCGGTAATCACTCTATCACCTGTTTCCAAACCACTTAAGATGACCCAGTTTTTACCAACCCAATTACCCGGCACAACCGGTTTAACTACCACCTCATTTTTATCATTAGCCACATACACAAACTTGCCCTGATCACTATTGAGAACTGAGGTTTGTGGCACGACAAACACACCATCTTTTTGCCCCGTAATCACGCGAATTCTGGCAAACTGACCTGGCAACAAGCGTTTATCCGCATTATCAAAAGTTGCTCGTAATTGCTGAGTGCCCAATTGCGGATCGATGCCACTTGCAGCAAAGTTGAGCTGACCTGATTTTGAGTACTCTTCACCGCTAGGTAGTATCAGCCTTACTTCTTTTACACTTTTTTGTGTCAATGGACCACCTAATTGCGCCAACTCAGCATCAGACAAACTAAAGCGCACCCAGATTGGACTAATCTGACTAACAGTGCTTAATAAACTAGTATTGGCACTCACCAATGCACCTTCTGATAACTCGAACCTGCCCGCTACACCAGACAAAGGCGATGTCACAGTGGTATAAGATAAATTCAACTCAGCCTCACGTACCGCTGCTTCATATTGCGCCAAGCTAGCTGTTGCTAATGCATTATCAGAGTTAGCATTATCTGCTTCACGCTGACTTACCGACTGCGTTGCCACTAAAGCCTGCAAACGTTGCGCTTCGCGCTTTGCTTGATCGAAACGTGCTTTTTGCTGCGCCAATTGTGCTTTTGCATTAGCTAGCGCAATTTGATAAGGCACAGGGTCAATTAAAAACATTGCCTGTCCAGCTTTTACCGGCTCACCTTCTTCAAACAGCTTTTTAAGCAAAATGCCGCCAACACGCGGTCTAATTTCAACCTCTTTCGCACCTTCTGTTTGCGCTACAGCCTCTGCGCTCAAAGGCACGCTGCCCGGAGCCATGGTAATCACACCTACTGGCATAGGCGGCATCGCCGCTTGAGCTTGCCCGCCGTTTTCTTGCTTACTGCAAGCTGCCAGCATAGAGCCGACTAGGACCCCAATCAGCGCCAACATCATGCCTGATGCCATCAAGGTTCGTTTCGCATGCGTAACCTGTGCGTTAATCGACTGTGTGTGAATATGTTGCTGATTCTGACTTGCGGTCTTATTTGCCATTTAAAACTCCACGATTGTTTTTTATAACTTACTAATTATTCTATGTTTTTGTTAAAAATAGAAGTCATCTGCTCTTGCTTACATTCAGATTTGTATGTATATTATATACAAACAGGAATGTATGTAAAGCCTAATTGATTTAAAATACGCAAAAATGAAGTTTTATTAGTAGGATTAAATATGGTCAGAAAAACCAAAGAAGATGCAGAACTTACTCGCCAAAAGATAGTAGATGCGGCACGCACGGTGTTTCTTGCACGTGGAGTAAGTAAATCAACCTTGGAACATATCGCCTCACAAGCAGATGTCACCCGTGGCGCCGTTTACTGGCATTTTAAAAACAAAACAGAAATCTTTCATGCCATTCGCGAGCAAGTATTTTTACCGCTGATTGACCGCATGGACGACACACTGGCAATTACCGCTGACAATTCACAAAATCCGTTAGATCAAATTGAAGCTAGTATGTGCCATACCATACAAGAGCTAAATGATAATGTTGAGATGCGTGAAATCTACGAAATCATGATGATTAAATGCGAATATGTGGATGAATTTGCATTAGTGCTGCATCAAATTATGAACAACTGCTCTAGCCTAGTAGAAAAAATCGAAGTAGCTTATGCACACGCACAGTCACAAAACCTGCTAGCCAGCACACTTACTCCACGCGCACTCGCCCTAGACACGCATTTGTTTTTTGGTGGGCTACTGCATATGTGGGTAAAAGATGCCGATGGCAGCAAGTTCAGATATCAAGCGCTTGAGCTGATTAAATCTCACATCAAATTACGCAGAAAATAGATAGTTAAAATAAATCTTGTAGATCAGTTACTGTAGCGATAACATACGCAGATATTAAGCGTTGGAGGCATTGTGGCTATTTATACTGGTGAAATTTACGGTAAACAAACCGCAAGCAAGTTTGTGATGTACAACGTGCTAAAAGTAAGTAAGCAGGCTGTTACCCTACAAAACATAGACAATCCGCTGAGCCTGTTCGAAACCACAGAACAAAAGCTAAACGCCTCAGGCTATATCCGCGTTAGCCAAACACCATTTATCGATCTAGAATCGACCACGCCAAAACGCCGCAAGGCCGCAAAAAAACCCATACGCTGCCCGCTTACCTTCGATTTTTTAGAAGAGCGCGCCGACAGTGAACGTCCTGCACCCATCATGCAGGACTTATTCAGCTAACAGCAAAGTCTTTATTCGCTACGTGGTGGGCCGCCACGTAAATCATGTCCATCAGCACTGTAAATTTCCACCTCCACAAAGTCACCCGGCGTTAAGCCTTCAGCATCTTCTAAATATACAACGCCATCAATCTCTGGTGCATCTGCTTTAGTACGGCCAATCGCTTCGATATTACCTTCAACATCCGTCACAATCTCGTCCACTAATACAGTTTGAATGCTACCAATCTTAGCGTGTACTTTAGCAGCACTGATACGCTCTTGCACTTCCATAAAGCGACTCAAACGCTCTTGTTTCACTTCTTCAGGCACTTGATCCGGCAAGGCATTGGCTGCCGCACCATCTACAGCTGAATAAGCAAAACAGCCTACTCTGTCTAACTGTGCTTCTTCCATAAAGTCTAACAGTTGTTTAAAGTCATCTTCAGTTTCACCTGGGAAACCAGCAATGAATGTGCTACGAATCGTAATGTCCGGACAGATGTCACGCCAAGCTTTAATGCGTGCCAGATTATTTTCACTGCTTGCCGGACGTTTCATCGCTTTTAATATACGCGGGCTAGCATGCTGGAATGGCACGTCTAGGTAAGGCAGAATCAGACCATCTGCCATCAATGGAATCACCTCATCCACATGCGGGTATGGGTACACATAATGCAAGCGAGTCCAGACACCAAGCTCACTTAAAGCTTGCGTCAACTCTGTCATACGGGTTTTAACCGGGCGACCGTTCCAGAAACCTGGACGATATTTAACATCAACGCCATAAGCCGAAGTGTCTTGTGAAATCACTAAAATTTCACTCACACCAGCATTCACTAGATTCTCAGCTTCGTTAAGCACCTCTCCAATCGGGCGACTGACTAAATCACCTCGCATGCTAGGAATAATACAGAAGCTGCAACGATGGTTACAGCCTTCAGAAATTTTAAGGTAAGCGTAATGCTTAGGTGTCAGCCTTACGCCTTGTGGTGGCACTAAGTCAATAAATGGCTCATGCGGCTTAGGCAGGTTTGCATGTACGGCTGTCATTACTTCTTCTAGCGCGTGCGGGCCGGTTACAGCCAATACGCTTGGGTGCGCAGCTTCAACTACGCCTTTTTTAGCGCCTAAACAGCCGGTAACAATCACTTTACCGTTTTTATTAATCGCCTCACCAATCGCATCCAAAGACTCTTCCACGGCACTATCAATGAAACCACAGGTATTCACTACCACTAAATCAGCTTCGTCGTAACTTCCAGAAATTTCATAGCCTTCCGCCCGTAATTGGGTGAGAATACGCTCTGCGTCTGAGCCAGCTTTAGGGCAGCCTAACGATACAAAGCCTACTTTAGGCGTGGAGTTTTTGCTTGTAGTACTCATTGTCATAAAAACCTATAAATCTTAAAATTAATTCAAATGTATATTATTGCGATTGCCTGGATGTATGTTGTTGTACTCATGGCCGCCACTGAAAAATCAGTGACTGCAGGACTACTCACGTTTATATTTTACGGCTTGCTGCCATGTACCCTGCTACTGTGGCTACTTGGTGTTAAACATAGGCGCCACCAACAAAACAAACCATCAGCGGATGAAGTAACCCACCAAGAAGATAGAGCTAACACCCAGAGCGATGAGTAGCACCTGACTTAAAGTTGCTTTTAATTCCGTGCGTTTATGCAAACTAGGAATTAAATCAGCCACTGCTACATACAACATGCTTGCCGCTGCCAACCCTAAAATATAGGGAACCCAACTCATCACATATTGCAAAGCATAATAAGCAAGGAGTCCACCCACCAAAGTTGCTAAACTAGACACTAAATTAAACACCAGTGCCTGTTTTTTGCTGTAACCCGAGTGCAATAGTATTAAAAAGTCACCCACCTCTTGTGGGATTTCGTGCGAAATAATCGCCAGCGCGGTAACCACACCTAATTTCACATCCACTAAAAATGCCGCTGCAATTAAAACGCCATCCACAAAGTTATGAAAAGTATCTCCTATCATAATCATCATGCCGCTGCGCCCACTATCATGGTGGTGCGCGTGTGCATGGCTGTGTACCTGCGTTAAAGATGGTGCCTTTGCAGCAGTCACCGCTTTATACTTAACACCATCGGCAGCAAGCTCAGGCTTCGGATGTGTTAACGGGCAGTCTTCCTCAGTATGAATCGCGTGCACTTCACAGTGATCACCATGGCAATGCCGCCAAATCACCAGTTTCTCTAGTACAAAAAATAACAACAACCCAAACAAGAGGGTTGCAGAGATACTTTCTATACTACTCGCTTCATTAAACGCATGGGGAAGTATTTCTAAAAACACTGCGCCTAACATAGCGCCTATCGCATAGCTAACCAGCATAGGAATCCATGCTGTGCGTAGGTTGAGTGCAAACAATGCGGCTAAAGATACGCTTAACACCCCGCCCGTAAAGCTAGCGATAATAATCCATGCAAGAATAGGTAACTCGGGAATTGTCATGCAACACTTTTGATCAGTAATAAAGAGCGATATTATAACTGAGCAACTGCCACATCTCTATGTGATTCCAACCAAATCATACTTGCCATACGTCCGGTGATGTTATCGCGCCTAAAAGAAAAAAAGCGCACCTGATCCGTATAGGTGCAAAAGTCTTCATTCACCCCGGCGCCATATATTCCGGTCACACCAATGCGGTTAAGGCGCTGTTGTGCAATCAAGTATAAATTGCAGAGCCATTTATCACCTGATGCTGATGACTCCAACAATTTAAATGCCTGACTCGCCTGATTATCTTTTGCAATGAATTGGTCGCGCACATCTCTGCCCACCTCAAAGGCATTGGGCCCGATGGCCGGACCTAACCACACTAATACTTCATCAGCCGACACTTGCATTTTCTGCACAGCAGCTTCAATCACACCGTCACACAGCCCTCTCCAGCCTGCATGCACTGCTGCAACAACGCTCCCCTTTTTATCGCATAGTAAAACAGGCAGGCAATCAGCCGTCATCGTCACACACACAACATTGGGTTTGGTGGTAAAGGATGCATCCGCATTTTGCAGGCAAGTGCTAGTAGCTGCATTAATCACCTCAATGCCATGCACCTGATTCACCCAGACTGGCTCACTAGGCAGGTACGGACTTAATAATTGACGGTTTTTCGCAACAGCAATTGGGTTATCTTGTACATGCGCACCTAGATTAAGACTGGCGTATGGGGCAGGACTCACGCCACCAGTGCGCGTAGTTTGCAACGCCTTCACATTGAGAGGTGCAGGCCAATCAGGAGTGATTAATGTAATAGGTTCAGCATTAGTCATGGTTACCTCAATTCATTTAAAGCTAAACATCTTCCTCATTATCAAAATCTGCATCATCTTCTTCATCACCATCGTCAAACAGATCATCATCGTCATATTCATAATCCTCATCAGCCAGATAAGGCTCCATGCTTAATTCAAAGTCTTCCTCATCATCACGCACATCTTCATGACGCATGGCTTCCAACAACACCTTCATATCATCAGCCAGCTCAATCTGCCACTCCATGAATTCATTGGTAGCTGGGTGCACCAGACCAAGCTTGATTGCATGCAAAGCCTGACGATGAAACTGACTGACCGCGTCGCGCAACGTTTGCGTCATTGCACGAATCGGCACAATGCCACGGAAACCATAAACAGGGTCACCAACTAAAGGCGCCTTGAGGTGCTGCATGTGTACACGAATCTGGTGAGTACGTCCGGTTTCTAAGTTGCAGCGTAAGTAAGTTTGCACAGAAAAACGCTCTAATATCTCGTAACGCGTCACAGCAGGTTTACCCATCCGGTTAATTGCCATTTTAGTACGCGAGCGAGGATCACGACCTAACGGCTGATCGACCACGCCATTTCGCCAGAGTTGGCCCCATACAATGGCGCGATACTCACGCTTTACAGTACGCGCTTGTAACTGACGTACCAAATGCGTCTGCGCATTTAATGTTTTAGCCACCACTAATAAGCCACTGGTTTCTTTATCTAAACGATGCACAATCCCTGCACGTGGCACATCGTGTAATTGCGGCGAATGAAATAGCAAGGCGTTGAGTAAAGTACCTTCCCAATTTCCGGCCGCAGGGTGCACAACCATGCCGGCAGGTTTGTTCACAACTAAGATGTGGTCATCTTCATACACAATATCCAGTGGAATATCTTGTGCAGTAAATGCATAGGTCTCAGGCTTCACCTGCACATCAACCGACACCTTTTCCCCGCCCCACACTTTGGTTTTTGCAGTACTGACTTTGCCGTCAACGGTCACCAAACCAGACTTTATCCAAGCCTGCAGTCTTGAGCGTGAATGTTCAGGAAGTAACCGTTGCAAAGCAACATCAAGGCGCAAACCGCCCAAATCTGATGAAATTGTGAGGTGAATTAGGTTGTTAAGAGATTGTTGAGTAGCGTCTGTCATCGGTTATAATCGTGAGAAATTCTTAAAGGTGGTTTTGCATGAAGTATATCTCAATTTTGGCTTTTACCTTCTTACTCGGTGGATGTGCGATTTTTGGCGCACCAACTGAGATTGATGATACGAAAGGCTGGACAGCTGAACGCATCTATCAAGAAGGTGCAGCAAAAATGCAAGACCGCGACTACGACAAAGCCATTGTTTACTTTCAAAAGCTTGAGTCTCGCTATCCGCATGGCAAATATGCTACGCAAGCGCAACTTGAAACAGCCTACGCCCATTACAAAAAGCAAGACCCGGTATCCGCAGTTGCTGCTGCCGACCGCTTCATCAAACTCCACCCTGACCACCCTAACGTAGATTATGCTTATTACCTAAAGGGCTTAGCAGTGTTTAATGAGCGCGGCATTGTAGAAAAGCTCACCAAACAGCAAGTAAGTGACCGCGACCCACGCGCTTTGAAAGACTCTTTCGCGACCTTTAAAGAGTTAGTAACACGCTACCCAAAAAGCCGCTATGTAAAAGACGCCACACAGCGCATGGTTTACTTGGCAAACAGTCTGTCAGAACATGAGCTACATGTTGCGCGCTATTACATGAAACGCAAAGCTTATGTTGCCGCGATTAACCGTACAAAATATGTGATTGAATACTACCCACAATCCCCACATGTGGAAGAAGCACTAGTCATTATGATTAGCGCTTACGACTTAATGGGCTTGGATGATCTTAAAAATGATACCTTGCGCATTTTGAAAACTAATTATCCAGATAGTGCGATTTTAAATAAGAATGCACCTGAAGATGAACGCGTATGGTGGAAGTTCTGGGAAAGCCTATACTAAATGAACTAAACCGCATTTAAAGCATCCATTATTTTGATGAAGTACTTTAATAAATTACCAGGATTCATTAGAACGCCATCAGGCCTTGAGTGGGTTTTGTTCAAAAAATTACCTCTGATTTTTAGCATTGGAACAGCAGCGCCATGCGCTCCAATGCTAATAATTTATCTAGGGAATGAATCGCTAAGCCGAGAGCAGCAGCAAGTCATCTATCAATTACTCGGTGTACTTTTTAGTGTCTGGTTTCTAGTTGGCGCTATTGCAATCGGCTGTATTGTCGTCACCATTATGAAAGGGCCCGCTTATGTTGCAGACCCTTACGAGTTACCCACAGAAAATAAATCGCTAGAGCAATATCCAAATTGATAGCGCTACTGACAAATTCTTATATATCACCATGTAATACAATCACCATACTTAACCATGTGTGCCTGACGCTCTGATCGCCAAGCACCACATCGTTACATCATCATTAATGTCACCCCACACCTAGCCCAAAGTTCAATATTGTCGCGGCTCCTGCATAAATTATGTTTAATTTATTTAATTCCCATATTAAACTATACAAAACTAAGCGTAACGAGCGCGCTTAATCAATATGGCAGCGATGCCAGTACTAAAATTAACTGAATTGTTGTCGACAACATAATTAGCAAGACGCTAAATACTTGTGCTTTTTTGCAACGGCGCACTCAAGCGCAGGATTAACGTCATGACAACAATGCATTGCGTAGTAAATTTTTAACCCGCTCCCCAACGAAGGGGAGTTTGGGCCGAGGTTATAGAGCCATATAACATCAGCCAAATTTATTCCAACGTGGGAATAAGTCTAAATGACGCACAAAACATAACCCTACCAAGTTATGCAGTGCCCCGTGTAAGCTACCAATTAAGCGCATACAAGACTGTTGTAGCGCGGTAGTTTGTGAATATATTTAGGTTAGGAAAGAACTATGAACAAAGTGAGCTCCTGGAATATCGGTCACTTATTAAACAATCTGAGCTATAAAAAGAAATTTACCTTACTTGGCACAGTGGCGCTCGTACCTTTATTGATTCTACTTTTTTTCAATATCCAGCTACTGAACTCTGACCAAAAAATTACCAGAATCGAACGCCAAGGCATTACCTATTTAGTCCCGCTGCGTCATTTTATTGAAAGCGTTCAAGCTCATCGCGGCATGACCAATTCCTATTTATCAGGAAACGATGATTTTGCAGAAAAGATTGATGCCAACGAAAAAAAATCCAGCACGCTCATTTTAAATATTGACCAAATTGATAAAGAACTTGGTCAGCAATTCCGCTCTACAGAAGACTGGAGTAAGATTAAAAAGAACTGGGATAAGCTTAAAGCTGACTGGGCGCAAATTAAGTCAAAATCAGGCGGCATCACACCACAACAAAGCTTTGCAAATCACAGTCATCTAATCAATCAACTACTTGAGTTTTCATTAAAGCTCACAGACGCGAGCACACTGACGCTCGACCCGCAAATGGACACCTATTATCTAATGGATATTGTCTATTTAAGAACCATCAACGTCGTTGAGATTACAGCGCAGATTCGTGGTTTAGGTGCAGGCATTACCTCTCGGCAGTTTGTGACAAACCAGGAAAAACTAAAGCTTTCGGCACTGACTAACCAAGTGGAAGCTTCCCTTAAAAGCTACGAACATGTCATGTCTGTACTTAAAAATTATGAGAGTACATACACACAAGTAAAACCGGTGATGACTGCCTTACAGAAATCGATTGATGAACTAAACACGCTAGTAAAAACATCGATTATTGATGCAGAAACTATCGATTTAGATACGGAAAAATATTTTAATTTTGCTACTCAGTCCATTACCAAAGGCTATCAAGCCTATGACGAAATTAGCAAGTTACTAGACCAGTCTTTAGAAAAACGCTTGATGCAACAGCAACAGCAATTTTGGCTGGTAGTATCTATCACCATTTTGACGATTTTAATGGTTAGCCTGATGCTGTTCTCAGTTGCTAGAAACATTATTCAAGCAACTAGCGAGACTAAGGAGTTAATGAACAATCTTGCTCAAGGAAATGTTGTGCATCATGATGAGAATAAGATTTTCAGTCGTGATGAAATGGGCGACGTGATGCGCTCATCTTATAGCTTACAGCAAACCATTAAAAACCTGATTGATGCCCTGCAAAGGGTTAGTCATCAGCACTCTATTGGTGATATAGACGCCACATTAAATGCACAGCAGTTCAACGGCGTCTATGCCGAAATGGCAACTGGTATTAACAAAATGGTGGCTGACCATATTGAAATGAACCAAAAAGCGATTGCCGTGGTGCAAGCCTTTGGTGACGGTGATTTAACACCGCAACTAGAGAAGTTCCCAGGGAAAAAAGCATTTGTTAATACCGCGATTGAGCAAGTACGCGCCAATATTCAGGCACTGGTGGTAGATACCAATATGCTGGTTAACGCCACGATTCTAGGCAAACTTTCCAGACGTGCAGACTCCAGACGTCATCATGGTGAGTTCCGTAAGATTGTGCAAGGCATCAATGACACATTGGATGCGGTGGTTAATCCATTAAACATGGCGGCCAAATATGTCGATGACATCGCAAAAGGTAACATCCCTGCCAAAATTACCGATAGCTACGATGGCGATTTTAACGCAATTAAAAACAATCTGAATCAATGTATTGATGCTGTAAACACCATGATTGCAGATACAGCGTTATTAGCAGATGCTACTGAAAAAGGCCAACTCTCAACGCGAGCAGACGCAAGTCAGCACCTAGGAGATTTCCGCAAAATCATTGAAGGCATGAACAACACCTTAGACTACGTGGTTAACCCGTTGAATACGGCGGCACAGTACGTAGAGCGTATATCTAAAGGCGATATCCCTACCCATATCACTCAACCATACAATGGTGATTTTAACGTCATTAAAAACAACCTGAACACCTGTATCGATGCAATCAATCGCTTGGTGAATGACACTAATATGCTGTCGGAAGCCGCCACTGAAGGGCGTATCAGCACAAGAGCCGATGTGACCCAACACCAAGGTGACTTCCGTAAAGCGGTAGAGGGTGTAAATTCCACGCTGGAAACCATTGTAGCGCCTATTATTGCCGTTAAAGACGCGGTTGACACGATTACAACAGCAGCTAACGAGATATCTTCCGGCAACAATGACCTGTCAAGCCGGACTGAGCAGCAGGCGTCCAGCCTAGAAGAAACTGCAGCCAGCATGGAAGAGCTAGCAAGCACAGTCAAGCATAATGCTGAAAATGCAAAACAAGCGAATCAGCTAGCACTCAGCGCTTCCGATATCGCAGTAAAAGGCGGCAATGTAGTTTCAGATGTTGTGACCACCATGATTGCCATTAACGATAGCTCACGCAAAATTGAAGATATTATTTCCGTGATTGATGGCATCGCCTTCCAAACTAATATTCTTGCACTAAATGCAGCTGTTGAAGCGGCAAGAGCTGGTGAGCAAGGTCGAGGCTTCGCGGTAGTTGCCGGTGAGGTACGCAATTTGGCACAGCGCTCAGCCAGTGCGGCCAAGGAAATCAAAGAACTGATTACAGACTCTGTAAGCAAAACGACAGAAGGTACCACATTGGTACAAAATGCCGGGCAAACTATGGAAGAAGTAGTGGTGTCGGTGAAACATGTGGCTGACATTATCGGTGAGATTGCCGCGGCCTCCATTGAGCAAGCAGCAGGCATCGATCTAGTCAATGAGGCTGTGACTAGCATGGACGAATCTACACAGCAAAATGCAGCACTGGTAGAACAGGCTGCTGCGGCAGCTGAATCCCTAGTAGAACAAGCTAACCAGTTATCTAGTGCTATCAGTGCATTTAAACTGGATGATGCTAAAGACGGATTGCCTGTACATCAGTCATTGAAATCAAACCACAATCATGTGGCATTAGCTGTAGTGAAAAGCCGCCCTGAACCAGAGCTGATGAAGTCGATTGCAATCAAACAGACAAACGGTAACGGCGATTGGGAGGAGTTCTAAGCAGTAGTAACTAGCCGTAAACGCTGCGTATTTACACGCAGCGTTTACGCAATGTTTAACCGTGAGCGGTAATGTTTGGTGCAGATGTTTAACAATACTTAAGAGTATAACATTGCGCTAACATTCACTATCAGCAACAAGCAATAACAGATACAAGATTAGAACAAGAGCAAATACCTCTAAGCTTTGATAGCGATAAATGCTCTACATCTATCAGTCAGCGTTAGCTGTTATTTAGCTGGCTATATGACAGCTATAGCGCTGTTGTTTTTAATGCTTTTTAGCGCGGCGGTCTTTGTCTTCAACTTCTTTCTTAGCTTTTAACTCAGCACGTTGCGCAGTCTTACGGCGGCGCATACTTACAATACCCTCACCCGGCTTACGCTTATCTTCATCCTCAGCAAACGGGTTATGCCCTTGCTTATACTCAACACGCAATGGTGTACCTGAAAGCTGGAAAGTTCTACGGAAAGTTTTTTCTAAAAAGCGTGTATAAGCATCTTTAACACCATCCACATGGCTACCATGAATCACTACGATAGGTGGATTGCTACCACCCTGATGCGCATAGCGTAATTTTGGACGGATACCTTTACTGATAGGCGGCTGATGCTGCTGTAACGCATCAATCAGCACACGTGTCAGCTGCGGTGTTGCAAGCTTAGCGAAAGCAGCCTTGTAAGCCACATCCACTGATTTAAACAGCTCTGGTAAGCCTTTTTTACGCAAAGCGGAGATGTAGTGAAACTCAGCAAAATCTAAAAACTGCAGCTTACGGTCGATTTCACGTTTAATCCAATCACGCTCGTCTTCTTTCAAACCATCCCATTTATTGATAGCCACGACTAAAGCGCGACCAGCATCTAAGATGTAAGCTGCTACGTGTGCGTCCTGCTCGGTGATACCCTCTTGGGCATCCACCACAAGAATCACCACATTTGCCTCTTCAATCGCCTGTATGGTTTTAATCACGGAGAACTTTTCAATCGCTTCAAATACACGGCCACGCTTACGCACACCGGCTGTGTCAATCAGCGTGTAGTGTTTACCGTTCTTTTCTAAATCGATATGGATAGAGTCACGCGTAGTACCAGGCTCATCATAAGCAATCACACGCTCTTCCCCTAGCAATGCATTCACTAGCGTTGATTTACCCACATTAGGGCGACCTACAATCGCCACTTTAGGAATTCTGTCACCGGTATAGTCAGTCACCGGCTCATCTTCAGTGACTGTGAAGTTTTCCAGCGCAAGCTCAATAATATCGCGTACACCTTCGCCATGTGCTGAAGAAATTGAAAGTGGGTAACCTAAACCCAACTCATGGAAGTCTGCACTGACCACTGCTTTTTGCATGCCTTCAGTTTTGTTTACCGCCAACAATACTGGGCACTTGGTTCTTCTTAAACGGTTGGCAATTTCCATATCCTGCGGTGAAACACCTTGGCGACCATCTACCAAAAAGATAATCGCATCAGCTTCATCAATCGCTTGCAAGGTTTGCTTTGCCATGGCTTTAAGAATGCCACTGTCTGTATTTGGCTCAAAGCCACCTGTATCCACGACTAGATAAGGCTGGCTGGCGCCTATGCCGCGCCCATAATGTCGATCACGGGTTAGACCAGGCAAGTCAGCGACTAAGGCATCACGACTTTTAGTTAAACGGTTAAATAATGTTGATTTGCCGACGTTAGGTCGACCAACCAAAACAATGGTAGGTATCATGTGAGCCTTCTATAAAGCATTGAAGCTAATTGATAATTTTAGTCATCAATTAGCCCAATTAATTTTTAATTCTAATAATAAGCGATTAAAGCAAACCAAACATTTTATTTAATTTGAATCGCATACAAACTGCCACCTCGTGACTGTGCCAGTAATGTGTCACTGTTAATCATGGCCATTTGCGGTAAGATTGCTGAGTTATCTGTTTTTACTCTGGCTGAGAACGCACCATCTTCACGCTTCAGAAAATGTACATAGCCTTCTACATCACCAACAGCAACTCTGTCACCCATGGGTAAAGGCGCAGTAGGCTGCCTATTTTTAAGGGCTGCCTGACGCCAAAAGGTTTTACCCGTCGTGTAATCAAGTGCATAGATGGAACCGATTGCATGCGATACATAAATACGGGCATCTTCGTGGCTTAACCCAGTTAGGCTTGAAATATCACGGTTCCAGACAACACGTCCAGATGCACGGTCAACCGCTGCAATACGACCCTGATAAGCCACCGCATACACTAAAGGACCATCCACCATAGGTAGGCTTGTAATATCCGCAATACGCTCAATCTCGGTAACGCCTTTAGGCTGAGCCACAGAAGCTTCCCATAGCAGCTTGCCGTTATCTGCGCGAATTGCCGCAAGTTTACCGCCGGCAAAACCGGCATATACCGCGCCTCCATCCACTACAACGCCTGCACTGCTGCGTACTGTGAGCGCAGGGCTAGTACGGTCATAAACCCATTTCCTACTGCCGTCATCAGCATTAATACCATAAATGCGGCTATCACCAGTGCGTACAACTACCATACCGTCGTAATACCTAGGAGCGCTTAGCACCTCGCTACTCAGTCTGGACATCCATTGCAGTTTGCCTGATAAATCATAGGCATAAACCACACCTTTTTGCGTGCCAACCAACACCAAACTACCGCCAACACCTACACCACCGGTAAGTTTTTCAGTTATTTTTGCATGCCAAAGCTGTTTACCATTCGTTGCATCTAACTTAACGAGATCACCGTCAGAACTAGCAGCATAAGCAAAACCAGCTTCTACCACTGGCGCTAGGTCATAGTTACCGGATATACCAAGTTTAGCTTGCCACACAATTTTAGCGGTTGCATTCGCCTCAAACTCAGTCAACGGCTCCATATCTACCACCTCACGACCGAAGACACGTTCTGACAGGTCAGTTTTCAGATCGGTAATAGAGGTACAGGCAGAAAGCAGCGTGAAGCCACATATAGCCAATAATGCAGTTGATTGTTTAATAAAACGCATTAAGTATTAGCCTAGTGAATCAATTTTTTGTTGCGTCAAATGACGATAGCGGCCTTGAGCATCTAGCTTGGTAAGTGCAAGTTCGTAAGCTGCTTTAGCCTCGTCACGTTTACCTAAGCCAAGTAATACGTCGCCTTTAAGATCAAGGAACAAACCATCAAAACCAGCATCGTGCTTTGCTTCCAACACTTTCAAAGCAGCGTCAAAATTATTTTCTTCAGCCAAAATGTTGGCTAACTGCAAACTCGCAATCGCACTCACAGAAGTTTCTTTAGCATTGCTAATCGCCCACTCTAATTGCGCTTTAGCGCTTTTAATCTGATTGGCTTCGTAATTTGCTTTAGCAGCCAATACTGCAGCACGTCCCGCATATGGTGTCGCGCTATATTTTTCCATTAACACAGCAGCTTTAGCTTGAAATGATTTTGTATCCTTAGTATCAACCACTTGTAATGCCTGATACTCAGTAGAAGCATTTACCGCCTGTTTGGTTTGATAGTATGTCCAGCCTTGGTACGCGGCATAAGCAACTAATAAGCCTATAACCAAATTACTGACCATTTTTCCATAGGTTTTCCACCACGCTTTTAACTCGTCTAACTGTTCTTGCTCTTCTAAATCGTATGCCATTCTTAGTCCTAATATATATTTAATTCAAAAACTTACGCTACACCTATCATCCATTTGCAACTTTTTTACCAGGAATCGCTGCCAGTAAACTCTGTGTGTAGGCATGTTGTGGCCGCTCATAAATATCAGCGACTTCTCCTAACTCAACAACTCGCCCTTGATGCATCACCACAATATCATCTGCAATATGACGCACAACTCGTAAATCATGGCTAATAAAGATGTAACTTAACGCCATTTCTTGCTGCAGTTCTTTAAGTAGCAACAGTATTTGTGCCTGTATCGAAACGTCCAATGCAGACACTGGTTCATCGCACACCACCACCTTAGGTTGTAGCACTAGCGCTCTGGCAATGCCAATGCGCTGTCTTTGCCCGCCAGAAAACTCATGCGGGTATTTTTGCATATCAGCCTCAGTTAAGCCAACACGCTTTAACATGGCAATCACTTTGCTTTTACGCTCAGCCGCGTCACCCAAGCCATGTATCAGCAAGCCTTCGCCTACCAAATCACCGATGCGCATACGCGGATTAAGCGAGGCAAACGGGTCTTGAAACACCATTTGCAAATCTTTACGCACGGACCTAAGCGCTTCTGCATTGAGCTTAGCTAAATCTTTTCCTGCAAAAATCACTTCGCCACTGTCAATCGACTGCAATTGTAACAGACATCTTGCCAAGGTGGATTTACCACTACCAGATTCGCCAACCACGGCAAGGGTTTTGCCTGCACGCAGTTTGATGCTGACGTCGTTCAATGCTTTTACCAAGGTTTTACCAAAACCAAATTTTCCACTGCGCTGTGTGTAAGTTTTGGTTAAATGATTAGCCTCTAAAATATATTCACTCATATTGCAGCACCAGTAGCTTGGGGGTTGCTATCTGGCAACCAGGCATAATCAATCGGTTTTAAATCTTTTTTACCTTCCGCGTCAGGCACACACGCCAGCAATGCCTTGGTATATGGATGCTGCGGGTTATTGAGTACCTGTTGCTTGGTGCCAGCCTCAACAATCTCACCTCTAAACATCACCACGACATTGTCCGCAATATCCGCAACCACACCAAAGTCATGCGTAATAAACAACATACCCATATTCATGCGGGTTTTCAGATCGTCCAGCAATTTTAAAATTTGCGCCTGCACGGTAACATCTAGTGCGGTAGTAGGCTCATCGGCAATCAGCAGGCGCGGTTCGCAAGCTATGCTCATCGCAATCATCACGCGCTGACGCTGTCCACCAGACAACTCATCAGGATAACTATCAGCACGGCTAGGCGAAATACCGACCATTTCAAGCAAGCTAGCCACTTTGTTCTTTAAGGCATGATTCTTTAGCCCTAGGTGTGTCGTCAAACTTTCGCCAATTTGGTAGCCAATCGTCAGCACCGGATTAAGTGAGGTCATCGGCTCCTGAAAAATCATGGCGATTTTTGCACCACGAATTTTTTGCAGGGCTTTTTCACTCAGCAAGCTAATGTCTTGCACCCCGGTTTCATGATCATTAAATAGAACTTTACCGGTATTAAGCTTTAACTGCTGTGATAGCAACCCCATGACCGATAATGCTGTCAGGCTTTTACCACTGCCGGACTCGCCAACCACACAAGTGGTTTTACCTGCTTCAATGGTAAAACTTACATCGTTAACCAATAGACGCGATGGCGTATTTTTGGGCGAAATAGTGACATGCTGTAACTGTAACAATGGCTGAACTGTATCTTTAGAGTTACTCATCTTTTACTCGATACTATAAACAATAGTCACCACAACGCGAGCTGTTTTATCGATGGTTGATTTATCGTAAACACCACCATAGCTGTCATCACCAGCATCGCCACCTACAGGCAGGATATAAAATGCACCTTGCGAAGCCGATTTCATCACGCCGACTTCTACACCATCCTGCTTTACAAACTCAGTGGCGCGGCTACGCGCATTTTTTGTAGCCGCAGCAATTAAAGACATTTTAATATTCTCTAAATCACTCACTAAGTAAGATGGCGCTCTGGCGACTACAGGGTGATTTTCTGCGCGTAATTGCAATAAAGCTTTATTGGCATTAGTCACTTTATTTAAATCTTTGGTCACGACACGAATTGTTTGGTAAGCATCAAAACCGCGCTGCACCTGTCGTGGCGTGTCTTTAATAAACTCCTCTTCGTAATGCGGATTTAAAGTTTCGACATCAACACTCCAGGTCTTCGCTTCAAACCCTTGCGCTAATAAAAACTCCTCTACCACTTTACGCTCCACCGCCAGCTTTTCTAAAGCTTCCGCTTGTGTAGGTTGGGTAACACTGACACTCAGCTCCCATTCAGCACTATCTGCTTTAATTGGCTTTTCTGCCAAGCCTTTCACTGTGATGGATTGCTGGCCAGACATCGCGCGCTTACCTTGTACGCCTAGTATAAATGCAGCAGCAGACATGCCGATTGCCAAAAAGATACCCAATGCAACCATAGCTTTAAATAGATTATTCTGCTCGTTCATTGCAAATACCTTTTAATAAGTACTTCAAGTGTTCAGTCTAATTGCCAATTAAATCAATTACCAGATAACTCAATGACTAGTTAAATAGGCAACTGCGGCTTCAACGCTCAGTTTTTGCTGTTCACCCTTTACTGTTGCCAGCATTGGCTTCAATGCCACTTCGTTATTCGCCACCTCATCATCACCCAATATCAACGCATATTTGGCACGACTTCTATCCGCTTTTTTCATTTGTGACTTAAAGCTACCACCGCCAGCGTGCAACACCACTTGAATATTCGCATTGCGTAAACGCTCAGCGATACTAAAAGCAGCATTCTCTGCTTGCTCACCTACATTCACCAGATACACATCCGGCGCATCGTCCGCTTCAACCTCATACTCCTGCATGAGTAAGAACACACGCTCTAGACCAATGCCAAAGCCACATGCCGGCGTTGCATCTCCACCTAGGCGCTCAACCAAACTATCATAGCGCCCACCGCCGGCAATAGTACCCTGTGCGCCTAGCTTTGTCGTCACCCACTCAAATACGGTGCGGTTGTAGTAATCTAAGCCGCGCACCAAACGCGGATTAATCGTGTAAGCCACGCCAGCATCATTCAATCTTTTACACAGACCCTCAAAATGCGCGCGAGTTTCAGCGCCTAAGCAGTCAAGCAACTTTGGGGCAGCCTCACACATGGCTTGCATACGCGGATTTTTAGTATCCAGGATACGCAGTGGATTGGTATGCAAACGTCGCTTAGCATCTTCATCCAGCAACTCTGCATGCTGCTCAAAGTATGCAATCAGCACATTACGGTATTCGGCACGCTCATGCGCGTCACCAATGCTGTTAATTTGCAGTTCAACATCCTGAATGCCAAGCTCACGCCATAGCCTCGCCAGCAACACAATTTGTTCGGCATCAACCTCTGGGGTATCAAAGCCAAAAGCTTCTACGCCAATTTGGTGGAACTGACGCTGACGGCCTTTTTGTACGTTTTCATGCCTAAACATCGCACCGCTATACCACAAACGCACTGGGCCATTATAGGTAAGATTATTTTCAACCACAGCACGCACACAACCGGCGGTGCCTTCAGGGCGCAAGGTCAGCTTGTCGCCGTTAAGCGCGTCTTCCCATGCGTACATTTCTTTTTCTACGATATCGGTATGCTCGCCTACGCTACGCACAAACAAATCGGTAGATTCAACCAGCGGCATGCGGATATTTTTATAGCCATACTGTGCAAGTACGCGGCGTGCGGTGTCTTCTAGCTTGAACCATAAAGGCGTAGCCTCTGGCAGAATGTCGTAAAAACCTTTGATGCTTTGAAATTTGTTACTCATGAACTTTTGAATTGCCTATTATGAATTGACTGCTTGTATTGGAATTATTTTTTGTGCAGATGCAGGACGTAAATTACCGCCTTCGGCATAGTTTTTTTGCACATACGCTTCAACAATTGCCTGAAACTCCTCGGCAATATGATCACCTTTCAATGTGACGGTTTTTTCACCATCGACGAACACCGGCGCCACTGGTACTTCACCCGTACCAGGCAAGCTAATACCAACATTGGCTAATTTAGACTCGCCGGGGCCATTCACTACACAGCCCATCACTGCCACGCTCATATTCTCAACACCTGCATACGCATCGCGCCAAATCGGCATTTGATTACGCAAGTAAGTTTGAATTTGCATAGCAAGCTCTTGGAAATAAGTTGAAGTAGTACGGCCACAGCCTGGGCAAGCAGTCACCAATGGGGTAAACGAACGAATTCCCATGGTTTGCAGAATCTCTTGCGCTACGACCACCTCTTTAGTGCGTGATTCATTCGGCTCTGGTGTGAGTGAAACTCGAATCGTGTTGCCGATGCCTTGCTGCAACAATAAGGCCAAAGCAGCGGTTGACGCAACAATCCCTTTAGAGCCCATGCCAGCTTCAGTTAGACCTAAATGCAGGGGATAATCACTACGACTTGCTAGCTCTGTATAGACTTTCACCAAGTCTTGCACATCACTCACTTTGCATGAAATGATGATTTGATTTGGCGATAAACCCAACGCTACCGCCTGCTCCGCACTCTCAAGCGCAGACTGTATCAAAGCCTCACGCATCAATGCATCAGCAGTCAATGGCTCGGCCAGCTTCGCATTATCGTCCATCATCTGCGCCATTTTGGCTTGATCTAGGCTACCCCAATTCACACCAATACGCACAGCCTTTTTGTACTGTATTGCAGCTTCAATCATCGCTGCAAACTGCTCATCACGCTTCGAACCCTTACCTACATTACCTGGGTTAATTCGATATTTTGATAGCGACTCAGCACAATCAGGATATTGGGCCAGTAATTTATGACCGTTGTAATGAAAATCACCAACCAATGGCACATTACAACCCAGCTTATCTAAACCACGACGGATATTGCCGACTTGCGCAGCAGCTTCGGGCGAGTTCACCGTAATACGTACTACCTCAGAACCAGCCTGCCATAACTCATAAACCTGCTTGATGGTTGCTTCAGCGTCCGCAGTATCTGTATTGGTCATACTTTGCACTACCACTGGAGCTGGTAAAGTATCTAATAAGCCACCGCCTACCGGCACGTGCCCGACCATCACTTGCAAAGTATTACGGGCTTTATTTTGCATAAACAAACTCAACGATTACTCCAAACTGATACGTGCAACATTGCTTCGAGTATAGCCAGCTAAATCCACAGCTTGCCCAGAAACATTGACTGTAGCTGCCTTGGCATTACCAATCACCACGCTAAACGGCGATTGGAAACTAAGTGACTGCGTATCGCCAGCATTCAAAGTCGCTTCGTAAAGTATTTGCCCGGCTTTATCACTCACACGCACCCAGGTTTTATCTGTCACCGATATGCTTACTTTTTTCAAAGCCGCAGCTGCGGCTTGCGGATCCGGTTTAACCTGAGGCTCAGGCTTGATTGGTGCCAGCGGCGCTACCGCAGGAACGGCCTGCACAGGCGCACTGACTGGTGCGCTAGACTGCGGTTGTGTATTACTTACAGGGGCAACTCCTGCATCTTGGTTTGAAACTGCGTCCTCTGCAAACTGACGTTCTGCAGCTGGTAAAGCAGGCTCAGGTAAAGTCGTTTCGGACAACACCACCTCGGAGGACTCCTGCGTATCGGCAGGCGCCTCTGCCACAGGCGCTGTAGTCTGTTGCACCGCATCATCAGCTACTGGCGACTGCTTAGGCAAATACTCAATATATACAAACCATGCAAGTAAAAAGAATAAAACCAGAATGCTACCTAAAATATAGGTAAGCCATGGTCGATTATCTTTAGTTAACTGCACAGGCTGCATCGAAGGGTTAACAGCAAGCAGATTAGGTGACTGGGCTGGTGACAACTGGCGATAAATATCCAACAATGGTGCAGCATCTATCTCTAATAAACGAGCATAGTTCCGGATAAAACCACGAGTAATCATTGCGTCTGGCAATAAATCAAAAGCATCACGTTCCAGTGCATCCACTTGCTTAACACTGTAACGCAAGTGGTCTGACACATTTTGCTGTGATAATTTCTTTGCCTCTCTCGCTGCCTGTAACAATGCGCCGACTGACGCAGTCACAGAAACTTCTTCGACTTTCTCTTCAACCTGTTGTGTATCTGTCATTGTTAATTTCCACTCTGTAACAACTTAGCTTGTTCTGAATCAGGATATTGGCGTCTTAACTCAAGTGCATAACTTGACTCATCATCTCGGTTACCTAACAAACGCGCAATCCTTACCGACAACCACAACAACTCAGGGCCTGGTCGACTTAACATCGCATTTTGCAGGGTATTTTTGGCAACAGCCACGTCATTTCGGTTAAATTGAATGAGCGCAAGCTGATAAGCGGCAGAATGAAAAAGTGGCTCTAACTGCAATGCTCTCTGAAAATAAACTTCTGCATTACGTGTATCTTGCTTGCGCAGTGAGCAGACACCAGCATTGGTATAAGCAATCGCCGGCGTGGCATATAGCGGGTTTTTTACCGCAGCCATGAACTCTTTGATTGACTCATCAGCCCGGCCACGCGAGCACAAAAAGTTACCAAAATTATTATGTGCCTCTGAATTATTAGGCTCAATTTGGATGGCCTGCTTGAAGTTCATTTCAGCCAAAGCATCCTGTGAAAGCGCAGCATGCACCATGCCCAAACCGTTGTATGCCATCGCAAAGCTAGAGTCAATTTTAGTGGCTATCGTGAACTCATCCAAGGCGACTTCCAGGTTTCGCTGTTGCAAGTAAACAGATCCTAAATCTGAGTGCGCACGCGCACGCGCTTTTAAAGCACTGGCATCATAGGCTTGCTGCTGCTGAGTAGCACAAGCAGCAACAACTAAAGTGAGGGTGGCGGCAAAACCCAACTGACGTGCAGAAGACTTAACTGACTCAAGCTGCTGAGTAAGTAACTGGATCAAATTCATTTAACATTCACCTCGTTTAATCAACGGATTCTATAGGAATATGTCTAGAAGTACGTTTCGTTTTATCTAGTACTTTACCTGCTAATTGACCGCAAGCCGCATCAATATCATCACCGCGTGTCTTACGCACAGTCACAACATAACCAGCCTGCATCAAAATATCACGGAAAACACGTACATGATTTGGTTTAGACGTATCATAACCGCTATTAGGGAATGGGTTAAATGGGATTAAATTAAATTTACAAGAAACGTTCTTCACTAACGCCAGAAGCTGGTGTGCGTGCTCAACGGTATCATTCACGCCATCCAACATCACGTATTCAAACGTAACAAAGTCACGTGGCGCTTTTTCCAGGTAGCGATTACACGCTGCCATTAATTCTTTCAGTGGGTATTTTTTATTAATCGGCACGATTACATCGCGCAGGGCATCGTTCGGCGCGTGCAAAGACACCGCCAATGCAACCGGACAATCTTCTTTCAACCTATCCATTGCTGGCACCATGCCGCTGGTAGACAAAGTCACACGGCGGCGACTTAAACCATAAGCCGAGTCGTCCAGCATAATTTGCATGGCTGTAACGACATTATCATAATTAGCCAAAGGCTCACCCATCCCCATCATGACCACATTACTAATAATGCGATCTCCGGCAGGCAGCATGTCGTAACCTGGCTCTTGTCGTAATGTTTGATTTGCGATGGCAAGCTGGCCTATGATTTCCGCAACGCTTAAGTTGCGGTTAAAACCTTGACGCCCAGTAGAGCAGAAAGTGCACTCCAGCGCACAGCCCACTTGGCTAGAAATACATAAAGTACCGCGATCATCCTCAGGGATAAATACGGTTTCAATGCTATTTGCAGTATCGGTACCGATCAACCACTTACGTGTACCGTCGTTAGACACTTGAGCTAACTGCACTGTCGGCAAAGTAATTTCTGCATCGACAGCGAGTTTTTCGCGCAAGTTTTTGGCAATATCAGTCATCTGCTCAAAATCATGCACACCAAAGTGATGCATCCAGCGCATTAACTGTTTGGCACGAAAAGGTTTCTCACCTCTATCAGCAAACCATTGAGCGAGCTGTTTTTGATTGTAATTGAGCAGATTGACCAAAATTGTTTACACCTTATATTAACGATTAACTATTCTTTAGGTTGCAAGGCAACCCTATGCAACCTGAATAATTAAATTACTTACCGAAGAAGTAAGCGATTTCGATTGCTGCGTTTTCAGCAGAATCAGAACCGTGCACTGCGTTTGCATCAATGCTTTCAGCAAAGTCAGCACGGATAGTACCAGCAGCAGCTTCTTTAGGGTTAGTAGCACCCATCAAGTCACGGTTAACTTGCACTGCGTTTTCGCCTTCTAACGCTTGAATCATTACTGGACCTGAAATCATGAATTTTACAAGGTCAGCAAAGAATGGACGCTCTTTATGTACAGCGTAGAAACCTTCAGCATCAGCTTGTGTTAATTGTGCCATTTTAGCTTCAACAATTTTCAAACCAGCGTTTTCAAAACGTGTGTAAATTTTACCGATTACATTTTTTGCAACTGCATCTGGTTTGATGATAGAAAGCGTGCGTTGAACTGCCATAATTACTCCATTAAATTAACTTATTGAAAAGACCGTTAAAATACCATTTTTAGCACTTAAAATAAACCAACATTTTATGTTATGGTGTTAATTAAATGAGTTTTAGAATCAGTCTCGATGTGTCAAAATTGGCGTTATTATGAAAAACAATTTAAATCCAACCCTCCCCGCCTCCATTACCTGCCCTGCCTGTGGCATGCTTTGTGATGATTTGGTGCTAACAAGTACTACTCCCTTATCCATTCAAAATGCATGTGCTAAAAGCATTACTTTTTTTGAGCAATCGTTTCATTCAAACAGCTCAAACACGGCGCCTAGCGTATCAGGTAAAACGACGGACCTAGAAACTGCCGTTAAAGCTGCTGCTGCCATTCTGGCGCAAAGTAAGGCACCACTGATTGCAGGTCTAGGCACTGAAGTACAAGGAATGCGCTCTATTATGCGCCTAGCCGCAGCTAGTAATGCAATGTTAGACCACATGCACAGCGAATCGTCCGTGCGTAACACACTCACTATGCAAAATGGCGGCTGGCTCACCACCACCCTGTCTGAAGTTAAAAACCGTGCTGACCTAATTTTAGCCATCGGCACAGATATTGGCACTAGCCACCCCCGCTTCTTCGAAAAGCTGGTTTGGGACTCTGCCAGCCTGTTTAACAAACCAAGCCCAGAGGTAGTCTACTTGGGCGTTTCTGCAGATAAAGCCAAATCAGCCACTTCACCAGAAGGCAAGCTAGCCAGCGCAGTAGGCGATGATCCAGCTCAAATACCTGAAATTGTGAACGCACTTAACGCCTTGTTAATCAATAAGAAAATCAATGCAGAAACCGTGGGCGGCGTTGCGGTAGCAACATTACAAGCCTTAGTAGAAAAATTAAAAGCAGCCAAATATGCTGTCATTGTATGGTCTGCCAGCAGCTTTAAATTCAGCCACGCAGAACTTACTATCCAAAGCATCGTACAACTGGTGAATCAACTGAATGAAACCACACGTGCTGCCGGCTTGCCGCTCAATTCAGGAGACGGCGACTCTTCAGTCAACAACACCAGCACATGGTTAAGTGGCTATCCAACCAGAAACCGCTTTGTAAATGGTAAACCTGAATATGATAACTATCACTTCAGCACACAAAAACAATTGCAAAATAGCGATGCCTTGCTCTGGGTAAGCACATTCAACCCAACCAGTGCACCGCAAACCGCACTACCTACCATTGTGATTGGACGCCCAGACATCAAACTAGATCGCACACCAGATGTATTTATTCCGGTCGGCATCCCGGGTGTTGACCATGCAGGCTCAATGTTCCGCATGGACAGTTCTATCACGCTACCACTAAAAAAACTACGCAATAACGAATTACCCAACTTGAGCGAGGTAATAAATAGAATTGAGGCAGAATTAGCATGATCACTTTACTCAAGAACGGCAAACTGTACGACCCTGCGCACAATAAAAATGGCGTAGTAGAAGATATTTACATTCATCAAGGCCGTATCGTACCGAAACCGCTAGATAACGCAAAAATCAGCCAAACCTATGATTTAAGCGGCAAAGTAGTGATGGCCGGCGCCATTGATATGCACAGCCACATCGGTGGCGGCAAAGTCAATATCGCACGCATGATGTTGCCAGAATACCAACAAAAACAGATGCAGGAAATTAAAAACCTGAGTGAGCCTGAAGCACATATCTGTACGCCATATTGTAGCCACCATGCCACACCAACGGCCACTGACACCGGCTTTAGATACATTGAAATGGGCTATACCGCTGCGTTTGAGCCTGCCATTTCACCTATCAACGCGCGTCAAGCCCACTTAGAAATGGGTGACACCCCGATGATTGATAAGGGTGGCTATGCAATGCTAGGTAATGACGATTACTTTTTGCGCATGCTAACCGCAAAAAAAGATCAAAAAGCCATTAACGACTACGTTGCATGGATTCTGCATGCCACGCAAACCATCGGTATTAAAGTCGTGAATCCGGGTGGCATTAGCGCATTTAAATTCAATCAACGCCGACTGAATTTAGACGAAAACCATCAGCATTATCAAGTAAGCCCGCGTGAAGTACTGCAAAGCCTAAGCCGTGCCGTGCACGAACTTGGCATTGCTAAACCACTGCATGTGCACTGTAACAATTTGGGTGCAGCCGGTAACTTTGAAACCACGCTCAATACCATGACTGCAAGCAATGGCCTGCCTATGCACTTAACGCATATTCAGTTCCACAGCTATGGTACAGAAGGTGATAAGAAGTTCTCATCAGCAGCCGCGCAAATTGCAGAAGCCATTAATAAAAACAAAAACATCACCGCCGATGTAGGCCAAATTTTATTTAATCAAACCGTCACGGCATCTGGTGACTCAATGATGCAACACTTGAATGCTAAGCATGCAAATCCTAAAAAATCAGTGATTATGGATATTGAATGCGATGCCGGCTGCGGTGTATTGCCGTTTAAGTACCGTGATCAAAACTATGTGAACGCATTGCAATGGGCCATCGGCTTAGAGATTTTTCTATCAGTGGAAGACCCATGGCGTATTTTCTTAACCACAGACCATCCAAATGGCGCACCGTTTACCAGCTACCCGCATTTGATTCGCTTATTGATGGATAAATCTTTCAGAAATGAAGCATTTGCCAAGCTCAATCTGGATGCGCAATCCATGAGCAACCTCACCAGCTTAGACCGCGAATACAGCCTGTATGACATTGCCATCATGACGCGTGCCGGCGCAAGCAAACTGATTGGTATGAACGACCGTGGACATTTGGGTGTAGGCGCTAACGCAGACATCACCGTGTATACCGACCAAGAAAACCGCGAGGCCATGTTTGCCAAGCCTGATTATGTATTTAAAAACGGGGAATTAGTGGTTAAAGACGGCGCCGTGGTTAAAGTGGTCTGGGGTGCTACTCATACTGCCAAACCTGCTTTTGATATTGGTGTAGAAAAAGAGCTGAAAGAATACTTTGATCGCTACCAAACCATAGGTTTAGATAACTTCAAGATTAGCGATGCCGAGATCTTTGATGACGGCAGAGGCAGTGTTGTCGTCAATAAAAACTAACAGTCTCTCGACTGAAAGGAAACGATATGAGTAGATTATATGGCGAACAACACCGTCAACTACAGGATGAGTTTGCCACACGTAAAATGGCAGACCGCGTTGAAGAGTTAGCTTGCAAAACAGAGTTTGATGATGAATCAAAAGGATTTATCGAATACATGGATATGTTTTTTCTATCCACAGTAGATCATCAAGGCCGCCCTACCGTGTCGTACAAAGGCGGCGACGCTGGCTTTGTCAAAGTAATTGATAGCAAAACCTTAGCCTTTCCTAGCTACGATGGTAATGGCATGTTCTTTTCTATGGGCAACATCACCACACAGCCGCAAGTTGGCTTGCTGTTTATCTCTTTTGAAACGCCGCATCGTATCCGTGTGCAAGGCACTGCTACCATCTCACGTGATGACCCACTGATGAGCGAATACAAAGAAGCTGACTTTATTGTTAGGGTGACCTTATCCGAGCTATGGCAAAATTGTCCGCGCTACATTCACCAGCGCACCAAGGTACGTGATTCACGTTATGTACCGCGTGAACATTGCGAGACCCCGCTTGCCGAGTGGAAGCGTCTGGATTTAGTGCAAGATGTGCTGCCGGAAACAGACCTCAATAAAGTAAAAGAACTAGGTACCATTCAAATTGAAGAATGGATTGATAAAATTAAAACTGCTGACCCAACGGCCTAAATGATGATGTTGCTAAATAATATACAAATTGACGATACCTTTGCCGAAGCATTTAATATGCGCGGCACTCGCGTGATTATTACCGCGCAAAACCTAAAATGGGCATACCATGCCGCAAACGCGATGACGGGCTTTGCAACCTCAGTCATTGGCTGTGGCGTTGAAGCTGGTATTGAACGCGAATTATCAACAGAAGAAACACCAGACGGCAGGCCTGGCGTCAGTATCTTAATGTTTGCCATGGGCAGCAAAGTGCTGATGCAACAATTAGAAACCCGCATGGGGCAATGTATCCTGACCTGTCCAACTGCTGCGGCTTTTTCCGGCATTGATGGCGAAGATAAAATCAGCCTAGGTAAACACCTGCGCTACTTTGGCGACGGTTTCCAAACCTCTAAACTGATTGATGGCAAACGCTACTGGCGTATTCCGGTGATGGACGGCGAGTTTATTACCGAAGAAACAACGGGTATGGTACGTGCAATCGGCGGCGGTAACTTTCTGATTTTAGCGACATCACAGCCTGCAGCTTTAGCCGCAGCTGAGGTTGCCATTGAAGCCATGAAAAAAGTGCCTAACGTGATTATGCCGTTTCCAGGTGGCGTAGTGCGCTCTGGCTCTAAGGTTGGCAGTAAGTATAAAACTATGTTTGCCTCCACCAATGACGCATTCTGCCCTACACTTAAAGGTGCTACCAATACTGAGCTTTCACCTGAGATTGAAAGCGTGATGGAAATTGTGATCGATGGCTTAACCTTCGAAGACATCGCACTTTCAATGAAAGTGGGTATCGAAGCTATTTGCAACCTAGGTGCTGATAGTGGCGTTAAGCGCATTTCGGCGGGTAACTATGGCGGCAAACTTGGCCCTCATCTTTTCAAACTACATGATATTTTAAACGGCAGCAACTCATGAACGCGCTTACATTCACACTAAAGAATACACTCCAATTCTCGGTAAATTGCGGTGCATTAACTCCAGATAATTTAGCCAACAAATCTGCTGCCGATATTGCCAAGATTAAAGTCACTTACGGTAACAGTACAGTTTTGGCTGGCGATTTATTTGAAATTAGCGGCAATGATGCTGCACACATTGTGTTTAAAAATGCATCGGACAAGATGGACTATATTGGCGCACATATGTCTACTGGCAAAATCACCGTTGAAGGTAACGCTGGTGCCTATTTAGGCTTTACCATGAAGAATGGTGAAATCCACTGCTTAGGTAACGCGGCAAGCTATGCCGCATGCAATATGGTAAACGGCTTATTAAAAATTGATGCAAACGTAGGTGATTTTTTAGGCGCAGGCTCAGAAGGCTTACGCAAAGGCATGCGCGGCGGCACTGTCATTATCAAAGGCAATGCCGGCGACCGTGTTGGCGACCAGATGCGTAGAGGCTTGATTTTGATTGAAGGTAATGTTGGCGACTATTGCGGTAGCCGTATGATTGCAGGCACGATTGGCGTATTGGGCAGTGTTGGTGTCTACACCGCATTTAATATGCACCGTGGTACGTTATTGCTGAAAAATGTACCAACCCTGCATGCAACCGTGCAATATTGTGGCACGCACACCTTGCCATACCTGAGCTTATTATTTAAATCGTTTAAAAAATACAATACACAATTTAGCCAATTGAGCTCACAGCGCGTACAGCGCTTTGTAGGTGATGCTGCGTATAAAGGCAATGGTGAAGTGCTGATTCTCAATGCTTAAACACTAAGTCTAAGCGCATTGGTCCTATGGTAATGACATAGGACTAGAACTTCATATACAGCGAATGGTCAGCTTTTTGAGATAAGCATCGATTTATAAAATCATCTGTTAAAATAGCGTATTACATTAAGATTTTGCTGCTATGCCTAAGTACCTGACTGCCGCCCTTTATAAGTTTGTTAGCTTGCCTGAATACAAGGCACTGCAAGTGCCTATTATGGATGCGTGTAAGACACATCAGATTAAAGGTACTTTACTGCTCGCAGAAGAAGGCATCAATGGCACTATTGCGGGCCTGCCGGACGACATTCAACAGGTGCTTAACTATTTACGCACCGACCCGCTATTTTCCGGGAAATTTGCTGATTTAGAACACAAAGAATCTTTTGCAGATGAACATCCGTTTTATCGGATGAAAGTAAAACTCAAAAAAGAAATCGTGACTCTTGGCGTGCCTGGAGTCAGCCCTACTAAAAAAGTAGGTACTTATGTGAAACCAGAAGACTGGAATGCGCTGATTTCAGACCCCGATGTCGTGCTTATTGATACGCGTAATGACTACGAAGTAGACATTGGTACATTCAAAGGTGCAATCGACCCAAGAACAACCACCTTCCGTGAGTTTCCGGAGTATGTGGCAAAACACTTTGATAAAACCAAACATAAAAAAGTGGCCATGTTTTGCACAGGCGGTATCCGCTGCGAAAAAGCATCGTCTTACATGCTGGACCAAGGGTTTGATGAGGTATTTCACTTACAAGGTGGCATTTTAAAATACCTGGAAACCGTACCCGAAGAGCAAAGCATGTGGGAAGGCGAATGCTTTGTATTTGACCAGCGCGTTGCGGTTAAACACAATTTAGAAGTTGGGGAGTTTGATCAGTGCTATGCATGCAGACACCCGCTATCACCCGCAGAAATGCAAAGCGAACAATACGTTGCCGGTATCTCCTGCCCGCATTGTTACGATAAAGTCTCAGAAGAAAAACGCGCAAGATTGCTAGAGAGACAAAAACAAGTGACGCTAGCAAAACAGCGCGGAGAAACACATATTGGTGAAAAACAAAAATAAATGACCCACTCCCGCGAACAAGAAGCCATCAGCGCCTATTTCAAGTTGCTTGAAAAAAAAGGCGCTAAAAGTGGCATGCTTTACAAACGCTCGTTGTTTTTAGATCAATTTATACCGCTGTTACAAAACCAGGCTCTGGAGCGTACAAGCTACAGCAAGGCCATAGAAAAAATCATTAAAACCCTTCCAGCCGATATTTGGCATGACAGCCTGAATACAGCAAGAGAGTTTTATCCATTTTGGATGCAGGATATTAAGGCCATTGCAGCATTTAGCAGACAAGGCGGCTTTGATATCCAGCCATTAAAATGGCAGCCTGAACCGACTACACTTAAAGCGCTGACCGATCGTTTAAATACTGCAAAATTTAATGTTACCGAAACTAGGCTTTTAACTGCGTACACAAAAGCATTAAAAGATAAAGGCGCAAATCCACAGTTACTCGATAACCGTGTTAATCTGGCTAAAATACTGTTGCTACAATTAAAAGGCGCGCCTACTGATGACGCCAGAGTGTATCGAGTTGGCGTAGACATGACATTGCCTTTATTTAAAATTGATGAGAACAAACAGCTATTTTTGCTAGTGATACGCGAGTTTTATCAATACTGGATAGATAACCCTGATAAAAACCTAGGCTCAGATCAAGGCATTGAAGTAACCTTTATCGAATAAACACCTTATCAAGTGAAATTAACGTGCACAACACACTACGTATTGCCACTTTTAATATCCATAAAGGGTTAACGCACTTTAACACGCACTTATCACTACACCAGCAGCGTGATCTGCTCAGAAAACTGCATGCTGACGTAGTGTTTTTACAAGAGGTACGCGACGTTCATCACGAACACAGCAAACGCTTTGACACTTGGCCAATCGCAGGGCAAATGGAGTTTCTAGCCGATACGATATGGAAAGATTACGCCTACGGGAAGAATGCGGTCTATCCTGCCGGCCACCACGGCAACGCCTTGCTGTCTAAATTCCCTATCATCAAAACCACGAACATTGATATCTCTGCACATAGTAGCGAAGAGCGCGGTATGCTACATACCGAAATTAACATCCCCAATTGGGATGCGCCATTACATACCATATGCGTACATCTGGGGCTGTTTGCACGCTGGCGAAAACAACAGCTAATATTAATCCAAGACTATATTCAACGACACATTCCAGCCAATACACCACTCATTGTCGCTGGTGACTTTAACGACTGGGGCATGCGGTCTGGTAGGCATTTCTCACACCAAGTCGGTTTACAAGAAGTGTTTGCCCATCATACAGGCAAGCCTGCGCGTAGTTTTCCTTCATGGCTGCCAATTCTAAGGTTAGACCGTATTTACACCCGCGGATTTAAAATCCAGCATGTAGAGGTGCACTCAGGTGCACGCTTTTTAAAACTGTCCGATCACGCCATGTTATCTGCCACACTCACCAAGGGGCATTGAGGCACTATGCATTTCATTAATGGGAATCATATCCAGCTGTTACGCAGTGGCGCTGAATACTTTCCTGCGCTTGAACATGCAATTGATCATGCACGACATGAGGTGTATTTGCAAAGCTATATTTACGAAGCAGATAAAGTCGGCACGCTCATTGGTGAGGCCATGATTAGAGCGGTGAGTCGCGGAGTTTCTGTCTATTTACTGATTGATGGGTTTGGCTCCAAGACCTTACCAGAAGCCTATATTGAGCATCTCAGAGCGGCTGGCATCCATGTCATGATTTATCGCCAGAAGATATCACCGTGGACATTTAAAAAGAATCGGCTACGCAGGCTACATCAGAAAGTAGCGCTCATCGATGATATCACCGCTTTTGTTGGCGGCATCAATATCATTGATGACAACAATGTGCCACATCAGATTGCGCCTAGAGTTGATTACGCGGTACGCGTGCAAGGCGCATTACTGCCGGTTATCGCGAATAGCGTGAAAAAGCTGTGGCAACATCTGGCATGGCTGCATTTTCACAGTAAACCCTTGCCTAAAACCAGCCCCAATGCACCTGCACACTATACTAGGGGAAGCATTAAGGCTGCCTTCGTCACGCGTGACAACATATTACACAGAAGAGATATTGAAGCGGCCTATCTAAAAGCGATTCATCGTGCCAAACATGAAATCATTATCGCCAACGCCTATTTCATCCCCGGTAGAAAATTTCGTAAAGCGCTTATTAATGCCGCTGCTCGAGGCGTTAAAGTCAAATTACTGCTTCAAGGGCGTAAAGAATATTTTTTAATGTTTGCAACCCATGCTTTTTATAATATCTTCTTGAAAAATGGTATTGAGATTTACGAATATCGTAAAAGCTTCATGCACAGCAAAGTTGCGGTCATCGACCAAGAATGGGCCACGGTTGGTTCATCCAACATTGACCCATTTAGCTTATTTCTAGCGCGTGAGGCTAATATATTCTTAAAAAATAAGCACTTTGCCGCTACCTTACACCAGGACATTACCGCTGCGATCAATAATGGTGCCTATCAGATCAAAGCGAATGATTGGGCAAAAGGTCACAGTGCAAAACGCTTTCTCTCCTGGATTGCATATGGCCTAGTACGCGTCTTTTTAGGCATCATTGGCTACGCAGATCAGCACTAACCTCACCTTTCTAGCCCCCATTTACCCGCTGCCTTTGCTCCGCTTTATTTAAGCGTTTAAGTTGCATTGAACTTAAACTCGCCACTTAGGACAAACCTGCTCTAGTGTTTGTAAACAACCGCACATTCACTTTGTTAATAACGCCACACAGCGAATTTAATAACATGTAGCTTTTTGCAAAAATAAAACAAAGAAAGACATCTATGCAGCTTACTAACCTAGCGATTAATCTTGCGGAAAATGGCAAGTTTCCAGATTATCTAATCCGATATGGTATTCGACACCTTTCAAGACAACGCTTAGCTGAGATTAAGGCTAGCGACTGTGAGAAGTCTACTGAATTACAAACTAAGTTTATCGAGGCGATGAATGCAGCGCCCGCCGCACTGGTGCCAGAGCTTGCTAACGCGCAACACTATGAGGTGCCATCGGAATTTTTCGCTCTGTGCCTAGGCTCACATAAAAAATACAGCAGTTGCTTTTGGCTACCTGAAACAAAAAATCTGGATGAAGCAGAAGCCAATGCTTTAGATTTAACTTGCACGCATGCAGACCTAAAAAATGGGCAATCGATACTCGAGCTTGGATGCGGTTGGGGTTCACTCACCTTATGGATGGCAGCGCGCTATCCCGACAGCAAAGTGACAGCGGTCTCCAACTCCAACTCTCAGCGTGAATATATTACCGCACGCGCCAAAGAAAGAGGGCTGAATAATATTCGTGTCATTACCTGTGATATGAATCGTTTTGATCCATCAGACTATGTTGATGAGCAGTTTCATCCTGCAAGCGGTTTTGACCGCGTGGTTTCAGTAGAAATGTTTGAGCATATGCGTAACCACAAACTGCTATACAAGAAAATTCATGGCTGGCTTCTCCCGGGCGGTAAGTTCTTTATGCATATTTTTGTACATAGAAGCACCCCCTATCTGTTTGAGGTTCAGGGCGATGATGACTGGATGAGCCAATTTTTCTTCTCTGGCGGCATGATGCCCAGTGACGACCTGCCGCTCAACTTCCAATCAGACCTTAAATTAGTCAATCGCTGGCGTTGGGATGGCACACATTACGAAAAAACAGCCAATGCCTGGCTGCAGAACATGGATAAGCATTATGAAGAAATGACTGCTGTTTTGGGTCAAACCTACGGTTTAGAACAGGTAGAACAATGGCGTAACCGTTGGCGCATCTTTTTTATGGCTTGTGCTGAATTGTTTGGTTATAGAAATGGTCAAGAGTGGTGGGTCTCACATTACCTATTTAAGCGTGAATCTTAATATCTCAAAAGATAAGTGATGCTGCTGCTAAATTTTGCTCTGTTTCAGGTTTCATGGTTTGCCTGTGTGGTGGGTGCGGCTAACTCACAGCCATGGTTAGGCGTAATCGTTACCATCATGGTATTGGCTTGGCATTTATATCAAACAAATCAAGCGAATCGTGAATTAAAAGTCTTGCTGAGCACCATGCTTATTGGTGCTTTGTTAGATCAATCACTGCTCTCGTCGCGTCTGATTGATTACCAACATCCTGGTTGGCACACATCAATTGTACCAGTATGGATTTTAGCGTTATGGTTAGCGTTTGCCACCACGCTCAATATGAGCCTAGCGTGGATGCATAAACGTTATTGGATAAGTTTCATCTTTGGCATGTTAGGTGGGCCACTAGCCTATATGGCTGCCGAAAAACTAGGCGCAGTGACCATAACAAGCCAGCTTGCTTATGTTGCGCTAGCAACAGGCTGGGCAATGATTACGCCCTTATTGCTTTTGATTGCCCACCACATTAATAGCGTTGAGAGAGCCTGACATGCCATTCTTAGACCTTTACTTGAACGGACTTTGCGTAATGCTGGCATTCGCGCTCATGGGATGGATAGTGAGTGTTTTCAGACAAAACGTCACACACGTAGACAGCATGTGGAGCTTATTTTTCTTACTGGCAAGTTTTGCGTATGTGGAATCGTTTAGTGCTATCAGTGCAAGAGGTCTAATAGCGCTAAATCTATTAACAATCTGGGCTTTACGTTTATCCATTTACTTAACACGTCGCAACTGGGGTCCGCATGAAGATCATCGCTATGTCGCCATACGCCAAAACAATGCACCACACTTTAAATGGACCAGCCTATACATCGTATTTGGTTTGCAAGCTGTGTTAGCTTGGATTATTTCATTACCAATACTAGGTAGCATCAACTCTAGCACGCCCTTAAACATCATCGATATCGTCGGTATATTGTTGACTGTGTTTGGCATTACTTGGGAATCAATAGCTGACTGGCAACTGACCAAATTTAAACGTATGAATACCAATCAACATAAAGTTCTAAATAACGGGGTTTGGCGCTATTCACGCCACCCAAACTACTTTGGTGAGTGCTGTGTATGGTGGGGGTTTTTCCTGATCGCACTGGCAGGTGGCGCTTGGTGGTCACTGCCTTCAGTCATATTAATGACCTTATTACTACTCAAGGTAAGCGGTGTTGCACTATTAGAAAAAGATATTGCCGAGCGTCGCCCAGAGTATCTGCACTACATTAAAACCACTAACTCGTTTATACCCGGCAAACCTAAAAGTTAATGCTGACTCAAGATAACTACTGAGTACATATCCTGATGAAACTGCCCCGCCTGTTAGGCAATATGCTGTTTACACTGGTGCTAGGATTAGCATCAGTGAATGCCCATTCAAAAGAATGGGCGTTTGATGTGTACTTAGATAAAACTAAAATCGGTGAACACACCTTCACCCTCAATGAAAACGATACGCTAATTAGCCGCGCTAAGTTCAATGTAAAGTTATTGTTTATCAATGCGTATCAATACGACCACCAAGCAACAGAAAGCTGGGATAAAAACTGCCTTAAAAGTTTAGCGTCAGAGACATTGGAGAACAAGAAAAAAACGGTTGTGAAAGCTCAGCGCCAAGCTGACCATTTTGAGGTAAAGAGCGGCAATGCAGTACAGAATCTGCCGGCTTGTACCATGACGTTTGCATATTGGAACCAAAAAATCTTGGAGCAATCCAAATTGCTGAATCCGCAAAACGCTGAATTTTTAGACACCTCAATCAAGCCGTTAGGCAAAGTCTTGTTAGAGGTGAAAGGTAAGGCGATAGAAACCTTCCACTACAAGCTTGATGCCAGTTTACAGGGGAAACAAAAATTAAACATTGAATTATGGTACTCAGCAGATAAGCAAGAATGGGTTGGATTAAAGTCCATCACCCCTGAAGGCTATCATATTTATTACAAATTAAAATGACTAACCACATGATGAATATCAGTAAAAGGCTTATCTTAATGACTTTACTAGCAACGCTAATCCCGGCTTGCGCGAGCAAACAACTAGCCAAGATTGAGACTGTACCGCAGGTAGATTTGCCTAAGTTCATGGGAGACTGGTATGTGATTGCTGCCATTCCAACCTCCATTGAAACTGAGTCTTACAATGCGATTGAAAACTATCGACTAAAGGATGATGGCACGATCGCCACCACATTTACGTTTAATAAGGGCAGCTTAAACGGCCCTAAAAAAACATATGAGCCACATGGATTTGTCGTCAAAGACTCAGGAAATGCAAAATGGGGCATGCAGTTTATCTGGCCAATTAAAGCAGAGTACCTGATTGCGTACCTTGACGAAAATTACACACAAACCGTGATTGCCCGTAATGCGAGAGATTACGTATGGATTATGGCTAGATCTCCTAGCATAAGTGAAAGTGACTACAAAAAACTGACCTCACTTGTTCAAAATTTAGGTTATAACACAAGCAAGCTTCGCGAAGTACCTCACAACAAATAAGCGTATTTGACAACTAACAGCCAATGATCATCAAAAAAGTTTACGAGAATTGTATAACCATTATGTTTAATAAATTGCTTTCATGGTTTGATAATCATGCAGTCAACCTTAATGGCTATGCTGATATTTCAGAAAATCAATGGCATAGCATAGATTGGCTGCGCGTAGTGCCATTTACCTTGATACACCTCGCATGCTTTGCTGTGGTTTTTGTCGGGTTTAGCTGGTTTGCATTAGGGTTTGCTGTTGCACTTTATTTGATAAGAATGTTCGCGATTACCGCGTTTTATCATCGCTACTTTTCACACAGGGCATTTCGTACCAGCCGAGTTTTCCAATTCATATTAGCCTTAATTGGGGCTACAGCAGTGCAACGCGGCCCTATCTGGTGGGCATCTCATCACCGTCACCATCATTTATATTCGGATGAAACCGAGGACGCACACTCCCCTGTTCAACATGGTTTTTTATGGAGCCATTTTGGATGGTTTCTATCATCAAAACACTTCACAGCGCATACAGAGAACATTAAGGAACTCTCTAAATTTGCAGAGCTCCGTTTTTTAGATCGTTTTGATGCCATCGTTCCAATACTGTTAGCCATCAGCATTTATATGCTAGGGGATTGGCTCGGAGGCCACTACCCAGCACTTAATACCAACGGTCTGCAATTACTGGTTTGGGGGTTTGCCATTTCCACAGTAGTGCTTTACCACGCAACGTTTACCGTTAACTCACTCGCTCACGTATGGGGTCAACGTCGCTATGCCACTACAGATCAAAGCAGAAATAATTTTTGGATTGCTTTAGCTACACTGGGCGAAGGCTGGCATAACAATCACCACCATTACCCAGGCTCTGCCAAACAAGGCTTTTACTGGTGGGAAGTCGATTTAACTTATTACGGGTTAAAGTTGCTGGCAATGTGTGGCCTCATTTGGGATTTACGTACAGTGCCAATATCAATTAGAGAGTCCCGTAAAATCAAACCTGAATCCGGTAGCTTAAATCCAGGTTAGATAAACGCTAGAAGTCACATTGCCCATATAGTCACTGGGGGATAGACAACAGTAATCAGGATGACTTTTTGTTTTAATATATTTGAAAGATTTAAGTTTGAAAATTGCGATTATTGGAAGTGGGATTGCGGGTAATACGATAGCGCATCATCTGCATGCAACACACGACATCACCGTATTTGAGGCTGAAAGCCATATTGGCGGCCACACCCACACACACCAGATACAACATGAGGGCAAAACATTTAATGTAGACACCGGTTTTATTGTATTTAATGACCGCACGTATCCAAACTTTATCAACCTGTTGAACGAACTCAATGTGGCATGGCAACCTAGCAGCATGAGCTTTAGTGTGCGGTGTGAAAAAACAGGCCTAGAGTACAACGGTACCAGCCTAAATAGCCTATTTGCACAAAGACTTAACCTATTTAAGCCTTCATTTCACCGCATGATTCGAGATATTTTGCGCTTTAACCAGGCTTCACTGGCACTACTTGAAGATGGCAATGAAATAAAGCTAGGTGATTACTTAACGCAAGGCAACTACAGCCAGCAATTTATAAACCACTATATCGTGCCAATGGGCGCCGCTATTTGGTCAACCGATGCCAAGCAGATGCTTGCATTTCCTGCCAGATTTTTTGTAAGATTTTTTCACCATCATGGCATGCTATCCGTGAATAACAGGCCAGAATGGCGCACGATTAAAGGCGGGTCGGCCAGCTATGTACAAGCACTCACAGCGCCTTTCCAACATAAAGTGAGATTAAATACACGGATTGCAAGCGTGCGTCGCCTTAAACAATCTGTACGCATCAAACCAGTAAATGGGGAAGAAGAAAAGTTCGATTTTGTATTTTTCGCATGCCACAGCGACCAAGTGCTTCATTTATTAAAAGATAAAACAGACGCTGAGACAGAAATTCTGGGGGCGATTCCATATCAAGAAAACACCATCTTTTTACACCATGACACCAAGCTCTTACCAAAGAAGAAGCTAGCTTGGGCTGCATGGAACTACCATGTCACTACACCACCCTCCAACAAAGTTGCCGTGACCTACAACATGAACATTTTACAAAACCTGGAATCTGCAGAGCCGCTATTAGTGACACTAAATCACACGCACGACATTAATCCTGACAAAGTGATTAAACGTCTTAGCTACATGCACCCACTATATACTTTAGCAGGCGCAACAGCTCAGGCAAGACATCACGAAATTAGCGGCGTTAATCGCACGGCTTACGCTGGTGCTTATTGGCGTAACGGTTTTCATGAAGACGGTGTAGTCAGTGCATTGGAAGCACTTAAACATTTTGAGCAGTACCAAAATGCATCAAAATAAATTATCCAACAGCGCGATTTATCGGGGTTGGGTCTCACACCAACGCATAGAGCCCAAGCCGCATCAGTTTCGCTATCAAGTATTTATGATGTTTCTCAATCTTGATGAGTTGCCGACCCTGTTTCACTCCAACCTGTTATGGTCTTATGCGTCTAGCAATATTGCATGGTTTAGACGTGCAGACTACTTTGGCGATTGCAAAAAACCGCTAAAAGATGAAGTTAGCCAATTGATTGAGCGGTCAACAGGTCAAAAGCCTCGTGGTCCTATCTGCATGCTTACCAATATGCGTTATTTTGGTTATTGCTTTAACCCTGTAACGTTCTATTATTGCTTTGAAGAGGATGGGAACACGTTACAAGCAATGGTTAGCCATATTACCAACACACCTTGGAGCGAAACCTTTGCTTATGTGCATGATTTCTCCAAAAATCCCTCAGTCAAACTTAATGATAACGCCACTAGTGCTGTCTTTAGGTTTAGTAAACAATTTCATGTATCACCCTTTATGCCAATGAGTATTGACTATGAATGGGCATTTAAATTAGGGGAGCAGAGTCTGCATACCCACATGAAAAACATGCAAGATAGCCGGGAAGTATTTAACGCAACGCTTTCACTTAAGCGTAGTGAAATTAACAACGCCTCTCTCTATGCAGCATTACTAAAATACCCGTTCATGACGTTTAAAGTCCTGCTGGCTATTTACTGGAATGCTTTAAAACTATGGCTCAAAAAAGTACCGTTTTACTCACACCCTACCCCTACAACCAAACCCTGATCGACATACCGCCATGATGATGACACCTACTGCAGCACAAGAACAGCTAACTCGGAATCTGCGCAAAAAGAATCGTGCAAAATGGGTTGAAGATTTAGCAAAACATAAAATTCTTGAACGACTAAACCATCTGCATACTGGTCAGTTAACGCTGATTGACGGCGATGACAAACACATCTTTGGTCAACCATCGTCTGAACTGAATGCGGTTATCCATATTCATGACAGCCGCTTTTATGGGGAAATTGCATTTGGCGGTAGTATCGGTGCGGGAGAGGCCTATATGCTAGGTTATTGGACTACAGACCACCTCACTGCGTTAATCAGGATGATGTGTATCAACCAGTCTGTCATGGACGCACTAGAAGGTGGCTATCAGTGGCTTACCAAGCCTATTCTGAAAGTGCTACATTGGCTAAATAGCAACACTACTGAGGGAAGCCGTAAAAATATTGCGGCTCATTACGATTTGGGCAACGAGATGTTTCAACTCTTTTTAGACCCCACCATGATGTACTCCAGCGCGATGTTTAATAGTGATACCAAAACACTGCAAGAGGCTTCTGAGTTAAAGCTAAAAGTCATCTGCGATAAACTCGATTTAAAGCCTACAGACCAGGTAGTAGAAATTGGTACCGGCTGGGGTGGTTTTGCGATTTACGCGGCTAGGCATTATGGTTGCCATGTAACGACCACCACCATATCCAAGCAACAATATACATTGGCAAAACAGTTAGTAGAAACTGCAGGTCTCAGCGATAAAATCACATTATTACTTGAGGATTACCGTCATTTAGATGGTCAATTTGATAAATTGGTCTCGATTGAAATGATAGAAGCCGTTGGACACCAGTTTTATGATACTTATTTTGCAAAACTAAGTGCATTACTCAAGCCTGATGGGCTTGCATTGATTCAGGCCATCACAATTACAGACCAGCGTTATGAGTCGGCTAAATCTTCTGTAGACTTTATTCAACGCTATATATTTCCTGGCTCATGCATTCCCTCCAATACAGCAATGCTCAATAGCATTACAAAGATGAGCGATATGCGCTTGGTTGACCTAGAAGATATTGGTATTCACTACGCAACTACCCTGAGGATATGGCGTGAAAACTTTTTTCATCACCTCCAACAAGTACGTGCCCTAGGCTACTCAGATGAGTTTATTAAAATGTGGGAGTTCTACCTATGCTACTGTGAAGGTGGCTTTATAGAACGTGCGCTAGGTGATGTTCACTTACTGTTAGCAAAACCAAGCAACAGAAGAGGCGCCATCAGAGCTGGTAACGTGCCTAAATAATGAATTAAAGAAGATTTAAGTTGCTGGTCAGCTAACAAATGATTTTATCGTTTAAAATCGACTCGGCTTAGCCTATCGCTTTGCCAGCCACGATCTTATTTGATACTGAAACCATGTTAAAGCGCGACGACACAACATTGCTAGATGAAACAAACGCCAACCCAAGAAAATTAGCATGGCGAGATGGCTTACCTTACAGCACAGAGTTTCAAGATGTTTATTTTTCTAGTGACAATGGTTTACTAGAAACCGAATATGTATTTTTGCAAGGCAATGATCTACCAGTACGTTGGCAACACCCTGATTTAACACAATTCACCATTATTGAAACTGGGTTTGGCACAGGGCTAAACTTCTTATGTGCAGCTAAACTTTGGCTGGCGCACGCGCCAGAACATGCGATATTGCATTTTATCAGTGTAGAAAAATACCCACTGATGTTAAATGACATCTCCGTTGCGTTAGCATTATGGCCCCAACTCACTGCATTAAGCACCCCGCTATTGCATCAATACAATGCCTTAATGGATCAGGAAACGATTAGCCTTTATGACAATAGGGTTCAATTATCTGTCCATATTGGGGATGCTACAGAGCGATTAGCACGCATCACCAACATGGCAGATGCATGCTTCTTAGATGGGTTCTCTCCCGCCAAAAATCCAGAAATGTGGCATGCCGGATTATTTTGCGAGATGGCAAAACATGCCCAAGCATCCACCACCTTTGCCACCTTTACTAGCGCAGGCGATGTGAGACGAGGTTTAATCGCAGCAGGCTTTAAAGTCAGCAAGCGCCCCGGTTTTGGTAAAAAGCGTGAAATGCTGTGTGGTGAGTTTATAGGCATGCACAATGGTTAGCACCGCAATCGTAATCGGGGCAGGCATTGCCGGCTGCAGTAGCGCTTATGCATTAGCAAAACGTGGTGTTAAAGTCACACTGATAGAGCGTAATGCAACAGTTGCCAGTGAGGCATCGGGCAATCCGCTTGCAATGCTATACCCACGTTTGAGCGGCGATGATTTAAGCAGCCAATTTGCGCTTGATAGCTATCTCTATAGCTTGGCATTTTATCAATCGCTCAACCTGCCTGACGCTGATTTTGCTATGTGCGGAATGCTGCAACTTGGCTTTAATGTCAGGGAGCTCGCCCGCATTCAGAAGGTTGCGGCGCAAAACCATCCTGCCAGCATACTCAGGTATGTACCACAACATGAAGCAAGCAGTATTGCCGGCATACCGATTGAGCATGATGCCTTGTACTTTCCAACAGCAGGCTGGGTGCATCCACAACGCCTATGTCAGCATTTAACACGCCACCCCAATATTACCGTGCTGAATACACAGCAAGTGAGTAGATTTAGCAAAGAAGCACATGGTTTTGAGGTTTACAATCATAAGCAATTACTTGCAACTGCACAGGTGCTGATTATTGCCAATGCTAACGATGCGCAGCAGTTACTGCCTAACCTACCACTACACACCAAGGCAGTGCGTGGTCAGGTCAGCGTGCTTAACTCTACCACCATCAGCCGTGGCATTAGCACCATACTTTGTAGCGATGGCTATATAAGTCCGTCTGCTGGTTCAGAACAAACACATTGTTTAGGTGCTTCTTTTGCTAATATCGATACACCATCGAGTGTCTCGCTGGATTTAACGCCTACACAGCAAGACCATGTTGCCAACCTCAATAAACTCAGCAACATCTCCGCACCGTTATATCAAGACTTGCAATCCAATATCATAGGCGGGCGCGTGTCTTACCGCTGCACCACCAGTGATTACTGGCCTTTGGTGGGGGAGCTTATTGATAGCGCTTCATTAAAAGAAAAGCCTGTAAGACCAAGTGCGCCATCCACTGCATTGCCGTGGGTATCCGGCTTATATATCAATGTTGCCCATGGCAGTAAGGGCTTTACCAGTGCACCGCTATGTGCGGAGGTTCTAGCAAGCATGATTCATCATGAGCATTTACCTTTACGCCCTGAACTAACTTGCCTACTCAACCCTAATCGCTTCTTATTACGTGAAATGGGTTTAAAGCAATTAGCAAAAACGATAGCCTCTGCGCATAAAATTTCGGGTTAAAATGAGCTCATGGCGCAATCTCAGTATCTAACAGCAGTTCAATATCATCGTGCAGGTCAGTTCGCAGAGGCAGAAGCACTCTACCAGCAGGTGCTCGCTACGCAACCCAAGCTAGCGGACGCACACCACATGCTTGGCCTTGTGTATTATCAAACCAATCGCAATACGCTTGCAGTGACGCAACTTGAGCAAGCTTTAGCCATCAACCCCAAAGAGGTAGACTACTTAAACCATTACGGATTAGCATTGCGTGCTTCTGGCAATATGGATGCCAGTATCAAGAGTTTCCAGCAGGCGATTTTGCTACAGCCTAAAGATTTAGACGTACAACTGAACCTTGGCAACACACTGCTGGCAGCGAACCGGTTTGAAGAGGCAGCAGGCTACTACCGCCGTGTACTAAGAGTAAGGCCAAAAGCTGACGATGTACGTGAAGCACTTTGTCACTGCTTATCGATACTAGGCAATCAAGCACATCTGCTTGGTAATTTCACTCAGGCGGAAGCTTGCTTTCAGGAGGCATTGCTATTTAGCCCGCAAGATGCAGCATTGCTGTACAACTTAGGCAATGCCCAACGCGAACTAGGCAAACCAAATGAAGCCGTCAAGCAATACCAAAAAGCCATTCAGTTAGCACCTAGCGATGCCGATACGCATAACAACTTAGGTAACGTACAGCGCGAGTTAGGCCAGTTAGATTTAGCCGTAGCAAGTTATCAGACAGCGCTCACACTCAACCCCGAGCTACACCATGCAAAAGTGCATCTGGTTCACCAAAAGCAACATATGTGTGACTGGCAGGGGCTTGGCGAGGATATTCAACAGATACGCCAATGGGTCATGCATGAGCCAAGTGCGCAAATATCGCCTTTTGCTTTCTTGGCAATGCCTACCACTACCGCAGCAGAGCAAAAAGTCTGCGCCACTAATTGGGCCAACAATCGCTACAGACAGCTCATTCAGCATGGTAAACAACTACACTTTGCACAACCGGCCACCCCTAACAAAAAAATAAAGGTCGCGTATCTATCTGCAGACTTCAGATTACATCCACTGGCTTTTCTGATTAGTGAATTGATTGAACTGCATGATAAAAACCAATTTGAAATTCACGCTTTTTCTTATGGCACCAATGACAAAACCAACGCAAGAATACGGCTGGAAAAAGCATTTCATCTGTTCCATGATATTCGCTCACTATCTGAAATAGATGCCGCAAAGAAAATACACAGTCATGGTATTGATATTTTGGTGGACTTAACTGGTTTTACGCAAACTAGCCGCAGCGGTATAGCAGCGCTACGGCCGGCCAAAATCAACGTTAACTGGCTTGGGTTTCCAGGCACGATGGGTGACCTTCATCACAACAATGAGCCAAGCACGCCACTATTTGACTACCTGTTAACTGATAGTTTTATTACTCCACCTACATCCGCTCAGCATTATGCAGAGAAGCTGGCATTACTGCCGCACAGCTACCAACCGAATGACCGTAAGCGCCCTGTAGGCAAAACACCAACACGCGAAGCATGTAAGCTACCCGAAGATGCCTTTGTGTTCTGCAGCTTTAATCAGTCATTCAAAATCACGCCCGATGTTTTTAGTGTGTGGATGCGTCTGCTCGCAGCAGAACCAAAAAGCGTGCTGTGGTTGCTAGACTGCAACCCCTGGGCCAAACAAAACTTATTACGTGAAGCTAAAGTCAGAGGCGTAGAGGCAGAGCGCATTATTTTTGCTCCTAGAGTCACCATCGCAGATCACCTTGCAAGACACGTGCATGCTGATCTATTCTTGGATACTCAACCCTACAATGCACATACCACATGCAGTGATGCCTTATGGATGGGTGTGCCAGTATTAACATGTGTAGGCGATACATTTGCATCGCGTGTTGCAGGCAGTTTATTGCAAGCAGCAGGTTTAGCACAACTCATCAGCTACTCGCTGGACGAATATGAAAGCATAGCCATGAGCCTCATACAGAATAAAAACAATCTCACGAGTATCAAAGAAAAGCTACGCGCAGAGAATATGACATCGCCTTTATTTGACACGGCTAAGTTTGCACAATCGCTAGAAGAAAGCTATCGTGCCATGATGACGCACCATAGTATATAACGGTAATTGGCAAGCATCATAAAGCAGCACAACAAGCTAATGAGTTCGATTAAAATTATGCTAAAGTCATTCATGTGCAACTGCGCTAAATGATAAAAACAATACATTAAAAAAACGTTCAGGATACAACCATGGCAGCAATCGACATCACCCCCGTATTGAAATTTATGCTGGACAAAGGTGGTTCAGATTTATTTTTTAGCTCAGGTGCCAGTATTCATATAGAGGTTGAAGGGGAAACTACCCCTATCAACGCTCAAGTCATGCAGCCTGGTATGATTAAAGAAATTGCTTACTCACTCATGAGCGCAGATCAAATCAAAGAGTTTGAATCAACGTTAGAATGCAACTTTGCCCTAGGCAAAAAAGATATTGGTCGCTTCCGCGTTAATGTGTTCAGACAGCGCGGTGAAGTTGGGATGGTGATTCGGCATATCAAAACTGATATCCCATCATTAGAGAGCTTAGGCCTACCACCGGTACTCAAGGATTTAATCTCGCGCAAACGCGGGCTGATTTTAGTGGTAGGTGCCACTGGCTCAGGTAAATCAACCACACTGGCATCCATGATTGATTACCGCAACGAAACTAGTAATGGCCATATTCTGACGCTAGAAGATCCTATCGAGTTTATTCACCCGCATAAAAAATCAGTCGTGGACCAACGTGAAATCGGTATCGATACACTGTCATTCGAGAACGGTCTTAAAAATGCAATGCGTCAGGCACCTGATGTGATTCTGATTGGTGAAGTACGCGACATGGACGGTATGAAAAACGCGCTAGCTTATGCAGAAACCGGACATTTATGTTTAGCGACATTACACGCCAACAATGCTAACCAAGCGCTAGAACGTATTATCTCCTTCTTCCCAGAAGATGGCAGGAATGGTTTGTTACTGGGCATTTCCATGAATCTGGTCAGCATCATATCGCAGCGTTTAATCCCAGGTAAGCAAAGTAAGCGTGTTGCCGCTACGGAGGTGATGATTAACACACCTTACATGAGCGAGCTAATCCAAAAACAAAAAATGGGGGAAATTAAAGAGATCATGTCCGAGAATACCGATATTGGCATGCATACCTTTGACCAATCTCTATTCAAACTATACTCAAACGACAAAATAGACGAAGAAAACGCCTTGTCTTATGCTGACTCGCGTAATGACTTATCGTTAAAAATACGTTTTGCCGCAGAGGGTACTCGCAATGGCGGTGGTGGACTAGGTATTTAAGATATGGGAATCTCTAATATAGAGACATCTTTTATCGTTCGTTAAACAGACTTCAAGCCACAGAACACAGTGGTTTCTGGTTAGCCTAGCACCATCATAGGTGCTTAAGTATGACGTAACCCCTGCCCTACATCGGATAGGGATTACGCCGTGTAATAAACTCGCTGATTCTATTGTTGCTTCACTGGATCAAACGGATTCGTCAACATTCTTAATAAGAAGTCCACATCCACGCATTGAATGAACAGATTCCCCTCATTGGCTTTGATAATCCATTTAATTAGGTTCCCTCTTTTGTCATTTGCTAACGGTGTTGTGCTAATTTGGTCTTCACTAAACTGTGCAACAGAATGCAGAGCACCAACGAGTAAGCCAACCTTATGCTCGCCGCACATAATGACAATCACCTGACTATTACTATCCACCACTGAAGGCACACCGCTTAACAGGTAGCTAAGATCGTACACCCAAACGTAATGTGACCCTTTAGTCTCATGCTGGACGGAAACCACCCCTACTCGCTCGGAACGGCTGCCGATAGATACCGAAGAAATCTCTGATGCCGGCAATGCCTCTAAAACAATCTCAGCTTGCAGCGCAAATAGTGTTTCATCCACAAAGAAGGTCGCAAACTCAGGATCAGATGACTGAATAGCAGAGCTATGAATAATCGAAGCAGAATCATTGCCAGAGCTAAAATGGTTGCGTACTTCACCAAATGCATCATACACCACAGCAATCACGTCCTCTTTATAGCCATCTGAAACTTTAAACTCACGATAACCGTTAGATACACTGCACCCAAGAATACAATAATGCCCATCACGGATTACGATACGGGAGGCACTTTTACCATTAGGCATACTCAGTAAGTCTGGGTCAATATCTAAGGTAGAACCCACTGGGCGACTAGGGTCAGTGCTGGAAATAATTTTAGCTTGCCTATCTATGTAAAAAGCCTTAATCGACTCACTTCCTGCAATCCCCCCCAGCAACATGGCATTAAATTCAGGCGTGGCATCAAACACAATACCAATCCCGCCCACCACATCCGTACCATCCGGCGCCATAATGGCAGCATGGTAGATATAGGTTGGGCTATCACTGTAAAGTGAGCTCGCCTCAAAAGGAGAAACATAATATTGTTGTTCATTATATAAAGACAGCACACCATCTAAGGTAGCATCGTCCACAGTGGTGCCGATGATAGAGCCTTTTTCATCGATGGGGTTGGTGCTGGCGATAATAACGCCTTGTTTATCGTAAACAAAAATACGTGTGTAGACGGTATAGAGCTGATTAATATAGTTCAATATCTCTGTAATACGCGACACACTGGCAGCATCGATACGCCCTGAAGCCAGTGCAACTCTCAGCTCCGGTGTCACCGCCCACCAGCGGCAATCATCAGAACGTTCATATAAGTTACGGTCTAATAAATCCACCAGCAAATGTGATAAAAATTCAGAATCCTGCAATCTTGAAGCAAGCACAGTCTCGTACAGATCATTGATAGATTGTGCAAATAGCTCATTACTGCGCGTTCCGGTCTCACTAATCTGGTCTAAGATGGTTTTTAGTTTAAACAACTCTCCGCTTTGGCCAACGGTCATGACCTGACCATTCCACACCACTCTGCGTATAGTAGAAGCAGCGGTCATCACTTCATAAAGTGGTGGGCAGAAAGACTGTGCATGTGATAGCAAACCTCTGGCAACTTTGGCGTCCAGCGATTTTAATGCGCTAGTCTCTTTACCGGTAAATGCAATATCCACCGGTGTCATCACCTGCCCCTGCCATCCTTTTGGCCCCATATAACCTTGGTAGCCGTTAGCTTTAAACGTAGCAACCAAGTACTCACGCCCGCCATAGATCATTAAGCTTGATTTAGCATCATGATTCACCGGCACCACCGCGCCCACTGGCACCCAGCGTGCATCGCTGGTTTCTATCACATGCTGATTTTGGTCTAGCAACAACATCACCGAACGCATGCTAGGGTCTCGATGAGAGTGAAAAATCCCGGCCATTTCCTCTACAAAATTAAAGCACAAACATAAAATGCCAATTACCGCACCAGTTTCAGGGTGCAGCATGCGCTTAGAGTAAATCAGCGCTTTATCTTTATTGGGACGTAAATCAGTATGACGATAAGTTTCTACATAATCTTCTGAGTGCAATGTTTCATGAATCAGCGGGTCCAAACTGCCCTCAATTGGTGTTTCCTGGTTAATCTGCACCAAAACGTTGCCAGAAACATCGAGCAAAATAATTTCGTCATACACGGTATATTTGCTTCGGTAGGCGCGCAAACGTAAACGTATATCATCCACGCTACCGCCCAGCCCTGCCACAAAACCACATAACTCGCGATCTGTGGCTAAAAACCCAACATCTGCTGTACGTTCATAAAGGTTACGCACCAAGATATCAATCACATATTTAGCCTTAGTGCCAATCTCGTTAAACACGGTGGCTACCTTCTCCTGCACTAGGCTTAGTACCAGTTCTTTCTCCAGACGGTTAAACCCGGCACGAGTCGCAGCCATCGTTGGCAGTATGCTCTTTGCCTCGACTGGGCAGTTCATTTTTGCTGAAGACTCAATAATTCTCCACATTAAATTTAACTCATGTAACGACTGCTCACAACGCACCACGTCGCGCATAAATGGCAGGTAATTATCGATTTGAAACGAAGAAATCTGATTCATTATTTACTCACATCATTATGATATTTATTTTATGCACCGTTGCATGTTTACTAATGAAGCAAAATACAAGCCAACCGGCAATACCCATCCATCCGGGTTGAATACGTATAGAAACACTAGCTACTGACTGCATTGGCTATTAAACTCAATATGGTGCAAAACGTGATATCGCGCACTTTATAGGTGCATCAAATTGGTGCATTAAATTAAGCGTTAGTCAGCATTATCAAGACCATCCTGTCAAAAAGCGGCGTTTGCATGACTACGCATTTAGTCCAACATCTAATAGAAGATGGCACAGTTAATGCTTATTCAGGCAAAGCACTAATTTTGCTACGACAAATACTCAATGAAACTAGCTACTTCACCACATCAATCTGGGGCACCCATGGTCGCATTTAAGAATGATAAGCATATGCATGATGCACTGATGCATAACCTTGAAGGGATGCTGTATTGCTGCTTGTATGACAAAGACTGGACCATGGTGTTTGTAAGTAATGGCTGCAAAGAACTGACTGGCTACGCTCCTGACGATTTGCTTCATAACAAATACATTTCTTATGAAGTGATGACGTTTGAAGAAGATAGAGAGATGGTGCGTGAAACCATCAAGAACGCGCTCACAGAAGGTAACCGCTACGAAGTTGAATACCGCATTAACCATGCAGATGGGCGTTTGATCTGGGTATTGGAACGTGGCAACCCAATTTATAACGATGCAGGCATCGTCATCGCCCTAGAGGGCTATATCCAGAACATTGCAAAACGCAAAGATATTGAACAATCACTGCTGGCTGCAGAACTTAAATACCGTTCCATCTTTGAAAATACACTGGAAGGCATTTTCCAAACCACCGCAGATGGGCATTATTTAATTGTTAATCAATCGCTTGCACGCATGTATGGTTATAGTTCACCACCAGAACTTATCCACGCATTCAACAATATACAAGAACAGCTCTATGTAAAACCGGGGCGCCGTGAAGAATTTGTACAACTACTAAAAGAAAACGACAGCGTAGAAAAATTTGAGTCATTAGTTTACCGAAAAGATAAAAGTACGATCTGGATCTCTGAAAATGCGCGCGTCGTCAATGATGAGTCCGGAAACATTCTCTATTATGAAGGCACGGTTGAAGACATCACCGCCCGCAAGAGTTACGAAGAAAAACTTGAATATCAGGCTATGCATGATAGCCTAACCGGTTTACCAAACCGTAACATGCTCAACGACAGACTACAGTTGTGCATAAATTTTGCTAATCGCTATAAAAACAAAATGGCGGTGGCATTTTTAGATTTAGACCAGTTCAAACTGATTAACGACAGTATGGGGCATGAGGTTGGCGACCAACTGCTCGTCATCATGGCCAAAAGACTGACCAGTGCGGTACGTGAGATTGATACCGTAGTCAGGCTAGGTGGCGATGAGTTTGTTATCCTGCTCACCAACATTGATGACAGCAATGATATTTTCCTGAGCATGAATCGGGTACTTGAAGCGGTTGCCGTTCCATTGACCATTAACAATCTGGATTACTTAGTCACTTGCAGCATTGGCGTCAGCATCTATCCAGATGATGGCTTGGATGCCAATGTATTACTGCGCAATGCCGATACGGCAATGTATAAAGCAAAAAAAGCTGGTAGGAATAACTTCCAGATTTACACACACGCACTGAATGCGGCACTCACCGAACGCGTCACGTTAGAATACAACCTGCGCCAAGCCATTGAACTTGAAGAGTTCATATTGCATTACCAGCCTAAAGTGGATTTCACAACCGGCAAAGTATGTGGTGCCGAAGCCTTGATTCGATGGCAACCCGAAGGGCAAGACCTGATATCCCCCCTAAAATTTATTACCATTGCAGAAGAGACTGGCTTAATTGAAACTATAGGTGAATGGGTAATCGCTACAGCTTGCTACAAAGCCAAAGCTCTGCAGCAGAAAACTGGCCAATATGTTCCTATCGCAGTCAATGTATCACCCAGACAATTCAGGCAATCTAACTTAGCCAACACCATCAAAAAAATCTTAGCAGTTACCCAGTTAGACCCTAGCTATCTAGAGCTCGAAATTACCGAAAACACACTGATCGATGACTCATCAAAGTTTATAGAAACATTACACTCGCTCAAGAAAATTGGTGTAAAACTGGCGATTGATGACTTTGGTACGGGTTACTCAAGTTTGGCCTATTTAAAAGACTTTCCGATTGATCGATTAAAAATCGATAAAGTTTTTGTCAGTAGCATAGAGGAAGACCCTAAAAACAAAGCAATCTTAAAAGCGATTGTCGTATTGGGTAAAAGCTTGGGCATAGCAGTGATTGCTGAAGGTGTAGAAACACAGTATCAATATGATTACCTGAAGTCTATAGATTGCGACCAATTGCAGGGTTACTATTACAGCAAGCCACTGCCCGAACAACAATTTGAGCAGCTTTTACTAAATCAGATTGAAAGCTAAACATCCTAAGCCAACCACTGCCCTGCCATTTTTCATCACACCACCCCACCCACGATACACCGCAAAGCAGCCATCACCAGTTTAGCTGGTTAGGTAGCATCCTGATGCTGAATCGCCGCAAATATTGCCGCAATCACAATCAGGCTTCCGCCCAGCCACTCATTTAGCGCCATGGTTTCATGTGCTAAGTAATAAGAAGCGATAGCAGCCACCACCAGTTCAAATAAAAACAACACCGATGCCCGTGTTGCCTCAATTTTGGCCACCCCATACTGTACAAAAAAAGTTGCCGCGATTAACAGCAAGGCAATTAATGACAACACGGCCCACTCGGTTAAGGTAAATACCGTCGGGCTTGGAATGCTAGTTTGCATAATCGGCACAAATAACAGCGCAACCGTCATGACGCCAATCCAAATCGCATAAGACTTAGCCACCAAAGTTAAATGGCTAGACTTTCTCGTAATCACATTAGTTAATGAAAAGCCAATGCCAGAAGATAGCGCCAACCACTCTGGCATATTTCTCGGTAACGGCAAGCCACCGAATTTAACGTCATACAGCATAATAAAGGCGCCAACCATGGAAGCCACTATTGCAATATAACCAGTGAGGCGAGTTTTTTCTTTTAACCAAAAATGGGCAAGAATTAAGGTCCAAATTGGTGACAAGTAAAACAACAGCATCACCCGCATCACCTCGCCATCAATAATCGCCAGTACGTAGCTCAGATTTGTCCAGCCGGCAACCACGCCTAGCCACACAATGCTTAATGGCAGCTTGGTAGCACCCCGCCAATGCTTACCTAATAAAACGCTGGCAAAGATAATGGCAAGCGCGTAGGTATAAAAGCTGGAGGCTACTCCAGACACACCGGCCTCGGACATTAAGCGATATGGATACCAAATAATGCCCCAGCAAAATGCGCCAAAAAGTAGGCCAAATACTGCAAAAAAGTTTTTATTATTGGCGTTGCTCACTATAATGTTACCTTATGAATCCAAATCTAAATTTATTACAGCCCTATCCGTTTCAACGTCTGCGCGATCTATTTAAAGGTATTACGCCAAATGCAGCTTTTAAGCCAATCAACCTATCTATTGGCGAGCCCAAACATGAAACGCCATCATTAATTAAAGACGCCTTAGTCAATCACTTAAGTGGTTTAGCTAATTATCCCACGACTATAGGCTCTATTGAGCTAAGAAGCACGATTTCCGATTGGATTTCACGTCGCTATCAAGTGCCGGCACTTAATCCTGAAAAAGCGATTTTGCCAGTAACCGGCAGCCGCGAAGCATTGTTTGCCTTTGCTCAGGTAATTATTGATCAAACTAAACCTGATCCTATCGTGATTTCGCCCAATCCGTTTTATCAGATTTACGAAGGCGCTGCATTTTTAGCTGGTGCAACTCCCTACTTTTTAAATACGTTGCCACATCAAGATCCAAACTATAACCATGTGATGGATTTTTCAAGTGTACCTGCTGATGTATTGGCACGCACACAATTGGTCTACATTTGCAGCCCGGGCAACCCTTCCGGCAAGGTCATGAGCCTAGAGCAATGGCGCACTATTTTTAGCTTATCAGACCAATACGGCTTTGTGATTGCCGCAGACGAATGCTACTCAGAAATCTACTTTGATGAGGCATCGCCGCCACTAGGTGCATTAAAAGCTGCGCATCTACTGGGTAGAGACTATAAAAATCTGGTTGTGTTCAGTTCACTTTCCAAGCGCTCTAACGTACCCGGCATGCGCTCAGGTTTTGTTGCTGGCGATGAGAAAATTATTGAATCATTTACGCTCTACCGCACATACCACGGTTGTGCGATGAACCCAGCCGTACAGGCGGCCTCTATTGCCGCATGGAATGATGAAGCACATGTCATTGAAAACCGCAGGCTCTACGCGGCAAAATTTAAAGATGTCACACCACTGCTAAGTAATGTATTGGAGGTAGCCGTACCAGATGCTGCATTTTATCTATGGGCAAAAATTAAAGACGCCAACATCTCTGATACAGAGTTTGCAGTAAAGCTATACCGAGACCTCAATATTACAGTGCTTCCAGGTAGCCTATTAGCACGTGAGGCGCACGGCGTGAATCCGGGGGAAAACTTTATCCGTATAGCGTTAGTTGCCTCTTACGAAGAGTGTATCGAAGCCGCGCAACGAATCAACGCCCATTTCTAAGTGGCACCAGCATGGTTAATCTGCACTAAACAACCTAGCCATACAGATTAACCATGCGGCTATTCGCTTCACACTTGCAAGCTATTTAATGTATTGATTATTTAAGCGTACAGCAAGTGCACTCAAGCCTATCAGGGCAATACCAATAATCACCAAAGCAATCGGCCAACCCACAGTGTTGGCAAAATGTTCAGCCGTGTAGTAACCAATGTAAATTAGCATCGCCAGCGTACCTACCAGTAATAGCGTTCTACTGCGCACGTAAGTACTTAGAAAGATGATAAAAGCGGTAGCGCCAAGATACACAGGCTCTAATAAGCTGTTCTCTACCGATTCAAATACTGACCACAATAGCAACACCGCACCAACAAAATACCAGAATGGGGCAATCGCCATGTGTTTGGACTGCTGCATAGCATAGGCGATGCACAGTAATGAACTGCCAATAACGATGCCGATGAGCTTTTCATCAACATCCCAGATATCGAATAAATTGGCAAAAAAGATGCAGCCAAACAGCAGCGCACTGAACGCTAATACTGTGCGCTGCTTTGCCCAAAACGTGGCTCCCTGTTGCACCAGCATATAAGCGGCCATAAACAACAAACCATGACGCACATCACCGCCTGACGAGTACTCCTGCAGCATCACCATAATACCGGTGGGCTGCAATACAGACGCCATTAAAAACAACGGCGTTGCAACACGCTCGTACTTTTGGTCGCTCAGGCACACCAACCCCATCACAAAGGCCACCAGGCCAGAGCCTAGTGTAATAATCACACGTGATGCAGAACCGAAATCATCCCAATACATTGAAATGAAAACACCAATCCCTGCAAATACAAAGATTCCGCCTACATAGCCAAACAGCTTGGAAAGCACACTAGCGGGCGCAACATTAGGCTGTGCTGAGGCTGCAGCAAGCGCCTGTGCAATTTCTGCCAACGTGATCTGATTATGTTGCGCTAATGCAACAATATCCTGTAAAGCATCATCTTTGAGCGACATAACGACTCCTTATTTTTTGATGACCCATCCGATAAATTGCACTTGGTTATAGTAGTAATGTTGCTGAGTATGTGGAATCTTGTAACCAATATTGCCTTTCTTTAACCGAAAGCCACTATCCCTATTACCACCACCAAACAGTCCACCCATTAAACCACCCCCGCCATAACTAGGGCCATCTAAGGTATAACCATCTGGTGAAACAATTGCCGTATCAATCAGCATATTTTCAGTTTCATGCAACACAGCAACGCCATCTGTTGCTGAAGCAAGCACCTGCGACATATCGACGGCAATCTCACGTACCGTATCCGTCTTGGCATCGTAAGCCATCAGCCGTTTTAAATCATAATTGACATCTTTACTGTCATGTTTCTTTACTTTAACTGTCAACTTCTGATTTTTAACTGCAAAATCCAGCCTGTAGTCCGTTGTATTTTGATAGTCATACGACCTGGTAGTAAATAACACTTCATATTGCGGCGGCGTACTCATCAGCTTGGGTACCACCGTCGAGGCAAAGAAAATGAGAATCAGCAATAATGGAAAGGTAAGACCGACAACTAAAACCAAGTTTTCTTTAATAAAGTTTTTCATGATAATCCTTTAATCATTGGTTCTTTAATAAACGCGGCGACAGTATTGAACACGTTTTCCTGCATATGCGGATCCAGACAATCCACTTGCTGCAGACCTTGCATACTGCGCAGCCAAGTCAGCTGACGCTTTGCCAGCTGCCTAGTCGCAAAAATTCCTCTGTCGTGTAGCTCAGCCTCATCATACTCTCCTGCCAAATACTCTAAAGCCTGACGATAGCCCACGCAGCGCATGGAGGTACTATCTGACGTTAACGCAGGATACTGACTGACCAATGCTTTGACTTCATTCACAAAACCATCAGCCAACATTTGCTCAAACCTTATTGCGATTCGCGCATGTAGCACCTTACGGTCACTTGGCACTAAGGCAATTTTAAGCAAACGGTACGGTAAAGCATCACCACTATTTGCTTGGTGTAAGGCAGTCATCGATTGGCCTGTAATGCGGTAAACCTCTAACGCACGCTCTATCCTTTGTACATCATTGGGCTGCAAGCGTGCGGCACTTTCAGCATCCACCAACGCCAGCTTGGCATGCATGGCTGGCCACCCCAGCTCTGACGCTTCTTGTTCAATTTGCTGCCTGATTGCAGGGTCGGCCTCCGGCAACTGACTTAAGCCCTCTTCTAGCGCCTTGAAATAAAGCATGGTACCGCCTACTAACAATGGAATCTTGCCTCGCGCTGTAATATCAGCCATTAACTTAAGCGTGTCGCTTCTAAAATGCGCCGCAGAATAAACTTCAGTAGGCGGAATAATATCAATCAAGGCGTGCGGTGCTTGCGCTAGCACCTCAGCGCTGGGTTTGGCCGTACCAATATCCATGTCCTGGTAAACCAAGGCAGAGTCCACACTAATCAGTTCAATTGGTAGTTTTTTATACAAACTCACGGCCAAGTCGGTTTTACCGCTTGCGGTTGGTCCCATAACAAAAATAGCGGGTGGTAGTGTGGTTAGATTCATTCAATACATTCTTAAACTTAAGGCGCTATCCTAAGGCTGGATACTTGCCGATGAAAATCATAACGACCCTTTCGGGGCCTTACTTCTTACAATCAATAACAAATGAAAGCTGTATAATATTGCTTAGCGTTAGTTTGCTGTAAACATACGATTTTCGCTACAGATTAAGCCATATATTCGCACTTCATTTTGTTGATTAGGATTATCCATGAATTTAGAAAAAGTTGTTTTTGGTTTTTTCATCGTCTTGGCAATGACACTGAATTTTGGATTCTTTATTGGCGACATTGATAACGCCAGCCACCATCATGTTTATGAGCTGTACGCAGCGATTATCGTAAGCTTGATTGCAACTGTGCTGAAATTTGGTGATCGCACCCATGTAGGCGCAATTTTGTTGTCCACCAGTTTAGCCGCTGATTTACAGCTGATTGCAGCGGCCATTTTATGGGCAGCGCTCAATGGCTCTTATGACGAAGCCAGCTTAACGGTGTACATCGTTTCACTATCTGGCGGCGCACTCATGGCTAACATCATCTCAGTTGTACTGCTAATTTCTGAAACCATCAGCCAAAAACGCTAGGCACTTGCCACGCCAAGTTGATCAGCATGGATAGCATACTGTTTCTGATACTTCGTCGATTAAGGCGCCCGCTGATACTGATTATCGTTAGCTTTGCGATCGCCATTTTAGGCTTAACCCTGATGCCAGGGCAGGACGACCAAGGCCACCCTTGGAAAATGAGTATTTTTGACGCGCTATACGTCATCAGCTATACGGCAACTACCATAGGCTTTGGGGAAATACCTTACGCTTACAGCAAAGCACAGCGCTTATGGTTAACCTTCTCAATTTATCTGACAGTAATTCCTTGGTTTTACGCTGTCGGTAAAATTATCACCTTGCTGCAAGATACTGGATTACGCCAAGCGGTGACCACAGAGCGCTTTGCCAATAAGGTACGCCAGCTGCAAGAACCATTTTACATACTTTGCAGTTATGGGCAGTCATCCAACCTGCTCGCTAAAGCATTGGATGAAAAAGGCATGCGCGTAGTTGTGATTGAACCGCAGCAAGAACGGCTCAATGAACTGGAGCTGATAGATACCAGAAACATCATCCCTTATCTATGTGCAGATGCGATATTGCCAGAAAACCTGGAAAGAGCAGGCGTACTCCATCCGCTATGCAGTGGCGTAATTGCCCTAACAGATGACGACAATGTTAACCTAGCAGTGGCGGTTGCTGTCAAACTCATGAACCCAGACCTGCTGGTGATTGCGCGTGCGGAGCGCGATGACATTGCTGCCAACATGGCGTCTTTCGGCACCGACCACATCATCAACCCCTACACACTGTTTGGTGACCAATTGGCGATGCGCGTGCATGCACTAGGCACCTATCTGCTGCATGAATGGCTGACAGGCGTGCCTGGAGACACACTACCACCACCAGAAAACCCGCCAAAAGGCAGATGGGTAGTCTGTGGTTACGGCCGCTTTGGGAAATCTGTCGTAGAAAACCTGGAGCGTGAGCAGATTACCACGACAATTATTGAAGCCATGCCAGAAATGACAGGCTGCGATTACTGCATTGTAGGGAGTGGGACCGAGGCAAAAACCCTGCTCGAAGCCGATATCACCAATGCCGTCGGTATCGTTGCAGGCACAGATAATGACACGAACAACCTATCCATTGTAATGACGGCCTTTGAGCTCAATCCCAAATTATTTGTGGTGATTCGTAAAAACAGACGCCACAATGGGCGGCTATTTAAGCAGTTTAACGCAGACATTACCATGCAGCCGACCGAGATTATTGCGCATGAATGTTTGGCACATATGATCTCCCCCTTGCTGGCACAGTTTTTAAGTTTAGCGCGCGGCCAAACTAACGATTGGGCAAACAAACTAATTAGCCAATTAGTGATGACCATGGGCGAAACCGTACCAGAAACCTGGGCAATCAGAATTGATACAAAAAATACACCTGCAGTCATTGAACTCATGGAAGCTGGGTTAAATGTCAACGTGCAGCATCTGATGCAAGACCCGGCTAATAGGGAGAAGCAACTGGAGCTAGTCCCTATTCTGCTATTACGCAACAATACGCCTAGCTTGGTGCCCGACCCTAACACCCGCTTAAAAGCTGGGGATAGAATCCTATTCTGCGGCAGCCCGGCAACTAAATCCACGCTGCCTTCTATACTCAACAACACTAAAACACTAACTTACATTATTGATGGTATAGAAGTACCAAACAGTTTAGTTTGGCGTTGGCTAGAAAAGAAATTTAAAAGAAAAAGCTAATCACATTGAGTGGTGAATCAACATTCAAGCAGGCATCATAACGAACAGTTATTTACCGCGCATAAACATCTTGTCTAAATCCGTCATGCTGACTTGAAACCAAGTCGGGCGGCCATGATTGCACTGCCCTGAGCGTTCGGTTGCTTCCATATCACGCAGCAAAGCATTCATCTCAGGGATAGTCAGGCTACGATTTGCACGTACAGCAGCGTGACAGGCCATCGTGCCTAGCAACTCGTTCCTGCGCTCTGTCAGTACTCGACTCGCGCCATATTCTCGCAAATCACGCAATACATCCCGCGCCAAAGTCACGGCATCCGCATCTTGCAGCATTGTTGGCACAGCACGCACCGCCAGTGTGGTGGGTGACAGAATTGCGATATCAAACCCCAGTTGCTGTAGCGTTGCCTGATTACCAGCCAAGGCTTCCTGCACTATTGCCACTTCTAGCTTATCTGCATTAAAACTGACTGGCAGTAGCAAAGGCTGCATCTGTACGGTTTTGCTATCAAGAGCATTTTTTAACTTCTCATACATAATGCGCTCATGTGCCGCATGCATATCTACAACCACCAAACCCTCTTTATTTTGTGCGAGCACGTAGACACCATGCACTTGTCCCACGGCAAAACCAAGCGGGTATTCATTGATGGCTTCCATGCTGACAGCTTGAGTCGGCAATAAATCTGCTGCCAATGGCGTAGCATTCGCACTCGGATTCACATTACTGCCAAACAAGGACTGATAAAAACTCGGCGGTTCATGCGCACTCAAGTTGATCTGAGATTGCTGCGTTGGGTACAGCATACCGCCGTTAGCAGAGGGCACATTTGAGACTTGCGGACTAAAAGGATTATATTGCGCCTGATTTGCAGTGACCGCATTGGAAACACCGGTAGGAATCGCCAATGCTTTGTGGAGCGAATGAAAGATAAAGCGGTGGATAGCCTGACTATCTCTGAACCTGACTTCCGTTTTAGCAGGATGCACATTCACATCAACCAAGCTTGGATCCAGCTCTAAAAACAGCACAAAAGCAGGATGCCTATCATGGTGCAACACGTCTTGATACGCTTGCCTGATGGCATGCGCAATCACTTTATCTCGCACAAAACGACCATTTACATAGACGTATTGCGTGTCCCGGCTATTGCGATTAAAGGTAGGCTTCGCTGCCATCCCCCATAAACGCAAGCCGGCAGCAGACTCATCAACAGCGATAGACTCAGCAACAAACTCACTCCCTAACACCTCAGAAAATCTGCGCTCAGGCTGACCAACAGCAAAACGACTTAACGCGCGCCCATTGTGCTGCAACATCAAGCTAACATCAGGGCGTGACAACGCAATACGCGTAAACATCTCCTCACAATGCCCAAACTCAGTTGCCTCTGTTTTTAAAAACTTACGGCGCGCAGGCGTATTGAAATACAAGTCAGACACTTCAATCACCGTACCTGCATCCAATGCAGCTGGCTCTACAGCTGAGATATCACTGCCTTCAGAACCGATACGCCATGCATGTTTACTGCCAACTTGGCGACTTAATAGCTGCGTGCGGGAAATAGACGCAATACTAGCCAACGCTTCACCCCGAAAGCCCAAGCTCGCTACCGACTCTAAATCTTCCAGGCTTGCGATTTTGCTAGTAGCATGGCGCGTCAGTGCTAACATCAAATCCTCTTTTGCAACACCCGCACCATTATCGGTGACGCGCATTTGCTTAATACCGCCTTGCAGCAACGATACTTGAATATCAGTACTGCCTGCATCCAAGCTATTTTCCAATAACTCTTTCAGGGCCGATGCCGGACGCTCCACCACTTCGCCAGCGGCGATTTGGCTAATAAGCTGATCGGGAAGTAAACGTATAGTTGCCATAGACTTTTAGTGATTTTTAATACTGGTATTTTACCTTGCTTTGCACGTAGCGAATTAACTATGATGATTTAACTATTAGGCTGGGTGAATAATGCGCAAACTGCGAATAAAACCCAACCAAACTATGAACAAATGTGGCCAGACTTAAGAGTCTTAATAAAGGGGATGTTGAGAGGTAAATTTCAGCTAGCAACCAAGCTACTCGCTAGCTCACAACGCAAGACTTACAAATACTTGCAACGCACCAACAAGTACAGGATTAACGCACTAAAATAGTGCCATCGCACTTATCTTAAAACTATTGAATTACCGGTAGTGAGTCGCTTAATCAATTTTCAATATTGTCATCAACTGAGAAAAGAGTGCGCAGTCAGCTACGCACTTTTCATAATGAGGGTGTAACAGATAAAGACCAAGGGAGATGATCAATATCTGCTAGTATCAAACCGAAACGTTGCCTACTGCTACACGCACCAACTCATCGATTTTTGCAGTAATATTTGTCAGCTCACCCGCCACCACGGCAAACTCGCGCCCAACCTCACCGGCACGTGCCGCTACAATTTGCGCATTAACCGACACAATGCGTGCCTGCTTGGCAATATTCTGAATACTGCTCATCAATTCATGATGCTGCTTGCGTTGCACCTTAGCATGCTCCTTAGACTCATCTTCATAAACCACAGTAATCCGATTCAGTAGCGCAACGATAGGCGTAGCCTGCTTGCCAAGCTCGTTAAGCAAATCAGGCGCAGTGCGGAAACCTGACTCACAAGCACTGATTGCCTTCTCAACTAAATCAGTAAACTCTGTGATTTTTCTATCGGCCTCAACCTCACCAAAATAAACTAATCGTAGCTCTTCAAAAAAAACACCAGGCAGCTCACTATTGCCTTGCACCAGTGCCGCATGACTTACTTTAAACAAAGCGAGGGCTTCACGTGCGGTTTCCAATGCAGTTTCGTGACCCATCGTTGAAAGCACGGCATTGAGTACAATACGCTGCGACAGCATGCGTTGGCGGCCAGCCAGATTGATTAATGCGCCAAACGTTTCTGCGCTAACCTCTAAGCTGTTGGTCTTAAAATGGTGACCTTGTGCCACCGAGTGATGTTTCACGGCTTGATGAGGCTTTAAATCTGCTAACAAGATATTCTCCCTTTTTCATATTATTCACAATGAACGTCATCAACATAGATACGCAGTATCTAAAACCATTCACATTTAAGTTTCATATAAGCAATTTCTATTCCAATCAATCACAGATAGATTAATCAGCCTTGGTGCAATAACAAAATGGCTTCGCAACCATCCATCATTAGCATTTGTATATTGGTGTTTTTTCGGTTTTGATATAAATTCTCATCAGCATGACACTTACCAATCAAGACTCAACGCCTGACAGCTATACAGACAGCTTTCATCTCGCACGCAAGCTTAATCGGCACCATCACCTCTACCTAGGCCCGACGAACTCCGGTAAAACTTATCAAGCGCTATTGGCATTGGAACAAGCAAAATCAGGTGTATATCTTGCTCCACTCAGGTTGCTTGCCATGGAAATAAGAGACCGCTTGGTGGCATCAGGTGTGCCATGCAACCTGATAACCGGGGAGGAGCGCGTGATCATGGAAAATGCGCAGCACACCGCTTCCACCATTGAAATGATGAATGTGCACAAAGAGGTGGAAGTCGCGGTGATTGATGAAATTCAAATGCTGCAAGACCCGGATCGAGGATCAGCCTGGACAGCCGCGCTGATAGGCGCCCCTGCCTCAATCGTTTACATCTGCGGCTCAAACGCTGTCACAGCCTCTTGTGTTGCAACGATTGAAGCATTAAATGAAACCTATGACATTACCCAATTAGCACGTAAAACACCGCTAGTTCTAGAACAAGAGAGCCTGTGTGGCCAACATTACAGCCGCCAAAAGCTAAAACAAAAATTACAAAAAGGCGATGCAATCATTGCATTTAGCCGCAAAGACGTACTTACTTTTGCCGCTAGATTCCGTCAATGGGGCTTTAGCGTAGCCAGTATTTATGGTGCACTCTCACCCGAAGTACGCAGAACAGAATCTGAACGCTTTAACTCAGGGCAGGCAGATATTTTAGTGGCGACCGATGCAATTGGCATGGGGCTTAACTTACCGATACGCCGCATCATTTTTGCAAATATTCATAAATTTGATGGCGTGGCATCTAGGTTACTTAACATGACAGAGGTGAGGCAGATTGCAGGTCGTGCCGGCAGGTTTGGTATTTATGCAACCGGCTATGTCAGCGTGCTGGAAAATGATGAGCTGATTCATATTGAACATATGCTCTCAACGGACGACACTGCGGATTTAAACAAGCTACCAGTCAATATCAATCTACAGCAAGTAAGCAAAATTGCGCACGAAATGCATACCAATAAGATTGCCGAAGTACTCAACTATCATCAGGAAAGAATACGCTTTACGCATTCACTATTTGAGCAGGCGCCCTTAGCAACGCAAATCACACAAGCCCTTATTGTGGATGAATACGCACCTAAAATGTCGCTAAAAGATAAATACATCTTCGTATGTGCGCCGATTTCACTCAATGTCGCATTTGAAAAAGACTATTACTTACTGTGTCTAAAAAGCGTTGCTGAATCAAAAATTAGGCACTTACCAATAGCCCCAAGCTGGATAGATGCGCAAAACCCCAAACATTTAGAAGATGCAGAACTGCTCAGCCATAACCTAAGCCTCTACGCATGGCTAAGCTTTAAGTTCCCACAGTATTTTGTAGATGGTCAGCATGTAAGCGCGCTACGCTCACAAGTCAGCCGCTACATAGAGCGCGCCTTGCTTACACAAGCGGGCTACGGCGACACCAGCAGAGAGTTGGATTACCTGAATACCAGAAGAAGGTAGTAAGCTCCTTTTACGCCAGCACTACCGTTTGCAGATAGTCAGGCACGACTACCTGCCAGTGCAATTTTTCCTCTATATGGCGCCGCATGGCATCAGCCGCAACGGGCTCTCCGTGCACGATAAAGGTTTTTTTGGGTGCAGATTCAAAACCAGCTAACCAATCAAGAATTTCAGAATAATCAGCATGTGCTGAAAGATTGGAGATCAGCTCAACATTTGCACGCACCGGTATATATTCACCGTGAATTTTAATACTCTCAGCGCCATCTAACATCGCAGCGCCACGCGTGCCTGCGGCCTGAAACCCGACAAACAAAATAGTGTTTTTAGGATTAGTGGCAAAGGCTTTTAAATGATGCACCACTCTTCCGCCAGAGGCCATGCCGCTAGCAGATAAAATAATCATGGGGCCTTTGGCATCGTTCAGCGCTTTAGACTGCTCTATGCTATTCACCACATGTGCCGCACTAAATAGCGCACGACATTGGTCAGCATTTAAACGATGCTCACCATGATAGAGATTAAAAATTTCAGTGGCATCTACCGCCATCGGGCTATTTAAATAAACAGGGGTATCTGCTGCAATTGCACCAGATGCTTTTAATAAATGAATGTAATACAGTAGCTCTTGCGCCCTGCCAACCGCAAACACCGGAATAACAACAACGCCCTTGCGCTTCACCGTTTTATTAATAATGGCAGCCAATTTAACTTTGGGGTCGTCATTCTGGTGTAAACGGTTACCGTAAGTAGATTCAATTAACAAATAATCCGTTTGCTTAACTCGCACTGGTGGACGCATCAAAATATCATTGGCACGCCCAATATCGCCAGAAAACAGCACTGAGGTCTTTTTGTTATGAATCCGTACAAATGCTGACCCTAAAATATGGCCATTGGGGGAGAGTCTAAGGGTTAAACCATCGCCTAAATCTACATCTTGCTCAAAACGAATTGGCGCAAGCAAGCTCAATGCATTTTCCGCGTCTTCTTTGGTATATAGGGGTAATGCAGGATGGTGCTTGGAGAACCCTCGGCGATTTGCATATTCAGCCTCCTCTTCTTGCAGGTGCGCTGAGTCTGGCAGCATAATCTTACATAAATCTGCCGTTCCCTCGCTGCAATAGACCTTACCTGAAAATCCGTTTTTCACTAACACAGGTAAATAGCCGCTGTGGTCAATATGCGCATGCGTCAAAATCACGGTATCAATCTTAGCTGGGTTGACTGGCAGTTTCGCCCAGTTTCTCAAGCGCAACTGCTTAAGCCCTTGAAACAAGCCACAGTCTATCAATATTTGCCGCTCACCGCTTTTCAACAAATACTTAGAACCAGTCACGGTTCCTGTTGCACCTAAAAATGTGAGTTCCATAGAAGCTCCCTTTTAAATGAACACTGGGTACTACATTAGTTAGCAAGCCTAATCTAATGCAAGTTTCGTTTTAGCAAGTGCTGGATTAGTAGAAAAATACTTTCTTACCCCAGCCAGAATCGACGCTACCAGCTTGTCTTGGTAAGCTTCATCGTTAAGCCTACGCTCTTCATCAGGGTTGCTGATAAATGCGGTTTCTACAAGGATAGAGGGAATATCAGGTGATTTGAGTACAGCAAAACCAGCTTGCTCCACATGGTTTTTATGTAATTTATTAATCTCACCAATATTACCCAATACGGCTTTACCCAATTTCAGACTATCATTAATCGTGGCTGTTTGGGATAAATCCAACAAAGTTTTTGCAAGTAGCGGGTCTTTTACATTCAAACTTACGCCGCCTATCAAATCTGACTCATTTTCTTTCTTTGCCAAATAGCGTGCACTGGCGCTAGTTGCGCCTTTTTCAGACAACGCAAATACCGATGAACCACGCGCCGCTGGGTTAGTGAATGCGTCTGCATGAATTGAAATAAAGAGATCCGCTTGAAGCTTGCGTGCTTTAATTACGCGCATATGCAGTGGAATAAAGTAATCTCCATCACGCGTTAAAACACCGCGCATATTGGGGTCTTCATCTATTTTTGCCTTAAGTTTTTTGGCAATCGCCAAAGTAATCTCTTTTTCATGACTTCCCGTTGCACCCATCGCTCCAGGGTCTTCACCACCGTGACCGGCATCAATCGCAATCGTGATTTGACGCAAACCTTTAGTCGTTGGCTTATTCTCAATAACCTCTTTAACCGGCGGCATAGCAACAGGTGGCGGGTTAACTTGCGGCACAGTTTCAACCACATTACCTGCATTGGTAACAGGTTTAGCGCCTTGCTCCACCTTCACCTCAGGGACAGTGTTATTAGTTGCAGTCGCTGGTGGCACCTCTATGAGCGGTGCCGTTGTCACGGCTTGTGCAGTATTTTTACTCGCCGTACTATCGGTAGCAGGTTCTGTTCCATCACGCTGATCCAACATCGCCATTAAAGGGTCTTTTGTCGGGTAAATATCTAACACCAAGCGGTGTTTGTAATCACCCGCTGGCGCTAAAGTAAATATCGCAGGCTTCACCTCAGACTTTAAATCTACCACTAAACGCACTACCTTGGGCTTAAAGTTAGCGACACGAATCTTAGCGATGTAGGGGTCGCTTTCTGAAACTTTCTCGCCCAGTGCCTTAATCACGGTATTTAAATCAATATCTTCTACATCCACCACTACACGCTCAGGGTCTTTTAACACTGTCATTTTATACAGGATGGGTTTTTCGGCCTCGATGGTAATTCGCGTGTAAACATCGGCAGGCCAAATACGCACTGCGGTAACGGTATTGGCCTCTGCCGCGGTAGTTGCAAATACGCAAATCAGGCACAGGGTTAAAGAGAGTAATGTAGAGAAATAATATTTAATCATAAATTTAGTTACATAATTCTTTAATATTTTTTACACAAACTTCAGCTGGCAGTGAATGCCCTACCAGACGCACATTGCGCCCATCCGGCTTAATCTCGAAATAAATATCAATGTCTGGCGTCGGCAATATATGCTCGGCCTTCTCTGGCCACTCAATCAAGCAAACACTTGCCGCATTAAAGTAATCCCTAAAGCCCGCGGACTCCCACTCTTCCTCATCATTAAACCGATATAAATCAAAATGATACAAATTCAATAGACCTTGCGCTGCCTCAATACTCTCATAAGGTTCAACTAAGGTATAGGTCGGGCTCTTCACCTTACCTGTAAAACCTAGGCCATGCAACAAACCTCTTACCAAGGTTGTTTTACCAGCGCCTAAATCTCCATGCAGGTAAATAGTGAGGTTAGGGACAATAGCTTTACTTAAGGCCGCACCAAAAGCAAGCGTTGCCGCCTCATCTGCCAATTCAAGTGTAAAATTATTATCCATGAGCAATTCTACTAAAAACTTTAGCGACCTGAGCCTTGCAATTAAAAATTGGGGACTGGCACTGGGCTTCAGTCAAATCGGCATTACAGACACCAATCTGCAAACTGCCGAATCTGAACATCAAGCTTGGATTGAAAAAGGTTTTCATGGTGATATGGATTATATGGCAAAACACGGTACTAAACGTACGCGCCCCCATGAATTAGTCCCGAATACGCAACGCATTATTTCAGCACGCTTAGATTACCTGCCGCCTCAAGCTGAAAATAGCGACTCCATTTTGCAAGACAACAGTAAGGCATTTATATCGCGCTACGCACTAGGCCGTGATTACCACAAAGTCATGCGCAACAAACTGCAAAAGCTCTGCGAAAAGATTCAAAGTGAATTACAACACTACCAAGTAGACCAATTTGAATACCGGGCATTTACCGACAGCGCGCCGGTACTTGAGGTTGCATTGGCAGAAAAAGCGGGCCTAGGCTGGCGCGGAAAACATACATTATTGATTAACAAGAGTCATGGCTCTTGGTTCTTTCTAGGTGAAATCTACACCAACCTGCCATTAGTGGTTGATACGCCTGCCACCAATCACTGCGGCAGTTGCAGCAAATGTATGGAGATATGCCCTACACAGGCAATTACCGCACCGTATGAAGTTGACGCAAGACGCTGTATTTCATACCTCACCATTGAGCTTAAGACCAGTATTCCTGTGGAATTCCGCCCTTTAATTGGCAACCGCGTTTACGGTTGTGATGACTGCCAACTATATTGCCCATGGAATAAATTTGCAGAAATCACCAAAGAAACAGATTTTGCAGTTAAACATGGTCTGGATGATGTCAGCCTCATCGACTGCTTTAATTGGACTGAAGATGAGTTCAAATCAAAAATGGCGGGCAGTGCCATCTACAGAATCGGCTACGTGCGATGGCTAAGAAATATTGCAGTAGGTCTTGGCAACGCAGCAACCACGCCTGAGATTATCAATACGCTCAAACAACATTTACATCACGAAAATGAAATCGTTCAAGAACACGTGCGTTGGGCGCTGAGCCGACATTTACCGTAAGTTTTATAAGGCTAAATGAATAAACATTGCCGAAAACAAGTCTTGCAGAATAGTCGCTAAGCCAATCGCTGTTGCATATGCGGATCACCGCGCATAACAGAATCAGCATAAGTTAGACGTGATGCTAGCATTGCTGCGCCAACAATACCAGCCCGATCTCCCATTGTGGAAACCCTTACATTGACCGCGCCGCGTAAAGCCGGAATCAAATCCTGATCTAACTGCTGCTGAAAAGATGGGGCCAGCAAAGCCCATGCACCACTCATGCCGCCGCCGATGATTACCTCACTAACATCAACCACCTTCAGTATATGTGCTAATGCCTGCGCCAATGACTTTCCAGCCAATGTATAAGCAGCAGTAGCTAGCTCATTGCCCGATTCTGCAAGGCGCGCAATGTCAGCTGCGCTACGTTGCTGTTGGGTCGCATCAAAGTAGCTGATAGCAACGCCACTGGCTGAAGCATACTGCTCCATACAGCCTGAGTTCCCGCAACCGCAGCGCCTGCCATTTTCTTGCACAATGATGTGCCCTACTTCCATCGCAACACCATGCTGCCCCTGAAAAGGCTGGCCATTTAAAATCAAGCCGCCACCCACGCCGGTACCTAGCCCAATGTAAATTAAATTGCTAATACGTTCAGGATGCATCACATACTCGCCATAGGCAGCAGCTAGTGCATCGTTCTCCGTAATGACAGGCAAACCGATGAGCGCACTCAGGTCTGCACTTAAATCAACATTGCATAAGCCAGGAAAATTGGGGGACTGTAAAATCTGTTGTGTATCCGGCGCAATAAAGCCGGGAAAACCAATCCCCACGGCAGACACCTCTGGATACTTGGTAGCAACGGTATGAATCGCTTTTGCAATGGTGGAAAGTATTTGCTGCCATGCAAGTTCAGGCGCTTGCTGATGCAACTGACATAAACTGGAAAAATCTGCCTGAAACCGCATTTCTTCTAACAAGCGCGGCTTGACTAAGCCGGCAGCATCAATCTCTACCACCCCTAAACGTAGATTAGTGCCGCCAACATCAATGCCAATTAGCATAGGCATTACTGTTACCGTCCAGTGCGCGCAATAGCGACTCGAATTGAGTTCTTTTGCTGCGGTGTTAACTGCTGCCAGCTGAAGCGCCAATGCCAGTTACCGCTGATAGTCCCGGGCGTATTCATACGGTGGTGTCCATTCAATTGCAAGATGTCTTGCATAGGCACAATCGCCAATAGCGCCTTTGTCTCCAACGCCATATCGATCAGATCATTAGGCATATTCGGCGCATAGTCCTCACTATGCGTTGCGGCGATATATCCATGCAGATTTCCGCGCTGATAATCATCCAAATTGCTATACCAGCTTAAAGTCGTATCGTTATCGTGCGTGCCAGTATATACCACGCTATTTTCTGAAATGTTTTCAGGTAAATAAGGGTTATCACTTGCGCCACTAAATGCAAACTGCAAAATCTTCATGCCCGGCAAATGGTATTTCTTGCGCAAGGCATCTACTTCTATCGTAATGATGCCTAAATCTTCCGCAACCAGATTGATTTCTGGCAGAGCCTGCTTAATCGCAGCTAACAACGCGTCGCCTGGCGCTAAGACCCATTCGCCGTTAATTGCGGTGTCTTCTGTTGCCGGAATTTCCCATGCCGCCTCTAACCCTCTGAAGTGGTCGATACGTACAATATCGAACAATTCACTTTGCGTTGCCATGCGCGAAATCCACCAAGCAAACCCATCGCGCTGCATAGCATCCCAGTTGTAATGTGGGTTGCCCCAACGCTGGCCGGTTTCAGAAAAATAGTCAGGCGGCACACCTGCCACTACGCTCACGGTTTTATCAGCATTAAGTTTGAATAAATCAGAATGCGCCCAAACGTCCGCGCTGTCATAAGCAACAAAGATTGGAATATCGCCAAATAAAGCGATCTTTTTTTCGGCCGCATAAGCTTTCAACGCAATCCATTGGCTAAAAAACACAAACTGTGTAAATTTCACCACTGCAATTTCATGTGCAAGCTCTACTTGCACCTGCTTCAATGTTTTCTTATCCCGATTTTTATATGGCTCAGGCCAATGGTTCCAGCCAGCCTGATTGAAGTGATGTCGCAAAGCAAGAAACAGGGAAAAATCATCTAACCAGCTTGCCTGCTTTTTACAAAAACGGGTGAACGCTTGATGCAGTTTTTTATATTCAGGCAGATTTTGAGACTGTTGGCTGAAGTTAAGATAAGCCTGATTGAGTAAATCTAATTTACTGGTAATTAAACCAGCGCAATCTTCCTTTGTTAGTAGCCCCTGCGCCTGCAGCGACTCTAAACTAATGAAATCCGGGTTACCTGCGTGCGCAGACAAGCACTGATAGGGCGAGTTATCTGCATGCGGCATATTAATAGGCAAAGTCTGCCAAACTTTAGCCCCAATTTCATTTAGAAAATCAACAAACCGATAAGACTCAACGCCTAAATCTCCCGTATAAAAAGCACTCGGTAACGAACTGATATGTAATAACACACCGGCTTGACGCTGATTTAAAAGTGATGCTTGAGTCTGTAACGTCATAAATACCTACTTAAGATTAAGGGCATTGAAACTTAAAGCTGTACTAAATCATTCCTGTCCACGGCGCATTGTGCCAGCGTTATCTGCATTACCGCCACCGGTACTAATTCGATGATGCAACACCTCTGGTACGGGCTGGTCCAGCAGCTTATATAAATTAATTAAATTGCGGCGATACAACTGGTCAAAGCTAGCAACACTATCGGATGAGTTGTAATCGCCAAACCACCAAAACCAATCAGAGCCTTCGCATATCGCCAATTGCCGCTCAGCCGCTTCACGCTGCTGCTTACTTAGGACACTCTTGTCGAGCACTGTGTCATAGGTCTTTTTGGCTGCACAAAGCAAATCCCAAGCTAAATTCTTATCTTTGCTGCCTACCCAAGTACTGAAAGTACCGTATACCCAGCTACCTGCAGCAATCTGCGGCAATATAGGCGCAGATAATCCCTCATTGACCGCATTACTGGATTGATACATATCAACAATATCACTAAAAGTGGTCATGACAATGTCAGGATGATTTGCCAATACTTCATATAACTCACTCAAAAAGTAAAAACCATTGTATGGGAAATACTCCCAGGCGTTTTCCCCATCTAAAATCACACTGACTATCTTTGATGTATTGTTACTATTGCTGGCGTGAATATGCTCTAAGGTCTGGACAAAATCCGTCACAGCATCATGCGTATGCATTTTTGCGTATTCAAAACCAATTTTGTCTGAGAGCTGATCATCCCTGAAGAAACACAAAATATCGCTCTGACCATTCGTCACCCGATATGGCTGATACAAGTAATCTTGTTTATTATCTGCATTCAATTGTGACTTCAACAAGCTATTTGCCAATACACTTTGACCAGTCGCCGCCCAATCCACATGGTGCTCAGCCATCAAAGAAAGCGCTGCGTGAGAAACTGCGCCTTCAGCAGGCCACATACCACGAGGAGTGGCACCAAAGTAGTGCTCATGCGCCTTTTTGGCAGACAAAATATGCGCAACCGACCGACTCTGTCCACCTGCATACCCCTTACTTTCGGGCAAGGGTGCGTCTGGCATTGCATCTAAGGTAGACTTAAAATCCAACAATAAAGGCAGTATTGGGTGGTAATAAGGTGTGGTGGAAATTTCAATTTGGCCACTTTGCATTAGTGCCTTATAGCGTGGGATCAAATCAGAAATGGTTTCTGCAATCACCCCATATAGCTGCACACGTTCTTCATAGGTAAACAACACGCCTTTAGCCATCAGCGCCTGTACGACCGGGTTAGTGCGGCGCAAACTTTCACCGCACCACGCCAGATGGTACCAAACTAGCAAGTCCGCTTTGTATTGCCCAGATAAATAGTGAAACTGATCATTAGTCATCATCGGCTCTACCAGCTGATACATTTGTAGCAAGCGTTGGTAATGCGGAAACGGGCTCAACATTTTTTCGTGGTGGCTCTTAAAGCAGCTTTGCACAATCAAATGACATTCACTATTGCTAATATCCGTGAGATTTTCTTTAATGAGCAAAGCAAGCAATGGGTCGCGAATCGTGTTCTGTTTAACTTGCTGTGCGTAATCTTCTAACTGCTCTAATAAAATGGGCACAAAATTAAAAGTCACGCGGGCTTTAGGGTTCACCTCAAGGTGATACACCATATCGCTATAGTCTTTTATGGCGTGCAAATACGTCCATGGCAACACATATTCGTTAGTTACCAAGTCGCGGTAATCTGGCTGATGCATATGCCAGTACAGATTAAGATATAACTTTGGGCGATCAGCATTCACTTCAACAAAAACCTTAAACATTAGTAATTAAAACAACAAGGCAACCTGACATATCAAAGCATGCGCGGCTACACTACACGATATAAATCTTGGCCCAACATATCTGGCGTCACTAACACTACGCCTTTTTCTGACACATAAAAGCGCTCAGCATCCAGCGCCAAATCAACGCCAATTTGCATGCCTTCAGGAATCACGCAACCTCGGTCTACCACTACATTATTCAAAACAACATGCCGATTAATCACCGCCTTGGGCAAAATTACCGAGCCTTCAATAGTCGCATAGCTATGCACGCGCACATCTGAAAACAAAACTGTATTACTAATGCATGAGCCACTAATTAAACAACCGCCTGAAACAAGCGAGTCAGTTGCTTTACCGGTACGACCCTCATCTCTAAACACAAATTTAGCTGGCGGCAATTGCTCTTGGTAGGTCCAAATCGGCCACTCTCTATCGTACAAATTAAGCTCAGGAATCACTTTCGTTAATTCCATGTTCGCTTCCCAATAAGCATCAATCGTACCAACATCACGCCAATAATAATTGCCGTTTTGCGCACCGACACAACTATCAGTAAAACGGTGTGCTTGCACTTTATACTTTTTGATGATGTATGGAATAATATCGCCGCCAAAATCATGGCTAGATTTAGATTCACCAGCATCGCGAATCAGTTGCTCGTATAAGAATTTTGCATTGAACACGTAAATACCCATGCTCGCAAAAGCTTTAGTTGGGTCCCCAGGCATATGTTTAGGGTTAGCTGGTTTCTCAGCAAACTCCACCACTCTATCGGTATCATCTACGGCTAGTACACCAAACCCTTTAGCATCCTCTAACGGTACATTAATGCATGCTACCGTCATGTCAGCATTACTACGCACATGGGTCGCTAACATTTTGCCGTAGTCCATTTTATAAATATGGTCACCGGCAAGAATCAGCACATATTCAGCACCACCCTCACGCAAAATATCGATATTCTGATAAACCGCATCCGCAGTACCTTTGTACCATTCTTCAGAGATCCGCTGTTGCGCAGGGATAATGTTAACGTACTCATTAAACTCACCGCGCAGGAAACCCCAGCCACGCTGGATATGTTGAATTAAGCTCTGGGCTTTATATTGGGTTGCTACGTTAATACGGCGAATGCCTGAGTTAACGCAATTGGATAGTGGGAAATCAATAATTCTAAACTTCCCACCAAACTGAACAGCAGGTTTTGCACGCCAGTCCGTTAGGCTTTTTAAACGACTGCCTCGACCACCCGCTAAAATCATCGCAACGGTATTTTTGGTTAAGGTACTAATAAAACGATCTGAACTTTGGTCTGCTTGTCGTGCTTGCGACATGATGCCCTCCTGAAGTTTGTATAGTTACTTAAGTTACGCTAGCCGGGCACACTAGCTTATTTTACGTACGACTGCTTTCGTTTACATTATAATCAGCTTAAAGCACTATAATCTAGCTAAATGTAGTGCTAAAAACACAAATAAAAGCTAAAGACCTTAAAATTATTAGGGATGTCATATTTTGTTAAAATCCAAATCAATTCAGACAACATCTAGAGCTTATACCAACGCGCTTCACCGCATTTTAGAAGCACGCCATCACGATCCTTTCAGCTTTTTAGGACTGCATGCAATTAAAGTTGATGAACATCAGCTTTATGCCTACCGCGCATTTTTGCCATACGCCACCAGCGCAAAACTCAAAGTTGGCAAATCATGGGTGGATTTAGAGAAAACACACCAGGACGGTCTGTTTGAATACATCAGTGAAGTCGAATTGACCATACCATGCCTACTGCAAGTGACAGCTGGCACGCAGACATACGAAACGCACGACCCTTACACATTTAGCTCAAGCATCACCCAAGACGAGCTATATCTGTTTGGAGAGGGTCGCTTAAAACTCGCGTACAAAACACTAGGTGCTCAATGCATCACTCAAAACAATATTGCTGGCGTACGCTTTGCAGTTTGGGCGCCCAATGCAGAGCGCGTCAGCGTCATTGGCAGTTTCAACCAATGGGATGGTCGCATCCACAGCATGCGCACGCACGGTTCTAGCGGCGTTTGGGATATATTTATCCCAAACTTGACTACCAGCGACACTTATAAATTTGAAATACGCAATCGCCATACAGGCAATATTCTCGTCAAAACAGACCCTTATGGTTTTGAGTTTGAACCTAGACCCGGCACCGCAACGAAAATCAGCACCAGCAATCACCAATGGGAAGACAAGAAGTGGTTAGAAGCGCGCAAAAAACGTGATTGGCTGCACGCACCATTCAACTGCTACGAAGTGCATCTTGGTTCATGGCAGCGCAACGACAAAGGCCACTTTCTCACTTATCGTGAACTAGCAAAAACATTGGTGCCACATGTAGTTGCAATGGGCTACACCCACGTTGAGCTATTACCTATTTCAGAACATCCGCTCAACGAGTCATGGGGTTATCAAACCACAGGCTACTTTGGCGTCACTAACCGATTTGGCTCACCCGATGATTTGCGCTTTTTAATTGATGCGTTCCACCAAGCCAATGTTGGCGTGATATTAGACTGGGTACCTGGCCACTTCCCTAAAGATGATTGGGCACTTGCACGCTTTGACGGCACAGCGCTGTATGAACACGAAGACCCTCGCTTAGGCGAGCATCAGGACTGGGGCACTTATATCTTTAATTACGGCCGCAACGAAGTCCGTAACTTTTTGATTAGCAATGCTTATTTCTGGCTGCAGGAATTCCATATCGATGGCCTACGTGTAGATGCGGTGGCTTCTATGCTCTATCTCGATTATTCTCGCAACCCAGGTGAATGGCTACCAAACAAATTTGGCGGCAGAGAAAACCTAGATGTGATTGATTTTCTAAAACAACTCAACATCATGGTGGGTGAAGACTTTGCAGGCGTACTTACCATTGCAGAAGAGTCCACCGCATGGCCAATGGTATCTCGCCCTGTATACCTAGGTGGACTAGGTTTCAGCATGAAATGGAACATGGGCTGGATGAATGACACCCTGTCTTATATTGAGAACGATCCAGTACATAGACGTTACTACCACGACAAACTGACGTTCGGTCAACTCTACGCCTATTCAGAAAATTTTGTTTTACCATTTTCACATGATGAAGTTGTGCACGGAAAAAAATCTTTACTGGACAAAATGCCAGGGGATGCATGGCAAAAATTTGCTAACTTGCGCTTATTAGCGACTTACCAAATGACCACACCCGGTAAAAAGCTCAATTTCATGGGAAATGAGTTTGGACAAGGTCGCGAGTGGAACGTGAACAGCAGCTTAGATTGGCATTTGCTTAACGATAATAATGCTGGCAGCAAATGGCACAAGGGCATTCAACAACTACATACCGATCTCAACCGCATTTATAAAGAGGTCAATGCGCTACATACCTTAGATTTTGAATCGCACGGTTTTGAATGGATAGACTGTCACGATACAGAACAATCAATTATCAGTTACGTAAGACGCGGATTAGACAATAGTTTTGTTATAATAGTACTAAATTTTACACCCGTGTTACGTAATGAATACCGCATTGGTGTTCCACAAGCCGGCAGCTACTCAGAAATATTTAACAGCGATGCAGATTGCTATGGCGGCAGTAATCAGGGTAATGGCGCGGGTCTACATACAGAAAACATACCATGGATGCATTATGGTCAATCAGTGGTCATCACGTTGCCACCATTGGCTGGTATAGTTTTAAAAATACAATAACCTATTGAAAATAAAGTACTAAAATAAATGGCTAGACTTAACAAACACCCAGTATGGCAATCACTTTGCCAACATCAAGAAAAAATAGCATCACTCCATATGCGCGATATGTTCGCAAATGATGCGAATCGCTTTAGCAAATATAGCCTTAAATTTTCTGATATCTTGCTTGATTACTCAAAACACCGTATCACAGATGAAACACTGCCATTACTATTTCAAATGGCGCGTGAAGCCAACGTAGAACAATGGCGCGATAAAATGTTCAGCGGTGAGAAAATCAACATTACCGAAAATAGAGCGGTATTGCACACTGCACTACGTAATCGTGCCAACACCCCTATCATGGTTGATGGCCATGATGTGATGCCTGAAGTAAATGCTGTATTAGCCCAAATGCGCGAATTCTCAGAAAAAGTACGCAGTGGCAGTTGGTTAGGCTACACAGGCAAACGCATTACGGATATTGTCAACATTGGTATTGGTGGCTCAGACCTTGGCCCGGTAATGGTGTGCGATGCGTTAAAGCCATATGCGAGCCCGGATTTAAATGTACACTTTGTGTCCAACATTGATGGCGCACATTTAATGCGTGCCTTAAATGTTTGCAACCCAGAAACCACACTTTTCATTGTTGCATCAAAAACATTCACCACCCAAGAAACCATGACTAATGCACATTCTGCACGCGCATGGTTCTTGAACGCAGCAAAAGATGAAGCGCATGTGCCTAAGCACTTTGTAGCGCTCTCTACCAACGCAAAAGCGGTACAGGATTTTGGTATCGATACCGCTAATATGTTCGCATTTTGGGATTGGGTAGGCGGTCGCTACTCATTATGGTCAGCCATTGGCTTATCAATCGCACTATACATCGGCATGGATAACTTTGAAGAGTTGCTTACCGGTGCCTTTGAAATGGATGAGCATTTTAAAAATGCCCCATTAGAGCAAAACATGCCGGTCATCATGGCATTAGTGGGTGTTTGGTATAACAATTTCTTCCATGTCGACTCACAAGCAATCCTGCCTTACGATCAAGGTTTATCACGCTTCCCTGCTTACTTACAGCAAGCAGATATGGAAAGTAATGGCAAATTCATTTGCCGTGATGGTAGCCGCGTTACGTATAAAACAGGCCCAGTGATTTGGGGTGAAGCTGGTACCAATGGTCAGCACGCTTTCTATCAACTGATACACCAAGGTACACAAATTGTGCCGGCTGACTTTTTGATTCCAGTTCATAGCCACTACAAAGTAAGTAGCAATGGTTACGCGCACCACAAAATTCTGCTTGCAAACTTCTTGGCACAGACGCAATCACTGATGTTGGGTAAAACTACAGAACAGGCCCGTGCTGAGCTAGAAAAACAAGGTTTATCTGGTAAGGCATTAGAAGAGTTATTACCACACAAAACATTTGAAGGTAATCGCCCTACTACCTCAATCCTGTTTGATAAGTTAACGCCAAACACATTGGGTAAGCTCATTGCACTTTACGAGCATAAAATTTTCGTCCAAGGCATCATTTGGGATATCAACAGCTACGATCAATGGGGTGTTGAATACGGCAAGCAAATTGCACAGCAAATTCTGCCGCAATTAACTAATGATGAAGTGGTAGGCAACTACGACAGCTCAACCAATGGTTTGATTAACTACACCAAAGCGCTGAAACCTGACTAAATAATACGCCGCTAGTCCATTTGATTAAAATAGACTAGCCCTAACTTAAGTTAGGTTTTATTTGCTATGATAAAAGCCCAATGACATGCGTCATCGGGCTTTTTTGTTATCTAGCGCTTAATACTCTTAACCATCAAACATAGCGAGCATACAATGGCAAACCTTGATAAATATCGTGTGAACCCTAAAAAATTCTCGCTTAAAGACTTTGATACGAAAGACAAAACTGAACGCAGCGGCAGCAAAGAAGAAAATGAAGCAGAGCTTTATCAGCTAGCGAGCGAAATCAATGCATATCAGGACATCCTACATGCAGAAGGTAAGCACAAAGTCCTGCTCATTCTGCAAGGCATGGACACCAGCGGCAAAGATGGCACAGTGCGCCATGTATTCAGAGAAACGGATCCCTTAGGGATACGTGTGGCGAGCTTTAAAGCACCTAGCAGCGAAGAACTGGCGCATGACTACCTATGGCGCGTTCACCAACAGGTCCCCGGCGCCGGTGAGCTGGTGATTTTCAACCGGAGTCATTATGAAGATGTACTGATTGTAAAAGTACACCAATGGATTGATGAGGCGGAATGTGAGCGCAGATATAAGCAAATAAATGATTTTGAGCGTCTTTTAACAGAAACAGGCACCACGATCATCAAGTGCTATTTACATATTTCAAAACAGGAGCAAAAAAAACGCTTGCAAGAGCGCTTGGACAACCCGACAAAAACTTGGAAATTTAACCCAGGTGACCTAAAGGAGCGTGAGTTATGGCCAGACTATATCGATGCCTATGAGCAAGCGCTTAGAGCGACATCTACAGAGCACGCGCCTTGGTATGTCGTACCGGCTGATTCAAAAACTAACCGGAACCTCTTAATCTCTAAACTGCTGCTTAATACCCTCAAAAAGCTAGATTTGAACTACCCCCCAGTGCCGGATGCGTTCAAATCTATTGTGATTAATGATTAACGTAATCTGATTTGACCAGAATCAACCAGTTGTTTTGAAAGCACCTCACCGATTGCAGCACTGGCGCTAGCACCAATACGTTTAGCAATGCGGCTCGCAAAGTCATCCTGATAGGTAAAGTCTACAATATCCTCTTGCTTAATGACTTCTCGCGCAACATACTCAGCACTGCCCATACCATCAGCTAAGCCAAGTTTAATACTTTGTTCGCCACTCCAAAACAGGCCACTAAACGTTTCTGGCGTTTCTTTTAAACGTGCACCTCTACCTTGACGTACCACTGTCTTGAACTGCTCATGAATTTCATTCAGCATCGCTTGCGCTAACTCTTGATGATGAGGATTCACCGGTGAGAATGGGTCAAGCATGGCTTTATTTTCACCTGCTGTCATCAAACGGCGCTCAACACCCACCTTTTTCATTGCCTCGGTGAAACCGTAGCCGTCCATCAACACGCCGATAGAGCCGACAATACTGGCTTTATCCACATAGATTTTATCTGCTGCAGCGGCAATATAATATCCACCAGATGCACAAATATCTTCAACCACTGCATATACCGGAATAGCAGGATGCAATTTCTTTTGCCGTCTAATTTCATCATTAATAATGCCAGCTTGCACTGGGCTACCGCCCGGGCTATTCACTCTTAAAATAATGCCTTTAGTGCCTTTGTTATCATAAGCATCTTTCAAACTTGAGATCACCGCATCCGCAGTGACGTCACCGCCAGCTTGGATAACACCATTAATCTCAATTAATGCAGTATGTGCTTCAAACGATTTTTTATCGCCACCAAACACGCCAAACAGCATCAGTAGCAGAATTAAAAGATAACCAAACGTGAGTGACTTAAAGAAAGTGCCCCAACGTCGCGCTGTTTTTTGTTCACTTAATGCAGCAGTTGCCAACTTTTCTATGACATTACGCTGCCAAGCGCCATCATCTGCAGATGGATTGGGCTTACTGCCCGAGCCAATACTTTCTGTATTGGTGCCTGCTGTATATTGATTTTGCTCAGTCATTTATTTACTCACTTGTCATTGATTTTATTTAGAAATAGACGCTATATTGATCATGATTTTTTGATTCTGTTCAATGACCTCAATCGATTTTAAACTTTTACCCTTGCATGGCCCCAACACACAAAAACCATTATCAGGGCGGTAATGTGCACCATGCGTGGCACAGATTAAATAGTCGCCCTGTGCGGTAAAGAAATCACCCTCGTTCCAATCCAGCTCCACAGAAACATGTGCACATTGGTTTACATATGCATAGGGTAACTGATTAAACCTTACCACAAACCCGGTCGCAAACTCACCCAATGCTGGCAGTGGAAATCTGATACCCTTGCCACCATCTTCCAATGCGGCACTCTCAATCACGATCATATCCTGCTCAATATGCATACTGCTAACTCTCTAAGCTTGTTCTAACAGCCAATCACGTAAATCTGAAAATTGATCAAATTGCGCAATTGGATCTAAATGTTGCCAATGCTCTGCGGGCTGCGCTCCATAAGTGACGCCAATTGCACTCACACCAGCATTTTTAGCCATCTGCAAATCATAGCTAGTGTCACCTATCATTAAAGTGCGCTCAGGTAACACGACCAAGTGATCCATCAACTCATCCAGCATCTGCGGATGCGGTTTTGAAAAGCACTCGTCCACCGTGCGCGTGGCATGAAACTGGCGGCTCAAGCCGGAATGTTCCAAAGCCAGATTCAAGCCTCTGCGGCCCTTACCTGTTGCCACTGCCAATTTAAAGCCACGTTTATTTAGCTCAACAATGGTGTCAGCTGCCCCAGAAAACAAGAGTATCTCACTCTCTTCAGCATAATAGTTAGCATTGTATTGTGCGGCAAGCGCCTGTGCCTGCATGGCAGGGATATCCCCATAGAGTGCTTGAATCGACTCACGCAGACCTAAGCCAATAATTCCACTTGCTGCTTCACGTGTGATGGCAGGCAACCCCACCTGTTCTGCTGCTTTTAAAATGGCATTGACGATCATGCCGGTAGAGTCCGCTAACGTACCATCCCAATCCCATACAATTAAATCAAACTTCTTTGGCATTAACACTTACTCTTTCTCTAACTTTAGTAAAAATTTATTTAACTCAACCGGCATCGGTGCAATTAGCTCCAGTTTCTCGGCAGTTAAAGGATGGCGAATTTTAGTCACGGACGAATGTAAAAACATACGCTTAAGACCGTGTTTAGTTAAAAACTTGTTTAAATCAAAATCGCCATATTTATCATCACCCACAATTGGAAACCCCAAATGTGCCAATTGCACACGTAGTTGATGGGTTCTACCAGTGACCAGTTGCGCTTCTAATAAACTATATTTTCCAATCACTGGATTGTTAATATTTTTAAGCAATCTAAACATAGTTTCTGAGGTTTGACGTTCACCAAACTTATCTTTAGAAACATCTGTGACCACATTAACGCGACGCTCACCATTCGGCAGCACGTATTTCTGCAAGTCCAGTACTACGCGTTTTTTAGGTTCCAGCCACTCGCCCTGCACTAGCATCAAATAGCGTTTATCGGTTTGATTGTTGCGAATCGCTTCGTGCAATGCAACCAATGCGCTTCTTTTTTTTGCCAACATCAATACACCTGATGTTTCACGATCCAAACGATGCACCAACTCTAAAAACTTAGCACGTGGGCGCTCTAAGCGCAGCTGCTCAATCACGCCGCGACTAATGCCACTACCACCATGCACAGCAAAACCAGCGGCTTTATCAATCACCAGCATGGCATCGTCTTCATAAATGATCGCTTGCTCAAACTTTGAGGTAGCCGGAACCGCAGACTCTGTTTTTTCAACTGCGGTTGAGCGTGTAGGCGGCACCCTGACCACATCACCCAAACTTAAGCGAAAATCTGCATTAATGCGTTTTTTATTCACGCGCACTTCACCGCTACGTAAAATTCGGTAAACGTGGCTCTTGGGCACGCCCTTTAAGGTTTTAGTCAGAAAGTTATCAATGCGCTGACCTTCGCTTGCTTCGTCTACGGTTAAAAATGCAGCAGCAGATTCACTCACTGTCGATACTGGATTGTCTTGCTCATGTGTAATTAAATTGTTCATGCTTTGCTTAAATGGTTGATGTAGCTTATACTTTGCGAGTTCTTATGAATTTAACAATTTAAATCACAGTTAAATTCTTGATAAGAATACAATTATTGAATATAAATACATCTAATCAAGACAACTACTTGTACTTGATGTGTTTGTTAATAATAGTGACAACTAAATACTTGGTTAACACCGCTCGCCACATTATAAAGTAGCGGTAAGTAAAAATTAGCGCTCAAGCCGCCGCAGACAAATAAACATAAAGCGCGACTTAAAGTGAAAAGTTAAATTTGGCATATTATTTAATCAGCTCATAAGCCATTAAATAATTTAAACAAATTAGAATTTACTAAAGATAGAATTTTAACGAATTTAAGCTGCAACTGGCAGAATACTTCGCCACATTTAAGCATAAATTTAACAATAAGTTTGCTTTAACGAACAAATAAACATGTTTTAGCACGTGTTACACCTGCTAAAACAGTAAAACTAGACGATTCAATCTGACGCAGTCCTATTGACCGAAGTGATGAATCTCTATGTATAGGGTGTGCGTAATACCTAGTGTGTATAGTCACTAAAAGCACGGTTATCCACCCATGTCTTTTTAATAAGACTTCGTTAATTTGCACCATTGTTACATTGCAAATCGTTAATGCCTCTCGCTCATCATTACACTATGAGCTTGATTCAAAGGCTTAATTCATCAGACACAATGTGTCTCTTTTGGTATTAATTCAGCGACTTCACTTTAATAACAGCTTTCAAAGCACTGCATCACTTTATGCATTGTGTCTGCCCGCCTTGCTGCGCTTAGGAGCAATCAATGAAACGCATGTTATTTAATGCAACGCAATCTGAAGAGTTACGCGTTGCGATCGTAGATGGGCAAAAACTCATCGATTTAGATATTGAACACGCAGGTAAAGAACAACGTAAAAGCAATATTTACAAAGGTGTGATTACACGCATCGAGCCTTCTTTAGAAGCTGCCTTTGTGGATTACGGCCAAGACCGCCATGGTTTCTTACCATTTAAAGAAGTGGCTCGTAGCTACTACAAAGAAGGCGCTGATGGCCGTGCACGCATCCAGGATGCGTTAAAAGAAGGCCAAGAATTAATCGTACAAGTAGATAAAGATGAGCGCGGCAACAAAGGCGCTGCACTGACTACATTTATCTCACTCGCTGGCCGCTATTTGGTATTAATGCCGAACAATCCACGAGGAGGTGGTGTTTCACGTCGTATTGAAGGTGAAGACCGTGACGAACTACGTGATGTATTAGCACAACTTGAAGTACCAAAAGGCATGAGCATTATTGCTCGTACGGCTGGCATTGGCCGTAATGCAGAAGAGTTGCAATGGGACTTAAACTACCTGACACAGCTTTGGTCAGCGATTGATGGCGCCTCAGCAATGCAGGCAGGTGCTTATTTAATCTACCAAGAAGGCAGCTTAGTGATTCGCGCAATCCGCGATTACTTCAGCTCAGACATTGGTGAAATTTTAATCGACACACCAGACATTCATGAGCAAGCTGTACAGTTTATGAACCACGTAATGCCGAGCAATGTGGCACGTGTTAAATTGTACCAAGATGAAATCCCTCTGTTCACACGCTTCCAAATCGAACACCAAATTGAATCAGCGTTTGCACGTGAAGTACGCTTGCCATCTGGCGGCGCGATTGTGATTGACCATACAGAGGCTTTGGTTTCTGTAGACGTTAACTCTGGCCGTGCAACACGTGGCAGTGATATTGAAAATACTGCGTTCAACACTAACTTAGAAGCAGCTGAAGAAGTTGCGCGCCAATTGCGTTTGCGTGACTTAGGTGGCTTGGTAGTGATTGACTTTATTGACATGGAGAGCCAACGCAACCAACGTGAAGTGGAGAACGCTTTACGTGATGCCCTACATGCAGATCGCGCTCGCGTACAAACCGGCAAAATCTCACGCTTTGGCTTACTGGAGCTTTCACGTCAACGTCTACGCCCTAGCCTTGGTGAAACAAACCACATCCCTTGCCCACGTTGTCACGGCACTGGTCATATCCGCGGCATTGAATCCACTGCGCTACATATTTTACGCATCACTCAAGAGGATGCGATGAAAGAAAATAGCGCAATTATTCAAGTGCAGTTACCAGTGGAAGTTGCTACATTCTTACTCAATGAGAAGCGTGCTGATATCCATAAGATTGAAGAGCGCATGGGTGTAGAAGTGGTGTTGATTCCTAACATCCACCTTGAAACACCGAACTACAACATCATTCGCATCAAGCATGATGACGTGAACGAAGACACCAGCAAAGCTAGCTACCAAATGGTAGAACTGCCTTCAGAAACAACTTACGTAAGCAAAGCTGCAGAAGAAGCTAAAGCAGTAAAACCTGTTGCTGCGGTTAAAGGCATCACACCAACTGCACCGGCACCGATGTCAGTTGAGAAGGTTGAGCCTAAGTTATCACTGTTTGCTAAAATCAAAAAATTCCTAGGTTTAGGTGAAAAGTCAGAAGCTGAAAAAGCTGCTGAAAAATCTAGTGATGCGCGTCGCGATCATCCTCGCAATAACCGTAACCGTAACGAGCGTAATCGCAACCGTAACGAGCGCAACCGTAATGAGCGTGGCGATAAAAACGCAAACCAAGAACGTGTGCCGAAAAATGCCGAGCAAAAAGCGCAGGAGCCACGTCAGGCTGAGGGCAGACCACAAGAACAACGCCAACAAAAGCCACAGCAACAACGCCATGATAATCAGCGTCATGACAACAAAAACCAAGAGGCAGCACGTAATGTTGCTCAGGCAAATACAGGTGAAACTTCTGCCAACGAATCTACAGAACAACGTAGTGAGCGTAGCAGCCGTCGCAACCGTAATAACCGCCGCAACCGTCGTGACCGTGATGAAAATGCCACACGCGACAACACCCGCGCATTTGTACCAAATGATGAGGTGAACGCAGCAGCAAGTGCTGTAGAGGTTACAAATGTGGTGGCGAATGCAGAACCAGCGCCAAGTAATAACGTTGTTGCAAAAGCTGAGACAACTCCTGTAGCTAAACCAGCCGTTGAGGTTGCAGAAACTAAGGCTCAAGAGTCTGCGCCGCAAGCTGCTGCCACCGCTCCAGCAGTAGAAGCGATTGAAGCAAGCACAGCACCAGTTGAGAAAGAAGCTAAGAAATCTAAACCACAAAAGAATACTGCAAACAAAGCAGCACCTAGTGGCAAAGACTCAGCACCTAGCGAAACCCAAACTGCCGATGAAGCAACGATCGAAGCTGCTGAAAAGACAGAGAAAAAACGCCCTGCTCGTCCACGCAAAGCGAAAGCTGAGCCTAAGAAAGTCGATCTAGCCGACTCAGGCTTACAGTTGGTAGAAACCAAAGCAGATGCTGCGAAAGTTGTTGCTCCAGTTGAAGTTGAAAAGCGTAGTCCTCGCAAGCCAGCTTCTTGGCAAAAAGAGAAAAAAGAGGACGCTAGTAGTGAGCCTTTAGTGATGGTAGAAACTCAGAATAAATAATTCTGCTGCGCAATATCATCATGTAGTTTAAAAAAATAAAGCCCGATTAATCGGGCTTTATTTTTTACAGTAGCCGAGATCAACCTGTGTAAACATTCATCTAATCAAACCTCTGTTATCAAGCCTGTGACGCGCGTAGAACGTACCTATGCATAACAATTTATTTACAAACTGCAAGCAAAAAAACCATTAAAAATGGTTAGTTTTTATCAAAATACTGGTTGACTTATACACACTAATTTAGTCATTAATATCCGATGCTTAAAAAACCTATACAAATCAATGATAAAAACATAAGTATTTGATTTATAAAGATTAAATAAAAAGTGTAAAGTTTAGGCTTTTTAAAAAAGTCCTTATAAATTGGTAGGTTACAGAGTATAGCCACAAATAATCACAGAGTTATCCACAGATTTTGTGGAATACTGAATTTTGGCTACGTATCGCAGAATTGATGATATGTATCTAAACTGTAACGAAAACTAATATGCATAAACGCTAAAAGCCTAGACTCTCCAATAACCCATCAACCTCTGACTGATTGATATGAGCCTCACTTAAGTTGTTATCTGTAGCGATAGGATTAACATCAGTGTGCTCAACGTTTGTAGATTTAACCTCTGAAAAGTCTACTAAAACCTGCATTAGTTGCTTTTCCATATCATTAATTAGCTGTGTGATTTTTTTGATTACCTGTCCGGTTAAATCCTGAAAATCCTGCGCCATCATAATTTCAATTAAAATGGCCTTAGTTTCATTAGATACTTGATCTACTCGCTGTAAGTGCTTAATTGTCTCTTCCGCAACTACATTATATTCGCTCTTTAATGCAGGGTGATCTAATGTAGTATGCCATTTCTGGGTGATTAACTTTGTTGCTTCCGTCAATTCATCTTGGATAGGCATAGCTTTATCTGTTGCGTTTAACACACGATCTGCCGCTTGCTCAGTCATTGTGGCTATATATTTAAGTCTATCTCTGGTATCAGGTATATCTTTAGCAGCTCGCTCTAATATCTGGCTTAATCCCAAAGCGGTCATCGAGTCATGTAACGTTCGGACTATATGACCTACCCTAATTAAAATATTTGGGTCACCACTTGTGTCATGTACAGCATCTATAAAGTTTTCATTACTATTGATAGCATCTAGTGTCATATTGCACCCGCCACATTCTGCATTCTTTCAAAGATTTTGGAAATTTTTTCATCTAATATTTGTGCCGAAAATGGTTTAACTACGTATCCATTTGCCCCAGCCTTAGCTGCCATTAAGATATTTTCTTTTTTTGCCTCGGCAGTCACCATCAGTACTGGTGTATGGCTTATATCACGATCAGCGCGCACTCTTTCTAAAAGAGTTAAACCATCCATATTGGGCATATTCCAATCTGTAATGACAAAATCATAGTAACCACTCTGCAGCTTACTCCAAGCAGCTAAACCATCCTCAGCTTCATCTATATTGGTATAACCAATTTGCTTTAACAGGTTAATTACTATTCTGCGCATAGTAGAAAAATCATCTACTACCAGAATTTTTATATCTGGTTTACTTTCCATACATCATGCCTTCGCAATTTTTTTAAGTTCTGTTCCATGATTACGGCAATACTACTAATGTCTAGTCGCATGGTAATGCGCTCGTAAATCAGCTTGTAATACATGCCGAATAGCTTTTAGTGTTTGAATATGTTCGACACCAACAGCTCTTCGGTTAATATTGATTTCACTAAGAACGCTCTCAGACAATTTAGTGGTAAAAGATAAATCGATTAATGCATTATCAGCGGCATAAATCATCGCAGCTATATCCATCATGATGCGCATTACATCCACTATCGCTTCAAGCTCTACAATTTCATCTTCACAATCGCAAATCTGCATTAACAACTCTGCTTGATCCAGCAAGCTTTCTGTTTCTGCTAGAAATAAGGCGTAAGCCTCCTCAATCAGCACTCCATGAGTTTGATTACGCTCAATTAACATGATGCAAAATCCATGAATGAAAAAATGAAATCAACAGGTTAAAAATAATCACGCTCATAGTTTTACTTGGTTCAATTCGTAATTAAGCGACGTTTGCAAATAATTCATTTGTTGATTGTCTGCAGGCACATTTAAGCTGACACTATCGAGCTGCTCTCTTAAACTTTTATGAATTCTAAGATAGTGTGCGATGCGCTCTTGCGTGAGTGGCAATTTCTTTTCAATCATTTTTGCGACTAAGAACTCTAGAATGAAAGTTACTTCTGTCATATCGTCTAGCCCATACAGAATGCTCGAAACTTTGATTTTTCTAATATTGTTTAATATTGCATTTAAATTTGTGTTGATTGAGCAACCGATTAAATCGGTATCTAGAGATATGGATATGTTTTCTAGACTGGTTTCTATATCTGCCAACTGAAAGTCTGCAACATGAAAAAAGCTAGATTGTTTTTCATTATGATGAAATTTGTATTCATTTAAACTCATCTATATTCTCCTGTTTGCTAACTCAATCGCAAAGGAAAAATCAAACACCCAACACTTTATGCACAACATCTAACAAACGCTCTGGGTGAAATGGCTTAACTAACCAGCCAGTTGCGCCAGCAGCTTTTCCCTCCATTTTCATATCAGCGCTAGACTCAGTGGTTAACATCAAAATAGGTACAGACTGATAAGATCCTAACTCGCGCAATTTTTTAACTAGCGACAAACCATCCATCACCGGCATATTGTGATCGGTAAGAACAAGATCGACTGTTTTCTCTTTTGCTTTTTCTAGACCATCCTGCCCATCTATAGCCTGAACAACTTGATAACCTGCTTGCTCAAGGCTAAATACCACCATTTTTCGCAAAGAATCAGAATCATCAACAGCAAGAATTGTTTTAGTCATAGAGGGGCTCCGATCTTTTTACTTCAACTTAAAAATTAATTTAATTACTCAATACTATTAGTCTAGAACTCTTCCCAATCACCTTCATCTTTAGGAGCTTGGCCAGATTTTCTAATCGCACTTTGTTGCTTCTGTGCACGTTGAGCAATCTGCTCATAAGGTTTTAGCGTTCTTAAATTATTAGTTTGTGCGGCACCTCCGCTCAATTTAAAAGCACTCACGGTGTCCAGTAATGCCACGGCTTGGTCAACTAATGACTCCGCTGCGGCTGCGGCTTCTTCAACCAACGCTGCATTCTGCTGAGTGACTTCATCCATACTTGTCATTGCTGTGTTCACTTGGCTGATACCTGAGCTTTGCTCTACTGATGCTGCGGCAATTTCTCCCATGATGTTTGTCACGCGTTGGACTGATGTCACTATCTCTTGCATCGTAGCACCTGCATTTTCTACTTGTTTGGTACCTTCCGCGGTTTTATTAACTGAGTCGGTAATCAGCTCTTTAATTTCTTTCGCCGCGCTAGCTGAACGTTGGGCCAGACTTCTCACCTCTCCTGCAACGACTGCGAAGCCTCGCCCTTGTTCTCCTGCTCTAGCTGCTTCGACTGCTGCATTCAGCGCTAGGATGTTAGTTTGGAAAGCGATACCGTCAATCACGGAGATGATATCTTCAATCTTATGCGCACTTTGGTTGATGGCATTCATGGTATTCACCACTTGACCTACCACTTCTCCACCCTTGACGGCGACATCCGAGGCAACAGTGGCAAGTTGGTTGGCTTGTTTAGCACTTTCTGCGTTGTTTTTCACGGTCGCGGCAAGCTGTTCCATGCTGGCCGCAGTTTCTTCTAAGCTTGAGGCTTGCTGTTCGGTGCGACTTGATAGGTCTGTGTTGCCTGAGGAGATTTCGCCAGCAGCGGTGTTGATGGTTTCACCGGCTTCTTTGACTTGGATGATGACTTCTGTCATCTTGTCCATCAGGGCGTTGACTCCGTCACACAGACTCGCGATAGGTCCTGTTTTGCCTGACAGCGGCACTCTGTTGCTCAGATCACCGATTTTTGCCTTTTCAATGACACTTTGTGTTTCTACTACGGCAGAACTAAGTGCGAGTGAATTTTGATGTTGCTCAGTAATATCTGTTGCATATTTCACCACTTTGAACGGCTTACCATTCATATCAAAGATAGGGTTATAGCTGGCCTGTAACCATATTTCTTTACCGCCTTTACCTACCCGTTTATATTGCCCCACATCAGCCTCACCTCTGGCCAATTTCTCCCACATCGCTTTGTATTCAGCACTGTTTTGATGTGAGGTTTCCACAAACATACGATGATGGTTACCTACAATCTCTTTCTCGCTATAGCCTGTAACGCGACCAAAGTTGTCATTCACAGCCGTAATTTTTCCGGTTAAATCAAACTCAATCACCCCTTGAATTTTGTCAATCGCAGCGATCTGGCCTGCGTTTTCAGCTGCTTGTAATTTTTGCTCTGTGATATCAATTGTGTAGTTGGCAATTTTTTGCAGTTTGCCATTCACATCATAAATGGGGTTATATGAAGCTTGAATCCAAACCTCCTTACCACTCTTTGCAATTCTTTTGTACTGCCCAGCATCACTATTGCCCTGTAACAAACTTGCCCACAAATTGCTATATGCAGTGCTTTTTGCGTAAACAGGATCTAGTACCATGCTGACATGGCGCCCAATGAGTTCATGTTGGCTATAGCCCAACATATTCAGATAGACAGGATTCGCTTTTAAAACAGTGCCATCCAGTCCAATCTCTATCACACCTTGTGAACGATTAATCGCCTCTACTTGGCCTTCAAAGTCAGCATTCTTTATTTTTTGTTCAGTAATATCTGTTGCATACTGCACTACTTTATAAGGCTTACCAGATGCAGATAAGATAGGGTTATAGGATGCTTGTATCCAAACTTCTTTATGATTTTTGCCAATACGTTTGAACTCGCCTGTGACAGCCTCTCCACGTAATAACTTCTGCCATAACTGTTGATTAGCATCACTATTAGATTCTGCTGCCTCAACATGCACATCGTGCTCTTTGCCCAACACTTCGTCGCGAGAAAAATCCAACATATTGAGATAAATGTCATTGATTGCAATCACATTCTCTTGCATATCAAACTCAATCACGCCGGTAGATTGACTAATAGCGGCTAACTGGCCTTCATACTGTGTAGATTGCTCTTTCACCGCATGCGCCAGTTCTTTTGCCTCGTTGACATTCACACTAAGCATAGTTTGAGTCACTTTTAATGCTCTCAACACGCGACCTAGCTCGTTATTACCACTTGTGACAAACTCAGTATCTAATCTGTTTGATTTAATATTATCTAAGACTCTAAATATCACAGACAAAGGATTAGCTATCGAACGCATAATAAAGTATGCAAAACAAGCCAAAAACCCAACTGCAACAAACAAACTGGCAATTGTCCAATTGCGTGTTAATTTATAGCTTTCAACTGAAGTGTCGTATTCCAACTTTGCATGCCCAGCTTGATACTGAATAAGCTCTACTAAAGCCGGATGTGCTACGTTATATAAATCTCTAGCTTTTGTTGAAAACAACTTTGCCTTTTCATAATCGTTAGCACGTAATGCATCAACAGCTGGAAGTAATGCCTCTTTTACAAATGCTCCTCGTGTTGCTACAAACTTATCCGCCAACACTTTTTCTTCATCAGTAATGTTCGTTGCCATGTACTTCTGCCACAACTCACTAATTGCAGCGATATTTTTTTCGATTGAGTCTGATGATTGAGCAGAAAACTGCTGATTCATTTCAAACGATGAAACACCATCATGTGCTTCATAAGTCACTTCACTGAGTGCTATTCGAAGAATTGTTCTATTCTCTAGCATCATGTTAGAGATTTGACCTAAATCTTCAATAGGGACTAACCTGTCACTGTAAATCCTCATCATGCGCTGATTAGCGGCATCTAATTTATCAAGAGAAACCCAAGCTTGCGCGATTAGCAACACAGCAGCTAACGTCACAATGCCCGCTAATCTTTGTGATAATTTAAAATCTAACAGTTTGTATTTAACTTTACTTAGTAAGTTGTTATTCATCACTTGGCCTTCATGAATAACAAGGTGCTGCGCTTTACCCTCTTTAAAAAGACGATACGCAGCATCAGCTTCATTGACTTGCTGACGTGTAGGTTTCCTACGTGCTGAGAAATAACCAACAACTTGGCCATTTTCTAAAATTGGCGCAACATCCGCCTTTACCCAATAAAAATCTCCCTGCTTAGTACGATTTTTAACCAAGCCACTCCAGGGCCTGCCAGCTTTTAAGTTATGCCAAAGGTCTGCAAATGCTTCAACGGGCATATCAGGGTGCCGAACAATATTGTGGCTTGAGCCAATTAATTCCTCCGCAGAAAAACCAGACGTCTTAATAAAATCCTGGTTGGCATACGTAATAATGCCCTTAAGATCTGTTTTGGTGAGCATAAACTCATCATCCCCGAACAACACCTCATCATTTGTTACTGGCATATTGATTTTCATCATTCTTCCCTTTGCTGTATTCTTATCATCAAACGTTCACTCAACGTTTAACTGTACAACACGCTCACCAATCTCATCATTGACCTAAATTAAACTTCTACCTCATCGATTAAACCTATTTCTCGACTAGCCATTAATTGTTCAATGGCGACTAAAATCAGCATTCTTTCTTCATGTGCGGCAAGGCCAATAATGTATTTAGTATCAATCCCTGTATCTAATGCAGGCATAGGCTCTATTTGTGATGCTTTTAGTGCAACTACGTCTGAAACACCATCCACCACCACACCTACAGTGCGCCCATTTAAATTTAAAACAATCACCACCGTAAGTTCGCTGTAGTGCACCTCGCTCAATTTGAACTTAATACGTAAATCGACGATAGGAACAATCTTCCCCCGTAGGTTTACAACCCCTTTGATAAAACTTGGCGTGTTAGGAATTTTGGTCACCACATCGTAACCACGTATCTCCTGTACATTCATAATCTGAATACCGTACTCTTCAACACCTAATAAAAAGGTTAGATACTCAAACGCATCTGGAGCAAGATCGATTGAAGGATGCTCATCAGATATCGGCATTGTCGATGTGATGCTATCTTCGCTACTCATCTCTTTACTCATATGCATTTTGTACAAAAAATATAAAAATTAAATTACGCAACTCACCATCAACTCTTTAATGAATCCATCATTAGATAAATAGTTTATTTAATACTAATTTATTAAATTTGATACCTAAATGATATTTTATTTTTTTAGATTTGTATACACAAATAGTAAAATAAATATACAAAATTGATTTTTAAGTAATAAAGCAATCATTAATTTGATAAATATTTATAATATTTATTCTTAATTATCAAATATGTATTAAAATATTTGATAATAGCGGCAGGCTTGAATCAAAAAAAACCTGAACACATTCATGAGCACTCAGGTAGCATCATTTAGAATGAGCAGCCAACAATGTGTACCGTTTGAATAACCTTAATTAAAGTAAAAATATGTCGATTAAAAAATCAGCGCTAAAAACACTTGATTTAATGACAACCAGCGATGTAGCCAAAGCCTTAGGGGTGACCGTACGCTCTGTACAGCTTTGGGTAGAGCAAGGTGCATTAGAAGGCTGGAAAACGCCGGGGGGGCATCGTCGAATAACCCGTGCATCGTTTGAAAAGTTCAACGCCAATATTGGCTCCACTGAAAACAAAGCCACAACTCGCTTGAATGTAGTCGTAGTCGAAGATAGCCTAGCAATGCAGAAACTTTATCGGATGACAATCGAATCTTGGCAACTGCCCATTGATGTGAAGTTTGTCTCAAACGGCTGTGAAGGCATTATCTATGTCAGTCAGCACATGCCAGACTTGTTAATTACAGACCTAAAAATGCCAGAGATGGACGGTTTTGCGATGCTGAAATCACTACGTGATGTAGATGATTTTTCAAAAATGGCGATTGTGGTGGTGACTGGCATGCAAGCGCAAGAAATTGAAGAAAAAGGCGGCTTACCAAAAGGAGTTAGACTATACGGCAAAAGCCCTGTACCATTTTGGGAAATGCGTGAGCTGATGCAAGGTTTAATAGATAGAAAATTAGAAGCATAGTCTTTTGAACAATCAAAAAACAATCCCAGCAGATATAGCCTCAATTATCGACAACTGCCCGTACGGCCTAGTAACGGTTAACGCTACTAGTTTAGTGAGTTATGCAAACGCCACATTTGCGAGAGTAATGGGAATTGAGCCCGACGCTATTATCAACACACCCAACCACGCCATGTGGCAAACACTGCTGAAACAATATTCAGTAGATGGCAACATGAAAACATATATTGGTGGCGTTTTAACACTCAGAGCAAAAAACTCTAATAAAGTGGTTAGGTTAAGTTGCCAATTACCCAAACAAAGCGAAACCAAACAAATACTCTATTTTCAGGACATTACAGCTGAGTCTGAAGTCGACAATATGAAAAGTGAGTTTTTATACTCAGCCACCCACGAACTACGCAACCCGATTGCAATTATCTTTGGTTTTTCTGACCTTCTATTAAATACAGAATTCAATCGTGATGCATCGATCGATATCTTGCAAACGATTCACGAGCAGGCAAAAGAACTGAACCACCTGACCAACGAACTACTCGACATTGCCAGGATTGAATCACGTAAAGGCAAGGACTTTGTGTTAGCTGAAGAAGCAATAGAAAATATACTACAAACAGTTCGTAAAGAGTGGTGCGCCAGAGTTGGTGAACACAGAATCACACTCAGCTTGCCTACACATATTCCTACTGTATTAATCGATAAAGACAAAATAAAACAAGCCATTACCAACATCATGAGTAATGCTTGCAAATACTCACCAGAAACTAGCGTGGTCTCAATTGAAGTCGTATTAGATAAAGCGCTCTCAGACAGCATGGTTGGTATTGTCATCCGCGACGAGGGTTTTGGCATGTCATCAGAAGATATGAGTCATTTATTCGAGCGATTTTGGCGATCAGACAGATTCAGAAATCTCCCAGGCACAGGACTGGGCATGTCTATCGTTAAGGAAATCATTGAATACCATCAGGGCCTGATTGAGATTAACAGCGCAGTGAACAAAGGCACGACGGTGACATTATGGCTACCCATCTATATTGATTTAGCTTCAATCGAGTAATCAACCCCATCCAAAACACGTTTAACACGAAGCGATATCAATTCTCAAATATCCAAGCTAGAAGCTATTTGATCTACCCAAATTAACGCCTCGTTCTGGCATGCCATAATCACCTCAATTGTTGTGCCTAGAACACTTGCATGCTTTTCAACATCAGCAAATTTAGCTAACTCTAAAAATTCAACGAGTGCTAGCAAACTTCCTGCAACACCAGATCTGTTTAGCAAGGCGTCTCTGATTGAGGTTGCCAAACTCATTTTAGCAACAACACTGTTCATCGAATCATTTAATAACACGTCTGCCAAAGAAAGCATTCCCGTCATAAATACTGCATCATGGTGCACTGTAGATCCATGATGATTACATTGCGTACTCATTAACTCCATCAATTTGGCACGCCATAGCGCTGTATACATCAGCATCGTTGGAACGTTTGCAGTATCTCTTTGGGTATAGAGCATTACTTGTAGCCAGCGAATCATTTGTCCGCGACCTAGTATCATAATGGCGTGTCTGATTGAACTTACCTCCCTGCCTGCGCCGATTGCTGCTGAGTTTACCATTCTAAGCATCTGCACACTGAGTACAGGGTTTTCTCTAAAGAATCTCTCTAGGGCGGCATCACTTCCATCAGAATTGAGCTCTGCAATAACTTCAAGTATGACATGGACGCTTAACGGTAATGACTTTGTAGCGTCAGGTCTGACATCAAGGTAATAATAGCCCTGATATAAGTTAACCCCAATATTTTCTGAACACTCTCTTTGTTCGAGACAATTCGTCTCTACTGCTATTAAATTTGCTGTTGAAGAGACTAAAACATCAGAAATACTCTGTAGGCCATGTTCAAGGTTTATTCTGACAAATTTTGCATAAGCCAATAATGGTAGACGCGGATCTTTATCAGCCCAGTCATCCAGCGCTAAGCTATATCCCATATCGGCTAATACAGAACATCGATTGATTAAATCTTCAGAGACGACATCACAGCGCACCAAGGTCAGTACCACCTGAGTTTTAGGCAGTAAAGTCAGTGCATCAGCCATCAAAAACTGTTCGTCAACTTTGACAAACACTTGATGATTAGCAAACAACCCAGCTGTTTCCAAGCATAAAAATGGGTGAAGTGCAGATATTACGCTTTCTGAAATATTATCAGTCGCATTTTCACGCTTATCTACCACCAAGTCGATTCCTACTAGGTGACACTGCACATCAGTAATAGGCTGATAAGAAACCAATTTATTTTGCATTATCATCCCTCTGCAACAGACCCTTGCAACATCAGTGATGCCACAAGGTATTTAATTGGAACATACGATGAACAATTGTACACATTTTTTGATAAATATGATATTTTTGATAAATACGATAACCAATGTAATAATATAGAAAATATTAAATACAACAATCAGTGCTTGAATGGAGAAAATCAATGGAAAGAATGTTAATTATTGACGATGAATATGAACTATTGAATAGCCTACAACTAGCTTTTGGATACGATGAATACAAAATTTCGCAAGCCAAAAACGAACAACAAGCGATTGATATGGCAGAGGCTGTGCAGCCTGAGATTATTATCATGAACATGCCAGGGCAAACGAATGATGGCATAAAAGCCTTCAGAAAACTAAAAGAGATTCCTCAACTACGTAACAGCAACATCATCGTACTCTCTGCACAGTCACAGCATGATGCTATCTTGAAGGAAATTAACGACAATACAACCTACTTTATACCCAAGCCATTTCGCCAAGAAGATTTAACAACAGCGTTAAGTGGAATACGCACAAAGCGGCTACAAAGCAATCAAGTAAGAAACTAACGATTGAGATATTTAAATCAGTAAGCTATTAGTATATAAAAGTATTGAAAGCTGAGGCTTCCAAACTAATAGCATTACGATTTCTATTTAATGGCACTAAACAACATGACTATCGCAGTCAATAAGCTGATGAGTCCAAATGCTAGTCTGGACTGAGTTATGGGGATGATAGATGTCATTTTCTTTCCAAGCAAACTTCCAATAAAGGTTGCAAATACAAAGGGCAGTGCTAACTGCCATTGAATTGTAGAATAGATAATATAAGTCGTTAGCCCTGCAAGTGATACCAAAGCCGTCATCGCTAGAGAAGTAGCAACCACCATGCGATACTCAAGGTTACTCACTTTTTGTAGGGCAGGCATGACAATAAAACCGCCTCCAACACCCAATAACCCTGATAAAAAACCGGCAATCGTTCCAGTAAGTAATAATTTTCTTGTACAGGATGCCGTCCAAAACAACTTGGCGTTAACAGGGTTCACCTCACATGGCATAGCTCTATCCTGATACAAACTATCTTGCATGAGTGTCGTTTTTCTTGTACTAAGTAGTGCCTGTATACCTACGAAAAAAAGTAGTGCCACAAACAATAGCTGCAACCAAAGTGCCGTCAGTTGGTGTGCAACGTAGACACCAACAGGCGCCATTATCACGCCCATTACAGCTAAAAGTGTTGCGGCTTTATACCTCACAACACCTTGATTCAAGCCGATAACTACAGCAGCACTTGCCGCGACAAAAATTGCTAATAATGCGATAGGCACAGCTTCTTTTAAGGGTATATTCATTGTGAACATCAACACTGGCAATGAGAGTATGGCACCACCAGCCCCTGTGACAGACATCACAAAGCCAATGGCTAAACCTGCCAATATCGGGACTAAATTAAGGTCTACCATTATTTTCTAATGCAAGTTTACACATTGTCATTGCACGATTTCCTGTTTTACAGAATCCTAATATTGGTTTAGGTGCATTAGCGTAAACCTCACTAAACAATGCTACCTGATGCGGTTCTATCTGATTTGGAATGACAGGAATGTGGACATAAGTCATGCCGTTACTCAGTGCTGCAGCTTCTAGCACTTCACTTCTTGGTTGCTGAGATCCACCCTCATCATCAGGTCGATGATTGATGATTGTTTTAAACCCCAAACTGACTATTTCAGAAAAATCACCAACCTCTATTTGGCTGGTGTAACTAAAATACTGATTTAATAGATGCACTTGCATTGTCATTTCACTCTCCTGATTTCATACAAATTTCTTGATACAGCACATTCATAATTGCTAACGCCGAAGTATTAGATATCGCATAGTAAATACTCTTACCTTCTCGGCGCGTACTCACTAGCGCTGCTTTTCTGAGCACAGTCAATTGCTGCGACAGTGTTGGTTGCTTAATGCCAAGAATTTCTTCTAGCTCACCCACTGACTTCTCACCTTGTGATAACTGGCACAAAAGCATCAGGCGATCACTGTTTGCCATCACCTTTAACAGATCCGTTGCAATTGCTGCAGAGGCTCTTAGTTGCTCAAAATTAACTTCTGTATTGTTCATTACATACACTTTATTTATAGATATTATATTTAATTATATAATATTAAGTTACAATATCACAACTACTTTTGAAAGGACTATCATGTTTAAGCAGTTTTATGACGAGGCATCCTCTACGCTTACCTATTTAATTGCAGATATGGAAAGCAAACAAGCTGTGTTAATTGATCCTGTTAAAGAAAACATTGATGAATATCTTAATATCATCAACGCACATCAATTGACGCTCGTTTATTCATTAGAAACGCATGTGCACGCAGACCATATCACAGGTGGAGGACAACTGAAAACCATCACAACAGCCAAGACCGCTGTTAGCCAAGCCTGTGGTGCAGATAGTGCAGATATGCAATTGAAAGATAACGATGTCATTACGTTTGGCCATGAGAAAATAACCGTGATTGCTACACCAGGGCACACTGCTGGTAGCGTCAGCTTCTTATGGCGAGATAGAGTATTTACTGGAGACAGTTTATTGATTAACGGCTGCGGCCGAACAGATTTCCAAAGCGGAGATGCGGGAAAGCTTTATGATTGCATCACGGGCAAACTATTTATGTTACCTGATGAAACTTTAGTTTACCCAGGCCACGACTACAACAGCAGAAGAGTAAGTTCTATTGGACAAGAAAAACTCATCAACCCACGCTTAGCCAATCAAACTAGAGATGAATTTATTTATACAATGGCAAATTTGAATTTACCTAAACCTAAAATGATTGACATAGCAGTACCTGCAAACCGAAAATGCGGCGTACCTGAACCACAGCAAGGATAAATCGTATGGAAAATTTCACACCCATTACATCATTTATCGGTGGCTTACTGATTGGCGTATCAACATCGATGCTGATTCTTTTCATGGGAAAAATTGCAGGTATCAGCGGCATTGTTGCATCCTTACTGCAGTTTAAAAATACACCTAAAGGACACTATACGTGGAGACTACTGTTTATTGCAGGCTTACTCATCTCTAGCACTGTGTATCAGGCATTCGCGCAACTACCAGTCAGTGAAATTTCTGCTTCTACCAGTACATTAATCATCGCAGGGCTAATGGTAGGATTCGGCTCTAAAATGGGTTCTGGCTGTACCAGTGGCCATGGTGTGTGTGGGCTGAGCAGACTATCCTTACGCTCATTAATTGCCACCATGAGCTTTATGTTGATTGGTTTTGTAGTGACTTACCTGATATTACATGTGGTGTAAATGATGAAAAATATAATAACATTCAGCGCTGGGCTCATTTTTGGACTAGGCTTGATTATTTCAGGCATGACCAACCCAGCGAAAGTGATAGGCTTTTTAGACCTTGCTGGCGATTGGGACCCTAGTCTAGCATTCGTAATGCTAGGCGCTATTGCGGTGGCGTTCTTCGCATTTAGGAAAGCAGAGTCGAAGGGAACTACCATATTCGATGAAACTATACACTTACCTGCAAAAACGCACATCACCAAAGAACTTATCATTGGCAGTATGCTGTTTGGCGTAGGCTGGGCATTAGCAGGGTTTTGCCCGGGGCCAGCCATCGTTGCCTTAGGGGCAGGCTATCAACAGGCGCTTATTTTTGTTATTGCTATGCTGGCGGGAATGGTGGCACATGAGTACTTATATAAAAAATGAACTGTGACTGCGCACCAAAAGTATCAAGCGCCAACATCACCATGTAAAGCTAAAACATTTGATAAAACTAGGCATAGTTCACATTTAATATGCCTAGCTGCACAGTGATACATTCAGCTAAAACTTAGAACAGGCCAGCCTGCCTTTTAATCACAGGCTTAGTATCTAATACAGAGTAGCCTTTTCTAGCGCGCTTTTGTATGAATTTAGCCAGAACATCTCCTTCAATCACTTTGGCTTTACCTTTCACCAGAATATTGGCAGACAGCCCATTACTTAACTCAAGCCGAGACAGCGAGGCATTATCTGGAATATCCATAATACGTACCCCTTTACCGCCATTGGGGTATTCATTCATCTCAGCTACAGGGAAAACCAGCAACTTGTTCTCAGAGGAAGTCACAACCAGATGTGTTCTATCATCCAGCGCCAATGGTGGCAGAATAGTCGCTTTACCTTCTGGTTTCATAAACGCTTTACCGGCTTTAGGTCTAGCTACCAGCCCTTTTAATGGGGCAATGAACCCATAGCTATTCGAGGTAGCAAATAAGTAGCGATCATCATCCTTACCTGAAAGCACATGTACCAACTTAGCCCCATTTTGCACCTCGATGATAGAACTCAGCGGTATACCATCCCCTTTACCACCGGGCACAGTTGAAGCATCAAACGCATAGCAGCGCCCATTGCTATCCAATAATATAATCGGTAGCGTGGTGCGCGTTTCAATCACGGCAAACTCGCTGTCACCCGCTTTCCAGTTGATGGCATCGCGTTCCACACCGTGGCCTTGTCTCGCCCTGATCCATCCATTTTTAGATAGAAGGATAGTGACCGGCTCATCCACCACAAAGGCTTTCTGGCCTCCCTGCGCCCGCTCTACCGGCTCAATCAAGGTGCGACGCGCATCTCCATACTTTTCAGCATCCTGCTTGATTTCTTTTGCGGTCAATCTGCGTAGCTTGGTTTCACTGCCCAAAATCGTTTGCAGGCCATCCGCCTCTTCGCGCAGGTCCTTCAACTCTTTCTCTATCTTAAAGCCTTCTAAACGCGCGAGCTGACGCAATCTGATTTCCAGAATATCCTCTGCTTGGATTTCAGTCAGCTGGAACGCCGCGATCAAATCGGTTTTCGGTTCATCTGAATTACGAATGACTTTAATTACTTCATCAATATGCAGAAAGGCGATCATGCGCCCTTCCAAAATATGGATACGTTTATTAATTTTGTCTAAATCATATTGGCAACGCCTGCGCACTACATTTAGCCTGAATGCAATCCACTCTTTCAATATCGCAATCATGCCTTTTTGTGCCGGGCGTCCGTCGGTGCCTATCATCACCATATTAACCGGGCATGAGACCTCCATACTGGTATGCAGCAACAGGAACGCCATCAACTCATCACTGGATACCTTGCTGGTCTTAGGCTCGATAATCAGGCGCACATCCTTCTTACCTTCACTCTTAACCGTATCGATCATGCTCAACGCTGACTGTTTAATCAGGAGCTGGTCTTGATCGATAGTTTTTTTGTCTTTTTTCGGCTTTGGATTGGAGATTGCTAAAATTTCATCCTGTATCGTTTCTACCGATACGCCATGTGGTAGCTCATTAATGATAATGCGCCATTGGCCACGCGCCATAGGCTCTACCACCCATCGTGCACGTAGCCTTAATGAGCCGCGCCCAGTTTCGTAGGTGGAAAGTATATCTGCCGTTTGCGTAATGAGCTGGCCACCACCCGGAAAGTCCGGGCCAGGCACATGCTGCATAAAGTCTGCCGTGGTACAGTTCGGGTTATCCATAATATGCAGCACGGCATTGGCAATCTCGCGCATATTATGCGGCACGATTTCTGTCGCCATGCCCACAGCAATACCAGATGCACCATTCAACAGCATCATCGGCAAACGTGCTGGCAATAGCACAGGCTCTTGAAAAGCACCGTCATAATTACTCTGAAAATCTACGGTGCCGCGGTCAATTTCAGACAACAGTAAATCGGCAATCGGCGATAAACGCATCTCGGTGTAGCGCATTGCCGCAGCGCCATCACCATCGCGTGAGCCAAAGTTACCTTGACCATCAATCAACGGGTAACGCAGCGTAAAGTCTTGTGCCAAACGCACCGCTGCCTCGTAAGCTGAGCTATCACCGTGCGGATGGTACATACCCAATACGTTACCCACCACACGCGCTGATTTCACCGGCTTAACACCCGCCACCAGCCCCATTTCTTTCATTGCATATAAGATGCGACGCTGCACCGGTTTTTGACCATCCTCTACTGACGGTAGCGCGCGCCCTTTTACCACGGATACAGCATAGGCTAGATAGGCTTCTTCTGCATACTCACCAATCGGTACTGCATTTTCTTCGTTATTATTTTCCAACATACTGGTATCCATTAAACGTCAGCCTCCACATCATTACCCCGGCGTTCCATCCACTCTTTTCTAGAGGCTGACTCATTTTTCGCCATTAGCATATCGAACATTTTAAGCGCCTCGCTCACCTCACCCTCAGGCAAGCGCACCTGTATCAAACGTCTGGTGTCTGGGCAAAGCGTCGTTTCCCACAGCTGCTCAGGGTTCATTTCCCCTAGCCCTTTAAAACGCTGAATACTGAGTTTCTCTTCCGCTATGCCCTCACGTTTTAACTTTTCTATCATCGACATTTTTTCCACATCATCTGAAACATAGATTTTACGCAAAGGTTTATTCTTGCCTTGTGCAGGCACATCAATCCGGTACAGCGGTGGCTGAGAAATATAGACATGCCCGCGCTCAATTAGCTTAGGCGCGTGCCTTAACAGCATAGTAAGCAACAACACCTGAATATGCGAGCCATCTACGTCTGCATCGGACAAAATACATAACTTGCCGTAGCGCAAACCAGAAAAGTCCGGATTATCTTTTAACGTGTGCGGCTCGATACCTAAGGCCACAAAAATGTCGTGTACTTCGGAGTTCGCAAAGATGCGCCCAGCATCGACCTCCCAAGTATTTAATACCTTACCGCGCAATGGCAATAAGGATTGAAACTCGTTATTGCGCCCCATTTTTGCGCTACCGCCGGCAGAGTCACCCTCTACTAAGAACAGCTCGGCCTCCATGGTACCTGCTGCCTCGCAATCTGTTAGCTTGGCTGGCATCAGGTTAATGCCGGTTGTTTTACGCTTTTCAATTTTTTGTGTGGATTTATTACGCGCCGCCGCGCTGCGATTCACTAAATCTGAGATGCGTTTTGCATGGTCTACGTTTTGTGTGAGCCAGGTTTCCATCATAGGCTTCACCGCCGATGCCACCATTTTCATCGCATCACGATTAGTCAGCTTCTCTTTAGTTTGGCCTTGGAATTGCGGGTCTAATACCTTTGCCGCCAGCACATAGTAAACGTTATTCCAAACATCTTCTGATGACACTTTGACGCCACGCTGCATCATGCTGTGATGCTCCATAAACGATTTCACCGCCTCAAACACCCCATTGCGCATGCCAGCCTCATGCGTGCCGCCTGAGAGGGTAGGAATGAGGTTGACATAAGATTCGCCGCGGCCACCGCCTGACCCAAAAGACAATGCCCAGATGGCACCCTCGCCTTTTGAAATGCCGTCTGTATTTTCCTGATGATAAAACTCACCGGCAATGATAGGTACTGGCACTTCATCATCCGCTATTTCACGTTCACCAATGAGCTCATCCAGATATTGCGGCAAACCATCGGCATAAGTCCATGAGCGCTCCTCAAAGCCATCTGCACCTTCTATCGAAAGCGAAACACTCACACCACGCAACAATACCGCTTTAGATTTAATCAAATGCTCTAACTGCTGAATTGATACTTTGGGTGAGTCAAAGTACTTAGGATCTGGCCAACACTTCACCGTGGTGCCAGTCTCGCGCTTCAGACACTTACCCACTTCAGTTAAAGGCTCAATGCAGTGACCGTTTTCAAAAATAAGGCCGTGCACTTTGCCACCACGCTTCACTTTCACTTCCAAGCGTGTAGATAATGCATTGGTGACTGAAACACCTACGCCATGCAAGCCGCCTGAAAAACGATAGGAGCTATTTTCATCTTCTTTATCAAACTTACCCCCTGCATGCAACTGTACAAATACCAGCTCGACTGCAGGCTGCGTTTCACCTTTGGGAATCTCAACAGGAATACCGCGACCATTATCGGTCACTTCAACTGCACCATCTTTAAACACGGTGACTTGAATATTGGTAGCATGTCCGCCTAGCGCTTCATCTGCCGCGTTATCAATCACCTCTTGAACAATATGCGTAGGAGAGTCAGTTCGGGTGTACATACCGGGTCTGGCACGCACAGGCTCTAGCCCTCTCAATACCTTTACCGAATCTGCATCGTATTCTTTTTCTGCCATTGATCTAGCCTTTAACGTTGATACTTCAAGTGTAATTTATCTGGCGATATTTTATAAAACTAATTAACTTTTTTGCGCTGGATTCTATTAAAAATTAACAATGCTCATCAATATTCATGTCCACCCAACTCAATCATGATTATTTCTATGCACGCTTACGCCGAAATGGCGCGCCACTATTTGGTTTCACTCCACAATTTCTGTGGATAACATTGTGGGGTGCATGGGGATAGGCGTGCTAAGTAACTGGTGTGAATAGAAAACGCTGAAAAGAAGTATTTTTATACAAAGTAGCAGTATTCATTCTTATTTTAAATCATGACTTCCAGATGAGTCTATTCACTCACAGCAATTAACAACCAGCTAAAGCGCTTACTCTTCTTTTAATAAAGCGCGCCCTGCATAATCGCGAGCAAACTGTAAAGCTATGCGGCCAGATCTGGAACCGTGCTCGGTTGCCCAACGCAACGCCTCCTCCCGCACGCTGTCGTTCATTGCAAAACTAAAGCTTTCTACCCATTGCGTAACAGCCGTTAAATATTCATCCTGGCTAAAACTGTAAAAATGTAAGCGCAAGCCAAAGCGATCAGACAGCGAAATTTTTTCCTCCAAACTATCACTTGGGTGTATCTCGCCAAGATTATCTTTACGATGCTCTAGATTGTCTGCCATTTTCTCAGTCACCAGATGCCTGCGATTAGAGGTAGCATAAATCAACACATTGGCAGCCGCACCCGCAACAGAACCATCCAGCACGGTTTTTAAGGCTTTATAGTGGTGCTCGCCATCTTCAAAAGATAAATCATCACAGAACACAATAAAACGCTCTGGTCGCTGGCAAACTAGTTCAATAATCAGCGGCAAATCATCCAGATGTTGCTTTTCAACCTCAATTAAACGTAAGCCTTGTTGATGAAACGCATCTAAACAAGCACGGACTAAAGATGATTTTCCTGTACCTCTGGCCCCCGTCATCAAGGCATTGTTTGCTGGGTAACCACGCACAAACTGTAAGGTGTTCTGATACAGCCGCTCTATTTGCTGCTCAATATTGCATAGTTGATCAAAGCCGATAAGTTGCGGCGCAATGACGGGGATTAAATTTGGTAAGTGACTGACACCATTACTACGCTGCCAGCGGTAAGCAAACGCCTGTGAAAAATCGGTTGTTCGTTCATGTTGGGCAGATGGCGATGCCTCTAGCGCCGATGCAATTCGGTCTAATGAATCAAGCAAGCGTTCAATCTGATCTGGGGCCAATAGTGGGTTCATCATGATATCCGTGCGTATTAAATAGATAACGTATTTATTATATGTTTATATCAAGCCACACAATGCGTTGATTTAAGCAATGTTACGATAAATAGCCAGCATGTTTGCATTTAACCTACCGCTCGCCATTAGTAAACAACACTCCACAATTTCTGTGGATAACATTGTGGGAGGCATGGGGATATAAACGCTAAGTGTCTGGCGCGTTTATAAAACTAGAAATAGAAGCAATTTTAAGCATTCACTGCAACATGGACTAAACTCAGCGTGACTGTCTGCGCATGCACAGACCAAGACTATCCACACCCTTTATATTCTTTTTAGTTATAAAAATATAAATTTAAATTATTTTTAATTGTTATGTAAGCCCTATACAGTGTGGTCATCGCAATTACTAATATTTTGAAGGAGAGACCATGTCACTTAATCAAGCGCAACAGAAAACGACAACAATCAGTGCGTATAAAAACCGTGATTTATCAGAAAACATTTTACGCGCAGTTGAAGAGCTGAAACTTGGCTCTGGATATGGCTCGGTAGAAATCATCTTACACGAAGGCCGCGTGACCCAAATTGAAAAACGCGAAAAAATCAGACTGCCAAACGATTAATTTTCATTAGCACGTAACGCAGACTCAGCTGGATTAATTAACGATATCAATCATACAAGCCGCGCTAGACAAAATTTAGTGAGGCGAATAACAGGAGGCTCTTATCATGAGTTCAGTATTAATTGTAGGTGGCGACCAAGTAGATGGCATCAAGGAAGTGTTTGGTAATTACGGTATAGATAATATCCATCACTGGTCTGGACGTAATGGCGGGGACAGCAATAAAGTGATTCCGCAAAATACTAAATTAATTGTATTGGTGACCAAGTGGGTGAATCACTCTATCACGCATAAAGTAAAAAACTATGCGTCCAAACGCGGGATTAAGATCCTTTACATTCCTAGCGGCTCCAAAGAAAGAATGTTTGATATCATTAAAAAAGACGAGCTAAGACCAACCATTGAATCTGCATTTAATCAAAAGAAATGGTGGCCGTTAAACGCATAGTCATGCCCAATACTGTTTCTCCAAAACATTAGCCCTGAATATAGTTTTCTATATTCAGGGCTAAGTCTTTTACAAGCGCTGCTACTTTTACAAACTACCAGGCGTACGCTGCGAAGCCAACCGCAATAACACACTCACCATGAGATCTACTTCAGCGGTGGTATTATAAAATGCGAGTGATGGACGCACCGTGGTTTCTACCCCAAAACGCCGTAAAATTGGCTGCGCGCAATGATGACCCGAACGCACCGCAATGCCCTCTTGGTTTAATGCCACGCCAATCTCTTCACTTTTAAAGCCATCTAGTTTAAATGACAACACACTGGCTTTGTCTTTGGCTGTACCGATAAAGTGTAAGCCCGGTACTTTCTGCATCGCCGCCGTTGCATACACTAATAAGTCATGCTCATAACGTGCAATGTTATCGATACCAATACGCTCTACATACTCCAGCGCAGCACCTAAACCTACGGCATCTGCAATGTTACCCGTGCCTGCCTCAAATTTAGCCGGCGCTTCATGGTAAACCGTCTTATCAAACGTCACATATTGAATCATATTGCCGCCGCCCTGCCATGCCGGCATATCATTCAACACTTCTGGTTTGCCATACAGCGCACCAATACCGGTAGGACCAAACACTTTATGCCCTGAAAACACAAGAAAGTCAGGGTTTAAAGCTTGCACATCCGTACGCATATGGGACACAGACTGCGCACCATCTAACAGTACCTTAGCGCCTGCACGGTGAGCCATTTGTATCATTTCAGCCGCTGGTGTTACCGTGCCTAGTGCATTAGACACTTGTGTAAATGACACCAACTTCACACGTGAAGTCAGCAACTTCTGATACTCAGCTAACAGCACCTGACCACTATCATCAACCGGTGCAACTTTTAACTTAGCGCCAGTTTCTTGGCACAGTTGCTGCCAAGGTACGATATTCGCATGATGCTCTAGGTGTGAAATTACAATCTCATCACCTTCGCCAATATGCTTCTTACCCCAGGTCTTAGCGACCAGATTAATCGCCTCTGTAGTACCGCGCACAAAAACAATATTATCTACTGACGGCGCATTAATAAAACGCCTAACCGCTTCGCGCGCACCTTCGTAAGCGTCTGTCGCACGTGCTGCTAACGCATGTGCGGCACGGTGGATATTAGAGTTCTCATGCTGGTAAAAGTAAGAGATTCTATCTATCACCGCTTGCGGCTTTTGTGTAGTGGCTGCATTGTCAAACCAGATCAACGGGCGACCATTCACCAACTCACGCAATATAGGAAAATCCTTACGTACCGAATGCACATCAAATGGCGGATGTGCACTCACCGCTTGGCTGGCTACCGACGCATCATGCTGATGCGCTACGCTAGGCAAGAAATAATAAGACGATTTTCCATGACTATGGCTGGCATTACTGCTTAAATCATCCGAATTAACGCCTAAATCACCTAATAGCTGATTCAGCTCCAGATGGTAAGGATCATATATCCCACCAATCACCTGATTCAGCGCTGCAAACTCAATGCCAGGCACATGGTGCGTATCTAGTGTATTGGCATAGCTGCTCTGATTAAAGTTTGATGCGCCAGACAAAGTGCTTGGCAATGCCGATAGCGCTGATGGTGTAGGCGTCTGCACAGGGTCAGATATCAGATTAGCGCTTGGCAGCACTGAATTTGCAGCCACTGGATTTAAAGAAGCATTGGATGGAAACTCTTCTTTCTGAGCAAAAGGCGCTCCCGCAGGGAAGCCTTCTGCATATAGCTCATTGGCAATACGGCTCAACTCAGCCACATCAAAGTGTCCAGTTTCACTCGCCTGTCTGCCAACTGCCAGACCAGCAGCCATACGTGGATGCTCTCCCGGCAACGAGGCTAGAATCGCCTCTGGCTCAAAAGATGATAAATCACCTAATGCAGGTGAATATCCATTACTTGTAGTCATAGTAGTTGCCTACATCAACGTTTTCCAACACCGCAATCGCGTCATCGGTTAACACCGCTAACGAGCAATAGAGTGAAACCAAGTATGATGCAATCGCCTTATGATTAATGCCCATAAAACGCACAGATAGACCCATGCTTTGCTGACCTGGTAAGTTTGGCTGATACAAGCCCACCACACCCTGACGGCTTTCTCCTGTACGCAACAGTAGAATGTTGGTTTTACCATTAGTCACTTTTAATTTATCGCAAGGGATAATCGGCACACCGCGCCATGTGATAAATTGTGAACCAAACAATGCAACAGTTGGTGGTGGCACACCGCGACGCGTGCACTCACGGCCAAAAGCGGCAATCGCTTGTGGATGTGCCAAGAAGAACGCCGGCTCTTTCCAAACTTTTGACAACAACTCATCAAAATCATCAGGCGTGGGGAAGCCAGTGCGTGACTTCACTTTTTGTGAATCAACAATATTGTTCAACAAACCGTATTCTTTATTGTTGATCAGTTCGCTCTCTTGACGCTCTTTCACTGTTTCAATCGTTAAGCGTAACTGCTCTTTAATTTGGTTGTGCGGGCTGCTGTATAAATCAGAAACGCGGGTATGTACATCCACCGCGGTATTCACAGCGTTTAACACATACTCACGTCCCCACTCTTCATAGTCTACAAAAGTGGCTGGAATATCACGCTCATCTTTAGCAGAACAATCCACTTCAATCGCACTAGGGTCTTTTACTTTATTCACACGATAGATACCAGCCTCAACCGGTACCCACTGCATCAAATGCACTAACCAGCGTGGCGTGATGGTACCCATCATCGGAACGGTTTTGGTCGCATTCGATAGCGTACGAGCAGCTACATCTCCTAATGCGGTATGTGCTTGATGAATATCTGTCATTTGTTTCTCCTGTTAAAAATTTGTTTTACTGCGCAACATCATCTGTTGCGCTTACCTGCGTTTTAGCTTGGGTAATCTGACTATTGGGGGGGACGCTACGGGTTAGCCACACATTGCCACCTATCACCGATCCGGCACCAATCGTGATGCGCCCAAGAATAGTCGCGCCTGCATAAATCACCACGTCGTCTTCCAGTACCGGGTGCCTTGCACTCCCTTTAATCAAATGCCCTTGTTCATCGGTTGGGAAGCGTTTAGCGCCCAGTGTCACGGCTTGGTAAAGCCGAACATGCCGCCCGATCAGTGCAGTTTCACCAATCACTACACCTGTACCGTGATCAATAAAAAAACCCTCATCAATCGTCGCGCCGGGGTGGATGTCTATGCCAGTAGCAGAGTGGGCAAGTTCAGAAATAATTCTAGCGATGAGCGGCAATCCTAATTTGTGCAACTCATGCGCTAAACGATAATGAATAATGGCTGATATACCTGGGTAGCAAACTAGCACCTCGTCCAAACTACGTGCGGCTGGGTCGCCTTGAAATGCAGCATCTAAATCTGTATCCAAAAGTTTTCGTATTTTTGGTAAAGACTTAGCAAACGCACGTGCCTTATTCAGCGCTGCCTCAACGCTAGGTGTTTTGTCATGATCGGTATCGGCGGAATATCTTAATTCCAGTTGAATTTGCGTATTGAGTTCACGCAAAGCCGTGTCTAATGTAAAGCCAACAAAGTAATCAATGCCTTCTTCTTTCAGGCCTGGAGCACCCAAGCGATTTGGAAAAAGCGCAGCACTTAACCCATCAATCACCGCTTGCAATGCTTTTCTTGAAGGCAGCTTGGGCGGTTTGTTACGTCGATGTCTATGCTCTAAAGACGTTACTCTTACATCACGCAAAGCCTGCACAATGCCTTGGATATCAAAACTTTCATTTGGCAATATCGTAGTTATGTTAGACATATCAATACCTGTCGCAGAAAATAAAAAAAGCCAGTGAGTCTCTCGACTCACTGGCTTCCGGTTGTCCGGTCAGCACTCGCTAACAGAAAAATTCTAAAAATAATCACAAGGCTTAATTATTGCCTTGATTTGTGCAATCAATATACACCACTCTTGCTATTTAAAATAGTACTCAAAAAAATTTCAATAATATTTATAAATTATATACATATAGCTTTTTATTCTTTTACATTATTAAACCTTGATGATTAACTTAACCACTCCTAATTATTGAACTAGAGTAAATCCTATGTATAAAAAATCTCTCTTTGCGGGCTTGTTAACCATCTCAAGCTTAGTTTTTACAGGCAATGCACTTGCCAATAGTACGCTGCTTAATGTCTCATATGATGTCACGCGTGAGTTTTATAAAGATTTTAACCCATCTTTCGTTAATTACTGGAAGCAAAAAACCGGGGAAACCGTCACCATTAATCAATCACATGGCGGCTCAAGCAAACAGGCAAGATCCGTGTCTGATGGGCTAGAAGCTGACATTATCTCCATGAACCAGGCACCAGATATTGACATCCTGTATGACCGCGCAAAGTTGATTCCTAAAGACTGGCAAAAGCGCCTGCCTAATGCAAGCTCGCCCACCAACTCAACCACGGTATTTTTAGTACGGAAAGGTAACCCAAAAAATATCAAAGACTGGGATGATTTAATTAAACCAGATGTGAGCGTGGTGATTCCTAACCCAAAAACTTCAGGTAACGGTAAGTATAGCTATTTGGCAGCGTGGGGCTATGTCATCAAAAAAGGTGGCGATGACGCCCAAGCCAAAGACTTTGTCACCAAGCTCTTTAAAAACGTGCCGGTATTAGATACTGGCGGCCGCGGCGCAACTACCACATTTGCACAACGCGAGATTGGTGATGCATTACTTACATTTGAAAATGAAGTAAACCTCATTAAAAAAGAACTAGGCGACAAATTTGATGTGGTATATCCATCTACTAGCATTTTGGCGGAAAATCCAATCTCGGTTGTAGATAAATTTGCAATCAAGCATAAAAATCAAGCACTTGCTCAGGCTTATGTAGAGTATCATTTTTCTGAGGCTGGCCAAGAGATTGCTGCCCAACACTACCTAAGACCAAGCGTAGCTTCCGTTGCCAATAAATATAAAGCTCGCTTCAGAAACATAGAGCTATTTAGTGTTGGCGATGTTTTCGGTAGCTGGACTAAAGCGCAAAAAGTACACTTTGCTGATGGCGCACTTTTTGACCAAATCTACCAAAGATAAAGCACCCAGTAGCATATTCAGCACAGCGAATATGCTTTAACGTCTACCTTTCATAAGGCGCACTCGATAACGGGTGCGCCGTATCCCTTCTAAAACACCATCTATACGTCTTATGTAAAATATTGCTATCTGAATCAATAAGGTAGAGCCAACAGAGGCATTCTAAAAATTAGAAGTATGCGTGAACGTCACAAAAAGCAATATATAGTGCACCCCTTATTTATACCAGCAAACATGGCAACAACTAACTCTCATCATCAAAATGAATCACTACACTCTCAAATTGCGATAAACCTCACTAAGCAGTGAACATTAAGTTATGCACTACTGCACCTTGCTACTGAATTAAAAATTCCTGTTCTGCACCTTATTGCATGTAGGCATGACACCAAGGCTAGCTGCAAGCATATTACTAAGACATCACAATTGCCCAGCAACAATAAATTAGGCCTCCCATGCATGTCCAGCATGGGAGGCCTCTAATAGCACGTCCTTATTGACTAATGACTAGGCTTACACAGCGATGCCTTTGTCGTCAAATAAGCCCTCAAACAGAATAGAGCTCAAATAGCGCTCACCGGAGTCTGGCAATACCACAACGATTGTTTTGCCTGCGTTCTCTGGGCGCTTTGCATAACGTACTGCAACCGCCACAGCCGCGCCACAAGAAATACCGGATAGTATGCCTTCCTCCTTAGCTAAGCGCTGTGCATAAAGCACAGCCTCTTCATTGGTCACCTGGGCGATATCATCAATCAGCGACAGATCTAACACTTCAGGTACAAAACCAGCACCAATCCCTTGTATTTTATGCGGGGCCGGCTTAATTTCCTCACCAGCACGTTTTTGACTCAATACAGGGCTGGCTGCAGGTTCAACAGCAACTGAAACGATCGCTTTCTTTTGTGTGTTCTTAATATATCTACTTACCCCGGTAATTGTGCCGCCAGTACCAACGCCAGATACTAAAATATCAATTTTTCCATCAGTCGCCTCCCATATTTCCGGGCCTGTGGTTTTTTCGTGAATCTCAGGGTTAGCTGGGTTTTTAAACTGCTGCAACAATACATAACGGTTAGGATCAGAAGCGGCAATTTCTTCTGCTTTTGCAATCGCACCACTCATACCCTTGGCACCTTCAGTTAACACTAACTTTGCACCGTAAGCCACCAGCAGCTTGCGGCGCTCTACACTCATGGTTTCTGGCATCGTGAGCGTTAACGGAATCCCTCTAGCTGCAGCAACAAAAGCCAATGCAATACCAGTGTTTCCACTGGTAGGCTCAACAATCTCCTTACCTGGCCCCAACAGTCCGCGCTGCTCAGCATCCCAGATCATGGCAGCTCCGATGCGACATTTAACTGAATAAGCTGGATTACGGCCTTCGATTTTGGCAAGCACCAGTGCTGGCGCACCATCTGTCACCCGGTTTAACTTAACCAACGGAGTTTTACCGATAGATTGAGCATTGTCTTCATACCAATTTGCCATGAATATTCCTATTTGTTCTGCGTTAACTGTAAGCTTTAATCGAATGATTATAAGTGAGAGTCTAGCAATTTAAATCACCAACTTACAATAACTTTTAGCTATTTAGTTACAAGCAAAAAGCATAAAGAAAATGATGAGAATCAGCGCCTTCACGACCATAGAGTGCTTAGCAAGCTTATGCTAATCAATGACAGATACGTTAAAAGAGCTCAGCCTGAGCGGCGGGCGGCGCACTCAGCAGCGCATCAATTTCTACTTCAAAAATCCCAAGCTTACCAGCGCATGGCATAAAAGGTACGGGCCTAGGTCGTTCAAATAGAAATCCATAATGCCGACTGTTAACCCCTTTAAACTGCGCTCGGTGCTGGCGGCTTGTGCGCTCGGGCAATGCATCTGGGCGGCTACAAAGTACTAAATCGGCAACACCCACTACCCCGCCATACGCGAACTCCTCTTTAGCCGGTAACGGAATGTCGGTATTCGCTTTAAGATAATCATAGTAAACATCATACAAGCCCTTGCTGGCATGAATGAGTATAGGGCCACGATACGTGGTACCCCAAGTACGGTCATCTACTGTCAGATAGCCGTTTGTAATCAACCAAGCAAAAGGCTGCTTAAATGAAAGCACCTTATGCAGCCCGTTAATAGCACTAGCTCTTAATATTTCAGTATCACTCATTACTATAAAACTTTTCTTGATTAGTAGGCGTCACAATCGCCCAATTGCGATGAAGTTATTGTTAGTGCATCACCTGTTGTGCTCTAGCTACTTTAGGAGTGCATCAAATGAAAAAAATAGAAGTATAGCGTTGATGGCTAGAACAACTTAGCTAAATATGTGATGTGTATAGTTGAAAGTGCCAGGCATAAAAAAACCCAGAATAATCTGGGTTTTTTAGATACTTAAAGCAAGTATTATTTGTTCATGACGTACATAGTAACTTCAAAGCCAAAACGCATTTCAGTAGCTGCTGGTGTTGTCCACATAATCATTCTCCTAGTATTTGGTTTGAACTGACGTAGTGTCTTGTTCTAATGATTCCATTATGCGCCTGCGTAGAAAAATAACACTATCATTGTTCATGAATGACGGCTACGTAAAATCATGAACAGCTATTTGCAATCAACCACAGATTAACAGTGCCGGACTACATTGGTTATCTATGAATAGTTTATCTTAGAGAATAGGCATTCCACTCATGCTTAGCTCGGAGCCTAGCGGTTTTGTGCAGTTTCCATAAGCTACGAAGCCCTACTAATGCAGTGATAATGATCAATGTAAAAAGCATAGAAAGACCAATCTCACCAAACTGTCTAATGAGGACACTAAAGCTTTTCACATGAAAGCCACCCTCACTGCTTGAGAACGTTGTGAGCGGGAGCACTGCGAGCAATATTAACAGGAGGCAATACTGCACTCTTTTGCTATAAAGAGCCTCTCGCTTAGTTAGTTGCTCGATGTATTGATGAGTTGCCATGTCATAGCTCCTATTAAGTTTAATGATTAAACCCTGCTGCATTACGGGTAAATCTTTAAACATTAAGGTAACTATGTTTTATTGCAGTAATATGAAATCAGTATAGAAATCGCAACGCCATAAAAAGCACGAGGCACTACCTAAAGCCTTATGACGCAGCGCGATAAATATTGATTAGCAATTGATTTTAAATAGAAAAAACACTGGCGGAAGAGGAGAGATTCGAACTCTCGATAGGGTTACCCCTATGCCACCTTTCCAGGGTGGTGACTTAAACCGCTCATCCACTCTTCCGTTAGGGGGCGAATTATAGTGCAATTCGCTATAAAAAGCCTACACCCTGTGTTTTTTATTTGTTGATTACACTGCCCTGCCCAACAGAATAAACGTGTCAAGCATGCCTTTACCTTTAACTTCAACCGCTTTGCGTGAAGAGAATATATAGTCGTGTGCTAGCAGTTGCTGCGTCTCTTGTGTGACTTGTATTGAATTAGGCAAGCTGGTTTCTTCCATACGGCTAGCCATATTGACTGTATCACCCCATAAATCGTAGCTAAACTTACTGCTGCCAATCACCCCCGCAACAACTGGCCCAGTATTAATGCCGATACGCATGCTAAGGCTTATTCCGGTAGTTTCAGACAACTCCTTCAGTGCAGTCTGCATATCTAAAGCCATCTCCATCATGCGATGCGCATGATTATCACAAATGATAGGCGCACCAGAAACCACCATGTATGCATCGCCAATCGTTTTAATTTTTTCCACTTGATATTTATCTGCCAGTTGATCAAAACGTAGAAATATCTGTGATAGCAAATCAATCAACTGCGTAGGCGACATTTTGTCTGACATGTGCGTAAAGTTAATCAAATCTGCAAACATCACGGTCACACTCTCGTAGTGGTCGGCGATGCGCATGTCATAGTCTTTTAATCGCTGAGCAATTGGTGCTGGCAAAATATTCAGCAACAATTGCTCAGACCTTGCCTGTTCTATTTCTAAGGAGTGCATGATGCGCTCTTTCTGCACCTGAAAAAAGCGCAGAACACCATACAAAATAGCAGCCGTACCAGTGATATTCATCAGGAAAAACGCATCTTTAATCCCATTAGGAATCGGCATCGCGTTAATTGCGAAGTAGTTATTGAGCTTCCAGGAAAGAAACGCCAACCCAAGAAACAGCAAAAACCATGGAGTAGACTGACGCGTACCTAAAATCATTAAGGCGCCCACTGGCGACAAAATCGCCCAGATGGCAACGCCGCTAGAGGCTTCGAACCCGCCAATAATCCATTGCATAAAGAATGGCATCACCAGCAGCATGATCAGTTGCGTAAAAGTAAAGTACTCAAAGCGCTTAAACTGGTAAAAAATGAATAAGCTAAAGTAGGAAATTATCAGATAAAAGTAAGGGACTGCCGCAATCACAGCGTAGCCCTCACCCAGACTAGATAAGGTGTATATCCAAAAGAAACTGACCAAGGTTTCAGCAAAGACCAGTATGGATAAAATTGCTTTACCCAGGCTTAAGGAAGTTGGATTCAATAAGCCGTCCCAAAAGCTACGCGCAAATATTGATGAGTTTGCTAAATCGGCCGTCATGTTTGAACAATGAATATGCAGTTTTTTTAAATACGACAGTCACACTATAACTTAAGCAACTGTCTTTTTCTATTTTTAAATAACTCAAGCTGTGAATCATATTGCAACCAAAAGTTGATTCCTGCGTCATACAAAAGTTAAATTAATCACCAAAATTATTGAAGATAAAAATTATGGATTTATCTCTCCATAAATTCATTAATTTTATAAATGCTATCGACTAATGCTTGATTTGCTTGCGCCTTAGCGTTATTGTTTTGGAGTGGCGGTGTTACAAAACTCGTTTATTTACAAGCACTTTAGCGGGGTTGACCCATTTTAAAGTTTCTTGACGAATAATTGCGGGTAGACAATAAGAATTACTATATTAACGAGAGAAAAACTATAGGAGTTGGTATGAGTTTAGATTTATTAAAAGGTCTTGGTGTCACAATACCTTACAAAACCAAATACGATAATTTTATCGGTGGCAAATGGGTAGCGCCAGTTAAAGGCGAGTATTTTGATGTGATTACGCCCATTACCGGCAAACCTTACACAAAAGCAGCACGCTCTGGCGCTGAAGATGTTGAACTCGCACTTGATGCTGCACACGCAGCAGCAGACAGCTGGGCGCGTACAGCGCCAGCGCAACGTGCCAACTTACTATTAAAAATTGCAGATCGTTTAGAAGCAAGCTTAGAAATGATTGCTACCGCTGAAACGGTTGATAACGGCAAACCGATTCGCGAAACTGTCAATGCAGACATTCCATTAGCAATTGACCATTTCCGCTACTTCGCCGGCTGTCTACGCGCACAGGAAGGTAGCTTGAGTGAAATTGATGAAACCACAGTGGCGTACCATTTCCACGAACCGCTAGGTGTTGTTGGTCAGATTATCCCTTGGAACTTCCCGATTTTGATGGCTGCTTGGAAACTGGCACCAGCAGTTGCTGCAGGTAACTGTGTCGTGATGAAGCCTGCTGAATTTACACCGATCAGCATTTTAATCTTGATGGAAACCATTGCTGACATCTTGCCTCCAGGCGTAATCAACATTGTGAATGGTTACGGCCGTGAAGTAGGCGCACCTTTAGCTAACAGCCGTCGTATCGCAAAAATTGCATTTACTGGCTCAACAGCAACTGGCCGCGTGATTGCACAAGCCGCTGCTGGCAACTTGATTCCAGCAACATTGGAACTAGGTGGTAAATCACCTAACATCTTCTTTGAAGATATTGCATTAGCTGACGACGACTTCTTTGATAAAGCAGTTGAGGGCTTAGTGTTATTTGCCTTTAACCAAGGTGAAGTCTGTACATGCCCGTCACGCGCGCTGATTCAAGAGTCTGTGTATGACAAGTTTATGGAGCGTGTATTACCTCGAGTAGCTGCTATTAAACAAGGTAACCCACTTGACCCTAACACGATGATCGGCGCACAGGCTTCTGAAGATCAAATCAATAAAATCATGTCTTACATGGATATTGGTAAACAAGAAGGCGCTCAACTGCTTATCGGTGGTGAGCGTAACCACCTAACAGGCGCTTTAGCCGATGGTTATTACGTAAAACCGACCTTATTCAAAGGCAATAACAAAATGCGCATTTTCCAAGAAGAAATTTTTGGCCCAGTGCTTGCAGTTACTACCTTTAAAGATGAAGCTGAAGCATTAGCAATTGCTAATGATACCGTGTTTGGTTTAGGTTCTGGTGTATGGTCACGTGATGGTAGCCGTGCTTACCGCATGGGTCGTGGCATCAAAGCTGGTCGTGTTTGGACTAACTGTTACCACGCTTATCCTGCACACGCTGCATTTGGTGGCTATAAAGAGTCTGGCATTGGTCGTGAAACTCACAAAATGATGTTAGATCACTATCAACAAACTAAGAATCTTTTAGTAAGCTATAACGCTAAAAAATTAGGCTTCTTCTAATATTGCGCTTATCGCTAGTCTTTAGCGTGTCTGTTATTTAAAATAATAGGCACGCTAAATGATTAAACATAGAGGCGGCGAACCCGCCTCTTTTTTTCAGGGGTTTATGATGACAGATCGAATCTCAGCCACACCGTCAGCACTTGCGCTGATTGAGCAGCTCACACTTGCACATGGCCCTATTATTTTTTTCCAATCCGGTGGTTGCTGCGAAGGGAGCGGTCCATTGTGTATGCCCGCCAATGAATTTAGGCCTAGCCCTTCCGATGTGGTACTTGGCGAATTAGCAGGTGCTATTTTCTATATGGGTGATAGCCATTTTTCGTTCGCAGAAAACACGCACACGATACTGGATGCAGTGCCAGGCTCTAGCGGCTCATTTTCTTTGGATTGCGGATCAGGTCAAGCATTTATTACACGCGGTCGCTTATATAACGATGAGGAGCTTAAACATCTGCCCGCCGTTGTACGTTATGGTTACTAATCGCTTAGCAACGCTCTAAAAACCTAAACCAAACTCTCAGGCAAGTTTTCAGAACCAATTACCCGATTACGCCCGCTGTGCTTTGCTTTATAGAGAGCAGCATCAGCCCGCGGAATAAGCGCTTCAGGGCTTTCATTGCCCACACGCTCAGCAACACCAGCACTAAAGGTAATGAGTACCCGTTCACTATTATGCATAAAGAAGTTTTTAGTGAGCTCGCGCTGTACGCGTGTAATCACTTTCACCGCCTCATCTTGTGGCGTTGCCGGCAAGATAATAATAAACTCTTCACCGCCGTAACGCGCCAGTACATCCGTCGTGCGTAATACATCTTTCAGTACTTTAACCAGATGCGTCAAGGCCTCATCGCCAGTTGCATGGCCGAGCGTATCGTTAAGCTTTTTAAAGTGGTCAATATCCAGCATTGCAACACATAGGGTCGTGTTATGGCGATCGGCGCGGCTAAACTCGCGCTCTAGCGCTTCATCCATCCCACGCCGATTTAATGCACCAGTTAAGTAATCTTGATGTGCCACCTGCCCAATATAATCAAGCTCAGCAGTCAGCTCCTGAATGCGTTTCTCTGCAGCAAGTGCCTGTTTCTGGCTGTTCATAAACTCATCGCGAGTGCGCTGTACAGTTAAGCCAATCGAGCGCGTGTCATCAAGGATACTATTAAGCAATACGTTCAGTTCGCCAATGTTATCGGTAGTCGCTATTTTTTGTTGATAAGCTTCAATCTTGTCGTGATAGTCGCTGGTGCTTTCCGTCATTTCCACCAGCCTATCCACAAAAGTTGTCACCATTTTTTTCAAGGTGTCTTTTGCTTCGGTGAGTGCAGGCTTTAGCTGGGCTTGCTTATACACCAGCTCTTTCAAGCTACTTTCAGCATCGTATAGTGTATTAAGATTAACAGGCTTAGATACAATGTCACTAATGACTGTGGTTTGTGCATAAAGCCATTTATCTTCAGCCTGCACCATCTCGCCCATACTCGAAAGTACTAAGCGCAACAGCTGTAATAGTGACTCATGAATCCGGCTTTGCTGATCGCGCTGCATCTCAAGCGATAATAAAATAGATTTTAAATCCGCAGCACAGATCATTAAGCTCTGCTCATTGCTTGCCTTCTGCATGCGATCAAGCAAGCTGACTGCTTTTTGGTGTAAATCTGGGGTATCTGTTAAGTTTGGAATAATCGACAGCTCAAAGGCTCTTAATAGCATGTCACGCCATTGGCTAGAGCCAGTGATAGAGCTAGCAGAGACGGTAGGTGTTGCCACATTAGCCGAGGCGGTGGCATCCGCAACATCTGAAGACATCACGGCATCCGCAGTGCCACTTAACCCCCAAGAGCTCACCAATGCCTGAATCTTTTGCGCGAGCACATCTGAATCGCTGGCAAAATTAACCAACACCTTACTCAAACCTTCTTTTTTGCGGCTTAAGGTCACACCTTTGTGGCTAACCTCCAACTGCTTCAGTAAGTTACGAATAACGTTAGACCAGTTGGCCTCCTCTACATTAGCGCTTGTGGCACTTGATGGAAACAACTTGGTTAGCTGCTCTTCTACTTTAGGCCAATCCCCTTTTTCGATGAGTGGATTAAGCGCCTGTGCAACTGCAATATATTTGGGCTTTTGCTTACCGGCTTGCTGAAGCACTTTCTCCAGCGTCTTACCCAGTTCTGCGGATTGGTCTATCGACTTAACCCCCATGATTTCATCGTAAACACTACGAAAGTGATCTGGTGTGGGCGGCAACTTACGTTGCATCAGTTGTATCAAGGTCTGGCGAGCAGCTTCAATAGGAGAGTTTTTTTGTTCCATTGTTTATTGTCTATTCATTATGTTGCAGATACTACTGCCGCAATATCAATCAGTTAACTTGTGGACCCAGCGCGTTATTATAAGCTGATAGCAGCCATTCATACGCGAGATATTTTCAGCTCGCTACTCTGCTCTCAAAGCGTTAATTGGGTCTAACATCGATGCGCTTCTGGCAGGTATTACACCTGCTAACAGGCCGATCATCATGGAAATTAACAGTGAGCCAATAGCAAAGCTCCACGGCGTATGTACTGGCAAAGCCGGCAATAAAAATTGCAGAAGCTGCGCGGTCACGATCCCAAATAACAGGCCACATAAACCGCCCAATGATGCTAAGGCGACAGACTCACCCAGAAACAAAAACAACACCGTTGCACGCTGCGCACCCAGTGCCATCATCAAACCTATTTCATTGGTACGCTCGCTCACGGCAATCGTCATAATCGTGACAATCCCTACGCCACCTACCAATAGTGAGATGCCGCCCAACGCCCCCACCGCCATCGTTAATATGTTGAGTATATTCGACAGTGTATTGAGCATATCTTCCTGTGTGGTCACGGTAAAATCTTCAGCCCCATGCCGTAACTTCAACAAAGATTTCACTACCTTAGCAACGCTAGCGGAAGCTACGCCTTCTTGGTAAATCACATGAATTTCCATCAGGCCTTCGCGGTTGTATAGTTCCAACGCACGCTCAGTGGGAATAAATGCCGTGTCATCAAGATCAATACCGAGAAACTGCCCCTTAGGCGCCATCACCCCAATCACGCGAAAATGCAGACCGCCGATTTTGACGCGAGCACCTAATGGATTTTGCTGGCCAAACAGCTCATCACGCAACTTACTGCCAAGCACAATCATGGCACGCGAATCACCCATATTGGCTGCAGGCAAAAAACTACCGATACGTACCGAAGAGCTGAAAACCCGAGTAAAATCGGCATCAACCCCATACACAGTTGAACGCCGTAAGCGCCCATTGGCGGCTAGCTCCGAGTTACCCCATACCGTAGGCGTTGCACCAGTCACATTGGGCAACTGCTTTAGTGCAATCGCATCTTCCATGGTAAGTAAACGTGCAGTGGATGGAATCCCCGCCGGCGCTTGTCCACCGGTTTTAACCTTGCCAGGGGCAATTGCAATGACATTGGTACCGAACTGCGTAAACTCCGCTAATACGTAGCGATGCATGCCTTCGCCAATCGAGGTCAGCAAAATCACAGACCATATCCCCACGGCAATACCAAGCATCGTTAAAAGGCTGCGTAGCCGATGCGCACTCATGGCCTGTATAGCGAACCGTATAGCATCTCTAATTAACATATACGCTCTTATCTTAAACGCTTTTGCAATCACATAGGTAAGTAGTAATCGCGATTAAATCATCATTATTTTCTGGATAATGCCTGAATCGCATCCAACTTGGCGGCATTTCTGGCTGGCATCACGCCAAATACCAAACCGGCCACTAAAGCGATGCCTAAACCTGCTAGTACAGCCCATAACGGTGGATATGCAGGAAACGTAGGGTATAAATAACGTAAAAATGCCGCGCCCAGATAACCAAACCCCACCCCGACAACAGCACCAGCTACAGAAAGCAGCAATGCCTCAAACAAGAACAACTGCTGCACTGCCCTAGTAGTCGCCCCCAGTGCTTTTAACAAACCAATTTCTGCAGTGCGCTGCGTGACTGAAACGAGCATGACATTCATGACTAATATACCGGCAACTGCAAGGCTTATTGCAGCAATACCCGCAATGCCTAGTGTTAATACATTGAGAATTTTATCGAAAGTTTGCAATACGGCATCTTGTGCAATGACGGTAACATCCTCTTCACCTTCATGCCGAGCAATAATAGTCTTTAACACACGCGACTTCACCGGGTTAATTTGTTCACGACTATGCGCCTCAATTAAAATGCGGAACAAAGTATTGGTATTTAACATTGCTTGTGCGCTATTGATAGGCACGATCGCTACATCATCACTGCTAATACCAAGACCACGGCCACCCTCTGCTAAAACACCTACCACCCGATACTTTCTGTCACCGATGCGTACACTTTTTCCTATGGGATTCTCGGTGCCGAATAACTCTTTGCGTATTACTGCACCTAGCACCACCTCAGGTGAACCGCCACCGAACTCAGTGTTTGCAAGGAATCGCCCTAGTGACAACTTAAGATTACGCAACTGGATATAATCAGCATTAGTACCGATTAAGATAGATTCACGCAGCTTTCCAGATGCCTTAATTTCGGTTGTCGCCACGACCAAAGGAGACACCCTTTTAACGCCTGCCAGCCGCAGCAGGGCTTCAGCATCGTTAACTGTTAAATCTCGCGGCGTACTCGTCACTAAATTGGCGGGGTTAAATCCACGCGTCTCCGAACGCCCAGGCAAAACAATCACTAAATTTGTACCGATAGCAGAGAACTCATCCACGACGTAACGTCTTGCGCCATCGCCCAATGCCGTTAACACCACTACAGAGGCAACGCCTATCGCCATGGCCAGCACTAGTAACGCCGTGCGCACGGGTGAACCAATGGCGGCGTAGCTGGCAAAGCGTAAAGCATCAGGTACTCTCATCGCGTGTTGCCCCAACAATAACGCTAGCTGCGGTGTCGCTTACAATCGCACCATCATCCATTTTAATTTGCCTGCGCGCGCGAGCCCCTAGCGACTGATCATGCGTCACCACAATCAAGGTCACGCCTTGCCCATTTAATGCTTCGAGCAAAGCTACCACCTCCTCACCCGTTACTTTATCCAAGTTACCGGTAGGCTCGTCTGCTAATAACAGGGTTGGCTGCATGACAGTGGCTCGCGCAATTGCCACGCGCTGCCGCTGGCCGCCAGATAACTCATTGGGTCTATGCTCGGCGCGTGCATCTAAACCATAATCATGCAGCACCTGTTTCACGCGCTGAGCACGTTCATCGGGATTAATGCCTGCAAGCATCAGCGGCAGCTCAATATTGGCTGCAGCAGTTAACCTTGGTACTAAATGAAAGCTCTGAAAAATAAAACCGACATGCTCACTACGCACACGCGCCTGCTCATCGGCTGCAAGTGTAGTGACATCACGTCCAGCTAAATGATATACACCAGCATCTGCACGATCTAACAGCCCCAACACGTTGAGCAATGTAGATTTACCAGAACCTGACGGGCCCATCACCGCAATATACTCACCCTGTTGTATATTGAGGTTAATATCACGCAGCGCATGCACCTGAGCGTCACCTAAATAAAAAGTGCGGCCGATATGCGCTAAACGGATAAGAGTATCGGCCTCAGTCATAACTTAGCGTCCAGACGACTCCACGCTGACTAAAGCACCGGCCTGTACCCCCTCACGATCTACAGAAGTAACAATGCGGTCACCTTTGTTAAGCCCCTGCAATATCTCGGTATATTGCCAATTAGCGATGCCAGTTTTTACGGACCGTGCTTCCAGTTTTCTGGTTTTATCTTGGTAAAGCAGCACTCTACTGCCCTCCAGCAATGCAGAGGTTGGTATTCTCAATACGTGGTCACGACTTTCTAAAACCACCTCAACATCTGCGCTATAGCCCACTAATAACTGCTTGATATCGGCAGTATTATCTAGTGCAACATCTACATCAATCGTGCGTGCCTGTTTTTCCACCGCAACTACATAAGGCGCAACACGTTTAACATGACCCAACAAGGTTTTACCCGGTAGCGCATCCAGCACAATACGTGCAGGTTGCCCCAGCTTAATTTTAGGCGCATCCACTTCATCCATTGGTACTTGCACGTAAAGGCATGAACTATCAATTAAATCTATTGCCGGTGGCGTAGCTACACCCGGTGGCGAAGGTGTAGTGTACTCACCCAACTCACCAACAATATCAGCAACCACGCCATCAAATGGCGCAGCCAATACAGTGCGGCCCTGCTCAACCTGAGCTAGCTTCAATCTCGCTTGCGCTTGGGCAATCTCGGTGTTGATGGATAAGCATGCCGCACGGCGTGACCTTGCCTCCGAACGTGACTTTTCTTCTGCAGATTCGGAAATAAAACCGCGTTGCCTGAGCTGCGTACTGCGCGCAGCCTCTCGCTCAGCATTTTCAGCCAAAATACATACTTCACCAACACGCTTACGTGCACTGTCTACTTGCTTGAGTGCTAACGCGCTTTGCGCTTGCTGATCCTCATTCCACAATTGGATGAGTACTTGGCCTTTTTTAACATGGTCGCCTTTTTTAACGCCTAGATATGCGATACGACCACCGATGATTGGAGATAAACGGGTACGTAAGCATGCCTCAACCGAGCCAGCCCGTGTATTTGAAACGCTGGACTCCACTAGCCCAGGCTGTACAACAAAAAGAGTGACGGGCAGCGGCAGTGGCTTTGTAAAATACCAAACGCCAGCCCCAACCAACAGGATAAATCCAATCGATATCAGAATGCGCCGCATTGACCCTCTTGCTGTTAAAGGTAAGAAAAGCTGACTCATCAAGTATGACGTGATAAATACTGATAAAGCAGGAACACGCGCATTACCACGCAAAGTCAACTTCATTCTAGACTTAGCTGTACGACTAAGCAATATCAATCAGGAAGCAGCATTAAGAATAAAAATCGCACAAGAAGCGGCCAGCTTTTTGGGATAAGTAACTTGAATTGGATATATATTTGGTGCCCGGGGCCGGAGTCGAACCGGCACACGCTTACGCGCGAGAGATTTTAAGTCTCTTGTGTCTACCAATTTCACCACCCGGGCGGATGGAAGGTGTAGATCAAACAACGGTGCGTATTCTATAACAATTACTGAAAATATTGCAAAACTATTTCATCATTTTTTAATTATTTTTCTACATTTGCACTTTCAATCGTATTTTTATACTCACAACACCCAAAAACCCCGCTCAGCCACGCCCAATATGGTCCAAAAATAAAGCGCACCACTAATATCATTAGGGTGCGCTTTTATTGAATGGCTGTTTTACTTCTAGATTACTGTAAGTAAAAAACTTTAAGTTAAGTCACTCAGCAAGCAAAGTTAATCACCTAGATTACTTCACTAGCTCGCGGATAATTTTCCAATCACTGCTTTCATTTTGAAATTGTAGCTCTTTGTTTACACTATCTTGATAAGTAATAATTGGTGTACGCTGCATATTGCAAACCTCACAAGAGGTGTCTGCCACTTTTTTAATTTTAAAGTTGGTTAAGGTGTATGCCTGTTTAAATGTAGCTTTACCAGTATCGCCATCGCAACTCACTTGCAGATCTTCAATCTTCAAGCCAATTTTGCCATTGGTGCTTAAACGTTGGCGGCGTTGTTTTTCCCATGTAGCTCTATCCAGCGGCGCCTCTGGTGCAAATTTATCCGCATAGAATCGGAAATAGCGATCCGCATCTTTCTGACGCCATGAGCTCGCCCAATCATTCACTCTGTCAGTAATCGCTTGTACATTACAAGCTTGCGCAGTCACCGGCGCTACGACTGGCGTTGCAACAGGCGCTATCGGTTTAGCCATTGATGGGTAAATATTAGCCAATGGTTTGGCATCCGCTACCAATGCAGCTTTATCGATTTGAACCTGTACCGGTGCTAAAGCTTGGCAAACATTTTCATTATCTAAATACTCCTCACGCGCATACTCAGGTAAGTTACCACGTTGTGCGCCTATTTTATTGAGTAGCTCACCTTGGCCGGCATAGGTTCTTGCATGCGCTAACTGCAAATCATACTCGGTGTTGGTCAAACTACGCTTAGCCTGAAAATACTCGTTCTCAGAGTCCAGCAAATCCAATAGCGTACGCTGGCCAATATCGTACTGCTTACGATAAGCTTCGCGCGCATTCTCAATTGATGTTTTGTGCTTAGCTCTGTAAACACGTTGTTCAGTAAGCTGTTTAACATCATTGTAAGCAATCGTAACTAGCTGACGTGTGTCAATACACGCTTTATCACGCTGATCATGTGCGCCATTAAGCTTTTGAGCAGCGGTACTGACTGAGTTTTTATCAGAAAAGCCGTTAAATAAATTAAAGTTCATGGTTAACTCAAGCAAGTCTGCCGCACTATTGCTGTAGCGACCATCAGAACTGGTACCTAAGTTTTTACGTGCTTGTAAATTCAACTGAGGATAGTAGCGAGACTCATTCGTTTTAATCTCGTTCTTTTTGGCTTGAATATCCTCAATCGTTGATAACAAGTCCGGATTTTGTCTATATGCCACTTTTAATGCAGCTTCTGAGCTTGGCTCCAAATTCGCATTGAATAATGTCGGCGCTTCTAATGTTGCTGGCGGCAACTCACCATACAATCTTTGCAATCTAGCCGTTACATCGTGCAAGTTCGTCGTTTCAGTAAGTAAGTTAGCTTCTGCCAACGCCAAACGACCACTTGCCTGCTCCAAATCGACCTTACGCGCGACGCCAGCATTCACGCGCTCCTGAATACGATCAAATAACTGCTTATGTATCACATAGTTGTCTTTTGCATATTGAATTAACTCTTGGTAGCGTAGCGTATCTAAGTAAGCACGCACAAACTCTAGTGTGGTACTTTGCATTACGCTTTGCAGCTCAAAATAGCGAACCCTGCTAGCATGTCCCAGACGTTTAACTTCATTACTGGTTGCAAAGCCGTCAAAAATCATTTGCCTTAACACTAACTCATTATTCATACGCGGGATTTGCGTATTGCTCGTATTTTTGACCAACTCTTCTTGGTTGCGGTAGGTAGAAACAAGATCAGCTTTTGGCAAAAAGCCACCGCGAACAGTATCCTGCTCGTAGCCTGCTTCTAAAAATTTGTGATACCTAGCTTGAACTTCAGGATTCGAAGTGATTGTTTTTTCAACCATATCTTTTAAGCTAATTAAAGGTTCCGCTGCACGTGCAACATCAATGTTGAACACGCTCAAACCTAGCAAGAACAAATAACTTAATTTATATTTAAATCGTTGACTCAACTCACTCTCCCAATTCTAAAAACTTTTTCTAGTCTTATTAGCGTCTGCATCATGCACTGAACAATACTATATCGACATGTGCATGAGCAAGAAATATACCAGATTAGCAATCAGAAGCTTAAGTCAGTTCACTTCAATGACCGTATACAGCACTGATTAAAGCGCAGATGTTACATAATAGAATGAGGATTATCAATCATTTACATGATATTACTTAAGTACATTACAAAAATTTACAATGCACTCCAGCGTGATATTTTTCTTGAGCGAGCCATATTTAATGAAGATAAGCCGCTAAATTCAGCATATCAACAACAAGAGTTGCAATGAAAAGTGTCTATTAATTGACACATTAAATGATTTTTAATCATGACCGACTTGATTGAGAATAGTTGAAAATGATGACATTTCGACAAATCTCATCTAAATATCTAAATAAAAAGACCTTTAGTGACATAGCCACTAAAGGTCTTAGGTTGAAGCGCTTAAATTAATGTTGGGATTATCGAATCATTAATCCGTAATTAACTTTTGATTATTTATCAGATTTTGAATGATTTGCTGGTCACTTGTATTGGTTCCAATCAAATCAACATTCTGTAATGTAATCGTTTGTACTTCAGCTGCTGGGTTATAGCCATTATTGAAACTACCGTTGCTACTGATATGTACCACTGTATCAGTACCCACTTTTTCAAAATGCAGGTAGTCTTCTAAATTAGCACCCACACCTACTGCGGTCTCACCCTGCAACAAATCGCGCAAGTCCAACTTATCTACATTAGCGGCGGTATTGAAGTCAGTAATTGTATCGCTAGCTGGCACACCCACTGTGCCGCTATCAGCCAAATGCCAAACAAATGTGTCGCTACCAGCACCACCGGTCAGGATATCATTGCCTGCACCGCCGATTAAGATATCGTTACCAGCGCCGCCATCTAACACATCATTGCCCTGACCACCATCTAGACGATCAGCGCCATCGCCACCATAAATGGTGTCATTACCACCTCCACCAGAGATTGCATCGTTACCACCATTACCATACAGAGTGTCGTTTGTATTGCCGCCAATAATGACCTCATCGACATCACCACCGCGGATAGTAGTACCAGCTACTGAGTAGATATCTGCCGTAGCACCGGCTGTACCGATACCTGAACTTAGCGTGTAGTCAAACTGGCCATGCTCATCGGTTGCACCGCTGATCTGATCCAAAGTAATCAACAAGTTGTAATCAGTGCTAGCAGCTGTGCCAGCGGCTGAAGATTCAACGCGAATATAATATTCACCATCGACAGGCGCTGTAAAGTAAGCATTAGGAGCACCACTAAGTGTTGCTAAAGTTGTACTAACCAATGTGCCTGAGCTATTAATATACTCCACGGCACCTATCATATTTTGTGACTGGTTATCGACATCAATAAAGATACGCTCGCCCGCAAACAATCTCACCTTCACGTAATCAATATCTTTTACCGTAGAGGTATTGGCAATACGGCCGCTGAAGACTTGGGTTTTGCCTGCCATATCTACCGCCCATGCTTGACCACCTGGCAGCACTGTGCCATAGCGCGTTCTATCAGTTAAGTCCACCGCATTTTCACGCACGTTATTCATCGCATACGAGGTATTGTCATACACACTACCACTCAACAATGTCTCGGTTTCTACCTGTATGGTTTTAGCCGTAGTTGCACTTGGGTTAAACACGATATTGCTAGTACCACCAACAGTACCATTCACTGCGTTGCTAGTACCGGTAATCGTACCTATGCCGTTAACCAATGTATCATTGTGAAGCAACAAGGCTGAGCTGATGTTAATTGGCGTACCAGCAGTCACGTTAGTCAGAATAGTGTCATGGTTGGCATCTAAGTTGGCAATGTAATCCAAGTTAATCACCAGATTAAGATTAGCTAAATCTCCATCACCGTCTACGGCCGTTACGACAAATACCTCTTGTTGGTTTTGGATAGTTGCATTCACCACCAAGCTATATGTGTAGGTGCTTGTAATCCAATCCACCTCTAATTGGCCACCCTTATTGGTGTTAATGGTGATACTGGTTGGGCCACCGGAGACATAATTATAAGTGATACCGTCCACCAAGATGCTTTGGACGCTGCCGCCATCCGCACCCAGCAGGAAGCCAGTGGTACTGCCAGCACCGGACACCACAGAAAGCGTACCTGCCACCAAACCACCATCTACGGTAGCCAGCAATGAGGCTGCCAAGTCTGATGGATTGACGACGCGAATCGCGTAATCCTCCTGACCATCGACCGGATCAGTATCGTTATTTGGATAAGCAATTGGCAACAAGTTAGTCAGGCTCACTGATGGACCGATACCCACACCGAAGGCGATAGAAGGTGAGGTATTACCAGTTGCTGAGGTATTTTGTACAAAGTTCTCCCACTGAGCGATAGTTGGTGTCGAAGTCGAAGTCAGTCCAAAGCCAGCGTTCGGGTCACCATCGGTCACAAAGTAGATCAAGGTCTTATCAGCTGGTGGCTGAGTGTAACCAGTCATCAGCTCATTTAATGCCGTAGTGTACTGTGTACCACCTGTCGGTTGAATATTATTAATGTAGTTAATTGCTCCGGTCGTATCATCGAGATACCAATTAGTCTCGGTAGCATCCGAAGAGAAATCTACAATCTTGACGTTAACGTTACCCAAGCCATCAAATTTATTCACCAACTCTGCTAACGCATTTTTAGCAATCAGCATACGTGCACTCGCTGCATCAAACAGTGGGTCATTTGATGCACGCCCTGCTGCGTCAAACGCCATACTGCCTGAACGGTCGATCACCAATACCAAGTTATAGGTAGTGAGTGAAGGTGAAGTCAGCGTTTGTGAGATATCACCAATACGTACCGGTGCATCGTCCACAATATTGATATTTAACGTTGAGTTAGTGGTTTGACCGTTAAAGGTATTAGTCAACACATAGTTAAAGCTTGGCGCGTCGTTCACCCCTTGTGTAGTTGCAGAGTTTAAGGTGTAAACATAGTCCCCTTTAGCAAATCCACCAGTGGCCTGAGTATATACCGTTAAAGTGCCGATTGAATTGCTGATAGTAATGACTCCACCGACTGGTGAAGTGCCATTAACGCTAGTAATTTGGGTTGTACCACTGACACCTGTATCGTTTGCAAGTAAGTTGCCAGTGACTGCTTCTGACGTCAGCGTTGGCTGTGTACCAGTGGCTAATGCCGCCTCGTATACGGTGGCATTGTCAGCAACTGCTGTCACTGTTGAATCTGTGGTTACAGTCAGCGTTGCAGAAGATGCACTACCGTCTGCATCGGCTATCGTATAAGTAAAGGCATCTGGCGTTATGCTACTTAAATCTTGAGTGGCAGTTAGCCCATCAATACGATAGGTAGCACCCGATGATGTAAATTGTATATATCTGAACGCGGTACCTGTAGAGATTAGACCTGTTTGAATATTGTTGTTCCCACTGGTCCCCACAATGGTGCCAGTCGCAACAAAGTTACCGCTCGCATCATAAGCACGCCATGTTGCAGTCTCGCCATTACTTAAATCTGTAAGTGTCACACTGGCGGAAGTAGTACCAAAACCAGCACCTAAATCTAACACCAGATGCTCACCACTCTCAATTCGGTTATTGTTTGAACTACCTGTAGAAGACTCGACACCTAAACCGTCATTATTTGTTCCGCTATTATCACGATGCCTTACAAACCCTGCCGCAGAAGCAGTTAGGTTAGACAGATTTAGATTAGATCCAGTTTGTGGACTTGAACCATCAAAACCATAGGTACTAATTCCTGCAGATGTCCAAACGGCCTGAGTATTACTACCTGTACCTGCTACCACTTGGCGATTAGACAATGAAGAAGTGTAGGTGTAGCTACCATCATCTTGATCAATCACCAAAGTACCGTTATTGGTAACAATAGTACGAACATTACCCGCACCCAGTGTATTGGACAAAGCTGCGGCGATGGTTACATTGGTAATCGCCACAGGCGCATCAGCCCCAAGGCTATCAGCTGTAGCGCCGCCTGCCCCTGTTAAAACATTACCGGTAGTGCTACCTCCAATACCAACGCTATCGGTATCGCTATTGGCAAGTAGTTGGCTGTCGGTTACGTTAATAGTGACCGTGGTCCATGCAGAGTTTAAACTGCCATCTGTTGCACGGTAGACAAAACTATCCACATCAAGTGTTGCATCCCCATGGTTACGCACGGGCGCAGTATAAGTAAATGTGCCATTTGCATTCATAACCACCGTACCACCTAGCGCCGTTGTAATGGCATTAGAACCATTTGCTGTAGTGGCAGTAGAACCACTATTTGTTGCAAATTGAGCTACTGTCAAATTAGCAAGTGGCGAATCAACATCAGTATCATTCGCCAACACATTACCACGAACAACCGTCGTCACTTCCACCACACTATTTGCGCCGTTAAATATATCCGCAACACCTACAGGTGCATCATTCACAGCAATCACATTAATAGTGGTTGTAGCCGTATTAGAGTTCGCAGATCCATCATTAACAACAACAGTAATATTTCTCGGGGTTGTATTTGGCGCATCGCTGGTGTTTGCAAAAGTAATCGCACGAATTGCTGTTTGGTAATTAGCCAAAGTTGCGTTGCCACTTAATGTAACTACATTGCCTACTATGCTGCTCGTAATTCCAGCAGGTAAAACACCAGCAGCAAGTACATCACCAGCTTGCATATTGGTTAATGTAATCACTGCACTCACTAAATTAGTAGAGTCAACATCAGTGATTGCAATGTCATTATCAGCAACAGAGATGCCTACCCCATTTTCAGTATAGCTAGTAACAAAATTCGCACCGCTTGTTGTGGAATTATTTGCATCCAGGTCAATGACTGGCGCGTTGTCATTTACGTTTGTCTCGTTCAGCGTGATGGTGGCGCTGCTGTTGTTGCCAGCCGCGTCACGTACCGTGATGCCGTAGTTGCCAGTATTGGTGCCTTGTTCAAAGTCGTTGACGCCAGAGGCTGCTCCTGCCGCCGTGATCGTGATCACGCCGGTGTTGCTGATTTGGTAGAAACCATCAGCGCTGGTGTTGGTGCCAGTCGCCGTGAAGCTGTAGCCCGTCACTCCCACGTTGTCTGAAGCGACTACCGTCGCGACTGTGGTGCCAGCCGCACGATTTTCTGCATAAGAGAAGGTTTGGTTGGCGATCACTGGATTGGTGTCGTCCAAATCGGTCTCGTTCAGCGTGATGG
>NZ_PQVH01000009.1 GCF_004661485.1 Methylotenera oryzisoli
CCTTACTTCAAACGTTAGGCTTCATAATAATTCGAGCATTTAATAAATATGAGCTACGCATCTTTTCTTTCAGTTATTTCACTAAACGTCATCTTAGGCTTATTAGCTTTATTTCTTTTACGAAAGAATGCATCCTACTTTTTAGGCTTTCAGTATTTTTACCAAATCCTGTTCTCTTTGTTAGCATCACTCATTTGCCCAACGTTTTTGCTGGCAGGTCACGGTGCAATCCCATTGCCCACATTAACTGCTATATCCATGCTGATATTAGGTAATGGCTCAGAGTATCAGTTTACATTTTCTGATCTTGGTCTCAAAAATAGCACTGGTTTGGTATGGCTAATGCCTGCTGCGGTTTGCTTTATTGCTGTATATTTAAGTTCTTGGTCAAAAATTAAAAAATAATGCCCATAGTCATGCATAACCCATCATTCAAGCGGGACGCCTAACGGCGCCCCTTAATTCAAACGTTGGACGTCAGATTTCGCGGCATCATTCAGATGTCAACACATGTAGGAGATGCAAATTATGAAACTAACTGGTGGTTGTCATTGCGGTGCCATTCGGCACGAAGTTGAAGGCGAGCCGCTGACTCATGCACTATGCCATTGCTCTGACTGTCGGCGGCACTCCGGAGCCCCGATGGTAGGATGGACCATGTATCCTCATGAGCCCATCAAGATTACGAAGGGCGGACCTAAGACTTACGAGTCATCGGAACACAGCAGACGGCAGTTTTGTCCAGACTGCGGGACAGGGCTTTTCTACTCGAATGCTTCTGTTCTACCGGGACTGATAGACGTTCAGAGCGCAACATACGATGAGCCAGATACCGTTCCAGTGCGAATTCATATTCAAGTTGCAGAGCGCATCAGTTGGATGGGGCATGCGCACGAATTGCCGAAGTGCGATCGCTATCCACCGATTGAATAGATAATATGACGCCAAAACTAGCAGTCAAGCGGACCTCTGCGAAAAACTCAGCAGCCTACTTTCACGTTAAACGACAGCTTTGTCCGCATAGCGGACGTTTGTAAGTAATCTTTCACTAGTTTCTCAACAAGAATTATTAAGTGTCTACTTTGAAATAATTCCAAGCAGCCATTTTGACTGGAGTACTCATGCAACAGACAAGCGCGAGTGTTTCGACCTACTTTAAGAGACAGTGATGAGCGTGAAAATTATCTGGCTTTGTCACCTTTAGTAGCTAAACCACCCCACCATAACTTATCGCGCTTAAAACTTTCTTAACTTCCTCTAGGCTAGATTCAGACTCAGCCATTGATATTGGAGTCGCACCTAAGGCAAAATTTTCTTTATGTAGCCATGCATCAGCCATAGTTTTAGTACCAAACGTTTCAATAGCAAGTATCTGCAATTCATCAATACGAAGTTCTAGCTCTGACTTTTTTGTCATCTCCAATCTCCTTAGAAATAAACTATAAAACAACTCATAATAAACTGTTCAATTATATTTTTAAAAACTGAAACCGATTTCATATATTAATAGCGTTTATGTCTCAGGATAGAGTTAGTTAATGCATTAGTTTAAAACTATCAATTAGTTGCTCACTAGATAATCCTTAAGTGGTTGAAGCTAATAATTGAAGCCTAGAAAGAACAATGACCGCATAAGCGGCCATTGCATGCAAGACTCTCTCAGTGCTTTCACACCTAGCCACTCCTGGTGACATCTAGTTTCATAGACGGCGCTACGTTTTTTCACTCGCTTTAACGTAGCCTTATAACGACAATAACATTTTATCAAAATATGTAAATATTTATTTTGTTTACATAGAACGAAGCGAACATTGAAATTAATACAATAGCTTTAAATCTTGAATAGTTTATGATTCCATCATTAACTTAGGCCTAAGTTATGATTCATTAGAACAACTCTACTAAGTTCAACGTAATTAAAAAATCAGCCATAGAAATATAAATTTATGTTTCCAAAATTAGTAGTAATAAGGTAATTCCTACACTCTTGTCAGTGGCAGCATAACTTTGTCACAAAGACAGCTTTATGCTTTCAAATCAATTATCCAAGTTTATGCTTGCAATAGATTTTTGAACAAAGATGGTCCGCTTTGGGGCTAAATTAGTCACGCCTATTTCATCGCTTCAAGAATAATTGAGGAAAATTCAGAAATCAGTGGCAACCGATCTAAATAAAAATTTGAAACATGAGGGATTACGACTCTTAAATTTCCCCTCCATGACAAAATACCCCTTCCCGTTCAGTCATAATTAGTTGGAACAATTAGTAGAAATTACGTCTCTCGGCAACATATTGGTTCAGTAAGATTCTGTGGCATTTATCTCTGATGCGTTAGTGTGTGAAAAGCATCGATGTATTACACGGCATCCGCGTTGTGAGAGATAATAGCGCCCACATCATTTTTGCACTATATTTTGGAAATATCACCATGGAAATTAAAGTCAACTTTCTCGATAAGCTACGTCTTGAAGCCAAGTTCGATGACTTCACGGTGATTGCTGATCAGCCTATTCGCTATAAAGGCGATGGCTCAGCTCCCGGGCCTTTTGATTATTTTTTGGCTTCATCAGCCTTATGTGCAGCTTATTTTGTGAAGTTATACTGCAGCACGCGTAATATCCCTACCGAAAATATCCGCCTTTCGCACAACAATATTGTTGACCCGGAAAACCGTTACCAGCAGATTTTCAAGATTCAAGTTGAGTTGCCAGCAGATATCTCTGACAAAGACCGCCAAGGGATTTTGCGCTCCATAGACCGTTGTACGGTGAAAAAAGTGGTGCAAGCTGGCCCTGAGTTTGTGATTGAAGAAGTCGCGAATCTGGACGAAGATGCGCAGGCGTTGCTGATGGTGAATCCATCTACTGATACACACACCTACATTACCGGCAAAGACTTACCTTTAGAACAAACCATCGCCAATATGTCGGGGCTGCTGGCGAACTTGGGCATTAAGATTGAAATCGCTTCTTGGCGCAATATCATTCCTAATGTGTGGTCATTGCATATCCGTGATGCGCACTCGCCTATGTGTTTTACCAATGGCAAAGGCGCCACCAAGGAAAGCGCCTTAGCGTCGGCATTGGGTGAATATATCGAGCGACTGAGCAACAACCATTTCTATGCTGGTTCATACTGGGGCGAAGATATCGCCAACGCGGCATTTGTACATTATCCCAACGAGCGCTGGTTTAAGCCGGGCCGCAAAGATGCACTGCCGAAAGAGATTCTGGATGAATACTGCTTGGAAATTTACAACCCTGATGGCGAGCTGCGCGGTTCGCATCTGGTCGACACCAACTCTGGCAATGCCGAGCGCGGTATCTGTTCGCTACCCTATGTGCGCCAGTCGGACGGCGAAATCGTCTACTTTCCATCCAACCTGATTGAAAACCTATATGTCAGCAACGGCATGAGTGCCGGTAATACACTAGCCGAAGCGCAGGTGCAATGCTTATCGGAGATTTTTGAACGGGCGGTCAAACGCGAAATTCTTGAAGGTGAAATCGCCTTGCCTGATGTCCCGCAGGAAGTGCTGGCGAAATACCCTAGTATTATGGCTGGCATTCAAGGCTTGGAAGAGCAAGGCTTTCCGGTGCTGGTAAAAGATGCGTCGCTGGGTGGGATCTACCCCGTGATGTGCGTCACTTTAATGAACCCGCGCACGGGCGGTGTGTTTGCCTCGTTCGGTGCGCACCCTTGTTTAGAAATAGCGCTGGAACGCAGCCTGACGGAATTATTACAGGGACGCAGTTTAGAAGGCCTGAACGACTTGCCGCAACCCACCTTTGCCAGTGAAGCCGTGACCGAGTCCAATAACTTTGTTGAACATTTTATTGATTCCAGCGGCATTGTTTCATGGCGCTTCTTCAGCGCAAAATCGGATTATGACTTTGTGGAGTGGGATTTCTCTGGCCAAGGTGAAAACTCGAATACTGATGAGGCTGCAACCTTGTTTGGCATTCTGGCAGAAATGGGCAAAGAAGCTTACGTGGCAGTTTATGACCAGTTAGGCGCGACGGCTTGTCGTATCTTGGTGCCAGGCTATTCGGAAGTGTATCCGGTAGAGGATTTGGTCTGGGACAACACCAATAAGGCGCTGTTGTTCCGTGCGGATATTCTGAATCTACATCAGTTAGACGATGCAAGCCTAGAAGTACTGCTTGAGCGTTTAGAAAATAACGAGCTGGATGATTACGGCGACATCGCCACCTTAATCGGCATCCAATTTGACGAGAATACGGACTGGGGCCAGCTCACAGTGCTGGAGTTGAAGCTACTCGTTAATCTCGCCTTGCAGCAATTTGAGGAGGCGCATGAATTGGTGGGTGCCTTCCTACAATACAACGACAACACGGTTGAGCGCGGATTGTTTTATCAGGCCTTGAATGTGGTGCTGGAGGTGTTGCTAGATGACGACCTGGAGTTGGATGACTACGTGGTTAACTTCCGCAGGATGTTTGGTCATGCCAGAATGGATGCCGCTATAGGCTCAACGGATGGCAGCGTACGATTCTACGGCCTGACGCCAACCAGTCTTAAATTAGAAGGGCTAGACAGACACCACCGCCTGATCGATAGCTACAGAAAATTGCATACAGCGCGCGCTAATATGGCTACTACAACCAGTTAGGCTATTATTAAATACACACGGAAATGAAAATATGCAATTAAATGAAATAGCTGAACTCGCGCTGAAAATTCGAGAAAAATACCATCTGTTGGAGAAAAAGCATCATGGGAGCGAATGGACTATTCAAGAAGATGCACTAGCTTTTCTAACTGATGCTAGCTTGGTCGGTCGTCTCACTATGTCACAGCAGGGACGTTGGCCATCTGGAGACGAAGACTTATCGCAACTCAAACACAAGCTTGGAGAAAGTGTCTGGTGGTTAATCGTTCTATCACAGCGAATGAACATTGACATTTGCGAGGTAGTGGAAACGTTTCTAAAGAATACAGAAGATAAGTTGAGTAATACTAAATAGTTTTTATGTTTATCAAAAGCCATGCGAATCAAAATTATTCCTAACCTATCATTCAAGCGGAACCTGTTAAAGCAGGCCCCTTAATTCAAACATTAGACACCAATCAAGGCATTGCTGCTAGACAAGCCTTACCCCAATGAAAAACGACTGATCAGTATTTATAACATTGGGAGCGACGCGGATCTTAATCGAAAGCGCTGCCACCACTACCGAAAACTGTTAAAGCAGCGTGCTGTGTGCTCAACTTAAATTTTAACGATAGCTAATTTGGTTGTTAGTTAGGCTTTGCAATTCTGTGCTTAATTATTTACTCAATTTATTTTTATTCTGCCAATTTTCAAGCGCTAATTCAGCAATTTCTAAAAGCTCATCTTTGCTGGTACCACTGGTTGCTTGTACTGACATGCCCTGATGTAATGTAGCCAAATACTTAGCTAGCGATTTAGGCTTTGCATCATCAGGTAAATCGCCATCGATTTTGGCTTTTTCAAAACGTAGCACTAATTGATGCTCGTAAGCATATCTATATTGAATCAATAAATCCTTCACCATATCAGCGCTTTCTCCACTGGATAATGCTGCCTGAACGATCATGCAACCTTTAGGATGATCTTTGGCAGTAAGGAATTCTGCGGCATTCAATAAAAAACGCTCAGCGACCTTGTAGGCTGTCGGTTCATTAATCACGTCTCGCACAAAGGCTACTGGACCTGACGTATATCTTGATAACGATTTCTTGAATAACTCTTCTTTGTTACCAAACGCGGCATATAAGCTAGGTTTATTTATCCCTAGCGTCTCAGTTAGCTCAGCCAGTGAGGCGCCTTCATAGCCTCTTTCCCAGAAAATGGCTAAAGCCTTATCAAGCGCTTCATCCATATCAAAAACTCTAGGCCGACCACGTAATTTTTTAACATTAATAGACATCGCTAAATTTCATAAATTAAATAACATACCAATTGTTACAAAAAAGTGTTGACAAAGCAAGTGGCGCTGTTTTATATTTATTTACCGATTGGTATTTAAATATAAATTTTATTCGTTTTTAATAAGTGAGGTTGTGATGAGTTCAATAGTAAATCAAGGTAAAGCATTAATTACTGGGGCATCAACTGGCATGGGTGCAGTGTATGCAGATAGACTTGCTAAGCGAGGATATGATCTGATTTTGGTATCTCGTGATGAGAACAAGTTAAATACCGTTGCTAGTAAAATAAAGTCTGATTACAAGGTCAATGTCACTGTCGTACCTGCTGATCTGACAATAAAATCAGAATTAGCACAGATAGAAAATCTGTTAAAGGCTGACAAAAGCATTACGCTGCTGGTCAACAATGCAGGGCTGGGTGCAGTAACTAAACTTGCGGAATCCAACATGGATGATATTGAGACGATGATTGCATTAAATGTCATCGCACTGACAAGACTTTCTGCCGCAATTGTGCCGGGGTTGATTGCAAATGCGCATGGTGCAATTATCAATATTGCCTCTATCGTTGCACTTGCTCCAGAGCTTTTAAATGGCGCGTACAGCGGCTCTAAGTCGTACGTCGTTAACTTCACACAATCAATGCACCATGAGCTTGCAGATAAAGGCATCAAAGTACAAGCCGTATTACCCGGTGCGATTGATACCCCATTCTGGGATAAAAGTGGATTACCAGTGAATAATCTACCTGCTCAAATAGTGATGAGCCCAGAAAATTTAGTGGATGCAGCACTGGCAGGATTTGATTTAGGCGAAGTGATTACCATCCCATCACTACCCAACATCGAAGAATGGTATGCATTAGATAATGCCCGCAAAGCACTTGGGCCAAACTTATCACACACTCAAGCAGCTAGTCGCTACCAAGCTTAGATATGCACTTTGCAGCACAGTTGATTACATCAACTGTGCTGTATTCATTAAATCAACCCGATTGACGGACTTTCTCAAAATGAAAGGCCATGACTTAGCAAACACTTAAGCACTAAGCTGAGGTCATCGACAACTTTGGATGCGCCTCACGAATGGGTAGATTTACCAACGCAGCAATGACAGCAAGTGCAATATCTGCGTACCACATCCATGCGTAACTACCGCTTTGCACGAATGTGACTCCCCCCAACCATGCTCCAAAAAAACCGCCAATCTGGTGGCTAAGTAGCGCAAATCCAAACAACGTAGCGAGATAGCGCGGGCCGAATAACTTTCCAATTAATCCAGCGGTAGGAGGCACCGTCGCCAACCAGGTGAACCCTAGTATGGCTGCAAAAATATAAAAGGTGAGTTCTGTTTTAGGTGCAATCAGGTAGATAGCGATGGCTAGAGCACGTGAAGCATACATCCAGAACAGTATCATTTTCATACGCTTAACTTGCCCTAGTAAGCCAGCGGCAATGCTACCGGCTACGTTTGATAAGCCAATAATGGCAAGTGACACAGCCCCCACCGATGCTGGCAAGCCGCATAGACTTACCTCACCAGGCAGATGTGTCACCAAAAAAGCAATGTGAAAGCCGCAGGTGAAGAACCCTACATTCAAGCAGAGGTAACTCACATCTTTAAAAGCAATCTGCAGTTGCTGTTTCAAGCCCATCCCATCGGCCTGTGCGGCTACACGTTTATCCGTGATATCTTTTTTTTCGCGTAGCGGCAGCGCTAATAGAATGGTGGTCAGCGATGTAGCTGCCAACACAAATATAGCGATAACCCAGTTAAATGAACTAATTAAAGCCTGCGTAAAGGGCGCAAATATAAATTGTCCGAATGAGCCACCGGCGTTGATAAATCCGGCGGCCTTAGAGCGGCCTTCTGCTGGCAATCGCTGCGCTGCGGCACCAATCAAAATCGAGAAGCTTCCGGCACCTGCACCCGCAGCGGTCAGGATGCCGATTGCGAACATCAAACCGAAACCGGAACGCATGAATGGCGTCAGCACCAAGCCCATAGCCAGCAGTAAAGTGCCTAATACGATAACTTTATAAGAGCCAACTTTATCGGCGAGCATACCAAAGAGTGGCTGCGCCAGACCCCATGTAAACTGGGCGACGGCCATTGCAAAACTTACCGTCACAATACCCAAGCCAGTAGCGGTGTTTAATGGTGATAAAAACAGCCCTAATGACTGTCGTATCCCCATCGTAACAGCCAGAATTGCGGCAGCTGATATTACTAGTGTCCAGAATGTACGTTGTGCGGTCATAAAAATATCATGAGTTTAATAAATGAGAGTTTACATCAGCTCTCCGCTTTCATTGATTGAGGTCTGTGATAAAGATTATGGTGCATAGCGATCTTCATAGAACTTGCTGAATGTTCATTACGACATGCAAACGATAATTCAGCCAGCTCACCTACCTGCCATTACGCTTTATTTCACTACTATGCTTGCTAAACCCAACCTGATTTTGGCTGCCAAAAACTACAAAGGCCTGCTTCTAATAAGAAGCAGGCCTTTCTTTTAATCCCAACACATAAAATAGCGACTAACCGTTACATGCTAACATCATGAAAGATGCATTTAACCAAAGCAGTCTATCGTTATTAACTGGATTATCACTCACTGATTTTCTTTAGATTATCTAAACCACCACGATATACGCCAGTAATAGTTTTAGTTGCGGTTTCATCATCTTGATCTTTTGCAGGATTAGTATTCAAATCTTTACGCTTAAAGTCACCACGCCATACTACGATTGATTTGTCAGCACCGTCTGCTTTCACGATAACGCTGGACACATAATTACTTACCGGTAAAACACCATCAATAATGGCATACTTAAAGGTCATATGCTTATCGCTAAACGCCAATAATTTTTCATTGATCTTCCCACCGTCTTGCAGTGTTAATTGGCGCACAGCTCCTTTTTTATTGTTTGCTCCTGAAGTAATTTCTGTTTTAGCAACGGCAGGGTGCCAAGCGCCCAGATCATTAAAGTTATGTACTTTCTCCCAAACTTTAGCTGCTGGTGCGTTAATTGTTACACTTTCAGTGACGGTAAGCTTTTTTGCATCCGCAGCAAAAGTATTGAAAGACATACCAAGTATTAAAGACGACACAACAAGACTTAATTTCATTTTTAACCCCTAAATTAATAATCGTTCACTGGTTTAACTTTAAAAGTAGCTTAACTACTTGCTGATATGAGCATTAATTTTCACTAAAGTTCACCATTTTTATACAGATCTGTATATACTTTTCATGTGTATAAAAAAACCGCCTGATTGTGAGTATCAGCAGTGGATATAAAATGCAGCTTTTACGAGTATAAATTACTTATTAAATCAGCCAATTACATGCATATAGATTTGCTGGCAATCCAATCCTGAGCCTTGTGTTTAAGCCACGATTTTTAACCAATTTGTGAAATGACAGAACAAGTCGTCAATTCAATTGTCAACTAAATGTAAATTTAATCACAGCTACTATTTAAACCGTTACGAATCAAAATATTACAAAGGGTAATATGGGAAAACTTGTTCAGATTATCTATATCAGCCGTTCAACTTTTGAAAGTGCAGATAAAGTAAATAAGATAGAACCAAGCGTGGTGAGAATTCTGGCGAAATCTAGAATTAATAACCGTAAAAATGGCTTAGTTGGTGTAATGTATTTTGGCGACGGTGCATTCTTTCAATGTCTGGAAGGCGATGAGGACGCAATTAATACGCTTTTTGCCAAAATCGAAAAAGACCCTCGTCATAAAGACCTTAAGTTGATTTCCAGAAAGCCTATTTCAAAACTGTCTTTTCCGGATTGGGCGATGAAATATGCGCCTCTTGATGAAAAAATGGGTAAATTCCTGAAAGAGAATGGATACCAGACTTTTGATCCTTACGCATTTGTTCCAGCAATGACAGAGAAAGTCTTGGGGCTGTTAATTGACGCATACGATCCGACCATAGCGCTAGAGTCAGACACCACAAGTGTGACCCAACCGGCGACATCGCAACTAAATGGTTATAAAAAGCTAATCATGTTAGCTTTATTCTTTTCTATAAGTGCATTTGCTTTCTCTGTGGTAGCACTGATGACTGTTCGTGGCACAATTTAAAAATATAAAAATTATATAGTTAGCATAGGGGATAAAATTTAATGATGGAAATTAAACCATTTGAGCCTGTTGGCTGCAAAGAATGTCGAGACCCAGAAAAACTAGGGATCCAGTTCACCATGGCTTTTCAACCAATAGTGAATGTGCGCGATAAAACTATCTTTGGGTATGAAGCGTTAGTGAGAGGCATCAATGGTGAAGGTGCAGAGTCTGTACTTTCACAGCTCAATGACAGCAACCGATATAAATTCGATCAGGCAATTCGCGTGAAGGCGCTGGATCTAGCAAAGAAACTAAACCTGCAAGGAATGCTGAGTATCAACTTTCTGCCTAATGCAGTCTATCGCCCAGAAACCTGTATTAGGGCAACCCTTGAAGCTGCCGCAGAATTAGACTTCCCCACTGACCGCATTATGTTTGAGGTCACCGAAGGAGAAAAAGTTAAAGACCATAATCATCTAAAAAATATCTTTATTGAATATAAAAAACAAAACTTCACGACGGCTATCGATGATTTTGGCGCAGGTTACGCGGGGCTGAACCTTCTCGCTGATTGGCAGCCTGATGTCATCAAATTGGATATGTCGTTAACAAGAAATATCCACAATGACCGAGTTCGCAGGTCTTTAGTGTTTGGCATTATTACGGTATGTAGAGAGTTATCGATCAAAATCATTGCCGAAGGCATTGAGTGTGAAGAGGAATGTAAAACCTTGTTTGAACAAGGGGTGGATTTATTTCAGGGCTATCATTTTGCCAGACCCGGTTTTGAATCGTTGCCTTCAATTAGAGAAGAGGCATGGTTATGATAGTCTCTATATTCATTAACACGATATTGCCTTGCTTTTGATTTAAACAGGTATGACTGATTTAAACAGCAATGCGCATCTAGGCTTGGCAATGCCAGTAGAAACCAAAACGCTACTTTTTCAGGTGGCGCTGGATCAGTCGTACAACTCTGTCGTGATTACCGATGCTAACACCAAAGGTGACGGCCCCCGCATCATTTATGCTAATCCTTCATTTGAAAAAATGACCGGCTATACCTTATGTGAACTCATTGGCAAGTCTCCTAAAATTCTGCAAGGCCCACTCACTGATCAACGAGTGATAGAAGAAATGCGGTTATGCATACAAAGTGGAACGTTTTTTGAAGGCTCTGCAATTAATTACAATAAAAATGGCGCCCCTTACAATGTAGAGTGGTCTATATCGCCAATTAAGGATCAATCTGGCGTCATACAAAATTTCATTTCTGTACAAAGAAACGTCACCACTTTAATCGCAGTTCAGCAAAAACGCAGTCTGCTTGCCAAAGCCCTCAATGACACACCAGATTGCGTCATGATTACGGATATACAAAATAGAATTATATTTGTGAACATCGGTTTTGAACAATTAACCGGCTATAAGCAAGATGAAGTACTCGGAAAAGAGCCATCCTTTTTATGGGGTAGCAAACCAGAGACTGCGCCTGACAATATAGAGTCACGACTATCTAACCTACACTTCCAATCGCATGCGCCTAATTTACGTAAAGATGGATCAAAATTTCATGTCGATCAAAGTATGGCCAACATTCAGGACGACGCTGGAAAAGTCACGCATTATGTAAGCTTCAGCAAAGACTCTACTGACAGACTGAAACAGGAGCTTGAGCTAAAAGATATGGCATCCACAGATGCTTTGACTGGCCTGCTCAACAGACGAGCTGGTGAGCAATTGCTCAAGCAGTATGATGATATGACACAACCGGCTAACAATATGCTTTGCTTGATTATGCTGGATATTGATAACTTTAAAAAAATAAATGACACTTTCGGACACGTTATCGGCGATCAGGCACTAAAGTCTTGCAGCCAATTGTTAAAAAGTGAAGCGAGAGCCACAGATAGTGTTATTCGCTGGGGTGGTGAGGAGTTTTTAATTGTCGTATCGAACTCAACCCTTAAGGCTACTTTAAACTTTGCAGAGCGAATCAGAAAAAGTTTTGAGCTAAATAATGAAAGTACTGTAGGTTTTGTAACAGCATCCTTTGGCGTCGCCCAAATGCTAACAGGAGAAAGCACCGCAAGCCTGCTTAACCGTGCAGACAAAGCTTTATACAAAGCTAAACTGGAGGGTAGAAATTGTGTTAAATGTGCCAAGCAGCCGATACTATTCTAGAGGCTAGCCTATCATTCTGCAGCACCTCTTTGCCCAACTTTGTGCGCACCAAAATAGATAACTGGCAGTGTGCGTAACGTTTAACAGTTAACCAATGACTTAATATTACAATACAGAGTAACACCATACATTATGGTGTTGGTTTAAGTGATGACGACTTCGCCATATTGGGTGTTTTTATATTTGGTACAAACTATAACCCACTGTTTTATACATGAGAGCACCTGCCCAACCATCAAGTGGGCAGGGTGTTTTGACAGTTAAAAGCTTCTGGATAGTGAAAATACGTAGCGTGAATCTACAATCTGATGGTTGGAAGAAAACCCATAAAAATCATGATGCCCCTCTTTGATATTGGTATCGTGATAACGCAAGTCTACGTTATAACCAAACATCTTACGGCTAACACCGATATTCCAGTGCACCCAATTTAGCTCCTCTTTGCCATTGCCGTTTGCATCCAAGTTAGGGCCATGGTTATTAAAGAACTGATACCCTACACCGCCAGAGACTACAAACTTATGTGGCAGTGCATAGCTTGGCAGAATGGCAACATTGTGAGACTGTAGCCCTTTAACGCCAAACCAGTCAGTAATCGTCGGTGAGTATTCAAACTTAAGATTCAAGTTACCAATTTGCGTATCTAGGTAGTTAAACATCTCAAGATAATTTGAATCTCTGGAGCCGGGGTAGATGTATTGAAAAAACATACCATTGTAGTTAATGCCGCTACCCGCAATATCCTTAACGCTGTAGCCAGCATAGGGGCCCCACAGCGCATTGATATGTGGATTATTATGGGCTGCATCATTGCCGGGGAATAAGTTATTTGCTCCGTAATACCCTAAATAAAAACCACTAGGATGTGACCAGGTGATCGCGGCTTTTAACGAAGGGATTTTGCCGTCATTGGTTTCAGACTCCCCACGAAACACATAATCGGAAGCAAACTCAACCCAAGTGGTGAATTTGCCGCCCAATAGTGTTTCATCATCTAAAAAATCATCAAATGCGTTGGACTCTTTTGCAGCTTTTACAGGGCCTGTTTCTACAGGTCCAGTTTCATCTTTTGGTCTATCTCCGCCTGCAGCTAAGGCATTTACAGATAAAACCATACTCACCATGAGCAAGCTCACGGTTTTTAATATACGTGTGTACATTATTCTCTCCTAAGTTGTGATGTGGCCTTACAGCTTTTTTATAGTTATTGCTGTACAGGTCGGCAGGTGGTGCCTTTTGTAGGAACCATGCGGTTAGCTAGGTCCAGTTTGGGTGGGTCAACATAAGTAACAGCAGACTGTACGGCCGGGTAAGTGATAGTTACTTGCTCAGGTACATTTCGCGCTTCAGCATTTTTGGTGCCACGCGTTGTGTTGTATGGGTCATCAAATGCGCCATATTCACCAGGCTGCATTTTGTAAGTAACGGTATTTTTACCTACACCAGCATTTGCCATATATTTGTTCGCATCATTCCAATCTCTGCCATCAAGATTGCTATAAAACTTAATGTCTACTAATACTGCATCGCAAAGTGGGGTCACTTCTTCATACTGGGTCGGCCAGCCTGAGCCACCGCTAGTTTTAGGGTAACGCCCCCAATCGCCGCCTTTGAATGGGCAAGCACCACCGCCACCAAATGCTGCGCGGTTTGGGTGATGTACACCATAGATAGGCAGGCCAACTGGCTGCCCGATTTCGCCATTCTCCAAGTGGAACCTAGGTTGTGCTGTCACCGTGGTTTTTAACTTTAAGCCCTCATTTTTTATACTGTCGTAATAAGGGCCATCAGGTCGCACATAACGTAAATCATTATTATCTTTATTGTCATATACCGCTGTCACAAAAAGATAAGGCTTATTAAAGAACGGGCGCTCCACCAAGTAGTATTCAACATTGGTTTTATTGGCATCAACAGCCTCCCACTTCACATGGAGATTGTCCTGTCCTTTTTTCCCAACATTAATCCAGGAGCGCGCATCCGATAATTGATTTAACCTAAGCACATTGGTGTAGTTTTCTTTTACGTCCAAGCCTGCGCGTTTACCAAGCGGGCCAATTTTGTTAGCCCCCGGTTGGTTAAACGCAAAATTCATCGCCTGTTTGGCATATGGATAGTCGTTTTCAGACATGGTGCAATAAAAGTTAGGCAGTTCAATAGGCTCGTGCTTTGCGTACTTACCTTTATATTTAGGATGGCTGATAGGTAAATCAATAAAGTTTAGCTGGCCATCTTTACCCAGTTTCTCATCCGGGTATTTATAGCCAGACCAGCTTTCCTCCGGCAAATAAGCGCTGTAGTCACTTTCGATTTTTGCTAAGTTTTCTTTAGCAGCTAAATCGGCAGTTGCGGGTAATCCGCTCGCACCTTTTTTAAGGTACTCACGGACTGTACCGTTTTCTTGCACACGCCACAGACCATGCTTACCTTCACCGATCATCGTCAGCACTTGCTCCGCCACCGTCACAAAGCGATAGGTATAGTTGGTACTCATATACCCTGTATAAAACGGCAGATGCGGAATCTGAGAATGGGTCTTGTTCGGGCGACCCGTTCCTAGTAAAGCCTTTTGCGCATCGTCATCTTTAATGTTCTGATCACTAGTATAAAAGAACGGGTCGCCCTGTGTCAGATCGGTAAGATTAATACTTTCATCTGCCTGGGTGCCAAATGATGCAATGTAGAGGGATGCAAACAATGGCATTGCATAAGTTGATAGTTTTTTCATTTCGCTCTCCTTGGAGCTTTCTGGTTCAACTGAAATTAATTAACTATTGAATATTAAGCGCCGTCAATTTCACGTTGACCACAGATAAATCCTAAACCTGAGCTTTCTGTGCTAAAAGTGATGGTTGAACCTTTAGGGAAGAACAACACATCACCAGGTACCGCTTTAACTTTGGTGGTACCATCATTTACCGTCATTTCACCTTTGATAATGATTTTAGCCTCATCGTAACCGTATGTGTAAGTTAATGAATTTCCTTTTTCAATCTTAAATAAACCGCATGCAATCGGTGCTTTCGGGTCGCTAGAGGCAACGATATCCTGCAAGTAGGCATTGGTGCCTTTAATGTCCATGGATTTAATTTTCATGCGTGAGGCATTTTTAAAATATTCCATTTTTTTGCTGCCCGCAGGTACCTCTACGCCGTGCGCCATTAATGCAGCACCATAAGAAACAGCTAAAGTTGCTATCAAACCACTTAATAAATATGACTTTTTCATGTCCATCTCCAATATTAAAAATTAATGTTTCAATTAAGAAAGATCGCTCTTTCATTGGAGATATCTTATTTGTTAATAGAGTGTACAAACATGACAAAAAACCCCTATAAAAATCAAAAAAACTAAATATTTTTGTAATAAAACTGTGAATCAATATTGTTTAATAGTTTGTCTAATCATTAAAAATTAGGAGTAAGATATAAATAGGCAGTCTACTGCTAACTAGAGTTCTTTAAGGCGTAAGTGATTGAACTTGTTCAATTATAAAGATGAGCCGCCATCTAAGCGGTTATTGAAACAGCACTTCATTGATGCTAACAGAGGCGCCTTTCCGCAAGATACGCTTAACTGTGTTGCGCACTTGATTTTGGTGATTGAAAGCCCGGATGAAATGATGTCGGTGGCGTTGGAATTTATCGTCAAAAAACTCGAAGCGTGCCGTGCAGATATTGGCTTTGTCAGGCCACAAGACAGTATTTACAGGCCTGCTTTTATTTATTACAACGCAAGCTCAAGTCCGCTGAACTGCACTGGAACAGTGTATTCCAACCAAGACAGAGTGTTCCAGAAAACCTGGCATCAGCGCCTGCCAGTTGCTTGTGACAATGTAACCTCGAGCCCGCTGCTACTCGATTCCAGGAAAAAATTCGAGTCGATTCAGAGCAAGTCTATTTTATTTCAAAGATTAGTGTGGGATAGAAGCCCGCTCGGCATGGCGTGTATTGATTTTACGCATGAGCCTCATTTTTGGACACAAACTGAAATCGAATTTGTCGCAGAATTCTGCGAAACTTTTTTAGGACCTTTACTAGGCATTAGCCATTTTTGGCACGACCCTAAAAAATACCAGCTCGTCAAAAAACCTACTGAGTCCGAGCTAATTGCAATCAAACTTGCAGCAAAAGGCATGAGCTATAAACAAATTGCAAATGAATTAGGTAAGTCTGTGCGCACCATTGAGAACCAACTCAGAAGCGCCCGAGATACGCTAAATGCAGCAAATCAAGCAGAGTTAATTACCAAATGCTCAATCTGGCTTTAGGCTAGCTCACTCAGAAACTGTGGTCTTAGTTCTGCTTGTGCCAGATCTAAAAATGCACGTAGCTTAGGCGGCATAAAGCGCTGCTTTGGGTACACCAGATGAACGGGGTCAGCTTTACCTTGCCAGTCAGGGAGAACCCTTAATAAATCCCCCCTATTCACTCCTTGTTTGCAGATAAAAGCAGGCAATAGTGCTATGCCCTGCCCATTTTCTGTCATCGATTTAACGACGCCAATACTGTTTGCCATGGTGCGTGCCTGTAATGGAATGGTCATGCTGCTGTACTCACTCCTCAAGGTCCAGGCATCGCGCCCCATGGGAGTAAACTGCAAGCAATGGTGTGCATGTATGTCTTGTGGCTCCTCTAATGGCGCTGCTTTTTTTAAATACTCATGACTGGCAAATAGCTCCCAATGTATCGTACCTAATGATTTTGCAATCAGGCTGGAGTCGCGTAAGTCACCTGTACGAATTGCAACATCGACCCCCTCCGCCACGAGATCTATATAGCGGTCGGTCAGTAGCAACTCCACCTCCAATTCAGGAAATTCTCGCTGTGTACGCTGTATCAGGTTAGCTAGCAGACTATCACCAAGGTCAGCAGGTGCTGTCACTTTCAGTTTGCCTTGAGGTTGCTTGCGCGCCTCGTCGACGGCAGCTTCTGCCTCCAGCAAATAGCTCAGCCCCTGCGAGGCATGATGATAATAAACAGTGCCAGCTTCAGTCAGGCTTAGCCTTCTGGTAGTACGTTGCAACAGCGTAATACCAAGCCGCTTTTCTAATCTGGATATTCTGGTACTTACGGTTGAGGTAGGCAGCCCAACCTGCCTAGCTGCCGCACTAAAACTGCCAGCCTGTACAACCTTTACAAACACCGCTGATTCGTTGAAATCCATAATTGTTCATTTAAATGAAAAGTAATTTCACATTTAACCATCTAGTGTTTGATTTGTCATGTGTTTATAGTGGTAATCATCGTAACGCAGTACAAAAATCAAGGAAAAACATCATGAAAAAACTAGCTTTTATTAAACGCAGCAACGGTAATCACTGGGTAGGTGATGGCTTCCCTGTGCAAAGCATTTTTTCTTACCGCGACATCTATGAAGAAATGTCACCGTTCCTACTGATGGATTACGCAGGCCCAACTAATTTTGAGCCAACAGAGCAACGCCGTGGTGTAGGCAAGCATCCACACCGCGGTTTCGAAACAGTCACCATCGTCTACGACGGTCAAGTGTCACACCATGACTCAACCAATGCAGGTGGCACTATCGGCGCAGGTGATGTGCAATGGATGACCGCCGGTTCCGGCATTATCCATGAGGAATATCACGGTGATGACTATGCCCACACTGGCGGACCTTTCGAAATGATACAACTCTGGGTCAACCTGCCAGCTAAACATAAGATGACCAGCCCTGGCTATCAAGGCATTACCAGCGCACAAATACCAGAAATTAAACTGGCTGGTGACGCAGGCAAAGTGCGCGTAATTGCAGGTGAGTTCGCAGGGCAAAAAGGACCAGCGCATACCTTCAGTAGCATGAATGTATGGGATATCAGATTGAATGCCGGCAGTACAACGACATTTAACTTGCCAGAAGGTCATACCACTGCCTTATTCGTATTGCATGGTGCGATAGGGACTGGGGATGTACACACTATCCAGCCATCTGAGCTTGCGGTCATGCAGCGTGAAGGCACAGAACTGGTGTTGGAAGCACAGCAAGACACAGTGCTGCTGTTATTAAACGGGGCACCGCTGAATGAACCAGTGGTTGGCCATGGCCCTTTTGTCATGAACACCTGGGAGGAAATCAATCAGGCTGTTGATGACTACAACAATGGTCGCTTTGCAGTAGCGGCATAAAAACAATACAAAACTTTAATTTCAAATTATTTATTGAGGAGTAATACCATGAACAAACCATACGTACGTCTAGACCGCGATAACGCAGTAGTGTTACTAGTAGATCACCAAGCAGGCCTGTTATCTTTAGTGCGTGATATTGAGCCAGACCGCTTTAAGAACAATGTGTTGGCACTAGCAGATGCTGCTAAGTACTTTAAGTTACCAACCATCTTAACCACGAGCTTTGAGAATGGCCCGAACGGTCCGTTGATGCCAGAGTTGAAAGCGATGTTCCCAGATGCACCATTCATTCCACGTCCAGGTCAAATCAATGCGTGGGATAACGAAGATTTTGTGAAAGCGATTAAAGCCACAGGTAAGAAGCAATTGATTATTGCTGGTGTGGTGACTGAGGTATGCGTGGCGTTCCCGGCATTGGCTGCGATTGAAGAGGGGTTTGAGGTGTTTGTGGTGGCGGATGCTTCCGGTACGTTTAATGAAATGACACGTGATGCGGCATGGCAACGCATGGCAGCAGCTGGTGCGCAATTTATGACATGGTTCGGTGTGGCTTGTGAGTTACATCGTGACTGGCGTAATGATGTGGAAGGTTTGGCAACTTTGTTATCTAACCATATCCCGGATTACCGTAATCTGATTACTTCTTTTAACGCGCAAAGCGGTAGTAAATAACTGCAATAAATAATTATAAATATCCCCAGGACGCTACTTTGAATCTTGGGGATAACATTTACCAGGGATAATAAGCATGACTTTCACATTAGACACCGAACAAACTGCTACCGTTGTCATTTCGCACCATGTAAGAGATGACGTTAAGCTCGATTATGAAGCGTGGTTAAACGAGATTATTCCAGTTTCTAAAAGTTACCCTGGACACTTAGGTGTTAGCATCGTACATCCTGTAGCTGGAGCCACAGTCACCTATACGATAATTATTCGTTTTGATACGCGCAAAAACCTGCTGACATGGATGAAGTCAGGCGATAGAAAAAATCTGATTAAAAAAGTACAGCCGTACCTGGTAGAAGATGATAAATTTTTTGTGCGTAGTGGTCTGGATTTTTGGTTCACGCCAGAAGAGGCGAAAGCCAAGCTACCAACAAAGTGGAAGCAATTGCTAATGACCTGGTCAGCAATTTTCCCATTAGTGTTAGCGATGTCTGCAGTTATCGATTGGCTAGCAACTAGCGCCCACATTCCCCTGGGTCATGAGTTAAAAGTATTGAGCACGACGTTTCTGGTGGTATTGATGATGGTGTATGTAGTCATGCCGCGCTACACTAAGTTGGTACATAAATGGCTATTTAGCTAGCACTCAGAGCCAATCTGTATACAATAAACAGCCATGAATTCATCTAATATAAATCTAGTGCACTTCCCTGCTGTCATTAAACTGTATGCAGATGATGAGTTGCTATTCATAGCCAATAGCTCAGATTTTGAGAACAATGCAGCCCTCAACAACATGTACTTCCAAGTGCAGGATATGCTGATTGATAAGCTCGGCCATGTGTTCAAACTCCACAAAACTGAGCGGCTCGCATTATCAACCACCAACGATGTCATGCAACTTGATGAGGTGATTCAATTGATTCAACTGCATCTATCAAATCATGGTGCATGCTGCGTATCCAAATTTTCAGCGCATTCGATTGAAGACGCGTTTAACTGCCTTTAATCCGGCACCACAGTGAACATACTAGGTAAGACAAATACCCTGTTTTTAAAACTTTATCTGGTCGTTAAATTTAATTGAACTATAAAGTTGATCGCACGGTAAGTTTGGTTGCACTATTGTTTTGATTAACGTAACATTAATTACATGAATGATTTACCTAAAATCAATAAAGCAGGTGGCAAGCGCGAGGGTGCGGGCCGCAAGATTGGTTCTGGGAAATTTCGTGAACAAACCTCCGTGCTTAGAATCCCCACAAGCCAAGCAACTGTTATTAAAGACTTCCTGGCTGCTTACCAACGAAAAAGAATGATGACCGATTTAGACGTAGTAACACAATTTGAATTACCCGCCTTAGTAACGCAATCAATGAAATTGCCATTATTTAGCTCTAAAGTATCCGCAGGATTACCCAGCCCGGCTGAAGACCATTTAGAACAAAGGCTAGACCCTAATGACTTCTTGATTGATAAGAAAGACAGTACATTTTTTGTAACGATTCAAGGTTACTCCATGGTCGACATAGGCTTATTACCAGGCGATAAAGCCGTGGTTGACCGCGCTAAAATTGCCTCTATCGGCGATATTGTCTTAGCGGTAATTGACGGTGAATTTACCATCAAAACATTAAGCCGCACCAAAGAAGGTAATATCCGCCTACTTCCCGCAAACTCATCTGCGGACTATGCGCCTATTAATATCACAGAGGAAATGAACTTCGAGGTTTGGGGGGTGGTAACAGGCTCTTTCCGGCGCTTTAAATAAAGCAACGACCAAACATAACCCAGTAAAACCAACTGACGATTACCTTGCTTTGATTACTCCACAATTTCTGTGGGTAAAGTTGTGGGATGGATGGGCACAGCGTGATTAAGTCACTGCTTTCAATCACCTTATTTATTTAGAGGCATTATTAGACAGCATGCACCCCAATACTCCTATTAATCGTGAATTTCTCGACCAGCGCGCAGGTGCGACCTTGGTGGAGTTTGGCGCAACGTGGTGCGGCCATTGCCAAGCAGCTCAAGCAAACATCGGGGCAGCCATCAACGCTTACCCGAATATCCACCATATTAAGATTGAAGATGGCAAAGGTCAGCGCTTGGGCCGAACTTACGCGGTGAAGCTTTGGCCGACACTCATATTGTTACAAGACGGTGTAGAAATTGAACGACTAGTGCGTCCACTCAGTAAAACATCCATTACCGCAGCCTTAGCTAAGCTTAAATAACACGCACGCACCAACTTGCATTCCGGACAACGGATAGCAAACCAGAACGCACCACATTTAAGCACTTAGCCATCAAGGCTTTAGGCAACAAAACTTGGTTAAACCATAAAGAACTGTATGGCGACAGCAGTGGGAACGACAAACACCGCAACGACAAACACTGCAGTGAAGATAAAGCGTATGACTTGGTCGGCATCTAGCACTACATCGAGCGCGACATCATCATATTGTTGGTATGTGTACATTTAAATCTCCTTAAGAAACTTTTGGTTTCCTGTTTATTACAAGTGAAGTAGGTAACTTCAATAACTTGCTTTATATAGTGGGTAACTATAGGCAAGTATTATGTCATATAAATGACAAAGGGAGCCTAAGCTCCCTCAATCTATTGCAAATACTGCTAGTACTAAAATAATTAAGTGCAAACAATAATTATTTGTTCATAACGTACATAGTAACTTCAAAGCCAAAACGCATTTCAGTAGCTGCTGGTGTTGTCCACATAATTATTCTCCTAAGTGTTTGTTTGAACTGACGATCTGTCTTGTTCGAATGGTTCCATTATGCACCAGTGCAGAGAAATAACACTGTCACTGTTCATGAATAACAGCTACGTAAAATCATGAACAACTAAAACTATATAGAAAACTGCCTATGCTTACGATGCACCAACGTAAAAAAACAAGCTAATCATATAATAATCAACGAGTTAATTGTAAATCAACAACGAGTTACGATGCGCAGATACGGCACATATCAAATTTTAAGATAAAAAAAGACCTCTCTTACGAGAGGTCTTTTTAATGTTTTGGTGCCCAGGGCCGGAATCGAACCGGCACGCCTCGCGGCGCGGGATTTTGAGTCCCGTGCGTCTACCAATTCCGCCACCTGGGCCTCTTGGAATTATACATTCCTGTATAATTGCGATTTCGCTATTATAGCAAGCTATGAGCCATATGAAAACCCAAGATTTCGATTTTTATTTACCTTCTTCATTAATTGCACAACATCCCTCCTCAGAACGCACTGCCAGCCGCATGTTATACCTCAATAGCGCAAGCAGTGAATTAACGGATAAACAGTTTTTAGACTTTCCTGATTTCTTCAAGGCCGGCGATTTACTCATTTTTAATGACACCCGCGTGATTAAGGCTCGCCTGTTCGGAAATAAACACTCTGGCGGCAGTGTTGAAGTATTGATTGAACGGGTGATTAATCAAAATACTGCCTATGCACATGTACGTGCATCGCGTGCGCCTAAAGTTGGTAGCCGCATCACGCTTAGCGAAGCATTTGATGTGGAAGTCACTGCTCGCCACGACGATTTATTCGAGCTGCATTTTTTAAGCGAAGATTCAGTGTTTGAATTACTTGAGCAACATGGTGCATTGCCTTTACCACCTTATATTACCCACGGCGCCACAGACCATGATGAGGAGCGCTATCAAACCGTATACGCAAAACACTTGGGGGCCGTGGCTGCGCCTACCGCAGGTTTACACTTTAGCACCGAGATTCTAGAGCAGCTTCAGGCAAAAGGTGTGAATATCGCTTACGTAACGCTGCACGTAGGCGCTGGTACGTTCCAGCCTGTGCGGGTAGATAACGTGGCAGACCATAAAATGCACAGCGAGTTATTTCATGTACCTCAAGAGACAGTGGCACTCATTGAAACAACCAAAGCGAATGGTGGCATCGTCACTGCAATTGGCACCACCGCAATGCGCGCCTTGGAGAGCGCCGCAAGAAGTGGAAAATTGGCCGCAGGCGAAGGCGACACCGATATTTTCATTACACCAGGGTACCGCTTTAACGTGGTTGACCGCCTGCTGACCAACTTTCATCTACCTAAAAGCACCTTACTCATGCTAGTCTCTGCATTTGCAGGCACCGACAACATCAGGAAGGCTTATGCTCATGCTGTAGAGGGAGAGTATCGTTTCTTTAGTTATGGCGATGCCATGCTGATAGAGAAACTACAAGCAGCATAAAAAAACATAAGCATGATTGCTTGAACTATATTGAACAAAAACCAGCATCACTTGGACTAATTGACACTTAACCGTTTGAAGAAATAGAGAAAAAATGCGCGCACTCACCCTACTCATTCCGATTGCCCTAATCACGCTAGCATCCACCGCTAATGCGGAGATCTTACCTGAGGCAGAAGTTGGCATTAAAATTCCGATGGTAAAAAAGCCAACCACGCGCCCATTTACCGTAGCGCATATCCCGGGTTTTAAGCGCTATTACATTGCAGATGGCGGCTTAGCGCCTATGGGCAGCGAAACAGAAGCGCCTTATTCAAAATCACAGATCCATGCTTATGACGAAGATGGCAAATATGTAAACTCTTCACGCCCAGGCTACGATAACCGCTCAATTTATTACAACAGCAACACGCACCAACTGGAAACCATTACCTACAACATCTCCAGTGATTTAGGCTTTGCGCCTAACTCGGGCATCTTCTCGATTCATTTAACCGAGGCTGGTGACCTGAAAGACTCATCTGATGAGATTTCACAATTCAACCCTGCTTTTGGTGATTCAGCCACCATCCCAAGCTACGATGCTGAGCATAAACGCTACTATGCAAAACAAGCGCATGGTAACAATGTCTTTATTGTGGACCCAAACAGCAGAGAAAAAACTGGGGTGATCACATTAGAGCTGGACAAAGCCGGTGCCGCACATGATGACGTGAGTGACTCATTTATTGCTTACACTGCAGTAAAAGGGGAAGAGTTTGCTTTGCTCGATGTAGACCATAAAACTGTATTAATGTTTGATATTACAGGTAAATTCGTAGGTAAATCCGCACTACCTAAAACACTCAAATTACGTGCTAACAACCACTACACCGGTTTGGGTTACGCCAACCAAATGTTATTTTTGTTCCATGAGCCAGAAGGTGAGTTTGGCACCTACTATGGCTTTAAAATACAAAAATAATAGGTAATATTTGCAACAAAGCCTAGCAAATACCCATTAAAAAACCGCCTGAAGGCGGTTTTTTAATTAATCACTGCTGGTTAATTAGTGGCAGTACCAGTTAAATATTTATAAGCGCTGTTAACTTAAATATTTTTGGGTGTCACTGACCAGCGGTTAGGCGTGTAATCCCAGTTTTTACGCCAAGCACCAAGGATTAAATTTGGATACTCAGGCTTACCCAAACTACCATTGTAACGCCCCAAAGCTCGGTATAAATCCCCGCGTTCAATATCTACATAGTGCCTTAAAATTGTGCAGCCATAACGTAGGTTAGTACGCAGCAAAAACAAGTTATGGTCGTTAGCACCTATGCTACGCACCCAAAATGGCATCACTTGCATAAAACCACGTGCACCGACCGAGGAAACTGCATATTTTTTAAAACCACTCTCCACTTGAATCAGGCCCAATACCATTTGCGGGTCTAAACCCGCGCGGCTGGCTTCATAATGCACTGTGCGCAAGAAGTCTTCTCGATACTGTTGGTCTGGCATGCGCTTTTGCAGACGCTGCGACATTTCACTCAACCAGGCTTGGCCTTCTTCTTTAGTAGCAAAGGTCAGCGTAGGGACAGCGCGGTCACTTACACTACGCTGCATCAGTGCTTTCACGCTATTAGAAAGCGGCTCTTCGATCTGCGAGCCAGCGTAACTCATGTGAGGCACTAGAGCACCTAACAACATCAGCAAGCTAATTCGTAGTTTTTTGAGCACGCAAACTCCCTAATGCAATCACTGCAACACCTTGATACTAAGCCAAATTCTGCACAAACTCAACCACTGACGCCAGCGCTACAGATTGCGCATCTGCCTGTGTTCTGGCTTTGTACTCTACATTACCTTCATTAAGACCACGCTCACCAATCACCAAGCGATGCGGAATACCCATCAAGTCGGCTTCGGCAAACATCACGCCTGGGCGTTCGCCTCTATCATCTAACAACACATCAACACCAGCGGCTAGCAACTCATCATGCAGTTTGTTCGCAGCAGTTTTTACTGCCTCAGACTTATCATAGCCAATTGCACAAATCACCACCTCAAACGGTGCCATGCTCTTAGGGAAGATAATGCCACGTTCATCGTTACCTTGCTCGATGGCCGCGCCCACAATACGTGATACGCCAATTCCGTAACAGCCCATCTCCATTACTTGGGTTTGTCCATTTTCATCTAAGTAGGTTGCGCTCATGGCTTCTGAATATTTAGTACGCAGTTGGAAAATGTGACCAACCTCAATACCGCGACATAATGACAACACGCCTTTACCGTCAGGACTGGCATCACCTGCCATCACGTTACGGATATCTGCAACCAACACCGGCTCAGGCAGGTCACGACCAAAATTCACGCCGGCCAAGTGAAATTTAGGTTTATTCGCACCACAAACAAAATCGCTCATCAATGCCACCGTTTTATCAGCAACTACCTTGACATTAGCACCCACACCTACTGGGCCAATAAAGCCTGGTGGGCAATTAAGGTTAGCGCGGATTTCTTCTTCGGTGGCAAATCTAAAATCGGCCAACCCTGCCAGCTTACCTAGCTTCACTTCATTTAGGTGATGGTCACCACGTAACAATGCCAAGTAAAATTGATCGTTGCCGGCTTCATCTTTAGCAATTAAAGCAATCGCTTTCACTGTGCGCTCTATGCTGATTTCTAGTAGTTTCGCTACATCTTCGCATGCGGTTTGCTTTGGCGTATCTACCTCGCGCATGGTTTCGGCAGCGTCACTGCGACTCGTGCTGTGCGGAATCGCCTCGGCTAACTCCACATTGGCTGCAAAGTCTGATGTCTCGCAATAAGCTAAGCCATCTTCACCAGAGTCTGCCAATACGTGGAACTCGTGCGAACCATCACCACCAATTGCGCCAGTATCAGCTTTTACCGCACGGAATTTCAAACCTAAGCGGGTAAATACATTACTGTACGCCTGATACATGGTGTCATAAGTTTGTTCTAACGATGCAAAATTAGTATGGAACGAGTATGCATCTTTCATCATAAACTCACGCGCGCGCATCACACCGAAACGTGGGCGAATCTCGTCACGAAACTTAGTCTGTATCTGATAAAAATTGAGTGGCAACTGCTTATAGCTGCGGATCTCTTTACGCGCAATATCGGTAATCACCTCTTCATGCGTAGGACCAAAACAGAACTCGCGTTCGTGTCTATCTTGAATTTTTAGCATTTGTGGGCCAAACACCGCCCAGCGGCCTGTTTCTTCCCATAGCTCTTTAGGCTGCACTGCCGGCATTAACAGCTCTAACGCACCCGCGTTGTTCATTTCCTCACGCACCACGCGCTCCACCTTACGTAGCACACGTAGGCCTAGTGGCATCCAGCTATACAGCCCTGAGCCTAGACGTTTAATCAGGCCGGCACGCACCATTAAAATATGGCTTTGCAGTTCAGCTTCGTTAGGGGCTTCTTTTTGAGTATTAAAGAAAAATTGAGAGGCGCGCATAGTAATTAAGATCAGTGCTAAATAAAAATGCGAATTTTACAGATAATCAGTGTGTTAGTCAGTAATACTTATTACACTAGGCCTGCGAGCTTGCATTATTTAACGTCAGAGCGACTCTTTAGGATGGGACTATCGGCTGGAAAGTAGCCAGATTTCCACGTTGCAAACGGCACGATGGTGGCTGGATAGCCGTTATCGTAAAACCAGCTATCCACGGCATAGCGCTCACCGGTGGTAAGTTCATGAATCACAGCAGTGCTATGCGGCCAGCCGAAAAGAAAATAACTACGCGTACGCATATCTTCAATCACGTGCAATTTAATTAAGCCATGTTGGTACATTAAGCGCATATACGTCGTGCTATTAATGGCTTCATCGTTGCAATCCAGCTGTCCGGGGTAACGAGAGTTATCAAACGTGCCTGCACGGTCAGTACTGGTGCCTGTTTTGGCACCCACTATTTTTTCCAAAGCGCCAATCGCCTCTGCAATATGCTTGCGTTCTAATACTGCGTCTTTGGTTGGGCTAGCATCCTCAAATATATCGGCAATCACTTTCCATTCATCACCGGTCACAGCAACCTGCTTAATCTCTGCACAGCCACCGCCAGTGCAGATTTCAAAAGCTTCTAATTTTGGCGTTTGTTTGTAAATACGGGTAATGTCGGCAATAGATGCCTGTGTGCTGAACGGTATCAGTAAACTGACCCCCAGCAGTAATTTATAAAATAACCGGGACGTCGGGTAGCTCATTTTGATTCTTACCGTGGGCTGGATAATATTGGATCAGATGTTCACTGATTTTTGCGATGCCTTCAATCACGCCGGCCTCAAATTTCCCCTGCTTGAACATCTGCTCCATATGGCGGCTAATCTGTTCCCAGCCTTGGCTCTCCACATGCCGATGTATGCCGCGATCCGCCAAAATCTCGAAATCATGATCTGCCAATAGCAGGTAAATCAACACACCGTTATTTTGTTCTGTATCCCATACCTTTAATGACGAGAAGATTTCCAGCGCTCTATGTTTAGCCGTTTTCTTGGCGAGCAGCGCGGATAATGGCAATCTGGCCTCTACCGCAAAACGAATCTCACCTAAATGCTGCGACTCACTGGCGGCGATTGCCGCCTCAATACGCTGTATCGCACCATAACAAAAATGCTGCTTTACCGCACTTGGTAAAGTACAAAAATGCCTGCATAAGCGTCGTATCAGTTTAGCTGTCATTACCAATCTCCTGATGCACCGCCGCCGCCAAAACCGCCACCACCACCGCCACTCCAGCTATCGGAGTGTCCACCGCTGCCGCCATAGCTGCCTCCGCCTAGCTGCCCCAGCCCAGATGGGCCAATCAGGGTGAGAATAAAAGCAACAATGCCCAATAGCAGCGCAATTAATAAAGCGATGCCAAAAAACCAAGCCAGCACGGCGATAATGCCACCATTTAACACGCCACCGAAGAAGTCGCCAAATACCGCCCGTAATATGCTGCCGAGAATCAAGCCACCCACCAGCAACAAAGGTAGCAGATCACTAAAACCGCTCTGGTTATTTTGCTTCACTGGGACAGGCAACTGCTCGCCCGCTATCAAACCTATCAATGCATCAACTGCTTTGGTGATACCTCCATAGAAATCACCTTGTTTAAAACTTGGCGCCATGATTTCTGTAATCACGCGTTTGGCAATTAAATCAGGGATTGCCCCCTCCAAGCCATAACCAACTTCTATGCGCATTTTGCGGTCGTCTTTTGCCACCAACAGCAAGACACCATCATCCTCTTTCTCACGCCCTAGCTTCCAAGCCTGTACCACGCGGATGCTGTATTGCTCAATCACTTCGGGCTGAGTCGTGGCGACAATCAATACTGCAATCTGACTGCCTTTTTCCCGCTCAAATGCAGCAATTTTTTGCTCAAGTGCAGATTGCTGCTCAGGGCTGAGAGTTTGAGTTAAATCGGTAACACGGTGCTGCAAAGTTGGAATAGGCGCAAGCTCGGCATGCACATTCAACGATGCAAACAGCATCATACAAAGTGCAAACAAGCTTGCTCTAAAAAAAGAAAACACGCTAATCACGCCAGTATTTAGGCTAGTTATTTACTTTCAAAATTAACCGTAGGTGCAACAGAAATTGCCTTTTCGTTTTCTACAGTAAATGATGGCTTAGCTTTGTACCCTAGCATCATGGCAGTTAGGTTATTAGGAAAGCTACGCACGGCAACATTGTAGTTCTTAATGGTTTCGATATAGCGATTACGTGCAACTGTAATACGGTTTTCGGTACCTTCTAACTGCGCCTGTAAATCTCTAAAGCCTTGGTCTGCCTTTAAATTTGGATAGTTTTCAGATACTGCCAGCAAACGTGACAGTGCAGAGGTTAACTGCCCTTGTGCAGCCTGAAACTTCGCAAAAGCTTCAGGGTCGTTTAGTAGTTCAGGCGTCACTTGCATACTACCGACTTTTGATCGCGCATCAGCAACTTGCGTCAGCACTTCTTTTTCATGCGAAGCGTAGCCTTTTACTACATTCACCAAATTAGGGACTAAGTCCGCCCTGCGTTGATATTGATTCAGCACCTCAGACCAGCTCGCCTTCGACTCTTCATCTAGCGATTGGAAAGTATTGTAGCCACAGCCAGTTAAGCTTAATACAAACAACACGGCTAAAAATCTCAAAACTAAATGTTTCATTTTGATTCCTCTAAAATTGATTAATTACTGACTTCAATATTACCGGTCTTAATATAGTGCTGAATCTTTTAATTACAAGTCTTGTGTTAGTCACAACCCTTGTAACATACGTTTTGCCGTGCATAAATCAACCCATGCTTTTGCCTTATAAACGGTATTTTTAAGCAAAAATGCAGGATGGTAAGTCACCACCACGGGTAAACTCTGATAATAAACTGGGGTGGCTGACTGGGCGCTACGCCAATCGTCTATGGTTTGCAATTGCCCCATCAAACTGTGGGCGGCCACCTCTCCCATCACCACTACGACCTTAACGCCATGTTCAGCGAGCATCGCTGTAGTTGCTTCTGCAATATCAATACTGCAGTTTATGTTAATCGCTTTGAGCATATTGCTCAATAGCGTTTCCACATCCTGCGCATCGCCAGAGTTACTATCCAACGCAAACGCCATGCTAGCATTATCGCTAATCAGTAAACGGAAAGGGGGTGTAGCAGTCGCGGTGACTTCTACATCCGTGTTATCCAGTGGCGCCGGCTCAATCACTGAACTTGGTAAGGGTGGTGCCTTTTCAATCACGCTGGTATCGACTGGCGTTAGCGCAGGCATTTGCGGCACGTTCGGCAGTGGTGCTTTTAATTGCCACACAGGTAGCAACTCTAGCTCTCGCAGCACATCCTCACGCGTCATCAAACTCATATCGCTAATCCCATTAAAATTGCGTCTTCACGTCCATGATGCGCTGGGTAATACCCACGGCGAACCGCCATTTCATTAAACCCGATGTTCTCATATAAAGCAATGGCAGAAATATTACTGGCTCTTACTTCAAGAAACATATTGGCAGCATTTAATGTTTGCGCAATGCTAATCATGTGCTCCAACAACAGGCGCCCCAAGCCCTGCTTCTGGTAGGCTTTACTGATACTTAAATTTAACAAGTGCGCCTCATCCAGCACCATCATCATCAACGCATAACCGATGATTTCTTCATTATGCAACAGCACCCATGCGTTATGGGCAGACTTCAGCGAGTCTGCAAAATTTCCGCGCGTCCAGGGGTGCGAATATATGTGCGGCTCAATCTCCATGATTGCATCTAAATCGTCAGCAGTCATGGGGCGGAATTGATATTGTGGCTTTGGTACTGCACTCATAAGCGCATACCCTGCTCACGCTCAGCAGTTTTGAGTGCTACCCGATTACGTATATAAATTGGTATGGCATGTTCTGCTGTTTTAGCTTCACCTGCTTCAAATATCGGTTGCGCTAAGATAATCACTGCGCTTGCCATAGGCAGTAAAGCTGGCTGCGTAGATTGCACCTGCCCATGATACGCCGCGGCCAACATCTCACCATAAGTTTGCCAGCCACTGCCCACACCCACCCAATCAGCGCCATCAACTGCTGGTACAGCATCCGGCTTATATAAACCAGGTGCAATCACTGCCTGCCAACCTGCAGCATCTTTCACATACGCCGCGTGATAAATCTCGCCCATGCGTGCGTCCAAACAGGCAATCACCTTAGATGCACCGCTGGCCTCTGCCAACGCCATCAAAGTACACACCCCGACCACAGGCAGATTCGCCCCAAAGCCCAGGCCTTGCGCTACACCAGCCGCAATACGCACCCCCGTAAAGGAGCCCGGACCAGCGCCAAACGCTAAGCCGGTTAAGTCCTGCAACTGCAACTCGGCTTGATTCAACAAATGCTGAATCTGCGGCAAAATAATTTGCGAATGGGTTTGTCCGGCCAGCACGTCATAATTAAATACCGTGTTATCACGCATAATGGCGAGTGATAAAAACTCGGTTGAAGTATCAAAAGCTAATAGATTCATTGGTTAAATTTTCAGACTACATTTTCTAAATTACACTAGAGTAAGGCGCCTCCTGCGTGGTTTTGACAGCAAGCTTAGTGACTATTTCAATCCCTCACAACCAGTTAAGGCCGCAATAAAATAATGAGGCAAACAGACGGAGATTTAGTCCCCCGCTATTTTGCCACGCAATTGCTTTAAATGCCCGCGTTGTGATTTAGTTTCTAATCGGCGCAGCTTAGCGCCATAAGTAGGCCGCGTGGCATAACGGGTTGGTTTGACTTGATTTGCCGCGTTGATAATCTCATGCAGGCGTTGGACGGCGTCTTTTTTATTCGCCTCTTGCGTACGATACTGCTGTGCCTTGATAACCAACACCCCATCATCATTGATACGGTTATCTTTAAGGTGGAGCAAACGCTCTTTCAGCCAATCACTCAGACTTGAGGCCTGAATATCAAACCGCAAATGGATCGCACTGGAGACCTTGTTTACATTTTGACCACCAGCCCCCTGGGCTCGGATGGCCGTCAGCTCGTACTCACTTTCCGGAATCTGAATGATATGCATCGCAATAAGTTTGGGGATTCAATTAAAAAGACAACTATAGCGCCAATTACTTTATCAAATGAACAAAATTAAAAAAGCTGACCATGACGTCAGCTTCTTTAATTTTATTGACCGTACAAATTGCAGCAATATGCCCATGCTGCATGCCTGACAATGGCGCGCTTACTCAGCCCAGCACCTAATCAAATGGGATCCAAGCTAAATTTGTGGCTTCTGGTTAGCTGCTGTGCTCATTTTCACATTTTTTGGTACGACTGCTTCTTTTACTGCGGCCTCTTTTACTTTGGCGACCGCTGGTTTAACCACAGGCTGGCTACGCATATGGGCAGCAACGCCGGCACCTGCCTCTAACGTACAGCCGCCACCCATCACTGTTTTATTACAATCACCTGCAAAACTAAGTGTTGAAGCAGAAAAAAGTACGGTTGCAGAAAGCGCTGATAAAAAACGAATCATGATGAATTCCAAAAGTTTAAAACGTATGCGAAATTTTTAGCGTGATATGGTCAATGCCGCTAAAACATAAAGGACGCGCATTCTAAACTAATTAGGAAATCAAAAACACTGGATTTACTCCGCCAACATCATTTTTGCGTAGCTAAGCACTGAGAAACACCCGCCTGCAATCTTTGTGCAAGTACTAATGGTCAGCAAAGAACGCCTGCACATCGCTCAGCACACGCGTGCGCTTGAACGGTGGCAAACTTTGCCAAATGCGCTTGCCGTAAGCTTTGGTGATCAAGCGCGGATCACAAATCATCAACACACCACGGTCATTCTCATCACGAATCAAGCGTCCAGCGCCTTGCTTTAAGGTAATCACCGAATACGGGAGCTGGTACTCCATAAATGCATTTTTACCCTCTGCATTCAGCTTATCCACACGTGCAGACAACACCGGGTCATCGGGTGGTGCAAATGGCAATTTATCAATAATCACCACACTTAACGCCTCGCCGCGCACATCTACACCTTCCCAAAAGCTCTGACTCCCCACCAGTACCGCATTGCCTAGTTTGCGAAAACGCTCCAGCAGCTCGGTACGTGAGGTGTCACCTTGCAACAACAGCGGGCATTCAATGCCGTTTTCTGCAAAAGCATCTTTAAGCAGAGCATGTATTTCGCGCATCGCGCGCAAGCTGGTCGACAGCACAAAGGCGCGCCCACCGCTCGCCTGCAACACCGGCAACGCAGCTGCAACCACACAAGCCGTATAAGAAGGATGGTTCGGATCTGGCATTTCAGGTGGCACATAAAACAAGGCCTGCTCCTGATAGTTAAACGGACTTTGCCACGAGGCTGTAACCGCAGCCTGCAGACCCATTTGCGCCAAATAGTGGCTAAAGTCATTTTTAACTGCCAAAGTAGCTGAAGTGAATATCCATGCGCGTGGCTGTGCATTTAACTGCTTACCAAAGCCCTCGGCAACGCTGAGCGGAGTGGCATGCAACTGCACTGACTGCGTAAACACCTCCACCCAGCGCACTAAATTGTTGTTTTTAGCAGCATGCCAGCGGCTGAGCAAATCATGCAACGCCATACTGCGCTGCCAGCATTTTTCTAGCAGCGGATCGCGCGCGGCTTGCGTTTCCAGCACCTTAGCTAAGGCCTGCAACTGCGCCTGCATGTGCTCAAATGTAGCGTCGAAATTTTTCAATGCCAGCGCTTTTTGCACTGACATACGTGAGCCCTCATAGGAAAAAATCAACCTAAAATCTTTACAAGCTTTTTCCAGTACGGGAATCACCTCACCTAGCTGCACACAGTCTTTAGCTAAGCTTAAATGTGCAGCGGTACAATCGCGCGCCAACTCCATTAATTGGCTGGTGGATACATCCTCGCCAAAAAACAAACCTGCCACTTCCGGCAATTGGTGCGCTTCGTCAAATATCACGGTGTTCGCACTAGGCAATAGTTCGGCTACACCCTCATCACGCAACATGACATCAGCAAAAAATAAATGGTGATTCACGACGACAACGTCTGCAGCCAGCGCCTGTTTACGCGCCTCCATCACAAAACACTCTTTGTAAAAGTTGCAATCCCCGCCTAGGCAGTTATCACGGGTTGAGGTGACATTAGTCCATATCGTGGCATTTTCAGGGACAGTGTTCAGCTCACCTTTGTCACCGGTTTTACTGTTCTCTGCAAAAGCTTTGATGACATGCACATACTTGGCATCATCTTTCGCCAAAAAGCGCCCTTCGTTAGCTGCGCGCTCTAAATGGTAATGACAAACATAATTGGAGCGGCCTTTCAGCATGGCGACCGTCACGGGCACTTTCAGTGCATCACGCACGTTGGGCAGGTCGCGGCTAAATAACTGGTCTTGTAGATTTTTGGTACCGGTAGAAATAATGACTTTACCGCCAGTCAGTAATGCAGGCACTAAATAGGCAAATGTCTTGCCCGTGCCCGTACCAGCTTCTGCAACTAATTGGGTATTATGCTCAATCGCATCGGCAATCGCCAACGCCATTTCCAATTGCTGGGTGCGCTCGTGGTAGCCAGCAATGTGAGAAGCTAAAATGCCATCTTTTTCAAAAACTTGGCGGATATTGTATTCACTCATAGAACGGTAATTATCCCATGAGTTAACACGCTCATGTTTGTTTTAACCTGAGTTATCGTCACATTTGGTACTTTTGGGTAAGTTGAATATAATGAGTCCGTGGCAAAATTCACTTACTACAATTATTTAGTGTGTTTAGTGCTTGCACTCACCAGTGCCTCCTGCGCAGCTACCCCCAACGGGCTGACCAGCACAAACACCCTTACAGAGAAATCTACGCCCGCCGAGCCTGTAGAGGCTCATCACGCTTGGCCGGAGCGTGCGCGTGAAGTATTAGTGAGCGCGCTCAGCCTCACCGGCATTACATACAAATATGGCGGCACCTCACCAGAAACCGGCTTTGATTGCAGTGGTTTTGTGCGCTATGTATACCAGCAAGCCACTAATTTAAGCCTGCCACATGGCGCAAAAGCCATCAGCCAGCTTGGAAAATCCGTGTCTAAAAGTGATTTGCAGCCAGGGGACTTGGTGTTTTTCAACACGCTTAAATCGACCTTCTCACATGTAGGTATTTATGTAGGGAACAACCGTTTTATTCACTCACCAAGCAGTGGTGGCGGTGTGCGGGTAGATGATATGCAAACTAGCTATTGGAGCAAACGCTTTAATGGCGCCCAGCGCATAGAACCTGAGCAAGACAAAAACTAAACCTAGCTCAAACGCAAACAAACACTTCCAACCATAGGCTTCGTCGTTTTTTAAACTGACAATCTGCTTAACCCGTCATCTAAATTTCTGTTTTACTCTCTTAACGTCTGCTTTAATTCACACATCTGAATTAACTGGCGAGCAAGTGCCGCCAGTTAATATCAAACGTAACGCTTAGCTTAAGCGTGAAACTTAGCTAAATCACCAGGTTTACGTAGCATTTTATCTACTTCACCCAAATGCAGTTCTTCTTGGTAAATCATTTCTCTGGCGTACTCTTCCAACATTACCGAGTCGCCTTCTACTAGTTTTAACAATGCTTTATAGGCATTCAAAGCTGCAGTTTCGTGCGCTAAAGACTCACGTAAAATATCACCAATGTCGTGATTATGAGTTTCTAACAATGGGCCGATCGACAATGACGGGTGCCCACCTAAATGCGTAATAATTTCACCGGCTTTGTTTGCATGATCTAAAGACTCTGTCGCTTGACTACGCAGCCAAGACACAATAGGAATACGGTTGTAACCAAACACCATCAACGAATAGTGGGTGTATCTTACAACCCCGGCTAATTCAAACTCTAAAATCGTGTTGAGCGCGTCCACAATTGGACTGTTATCGTGATGATCTGCCATTTTGTAATCCTTTCTTATCAAAAAATATATCGCCCGACTCTGGATCGGTAACGTTTAATACTGACGCATGCGATAGACGACTAGTTCTCAGTAGTCGTTTTATCACTATGCCCCAAATGACGGTCTGGGTCTACTTTATCACGCACCAACTGCTTAATCTCTTTTGCCTCGGGGAACCTGCCCGCCTCTTTTCTGGAGAAAATCAGCTCATCATTTAAGCGCACCTCAAAAATGCCGCCAGTACCTGGCCTTAATGCAACACTGTATAAATCTTGCTCAAACGTTGTTAATAGCTCTTGCGCAAGCCATGCCGCACGCAATAGCCAACGGCACTGCGTGCAATAGGTGATTTCAACAATATATCTACTCAATTTGTATGTCCCGACTGATATAGTTTAATATGCGTAGAACGCAATATAATGATTAAACGCTGAAACTAAAAAATATTTGGCAACTCATAGTTATCGCTAGGCTGTTATTTAGCCCGTTAAATCTAGCGCGATGTATGCGCAATGTATTAATGCAAGAAACCCTAATCTGGCTTTATTTGAACCATATAAAGCGAGTTGAGATATTAAAGCATAAATCAGTTACTGTTACTTTTGTTAGGACACCTTACATTCATGCAAGTAAATAATAAACATCACCGGCTTACAAAAATTGGGCTAGTTGGCTCAGGTTTGATACTTGGCCTCATGCTGAGCCTAACCTATTCTGCCGTTGCAGAAAAAATGGTTAAACCGCAGCTGCCGCTAGATGACCTGCGTGCTTTTGCTGAAGTGTTTGGCAAAATCAAGACCGACTACGTAGAGCCGGTTGAAGACAAAAAACTCATTTCAGAAGCCATCAGTGGCATGCTTACTGGCTTGGACCCTCACTCCACCTACATGGACCCAGATGCATTTAAAGACATGCAAGTTGCCACACAAGGTGAGTTCGGCGGTTTGGGCATAGAGGTTGGCATGGAAGATGGCTTAGTGAAAGTTATCTCACCGATTGAAGATTCTCCAGCTTATACCGCCGGCCTAAAAAGCGGCGACTTAATCGTTAAGCTTGATGACACTCCAGTTAAAGGTTTGACACTGAATGATGCGGTTAAACGCATGCGTGGTAAGCCAGATACTAAAATCGTACTTACGGTGATCCGTAAAACTGAAACTAAACCTCTCAAGTTCACGCTGACCCGCGCAATCATTAAGAGCAAGAGTGTTAAATACAAATTAACCGAGCCAGGTTATGCCTACGTACGTGTAACGCAGTTCCAAGAACGTACTGGTGAAGATTTAGCCAAAGCCATTAAAACCATGCACACTGAGAACAAAGGTGCATTTAAGGGCTTAGTGTTAGACCTGCGTAACGATCCAGGCGGTTTGCTAAACGGTGCAGTTGGCGTCTCTGCTGCTTTCTTGCCTAAAGGTGAGTTAGTGGTTTACACAGAAGGCCGTGCACCTGACTCTAAAATGCAGCTCACCGCCACACCAGAAAACTATGTGCGTGGTGGCGCAGCAAATGACTACATCCGTGATTTGCCAGCCGATATCAAAACAGTACCGATGGTAGTATTAATTAACAGCGGCTCTGCCTCTGCGTCTGAAATTGTAGCGGGCGCCCTGCAAGACCATAAACGCGCGGCAGTATTGGGTACGCAAAGTTTTGGTAAAGGCTCAGTGCAAACCATTATGCCGATGAATAACGGTGCGGCAATTAAGCTAACTACTGCACGTTACTTTACGCCAAAAGGTCGCTCCATTCAGGCTAAAGGCATTGTGCCTGATTACTTGGTAGAAGATGGCACAGACCAATCTGGCGCAATTCATGAAGCGGATTTATCTCGTCACTTGTCTAATCCGAAAGATGCTGAGGCAAATAAACCTGCAGATAGCGCTACACGCAATGATGCCGCCAAAGCAAAATTGAATGAGAAGAAATATGCAGAACCTAGCGCACCGATTGAGCCTGCAAGTAAAGATGATATTCAATTTACGCAAGCCATGAACCTGCTAAAAGGTCTGCCGGTTGTTCAGTCCACACCTACGGTAAAAGCAGAAACACCAAAAACTGAATAAGACATTGCCGCAACAAATTAAACCGCCTTAATTATTAAGGCGGTTTTTTTATGCCTGCCGCCATGACTTCACGTTGTTTAAGAAATGTTGAGATTGAAAACGATTATAATGTGACCATGACGTTATCACTTAAAGAACTCACTGCTGAAGCTGACCGCTGCGTTGCATGCGGCCTGTGCTTGCCGCACTGCCCCACCTATAGAAAGACGGGCTCAGAGGCAGACTCTCCACGTGGACGCATTCAGCTTATCCGTGCGGTGTCGCAAGACATTCTGCCTAACAGCGCACGCTTTAAAGAGCATATTGATCTATGCTTAAGCTGCCGCAGCTGCGAATCGGCATGCCCGAACAGTGTGAGCTATGGCACGTTGGTAGATACAACACGTGCGCTTTATATCAAGAAAGAAAGCCTTTGGTTAACTGTGGCAAAACCATTCATCCGTCACCGTGCATTAAGCTATATATGCACATGGCCACTTTGGTTACTATCTAAAGCCAAACTACTGGGTGCGTTAAAGCGTATCGTACCAGCCGCAAAACTTTTGCCAGCCATCTCCAAACCCATTGCATGGAAAGCTTTGTACCCGGCGACCAAACCCAAGCACGGTGCCGTGAGTTTATTTTTAGGATGCGCGACTAACGCCTTTGACAACCAGACATTAAGCGCCAGCATTTACGTACTAAACGCACTGGGTTACGATGTGCATGTCCCTACTGCACAAACTTGCTGCGGCAGCATTGCACGCCAGGCAGGTGACGCGGTAGAAGCCGATGCCTTGCTTGCCAAAAATGGTGCGAGCTTTGACCGCACTATGCCCATACTCTCCACGGCAAGCGGTTGTGGCGCCGGCCTGCAAGATTACCTCACCACACATCAAGTACAGGATATCAGTACCTTTTTAATCAATTGCGACTGGTCTGTAGCCGAGATTACGCCGCTTCAACAGCGTATTTTCGTACAGGACCCTTGCTCACTGCGCAATGGACTGAAAGCGCAAAAAGCGGTGTATGACTTACTAAAAAAAATCCCGACTGCCGATATACAAGCACTGCCGGGTAACGGTCAATGCTGTGGCGGTGCTGGTGCTTATTCCATTACACAGCCTGAAATGGCAAACACGCTACGCGATGATAAACTGACCGCTATGCAGTCCAATCAGGTATCAATACTGGCCACCTCCAATATTGGCTGTAGTTTGCATATCACTAAGGGATTAGAGAACGCGGGCATGGATATTGATGTGCTGCACCCTGTACAAATCATTGCGAAGCAAATGGGGTTTAGGGCATAAGCCAGCATTATTGCGTAAACCCCATACTAGCAGCATAGCCTTGCATTGGCGCTCAAAACAAACAACGGAACACTAGCTTAGCCAAGATAATTAAGCGTAGAATAACTTTCATGAACAGACTACTCACTACAGACAAATTAATTTGTGCGTTTGACACTGGGTTGCGTACCCTGTTTGCAAAACCACACAGCGAGCGCGAACATCCGGATGCGGCCATTGACGAATCGCCAATGGATAACCAAGAGAAAAAACATGTAAGTGCGCTCATGCGTGTCAATCATACCGGTGAGGTCTGTGCACAGGCGCTCTACAGCGGCCAGGCACTTACTGCACAGAGCGCGGCCACCAGCATCAGCATGCAACAAGCCGCACGAGAAGAAACCGAACATCTAGCATGGTGTGAAGCCCGTATTGCAGCATTAGGCGGGCACACCAGCGTACTTAACCCATTGTTCTATGCTGGCTCATTTGCGATTGGCGCAGTCGCCGGTGCCTTAGGCGACAAGTGGAGCCTAGGCTTTTTGGAAGAAACCGAAAAGCAGGTGGGTGCACACTTAGCCAGCCATCTTCATCAGTTACCAGCTACGGATGAAAAATCACGCCGTATTATTGAACAAATGCAAATAGATGAAGCCAAACACGCAAATGATGCAAAACAACAAGGTGCAGCCGAACTGCCGGCGCCGATTAAGTTCTGCATGACAAAAATGTCGCAACTCATGACTAGCACGACCTATCATATCTAATTACTTTTTAAGGCAATACCATGCAAAAATTTAGTGACATACTACAAACTCTCGATGACGCTTCCAATGTCGAACGTATCGAGCTTTACAATAAAGACGGCAGCTCAGCAGGCGTGATTGAAAACAAACCGGGCAGCCAAGGCTCAATCAAGGTTTACAGCCATTTAGCGCGTATGTATGGAGAGATCTCTTTAGATGCAGCGGTTGAGGGCTTAAGCTTATACGCAGAGCATACTGAAGATGCTGAAAACTGCCCTGGCAAACATCCGAACGTAGATAGATTACTAAACATTCTGGAAGATGAACAACCGCTCACAGTGAAAGTGATTGAAGCATAAGCGGATATCCGTTTATTAAGATAGCCGGCGAACAAACTCACCCGATGCATTTGTGATTGAGTGCTCAAAAAAAGATAAAAAAAGGGGATGAACATATCATCCCCTTTTTTATTGTAGTGATTTTAGGCAGTACTTAACTTCAACTCAGCACAAACCAAACAACCACGCAATCTTAGGCCTGTGCAGTCAATGGTTTTATTTCAAAGTCATGTGTGATTTCTACACTTTTACTCAACATAATAGAAGCTGAGCAATATTTTTCGGCAGATAATTTAACCGCACGCTCCACCTGTACCGGGTTTAAATTGTCACCGGTAATCACAAAATGCACATGAATCTTGGTAAAGACTTTTGGAATCTCATCAGCACGCACCGCGTCAATCTCGGCAACACAATCAAAAATTGGCTGACGTGCTTTTTTCAAAATAGCCACCACATCAAACGAAGTGCAAGCGCCCATACCGATTAACAGCATCTCCATCGGGCGCATGCCAATATTACGGCCGCCGTTTTCGGGCGCACCATCTAGCACAACTGCATGACCAGTCTCTGACTCGCCGACAAAACTTACACCGTCAATCCACTTTATACTAACTTTCATGTTTCATCTCTCGTACCGTTAGGTCTAATCAATAACCAGTTTAAACAGGCTGATAGCACTCAAGATAAACGCTATCAGATGTCAGCCATAGTCAATAAACTGCTGATGAATTATTTAACGCCCAATAATTCCACATCAAAAATCAAGTCAGCATTCGGTGGGATCGCGCCACCTGCACCACGTGCGCCATAACCCATTTCTGATGGGATAATCAAGGTACGTTTACCGCCAATCTTCATGCCAGCAAAACCCTCATCCCAACCCTGAATCACTTGGCCAGCGCCCAAGAAGAACACGAAAGGTTGCTTGCGGTCTAGGCTACTATCGAACTTTTTGCCTTTACCATCTTTAGCAGATGGGTCATACAGCCAGCCAGTGTAATGTACAGTGACATTAAAACCAGGCTCTGCTTCGCGCCCTTCACCCACTAAGGTATCAATCTTTTGTAACTCTTTAACTTGTTCTGACATCGCTGTTACTTCCTTTACTGTTGACTTATCTGATGTTGATTTATTTGACTCGGCTTGACATGCACCTAAGCTTAACAAGCAAACGATTGCGAGTAATGATCCTAATAATTTCATTGTGTGTCCTGTAGCGTTGTATCTAAATGAAGGGGTTTAATCCGTAATCATACTTTAAAATCAGTGTTACCGTTAACTCAAGGCAGGTGATATACCCACTCCACTAACGCATCCTGCGCATCTCTACTACCCCCCGCATTCGGGTGGTTCACCAACATCACCATCGCGTAGCGATGCCCGCTTGCACTCAACACGTAGCCGGCAATACTACTTACCCCATTGATAGAGCCAGTTTTAAGATGTGCCCGGCCGTTCGCAGCACTGTCTTGCAATCTATGTTTCACCGTACCATCTAACGACAATATCGGCATAGATGCCATGTATTCTGGCATCACCGGGCTTGAGTAAGCACGCACTAACATTCTGCCCAAGTGCTCAGCACTAATCCGTTCCACACGCGACAATCCCGAGCCGTTCTCAATCACCAGTTCTTTAAAATTAAACCCGCTCGCGGCCAGCCAATCGTTGATCGCCGTCGCGCCTTTTTGCATGGTCGCAGGCGCACCCATTTTTTCTGCGCCTAGTGTTAGCAGCAACTGCCGCGCCATCAGGTTATTACTCCATTTATTAATATCGCGCACGTTACTGCCTAAAGGCTCCGAGACCTGCTCAAGTAATTTTTTGGCAGTATTCGGCACGGGCTGTAGCTGCAACTTGCCATCAAACGTACCGCCTAACTCACGCCATAATTTTTTAAACGTAAAGTAGGCATATTGCGTATCGTCAAACAAACTTAGCTCTAAGTAGCGTTCGCCGCAATCAGCGGCATAAGCCCCCTTAAAGCTCACCACAGCCTTTGCCGCCTTCGTCTGAATGTCGTAACTCATTCTGCCGCGCCAGTTACCGCAATCACCCTCAACCAGCTTCATGTTATTGACTACGATTACCTCAGGTAATTCAAACTCCTGATTCACGCTGATTACATCATCGTTGGCAAAAAAGCGGAAGCTGGTACTACGGCCATTGACTGAAAAGGCGCTAGGTTTTGCATTGTAAGCACGCCATTTTTCATCATCAAAACTAATGCCATTATCAATATCATCGGAAAAATAACTTTTATCAATCAGCAAGTCACCCTTGATTTTTTTAACACCGGCCTGTTTTAAGCTCATCAGTAAGCGCCAAAAATCCTGCACTTTAAAACTAGGGTCGCCATAGCCTTTAATGATTAAATTACCATGCAATACACCGTCTTTAATTTGGCCATCATGGTAGAGCTCGGTTTTCCAGCGGTAAGCCGGTGTGAGCATATCTAATGCGGCGTTGGTCGTCACCATTTTCATCACAGACGCAGGGTTCATGCCTTTATCTGCGTTATGGCTTAGGGTTGGCGCCTGATTATCCACCGCCTGCACATAGACAGACACACCATTTAGCGGCACATCAGCTTGCATCAGCTCCGTTGCCACGGTTTTGGGTAACTCAGCCTGCACTTGTGCACAGAGCAACATCAGGCTAACCAACAATGCGAGTTTTTTCATAGAATCTGCTTAATGACCTGATGCGTGTTCTGCACCATCAATGCAATTTCATCTGCATCAATGGTATACGGCGGCATGTAGTACACCGTGTTGCCAATCGGGCGCAACAATAAACCATGCTGCATGGCCAATTGGTAGCATTGCTTTGCAAACTGATGGTTACCTGTGACCACATCAAACGCAAAGATCATGCCCTGATGGCGCATATGTTGAATCGGCAGGTCAGTGAGCACTTGCATCTCCTGCACAATCAATGCAGACTGTGCCAAGTTTTTTTGCACCACATGGTCTGATTTAAAAATTGCCAAGGTAGCTAATGCGGCACTGCATGCTAATGGATTACCCGTATAACTATGGCTGTGTAAAAAACCGCGCGCAGTGCTCTGGTCATAAAAGGCTTGGTAAATATTATCGGTTGTGAGCACTGCAGACAAAGGCAAATAACCGCCAGTAATCCCTTTAGACAAGCAGACAAAATCTGCAATATCACTGACTTTACATCCCTCACTTGCTGCTTGCTCTGTGGCAAACATGGAGCCAGTGCGACCAAAGCCCACCGCAATTTCGTCGGCAATCAAATGTACTTGATACTTGCTGCAAGTTTCACGCGCCTTTGCCAGATAAACCGGGTGATACATCGCCATGCCTGCGGCACACTGCACCAGCGGCTCTATAATAAAAGCGGCTAGCTCAGTATGATGTTGCGCGACATATTGCTCCAATTGCAGAGCGCAGCGTAAGGCATAGTCTGCCGCACTTTCACCCGCCTCTGCCAACCTGAAGTCTGGGCTAGGCATTTGTGCAGACTGCATTAAGAGCGGTGCATAGGTATCTTTAAAAATGGCTACATCCGTCACGGCCAGCGCGCCTAAGGTCTCGCCGTGGTAGCTATTCTGCAAGCTAATAAATTTGGTTTTATTGGGTAAACCGACATTACGCCAATAATGAAAGCTCATTTTGAGCGCAATCTCGGTGGCACTGGCGCCGTCACTGGCGTAAAACGCATGACCAAGGCCAGTAAGCGTTGCGAGTTGCTCAGACAGCGCTACCACTGGCTCATGGGTAAAGCCAGCCAGCATCACATGTTCTAAAGTATCTAACTGCTGCTTAATGGCATCTTTAATACGTGGGTTATTATGCCCAAACAAGTTCACCCACCAGGAGCTGACGGTGTCTAAATATTTTTTACCATCTGCATCATATAGCCAGACCCCTTCCCCACGTTGTATCGGCGTTAAGGGAAAAGACTCATGCTGCTTCATCTGCGTGCATGGGTGCCACACCGATTGCATGCTGCGTTTTAATAGTTCTTGATTATTCATGGGTGAATTGTACGATAATTGTGTGAGGTTTTTCACCTGAACAAAAATCAAATGTCGTCATAAGCTGTTGTTTAGTCTAAAATTCAACCTTGAACACATATCACCTAAGCAAATAAGTCCCATGCAAAAAACTCGCCGCCATTTAGAACTGCTCGCTCCTGCAAAAAATGCTGATTTCGGCATTGAGGCCATTAATCACGGCGCAGACGCGGTATATATCGGCGGCCCGGCCTTCGGTGCGCGCGCAAAAGCGCCTAACACTATTGCTGATATTGCTCGCTTGGTGAAACACGCGCATCGCTACCATGCAGAAGTGTTTGTGGCACTAAACACCATTTTCCATGATAACGAGCTAGAAGGCGCGCGTGAGCTGGTACACCAACTTTACGAGGCTGAAGTAGATGCACTCATCGTGCAAGACATGGGTCTGCTGGAAATGGACTTACCGCCGATTCAGCTACATGCCAGCACGCAGACGGATATCCGCACTGTAGAAAAAGCCGTGTTTTTAGATCAGGTTGGCTTTTCACAAATTGTATTAGCGCGTGAACTGGATTTAAAAAGAATCAAACAGATTGCGGACGCTACTTCATGCAATTTAGAGTTCTTTATCCATGGTGCATTGTGTGTAGCGTTCAGCGGTCAATGTTTTATCAGCCACGCACACACAGGCCGTAGCGCTAACCGTGGTGAGTGCTCACAAGAGTGCCGCCTGCCCTTTACGTTAGAAGACCAAAAGGGCCGCATCATCGGTAAGGATAAGCACTTTTTATCCATGAAGGATAACGACCAAAGCGCCAACTTACGCGCTTTGATTGAGGCCGGTGTCAGCTCCTTTAAAATTGAAGGCCGCTACAAAGATTTACCCTATGTAAAAAATGCCACTGCGCATTACCGTGAATTGATTGATGAAATCCTGAACGACAGGCCAGAGCTGGCAAAGTCGTCATCAGGCCACGCAACTTACACCTTCACACCACAGCCGGAAAAAACCTTTAACCGTAGCGCGACCGACTACTTTGTAAACGGACGCCAAGCCGACATTGGCGCGTTTGATACGCCAAAGTTCTCTGGTGAGGCCTTAGGTAAAGTCACTAAAATTGGTAACGATTACTTTGAAGTGGAAACCAGTATCGAGCTACATAACGGCGACGGCGTATGCTTCTTTGATGTGCATAAAGAACTGGTCGGTTTACGTGTCAATACGGTAGAGGGCAAGCGACTCTACCCTAACGAAATGCCAACTGGCCTAACGCGCAACATGACCGTTTACCGCAATCGCGACCATGCCTTTATGCGCCTGCTGGAAAAAGATTCAGCACAGCGCAAAATTGCAGTCAACATGAACTTTTACGAAACTGCCAATGGTTTTGCTTTAACTATTACCGATGAAAATGGGTTTAGCGCAACCGCCACCTGCGAAGCAGAAAAACAAAACGCACAAAATCTGGAAAAAGCAGAAACTAGCCTGCGTGAGAACCTGAGTAAACTAGGCGGTACTGATTTCAGCACACAAGGGATTGAAGCCAGCACCACGCAAACTTGGTTTATCCCCGCCTCAATTATTAATAATTTACGCCGTGACGCTATCGAACAGTTGCAGCAAACTCGTGATTTAGGCTACCAACGTCCGCCACGCCGTGAGGCAGCGCAACCACCAGCCATCTTCCCTGAAGATACACTCAGTTACCTTGCCAATGTCTACAACAAAAAAGCACGTCAATTTTATGAAAAACATGGCGTGAAAATGATTGCGGCGGCGTATGAAGCTAACAAAGAGCTAGATGAAGTACCGCTGATGATTACCAAGCACTGCCTGCGTTTCAGCCACGGCCTATGCCCTAAGGAGGCTAAAGGCGTGATTGGTGTGCAAGGCACGGTCACCGCTGAGCCAATGACATTGATTAACGGTAATGACCGTTACACACTGAAGTTTGATTGCAAACCATGCGAGATGCATGTGATGGGTAAAATTCGCAAAAATATTCTGCAAATACCAGAGCCGCAGCCAGTTAATTTTTTCCCTAAGGCTTTCCGCTAATAAAACTGCTCGTTTTGAGCGCGCTTATGGGCGCGCTTATTCTCATACATGCGTAGGTCAGCAATATGCATGACCACGCTGCAATTATCTAACTCCTCATAGATAAATGCCGTACCTGCGCTCACGCCCACCAAATCAAAACCATTGGCGCGCAGATGTGCTACCGTTTCATCCAGCAGTGTTTGAATCAGCGCTTCATCTGCATTATGTGCAGTAATTGCAAACTCATCACCACCTAAACGATGCAGCGTTGCGACTCCCTCTAATTTACCCTGTAGAAAACGGCTAAAATCACACAGCAGTTTATCGCCATAGGCGTGTCCAAAATTATCGTTATAGTATTTGAGGCGATCTAAATCCAGTATGGTAATACTGCCGTTCTTAGGCAATTCCTGAATAGTGGCTTCCAGTGCCATGCGATTAGGTAGGCCGGTTAATTTATCGGTTTTAACGCGAGCCTCACTGATGCCTAGCGCTGTCAGCACTTGCTCTTTCTCTTTAAATAATTCACTAAATTGGTAGCTGAGCACAAACGACAGCAACAGTGCCTCAACGGTTACCGCTATCAAACCCAAATGCTCAACATAAAGCGTATAGCCAGTGAAATTTTGGGCAGTAATGGTTAAGCCGCCTAAAACAAAAAAGGTCAGAATCGCAATTAAGTAATAACGCGCAGTCATGTTCTTTTTACTGCTAAGGTAAATACCACAAGCCAAGCCAAGGCTCAGGAAAACACCAACACCATAACGCGCCATTTCCATCATCCAGTGAGGAGAATAAATACCCCACACCGCAAATAGCACTAATATCGCCACTGCATATTGAATCCAGCGATAGAGCTTAGGGTTATATTGCTGGCGGATATTCAGCAAGCCTTTAACAAAGAAAACATAAGCGATATTTGAAAACAGGATAGGCAGCGCACTTAAGTAAAAGTAATGGACGCCAAACGTGTCAGAGAACACCAATAGCGATGTTCCTTGCAAAAATAGGTTACCCAAAATAAACAGCGCATACATGCCATGCACCATTTGCCCTCTAATTAGGCCCAGCACAATGTAATAGGCCATTAATCCAGCCAGTACACCCAAGCAAAGCAGTGAGATAAAATTACCAAGCTTAATCGCTTGCTGGTAATGTGCTTTTGAGTCTAAGTATGGCTGAGGCTGTGCAATCAGGTAAGGCGTTTTAAGCGAAGTTACTAACGTGTAGCTCCCTGCCTCCAAATACAAAAGCCGCGCATGCCTTAAAGTAAAGGGGTTGCTTTCCGTGCTGCTGATTCCGCCTTCTAGCTCAGCAACCACCACATTGCGGCTATCTAATACCTTATGTCTGAACATCGCAAACGTACTAGTGTTTTTGAAATCAATGACATAGTCACCGGTCGTGGCGATATGCAAGGTGCCATTAAATACAAAATCACCACCAGTTAATGGTAGGGTTTTAATTGGCACAGCAGGCTGGTGCGCAGCAGTCCAATGCCCCTCAATCAAACTGGGCTTCAGTTCAGGGCTGGCATGCGCCGGTGCTACAAAGAAAAGAAAAAGGCTGAACAACACGCCCGCATAAAAAGCTAGGCAAGCAAAACACGTGCGTAATTGTTGTGGGCTAAACCATGACATCATTAACTGTCAAACTTGGTGTGATTAATGTATGTCTCACAATATACAGATTAATGTCCTTTTGTTGAAGTGCTAGTTGGGGTGAAAATAAAGCACGCACAGCTGACGCTTCAACCCCTGCTCAAAACAAGCTTAAAAAAGGACAGCGCTGTATAGCTAAAAACAGCAAGCTTTATACCAAGCTTTTATTACGCTTTTTTTACAAACTCTGATTTTAGCTTCATTGCGCCAATGCCATCGATTTTGCAGTCAATGTCATGGTCGCCATCTACCAAGCGAATATTTTTGACCTTAGTACCCACTTTTACCACTAATGAAGAACCTTTTACTTTCAGGTCCTTAATCACGGTAATCGTATCGCCATCTTGCAGCACATTACCGTTTGCATCTCGAATCACGCGCAGTTCGTCCACATGCTCTGCGCCGCCATCAATTAACCACTCGTGCGCACATTCTGGACAAACGTACCTATCACCATCTTCATAAGTATATTCAGATTGACATTGCGGACATGATGGGAGCTGAGACATGGAGAACTTTCTAAACGATTAAACAATGCTGTTAAAACAATACCGTGATTGTAATGCAGGCAGCACCTTAATAGAAAGACATTATTTTTAATGTGGGTATATAAGCATGGTTTATTTAGCACAAGTTCACGGCAATCAATGCAACTTGTGCAATAACCACCAACACCACTAGGGTGCTGGGTTCATCATCGTTAAATGCAAATGCTCAATCTCTTGCAGCACTTCTGGCGCTAGCTTGGTATCCCACGCATCGATATTTTCTTTTAATTGCTGCATCGTGGTGGCACCAATAATCGTGCTAGTCACAAACCAGCGATGGTATACAAAGCTTAATGCCAATTGCGTAGGCGTCAGCCCATGTGCTCTAGCCAGCTTGGCATAGGCAGCGCTTGCGGGAAATACACCAGGTTTTTTGTAGCGTTGCGCGTAACCTAAAAACATAGTGACGCGCCCTTTTGCCTCAGGGTTATCAATGTACTTTGCAGTGAGGTGCCCAAATGCCAGCGGTGAATACGCAAGCAAGCCCACTTGCTCGCGATATAACACTTCAGCCATGCCAAACTCCATGCCGCGGTTAATCAGGTTATAGCAGTTTTGCACGCTGGCAATATGCGGCAGATTATATGCCTTAGCGATACGCACAAACTCCATCACTCCCCACGGCTGCTCATTAGACAAACCGACATAACGCACTTTGCCTTCTTGCACTAATTCAGCCAGCGTTTCCAGCTGGTTCTGTATCGACACCCATGCTCTTTCTTCGCCTTGCTGGTAAACGCCAGACTCAAACTCACCCGCAGGGTCAAACTGATATTGCCCAAACATCGGTACATTGCGCTCAGGCCAGTGCAATTGGTATAAATCGATATAATCTGTCTGCAAGCGCTGTAATGAGCCCTCAATCGCCGCACGAATATTGGCACGGTCTAGCGATGGCGGACCACCGCGAATCCAATCCAAGCCACGGCGCGGTCCAGAAACTTTACCTGCTAAAACAATTTGATCACGCGGCTGTTTTTTTAGCCATGTCCCCACCATAGACTCGGTACGCGTATAAGTATCGGCCTTGGGCGGCACTGGGTACATTTCAGCCGTATCAATAAAATTAATGCCGCGCGCCATCGCATAATCTAATTGCGCGTGCGCCTCCTCCTCTGTGTTTTGGTCGCCATAGGTCATGGTGCCTAAACATACCTTGGAAACGTTTAAATTGGTGTGGGCAAGCTTGGTGTATTGCATACTTTGATCCTGATGTTGATTACTGTCGTCGTAAATTTAGACACCCTATAAGTTTAGTCCTACTCAATGCCTTTTGCTAAACGCTATGCTTATGCTAGACACTGGTGTTGTTATCCAGGTTTGGCCTGGCTGACGCCAGCATCTCGCAGGCAAGGGCGCCCACATCACGCACGGCTTGCTCAATAGCGAGTGTCCACAGGTGGCTAAAATTAAGGCGTATATAGTGGGTGAGTTCTTTTTTGCGCGAAAAGATGGTACCAGGCGCTACGGTGATGCCGTTGTCGATTGCAGCACGATAAAGCTGGAGTGCATCTAGTGCCGGCGGGAGCTTTACCCATAACACATAGCCCCCCTTGGGGATGGAAAGCTGTGTACCGGCAGGAAAACTTTGCTCTATCACATTGCGAATCAACACATAATTTGAGCGTAACGTATGCCGCAGCTGCTTGAGATGCTGCTCAAAGCTGTCACGCTGCATAAACTTGGCAATCGCAATCTGCGGCGCCGAAGTTAGCGACAGACTGTTAAGAAACATCAGTCGCTCTACCTCTTGGCGATAGCGTCCTGCACTAGTCCATCCAACGCGGTAACCAGGTGCCAGCGACTTAGAAAATGACGAACAGTGCAGCACCATGCCCGAGCGGTCATAGGCCTTGGCAGGCAAAGGCGGCTCATTGCTAAAGTACAGTTCGCTATAGACATCATCCTCAATCAGCGGAATATTCTGCTCAGCAAGTAATTCTACTAAGGCCTGCTTTTTTGCCTCGGGCATGACAAAGCCTAGCGGATTCTGAAAATTGGTCGTCAGAATCACCGCCGCAATAGGCATATCAGCTGTCGCCGCCCGCAACGCATCGAGATCGATGCCGGATTCCGGATCGGTACGAATTTCAGCGACTTTCATACCCAATCGCTCCACGGTATGTGCCAGCGCATAATAGCCGGGAGACTCCAGCGCAATGGTATCTCCCGCCTTGGCCACGGCCTGCAGGCAGAGGGTGATAGCCTCGGTGGCACCATGCGTGATGACAATATCATCCGGTGATACATCGATGCCGCTGGCGAGATAGCGACGCGCAATCTGCTGACGCAACATTTCGTTGCCGGGTGGCAGGTCGCTCAACACGCCCCACTCCCCCTCGTCATCGGTTAGGGCTTTTTCATATTGATGGATTTTCTTGAGTGGGAACAGCTGAGGGTCTGGAAATGGTGAACCTAACGGCACGGTGCCGAATTCGCGGATGGATTTAAGCGTAGTGAGCACTAGCTTACTCGCATCGACTTCGGAAAGATTAATGTCTTTGGCGAGCGGGGATGCATAGCGCTGCTGCAGGCGCTTACGCGGTGTGACATAGTAGCCTGACTGTGGGTGACTACTGATAACACCTTCCTGCTCCAACAGCAGATAAGCGCGCAATACGGTGCTGATGCTAAGCCCATATTTCTGGCTAGCCTGCCGCACCGAAAAAACCTTGTCCGCTGGCCGTAAAACGCCTTCATCGATCATTGCGCGTATGCGAGCGGCAAACGAGACATAAAGCTTCATGGTGGCCAAGTGGGAGGGTTCTTGTTGCTGGCAATTATACTACAGCCTAGCCCTGCACAGCTTAAGTCACCACTTGAGTGGGTTGTTGGTGTCGGCTTAGGCCGCTTGTAATGCGAGAGAAATATCCTCACCGCTAGCGGTCAGGGCAGCAACCAGCCGTTCCTTCTGCGTGGAAACATCCACCAGCAATTGCTCGCTTAATGCAGTCATCAGCCGTTGTAGTGTACTCATGCGGATCTCCAGACGCTTGCAGATGACAGCCAGCGAGACATGTGCGCGGCCTGCTTCATGCTCCGTATGTAGTAGCTCCAGTATGCTTAACATCAGCACGGCGCTATGGTCTAGCTGAAACGGGTCTGGCTGAGCAGGTTCCAGTGGAACTGTGGCTCGTTCTAGAACATCAAGCTGCCCATAAGCAAAGTCCGCTCGCACCTGCACTTCATGATGATCGCACTCAAGCAGCATTAGCCACCTCAGGCGCTGTGGTTTTCTCGATAATCACAGGGATGGATTTCGAGGTTGGTGTCCGTGAGTGATCAGCCACACTTTCCAGTGGTACTAAGTTATTGGTTTCCGGATAGTAACCACTCAAGCAACCCTGCGGAATATCGTAAGATACGACTAAAAACTTGTCCGCACGGCGCGTAATACCATCCTGCCAGACGCTGGTCAGGTTAATCCAGTCACCTGCCACTAGCCCCATGCGCGTGATGTCGGCTGGGTTCATGAAAATAACGCGGCGTTGACCAAACACACCGCGATAACGGTCATCCATACCATAGATGGTAGTGTTGTACTGATCGTGTGAGCGCGTAGTCATCAGCACGAACAGCTGGTCGCCATATTGCTCGCGCGCTTGATGGATAGGCGAGCGAGACGGGATCTCCTGCACAGTGAACTCAGCCTTGCCTGATGGCGTGTTCCAAATACGCTCACTAGAAGGTACCGGCATACGGAAACCGCCAGGCTGCCTGATACGTTGGTTATAGTCTTTAAATGCTTCCGGCATGGTCTGCTCTATCACGTCGCGGATTTTACTGTAATCCTTGATGTATTCCAGCCACGGTGTTTTACTGTGCTTGAGTGTGGCATGCGCAAAGCGCGCCACGATGGCAGGCTCAGAAAGCAGCTGCGGTGACGCTGGCTTATTCATCCCGTAGGAGACGTGCACCATACTCATGGAGTCTTCCACCGTGACACCTTGGGCGCCAGTTTCCTGCGTATCGATTTCAGTACGGCCCAGGCATGGCAGAATAAGTGCCTCTTTGCCATGCACCAGATGACTGCGGTTAAGCTTGGTTGTGACATGGGCAGTCAGCTCACAATTACGCATACCCTGCCATGTACGATCCGTATCCGGTGTAGAAATTGAGAAGTTGCCGCCTAAGCCAAAAAAGAATTTAGCTTTGCCATCAATCATGGCCTGAATAGCAGCTACTGCATCGTAACCCGGCTCTTTTGGCACATTGAGATCAAATACACGATCTAGACTTTCAAGAAATGCCAATGGCATCTTTTCATAAATGCCCACAGTACGGTTGCCTTGCACATTGCTATGTCCACGCACTGGACACAAGCCCGCACCTTCCTTGCCGATATTGCCACGCAACAGCATCAGGTTGACCAGCGTCTTGATGGTGGCCACGCCGTGCTTGTGCTGGGTGATACCCATCCCCCAAGTTGAGATCACGCGATCACCCGTCGCATAAATACGGGCGATTTCTTCAATCTGCGCTAATGGCACACCGGATTCCTCCAGAATCAGATCCCAGCCTTCCTGACGCGCATCTTCGGCAATCGCTTCGAAATTACTAGTGTGCTGCTGAATAAACGCCAAATCTACGACACGCTCTGTCCCGTGTTTGATTGCTTCATCATCCCACTGAATCACAAACTTGATCATACCTTTAATCAGCGCCAAGTCTCCGCCCAGCTTAGGCTGGATAAACAAGCCGCTAATCTTGCTGCCCTTGAAAGACAACATATCGAATGGGCTTTGCGGGTCGGCAAAACGCTCCAAACCACGCTCTTTCAATGGGTTAATGGCAACGATGCGTGCGCCGCGCTTAGCGGCCTCACGTAGTTCACCCAGCATACGTGGGTGATTGGTCGCAGGGTTTTGGCCAAAAATCAGTAAAGTGTCCGCATGCTCAAAATCATGCAGGGTCACCGAACCCTTACCTATGCCCACAGTAGGCGGTAAGGCCATGCTGGTAGATTCGTGGCAGAGATTGGAACAGTCTGGAAAGTTATTGGTGCCGAACTCACGTACAAACAGCTGATAAAGAAAAGCCGCTTCATTACTGGCGCGACCAGACGTGTAGAAGATAGCCTCATTCGGGTCAGCTAAGCCATTTAAATGCGACGCCATCAGCCCAAATGCACCATCCCAGGAAACCTCTTCATACTTGTCCGTTGCTGGGTTATAACGCATAGGATGGGTGAGGCGACCTTCATTTTCCAGGTCAAAATCGCTCCACTCCATTAATTCAGTGACAGTGTGTTTTGCAAAGAACTCAGGCGGCACACGCTTAGCGGTTGCTTCAGCGGCAACGGCTTTCACGCCATTTTCACAGAACTCAAAAGTAGAAGTGTGCTCTTTATCAGGCCATGCACAGCCCGGGCAATCAAAACCATCAGGCTGGTTCTGAGCAAGCAGGGTCATGACGCCCTTGACAGGAATTTTCTGTAGCGCAAGCTGCGCGGCAACTTGCTTTAACGCGCCCCAACCGGCAGCAGGATGGTGGTATGGCTTAATAACGGCTTTTGGCTGTGACATAAATCTTTACTTAAAATTTGCAAATGTAGGCTGGCTTTGGTGAAAGCTTGCCACACGCATGAATACGGAATAACGATTAAAGCAATCGTAAGGGAGATCACAGATGCAAACCAGACACAGAAACGGAGAGTTTTTAGAGTACAGTTGGAATAGCCTGCACCAACAGGTGCACACTACATGCCCGCGCTACCTAAACTTTAGATAGCAGCGACAATTGCGAATATTTTAATTATAGCTCTTGAAATCACTTAATTGGCCCCCAAATTAGCAATCGAGGTACGGGAGTGCTAAAATGCGGCATTACCCATACAATTTTGTATTTAACTAATTTATCAGCATAACTCATCAGGAGAAATTGAATGAAAATTCGTCCATTACACGACCGCGTGATTGTAAAACGTTCAGAAGAAGAGCGTACAACCGCGTCTGGCATTGTAATCCCAGATAGCGCAACAGAAAAACCAGATCAAGGCGTTATTCAAGCTGTTGGTTCAGGCAAACGTGATGAAAGCGGCAAAGTGATTGCCCTTGACGTTAAAGTTGGTGACAAAGTGCTTTTCGGCAAATACGCAGGCCAAACTGTTAAGGTTGACGGTGAAGAGCTATTGGTAATGCGCGAAGAAGACATCATGGCTATCGTCGAGTAAATCTGACGGCTTGCAACGGGCGATTGCTGCGTTGCAGCACGTCATATTCGATGACTGTAAGCGCTTTCCAGATTTTTATTGATTAAATTAATCTCGCAAACATTCAACTGGATGTTTTGCTAAATTTAAGGAGTTTCAAATGGCAGCAAAAGACGTAAGATTCGGCGATGACGTTCGCCAAAAAATGGTAGCAGGCGTAAACGTACTTGCAAACGCAGTGCGCGTAACTTTAGGCCCTAAAGGCCGTAACGTAGTGTTAGAGCGTTCTTTCGGCGCACCTACTATCACTAAAGATGGTGTTTCAGTGGCTAAAGAAATCGAATTAAAAGACAAATTCGAAAACATGGGCGCACAAATGGTGAAAGAAGTTGCTTCTAAAACCAATGACATCGCTGGTGACGGTACAACAACGGCAACAGTATTAGCACAAGCGATCATCCGTGAAGGGATGAAATCTGTTGCTGCTGGTATGAACCCAATGGATTTAAAACGCGGTATCGACAAAGCAGTTGAAGCAGCAGTTGCTGATTTAAAAGCACAATCAAAACCATGTACAACTAGCAAAGAAATCGCGCAAGTTGGCTCTATCTCAGCTAACTCAGATACATCAGTTGGCCAAATCATTGCTGATGCAATGGACAAAGTAGGTAAAGAAGGCGTGATCACGGTTGAAGACGGTTCAGGTCTTTCAAACGAGTTAGACGTAGTGGAAGGTATGCAGTTTGACCGTGGCTACCTATCACCATACTTCATCAACAACCAAGAGCGTCAAATCGCTTTGATGGACAACCCATTCGTGTTGTTGCATGACAAAAAAATCTCAAACATCCGTGACTTGTTACCAACTTTAGAGCAAGTTGCTAAAGCTGGCCGTCCATTGTTAATCATCGCAGAAGATGTAGATGGCGAAGCATTGGCAACATTGGTTGTGAACAACATCCGCGGCATTTTGAAAACTGTTGCTGTTAAAGCACCTGGCTTCGGTGACCGTCGTAAAGCAATGCTAGAAGATATCGCTATCTTAACTGGCGGTACAGTGATTGCTGAAGAAGTTGGCCTAAAACTTGAAAACGTAACGCTAGAAGACTTAGGTCAAGCTAAACGCATTGAAGTAGGTAAAGAAAACACCATCATCATTGACGGCGCTGGCGTTGAAGCAAACATCAAAGCACGCATCACACAAATCAAAACACAAATCGAAGAAGCAACTAGCGACTACGACCGTGAAAAACTACAAGAACGCGTCGCTAAATTAGCTGGCGGTGTTGCAGTGATCAAGGTTGGCGCGACAACTGAAATCGAAATGAAAGAGAAAAAAGCACGCGTTGAAGATGCATTGCACGCAACACGCGCAGCAGTTGAAGAAGGTATCGTAGCTGGTGGTGGCGTAGCGTTGATTCGTGCACGTGACGCTATCGCTAAAGTGAAAGGTGACAACCTTGACCAAGAAGCTGGTATCAAAATCGTATTGCGCGCTGTTGAAGAGCCATTACGCCAAATCACACAAAACGCTGGTGTTGAACCATCAGTAGTGGTGAACAACGTTGCAGCAGGTAAAGGTAACTACGGTTACAACGCTGCTAACGAAACATACGGCGACATGGTTGAAATGGGCGTGCTAGACCCAACTAAAGTAACCCGTTCTGCATTGCAAAACGCTGCTTCAGTAGCTGGCTTAATGCTAACAACTGATTGCATGGTTGCTGAACTACCTAAAGATGACGCTCCAGCAATGGGTGGGGATATGGGTGGTATGGGCGGCATGGGCGGCATGATGTAAATCTGACTTTCATTTCATCGGTGATGCGTTGTTGGTTTCATCATTTACACCTTGCCGTACTTAACGTACTGTCTGCGGCGTAAATAATTTCACCGCCTAGCATCACCTTCGAACTGAAGCCAGATTGCAGCTTTCGTCTGACTGCAAGTTAAATAAAAAAAGCCTCGCAATTGCGAGGCTTTTTTTATTTATAAAGATTTTGAAAATATGCTACCTCCCTCCTCGAATGGCTCTTCCCAGATAAAATCTTAACAGAGTGCACTATTACTTACTGGCAATGTCTTGCTGCTTTAAGATGCTCTCGTACCCTAAGAGATACGCACGACGCTGTTCACAATCCTTCATAACTAAGAGTTGCATGGCAGCATACAGAGACCAGCAGTCATTTTCTATATTTTGACCTGATACCTGCCCCTCTTTGAATATGTCACATCTTAATTTAAATAATCTAAGAACTTCCTTATTTGCAATGTCAGACTTAAGAATCTTTTCAAAGAAAGCTTTTCGCTTCTCCCCGTTACTACCCTCTTTAATTACTGAGTGAATAATTGCCTCAAATGCCAGCCACATCAATATAAAGCGCTCGCTAGGAAAGGTTTGTGCAAATGATTTATCTAGAAGTATTGCCGCATCCTCTGGGATTTCTATTAGCTCTGCTTGTTCAATAGCTGGATTGTCAAACATATTCAACTCCTGATTATCAAACTGCGACGCATATCCTTCATCAGAAAAGGTTTCGGACGCTGATGTACTCTCAGAAAAATATCTGGTAATAATCAACTCTCGTGCAATTGGGACTCCAAATACCAAGCGAAGCGCGTTGGCAACAACAACTGTTTGTGCTTGACTGTTATGCCTAACATCTGAAGTGGTATAACAAAATGTAAGTTTTAAGTGATTACTTCCAGCAGGTATCGGAACTTTATGCATAGAAGAAACACACTGCCCTGATTGCTGATAGTGTGTAGACCATCTCATCCGGCATGTTTCTTCATTCTGAGGGATGATTAGTGAAACGTCGATGTGATTGAAATTATTTTTCAATAGGAAACTTCTAACTCTCGGCAAGTCAACTTGTTGTAGGGAAGAGCTCCATATGGTTTCTCTAAAGTATTTGAAACCATAAGGTCCGAACTCTTTAATTATTCTGTCTCTCAATTGGTCCATAGTGAAAAATCGTTAATTTTTAAACTCATCAGATAGCCAAGTATACCAATCCCGGCTCAGCGGGTTTTGTTTTATCCACCATTCTCCGTCATAATTACGGTTTATGCTGATAGCTCCACTCGCATTAAAAGCATCCCTCTCAATCTACGAAAGAACACAATGACAATTGCATTAGAAACCTTAACCCAACGCTTAAGTTACATTGTTGGTGAAAACATGGCGCATCAGCTTAAGAATGATGGCTTAGCTTTAGACGCAGACGTAGTTGCACTAGCAGTAAAAGATGTAATGGAAGACACCCCATCACGTTTAACTGATGCAGAAAAACGCAGTACAGTGGAACAAGTGCAAAAAGAGAGCCAAGAAAAACAAATGGCAGCACAGGCTGAGCAATCTGCAAAGAACCAAGCTGAAGGCGCGGCTTATTTGGCTGAAAACGCTAAAAAAGAAGGTGTAATCACTACCAATAGCGGCTTGCAGTATAAGTCACTAGTGGCTGGCGCTGGTGAAAAACCAAGCAAAAGTAACAAAGTAAGAGTGCATTACAGAGGCACATTGATTGATGGTACTGTGTTTGATAGCTCTTACGACCGTGGCGAGCCTATCGTTTTCCCGGTGACTGGCGTGATTGCTGGTTGGGTTGAAGGTTTGCAGTTAATGAACGTGGGCAGTAAGTTTGAATTAACCATTCCATCAAATTTAGCTTATGGCGCAAACGGCAGCGGCCCAGCGATTGGCCCAGATGCTACCTTGATTTTTGAAGTTGAGTTACTAGCGATTGAATAATCGCTAGTACAACTAGGGTGGATAACTTAGTTTATCTACCCTTTTTTAGCGCCATGCATAATTGCTTGGCATTAAAACTCATCACCGCTTCAATCTTTTACAGTCTCCTCATGCAATTACATCACCAAACCTTGGGCGATCAATCTTTAGGCAAAGCCCAACCACTCATTTTACTGCACGGTTTATTTGGCTCTGGCGATAACTGGGGCACGATTGCCAAGCATTTTTCGCAACACTACCAAGTGATTAGCGTGGATTTACGCAACCATGGCAGATCACCCCATAGTGATTCGCAAACCTATCCCGAGATGGCAGATGATCTGCTGGAGTTGTGTGACGCGCTCGGCTTAGACCGTATCCATTTAGTCGGGCATTCACTAGGCGGAAAAGTGGCGATGCAATTTGCTACACAATACCCTGATAAGCTAGAAAAGTTGATCGTGGTGGACATGGCAATACGGGCTTATCCTGATGCATATACGCATATGATTGATGCGATGATGGCTGTTGACCTCAGCACCATGCAAAGCCGCAGTGACGTAGACAAAGCATTGCTTAACAAGATTCCGCACCCGATGGTGCGCCAATTTTTACTGATGAATTTAATCAAGTCAGACGTCAATCACGCAGAAAGTGATTTAAATAAAACGGCCCTTAGGTGGCGCATTAACCTAGCCGCGCTCAGAGCCAACTACCCCCACCTGATACAAGCCGTGTGTGAACATACGCGCTATGAAAAACCTAGCCTATTTATCCGCGGTGAACGCAGTGATTACGTGCAGGATGCCGATATTAAGCACATCAACACCCATTTCACCAACGCACAATTTGCAAGCTTAGCAGCAAACCACTGGGTACACGCAGAGCAGCCACAGGCATTTATTGAAGTAGTAGCTAACTTTCTTGGCAGTGGGCAATAACATCATCTTAAGCCGCAGTTGTCCGATAAGCGTAACCAACACTGATGTCGTTTTAATAGCGCACTTATCAATACGCTTAGAAATATCAAGTTAAGTATCTGCCAGCACCTACAGAATACAAAAATATTGTCGTAAAAGATTAAATAGAGCGCAAGCGGCTTACATAATAAGCACTATTATGCAAAAATCAGTGCTGTAATATCAATACAAACACTCATCGTCTTATAAAACCAAAGAAATAACAAAAAATGAACCGCAACCACACTATTGCATTGATACTTTGCTGCTTATCGATTACGACACAAAGCCATGCGACGAACGGCATTAATTTAATTGGCTATGGGGCAGAATCAACGCTGATGGGTGGTGCGGATACCGCTGTAGCACGCGACACCAGTGCGTTAAACACCAATCCTGCAGGTTTGGCGCAAATCAAAGGCAAGATGTTTGATGCGTATGGCTCATTGCTACGCACTACTGACTTATCTCATCAAGACGCACGCAATGACCAACATGCTGATAATCGTTACGTCATGCTTGCCGGTGGCGGTTATGCACAACAATTGGAGAATTCACCCTGTACAGCGGGCATTGGGTTCTTCACGCAAGGCGGTGCAGGCGCAGTGTTTAAACATATCAACACGCCATTTGGTACTGATGACGAAATGAGCTCACTGTTTGGCATTGCAAAAATAACACCGGGTATTGGCTGCCAAGTGACAGATAACCTTTCAATCGGCGGCTCTATTAGTATGATTTACGCGAGTATTGAGCAAAAATTCTTTTACCATACGCCGCCTACCTCTAACTTTGCAGGCTTTAAAAATGAGGGCGCAGATACACTACGCTTTGGCTTTAAACTAGGCGCCCAATATAAGTTAAACGAGCAATGGACGCTAGGCGCAAGCTATACAGAAAAAACTGAATTACCGCTCACAGGCGGCACCGCTAAATTTAACTATGGCGCGGCTGGCGTGGTTAAATATGACAATCTCAGCATTAAGGGATTTGCGCTACCGCGTGAAGTAGCGATTGGCGCTGCCTTTAAGCCTAACCCAGATTTATTACTTTCAGCCAAAATCAATTGGCTTAACTGGGCAGATGCTATTAACGATGTAACCACCACATGGAGTGACACCACTAGCGCGTTTGCACCCGCCTCAGTCGTGAATGTCAGCCAGCAAGATTGGCGCAACCAAATAGTATATGCGCTAGGTGCTGCCTATACTTACGATGACAAAACCACTTTATATGCAGGTTACAACTATGGCAAAAATCCAGTGCCAAGAAATAACTCCAGTGCGTTGCTTGCCGCAATTTTAGAAGAGCACGTTACGCTGGGCTTTGCCCGTAAGCTAGATGAAACATGGAAAATCACGAGTGGTATCGAGTTTTTATTACCTAAAAAAGTGACTTACGACAGCGCAATATTTGGCAACAATACTGAAGTACGTAACGAGGGATTCTTTCTGCATTTAATGCTGAGCAAGCAGTGGTAAAGCTTTCTATGCGATAAAGATACATGCCTCGCTTTGCCCGAGGCAATTCACAAGTCGCATCCAAAAGCTCCACCCTGTTGCTACATTGTTATTAGGGCATCAACTTCATCATGAGACAGACGGCTTCTGTCTCATTAATGATTGCCCCATTTAACATGGCTTGGTCCTTATCCTGTTACCTAGTGCTGATCGGTATCAAGTATTTTTGTGTCAAAGCCAAACACATTACCTGCCCATATCCACATCACCAAAGCTAACACCCCAAAAGGCATGTAGCCCATATAGCCTAAAAGCGGCATTTCTGAAAAGATGTGAATCACATTTACGTAAGGGATATCGTATACCCAGTAGTTCGGATTGGTAATCGGCATTTGTGGATGTGCGCTTCCGTAGTTCCAGCATTCCCAAACAAAACCGTTCAGCATTGTTGCAAGCGCAACCAGCAGTGCAGAGGTCCAGTTGCCTTTCGCCATATCTGCAAATGGTGTCCAAATATTAAGCTTGATGAGTAAACCTGAAAATACCATCAATACACCAATCCACAGCACCCAGAATAGAGGATAAGGCCAAAACACCATCAGGAATAACAACGCATAGCCTGCATACAATAATACATTACCATTGATGGCAACTTTGGGGCCTTGGGAGTACCTGCTAACCAAGCTAGGACAAGTATTTAACAGCATATACCATTGAAAAATAGCAGGCCAAACAGTCGTGTACGCTAGCAAAAATATCACCACCACTGCCTCATGGGACAACGAAGGAATACTCTCTGTTTGCGGGTAATACCAATTACCTAACGCAAAATAATTGTAATACTCAAACATACGCCAACCAACTAAAGAAACCAAGGCGCTGATAACGAGTGTTTTGGGTTTTGATGATAACAAAGACTGGCCATTGTTATAGCGATAAACAACACCGTCTAGTGTAAAAATAAAGCTCCACCAAAGCGGCGTAAATGCATAATAAACTAGGCTGCCAAATACAGTCACTCGTGTCCACATCAGCCACCAGAAAAACAGCGTAGACGCCAAACCTAGCCAAAACCAAACAGGTAAAGGTAAGGGTTTATTAGGTGCCGCAGGCTCTACCTTTTTAAATCCAAATAGCGTAGGGGAAATATACAACGCCAGTACAACCAGTTCTACAAAGGCCAACGCACAAAATACAATCAAATTAAAACCTGGCGCTTCTGCTACAAATTGCGGAGGAAACACACCAAAACCAGGTGGCAAATGCGTATCGGGGTAAGCAAACCAACTCGCAATTAGGGGGACTAGCAAAGCTAGCATGATGGGGATTATTAGTTTTTTCTTCATTTGCAATCTCATTGTTAATAAAAAGTATCGCTACACTTATCTACAATCTGAATTTACAAATCTGCTTACAAATAATCTGGACGCGTTTATTTTGATACATCCATTCAACTGTCATTTTTTGAGCATATTGAGGTGAAATGTTGCATCGCGCCTCACTGCTGAACAGAATATTAAGCTCGCTTGCATGCGTATAAATTCAAACCAAGCAAACATTATCAGTCAACAAAGTTAGAAACAATCACCCATATAGAACAGATGGTTAAGCACAGAAACTAACCTAATCTTTAATACCCACTCTACCTCACCACAGCTTTTCTGCCATATTTTGCGATTTGATTCTATCAATCCACCACTTCAAACCAGCACCGGCATCGCCACTGCGCCAAGCCATGTAGATAGACTCTGGTTGGCGTGGCTCTTCCACTTGCTTTTCTACCAGCAATCCTTTTGCTATAGCATCACGCGCTAACGGTTCAGGTAAAAAACCAAAACCAAGCCCCGCTAACTGAAACTCATATTTTGTGCGCATATTAGCCACTGCTAAGGTTTCCTGACCAAACAGCAACCCCACGGTACGTGGCGGCATTTTCCGTACCGAGTCACTCACCGTGATAGCCCGATGCTGATACAGCTCAGCCTTACCTAAGGGTTTATTCAGGTGAGCTAATGCATGATTAGGCGCAACAGCAAACACAAAATTGATGGTATCAATCACCTCTGCATGATAGCCGCCACCCGATGGCCCTTCGCCTGCAGCACCTATCAGTAAATCAACGCGCCTATCCATCAGCGCCTCCCAACAGCCAGACAGCGCTTCTTGTGCAAACCGCAGCCTGGTCAGGTTCGCAACTTTATAAAACTCAGCAATATCTTCAACTAATGCCGTGGGGGAAAACACTGAATCCATGCCGATGGATAGCTCAGTTTCCCAGCCTGAGGCCACACGCCGCACCCTATGCTCAAGGTCCTCTGCTGCTTTCAGCAAATAGCGCCCTTCTTTTAATAACTCTTTACCCGCGCTGGTTAAACTGACTTTAGGGCCCTGACGCTCAAACACCTGCACGCCTAAGTCTTGCTCCAGCTTACTGACCGTGTACGAGATGGTGGACGGGACCTTGTGTAATTCGTTACCCGCAGCAGCAAACGATCCGCCACGGTCAATCGCATCAAGAATTAATAAAGAATCTAGGCTTATTCTGAACATTCGATTTTTTCGATGATAGGTTGATATTTTTTCCGTTTTTCATAGTGAAATTAACGGTTCATAATGCTTCTCACATTAACCGGCAATCATTTAGCAGAGAATGTGATGTTTTAAATTATCGCATATAGACAAATGATACCAAAGCATAAAGGAGACTGATGATGTTACAGGTTCTTAAAAATAGCCAACGCGGGGCAGCTGACCATGGCTGGTTGCAATCAAATCACTCGTTCTCATTTGGCCATTACTACAACCCAGAGCAAATGGGGTTTGGACCTTTGTTAGTCATTAATGAAGACCGCGTACAACCAGCCCGCGGCTTTGGCACACACAGCCATGAAGACATGGAAATTATTAGCTACGTATTAAGCGGTGCGCTAGAACACAAAGACAGCATGGGCAATGGTTCTGTGATTCGTTATGGCGACGTACAAAGAATGAGCGCAGGTACTGGCGTGAGCCACAGTGAGTTTAATCACTCAAGCACTGAGCGTGTGCATTTTTTGCAAATCTGGATTAACCCTAACGTAACCGGCATTACACCTAGCTATGAGGAAAAACATTTTGATGCAGCGTCAAAAGCAAACCAACTGCGCTTGATTGCCTCACAAGACGGAAAAGATGGCTCCGTACTGATTCACCAAGACGCCAGCATCTATGCCGCGATATTGAACGGGGAGACTACATTAACCCATCAACTAGCACCCAACAGAACAGGCTATGTGCATTTGATTAGAGGTCAAGTTGAGGTTAACGGTACCAAGCTGACCACAGGCGATGCCTTAAAAATTCAACAGGAATCATCGATTGAGTTCAGCAATGCCGCAGATGCCGAACTCCTGATGTTCGACCTACCTTACTAACTTTTTATTTATTTTTAATTACTTTATATTTTTTAGGAGCAATACCATGACACAAGAAACCATTTTAATCGTAGGCGCAGCAGGCAATAACGGCGTAGCGGCAATTGAAGCATTAGTGAACAAAAATGATCGCAATATCAAAGTAGTGGCTGGCGTAAGAAGCGCAAGCAAAGCCGCACAGCTTAAAGAAAAATTTCCAACGATCGAAACCGCTATTTTTGATTTAGACGAACCAGCCACTTTGAAAGCCGCGTTTGAGGGGGTGACAAAAGTTTATATCATTCCAGGTAACGTTGAGAACAGAGCACAGCATGCTAAAAATACGGTAGATGCAGCAGTAGCAGCAGGCACAGTGAATCAAATCGTATTGCTATCGGTAGTAGGCGCAGAGTGGGAAGCAATTTTGTTTGCTAAACAGTTCCGCGAGGCTGAGAAGTATTTAGAAGCATCAGGTTTACCATGGACGCATTTACGCACTATCTGGTTCCAAGATAACTTTTTTGGCTGGGCCGATGGCGTAAAAAGTGGCAAATTATACTTTGGTATCAGAGAAGGCAAACTTGCACCACTCAATGTGCAAGACATTGGCGAGGCGGCAGCCGTGATACTCACGACAGCAGGCCACACTAACAAAGCTTACAACCTGACTGGGCCAGAGCTGTTATCGGGCAGCGACATTGCAGCAGCATTCTCACGTGTGACTGGCCACAGCGTTGATTATGTATCACCAGATGAAGACACGACTTATGCATCATTAACTGGTTCAGGCTGGCCAGAATGGCAAGCGAGAGGTGTGCTTGAGCTGTTTGAGGTGTTTGCCTCAAACCAAGCAGCGGTAGTCACTACTGATGGTGAAACTTTATTAGGCCGCCCATTAACCCGATTTGAAGACTACATTACTGCCAACAAAGCCGCTTTTATTTAAATCGCATTACCGGCTAAACATACTCCCAAGCAAAGGCTTGGGAGCCTTAATCAAATACATACATAAAAGAGAATAATGATGATTTTAGAAAGAATCTACACTTGGAGAAACTCCATTTTCAGCGCAAATACTGAGCAAGAAGCTAATAAAACAGACTTACAGCAATCTGATTTAGATGCAAAATTCAGAGAAGAGCAATCATGGCTGGGGATAGGATGAAAACTCTAAGCTGGCTTGGCGGCAACCCCATCGCGAAGCCAGTTTACTACTAGTCAAAACGGTAAGAAGCCATCACCACATCAAACACAGTATCAGTAAAAATACGCTCTCCCACACTATCAGTTGCCGCACCCGCCACCACCATTAAAGGAATTAAGTGATCTTCGCGCGGATGTACCAAGCGCGCAAACGGTGCCTGCTCCCAATCCACTAATGCCTGATTACGCTGCTGCGGGCTGGAATTAGCAATCGCCTCATATAAATACTGCTCAAACTGCACTGAAGGCTCAAACGATGCTGGCCGGCCAAACCCACGCATATTATGATAAGTCAGCCCACTGCCAACAATCAGCACACCCTCTTCCCTCAATGGCGCAAGCGCCTCACCCAGCTTGATGTGCTCAAGTGGATCATAAGTAGTTTTCATAGAGAGCATCACCACAGGAATATCTGCATGGGGATACATCAGCATCAATGGCACAAAAACACCGTGGTCAAAACCGCGTTGCGCGTCTTCCAGCACATTAACGCCACTTAACGCCAATAACTCACCCACACGCTTAGCCAAAGCAGGGTTACCCGCTGCAGGATACTGCACATGATAAGTATGCTCCGGAAACCCGAAATAGTCATACACCATGGGCGGCTGCTGTGCGGTAGATACCGTAAACTGTGGCTCCTCCCAGTGGCCTGTGATTACCAAAATAGCTTTGGGCTTTGCCGGCAAGCTGGCGGGCAGCTTGGCTAGCTCAGCCTCTGTAGCTGCAAAGCGCTGACGCATATCTTCTATATACGGCCAAGGCCCGCCGCCGTGAGAAATAAAAACAACAGGGAGTTTAATGTTTTGCTTCATGAGCACTAAGCTACACCTAATTACTTAGGTTTTAAACCATTCGACAATAAATTTACAAATCATTTACAAGTTATTTACAATTAGCAAGATTTGAGTTTATACTAATGCCTATAAATTAAAGCCTTAGCATAAATAGCAGGCAAAAAAAGACCCCAACCAAGGGGATGAAATCGGGGTCCAAAAAATGCCTCATCGTCTAAGGCTTCCGCTCAGGGAGGATTGGAGCGGAAAGGTAACTTGCGTTACCTGTAAGCTCTGACTAAGCCTTTCTAAAATAAGTTCCACACACTTTTATTTTTATATCACTCTTATTTACAGCCAGCCAACCAGCGCACAAACAAAGGGCACCACTCGCAATCCGCTATGCGCTAAAACAACACCAACACATGCATCTAAGGCACACATAAGTTGTCGCCACATATGAAATATTCGTATTAAGTAGTCATGCTAAAATATCGGCTATGAATAGCCAACCGCACACCACCATGCAAGATCCTCTTTTAGCCGGCCTGAACAATAAACAGCTAGAAGCAGTCACCTTACCTCAACAGTCCGCACTGATTTTAGCTGGTGCCGGCAGTGGTAAAACTCGCGTACTCACTGCGCGCATTGCATGGCTGATACAAACAGAACAGGTCTCCCCTACCGGTTTGCTAGCCGTGACCTTTACCAATAAAGCGGCAAAAGAAATGCTCACCCGCATCACCGCATCATTGCCTATCAACACCCGCGGTATGTGGGTTGGTACTTTCCACGGCCTGTGCAATCGCTTATTGCGCGCACATCACCGTGAGGCTGGGTTGCCAGCCAGTTTCCAAATTCTGGATATTGCAGACCAGCTTTCCATGATTAAGCGCTTGATGAAGCTAATGAATGTGGATGATGAGAAGTTCCCACCCAAGCAAGTGCAAAACTACATTAACGGTTGCAAGGATGAGGGGCTGCGCGCACATGCGGTTGACGCCTACGACCCGCATTCACAAAAGCTACGCGAAATCTTTGAAGAGTATGATAAACAATGCCAGCGTGATGGCGTGGCGGACTTTGCCGAGCTGCTATTGCGCTGTTACGAGTTACTAGAGCGTGATGCCAATATCCGCCTGCATTACCAAAGCCGTTTCAGATACATACTGGTAGATGAGTTTCAGGATACCAACCGCCTGCAATACCAATGGCTAAAACTCTTGGCGGGCAAGGATAACTGCATGTTTGCCGTGGGCGACGACGACCAATCCATTTATGGGTTCCGTGGTGCCCGCGTCGGCAATATGCGTGACTTTGAAACCGACTTTAATGTACAAAGCGTAGTGAAACTGGAAGAAAACTACCGCTCGCACAGCAACATACTAGATGCCGCCAATGCCATTATTTCGCACAATAAAAACCGCTTAGGTAAAAACCTATGGACCAGCGCGGGCGCTGGTGAGCCAGTGCGTGTGTACCAAGCCTACAACGATAATGATGAAGCCCAATTTATTGTTGATGAAATTAAAATGCTGCATGCAGAAGGCACAGAGCTGGGCGAAATGGCTATGCTCTACCGCTCCAATGCACAATCACGCGTCTTAGAGCATGCATTATTCTCGGCCAACCTGCCGTATCGCGTATATGGCGGCCTGCGCTTCTTTGAGCGCGCCGAGATTAAACACGCACTCGCCTATATGCGCCTGATTGCCAACGCCAACGACGACACCGCATTATTACGCGTGATTAACTTCCCCGCGCGCGGCATCGGCGCACGCAGTTTAGAACAACTGCAAGAAGCAGCACGCACCCAGAACTGCAGCTTATGGCAAGCTGCAATTAACAAAGTAGGTAATGGCAAAGCTGGCGGCAAGGGCATAGATGGCTTTGTCGCATTAATCAGGCAAATGGTGGATGAGGCTTATGGCATCAGCTTGGCAGAGCTCGCTGAGCTTGCTACGACACTCTCCGGCCTAAAAGCGCACTATCAGAATGAAAAAGAAGGCGAAGACCGCATCGCCAACTTGGAGGAATTAGTCACCGCAGCGGTAGCGTTTACCAACCAAGATTTTGGTAACCACAGCAACGCGGATGGCGAAACCGAACAAGACTTACTCACACAATTCTTAAGCCATGCCAGCTTAGAAGCAGGGGAACACCAAGCCGACGTAGGGCGTGAAGCCCTGCAACTGATGACCGTACACGCCTCTAAAGGCTTGGAATTTAAAGTAGTGTTTATTAGCGGCCTAGAAGAAGGACTATGCCCACACGAGCAGAGCACTTACGAAGCCAATGGCCTAGAAGAAGAGCGTCGCTTAATGTACGTAGCGGTAACACGTGCCAGACAACGTCTATACCTCAGCCACGCGCAAAGCCGTATGCTACATGGGCAAGTACGCTACGGCATCCCGTCACGCTTTTTAGATGAAATCCCAGATGAACTGCTCAAACACTTAAATAGCAAACCGGTAGCTAAATCAGGCTACGGCAGAGATTACAACGAACTGCCCGCAATCATGAGCAAACAGCAAAGCAGCACGCAAAAAAGCGCCATGCCATGGAAAGTAGGCCAGCAAGTGGCGCACAATAAATTTGGCAATGGCGTGGTAGTGAGCTACGAAGGCAACGCTAACGATATGCGCGTGCAAGTGAATTTTGGACGGGAAGGCCTAAAATGGCTAGCGTTAGAGTTTGCAAAATTGACGGCTATCTAAGTCTGTTCAGCCTAGCGTGAATCTTAACGATTTTTGCTAGGCAGACTGCTCATTCAATTAATTTGTAATATTGAAGCTAGATTATTTAAAGGCTAATTTAGTTAACTTGATATTAGCTTACTTGGTCAGACTGGCTAGATTGACTGGCGTTATCTATGCCAAAAATATCAGCGTAGCTGGTGTATAAACTAGTCATCATCACTGGAATAATAGCGACAAACACCACAGAAAAAATCACGTGTACGCTCACCACCAACCACATAGCAGCCATTAAGACCGCCATAAACATCAAACCATAAAGCAGAAATGGCAGCATATTCTTTAAGCACGCAACAAAGCTTAGCTTCATTGCATCTACCGCTTTTAATTGGTTAAGCCCGGCCAACACTGGTGCAAACCAGTAACCCATCAATACCGGCATCAGTAAACACATAGCGATAAATAATGGCAAGATCACCGTGCTCGCTTGCTCAGGGCTTAAATCTTTGCCTTGCGCAATTAGCTCAACCGCGCTTCTATCCAGCATCAGTACCACTAACACCGCAATCACCAGCAAACTCATCATATAAAAACCACCCACCGCTACCAGCTGTGAAGTGTTTTGCTTGAAACCCTGAAACAGATGGTTAATTTCTAAATCCTGATTACGTGTCAGTGCCTGACAGCCCCACATCATGCCTGCTGCAAATACCGGCGCCAACAAAGTGCTAACCACAGAACCTAAAATTGGCACCATAGAAATAGGAATCATAATCGCCAAGTAAATCAGCAGCAAAATCACCCACATCACAGGGTTTGCTCTAAACAGGCTAATGCCGTTTACAATCCAAAGCCATGCATTTGCCGCCGGCACTTGTTTAACTGCTGGAGATTGCGTGTTTAGATCTTCTGCCATGATGCCTTCACCTCTAGTTTCAAATCAGCCTACTCTAATGACTATTTTATGCTAACGCACAACAGATTAATCCAGTTTGATTAATCCTAATTTTGATTAAGATTGTGCAGTTCTTAACTTCAGTATATTTTTAAAATGATTTGGATCCTTTGCATGCGTTAACTCACCCGCCTGCGGATAAATCTGGTCATACAAACGCGACAGCCAGAAACGCAATGCCGCAATACGTAACAAGCCATACCATGCCGCATGCTCTGCCTGCTCAAACGGACGCACCGCTTGGTAAGCCTGCAATAACGCTTCCACTTTAGCGGCATCTAACTGGCCGTCCGCCTGCACGCACCAGTCATTAGCGACTATCGCTAGGTCATACGCCAGTACATCATGGCATGCATAATAGAAGTCAATCAAACCACCAACTTTATCACCATCAAACAATACATTATCGCGGAACAAATCCGCATGGATAATACCTTTAGGTAAGGCTGAAGTATCCAGCCCAGCTTGGAACGACAGTGTTTCAGTGAGCAACTGTTGGTCATCTGCCGACAAATGCGCCATCACCTTTTGTGCAGTTTGATTACGCCAGTCTGCGCCACGCGGATTTTGATGCGCCTGCCCTGAATACTGTGAAATAAACGACTGCCCTGCCTGATGCATTTGCGCCAGCACTCGACCAACCTCAGCGCAATGCACGCTAGTAGGGGCTGTAATATCCTGACCATTCAAGCAGCTGATTAATACGGCAGGTTTGCCATTCAGCATGTGTAAATTCACACCAGCTTTGTTACTAATCGGGTCAGGACAAGGCACGCCGTGCGTGGATAAATGATGCATCAAATCAATGAAGTAAGGTAGCTCATCAATCGTATTGTGCTCAAATAGAGTCAGCACATATTTATTTTGTGTGGTGGTTACAAAATAATTGGTATTGGTAATGCCTGAGGAGATACCTTTTAACTCAACCAGCTCACCGATGGAGTAATCTTGAAGCCATGCTTGTAGTTGTTGGTTGTTAACTGAGGTAAAAACAGACATAGGTATAATTTAAAAAACTGGAAATAATTAAAGGCGAGGCATTATATCAAGCATGTAGATGAAAACACGGATTGCATCCACATGCCTGCTTTGGTCAATTTGGTGAATTAAAATCTAAAGATAGTCCACTTAGGAATAGACAGTGGCGGATTAGGGCCTACGTTTACCCACGCGCCGTCTTGGTCTTCCCTATGTAGGTAGTAAGGTACGCCATGCTTAGGGGTCACCTTCATCATGTACAGCTGGCCACCAACACGGTATTCCTCAATGGTTTCACCATTCTTTTTAACGATTGTAACTTCCGGCTCATCCGGCACATCTTCTGAGCTGATGCTAGGCGGTGGAATATCTTCCAACGGCTGTAGGTTGGATGGCAGCTCTCTCGCTTGCAATAGCGTGGGCGCTAGCATTGCTGCGAGTAATAAAGCACTTAGATTTTTGTAATTTTTACGCATCATCATTACCACCCTTTACGGCATCAACATCATCAACTAAATAAGTGCCCATTCTACCAAAAACCATCCGGTATAAGGCCATATGATTACAAATAAAGCTGGATGCGCTCTTCTTCTGCAGAAAGCTTGAAACCGCGTGTTTCGTAATGTTTAAAAATAGCCTGCACAATCTCTTCTGGGTCATCAATCATCTGGATTAAATCCAAATCACTGGTTGAAATCATGTCTTCGTTCACCAACGTGGTTTTCACCCAATCCACCAGCCCGCGCCAAAATGGCTCGCAGACTAAGATAATAGGGATTCTGAGCGTTTTACCGGTTTGTACTAAGGTAATCGCTTCCATCAGTTCATCCAAGGTGCCAAACCCACCAGGCATCACCACATAAGCGCTGGCATATTTTACAAACATGACTTTACGCATAAAAAAGTGTTTAAAGTTCTGGCTAATATCCTGATAGGGATTTGCATTTTGCTCATGCGGCAGCTCAATATTTAAGCCGATACTTGGCGACTTGCCTGCAAATGCGCCTTTATTAGCGGCCTCCATAATGCCGGGGCCGCCGCCAGATATCACAGCAAAACCAGCATCAGAAAGCCGCCTTGCAATATCCACTGTCAATTCATAATACGGGCTATCTGGCTTGGTGCGCGCACTACCAAAGATAGATACCGCAGGGGTGATTTCTTTGAGTCGCTCAGTCGCATCCACAAACTCAGACATAATCTTAAACGCATGCCAAGACTCAAGGCCGGTATGGTGCATCCCCTGTACGTCAGGGTCGGTAATTTTTGGAATTTTTTTAACTATGGTCATGACGATTAATCCTTGGTGAATGAAATACCAAAATTTACACAAGCTAAATTAAGCGCCTGCGCATAAACAATTTTTAAGCATGTCATATATGTTTTATTATGTAGGCGATTAAAGACCGTTGGCAACAACCTAATGCAATTATTTGCCTAAAGCTGGGCGATTTAATGCAATGCACGCTCGCAATTTTTGGATTTTTATATGAAAACTTTATTATTGGTGGATGGCTCATCTTATTTGTATCGCGCATTTCACGCCATGCCCGACCTGCGCAACTCAGCGAACGAGCCGGTAGGTGCCATCCAGGGCGTACTCAATATGCTGCGCCGCCTACATAAAGACTACCCTGCCGAATACAGCGCCTGCGTATTTGATGCCAAAGGCAAAACCTTCCGTGATGACATTTATCCGGAATACAAAGCTAACCGTGCCAGCATGCCTGATGATTTACGCGCGCAAATTGAGCCGTTATTTGAAACCATACGTGCAATGGGCTGGCCACTCATCATTGAAGACGGCGTAGAAGCGGACGACGTGATTGGCGCACTGGCCAAACAAGCAGAGCGCCAAGGTATTAAAACCATTATTTCCACGGGCGATAAAGACATTTCACAGCTGGTGAACGAGCACATTACTGTAGTCAACACCATGCGCGATGCTTTCCGCAAAACAGATGACGTGCTAGATGTAGCTGGTGTGGAAAACAAATTTGGCATCCCACCCAGTTTAATCATTGATTACCTGGTGCTGATTGGCGACACCTCAGACAACGTACCGGGCGTAGAAAAAGTCGGTCCCAAAACCGCAGTGAAATGGCTGAAAGAATACGGCACCTTGGACAACATTGTCGCCAATGCAGACAATATTAAAGGCGTGGTAGGCGAGAACTTACGCAAAGCCCTGCCCTGGCTGCCTACCGCACGCGAGCTGATTACCATCCGCTGTGATGTGGGCATCCGTGACCACTTTGATGAGCTAGTACAGCAAACGCCAGACAAAGCAAAACTAGCTGCATTATTTGACCACTTTGAATTTAGAAGCTGGAAACGTGAACTGGACAATATGCCAGACGCAACACCTCAGCCTAGCGCCGAGCCTAGCCCAGCCGGTATGTCAGGTGATTTATTCGGCGCACCAGCAGCCGTGTCGCAAACCAATACCGAGGCTAAAACAGAGCCAAAGGCAGAACCACAAGCTACTCGGCATCATTACACTCCTAACACCAGCCGCCAGTACGAAACCATACTCAGCGAGGCCGCGTTAGACGCGTGGCTCGCCAAGCTTAACCAAGCTGAGCTCATCTGCTTTGATACAGAAACTACCTCACTGGACCCGCTCACTGCCCAAATTGTCGGCATGTCGTTTAGCGTAGCTGCGGGCACTGGCGCCTACTTGCCACTCACGCATGATTACTTTGATGCCCCCACCCAGCTGCCGCTGGCAGAGGTTTTAGCCAAGTTTAAGCCTTTACTGGAAAACCCAGCCATTAAAAAAGTAGGGCAAAATTTAAAATACGACAAACACGTATTAGCTAACCACGGCATTGCGCTTAACGGCATTGCACACGACACGTTGCTGCAATCTTACGTGCTGGAAAGCCACCGCGGTCACGGCATGGATGAACTCAGTGCCCGTCATTTAGGTATTGAGCCCATCAGTTTTGAGCAAGTAGCCGGCAAAGGCGCCAAGCAAGTCGGCTTTAATCAGGTCACGATAGAAGTTGCCGCTGAATACGCCGCTGAGGATGCTGACATTACCCTGCAACTGCATGAGGCACTATCACCGCAGGTGCTGCAGGACGACAAACTCAACTTCATTTATAGCCAAGTGGAAATGCCCTCAATGGAATGCTTATTTACCATTGAACGCAACGGCGTGCTGATTGATGCTAACATGCTTAATCGCCAAAGCAACGAAATCGGCATGAAGCTGATGGAGTTGGAAACACAAGCCTTTGAGCTAGCAGGACAGCCATTTAACCTAGGCTCGCCTAAACAACTGCAGGAAATCTTATTTGGCAAACTCGGCATCAAACCGATTAAAAAGACCCCTTCTGGCGCCCCCTCCACTGATGAGGACGTACTGCAGGAACTTGCGCTAGATTACCCATTGCCGAAAGTGTTGCTGGAATACCGCGGTTTAGCCAAGTTAAAGTCCACCTATACCGATAAACTGCCTAAAATGATTAACGCGCACACCGGGCGCGTGCACACCAACTACAACCAAGCGGTGGCGATTACAGGCCGTTTAGCCAGCAGCGACCCTAATTTACAAAATATCCCGGTACGCACTGCGGAAGGCCGCCGCATCCGCGAAGCCTTTATCGCACCGCCAGGCAGCCATATCGTTTCTGCCGATTATTCACAAATTGAGCTGCGCATCATGGCGCACTTATCTAAAGACACAGGTATGCTACAAGCCTTTGCCAATAATGAAGACATCCACCGTGCCACAGCGGCCGAAATTTTTGGTGTAGAACGCAGCGCCGTAGACAACGAACAGCGCCGTTATGCCAAAGTGATTAACTTTGGCCTGATTTATGGCATGAGCGCATTTGGCTTGGCGCAAAACCTCAACATTGAGCGCAGTGCTGCCCAAAGTTATATAGAGCGCTACTTTGCGCGCTACCCAGGTGTGCGCCAGTATATGCAAGACACCCGTGAACTCGCCAAAGAAAAAGGCTATGTAGAAACTTACTTCGGCCGCAGGTTATGGGTACCAGAAATCAATAGCGCCAACGGCATGCGCAGAGCAGGTGCCGAACGTGCCGCCATCAACGCGCCGATGCAGGGCACCGCGGCAGATTTAATCAAACTCGCGATGATTGCGGTAGATAAATGGCTTAAAGATGAAAAACTAAGCACTAAACTTATCATGCAAGTACACGATGAATTGGTATTAGAAGTGCCAGATAGCGAGCTCGCATTGGTTAAACAGAAACTGCCGGAGCTCATGCAAAATGTAGCCAAACTGGATGTACCATTGCTGGCTGAGGTCGGCGTAGGCAACAACTGGGAAAGCGCTCATTAATCCTTAACTTTGACTCATAGTGGTTCACAGGCGTATTTAAACAATCATGCAAAAAGATAATCAGTCCATCGGCATCTATATCATCGGTGATGAAATCCTTTCCGGAAAACGTCAGGATGCACACCTGAGTTTTGTCATACAGGCGTTAAAATCACGCGGTTTGCAACTGGCATGGGCACATTATCTGGGAGATATTCCCGCACAGATTACCAGCCTGCTGCAAACCAGTATGCAGCATGGCGATATCGTATTCAGCTTTGGCGGCATTGGCGCCACGCCAGATGACTACACGCGCCAGTGTGCGGCGGATGCTGCCGGGGTAGCGCTTACCCGTCACCCGGGAGCTGTAGCCGAAATTGAAGCGCAATATGGAGAAAGCGCCTACCCGAAAAGAGTGTTGATGGCAGATTTGCCAGCAGGGGCAGCACTGATCCCCAACCCCGTGAATCGCGTGGCGGGCTTTGCCATCAAAGAGCATTACTTTGTGCCGGGCTTTCCACAAATGGCACACCCTATGGTGGAGTGGGTACTGGACACCCATTACCGCCACCTATTTCACCAGCAAGATTACACCGAGCTATCGATTCTGGTAATGGATGCCGGCGAAAGCCAGCTCATTGATTTAATGAATCATATCGTACAAAAATACCCAGAAATTAAGCTGTTCAGCCTGCCTAAGCTAGATAACCGCCGCACCACAGAGGTGGGGGTAAAAGGCCCCACGGCGGCGGCAAGCGCAGCATTGGAAGAAATCAAACTAGCCGTTACCGCCCTGCATTTCCCGTGGGCAGAACACTAAGGCTTACTGAGCACTAAGGCTGATTGATACCACCATGAAATGTAGAGACCATTGTGGCGCATGTTGCATCGCGCCTTCTATTAACAGCCCAATTCCTGGCATGCCCAATGGCAAGCCTGCTGGGATACGTTGCGTTCAGCTCAACGAGCAAAACATGTGCAAGATTTTTGGCCAGCCGGAACGACCCGCATTTTGTGGTGGCTTACAGCCTAGCGCAGAAATGTGTGGTGACACGCGTGAACAGGCGATTACATGGCTGACACACCTAGAGCAAATCACTGCTCCGGCGCTCCCCCAACAATAACACCGCAACAAAACTCACGGCGGCGGCAATGGAAACATAAGCCCCCACCCAAGTCAGCCCGCCAGTTGTCACCAGCACTTGTGAAATATAAGGCGCCATTGACGCACCTAAAATACCGCCAAGCTGATAGGCCAAACCCGCGCCGGTATAACGCACCGCCACTGGAAACTGCTCAGGCAGGTATGCCCCCATTGGCGCAAACGTTGCACCCATCAAAAACAGCGCTAAAGATAAAAATAGAGTTACCTGTACTACGGAGCCGCTTTCGAGCAAAGGGCTTAACGCAAAGCCTGCCAGCACTGCCAGTGCACTGCTAAATAACAGCACAGGCTTGCGCCCGCAGGTATCACTCAACTTTGCCGAGATAGGTGTAGCAAGGGTCATCAACAAAATAGCAATGCACAACATGCCTAAAAAGTCGCTGCGCGTAATGCCCAAATTAGCTGTGCCATAACTCAAGCAAAACACCGTGGCGGTATAAAATAAGTTATAGCACACTACCATTGCCAGTGCGCCTAGCAGCACCGGACGCAAATATTTGTTTAATAAAGGCTTAATTGGCATCGCATGGGTTTTATTCTGCTGTAACACGGCAGTAAAAGCGGGCGTTTCTGCCAATTTAAATCGCACATATAAACCCACCCCCACCAGCAGAGCACTGGCAATAAAAGGTAAGCGCCAGCCCCAAGCCTTAAACTGTGCGTCTGTTAACCATACCGACAAAGCAAGATAGCTCAGAGTAGCCATTAAGAAGCCAACCGATGGCCCCAATTGCGGAAACATGCCGAACCAAGCGCGCTTGCCTGCCGGCGCATGTTCGGTCGCCAGTAATGCCGCACCGCCCCATTCACCACCTAAACCCAAGCCCTGACCAAAACGTAATATACACAATGCAATTGGTGCCCAAATTCCAAGCACCTCATACCCAGGCAGCAGCCCAATCAGCAAAGTAGAAACTCCCATCAACAACAAGGAAGCCGCCAGCGTTGCTTTACGCCCGACTTTATCGCCAAAATGACCAAACACAATGGCGCCAACCGGTCTGGCAATAAAAGCAATGCCGAAAGTTAGAAATGCATTAAGGGACTGTGTAGCAGGGTCGCTGGTAGGAAAGAACACCTGCCCAATCACTAAAGCCGCCGCCATGGCGTAAATATAAAAATCGTAAAATTCAATCGCAGTACCAATAAAGCTGGCAAAGGCAATGTGCGTGGTTGATGGTTTCTGCATAATCAGACTCAATAACAAACTATTGCCAATTGTATGCTGAAAATTGTTTTCTCAAAGTCAGATTGCGTATAAAATAGGCAACTTTCGCGTTCGAGAAATACACTAGTGCAAATCGGCAATCACATCTTAAAAAACAACCTAGTTGTCGCACCCATGGCGGGCGTGACGGACAGGCCTTTCCGCCAACTTTGCAAGAAGATGGGTGCTGGCTTGGCTGTATCTGAGATGGTGACCTCGAACTCGCTACTGTACGGCAGTGAAAAAACAAAACGTCGTGCCAACCACGAAGGTGAAGTTAACCCGATTTCTGTACAAATTGCTGGTGCAGATCCGCAAATGATGGCCGAGGCCGCTAAGCACAATGTGGATAATGGCGCGCAAATCATCGACATCAACATGGGCTGCCCGGCTAAAAAAATCTGTAACGTAATGGCTGGCTCTGCATTACTGAAAGACGAGCCATTAGTCGCACAAATTCTGCGCGCAGTAGTTGCCGCAGTCGATGTTCCAGTTACCCTGAAAATACGTACAGGCTGGGATAAACAAAACCGCAATGCAATTCAAATTGCCAAAATGGCGGAAGACTTAGGCGTACAAGCACTGGCCATGCATGGCCGCACCCGCGCATGTGCTTATATGGGTGACGCAGAGTACGACACCATTGCCGCAGTGAAACAAGCAATTAAGATTCCGCTCATTGCTAACGGCGACATCACCACGCCAGAAAAAGCAAAGTTTGTATTAGATTACACCGGTGCCGATGCAGTGATGATAGGCCGTGCCGCACAAGGCCGCCCATGGATATTCCGCGAAATTGAGCATTACCTCACGACCGGCACGCATATGCTACCGCCTACTGTAGACGAAATCCATGCCGTGATGCTAGAGCATCTGCATGATTTATATGAGTTTTATGGCGACCTGACTGGCATGCGCATGGCGCGTAAGCACATTTCATGGTACACCAAAGGTTTAGCTGGTTCTGCACAGTTCCGCCACAGCATGAACACCTTGCAAACCATTGAATTACAACTACAAGCAATTAACGACTTTTTTGTTGAACTAAAAACAAAAAATGAGCGCTTGGTTTACATTGATAATGACGCTGATGATACCAATCCAGATGCGTCTTCAGCATTAGCAGCCTAGGAACTTCTATGTCAGAAAATTGTAAGCTCAGCCAAGCAGTGCAAGAGTCTTTAGATGATTACTTTATGCATCTAGAGGGTGAGCCGCCACATGCCGTTTACGATATGGTATTGGGCTGCGTAGAAAAACCACTGCTTAGCTACATCATGCATAAAGTGGGTGGCAATCAAAGCAAAGCGGCAGAGATACTAGACATCAATCGCAACACCCTGCGTAAAAAACTTCAGCAGTACAAGATCGAATAAAACAAACAAGCAAGCAACACGTATTGTTTTATCCAATCTTGCATTCTAGGCAATTCAGTTGGGCAGCAGTTTAACAAGCCAAACTTGATTGTCAGGAAACAACCGGCGGCAGAAATTTAACGTGTATTAGCAATTAGCGAATACAGCTTATCATTTGTATTATGGAATAATTTTATGGCAACTACTAAACGTGCGCTCATTAGCGTTTCTGATAAAACCGGCATTATTGATTTTGCAAAAGGCTTGCAAGCTTTAGGCATTGAAATTTTATCGACTGGCGGCACCGCTAAACTATTCCGTGACAACGACATTCCTGTCGTTGAAGTAAGTGATTACACTGGCTTCCCTGAAATGTTAGACGGCCGCGTAAAAACGCTGCATCCAAAAGTACATGGCGGTATTTTAGGTCGCCGTGATTTGCCAGAACACGTATCAGCCATGCAAGCGCAAGACATCCCTAACATTGACATGGTAGTGGTGAACTTATATCCGTTTGAAGCGACAGTAGCTAACCCAAACTGCACGCTAGAAGATGCGATTGAAAACATCGATATCGGCGGCCCGGCGATGGTACGCTCAGCGGCAAAAAACTGGAAAGACGTTGCCGTTGTAACGGATGCTAGCCAATATGCCGATGTACTGCGAGAGCTACAAAGCACAGGCGGCGCAACCAGCCAAGCCACAAAATTTGCATTATCAGTAGCCGCGTTCAACCGCATCAGCAACTACGATGGTGCAATCAGCGATTATCTTTCTAGCTTTAATGCTGACGGATCACGCAACCCTTACCCAGCACAGGTCAATAGCCGCTTTGTGAAACTGCAAGACTTACGCTATGGCGAAAACCCACACCAAAGCGCAGCATTCTACCGCGACACCAACCCAGCACCGGGCTCTTTGGTAACGGCAGTACAACTACAAGGTAAAGAATTAAGCTACAACAATATTGCCGATGCTGATGCTGCGTGGGAAGCAGTAAAGAGCTTTGATTCAACCGCCTGCGTAATTGTTAAGCACGCAAACCCATGTGGCGTAGCGCTAGGTAAAGATGCGTTAGAAGCGTATAGCAAAGCATTCCAAACTGACCCAACCTCAGCATTTGGCGGCATTATTGCTTTCAACACCACGCTAGATAAAGCGGCGGCTGAAGCAGTAAGCAAGCAATTTGTAGAAGTATTAATCGCCCCTGACTACACAGCCGAAGCATTGGCGATATTCAGTGCAAAAGCCAATGTACGCGTACTGAAGATTGCCTTGCCAGAAGGCGGCAATACAGCATGGGAACAAGGCCGTAATTCACACGACACTAAACGCATTGGTTCTGGCTTACTGATTCAAACTGCGGATAACCACGAAATCAGCGTGAATGATTTAAAAATCGTCAGCAAAAAACAACCAACACCAGAGCAATTGCAAGACATGCTATTTGCATGGCGCGTTGCAAAATACGTTAAATCTAACGCAATTGTATTCTGCGGTAACAGCATGACACTAGGCGTAGGCGCAGGCCAAATGAGCCGTGTGGACAGCACCAAAATTGCGGCGATTAAGGCACAAAATGCTGGCCTCACCTTGAAAAACTCAGTGGTAGCCTCTGATGCGTTCTTCCCGTTCCGTGATGGCATTGATGTACTGGCAGAAGCTGGTGCGGCCTGCGTAATTCATCCGGGTGGCAGCATGCGCGATGAAGAAGTGATTGCCGCTGCCGACGAGCATGGTTTGGTGATGGTCGTGACGGGTATTCGCCACTTTAGGCACTAAACAATTATTAAAATAATAAGTTTGTTCTTCTTTTTGCCACAGCCTGTTTCACAACTGGTTGTGGCGAAAGATTTTTAAGGGTTTCAAATACATGAAAATTTTAGTCATCGGTGGTGGTGGTCGTGAACATGCCCTCGCCTGGAAAGTTACTCACAACAAAGAGGTAAGCCGTGTTTATGTAGCGCCAGGCAATGCAGGCACCGCATTAAACCCGGACATGGTCAATGTACCAATTACTGCAGTTGATGATTTAGTTAAATTCGCGCAAGACGAACAAATTTACCTCACCATTGTTGGCCCAGAAGCCCCCCTCTCTCAAGGCGTTGTTGATGCATTCCGCGCCGCTGGTTTAAAGATTTTTGGCCCGACCAAAGCCGCTGCACAATTAGAATCCTCTAAAGACTACGCCAAAGCTTTTATGATGCGTCACAGCATCCCCACAGCAGCCTACGGCACATTTACTGACGCCAAGCTTGCGCATGACTACGTGAAGCAACAAGGTGCCCCTATCGTGATTAAGGCTGATGGACTAGCCGCGGGCAAGGGTGTGGTCGTTGCCATGAATGAAGACGAAGCCCATGCCGCGATTGACGCCATGCTAGAAGACAACAAGCTAGGCGCCGCAGGTGCACGTGTGGTGATTGAAGAGTTCTTAGAAGGCGAAGAAGCCAGCTTTATGGTGATGGTAGATGGTAAGAATATTTTAGCGCTTGCTACCAGCCAAGACCACAAACGCCTGCTAGACGCAGACCAAGGACCTAACACTGGCGGTATGGGTGCTTACTCACCCGCACCGGTAGTCACCCCAGCCATCCATGCCAAAGTAATGCGTGAGATTATCAAGCCTACCGTGGAAGGCATGGCGAAAGACGGCATTCCGTACACAGGTTTCTTATACGCAGGTTTAATGATCAGCCCCAATGGCGATGTGAAGACTTTAGAGTTTAACTGCCGCATGGGCGACCCAGAAACCCAGCCTATCATGATGCGCTTAAAGAGCGATTTAGTTGGTTTAATGGAGCATGCAGTGAACGGCACCTTAGACCGTGCTGAAGCTGAGTGGGACAGACGTGTAGCGCTAGGCGTGGTCATGGCATCTGCTAACTACCCAGAAACACCAAGGTTAGGCGATGAAATTACCGGCCTGACCAATCAATTGGCAGATACGCATATATTCCACGCCGGCACTGCACAAAAAGATGGCAAAGTGGTGACTAGCGGCGGTCGCGTACTATGTGTGACTGCCCTAGGCGAGACCGTAAAGTATGCACAACAACAAGCCTATCAAGCCATGAAAGAAATTAAGTTTGATGGCGCACAATTCCGCACCGATATCGGCTATCGTGCCATCAAGAGTTAGGGTCTAAGCTTACATCATGAACACTCAAGACGTTTTTAGCTACTTACAAAACCTGCAAGCCAAGATTGTAGAAGCCATTGAATTAGTGGATGGTAAAAACTTTCTGCAAGATAGCTGGCAACGTCCTGAAGGCGGTGGCGGCACCTCTTGCCTGCTTGAAGAAGGCAACGTATTTGAGCGTGCTGGTGTAGGTTTTTCTCACGTATTAGGCACCAAACTACCACCGGCCGCCAGTGTGGCACATCCCGAGGCAGCAGGCCGCCCTTGGGAAGCAATGGGGGTCTCTTTGGTTTTTCACCCACGCAATCCCTATGTGCCTACCGTACATATGAACGTACGCTTTTTTGTAGCCAAAGCACAAAATGCCAGTGAGCAGGATATCTGGTGGTTTGGCGGCGGGATGGATTTAACTCCTTACTATGGCTTTAGTGAAGACGCTGAGCATTTTCACCGTACCAACAAAACCGTATTAGATGCGTTTGATACCAGCTATTACCCTAAATTCAAAAAAGAATGTGACGACTACTTCTTCTTAAAACACCGTCAGGAACCTCGTGGTATCGGCGGCATTTTTTATGATGACTTTAGCGAGCTTGGTTTTGAGCGTAGCTTTGATTTCCATCGCGCAGTAGGCGATGCGTTTTTACAAGCCTACTTGCCGATCGTGCAGCGCCGTAAAGACACACCTTACGGCGAACGCGAACGTGATTTCCAGGCTTATCGCCGCGGACGCTACGTAGAGTTCAACCTCATTTATGACCGTGGCACAATTTTCGGCCTGCAATCAAACGGCCGCACTGAATCCATTCTGCTTTCCATGCCGCCGATTGTAAAATGGCGCTATGACTGGAAACCAGAAAGCGGCAGCCCAGAAGCTAAACTCTACACTGACTTTCTTATTGCGAAAGACTGGCTCTCCCTTAACCAGTAGGCATTTATGAACATCTCAACCCCAGTCAATATCTCTACTCAGGCACGCACGCTAGCGAAAGATTTACTTAACTTTATTGACCTTAGCCCTAGCCCTTGGCACGCGGTTGAGCAGATTGAACAGCAGCTCCTAAGTACAGGGTTTACCAAACTGGACGAAACCCAAGCTTGGCAACTAAGCACTGGTAAGCGCTATTTTGTCGTGCGTGGTGGTGCATCCATCATTGCTTTCACGCTCGGTAGCAAGCCACTGCCCGATACCGGCTTTCGCATGGTGGGCGCGCATACAGACTCCCCTAGCCTAAGACTCAAACCTAAAGCCGCTTATGAAACTGACGGCCTATTGCGTATAGGCGTAGAAGTCTACGGCGGGCCAATTCTAGCAACGTTTACCGACCGTGATTTAAGCATTGCCGGGCGTGTCACCGTACGCACCGAAACTGGCCACGCCATCAAACTACTCAAGTTTGATGATGCACTGATGCGCCTACCCAACTTGGCGATTCATATGAACCGCGAAGTCAATGAAAAAGGCCTGAAACTCAACAAACAAACTGAGCTGCCACTATTGTTTGGTGAAAGTGCCGCAGGCGTTGAAGCTGAACAGCAGTTTTTAGCATACATTGCTGCAGCCCTTAACATTGCACCACAAGACATACTGACGTTTGAATTTAATGTGTTTGATACGCAAAAAGGCAGTTTCTGGGGCGCAAGCCAAGAGTTCATCACCAATAGCCAGCTGGATAACCTTGCCTCCTGCCACGCAGCGGTTACCGCCCTGCTTAATGCTAGCAATCAAGAATCCAGCAACATTTGTGCGCTATTTGATCATGAAGAAGTTGGCAGTGAAAGCGCTACTGGCGCAAGCGGCAGCTTCTTATCTGATGTGATCAACCGCATCACCGCCAACATAGGCTTGAGCGAAGAAGAGCGCTTACGTGCTTTGGCACAAAGCTTTTTTGTCAGCGCAGATATGGCACATGCATATCACCCTAATCATGCGGGCGCTTATGAGCCTTGCCACCATGTCATGGTCAACCAAGGCCCGGTGATTAAAACCAACGCCAATCAGCGCTATGCAACGAATGCAGACACTGCCGCGCGCTTCATCTCGCTATGCGAACGTGCAAAAGTGCCATTTCAACAGTACTCGCACCGCACTGACCTAGGCTGCGGCAGTACCATTGGGCCGATTCTTGCTTCTGGTTTAGGGGTTGCCAGTGTGGATGTTGGTTCGCCGATGTGGGCCATGCACAGCATTAGGGAAAGCGCCGGCGTCCTTGATCACCATTACATGATTGAGGCGCTGAGTACGTTGTTTAATAGCTAGTTAATCGCTAGCGATGATTGACCATCACTTGTTTAATGTTTAGCATCCATTAACAGTGCGCGACCGATTCATCGTCATCGGTTATGCATAAAGTAATACACTAAAAGGATACCCGTTATGCTCAAGCAGCTACTAAGAACTAAAATAATCAGCGCTCACGCAGATAGCGAGCTTAAAAAATGTTTATCAGCATTTGATTTAGCGCTCTTAGGTATCGGCTGCGCCATCGGCACAGGTATCTTTGTATTAACTGGCATCGCGGCTGCCACGCAGTCTGGTCCCGCCGTTGTACTCTCGTTTATCATTGCCGGCGTTGCATCAGGGTTTGCCGCACTCGCCTACGCCGAACTAGCTGCCTCAGTTGGCGGATCAGGTAGCGCTTATGGCTATAGCTATGTGGCATTTGGCGAATTTATCGCATGGATTATGGGCTGGATTCTACTGCTAGAATACGGCGTTGGTGCCGCGGCCGTTGCCAATGGCTGGGCTGGCTACTTTATCAACACCCTCACCAACTTCAATGTGCATCTGCCTGAGGCTATAACCAAGGCACCAGTCATGGGCGGAATTATCAACCTGCCTGCTTTTGCTATTATCTGGATACTCACCATTCTGTTAATGATAGGCGTAAAAGAAAGCGCTCGCTTTAACAACATTATCGTGATTATCAAGTTATCAACCATTGCCATCTTTATTGCGTTAGCTTCTGCCCATCTCAATACCGAGAACTGGCAGCCATTTATGCCGTTCGGTTGGTTTAGCACCTTGGAAGACGGTAGAAACATAGGCGTATTAGCTGGTGCTTCCCTCGTGTTTTTCGCTTACTTTGGCTTTGATGCAGTGTCTACCGCCGCTGAGGAAGCAAAAAACCCGCAACGCGATTTACCTATCGGCCTACTCAGCTCACTCGTATTCTGCACTATCGTGTATATCGTGGTATCAGGCTTACTCACAGGTATCGTACCTTACACAGAACTAAACGTAGCATCTCCAGTTGCCTATGCGTTAACTAGAATTGGTCATACCTGGTCATCTACTTTAGTAGCGACCGGCGTACTTGCAGGCCTAATTACTGTGCTATTAGTACTACTTTACGGCTTAACACGCATCCTATTCTCTATGAGCCGTGACGGACTCATTTCTCCTATATTTTCCAAGGTAAATCCGGATCGCAAAACACCCACTAGAATCATTCTTATGTGCGGTTTTGTCGTGTCGCTAGTGGCAGGGTTTATTCCACTAGGTCAGCTCGCAGAAACAGTGAACATAGGCACGCTGGCAAGCTTTGTCATGGTATGCGTGGGTGTGGTGGTACTGCGTATTCGCCAACCTAATTTGCACCGCCCATTCAAAAACCCATGGAACCCACTGATTCCGGTGTTGGGCATCATCTCCTGCGGCGCATTAATGTCATTCCTGCCAGCAAGCACTTGGATTAGATTTGGCACCTGGATATTAGTAGGTATCGTGTTTTACTTTGTTTACTCTATGCATCACAGTAAATTGAACTTACTGCATAAACATAAAGTGTAGCCTTCAACGTAAAATACTTACTCACAGGTAATAAAAAAAGCCAGCTTTTTGAGCTGGCTTTTTTTATGTGACAAGCGATTAAATTTTATTCAAAAGCTCGAGCAAGTAATTAGAGTGACAACACCCATTCAACGATTGTTTTGATGTCAGCTTCTTTAACTTGTGCACCCATTGGTGGCATTGGCATTGGGCCCCAAACACCGCTACCGCCTTTTTTAACTTTTTCAACTAGCTTTGCTTCTGCAGTTTTGTCACCCTTGTATTTAGCCGCAACATCTTTGTAAGCTGGGCCTAATACTTTTTTATCTACTGAGTGACATGCTAGACAGCCACTTTTTTGTGCTAAAGCTTCAGCAGCTTTTGCATCTACCGCAGCACCTGCTTGCGCAGTAAGCAACATAGAACCAGCAGTAGCGATTGTTAATAATAAAGCTTTCATGCTATCTCCTTGAATTAACGCTTAATAATAGTAGTTATAAATTTTACAACTCGCATATCATACTCATAATTTGACTTATGACAAGTGAGTTAAATCAAATCTATCTCAACCAATTAAAATATATATAATCTTAAGCAATTAAAATAAATTTGCAGTACCTAGGGTACACTCAACGTACCGACAATCAGGCAGGTTGACAGCGCCGTAAAATAAAAAAACAAAGCGAATTACAATGCTTCCACGCTATATTCAACCGACATAGTATGCGTTCTATTTGGGCTAATGACCACAGAGTTTTCTAATGCATTGGCGGTTTCTACACAAACGGTTTTACGCCACTCGTCCGCATCACCCATATCTCCCATTGCATGTGCTTTCTCTGCACCTGGGCTCCATACAACGGTAGTATCACTGCCTGATTTACCCACGCGAATCAAACGGTTATAAACAGGATCGTGAATTAAACAGTCTGAATTGTGGTCTAGATAAACACGGTCAAACTCGCCATCAAACTTCAAGACATTATGTTCAACATAGCGCCTGTACTGACGTAATTTATCCGCATACAGGCAATCTTGCAGGCCTGTAACTCGAATATTGCCTACATCACTCACGTTCAGATAAGTGTGGAATGCTTCACCAATTAAGAATGGATGGTCGGATTTATTGGTGGTAGCAAGATCAATTTTCAAACGCTTACCAATAGTCACCATCATGGTGAGCACATACGAGTAAGAAAGCTGTCTTTTCGCTTCTGGTGTTTCTATCATTTGCAACACGATGCGCGTTGCACCTGTTTCTGTTGAATCTACATCCACTAATTGCCATGGAATCACCCGGGCAAAGCCATGCGGGCATAATGTGCTATCGGTTGGATGCGCACCAAACCAAGGCCAGCAAATAGGCACACCACCGCGTATCGAGCGACCCTTTACATAGCGCGCATGGTCAGAAAGCCACAGCACAGGCTGTTTTTCTGTTTTAGGCTGCCATTGCATGACATGGCCGCCTTGCAACGCGATTTTGGCTGTCGCTAATGGATTGTCTATCTCTAAATATTGCAGACCCGCTTCATCTTCAGTGACAGTCACATGAGGGTGCAGCGTTGAACAGCCCTGCCCGTCTCTCTTTCTAAAGATATGGTCTTCTAGTGAATCTAATGTCATACATTACCTTATCAATTGCTCACTTTAGGTGTTATTTACAAAGTGATTGTAATCTGAATAAATTATTTCTCAATTTGAGAAACATCACGCACTGCACCACGTGCAGCACTGGTACTCATTGCCGCATAGGCACGCAATGCTGGTGAAACCGCTCTTTCACGGTTAACCGGCTTCCAGGCGTCTTTGCCTTTATCTTCCATTTTTGCGCGACGGTGCGCCATTTCTTCATCACTAATCACTAAATGAATGGTACGGTTTGGAATATCAATTTCAATCGTGTCGTTTTCTTGCACTAGGCCGATGGCGCCGCCTTCAGCTGCTTCTGGTGAGGCATGACCGATACTCAAGCCAGACGTGCCGCCAGAAAAACGCCCATCAGTCAGCAACGCACATGCCTTGCCTAAACCTTTAGACTTTAAGTATGAAGTTGGGTACAGCATTTCCTGCATGCCAGGACCACCGCGAGGGCCTTCGTAGCGAATCACCACTACATCGCCCGCTACAATTTTATCGGCAAGAATTGCTTCTACTGAAGCGTCTTGGCTCTCAAAAATACGTGCACGGCCAGTAAATTTCAAAATACTGTCATCCACACCCGCAGTTTTTACAATACAGCCATCTAGTGCAATGTTGCCGTACAACACTGCCAAACCGCCATCTTGTGAGTAAGCATGGGCTTTATCACGGATACAGCCTTCGCTTCTGTCGTCATCTAGCGTTGGGTAAAGCATACTTTGAGAAAACGCGATGGTGGTTGAAATGCCACCAGGCGCTGCACGGAAAAACTTCTTCACATCTTCGTTTTGCGTGACTTTAATGTCCCACTCATTCAGCGCATCACCCAAGCTTGGGCTATGGACCATTGGCGTATCACGGTGAATCACACCCGCACGATCAAGCTCACCTAAAATACCCATCACGCCACCCGCACGGTGCACGTCTTCCATATGGTATTTCGCGGTTGCTGGTGCCACTTTACTTACACACGGCACTTTGCGTGAAATGCGGTCAATATCACTCATGGTGAAATCCAAACCAGCTTCATGTGCTGCTGCCAGTAAATGCAATACTGTATTGGTAGAACCACCCATTGCCACATCTAAACTCATTGCGTTCTCAAACGCCTTCATGTTGGCGATGCTACGTGGTAATACGGTGTAGTCATCTTTCTCGTAGTGACGTTTTGCAAGGTCTACAATCAAACGGCCTGCTTTAAGGAACAACTCTTTACGTGCCGCATGTGTGGCTAAGGTTGAGCCATTGCCTGGCAAGCTTAGGCCTAATGCTTCAGTTAAGCAGTTCATTGAGTTAGCGGTAAACATACCAGAACAAGAACCACAAGTTGGGCAAGCTGAACGCTCAATTGCATCAGCTTCTGCATCACTTACGTTACTATCTGCTGCAGCTACCATCGCATCCACAAGGTCTAGCTTATGCGTATTGCCGCCCCAGTTCACTTTACCGGCTTCCATTGGGCCGCCAGATACAAATACCACCGGGATATTTAAACGCAAGGCTGCCATTAGCATGCCCGGTGTGATTTTGTCGCAGTTTGAAATACATACCAGCGCGTCTGCACAGTGCGCATTCACCATGTATTCAACGCTGTCTGCAATTAAATCACGGCTAGGCAAGCTGTAAAGCATGCCGCCATGCCCCATCGCGATACCATCATCAACCGCAATGGTATTAAACTCTTTGGCCACGCCGCCTGCTTTTTCAATTTCGCGCGCAACTAATTGACCCATGTCTTTCAAATGCACGTGACCCGGCACAAACTGGGTAAACGAGTTAGCAACGGCAATAATTGGTTTATCAAAGTCGCCGTCTTTCATGCCAGTCGCACGCCATAGTGCGCGCGCGCCCGCCATGTTGCGACCGTGAGTAGTGGTATGTGAACGATAAACTGGCATGATAAAAATCCGTAAATAAAGTGAATAAACAATAAAGTATGATTTTAGACTAGCTAGCGCAAACTAGCCAAAGAAAACTGTAAGAAACGTATGATTTGATTATGCAAAAGTACCAAAACCAACTTAAGCACGTTATAAAGTATCTAAGGGACTACTTACACCATGTCCGCCTTTATTCAACACATGGGTATAAATCATCGTTGTACTCACATCAGAATGCCCCAGCAGCTCTTGCACTGTACGGATATCATAACCACCCTCAAGCAAATGTGTTGCAAAACTATGGCGAAAAGTATGGGGCGTTGCCAACTTCGTCATCCCAGTCAGATTGACTGCTTTTTTAACCGCACGTTGCACTGTTTTTTCATCTACATGATGACGCCTCACTTTGTTAGACTGCGGATCTATGGACAATTTAACAGACGGAAACACGTATTGCCACGCCCAAGCACTACCCGCGTTGGGGTACTTTCTATCCAACGCCATCGGCATGAATACTTCACCATAACCTGCGTTCGAATCTTCGTTATGCAACGCCTGCACTTTTAATAAATGCTGCTTTAAAGGTTCAATCAAACTAACAGGTAACATCGTCACTCTATCTTTAAAGCCCTTACCCTCACGCACTAAAATCTCACGCCGCGCCAAATCAACATCCTTAACGCGTAAACGCAAACACTCCATCACCCGCAAACCACTACCATAAAGCAAACTCGCAATTAACCACATCGTGCCATCCAATCTATTCAGCACCGCCTGCACCTCATCTCTTGTCAGCACAACGGGCAAACGCTTTGGCACTTTTGCCTGCGTAACATTATCTAACCACGGCAATTCAATCCCTAACACTTCTTTGTATAAAAATAACAAAGCGCTTTTTGCCTGATTCTGTGTGCTTGCAGAAACATTACGTGAAACCGCTAAAAAGCTAAGAAACGCCTCCACTTCAACCGCACCCATCTCCTTAGGATGACGCTTGCCATGATGAAAAATATAGCGTTTAATCCAATCTAGATATGCCTGCTCTGTACGACGGCTGTAATGTTTCACCCGAATACGCGCTGCCACTTGATCTAACAGTTTTGGCTCGGCATTTACCGCTGGTGTGTTTTCCATACAAACTCACTAAAAAAATGGTGCTATAAAAACGAATTAACAATTGATTTTATTATGTATTTAAAATATTACTACAGATTAGACACCTGCCTCACTAAATTTTTAGAGACGGATTTGGGGTCTACTTTACGTTAGGGGCATAATGTTTCGAGCACCTTTCTTATTTTTTCTGCTCTGCTTTACTAGCCTAGCGTGTTTTGCTAATGAGTCTATTTGCACCAAGCTTGCAGGCGAAGCTGAGTCTTCAGGTATTATTTATTATCCATCAGCCGAAGCTAAGGTAATTGGAAGCGGAAAAGTTGGTTTTTATAGCTCCCCAAATGCCGAGTGTAAAATTAAAGGTGTGTTTGTTGTTAAGGGTAATTATTTAACCGTATACAAATCATACAAAGGCTGGGTTAATGTAATGTATGTGGCAAAGGATGGAGAAGATTTCATTGGTTGGCTACCAGAAAGCAAAGTTAAAATTGTGGGGCAATATGGCCGTAACCCCTAACCCATTATTCAAGCGGGACGCCTAACGGCGCCCCTTAATTAAAACGTTAGGGGCATAATGTTTCGAGCACCTTTCTTATTTTTTCTGCTCTGCTTTACTAGCCTAGCGTGTTTTGCTAATGAGTCTATTTGCACCAAGCTTGCAGGCGAAGCTGAGTCTTCAGGTATTATTTATTATCCATCAGCCGAAGCTAAGGTAATTGGAAGCGGAAAAGTTGGTTTTTATAGCTCCCCAAATGCCGAGTGTAAAATTAAAGGTGTGTTTGTTGTTAAGGGTAATTATTTAACCGTATACAAATCATACAAAGGCTGGGTTAATGTAATGTATGTGGCAAAGGATGGAGAAGATTTCATTGGTTGGCTACCAGAAAGCAAAGTTAAAATTGTGGGGCAATATGGCCGCAACCCCTAACCCATTATTCAAGCGGGACGCCTAACGGCGCCCCTTAATTAAAACGTTGGGGCACATAACCTAAGGAGAAAAAATGCGTTATATGTTTGTCTGTCTGGTGTTAATCCTCGCACCATTTATGGCGTCAGCTGAGAACATTGTGGCTCGTTCTTACACATTACAGAAACACGGAACATTAGAGTTAAAAGTACCAGAATCATGGGGCGACTCTATCACGCAACCACCCAGTGAACTGCCTCCTACAATTAAGTTATCACCTAAAAATGGGGCTCAGTTTACGATACTCGCCACTCCAATTTGGCTTGCTCAGGCAGACATAAAATCACCTACTCCAGATGAGCTGCGCGCTACTGTAAGGCAAGCTGCTGATATTGCGCTTCTGCAATCCATGGAAGACTCGATCGAAATAAAAGAACTCAAAGGACCTACCAACACTGGTTACTATTTTACGGCAACGGATCAAGCACCGCAGCCTGGGGAATTTAAACACCTTAATCAAGGAATAATTGCTGTTAAGGATCTACTAGTATCTTTCACGATACTTACCAATGACGGTCAAGAGGCAATCGTGAAAGAGGCACTTTCTTTATTGTCATCAGCAGAGCGCCACTAATCATGTGCCCAACCTATCCATCAAGCGGGGCGCCTAACGGCGCCCCTTAATTCAAACGGTTAGCAAGCAAAACCATCCATGTATGTCCCAAAGCATTTTGAAGAGTCAAGAGTTGATGTTCTTCACGACTTAATTATTGCTCATCCGTTCTCGACGTTGGTCACCATGTCTTCTATAGGTATTAACGCAAATCACATTCCTTTGCACTTAATCCAAGAGGCTGGGCAATATGGAACATTGCAGGGGCATGTTGCACGAGCAAACCCAGTATGGAGTGACTTAGTAAACGATGTTGAGGCATTGGTTATATTCCAAGGTCCAAGCAGTTATATAACTCCATCGTGGTATCCAACAAAACAAGAACACGGCAAAGTAGTGCCTACATGGAATTATGTAACCGTCCATGCTTACGGCACACTCCGAGTGATTGATGACCCAACTTGGGTTAAAAACCAGCTTGAATCACTGACGACTCAACAGGAAGCCTCATTTGACAAACCTTGGGCAATTTCTGATGCTCCAGTTGAGTTTACCGATAAAATGATTGGCGCTATTGTTGGTATCGAAATATTGATTACTAAACTTATAGGCAAATGGAAAGTTAGCCAGAATCAACCTGCATTAAACCAAGCAGGGATAGTTCAAGGCTTGGAGTCGCTTGGCAGGTCAGAAGCAGCAGAACTTGCCACTGTAGTTAAAATGGCGCAGCAAAATGCCCGCTAACCCATCATTCAAGCGGGGCTACTAAAGCGTGCACCTTATGTCAAACGCTAGGTCGCGTAGATATGACTAGAATGACTACCAAGTCAGCTAAGAGAGAAAAAACCAGGGTAGTGGCCACCCCAAACCCCTATGTAATGGTTGTTTTCACGGCAGTCATTGCAGGTATCTTTTCAATTATCGGCAGTTACTACACAGCTGATTTTCAAACAAGGGAGGTTATTGCACAGAAGCAGTTTGAGAATCGTATGTTGGCCTACACTGCATTCCTTGAAAATACAGATCATACTAAGGCGCCTGCTATTAGCCAAATACTCACCATCGGCTCCATGGCGGACCATTTAGCCACAGATGGAGAAATTCAGGAGTTTGAAGATCGAACTGCGCATTTTTTGAAGAATTACAGCTCGCAAGATATCTTTTGGCAACTCAATGCCGATCTGAATAGTCTTCGGTTACAAGGCACTCCAAGAGTCGCAGAAATATGCGACGATATCTTGAAGTCTCTCCTTCTTAGAGATGATGAAATTATCTGGAGTAAGTACCCTGCTAAACTCGTGGCCGCTCTTAACAGTTGGAATAGTGCTCAAGATAAAGGACAAGCCTATGGCTGGACCGAACGGGTATCGTCAGATGAACGGCTAATGATTGTGATAATCTCGAAACTCAACCAAGCACTTATTGACCAACTTAGAAAAGAAATACATGGTGAGTCGACTTAACTTTCTGCTCCACGAGCAGTTAGCCTTTGAACTACAACTTTAGGCAAAAGGAGTCACAATTGGATTTACAGGATACAACAATAAAATTAGCTCATCCAGGCAAGAGATTTCAAGGTCAGTTTATTGATGCAATACTTGCTTACATTCTGGCAATTATTCCCTTTTATTTGCTACACACAACTATTGGGAAAGAGGCTTCTATTTTTATCGCAGTAACAATAGCTGTGACTTATTTCCTCCTTTCCGATGCACTACCGAATGGTCAAAGTATTGGGAAAATTCTGTTAAAAATAAAAGTGGTACATAAGAAAACAATGGCACCATGTTCCTTAGTTCAGTCATTTCTTCGAAACATTACTTTTCCATTGGGTATTTTTGATTGGTTCTTTATCTTTTTTGGATCACATCGTAGGCTAGGTGATTTTATGGCATCTACAGTGGTAATAAAAATTTGATGCATCTCTTGCATAACCCATCACCCCCTGAGTTATACAATAATCCACATAAGCTGTTAAACTCAAAACGATAGGTCTTCTACAATAACTTCTCAGTTACATAACAACTAAGCTACATCATAAAAAAGGAAAGCAGCATGGCAAAAAAAGTAATCATTCAGCATCCGGTTAATGGCCTCACTCGAAATGGCTACTATGGATATAGTTGGACATATCTTTTTTTTGGTTGGTTAGTGCCTTTATTTAGGGGTGAACTAGGCGTCGCCGCTCTGCATATGCTATTTACACTGTTCACTTTTGGTTTATGGCAACTGATTGTTTCCTTTTTATATAACAAACAGTACATGACGAGAATGTTAGAAAAAGGCTATGTGTTAAAAGACTCAGAGCAAACAATGGCTGAAGCCAGAGCATGCCTTAATATTGCACCAGTATAATTTTTTATCGCCAACAGACCCACTAACCGAATATTGTTATTCGCTTAGTGGGTTGCATAAATCTAGATCAGCGTAACTAAGTCATTGTGAACTCACAAAACTTAGGTAAAATCTCACTTCTATTCAATTGATGTTAGCGCTCATGTTTGTTCACCCCCAGTTTGACCCTATTGCGATTCACCTTGGTACTTTTGGCATCCATTGGTATGGCTTAATGTATTTGCTTGGATTCCTGGCATTTTTAGCTTTAGGCAAATACCAAATCAACCATAGAAGATGGCATGGTTGGACCATGCATATGCTTGATGACGCACTGTTTTTTGGTGCATTAGGTGTCATTATTGGCGGGCGTTTAGGTTATGTACTGTTTTATCAGTTAAGCTATTTTAGCAGCCACCCCACTGAGATTTTTGCAGTGTGGCAAGGCGGCATGAGCTTTCATGGCGGCTTCTTAGGCGTGCTTGTGGCCATGTGGCTTTTTGGCAGAAAGTATCCGCAAAACTGGCTAAAAATCATGGATTTTGTTGCGCCACTAGTCCCAATTGGTTTGGGCGCTGGACGCATGGGTAATTTCATCAATGCAGAGTTGTGGGGCAGAGTCACCAACGCGCCATTTGGCATGATTTTCCCTAAAGTGGACACTGCATTACGCCACCCATCACAGTTATATGAGTTTGCACTTGAAGGGGTATTGCTGTTCTTAATCCTTTGGATATATGCCGCAAAACCACGTGCAACCGGCACTATTTCGGCCTTATTCTTAATCGGTTACGGTAGCTTCAGATTTATTGTGGAATACACACGTGAGCCCGATGATTACTTAGGTTTACTCTCTATGGGTTTAAGTATGGGGCAATGGCTAAGCCTGCCGATGATTTTAATTGGCGTGGTGATGTTTGCCTTGTGTAATAAAAAACGTGGCTTTTAGTGCGGGCCGCACATTAACAACTTGATTCAACTACCCTAGCTGCATGGTGTACCTACGTATGTTTCGAGGTACACCTGCTGGACAGCATCTTCCTATCCCACTTCCAAAACTTCAGTTAACAATTGTTAACTTGGCGTAACTAATCATTAAGCTTATTATCTGACGGGTTATTGATCTGTTTATGTAAGGAGCCCTATGATTAAGAAACTTCTAAAACGTGTGTTTTTTAGAAAACATCAAGCGGCTAACTCAGGTCAGCTAGATCCAGCGTTTATCAGTACTCACAATAGCCATTCAAAGTCTGACTTTGAAGTGAGCGAGTTGAGCTATGATGAATATGTGGAATATGCCGGCCCTGAGCGCAGAGTGGTGATAGCAGAGGTAAATGAGGAGCGCAGGCGAGTTCAGTGAGCACTCACTTAATCTAGCCTATAGGCTCAAAGGCCTTTAAAACTGTTTTACTCGGTGATTCGCCTTATGCCTAGTGACTGCACCAGACCTTAACTTTGCGTGCTTAGTTGTTTGCCCATAGGTGCGAGCGCGCCATAACTTGAATGAACTATGCTTTAAATGAGTACGCATCAATTTAATCACCCCATCCTGCTTGAGGCCGAACTGATAGGCGATGGCCTCAAACGGGGTGCGATCTTCCCAAGCCATTTCTATCACGCGGGATACTTGCGCTTCATCTAACGGCTGCAGGCCAACCGTGTTTAGCAGCATCGGTTAATACCCTTCCATTTACTATCTTGCCATAATTTAAAAAACTCTTTGCGCGAGAGTGCTGGTGGTGCATCTACTGTGGCTTGGTGAAACTCGGCATGATGCTTCAAGTATTGCTCATAAGCATCGTCACCTGACACATGCCGCACATAGCACCATAATTTCTTTAACATTCTTAACATACCAATCCCCTGCTAATCTCGCACCCAGTTTTCTACTAAGCGGCTTGGTTCGTGCGGCACTTCTGATAGCTTCAATACCGGTTTACCACCTAAATAACGCAGGCATAACCGCACCATATCCAGTATCACCACCCACAGCACCACTACAAAAAACATGGTGAGGTAGGCATCTAAATGCTGATTAAATATCAATTGCGGTGCAACAGCCACTTTATCAGTTGGTAACGTTCCTGCCGACAATTTTGCAGCCATATCATTCGCCGCAGCAAAAAACCCCACCCGCACATCGGCACTGAAAATCTTTTCATAAGCAGCGGAGGTGGTAATAGTCACCAACCAAATCAGCGGCATTCCTGTTACCCATGCATATTTCAATTTGCCAGACTTCACTAGAATGCCCGTTGCTACACATAAGGCAATGGCAGCTAACATTTGGTTCGCAATACCAAACAGCGGCCATAAAATATTAACGCCGCCATTCGGGTCTATCACGCCTATATACAAAAAGTAACCCCAGCCGGCTACCACAATACTGCTAGTCAGTATTACCGAAGGCGTGTATGAGGTTTCACCCAGTTTTTTGTTAAAGTTACCCAATAAGTCTTGCAACATAAAACGGCCAACCCGTGTGCCTGCATCCAGCGTGGTCAGTATGAATATCGCCTCAAACATAATGGCAAAGTGGTACCAAAGGGCCAGTAACTCTTTACCAAAAGCACTGCCAAAAATACTTGCCATACCTACCGCTAAACTTGGTGCGCCGCCAGTACGCGAGAACAAGGTTGATTCACCCATATCACTGGCAAGTTGCTGCATTTGCTCTACAGTCACCGCAAAGCCCCAACTGTTAATTTTAGCAATGGCATCTACCGCCTCTTTACCCACCACCCCCGCTGGACTATTGATGGCAAAGAACACGCCAGGCTCCAGCACGGTTGCTGCAATCATCGCCATAATGGCGACAAAACTTTCTAACAACATACCGCCGTAACCAATCATGCGGATATCGCGTTCATTACCTAACAATTTTGGCGTGGTGCCAGATGCGATTAAGGCATGAAAACCTGAAATGGCTCCGCAAGCGATGGTAATAAAAACAAAAGGGAACAGTTTGCCGCCAAAAATTGGCCCTGTACCATCCACAAACTGCGTCACTGCGGGCATATGCATATCTGGACGCAAAATCACGATGGCAATCGCCAGCAACATAATGGTGCCTAGTTTCATGAAAGTGGAGAGATAATCACGCGGCGCCAAGAGTAGCCAGACTGGCAATACTGCTGCTGCAAAACCATACAAAATAATGCCGTAAGCCAATGGCAAGCCATCATGGTCAAATAGCGAACGCAATGTTTCGTGATGATCCACCCAGCCACCCAACCCGACTGAGAGCAATAATAGAACCACGCCAATAATAGAAGCTTCTAATACGCGACCAGGACGAATATTTCGCATATAAACCCCGACAAGCATGGCAATCGGAATAGTGGCAGCCACGGTTGAAGTTGCCCAAGGACTGTGTTTCATAGCGTTGACTACCACTAGCCCCAACACTGCAATTAAGATAATCATGATGAGAAATGTGCCAATGAGGGCGGCGCTACCGCCGACCACACCGATTTCATCTCGCGCCATTTGCCCCAGGCTGCGTCCGTTACGGCGCGTAGAGAAAAACAGCGTGACCATATCCTGCACTGCACCGCCCAATACTGCGCCAATTAAAATCCATAACGTGCCTGGCAGATAGCCAAACTGCGCAGCAAGTGTCGGGCCAATCAAAGGCCCAGGACCAGCAATTGCTGCAAAATGGTGGCCAAACACCACCCACTTATTAGTTGGTACAAAATCTCGGCCGTTATCCAACCGCTCTGCCGGCGTGGCGCGGGTTTCGTCTATCACCAACACTTTGGCGGCAATCCATGCTGCATAAAAACGATAGGCAATCGCGTAAACACACACAGCAGCAGTGATCAGCCACAATGCATTAATGCTTTCACCGCGGTTTAACGCTATGCCAGCAACAGCAAATGCGCCCAGCAATGCAACGGCGACCCAAAGCATGGTTTTAATATTTTTGTTCATGTAATTTAAGCGTTTTGAGTTAAATAAAAGTGGTTGGCAATAGTATAAATCACACAAGCACATCCCCACTACCGGAATTTTTTGGAACTAATTGTTTTAAATGGGTTTTATCAACAAAAATTGTAGATAAAAGCACTTTAGCAACTCAGCATGTTGCAATAAACGCTATCCCTGTTTTGTTTATCTGCTTATGCGTAAAAAATTAAAACAACCACCAACCCATCCACATCACCGAAACCTGCAACACGAGGCCCAAGGTTACCTGCTGAAAAAATGCTTTTCCACCTGTTACTAAAGCAGTAATTGCTTTAGAGATCGCATTGGTTGAAATCGCTACCAAGATTGCCACTGCGGCATTGGCAGGCGTAATTTTAATCGTGGAAGCTAAAGAAGCGACTGAAATTGTGGAAGCATGCACATCTGCCAAGCCAGCCAGACCCGAAGCAACCACCAAGCCGGCTTGACCAAACCACGCTTTCAGCGCTGCCGAGGCCACCAGCACCAGCGCAATGACGAAAGCCAAAGTCAGCGCTGTTTTTACACTAAATGATCGGCTGGGCTTGCCTAGCTCGGGCGTGTGGTGATGAAAAGAGTTTAAAGTCACCACCAAGCCATAAGCTCCGATGGATAAGCCCGCAAATAACAAAGGTATTGTTAATGTATGTAAGGTTAATGGGTGAATCGCCGTTAACAACATCACCAGTTGCAACACGGTAGATAAACTGGATAGTGTTGCGCCGGCCACCGCGGTGCCCATCAGCTCTGGCGTTTTTTTCACGCGTGCACCCATCGCACCAATCGTGGCAATGCTGGAGATAAATCCAGAGACTAACCCCACCAGCGGCAGGCCGGTGCGGCTACCGAGCAAACGTAACGCTAAATGCCCAAGTGCCCCAATAAACATTACCAGTATCACAATCAACCATAAGTTACGTGGATTAATCGCATCAAAGGGGCCAATCAACTCATTAGGTACCAGCGGCAACACAATCAAGGTGGCTGCCGCCAAAATCAAGAAGTCAATCATCTCGTCTTTGGTCACTACTCCACGTACAAAACCGTGTATCGGCTGCTTTGCAGCAAGTAATATCGCTGCGGCCACGGCTAAGCTAGCTGCCATAGAAGCACTCGTCATGGCTAAACCACCCAAAATCACAGTAAAAACAAGGCTGATTTCCGTGGTTAATCCTGGGTCGTCATCTTTTCTCGAGAAATAAGCGGTTGCCACAAAAATGGTGACACAAATAATTGAAACGACAAGTAACCAGAAGTTAATCGAAGTACTAACTGCACCAAGTAGAGACGCGATGGTAAAGGTACGCACACCAGCAATCGTGCTATCGCCACCACTCCCCTTACTGCGCTCACGCTCGGCGCCAATCAGCAAACCGATGCCCAAAGCTACCGCTAAATTTAACCAATGCGCAGCATTAATCAACATACACCCTTCCCATTTACTAATTTTTAGCCTTTATTTACAGCAAACCACGCTCGGCAAATGACAGCGTTTGATTGCCTGCCACAATGAAATGATCTAACACGCGGACATCTACTAATGCTAAAGCCTGCTTCAACTGCTGCGTTAACAGCTCATCTGCTGCGCTTTGCTGCACGGCACCTGACGGATGATTATGCGCCAAAATAACACTGGCAGCATTATGATGAATCGCACGTTTGACCACTTCTCTAGGATAAACGCTGGTTTGAGTTAGCGTGCCACTAAATAGCTCCTCTGCTGCATGCAGGCGATTTTGTGCATCTAAAAATAGCACCATAAAAACCTCACGTGTCAGCGCGCCTAATTTAAGCACTAAATAATCGCGCACCTGTTTTGGTGATTGAAACACATCGCGCTGTTGCAATTGCTCATTCAATGCACGGCGGCTCATTTCAAAAATTGCTTGCAGTTGCACATACTTACTGCTGCCAATGCCATGCACTTGGCTCAAGGCATGCTCGCTTGCTGCAAAAATGCCATTTAAGCTACCAAACTGGCTCAGCAAATCACGTGCTAAATCGACCGCGCTCTTACCAACAACGCCTACACGTAAGAAAATTGCCAATAACTCCGCATCAGATAATGCCTCTGCACCTAGCTCTATTAACTTCTCTCTTGGGCGCTCACTTGCAGGCCAATCGGTAATTGCCACTCCCCACCCCTTTCAATGTTTTAACACCGCAGTTACAGCCACATAGCCATCAACCCCTATGCCTTAAACCTACCCTAATTGCAATTAGCATAATGGTTAGTACATGGCAAATACCGCTTATTTAAGCCAGCCAATTTCGTGCGCAGTTTTCTCACCAATCAGTGTGTGCCTCAAACTTTTAGGAATATAAGCTTCGGCTGTATTTTGCGGTACACGCCCACCCATCAGCTCAGCAAAATTCTGCGGGTATAGCGGCATCTTATTTGGTTCGGCATAACCATCAGGATAAATGGGCAGATTATTATGCAAATCGTATTTATCTGTGGCATTTAAAGTGTGCAATAACTCATGGGCAGTGACTACTAAGTTCTTTTTGGCATATGCCGTGCTTGCAAACAAATTGACTCGCCCGATTCGCCCTTTATTGAGCGCGGTAGAGTGCCCTAACATTGAGCTAGTGTTAGGGTCGTGATAAAGCAAATACAATCGGATATCAGACTTAATATTGACCTTCGGGCTATTTTTCCAGGCAAACCATCTGAACTTTAAGCTCCATAACATGGTATTAAATATGCTGCCATTTCTAGGTGGTTCAGGCGGAATCTCATCCACGACTGTTCCAAGCTGCACCTCTATCGGACGCCGTAAACCTAATTTGTAAGACGCAGCCTCTTCTGCAAAATACTCAACCATCGGTTCAAAATCTTCACGGCTCAAGCCTCGCAAGTAAGCACTAACTTCCTCGCTACCATCAGCATTAATTGGATAAACAGCAACATAAAGATTATGTTTCCAAGCCAAATCTGCTTTATCCAGCCACAGCTCCTGCAGTACTGTTGCTAAAATCAGCAACAGAATAATGATTCTGAATTTACGCCACATTGTGTATAAGCCGAATGAGTATTATTGATTTTTGTTACATCCACTATAAAACATTTTCTTTAATTTAGATGAAGCATAAAGAATATTTTATACAAAACAATGTTCGTATTAGAATGAATGACTTACATGAATGACCAGCATTATGCAAAATAAAAAATCTATCGTATTGGGAATTACCGGTGGAATCGCCGCTTATAAAGCTGCCGAGCTCGTACGCTTATTGGTAAAGAGTAATATTGAAGTACAGGTTGTGATGACACAAGCTGCCTGCCAATTTATTACACCAGTCACCATGCGGGCGCTTTCTGGTAAGCCGGTATTTACCGACATGTGGGATGCATCTATTCCTAACGGCATGCCCCACATTGAATTAAGCCGCGCCGCTGACGCCATTGTGATTGCTCCAGCGAGTGCGGACTTTATGGCTAAACTGGTGCATGGCCGTGCCGATGATTTACTTTCCACCCTCTGCCTGGCAAGAGATTGTGACCTACTGGTTGCACCAGCCATGAACAAACAAATGTGGGAGAATCCAGCCACCCAGCGCAATATCACACAACTGATGCAAGACGGTATCAGTATTCTTGGGCCAGGCAGTGGAGAACAAGCATGTGGTGAAATTGGCTTAGGTCGCATGCTAGAAGCAGAAGATTTAATGGGTTTAATAGAAGCACACTTCCAACCCAAACTGCTCAAAGGTAAAAAAATACTAATTACGGCAGGCGCCACCTTAGAAATGATAGACCCGGTGCGTGCCATCACAAACCTAAGTTCAGGCAAAATGGGCTACGCTATCGCACAAGCCGCCCATGAGATGGGTGCAGATGTTACGCTGGTAAGTGGCGCAACCGCACTCACCCCGCCAAATGGGGTGCGCAACATTACCGCTACATCGGCATCCAGCATGTACCAAAGCGTGATGCAAAACATCGCCAGCCAAGACATTTTCATTGGCGTTGCCGCCGTTGCGGATTACAGCCCATCTCAAACACAGCAACAGAAAATCAAAAAAAGTGAACAGTCACTATCGTTAGAGCTGCTACGTAACAAGGACATTATTGCAGAGATAGCAAGCCTGCCCAATCCGCCATTCTGTGTAGGCTTTGCTGCAGAAACTGAAAACTTACTAGAATATGCAGAAGCAAAACGGCTCAAGAAAAAACTACCCCTTATTGTTGCTAACCTCACTAGCGATGCCATGGGCAGCGACAATAATAAGGTATTCTTATTAGATAAAGCTGGCACTCACCCACTTGAGCCAGCGGCTAAAATTCAAGTGGCTAGATCGTTATTAGCGCATGTGGCAACCATGCTCTAAATTGCGCCATTATTAAATCCCACTAAAGATTAATCAGCCTTAACCCACCGCAATGTTTGATTTACATCAAACATTGCCAAAAGCATTAAGTAACTCATGAAAATCTTGATTCGGTGAAGTGATTTAGATACTAAAATCGCAGCAACTCATTACTAACAAATCAAAAAATCTCTAAGGCAACATATGTCATACACCACCACATTTCAATACAGTGTGCTCACACTCGCAGTGCTCAGCACCTTTGGCATCGCGCAACAAGCGCAAGCAGAAACAGCTGAAAAAATCGTCACAGCGCCAGTAGTTGTTACCGCAACACGCGTAGAGCAAAATAGCTTCGACCTACCAGTAGCGATTGATGTAGTAGAAAGCAAAGACATCCAGAATGGTCAACTGCAAATGACGCTTTCCGAAAGCTTAATTCGCGTTCCTGGCATCACCGCACAAAACAGAACACAATCTGCACAAGACCCACAAATTTCCAGCCGCGGGTTTGGCTCCCGCTCAAGTTTTGGGGTACGCGGCGTACGCGTTTATGTAGATGGCATTCCACTCACCATGCCAGATGGTCAAGGCCAGCCAGGCGTAGTAGATTTATCAGCAGTCAAAAGCATAGAAGTCATGCGCGGCCCGTTTTCTGCGTTGTACGGCAACTCCTCTGGCGGCGTGATTCAAATGCTGACTAAAGATGCCCCCAAAACACCTGAAGTGGGTGCAACTGTCATGTTTGGCAGCTATGACACTAAGCGCCAAATTTTGGATGCTGCAGGCACAGCAGAAAACATTGAATACCTAGTCAATGTTTCGAACTTTGAAACCAACGGCTATCGCGACCATAGCGCTAGTAATAAGCAGCAGGCTACTGCAAAATTCAAAATCAACATTAGTGAAGATACTAAAATTAATGCACTCCTAAATTGGTTTGAGCAAGAAGCAGAAGACCCTTTAGGATTACCTAGAGTAGCGACTGCCAATGACCCATCTGCTTTTACGAACCCTAAAGCAGCACCAAATAGTGCTTACAATGCAAATACAAAGGTAAGCCGAAATCACACTCAAGTAGGTTTCAATATTGAGCATGCATTAAACTCAAATAATAAAATCAATTTGATGACATACGCAGGCAATCGTGAAAATCTGCAATATCTATCAACTAATGTGTCCAGCAACGCAGGCAGGGCAAGCTCAATCTCACGCGACTTCTGGGGCACGGATTTAAGATGGGATAACAAAGGCAGCCTATTTAATCTTCCATATAGCCTTTCTATGGGGCTCACTTATGGCAAGATGAATGACGTAAGGTTAGATATCAATACGGACAAAGGTATTAAAAGACCAATTATTGCAAACAATGCCAACTCAGCACTAAACCGTGATGAAGATAATATCTCGACCAATTTTGACCAATATATCCAAGGTAAAATCTCATTAAGTGACAATCTGGATATTCATGCCGGCGCCAGACACACCAAAGTAGAACTAGAAGTAAAAGATCACTTCTTATCTGGCACGGCAAATAATGGTAATAACAGTGGCTCTGTTGAGTACCAAAAAACCACGCCAGTAATTGGCGCTATCTGGAAGGTAACACCAACAATAAACTTATATGCCAATTATGGTAAAGGTTTTGAAACACCAACCTTTATTGAAGCAGCATACAACTCAGTTAATAACGGTGCACCTAACTTAACACTTAAGCCAAGCGAAAGCACTAACTACGAGTTGGGATTAAAGTCAGTGATTGCAGATAATCACCAACTAAACTTTAATGTATTTAAAATAGACACTAAGAACGAAATTGTTACTAAAGAGACAAACAGCTTTAATAGAAGCGTTTTTGGCAATGCAGACAAAACCAAGCGTACAGGCGCAGAACTATCTATTGACTCTCAATACGATAACAATATATCAACGTACCTTTCCTACTCACTCTTAAATGCAAAGTTTGACTCAGACTTCACCTACATACCATCTTCAGGTACACCAACCACGATTCTATCTGGCAATAAAATCCCAGGTACTTATCGTAGTCAAATTTATGGTGAACTTGCATGGAGATACGCACCACTAGGCTTCAAAACTGCGCTGGAAGCAAGGCACAATAGCAAAGTCTACGTGAACGATATCAACACCGACTCCGCACACGCTTATACAATATTCAATATACGAGCTGGATTTGAGCAAAATCTAGCGAATTGGCGGTTAAGTGAATACGTACGTGTGGAAAATCTAAGTGACAAGAACTACATAGGTTCAGTTCGTGTCAACGATAGCAACCTACGCTTCTTTGAACCAGCGGCAGGTAGAAACTATTTACTAGGCCTAAGCGCGCAATACAAATTCTAAAAGCGCTTCCAGTAACCAAAGCCGGCATACATATTAATAGCCGGCTTTTTTATTCACCATATTTAGTGTTTAATACAAACCTGAGCCAACCACGATAAAAATACAAACATTATGTCCATACTCATTGATCTAAAAATCCTAGACGACCGTTTACGCAGCCAGTTTCCCTCTTATGCAACACCAGGCTCTGCAGGTCTGGATTTACGTGCCTGTATTGAAACGCCAATCACCCTGCAGCCAGGGGAAACCACGCTGATTCCTACAGGCATGGCGATTCATATCGACAATACTTATTATGCTGCCCTAATTTTACCGCGCTCAGGGCTAGGCCATAAGCATGGCATTGTGCTGGGAAACTTGGTGGGGTTAATTGATTCAGACTATCAAGGACAACTAATGGTATCCTGCTGGAATCGCGGCAATACAGCGTTTGAGTTAAATCCGTTGGAGCGAATCGCACAATTGGTCATCGTACCTGTCATGCAGGCTGAGTTCCATGTAGTTGATGATTTTGATACCTCAGAACGTGGCGAAGGCGGCTTTGGTAGCACTGGAAAACACTAACAAAAAATAATATGTGAATTTACTGAAAAGAAACACATATTTAGCTTGAAACAAATAAAGAATGTGTACTATAATCACGCTCTTTCTCAAAAATAGAGTTCTTGGAGATAACCATGGCACGTGTATGTCAGGTAACAGGCAAAAAGCCAATGGTGGGTAACAATGTTTCTCACGCACAAAACAAAACAAAACGTCGTTTTTTACCTAATTTGCAAAACCGCAAATTCTGGGTTGAGAGCGAAAACCGCTGGGTAAGCATGCGTATTACTAACGCTGCGCTACGCACTATCGACAAAAACGGTATTGATGCTGTTTTAGCTGATATGCGTGCTGCTGGCGAAAAGATTTAAGCTGCTAACTTAACTTAGCAAATAAAGGAAAGTAAAATGCGCGAAAAAATCAAATTAGAGTCAAGTGCTGGTACAGGTCATTTCTATACCACTACAAAAAACAAACGTACAATGCCAGGCAAATTAGAAATCAAAAAATTTGACCCAGTTGTACGCAAGCACGTAATGTACAAAGAAACAAAATTGAAATAATTCGTTATTTCAGCAATAAAAAAGCTCACTATATGTGAGCTTTTTTATTGCCTAATGTTTATTGCCTTTTATTGCTTAAAATCAACTGACTGACTGCGTATAGAGATCGCAACTAAACTCCAAACCCAACGCTAAGCACCCAATAAGCGCACTTCTCGCTGCGGGTAAGGGATAGAGATATCATGCGCCTTAAACAAGCGCCAAATCGCCATAAAAAGATCAGATTGCAAGCTAGAAGTACCCTCTTCAGCATCATGAATCCATACCGTTAAGCGAACATCTATACCGCTCTCAGCAAAGCCCGTGACAACCGAGCCAGGCGCAGGCGTGACCAGCACCCTAGGGTGATCCTCTGCCGCCTTAATCAGTAACTGCAACACCAACTCTAAATCACTCTCATAGCCAACTTGTACCGCCACCTGCACTCTGGTATTTCTATCCATGCCCGAATGGTTAATCACTGGATTGATAATCAAAGTTTCGTTAGGAATGATCACCTCAGTACCATCCAACTTCTTCAATACCAGATAGCGTGTACGTAAATCTTTAATAATTCCGTAATGCACATCAATCGTCACAATATCGCCAATGCTAATAGATTTATCCATCAGCAAAATAAAGCCACTCACATAATTACTGGCGATACGCTGCAAACCAAAACCCAGCCCCACGCCCAATGCACCACCAAATACGGAAATTAAAGTTAAATCTAAGCCAACAGCCGAAAGCCCGATCAGCACGGCAATAAACAGCAAGCAAATGCGCACCACTTTAGCCAACATCACACGGGTATTGGCATTGAGCTGCGCTACCTGCATCAGTTTATTTTCAATAACGCGACTTAGCCACATTGCTACAAAAACTGTAATCAATATGGTGAGCAAACCTTGCAGTAAAAGTAATAAATTAACGGGGTTTTTGCCTATCTTGAATTTGACAGCTTCTAACGTTTCCAACATCTCAGGCAAAATACCACTTAAATGCAATGCCAATACCAGCCAAATCATCGTTGCAAGCGTATGCTCTATCGTTTTAAGCACGCCACCTGGCGCGATAATATAACGCATGGCATATACCACTAAGCGCACCGCAGCCATCGCCAAAAGCAAATTACTGGCAAGGTGAAGCATGGTCGTATGTTGCCAGTGCCCCAATACCCATTTTGAGAATAAAACGATACTAAGGGTGGATAACGGAAACAGTAGGCGATTAAATGTGCCAATGCCTATTTTCCAGCTCTCAGGCGCGTGACTCATCACGTAGGCACGTATGGCGCCATTGATCATCCAGGCAATGGCACAAGCCATCACAATCACACCAATTTGCCAGCCTGCGACAGGCGTTCCAATATCAGCTAATATTTCTTGCCATATGAAATCAATGCGATTACTCATGTTTGCTAAACCTAGAAATTAAATCAAAAATATAGTGGCCAACCCTAAAAAGATAAAGAAACCGCCACTGTCAGTCATCGCTGTAATCAGCACACTAGAGCCCACCGCAGGGTCGCGGCCTATCTTATTCATCATTAATGGAATCACAACTCCCATTAATGCAGCTAAGAGCAGATTAAGTGTCATTGCAGACATCATGACCAGACCCAATGGATAACTGCCATAAAGCGCATACGCCACTGCGCCAATCACACCACCCCAGAGCAAGCCATTAAGCAAGGCAACGCCCAGCTCTTTGGTAATCAGGGACTTCATGTTATGTGAGGCAACCTGCCCCAATGCCAAACCACGGACTATCATGGTAGTGGTTTGATTACCAGAATTACCACCCACACCTGCCACAATCGGCATCAGCGCAGCCAGCGCTACTATTTTCTCAATAGAGCCCTCAAATAAACCAATTACGCGTGACGCTATCAATGCAGTAATTAAATTAATCGCTAGCCAAGCCCACCTGTTCTGTACAGACTTCCACACTGATGCAAAGAAGTCCTCCTCTTCGCGTAAACCAGCCATAGAAAGCATATCGCTCTCTGCCTCTTCGCGAATCAAATCCATCACAGCATCAACAGTCACACGCCCAACCAACTTGCCACTTTCATCCACCACCGGCGCGGTCACCAAATCGTAACGTTCAAATGCCTTTGCTGCGTCATCTGCAATATCTTCCGGATGAAATATCACCGCATCTTCAGACATCACGTCAGCCACTTTTGCATCCAAATCACTCACCACCAACCGCTTTAATGGCAACACCCCATGTAGCACATCATCACGATCCACCACAAACAGCTTATCAGTGTGATCAGGCAGGCCACCCAACCGACGCATATAGCGTAAAGCAACCTCCAAGGTAATATCTTCGCGGATCGTGACAATATCAAAGTCCATGATAGAGCCAACAGCATCATCAGAATAAGACAATGCAGATTGCAAACGTGCTCTATTTTGCGCATCCAGACTATCTAGCAGGTCCTGCAAGACGTCTTTAGGCAAGTCCGGGGCCAGGTCAGCCAACTCGTCGGTATCAAGCCGCTCAGCTGCCGCCAGCAGCTCATCAGAGTCCATGTCTGCAATCAGCGTCTGCCGTACCGCGTCAGACACTTCGAGCAGGATTTCACCGTCACGGTCGGCTTTCACCAACTCCCAAACATCTAAACGCTGCTCTAGTGGTAAAGCTTCAAGAATATATGCAACGTCAGCCGGGTGTAAAAGTTCTAGTTTCTTTTGGAGTTCGTTAAGGTTTTGTTTATGGACTAAAGACTCAATCAGCTCGTGATTAGACATCTCTTGGTTATGCACCATATTTTCAATTAAGCGATGCTTTTCAAGGAGAGAAATAACCTGTTGCAGGCTTTCGCTCAAACTCTCTTTGGTTTCCTGAATGTCTGCCATAATGACCCAATACTATTTTAATTTAGTTACTACGCCATTATGATTTATTTTTAATTAAAAATAGAATCATTCAGCAAAAAATCTGCGTGAGTCCATACTGCGCAATGCTGTAATCTACATATACACAGGAACAACACCTACCATGTTAGCGCTCACGCTTTACACTACATCTCACTGCCATCTATGCGAAGAAGCTGAAGCAATACTCAGCAGCATAGCAAATGATCATGACATTACTTGGCGTACGATTGAAATTGCAGATAATAATCAGCTACTAGAAACTTATGGCACAACAATTCCAGTAATCCAGATAACTGGCACAAGCTCTGAGATTAAATGGCCATTTGGTGCAGAAGAGATATTAGCGTTAGTTAAAACAGACACAATGCCAAAATAGAAGTTTCACAACGTCAATCGCGTACGCTTAAAACTAAAAAACCAGCAATGTAGCTGGTTTTTTAGTTTTTATAACAACTGAAACGACCTACTCAGTCACTACTGCTTCCGTTGATGGATCTGGACGATCAACCAACTCAACAAGTGCCATAGGTGCATTATCACCATTACGGAAACCACATTTAAGGATACGTAAGTAACCACCATTACGTGTGTTATAACGTGGACCTAACTCAGCAAACAATTTACCTACGATGTCACGATCGCGTAAACGATCGAAAGCAAGGCGGCGGTTTGCCAAAGTTGCAGTTTTACTAAGCGTAATTAACGGCTCTGCAAACTTACGCAACTCTTTTGCCTTAGGCAAAGTAGTTTTGATGATTTCATGACGCAACAAAGATGTTGTCATGTTACGGAACATTGCAGCACGATGACTGCTTGTACGATTTAATTTACGATTGCTATTACCGTGACGCATAGTAATTCCTTAAGTTTTCTATATCTTCAATATCAGCTTGTATTAAGCTTTTTCCAAACCAACCGGTGGCCAGTTTTCTAATTTCATACCCAATGTCAGGCCACGAGTAGCCAAAACATCTTTAATTTCATTCAATGATTTACGGCCAAGATTAGGAGCTTTTAACAACTCGTTCTCTGTACGTTGAATCAAATCACCGATGTAAAATATATTTTCTGCTTTTAGGCAGTTAGCTGAACGTACAGTTAACTCTAAATCATCAACTGGGCGCAATAACACAGGATCAACTTGTGGAGCTGATTTAACTTCAACTTCACTAGGTGCACCTTCTAAATCAGCAAACACAGATAACTGACCCATTAAGATACGAGCAGCATCGCGAATTGCTTGTTCTGGCTCAATAACGCCATTCGTTTCCACATCCATTACCAACTTATCTAAGTCAGTACGTTGTTCAACACGTGCACTATCAACATAGTAACTTACTTTGTTGATCGGGCTAAATGATGCATCAACCATAATGAAACCTAAAACACGGTCATCATCATTAGATTTTTGACGCACTGGTACAGGTTGATAACCGCGACCGATTTCAACTTTAACTTCCAGGTTCAATTTGCCACCTTTAGTTAAGTGAGCAATCACGTGATCAGGGTTAACGATTTCAGCATCGTGACCTGTTTCAAAATCAGCTGCAGTAACAACACCTTCAACAGATTTATTCAATTTCAGAATAGTTTCTGATTTTGAGTTTAATTTCAGAGCTACACCTTTAAGGTTTAGCAAGATATCAACAACATCTTCTTGAACGCCATCTAAAGTAGAGTACTCATGCACTACACCATCAATTTTGACTTCAGTAATAGCGAAGCCTGGAATTGATGAAAGCAAAACGCGACGTAATGCATTACCAAGCGTGTAACCAAAACCACGCTCCATTGGCTCTAAAGTAACACGTGCGCGTAATGGAGATAACACCTCAACATCAACAACGCGAGGCTTTAAATACTCGGTAGGACTGTTTTGCATAGTTATACCTTTAATTTTTTAATATGCTCGTTATTGCTATGAACAACGAGTGATTAATTAGTTAACCCCAGGGCTAACTAATTAATCTAATCAGAACTTAATTACTTAGAGTAAAGCTCAACTACCAATGATTCATTGATGGTTGGTGGCAGCTCATCGCGTTGTGGCTTAGCTTTAAAAGTACCTTTCAAAGCTTTCACATCAACTTCTAACCACTCTGGGAAACCACGTTGCTCAGCAGCTTCTAGTGCACCTTTGATACGCAATTGCGTTTTTGATGCTTCAGCTACACTGATAACGTCGCCAGCTTTAACTTGGTATGAAGGAATGTTAACGCGCTTGCCATTTACTAAAATACTGTTATGACGAACGATTTGACGTGCTTCAGTACGTGAACCACCTAGACCCATTCTGTAAGTAACGTTATCTAAACGGCACTCTAACAGTTGTAACAAGTTCTCACCTGTAATGCCTTTTTGGCGGTCAGCTTCAGCGTAGTAGCTACGGAATTGAGCTTCTAGCACGCCATAAATACGACGAACTTTTTGTTTCTCACGTAACTGAACACCGTAGTCAGATAAACGTTGGTTACGACGTTGACCGTGTTGACCTGGTGGGAAGTTACGTTTTTCAATTGCACATTTATCAGTAAAGCATTTTTCAGCTTTTAAAAACAACTTCTCGCCTTCGCGACGGCACTGACGGCATTTAGGATCTAAATTTCTAGCCAAGATAGTTCTCCAGTAATCTTTTTCGCTTAGATGCGACGTTTTTTAGGTGGACGGCAACCGTTATGCGGAACTGGCGTCACATCAGTAATGCTGGTAATTTTAAAACCAGCTGCATTAAGTGCGCGCACAGCAGATTCACGACCTGGACCTGGGCCTTTAATACGCACCTCTAAATTCTTTACACCGTTCTCTTGCGCCGATTTACCAGCAACTTCAGCTGCAACCTGTGCTGCAAAAGGGGTACTTTTACGTGAACCTTTAAAACCTTGACCACCAGAAGTAGCCCATGACAAAGCATTGCCTTGACGGTCTGTAATGGTGATGATGGTATTGTTAAAAGACGCATGCACGTGGGCAATACCCTCTGCAATATTCTTTTTAACTTTTTTTCTTACGCGTACATTAGCTTTTGCCATGTTGCATTTTCCTTACCAATAAATCTAACTTAAATTGTAAACTTCTAATCGTTTAGTCTACTAAAGCGCTTAACTAACAAAGCGCTTTATAGCCGAGGATTACTTAGACTGCTTAATTGCCTTAACTGGGCCCTTACGAGTACGCGCATTTGTTTTAGTGCGCTGACCACGAACCGGCAATCCACGACGATGGCGAACGCCTCTATAGCATCCTAAATCCATCAAACGTTTAATGTTCATTGAAACTTCGCGACGTAAGTCACCTTCAACTTTAAACTTCGCAACTTCATCACGTAACTTTTCAACATCTGCATCGTTCAGATCTTTAATTTTTGCAGTTGCTAAAACACCAGCAGCAACGCAAATCTTTTGTGCAGTGTTACGTCCAATACCGTAAATTGCTGTTAAAGCAATTTCAGTGTGTTTGTTATTCGGGATATTTACCCCTGCAATACGCGCCATACTTTACTCCAAATTAGGCCCTACTGATTCACTTGCTTCAAAAAAGCCGATGATTTTAACAGGAAAACCATTTTTTATCAAATAGCTAATCTTCTGATCAATCAAATTATTGACCAACTTAAATTAATATGCAGCCTAAGCCTTTATTAATTTGGGTTAAATGAAGTTAATCAATTAACCTTGACGTTGTTTATGACGTGGATCTGTGCAGATAATGCGCACAACGCCACGACGACGAACAACTTTACAATTACGGCATAAAGCCTTTACTGATGCACGAACTCTCATATTTCACTCCAATACAACTAAACTGTATGCTTACAACGTTTATGATTTATTTTGCGCGGAACGTAATGCGCGCGCGAGATAAATCATAAGGCGTCATCTCAACGGTGACTTTATCACCAGGTAAAATACGAATATAGTGCATACGCATTTTTCCTGAAATATAGCCTAAAACAACATGACCATTTTCTAACTTAACTCTGAAAGTAGCATTGGGGAGATTTTCTAAAATCTCACCTTGCATTTCAATTCTATCTTCCTTAGCCATCTTGCAATTACTTAACGCTAGGTGCGTTACCTTTAAAATTAGCTTTTCTAAGCAATCCCTCGTATTGATGAGACATCAAATGAGACTGCACCTGTGTCATAAAGTCCATAGTAACAACGACAATAATCAACAAAGAAGTACCGCCAAAGTAGAAAGGCGTATTAAATTTCAAAATCAAAAACTCAGGTAACAAACATACCAATGTAATATAAGCAGCGCCAACCAAAGTCAAACGACCCATAATACGATCAATATATTTCGCTGTCTGATCACCAGGTCTAATTCCTGGAACAAAAGCACCACTCTTCTTCAAGTTGTCAGCTGTATCCTTAGGATTAAACTGCAATGCTGTATAAAAGAAGCAGAAGAAGAAAATTGCAGCAGCAAATAACAGGATATAAATAGGCTGCCCTGGTGATAATGCAGCAGCTACGTCCTTCAGCCAGAAAGTGCTCTCGCTACTACCAAACCAACCCGCCAAAGTAGCTGGGAATAGAATGATACTAGAAGCAAAAATTGGAGGAATTACACCAGCCATATTCAACTTCATTGGTAGGTGTGTAGTTTGTCCACCATACACTTTATTACCTACCTGGCGCTTAGCGTAGTTAACTGTAATCTTTCTTTGGCCACGCTCAACGAACACTACTAAAGCAGTGACTAACACTGTTGCCACTAGCAAGAAGAATGCTAGTGGAATACTAAACGCACCAGTATTCACCATTTCAGCAGTAGAACCAATTGCGTGTGGCAAACCAGCAACGATACCGGCAAAAATAATGATAGAGATACCATTACCAATACCACGCTCCGTAATTTGCTCACCAAGCCACATCAAGAACATCGTACCTGACACTAGTGTAATCACCGCTGTCAGTCTAAATGCCATACCTGGATCAAATACTAAATTAGGCTGACCTTCTAACATAATCGCAATACCTAGGGCTTGGAACATTGCCAGCACCACAGTACCGTATCGTGTGTATTTGGTGATTGCTCTACGACCTGCTTCACCTTCTTTTTTCAACTGCTCTAGTCTTGGTGACACAGCCGTCATCAACTGCATGATAATAGATGCAGAGATGTACGGCATGATACCTAAGGCAAACACAGTGAATCTAGACAAAGCGCCACCTGAGAACATGTTAAACATGCCTAAGATACCGCCGCTTTGTGAAGCAAATAGCTTAGCCAGCTCGTCAGGATTAATCCCTGGAACTGGAATATGAGCACCTAAGCGATAAACAATTAACGCACCTAAGACAAACAACAGGCGACTTTTAAGTTCGCCCATTTTTGCCGCTGTTTTTAAAATGCCTTCTTGTGCCAAGATATATACTCTTAAGCAGCTTCTAAAACTTTACCGCCAGCTGCTTCAACTGCAGCGCGAGCGCCTTTAGTCAATAGCAAACCTTGGATATTGTACTTAGCAGTTACATCACCAGACAAAAAGATCTTAGCGTTAGTTACTGTACCAGAAACGATATTTGCCGCTTTCAAAGCCAACAAGTCAATCACTTCATTAGGAATCAAAGCAAGTTCGCTAGTACGAACGTGCGCTGTATTCGCTTTAGTTAATGATTTAAAGCCACGTTTTGGTAGACGACGTTGAATAGGCATTTGACCGCCTTCGAAGCCAACTTTATGAAAACCACCAGTACGTGATTTTTGACCTTTATGACCACGACCAGCTGTTTTACCTAAACCAGAACCAATACCACGACCAACACGGCGACGTTCTTTTTTCGAGCCTTCTGCAGGCTTAATCGTATTTAATTGCATTATCCCTCTACCTTTAATAGATAGCCAACGGTATTGATCATACCGCGAATTGCCGGAGTATCTTGTAATTCAACTGTATGGTGCATACGGCGTAAACCTAAACCTCTAACGGTAGCTTTATGCGCCTCAATACGACCAATAACACTTTTAACAAGAGTTACTTTAATGCCTGATGCATCTTTTTTTGCTTTAGCCATAATTAGCCTCTAATTTCTTCAACTGATTTACCGCGTTTAGCTGCGATTTCCGCTGGTGTATTCATTGACTCTAAACCGTTCAATGTAGCGCGAACTAAGTTGTAAGGATTGGTTGAACCAATACATTTTGCTACAACGTTAGTCACACCCATTACTTCAAAAATAGCGCGCATTGCACCACCGGCGATAATACCAGTACCTTCAGAAGCTGGTTGAATAAACACTTTAGCAGCACCGTGAACACCTGTAACTGCATGATGTAAAGTACCGTTTGTTAAATTGATTTTTAACATACCGCGGCGCGCTTCATCCATTGCTTTTTGTACCGCAACTGGAACTTCACGTGCTTTACCTTTACCCATACCTACAGCACCGTCACCATCACCTACCACTGTAAGTGCGGCAAAACTCATAATACGACCACCTTTAACCGTTTTACTTACACGATTAACTGCAATCATTTTTTCGCGCAAACCATCAGTCTGCTGCTGTTGCTGTTCAATTTCTTTTGCCATCATTAACCTCTTTAGCAATCAGACCAATTAGAAGGACAAGCCGTTTTCACGTGCGGCATCAGCCAACGCTTTAATACGACCATGATATTTGTAACCAGAACGATCAAAAGCAACAGTAGTTACACCAGCCTTGATCGCTTTTTCAGCAATTAATTTACCAATTGCCGTAGCAGCTTCAACGTTGCCACCATTTTTGATGTTTTTGCGAACTTCAGCTTCTACTGTAGAAGCGCTAACGATCACCTTATCACCAGAACCGGCAATAATTTGCGCATAAATGTGCGTATTAGTACGATGCACACTCAAACGAGTAACTTTTAGCTCTGCAATTTTGGCACGGGTTTTACGTGCACGACGCAAGCGATTATTTACGTTGTTCATTTTTTAAGCCTTATTTCTTTTTGGTTTCTTTAATTACAACAACTTCATCCGCATAACGAACACCTTTGCCTTTATATGGCTCTGGAGCACGGTAAGCGCGAATCTGTGCCGCAACTTGACCAATAACCTGTTTATCCACACCAGTTAAGATAACTTCAGTTGGTGTAGGTGTAGCAACAGTAACGCCTTCTGGCATTTTGTGGTTGATCGGATGTGAATAGCCTAATTCCAAATTCAACATAGCGCCTTGTGCAGCAGCTTTGTAACCAACACCAACTAGTGTCAATTTACGTGTAAAGCCTTCTGAAACACCTTTAACCATGTTAGCAACTAAAGCACGTAATGTACCTGACATTGCTTGAGAATGCTGAGCGTCGTTAGCCGCTTCGAAAGTGATCGTTTCACCTTCGCGTTTTAGCAAAACCGCACCAGTCAAAGACTGTGACAATTTACCTAATGGACCACTAACATTAATTGCGTCAGCGCTAAGTACAACTTCAACTTTAGCAGGAATAGCTACTGGATTTTTAGCAACACGTGACATTTGCTTCTCCTTAAGCCACTACGCACAGCACTTCACCACCGATACCGGCAGCTTGAGCTTTACGATCTGTCATTACACCCTTAGATGTAGACATAATTGTCACACCAAGGCCATTCATTACTTTAGGAATCTCTTGGCTTCCTTTGTACACACGTAAACCAGGCTTACTGATACGCTGAATTCGCTCAATAACTGGACGACCTGCGTAATATTTAAGACTAATGTTTAACGTTGCTTTATTACCTTCTGTTTGCACAGCAAAGTCTTCGATATAGCCTTCATCTTTAAGAACGCTAGCGATAGCTGACTTAACATTAGAAGAAGGCATAGTTACAACCGCTTTATTGACCATCTGCGCATTACGAATACGCGTCAACATATCGGCAATTGGATCACTCATACTCATAGATCTATTCCCCTATTACCAGCTAGCTTTGGTGACGCCTGGCACTTGGCCACTCATCATTAAATCACGCAACTTGCTACGTGCAATACCAAACTTACTAAACACACCACGTGGGCGACCAGTTAAAGCACAACGGTTACGTAGACGCACTGGGCTTGAGTTACGTGGAAGCGCTTGGAATTTCATACGCGCTTCAAAACGGCTTTCAGCAGTAGCATTAACATCGTTCATTGCAGCTTCAAGTGCCGCACGTTTTGCAGCAAATTTACTTACAGTTGCGCGGCGTTTGATTTCGCGCTCTGTCATACAGGTTTTAGCCATATCTTAACCTCTGAAAGGGAAACTGAATGCAGCAAGTAATGCTTTTGCTTCTTCATCAGTTTTCGCAGTAGTAGTAATAGTGATATTCATCCCACGAATCGCATCGATTTTATCGTATTCAATTTCAGGGAAAATTATCTGCTCTTTAACGCCCATGTTATAGTTTCCACGGCCATCAAAAGACTTAGCAGAAATACCACGGAAGTCACGGATACGAGGAATAGCCACTGTTACTAAGCGATCCAAAAACTCGTACATGCGCTCACGGCGCAAAGTAACTTTACATCCAACAGGATAATCATCACGAATCTTAAATGAAGCCACCGATTTCTTAGCTTTGGTTACGATTGCTTTTTGACCAGCAATTTTCTCCATATCACCAACAGCATGCTCCATCACTTTCTTATCAGCAACAGCCTCACCAACACCCATATTAAGTGTGATTTTTTCGATGCGAGGCACTTGCATCACAGAAGTGTAACCAAATTGCTCAGTCAATGACTTAACAACTGAGTCTTTATAATATTGTTTTAAACGCGCCATTATTCTTCCTATGCGTCAACTGCTTCGCCATTAGATTTGAATACGCGAATTTTGCGACCATCTTCTAATGTCTTAAAGCCTACGCGATCACCTTTTTGTGTCGCACTGTTAAATAAAGCAACGTTTGAGATGTCAACTGGCATCTCTTTAGCAATAATGCCACCAGCGATACCCTTCATCGGGTTAGGTTTTGCATGTTTCTTAACTAGGTTAAGACCCTCTACAACAACATGACCTGAATCAAGAATACTTAACACTGTACCTTGCTTGCCTTTATCTTTACCTGTATTCAGGATGACTTGATCACCCTTGCGAATTTTATTCATGTGAGCTCCTACAAAACTTCTGGCGCTAATGAAACGATTTTCATGAATTTTTCTGAACGTAATTCACGAGTCACTGGCCCAAAAATACGTGTGCCAATCGGTTCGAGCTTGTTATTTAACAACACAGCTGCATTACCGTCGAACTTAACCAAAGAGCCGTCTGGACGACGAACACCTTTAGCAGTACGCACAACAACCGCACTGTACACTTCGCCTTTTTTAACGCGACCACGAGGCGCAGCATCTTTAATGCTCACCTTAATGATATCGCCAATACCAGCGTAACGACGTTTAGAACCACCTAACACCTTGATGCATTGCACAGAGCGCGCACCAGTGTTGTCGGCAACTTCTAGCCGAGATTGCATTTGAATCATGAGAGTAATCTCCAACTTAATCCGTAAAAACCAACACCGGCCATTTATAGTTAAAAACTATGTAGGCCGACAGACCACGGTCAGTATTGGGGCGAGAGCTTTGTGACTTAATAAAAGTCGCTCGCCGAAAAACAAAACATTATATACAGCAAAAAACATTTGCGCAATTACTTTTAACGGTAATTGCGCAATTAAACTACTTAGGCCTGTTTAACAACCCAAGTTTTAGTTTTTGATAATGGACGACTTTCAACGATAGTCACCACATCACCTTCTTTACAACTGTTTGTTTCATCATGTGCGTGAAATTTCTTAGACTGACGAACCACTTTACCAATCAAAGGATGTTTAACTTTACGCTCAACCAAAACAGTAACAGTTTTGTCCATCTTGTCGCTGACTACACGGCCAGTAAGACTACGCACTACTTTTGTTGTATCGGTCATATTATGCCTGCTTTGCTTTCTCAGCTAACACAGTCTTAACACGCGCTACATCTTTGCGTACTTTACCTAGCTGATCTACTTTATTTAATTGCTGAGTAGCCAATTGCATACGTAGTGAGAATTGCGCACGACGCAATTCAATCAACTCTGCATTTAGCTCTTCAACGCTTTTTGCTCTTAAATCGGTTGCTTTCATATTAGCTTCCTTGTCCTTAACTACCAAGTTGGCGTGTCATGAATGTCGTTTCGATTGGTAGCTTAGCAGCAGCCAAACGGAACGCTTCACGCGCTAGCTCTTCGCTAACACCGTCCATCTCGTATAACATTTTACCTGGTTGGATTTGAGCTACGTAGTACTCAGTACTACCTTTACCGTTACCCATACGTACTTCTGCAGGTTTTTTAGAAATTGGTTGGTCTGGGAAAATACGAATCCATACACGACCACCACGTTTAATGTGACGAGTCATTACACGACGTGCTGCTTCAATTTGACGTGCTGTCAAACGGCCACGGCCAATCGCTTTTAAACCAAAATCACCAAAACTTACTTTATTACCCGTAGTTGCAATGCCTTTATTACGGCCTTTTTGCATCTTACGGTATTTTTGTCTAGACGGTTGTAGCATCTTTAGCCCTCGCCTTTCTTACTCTTTTTTCAGGTTCTGCAGCTGGTGCTACAGCAGCTTGCGCAGCTTGAGCATTACCTGCAAAAATCTCACCTTTGAATACCCAAACTTTGATACCAATGATGCCGTATGTTGTTGAAGCTTCAGCTACACCGTAATCAATGTCAGCACGCAATGTATGTAATGGCACACGACCTTCACGGTACCATTCAGTACGTGCGATTTCGATACCATTCAAACGACCTGAACTCATGATTTTGATGCCTTGTGCACCTAAGCGCATTGCATTTTGCATAGCACGCTTCATAGCACGACGGAACATCACACGTTTTTCAAGTTGTTGCGCAATTGATTGTGCAATCAAAGTAGCATCAAGCTCTGGCTTACGAACTTCTTCAATGTTCAAATGAACTGGAACGCCCATCAAACCTTGTAAAGAAGCACGCAATGACTCAATGTCTTCACCTTTTTTACCGATAACAACGCCTGGGCGTGCACTGTAAATAGTGATTTTTGCATTTTTAGCTGGGCGCTCAATCATAATACGACTAACTGCAGCACTTGCTAGTTTCTTATTCAAAAACTCACGCACTTTGATGTCGCTTTGCAACATCGCAGGGAAGTTCTTACTATTGGCATACCAACGTGAGGCCCAGTTCTTTTGAACGCTCAGACGGAAACCAATTGGATTAATTTTCTGACCCATGATTATCCCTTAGTTACCGACAGTCACATGAATGTGACAGGTTGGTTTAGTAATACGACCCGCACGACCTTTTGCACGTGGACGAATACGTTTAAGCACAATGCCTTTATCAACATAAATTGAAGTAACTTTCAATTCGTCGATATCAGCCCCATTGTTATGTTCAGCGTTAGCGATTGCAGACTCAACTACTTTCTTGATGATCTCAGCACCTTTTTTAGGTGTGAAGTTCAAGATGTTAAGTGCGTGATCTACTTTCTTGCCACGAACAAGGTCTGCCACCAATCTAGCTTTTTGCGGAGAGAGATGCACACCTTTTAATATTGCAGATACTTGCATAATTCAGCTCCTACTTCTTAGCTTTCTTGTCGGCTGCATGCCCTTTGAATGTACGTGTTAACGCAAACTCACCAAGCTTGTGACCTACCATGTTTTCAGAAATCAACACTGGAATGTGTTGCTTACCATTATGAATTGCAATAGTAAGACCGATAAAATCTGGGAAAATTGTAGAACGACGTGACCAAGTTTTAATTGGTTTACGATCGCGAGTTGCCGCAGCAACTTCTACTTTTTTCGCCAAATGACCATCAATAAATGGACCTTTTTTGAGTGAACGTGCCATATGATTACCTTACATTCCTTGGACGACGACTAACGCGCATATTATCCGTACGTTTGCTGCTACGTGTACGGTAACCCTTAGTTTTAACACCCCATGGGCTCACTGGATTCATACCAGCAGCTGTTTTACCTTCACCACCACCGTGAGGGTGATCAACCGGGTTCATCACCACACCGCGAACGGTTGGGCGAACACCACGCCAGCGCATTGCACCAGCTTTACCAATTGAACGTAGTGAATGTTCTTCATTACCCACCTCACCTAAAGTTGCTTTGCAATCCACGTGTACGCGGCGAACTTCACCTGAACGTAAACGTAATTGAGCGTAACTGCCCTCACGTGCTAACAACTGTACTGAAGTACCAGCTGAACGCGCTAATTGAGCACCTTTACCAGGTTGCAACTCGATACAATGGATCGTGCTACCAACTGGAATGTTACGCAATGGCATTGCATTACCTACTTTAATAGGTGCATCTGAACCACTGATTAATTGCGCACCTGCAGCAATGCCGCGTGGTGCAATAATATAACGACGCTCACCATCAGCATAACAAAGCAAAGCAATGTGTGCTGTACGATTTGGATCATATTCAATATGCTCCACTTTCGCTGGAATGCCATCTTTATTACGACGGAAGTCGATTAAACGGTAATGCTGCTTATGACCACCACCTTGATGACGCGTTGTAATATGACCGTTGTTATTACGGCCTGCGTTTTTGCTTTGACTCTCCAACAGCGGTGCGTGTGGTTTACCTTTGTAAAGGTCTGGTGTTACAACCTTAAGTACGCCACGACGACCCGGGGAGGTTGGTTTGACTTTAACTAATGCCATCTCTTCTCTCCTTATTCGCCCGCTGCGAAGTTAATTTCTTGGCCTGGCTTCAAGCTTACATAAGCTTTTTTCCAGTCTTTACGCTTGCCCATATTTTTGCCAGCGCGTTTAGTTTTACCGCCAACATTAATAACAGCAACACTAGCCACTTCAACTTTAAAAACAAGCTCAACCGCTGCCTTGATTTCTGGTTTAGTAGCATCAGTACGCACTTTAAATGCGATTTGCTGATGTTTGTCAGCAATGTAAGTTGCTTTCTCAGTAATTTGCGGAGCTAAAATTACTTGCAACAAACGATCTTGAGTTTTAGTAATAGCGCTCATCATGCTAACATCTCCTCAAGCTTCTTCACTGCACCCTCAGTAGCAACTACATTAGGAAAGCGAACCAAACTAACAGGGTCAGCAAATTGAGCTTCAACCACCATTACATTAGTTAAGTTACGTGAAGATAAATATAAGTTTTCATTAAAGCTATCAGTTAGCACTAATACGCCACCTGCATAACCCATGCCTTTGATTTTTTCTGCCAATGCCTTGGTTTTAGGCGTATCAACAGAAAACTCTTCAACTACGCTTAAACGGTCTTGACGAACTAATTCTGACAAGATTGTTTGCATACCAGCGCGGTAAGCCTTACGGTTTACTTTGTGGCTGAAGTTTTCGTTAGGTGAATTAGGGAATGCACGACCACCTCCACGCCAGATAGGGCTTGAGCTCATACCTGAACGAGCGTTACCTGTACCTTTTTGTGCATAAGGTTTATGTGTCGTATGCGCCACTGTATCACGGCCTTTTTGAGCGCGTGTAGCAGTACGAGCATTTGCCATGTAACCAACAACAACTTGATGAACCAAGGCTTCGTTAAATTCGCGACCAAATGTACCTTCAGATACAGTCACGCCTTTTTTAGCTGGCTTACCATTTTTATCGATTAGTTTAAGTTCCATTATTTAGCCCCTCCCTGCGCTTTAGTCGCTTTAGCTTTAATGGCTGGACGTACAACAACATCACCACCTTTAGAGCCAGGGATAGCACCTTTAATTAACAATAGGTTGCGCTCAACATCTACACGAACAATTTCCAAGTTCTGTGTAGTCACTTTAACAGCACCCAAATGGCCAGGCATACGCTTACCTGGGAAAACGCGACCAGGATCTTGCGCCATACCGATAGAACCAGGTACGTTATGTGAACGTGAGTTACCATGAGAAGCACGGTTAGAACTAAAGTGATGGCGTTTAATCGCGCCAGCAAAGCCCTTACCTAAAGATGTGCCAGTAACGTCAACTTTTTGACCCGCTTGGAAAATATCAACAGTGATATTTGCACCAGGCGTGTAATTAGCTAAAACGTCGTCACCGACTGAGAATTCATGAATACCAGCACCTGCAGCAGAACCTGACTTGGCATAATGCCCAGTCAATGCTTTGTTGATACGACTGGCACGACGTGTACCGTAAGCTACTTGAAGGCCAGTATAGCCATCGCTTGCGGTCGTCTTGATCTGTGTCACGCGGTTAGGTACAACTTCCAACACGGTTACTGGAACGCTTGCGCCATCCTCAGTAAACACGCGGGTCATACCCACTTTGCGACCAATAAGCCCTAAGCTCATGATCGTTTCCTTATATTTTAGTTAAAAAGTCGATTACAATTGACCGACTTCTGTGAAAGAGGCCGGATTATACCGAACCTCAGTTTTTTTTACAACTAGATTTTACTACTTAAGTTTTTTACAACTTAATTTCAACATCCACACCAGCAGGCAAATCTAATTTCATTAATGCATCTACTGTTTTATCAGTAGGATCCACAATGTCCATTAAACGTTGATGGGTGCGAATTTCGAATTGGTCACGTGAAGTTTTGTTTACGTGTGGTGAGCGTAAAATATCAAAACGCTCGATACGTGTTGGCAATGGCACTGGACCCTTAACAACAGCGCCAGTACGTTTGGCAGTTTCTACGATTTCTTGAGCTGACTGATCAATCAAACGATAATCAAATGCTTTAAGACGGATACGGATTTTTTGGTTTGTCATTTTACTGCCTTTCAAAAGAGCGAAACGGCAGGGTTCACCCTGCCGTTTGATTTAACTACAAAAATTACTCGATAATCTTAGCT
>NZ_PQVH01000010.1 GCF_004661485.1 Methylotenera oryzisoli
CAAATTTACCTTTTGCCATTGCTTCAGTCCTTTACAATATTTTATTAACCATAAGTTTTATTAGAATTAATAAAACTTGTTCAAATCAGAATATTTCAATCTTTCGCTAAACAGCTACTCGTTATCAAACATTCACTATTTAACTACCTCTAAGCCGCCACAGCAATTTGCCATCAACTTTGCACTCAAGCTTTTGGTGCCCATGGCGGGAATCGGACCCGCGACCTCTCCCTTACCAAGGGAGTGCTCTACCACTGAGCCACATGGGCGCTTAATCCGCTCACTCAACTGGTGGAGCGGGCGACGAGGTTCGAACTCGCGACATCTTGCTTGGAAGGCAAGTGCTCTACCAACTGAGCTACACCCGCGTACATACTACCAACGCCAACAAGCTCAAATTACCGCAACTTACTATATGTTTTACAAACTGGTGGAGGGGGAAGGATTCGAACCTTCGTACTCTGAGAGAACGGATTTACAGTCCGTCGCCTTTAACCACTCGGCCACCCCTCCTCACCGAACCCGCGATTATGCTGAATATTTGACTTGCTGTCAAATGTATAAAAGGGAATTTGCTAAGAAACTGGTGCCGGGTATCGGAATCGAACTGATGACCTTCGCATTACAAGTGCGCTGCTCTACCAACTGAGCTAACCCGGCGTTTTCGTGAGATGCGTATTATACGCATCTTTTAATAAAAGTAAATTATTTTACGATTTTTAATACAGGTTTTTTACTTTTTATTAATTCTTCTTTACTTTCAACAGGTTCTGCATTTTCTTTCGCATTATCTGTTAAAAATGGTACCTCTTCTTGCTCTAGGTCTGCCTCAAAAAACATTCCTTGACCATTTTCTCGTGCAAAAATACCTCTTACTGCACTCATGGGCACATATATATTTTGTGACACACCACCGAAGCGCGCAGAGAATACCACAGAATCATTATCTATGTGCAAATCTTTTGTCGCACTATAGTTAATATTTAAAACAATTTCACCATCTTTAACATACGCCATCGGCACTCGCGTCTGGGCATTAACGGCAACTATCAAATGCGGGGTTAAATTATTGTCCACGCACCACTCATGCAGCGCACGTAACATATAAGGTTTGGTTGGGATTAATTCAGACATATTTAACGAACCTACTTAAAGATAGCTTCAGTTACAGATTGGGCGAATAGTGGCGTTTAATTAAGGAAGCTCAATCAAACGCCAGCTAAACGATTTTACGACTTACTTACGCATTGCCTTTTCTGAAGGAGTCATTGCATCTGCATACAATGGTCTTGAGAACAAACGCTCCGCATATTTTAAAATAGGTGCAGCTTGATTAGGTAACTCAATACCGTAATGACCTAAACGCCAAAGCAATGGCGTTACTGCAACATCTAACATTGAGTAATCATCGCCTAGCAAATAGTTTTGCTTAGCAAAAATAGGTACGAGTTGCGTTAAGTTATCACGTATCGTAGCACGCGCTTTATCCGCTTTTTCTTGATCGCCAGACTCAATATCAGCAATATGGCTGAACAAGTCTTTTTCAAAGCTATACAAGAACAATCTAGCACGCGCACGCATCACTGGATCTGGCGGCATCAACTGTGGATGTGGAAAACGCTCATCAATATATTCATTAATGATATTCGCCTCTGACAGCACCAAATCACGCTCCACTAATACCGGCACATGGTTGTACGGATTAATGACGGCTAAGTCTTCCGGCTTATTTGCCAAGTCGACATCAATCACCTGAAAATCCATGCCTTTTTCAAACAGCACAATACGGCAGCGGTGGCTATAGGGATCTGTGGTCCCCGAATATAAAGTCATCATAATTTAGTGTATTTCCTTCCAGTAAGCTTTTTTAAGTTTGTATGTTAGAACTAACAACACACCTAAAAACAGCAAGACGAACCAACCAAGTTGGTTTCTTTGATGCTTTGCCGGCTCAGCCATGTAGGCCATAAAGTTTGTTAAATCGCCAACCAAAGCATCATATTCTTCAACAGACAGTTTGCCAGGCTTTACCAGTTTCAAGGCATGAGTTTCATGATTCAACTCCTGCTCACCTTGCAACTCGTAAAGCACATGCGGCATACCCACCTTATCAAACACCGTGTTATTCCAACCCGTTGTTCTGGTGCTGTCACGGTAGAAACTACGCATATAGGTGTAAACCCAATCCGCACCACGTGCGCGCACTTCTACAGACAAATCAGGTGGCGCAACGCCAAACCATTTTGCTGCATCTTTTTTATTGATTGCCACCTTCATCTGATCGCCAATCTTGTCACCAGCCAACAGCAAGTTGTCTTTGATCTGCTTTTCTGTCAAACCAATTTCTAACAATCTGTTGTAGCGCATGTAATTGGCGCTATGACAATTGAGGCAGTAATTAACGAAAGTACGCGCACCACGCTGCAAAGACTCATGATCAGCAGCATCAATCGGCGCTTTATCCAAACTCACACCTTCATTTGCACTGGCCAGCATTGGCGCAGCAAGGAAAGGCATCAACAACATCGCTAACAATAATTTTTTCATGGTTATTATCCTGTTACCCTTTCTGGCACTGGTTTAGTTTTATCTTTTTTCGTATACCAAGGCATTAACGCAAAGAACAAGAAGTAAACCACTGTAAAGATACGCGCAACTACAGTAGCGCGATCAGCACCACCCATCCATGCACCGAACTGACCCCAAACATTAGATGGTACAGTACCAAGATAGCCAAGCACCAAGAAGCTAATCACAAAGGCCACTAACCATTGTTTATACAGAGTGCCACGGTAGCGAATAGACTTCACTGGGCTCTTATCCAACCAAGGCAGTAAAGCAAAAGCCACTACTGACAAGCCCATTGCTGCCACACCAGGGAATTGCGAGTTCAAGATTGGCGGAACCGCACGCAAGATTGAGTAGTATGGTGTGAAGTACCAAACAGGTGCAATGTGTGCTGGCGTTTTAAGCGGGTCAGCAGGCACAAAGTTGTTAGCTTCCAAGAAGTAACCACCCATCTCAGGCGCAAAGAAAATAATGGCTGAGAACACGATCAGGAACATAGACACACCAACCAAATCCTTCACTGTGTAGTAAGGATGGAACGGAATACCATCTAAAGGGAAACCTGTTTTCTTATCTCTCAGCTTTTTAATTTCCACGCCATCTGGGTTGTTCGAACCGACTTCATGCAAAGCAATCAGGTGAGCAACGACTAAACCAACCAACACAAATGGTAAGGCAATTACGTGGAACGCAAAGAAGCGATTCAAGGTTGCATCAGACACTAAGTAGTCACCACGCAACCACTCCGAAACGTCTGGGCCGATAAATGGGATAGCTGAGAACAAGTTAACAATCACTTGTGCACCCCAATAAGACATTTGACCCCAAGGCAACAGGTAACCAAAGAATGCCTCACCCATTAATACCAAGAAGATGGCAACACCGAACAACCAGATTAACTCACGTGGGTTTCTATATGAACCATAGATGATGCCGCGGAACATATGCAGATAAACCACCACAAAGAACATAGAAGCACCTGTTGAGTGCATGTAGCGAATCAACCAACCCCATGGCACATCACGCATGATGTATTCAACAGAGCCGAATGCTAAGTCAGCATCTGGCTTGTAATGCATGGTGAGGAAAATACCGGTCAAAATTTGTAGCACTAAAACCAACAATGCCAAAGACCCAAAGAAGTACCAAAAGTTAAAGTTTTTTGGTGCGTAATATTCGGTTAAATGTGCCTTAACGTTACTCGTTAGCGGGAAACGAGCATCAACCCAATTTAAACCATCATTTAAAGCGCTTGATAGCGCTGATTTATTTTTATCAGTCATGATTATGCTTTCTCTTCAGTATCAACGCCAATCAGAAGTAGATTTTCACTCAAATATTTATGCGGCGGCACTACTAAGTTGATAGGTGCTGGAGAACCCTTAAACACACGGCCAGCCAAATCAAATTTAGAGCCATGACATGGACAGAAGAAACCACCAGTCCAGCCATCACCCATATCACCACCTTTTTGCAGTTTGCCACTAGGTGAACAACCCAGATGCGTACAGATACCAACAATCACCGCTAGGTTAGGCTTAATAGAACGACCTTCATTTTTGCAGTAAGCAGGCTGTTGTGAAGTTACTTCAGATGCAGGATCCGATAGTTGGCCATCATGCTGAGCCAACTCAGCAGTCATTTCCTCAGTACGGTTGATAATCCATACTGGTTTACCACGCCACTCAGCCGTCATCATCGTGCCCGGCTCAATTTTGCTGATATCAACTTCTACAGGTGCACCTGCCGCTTTAGCACGCTCACTTGGCGTCATACTTTTTACAAAGGGCACGGCCACCGCAGCACAACCCAATGCACCCACTGCAGAAGTGGCGATTAAAAAGTTACGTTTTTCTTGGTCTACTTGAGAACACCCGCACGATTGCGAGTCAGCCTGCTGATTGTCATTTTGGTTGTCTGACATGTTTTCCTCTTGCTCGAAAGGATTGACTTGATTAGACGCCACGCCTTAGCCAGGCATGCAGCGTCACCTTTTACTAAAAATCTAAACACACATTACTGGGTAACTGACTATCTTCAACTTAAGATATAACCTGCACTACTTATAACAGCCAAAGCAATTTAAAAGATAGACAAGGCTTCATGTTTAGGCGCCAGATTATACAATTTTTTACCCCTCAATTAAAGCTTTATTTATTAAGTTACTGAAATAAAACGATTAAACTGGATTGTGTATATCAATAAATATGTGCTCCAAATCAAACTTTTCTGCCAAGTGTCTACCTAACGCCTGAACACCATAACGCTCTGTTGCATGATGACCTGCCGATATGTATGCCACACCAGACTCGAGCGATTGATGCACAGTCTGCTCGGAGATTTCGCCACTGATAAATAAATCTGCGCCCAATGCAATTGCCTGATCTATATAACCCTGCGCGGCGCCTGTGCACCAAGCTACTTTTTTAATGGATTGTGTTGCTTCACCAATAGTCAGCACAGGCCTACCCAAGCGCTGCTCAACCAGATTCGCAATCACTGACAACGGCAAGTCGGCAGCCAACTCAGCACAAGCAATTAAATCATCGGCGCCGGTGTAGTTCTGCGCATCAAACCCCAGCAACTTGCCAAGCTGTACGTTATTACCAAACTCACCATGCGCATCTAAGGGCAAATGGTAGGCCATCAGATTAATATCATGCTCCAACAGGAACTTAATACGCTTACGTTTAATGCCAACCAGCTCTGGCGCCTCATTGCGCCAGAAATAGCCATGATGCACCAAGATTAAATCAGCGCCCGCCTGATGCGCCGCCTCCAGCAACGCCATACTTGCCGTTACCCCAGTCACAATCTTGTTGATTTCGGCCCGACCCTCTACTTGCAAACCATTTGGGCAGTAATCTTTGAAACGCGCTACTTGCATCAGTTGTTGGGTATAATGATTTAACTCATTGATTTTTACCATAAGCTTCAAACCTTTAAATATTAGGCTATTGATTTTTTGATTGCTGACCTTATATCAAAGTTTGATACAAGGCCAAATATTAAGATGCTGATACAACCTTAGATGAAATTTGATTAATTACCATACTTAAGAAGTAAATAAAGATGAACAACTCTCTACATAAAAGATTATGGCTAATTTTTGCGCAAGCAGCCACCATCTGCATGGCATTAATATTTGCCTTACGCATTTTCTATCCAAATTTTTTCAATTTTAGAGAACAAGCCTTGGTAGTTAAACAGGCAGAGTCAGGTAGCGTCACCAGCACAGTCTATTCATATAGCAATGCCGTAAAAAAGGCGATGCCGGCGGTCGTTAATATATTTACCAGTAAAAAGCCGCGCAGCAGTCCGCATCAAGACTTTTTAGAAGACCCAGCATTTCGCCACTTCTTTGGCGACCAACTGGATGAACCAGAGCCTCAAGCCCAACCAGAAAACAGCCTAGGCTCTGGCGTTATCGTCAGTAGTCAGGGGCTAATATTAACCAACAATCACGTGATTGCTACCGCCGACTCGATTGAAGTCGCTTTATCTGATGGCAGAAAAATGACTGCGACCGTAGTCGGTACCGACCCAGACACTGACTTAGCACTGATTAAAGTGGATGCCAATGATCTACCGGCAATCACTTTCGCCAGCTCAGACGCACTTAATGTAGGTGATGTGGTATTAGCAATCGGCAACCCATTTGGCGTTGGACAAACCGTAACGCAAGGCATCGTCAGCGCACTGGGCCGTAGCCATTTGGGGATTAATATTTATGAAAACTTTATACAAACCGACGCCTCCATCAACCCAGGCAACTCTGGCGGTGCTTTAATTAACACAGAGGGCAACCTTGTTGGTATTAACAGCGCCATATACTCACGCAGCGGCGGCTCTATGGGGATTGGGTTTGCAATTCCGACCACATTAGCACGACAAGTCATGGAGCAAATTGCGGCACAAGGCAACGTTACACGTGGCTGGATAGGCATTGAAGCGCAAGACATTACACCAGAGCTGGCAGAATCATTTAGGTTAAATAAAGCACAAGGCGCTTTAATTGCTGGCGTATTGAAACACAGCCCAGCAGACAGAGCAGGTTTACGCTCCGGAGATATATTGGTTGCCATCGAAGGCAAACCAGTGACCGACAGCGGAAGCATGCTTAACTTGATTGCAGCATTACAACCTAATCAAAAAGCAACGCTGCAAATTGTACGCGATGGCAATATCGCTAACATCGCTATCATCATCGGCAAGCGCCCTAAACCAGTCGCAGCCCCTGAGTAAGGGCTAAGCCGGTGGCAGAATCGTAGGTTCACTTTCACTTTCTTTAGTAGTGAACCTTGCCACCACAATGCCTAACTCATAAAGCAGCCACATAGGCATTGCCAGCATAAATTGTGAAATCACATCTGGCGGCGTTACAACCGCAGCAATCACAAACGCGCCAACCACCACATAACCTCTTGCTTCTTTAAGCGCATGTATTGATACCCAGCCAAAACGCGCTGCCATTACCACAGCAATCGGCACTTCAAATGCCAGACCAAATGCAAAGAACAATGTAATGATGAAATCTAAGTAATTACCTATATCCGTCATTACGGCAACGCCAACAGGTGCGGTACCCACGATAAAGCCAAAGATCACTGGAAACACTAAGAAATACGCAAAGGCCATGCCTGACAGAAACAAAAAACTGCTGGCAAGAATGATAGGAATCATGAATTTCTTTTCGTGCGCGTATAGACCTGGCGCGACAAATGACCAAACCTGATATAAGGTATGCGGCAATGAGAGCAAAAATGCTGCCATCATTGCGACTTTCATCGGCACAAAGAATGGCGTAGTCACCGCAGTGGCGATCATCTGGCCGCCTGCTGGTAGCTTGCTTAACAAAGGCGCAGCAAGCAAAGCGTATATTTCATTTGCAAATGGAAACAGTGCAATAAAAACAACAATAAAACCTACCACGATGCGCAGTAAACGGTTTCTTAACTCAATTAAATGTGAGATGAAATTTTCTGTAGGAGTCACAGCGTTCGCTAATCTTTTACTGAAATAGAGGAAGGTTCGTGTGGTTTCGTAGCAGGGTCTGCGGCATCATCACTCTGCTGGGAATTTTGATTAAGCGGTTCGACCGCTTCTGCCAAGTAATCTACGCCACTCTTGACACCAGCCTGCGCGCTTTCTGTCGCCTGCTGGATTTCTTGTTGTAACTTCTGCAATTCGGCAAAGCGTGATTCACGATTCACCTCTTCTTTAATCTGCGCCATATAACGCTGCATACGGCCGACCATCGTACCAATAGTGCGCGCCACTTTAGGCAGCTTTTCAGGGCCAATGACAATTAACGCAACTATCGCGATTACAACTAATTCAGAGAATGCAATATCAAACATGCTGCCTAGACCTTATCACCAGAGATGCTGCGCTTCAACATTGCAACTGCTATTTGGCAGCAGTCGTTGATTTAGCCTTTGCTGGCGCTTTTTTTGCTGTTGTAGATTTTGCTTTGGTAGCGGTAGTTTTGCTAGCGGTCGCTGTTTTTGCTGGCGCTCTTTTCTTAGCGGCTGGCTTTGCTGGTGCTACGGCAACCGCTTCCCCCTCAATTAACACAGAGTTATTAGCAATCTGCTCTTGTTGAGGTGCATCAGCAGCAGCGCTCTTCCCCTCATTCACAGCGTCTTTAAAGTTTTTGACCGCGCCGCCCACATCGCCACCAATATTACGAAGTTTCTTTGTGCCAAACACGAGCACTACAATGAGTAAAACTACCAACCAATGCCACCAAGCCCCGATTCCCATTGCTACTCTCCTAATTAAATATGTTTAAACTATGTTTTAGGTAGGGTGCTACCACCACCAAATACATGCATGTGCATATGAAACACCTCTTGCCCGCCTTCACGCCCAGTATTAATCATGGTACGGAAACCAGCCAAGCCTTGCTCTTTAGCCAACTTAGGCGCAAGCAATAACATCTTACCCAATAATGCCTGATGTTGCGAGCCACAACTCGCCAAACTATCAACATGCTGTTTAGGCACTAAGAGAAAGTGCACTTTAGTAATGGGGTGTATGTCATGAAAAGCGATGACATCTTCATCTTCATAGATTTTCTTTGAAGGAATATCACCTTGAACTATTTTACAAAAAATACAATCAGCACTCATTTTATATACCTTCTATTTACTGCACAGGTCGAGCCAAACAGAATTAATACGCTAGCCTTATTTGTCGCGATTCGCTTTTTCAACAATACCAGACAAACCTTCGCGCCTTGCGAGTTCAGCGAGGACATCCTGCGGTTTCAAGTCAGCTTTTGCCAACATAATCATGGTGTGGAACCACAAGTCAGCGGTTTCGTAGATGATTTCATCTTTATTGCCGCCTTTGGCCGCAATCACCGTTTCCGTCGCTTCCTCACCTATCTTTTTCAAGATGCTGTCCATGCCTTTGGCATACAGCTTTGCAACATAGGATGAGGCTGGGTCTGCAGACTTACGCTGCTCTAACAGCTCTGAAAGTCGCGCTAACACATCATTCATATCGTTACTCATGCTTATAAATCTCATCAGGATTTTTGATGACGGGCTGATCCACCACCCAATTCTCATCTTTTAAGGTTTTAAAGAAACAGTTATGCCTGCCTGTGTGACAAGCAATACCGCCAACCTGTTCGACCTTGAGCAAAATTACATCCTCATCGCAGTCCAGACGAATCTCATGTATCTTCTGTACGTGACCAGACTCCTCGCCTTTACGCCACAATTTATTTCGCGATCTTGACCAATAAACAGCTTGATTGGTTTCGCTGCTCAACTGCAAGGCTTCGCGATTCATCCAAGCAAACATCAACACTCGCCCAGTGTCATACTCCTGAGCGATGACGGGAACAAGACCATTGGCATCCCATGTGACTTCATCTAACCAATTCATCTAACAACCTATTCATTGAAACATCTGTTGAATCAAGCATTACAGAGCTGTAATAACAATTAACTAGCGCCTAACCTCAATACCATACTGCGCCATGTAGTCTTTGGCCTGTTTAACCGTATATTCGCCATAGTGGAAAATACTCGCAGCTAGCACAGCATCAGCGCCACCCTCTTTAACGCCATCGACCAAATGCTGCAAATTACCCACACCACCTGAGGCGATGATCGGCACTTCAACAGCGTTGCTAATCGCTTTATTAAGCGGGTTATTAAAACCAATTTTAGTGCCATCTCGATCCATGCTAGTGACTAACAACTCACCAGCACCAAGACTCACCATATACTCTGCCCACTTTACGGCATCCAGGCCAGTTGCCTTACGGCCGCCATGCGTAAATACCTCCCACTCAAAGGGCTGGTTTTCTACTTTTTTGGCATCAATCGCAACCACAATACACTGCGAGCCAAACTTAGCAGCGGCATCCTGTACGACTTTAGGGTTAAGCACCGCTGTAGTATTGATGCTGACTTTATCCGCACCTGCATTTAACAGGCGACGCACATCTTCCACCTCACGCACACCGCCACCGACAGTAAGCGGGATAAATACCTGACTAGCCACCTCTTCAATGATATGCAGAATAAGGCCGCGGTTATCTGAGCTTGCGGTGATATCTAAAAAAGTAAGCTCATCTGCCCCTTGGTCATCATAACGCTTGGCAATCTCAACTGGGTCACCAGCATCTCTGAGTTCGAGAAAGTTAACGCCCTTTACCACACGGCCATTAGTGACATCCAAGCAAGGAATAATACGTTTGGCTAATCCCATCAACTAAACCTTATGCACTTAACTCATCGGCAAGCTTCTGTGCTGCCGCAAAGTCTAAGGTGCCTTCATAAATTGCACGGCCGGTAATCGTACCAATAATACCTTCATTGGCTACTGCACATAACTTTCTAACGTCGTCTAAATTTGTAACACCGCCAGAAGCTATCACAGGAATCGTTAACGCCTGTGCTAACGCGACTGTGGCCTCGATATTGACACCGGTCAACATGCCGTCACGGCCAATATCGGTGTAAACAATAGACTCCACACCGTAGTCTTCAAATTTCTTTGCCAAATCAATCACATCATGACCTGTCAGCTTAGACCAGCCATCAATCGCCACTTTTCCATCTTTAGCATCTAGGCCAACCATGATTTGCCCAGGAAACGCATAACATGCTTCATGCAGAAAACCTGGAGTTTTCACCGCTGCAGTGCCAATAATGACATAATCAATACCGCTATCTAAGTAGCGCTCTATCGTGTCTAAATCACGGATGCCACCACCCAACTGAATCGGGATATCGCCACCGACAGCACTCACGATAGACTTAATTGCCCCTTCATTGACAGGCTTGCCCGCAAAGGCGCCATTCAAGTCCACTAGATGCAGGCGCTTACCGCCACGATCAACCCAATGCCTAGCCATTGCACCTGGATCTTCTGAGAACACGGTTGACTCTTCCATCAAACCTTGTTTAAGTCTGACGCAGTGTCCATCTTTTAAATCAATTGCTGGGATAATTAACATAATGAGAATTAATTTTATATACGAAAAAGTTAAAAAGAGAATAGCTGGTTATATATTAGGGCCAACTTAGTTAGGTGACCAAGTCACAAAATTGCTTAACAACTGCAAGCCGGCATTTGCACTTTTTTCTGGGTGAAACTGTACTGCGAATAAATTATCTTTAGCAATTGCACAAGTAAAGCGCTTAGGGTAGTCACTATAACCTTCAACAATCGCATCATCTGCTGGCTGCACATAATAACTATGTACATAATAAAATCTGGCACCATCCTCTATACCTTGCCAAAGTGCATGCGCTTTAGCATCTGCATGATGACGCTGATACACTTGATTCCACCCCATGTGCGGCACTTTCAGCTTTTCACCTTGGCTGTCCACCATATCGGCCTGCGCAAACCGCTTCACATTGCCCTTAAATAAACCCAGGCCTGCAGCATCACCCTCTTCTGATCGTTCAAATAGCATTTGCAAACCAATACAGATACCCAAGAACGGTTTATTCTGTGCGGCATCCAGTACAGCACTGCGCAAACCGCGTGCATCTAACTCGCGGATACAATCCGGCATGGCGCCTTGCCCGGGAAATACAACGCGTGATGCTTTTGCTACGTCATCAGGGTTACTCGTCACGACTACATTTTTTGTAGGTGCAACATGCTCCAAGGCTTTTGAGACCGAGCGTAAATTGCCCATGCCATAATCAATCACTGCAATATCAATTGTGCTCATATTTTAAATGCTGCCGAATGTCACTGTTCAAGGTTAGGTCTGGACAGACTTATAAACTACCTTTTGTAGATGGCATAATTCCCGCCATACGAGCATCAAGCTCTACAGCCATGCGCAACGCACGTCCAAACGCTTTGAATATAGTTTCAGCTTGATGGTGTGCATTATGACCTTTTAAATTATCAATATGCAAAGTGACGTTAGCATGGTTAACAAAGCCTTGGAAAAACTCATGCACTAAGTCCACATCAAAATTACCAATTGCAGCACGTGTGAAAGTGCAGCCGAATTCCAGACCAGGGCGTCCGGAAATATCCAGCACCACTCTAGACAAGGCCTCATCCAATGGCACATAGGCATGACCGTAACGGCGAATACCCTTTTTATCACCCACAGCTTGCGCAAAGGCTTGGCCTAGCGTAATGCCAATATCCTCAACCGTATGATGTGCATCAATATGCAAGTCACCCTTAGCATTCACCTCTATGTCCATCATACCGTGACGCGCAATCTGGTCTAGCATGTGGTCCAAGAAGCCTAAGCCTGTGTTAAATTGAGAAATACCAGTGCCATCCAAGTTGATACTCACTGTAATTTGGGTTTCTAGCGTGTTTCTAGTAATTTTGGCGTTACGCATAAGTCTAATGTTTTATGTTATCAGCATGCATTTTAACCCATTACAAGGTTGTAACACATAGCTACATGATGAATTTAAAGTCTAAAATAAAAAAACCCCAGTTTTAAGGCTGGGGTTTTTTATTAAACTACTTAGTTATTAGCTAAATAATTTTTTGATCCAGCCGAACAAACCACCTGTTGAACCGCCATGAGCGATTGCAGTGATTTCTGCAGCAGCAGCAGCTGGGTCAGCAGCGCCGTAGATTGCAGCACCAGCAACAATGATAGTTGCGCCAGCGTCACGTACTTGTGCAGTTGTAGCAGCTTTAACGCCACCAGCAACAGAAATTTCAAGACCTAAGTTCAAACCAGCAACCAAAGCCAAGTCACCAAATGGTGTTTGACCAGCAGCTTGTTGGTCTAAACCAGTGTGCACGCCAATGATGTGCGCGCCTAATTTAGCAACTTCTTGTGTACGTGCTTTTTTGTCAGCAACGTTGATCAAGTCGATTTGTGCTTTTTTACCGTATTTGTTAGCAACGTCGATTACGCCTTTGATTGTACCGATGTCTGAAGTACCCAATACTGTACAAATGTCAGCACCTGCTTTGTAGAATGGCTCAGCTTCGTAGAAACCAGCGTCCATTGTTTTCAAGTCAACTAAGATTTTGTTGTTTGGGAACTTAGCACGTAATGTTTGTAGCAATTTGATACCGTTATGCTTAATGCATGGTGTACCAATTTCTAAAATATCCACGTGTGGAGCAACCTTAGTTGCCAAAGCAACTGTTGCGTCGAAATCTAATGAGTCTAATGCCATTTGGGTTTGTGCCACGATACATCCTCCAACTAATAATAAATCAAAATAATGACTTACCTAGGTTAAAAATACAGATTGAAAATAATTATTATATTGTGCACAAAACGCACATTTCGCTATCATAACCGCACTTCGTGTGAAAATTCAAACTTTTCATGCTTAATTTACATGTTTTATCTATATAAAAAGTTTGAACACATTAAATAGTTCAATAAATGTTTGCTATAGCACAGGTTTTTAGCAATAGTTTTGGCATTTTTGCCAAACTTTGACTAAGAAAAGCTTTTCTCGCTTAACACAACCTTCAATGCTTTAAGTAGCAACTCAGACTGCTCGTCCGTGCCAATTGTAATGCGTAGATAAGGCGCAATACGGCTAGGCGACTTAAAATGCCGCACAATAATGCCGTGCTCACGTAACTTTGCACTTAACTCGGCACCATCACGTACTTTATGTTTGGCAAAAATAAAATTAGCGCCAGATGGTAACACTTCAAAATCCAACGCTGACATGTTAGCGACCAAGGCATCGCGTGTCGTAATCACTTTTTGACAGGTCTCTTCAAAATAATCAATGTCCTGCATCGCTGCTACAGCCCCAGCAGATGCAAAGCGATCAATCGGGTAAGAGTTAAAGCTATCCTTAACTCTTATCAGCGCCTCAATCAGGGCTGCTGAGCCTAATGCATAGCCAACACGCAGACCAGCTAAAGAGCGCGCTTTAGATAAAGTATGTGTCACCAACAGGTTGGGATATTGATTAATCAAGCTGACTGCAGATTCAGTGCCAAAATCCACGTAGGCTTCATCAATCACAACCACGGATTCAGTATTATTTTGCAGTATCCATTCAATCTTTTCTAATGCAAGTGGCATACCGGTTGGTGCATTAGGGTTGGGGAAAATAATACCGCCGTTAGGCTTTATGTAATCTTCCACGCGGATGCTAAAATCTTCTGCCAATGGAATTGTTTCATAACGGATGCCGTACAGCCCGCAGTACACAGGATAAAAGCTATAGGTAATATCAGGAAACAACAACGGCTGGGCGTGCTTCAACAGCGCCTGAAACACATGTGCCAATACCTCGTCAGAGCCGTTACCAACAAATACTTGGCAACTATCTAAATGATGCACTTTAGCAATGGCCGCTCTTAGAACATCAGAATTGGGGTCTGGATACAAACGTAAGGTTTCTGCAGCTTCCAACTTCAAAGCTTCAATCACCTTAGGGCTTGGGCCATAGGGATTTTCATTGGTATTGAGTTTTACCAAATTATTGATTTTTGGCTGCTCACCCGGCACATAAGGGGTAAGCTTATGAACAACATCACTCCAGTATTTACTCATACTAAACCCTCAGACATACGCTATATCATCCCATGACCAGCGTGAAATAATGAATAGGCAATTAACCTGTAAAGGACATGCCACATGGGAGGTATTAAGCATCATGAAAAACCGAGCTTAATACGCTCCTTAGAATTTTATTTAAGGCGGTACTCAGCAGAACGGGCATGCGCCTGCAAGCCCTCGCCATAGGCTAACGTTGCTGCAATCTTACCTAGCACTTGCGCGCCTTGAGAAGACACCATGATTAAACTTGAGCGCTTTTGGAAATCATAAACACCTAGTGGTGATGAAAACCTTGCTGTACGTGAAGTAGGCAGCACGTGATTTGGCCCTGCACAGTAATCACCTAAAGCTTCACAGGTGTCACGCCCCATAAAAATGGCACCGGCATGTTTAATTTTTTTACTAAAGGCCAACGGCTCCTCTACTGACAATTCCAAATGCTCAGGAGCGATGTAATTGCTGATTTCAGCCGCTTCGTCTAGGTCGCGTACATGAATTAAAGCGCCGCGGTCAGTGAGTGAGGTGGTGATGATATCCTTACGCGGCATCTCCTCTACCAACCTCTGAATACTAGCCGCCACTTGATCCAAAAACGCAGCGTCTGGGCTCAGTAATATAGATTGCGCAAGCTCATCATGCTCAGCTTGTGAGAATAAATCCATCGCAATCCAGTCCGGGTCTGTTTTACCGTCACAAATCACTAGAATTTCAGAAGGGCCTGCCACCATATCAATACCAACCACGCCAAACACACGGCGTTTGGCGGCCGCAACATAGGCGTTACCAGGACCTACAACTTTATCTACTTGCGGCACGGTTTCGGTACCATAGGCCAACGCACCTACTGCTTGGGCGCCACCGATACAAAACACACGATCCACACCGCAAACCGCAGCAGCTGCTAACACCAGCTGATTTTTCTCTCCATTAGGCGTAGGCACCACCATAATCAGCTCTTGCACACCAGCTACTTTCGCTGGAATCGCGTTCATCAATACTGAAGAGGGATAAGCCGCTTTGCCACCCGGTACATATAAGCCTACACGATCCAGTGACGTTACCTGCTGACCAAGTAACGTGCCATCAGCCTCAGTGTAGCTCCATGAGCTCATCAACTGTTTCTCATGATAACTTTTTACGCGGTCTGCCGCAGCCTGTAACGCAGCACGCTGCTCAGCAGGCAGACCCTCCAAGGCAGCAACCAGCTCAGACTGGCTGATTTCAAGCTCGCCCAGCTGACTCGCATCGGTCTTATCAAAACGATTGGTATATTCGAGCACTGCCTCATCACCACGACGCTTCACATCTTTTAAAATGTTCGCAACGACAACATCGATGTTATCGTCTTGCGCTGTTTCAAATGCAAGCAACTGCTTTAAGTTCGCCTGAAAATCGCTATCTAAAGTAGAAAAACGTCTAATTTTCATATCACTAACCTATGTGCCTAATTATTTATTTTTTGCAATTGCCGTTTGAAATGCATCCATGATTGGCTGCAACTTATCTCGATTGAGCTTGAGAGAAGCTTGATTGACCACTAGCCTAGAGCTAATGTCGCCCACTTCCTCTACGGCTTTAAGCTTGTTAGCTCGCAAGGTACCACCAGTACTGACCAAATCAACAATCACATCTGCCAAGCCTACCAATGGCCCCAACTCCATAGAACCATACAGCTTAATTAAATCCACATGCATGCCTTTTGCCGCAAAATGCTCACGTGCTGTTTTTACATATTTGGTCACAACCTTAAGACGCGCACCACTACGAATTGACCCGAAATAATCAAAGTCATCACGCACTGCCACCATCATCTTGCATTTTGCAATCTGCAGATCTATCGGCTGATACAAACCATCACCGCCATGCTCATCCAACACATCTTTACCGGCAATACCCAAATCTGCTGCGCCGTACTGTACATAAGTTGGCACATCGGTCGCTCGCACGATAATTAAACGTACATCCGGGCGATTCGTTTCTATAATCAGCTTACGGGATGACTCAGGGTCTTCAGCTGCATGAATGCCGGCTGCGGCCAACAATGGTGCAGTCTCTTCAAAAATTCTGCCTTTTGAAAGTGCTATCGTAATCATTTTCAATATTCTCTATGCTATTCGCTTTACGTTGGCACCTAAGGCATTTAACTTAGCTTCCAAGTTTTCATAACCACGATCTAAATGGTAGATACGCTCAATCACGGTGTCGCCACGTGCAACCAACCCAGCTAACACCAAGCTTGCTGAGGCACGCAAATCAGTTGCCATCACGGTGGCGCCATCTAAGAATGACACGCCCTTAACCAAGGCGGTATTGCCATCGATATCAATATCCGCACCCAAACGCTGCATTTCTTGCACATGCATAAAGCGATTTTCGAAAATTGTTTCTGTGACTTTGGAAACGCCAGTCGCAATAGTATTAAGCGCCATAAATTGCGCCTGCATATCGGTGGGAAAGGCTGGGTGTGGTGCGGTACGAATATTCACCGCTTTTAACTGGCCATCACTCTTCACCGTAATACTGTCAGCATCAGATGTCACCATTGCGCCAGCTTCACGTAACTTCTCAATCACTGCATCCAGCAAATGTGTTTGCACATTACGCAAGGTCACTTCACCGCCAGTCATGGCGACAGCCACCATATAGGTGCCAGCCTCAATACGATCACACACCACATTATGCGTAGCACCTGATAGGCGCTCTACGCCTTCAATGGTGATCACATCAGTACCTGCACCAGTGATTTTTGCACCCATTTTAATCAGGCACTCTGCCATATCAACCACTTCTGGCTCTTTTGCTGCATTCTCTAATACTGTAGTGCCGTTTGCTAATGCAGCCGCCATCATCAGATTCTCAGTGCCAGTTACGGTCACCAAGTCCATGTAATAACGCGCACCTTGCAAGCGCTGATCAGGCAAATGCTTAGTCGTAGCTTCGATGTAACCGTGCTCGATGTGAATTTCCGCCCCCATGGCTTGCAGACCCTTGATGTGCAAGTCTACCGGACGTGAACCAATCGCACAGCCACCAGGTAATGAAACACGGGCATGTCCAAAACGTGCTAACAGTGGACCCAATACTAGAATAGACGCACGCATGGTTTTAACCATTTCATACGGCGCTTCTTTCGTGTGGATAACACTTGCGTCTAACGACACCTTATCTGCATTGCGCTCAGCCTTTACACCCATTTGCTCCAAAAGCTTAATGGTTGAACCTACATCTTTCAACGCAGGTACACTTGATAGGTGCAACGGAGTTTCGGCGAGTAGTGATGCACACAGAATCGGCAATGCCGCATTTTTGGCACCAGAAACCACAACCTCACCATGAAGGCGATTACCGCCTGTAATCAGCAGTTTGTCCAATTATTTGGTCGCATTCAATAATGTTTGAAGCTCACCACTTTCATACATGGCACGCATAATATCTGAACCACCAATAAACTCACCGTTGATATATAACTGCGGGATGGTTGGCCAGTTTGCATAAGTTTTAATACCCTCACGGATATTTTGATCTGCCAACACATCAATCGCCACGTACTCTACGTTACATGCATTGAGAATCTGCGTTGCTAAGTTTGAAAAACCACATTGTGGAAACTTTGGGCTACCTTTCATGTACAGCACTACTGGGTTACCTGTTACCTGACTTCTGATTAATTCCTGCGTATCCATTATTTATCCTAATTACAAAACTTTATTACAAAACTTTTTACTGACGTTTACTTAGACACACTTTAGCCTTAGTTGTTAGCTTGCAACTTCAACCACGCCTCTGGGGTTAAAGTCTGCATAGATAAGGCATGAATCTCTGCCCTCATCCTGTCACCTAAGGCCGCGTACACCAACTGGTGCTGCTTAACCATAGTCTTGCCTACAAACTCTGGGCTGACAATCACCGCCTCAAAGTGCGTACCGTCATCACCTAATACTTTTATATAATCACACGCTAAATTTTGCGTAATGTATGTTTCCAACTGCTGGGCACTTAACACGCGTCACTCACCTTTAATTATTCAACCTAGCATTATGACCTAAGTTTATAGCCTGATTTTAACATTTTTAATGTGATCAGTGCTAATACAAGGAAGGACGCCGCCACTATGAGCAAACTGAGTGCTGGAGATACGTCACCCTTACCAAAGAAGCCATACCTAAACCCGTCTATCATGTAGAAAAACGGGTTTAAATGAGAAACTTTTTGCCAAAATGGGGGCAATGAATGAATCGAATAAAATACGCCGGATAAAAACGATAAAGGCATAATAATAAAATTCTGAAACGCAGCCATCTGGTCAAACCTATCTGCCCATATGCCTGCGATAATGCCAAAAGTACCGAGCAATGCACTACCAAGCAAACCAAAAGCAACTAACATCCACGGACTTGCGATTGTTAAATCAACAAACCACATGGCTACCAGATAAATACACAAGCCCACTACCAAGCCGCGAATAATCGCAGCAATCAGGAACGCCAGGAAAAATTGCAAATGCGTGAGCGGCGTTAGTAAAACAAATACAATATTGCCCATGACCTTAGACTGAATCAGGCTAGAAGAACTGTTCGCAAACGCATTTTGCAGCACAGACATCATAATCAAACCCGGTATTAAAAACTCAGTGTAGGCAACGCCATCATAAACCTGCACATGTTTATCCAGCACGTGTGAAAAAATCAGCAAATAAAGCAGCGCTGTAATCACAGGTGCCGCCACAGTTTGGAATGACACACGCCAGAAGCGCAGTAGCTCTTTCTTGAGTAAGGTCCATGGCCCTCTCCAACTAGAGACCTGATTACCAGCTGTAGATTGTTTTACATCATTCATCATAATTGACTCGCTAATTTATGCTCAGCGGCAGTATTACCCACCAATGACAAAAATACGTCCTCTAAATCAGCTTCGTTTAATTGCATGTCTATCACCTTAATGCCGCCAGCGCGCAAAGACGAAAGCACATATTCAATCTGTATCATATCGGTTAAAGCAAAGGTATAAACCCCACGCTCCACATGGCGCACCATGCTTTGCACCTCTTGCGGCAAATGCACATCGCCTAGCGTCAAACGTAGATGCTTGCCTGCAAACTTGTTGAGCAAATTAGCCGTACTATCAAGCGCAACAATTTCACCTTGCTTCATCATCCCTACGCGGCTACACAGTGTTTCGGCCTCTTCCAAATAATGTGTGGTCAAAATGATAGTGTGACCGTCGCGGTTTAGTTTTTTAATAAACTCCCACAGCATTTGACGCAACTCAACATCCACCCCTGCAGTAGGCTCATCCAGCACAATGACTGGCGGCTTATGCGCAAGTGCTTGCGCAATCAGAGCACGACGCTTCATCCCACCCGACAACTTGCGCATATTGGTATGCGCCTTATCCGCCAAGCCTAAACCTTCCAACACCTCATCTACCCACGGGTCATTTTCACGGCCTAGCCCAAAATAGCCAGCCTGAAAGCGCAACATTTCACGCACATTAAAAAATGGATCAAACACCAACTCTTGCGGCACAACGCCTAACAACTGACGCGCCTGCTGATACTGCTGCTGCACATCAAAACCCATGACAGCAATATTGCCAGCACTAGGCGCAATAAGACCCGCTAAAATATTAATCAATGTGGACTTACCCGCGCCATTCGGCCCAAGCAAAGCGAAAAACTCACCTTGCTCGATGGTAAGATCAACCCCTCTTAAGGCATGCAGCGCACCAAAGTGCTTATGCACATCACGGATTTGAATAGCAGGATGGTTCAAAAGAAACTTTCGATTAACAGTTTAAATATATCGGCATGCAACAGCAGAAAAACTCATCGCTCACAAGCAAGGCCAAACGAATGCCATAACACAAAGAAATTTATAGCTTTTAAATCCACTAAATCAAAGCGTCAAAACCCTTTCGGTATTCGAAAGGGTTTTGAGTAGGAGCAAAATTAGCGATCAAGCACTGAGCGGGATGAAATCAGAGACACCGTAAAGTGTAGCCAAACTTTCTAGTCCCTCTGGTAAATTTACAAAGCTGATTTTATGCTTGGCGGCGATTGCTCTGCGCTGCCATTCCATCATCAAGCTGATTGCAGAGGTATCAGTATTCGTCACTGCAGAAAAATCTATCTGTAATGCATCACTCATTGCTAAATCAGCACTCTCAACAAGCACCGCATTAGCATTATCAACTAGTATCTCACCAGAGAGCAGCCACGTATTTCCTTGTAAAGCTATGTTGCTCATACGCCAGATGCTTTATTCTTATCCGCGAGTTTTTTATTCAAGCTATCAAGACCATTCTCGCGAATTTCGCTACTGAACTGACTGCGGTAATTAGTCACCAAGCTGACACTTTCAATCACGATATCATAGACTTTCCAGCCGTTATCAAGCTTTACTAAGCTGTAATCCACTGAAATCGGTTGACCACCCGGCTGCAATATCTGTGTTTTTACGCTCACATTTTTTGCGGCTGCATCAGCACGCAACGGCTTATATTCAATCACTTGATTTTTATATTTACCTAAAGCTGTCGCGTAGGTACGCAACAACAAAGTACGGAACTCTTTTTGGAAAGCAGCTTGCTGCTCTGGTGTAGCAGAGCGCCAGTTCTTACCTAGCACCATGCGGCAAACGCGCTCAAAATCGAAGTTAGGCAAGATTTTCTCTTCAGCCAAGGCATAGATCTTTTGCTGATTACCAGCTTGAATGTCTTTATCATTCTTTAGCGTGTTAAGCACATCTTCAGCGGTACGCTTCACCAACTCGTCAGCAGTAACCTCGGCCTGAGCCAAGCTAGCATTCACAAACATTGCGGTTACAAAAGTGACATTCATCACCAACTTCAAAAACATTTTCATTTGAGACCTTTTATATTTTCGCCAAAATGACAAATTAACATCAAAAAAACAATGACCAACCCTGACTAGAACGGCGCATCACCCAATTCGGTTGACTTTTCTTTTGCAGGCTCGCTCGTTGCAGGCGCTGCTGACTTCTCTTTATCCGTTTCAGAAGCTTTATTATACAAAAATTGACTAATCATTTTTTCTAACACAATGGCATCTTGGGTCTGGCTAATTTTATCACCCGTTTTTAGCACATCATCTTCACCACCAGCTTCCAAGCCGATATATTGCTCGCCCAACAAACCTGCCGTGTAAATATTGGCAAATGTATCTTTGGGGAACTGATAACGCTTATCTATTTTAATCGTCACGACAGCTTCATAAGTTTTGGAATCGAAGCTAATATCAGCAACGCGACCAACCACCACACCTGCACTTTTAACAGGTGCATTTGGTTTTAAACCACCAATATTCTCAAACGAAGCGCTGACAGAGTAAGTGTCGCCTATTTTACTCGAGGTTAAATTACCAACTTTCATCGCAAGGCCAAGCAATGCGGCTGCGCCTAAAGCTACAAAAACACCTACCCATAAATCTATTTTTGTTCTATCCACTTCACTACCCTCTCAACTTTGTTTTTATGGGCTAAACAACCAGCATAAAAGACGTTAATACAAAATCCAAACCTAATACTGTGAGCGATGAAATCACCACGGTTCTAGTAGTGGCGTGACTGACACCCTCTGCCGTAGGCGGTGCATCAAAACCCTCGAACAGCGCAATCATCGTACAGGCAACACCAAACACCACACTTTTAATCACGCCGTTAATAATATCTGCACGCACATCCACATTAGCCTGCATTTGCGACCAGAACGCACCGTCATCTACACCAATCAGCGGCACTGCCACCAAGTATCCACCGAGCACACCAACCATGGAAAACAGTGCTGCAAGGATAGGCATGGAAATCACACCAGCCCAAAATCTTGGCGCAACCACGCGTGCAATTGGATTAACTGCCATCATCTCCATTGCTGATAACTGCTCAGTTGTTTTCATTAGACCAATTTCTGCTGTAATTGCAGTACCGGCACGCCCAGCAAACAGTAAAGCTGTCACTACCGGCCCCAACTCTCGCACAAGAGCCAAGGCAACCAACACGCCTATCGCCTCTGACGAACCATACTTTTGCAGAGTGTTATAGCCCTGCAATGCTAACACCATACCTACAAAGAATGCAGACACGATAATAATCAGTAAAGACATGACGCCCGTAAAATAGACTTCACGCAACGTTAAGTGAAAGCGCCTGAAACTTTCGCCTGAGTAAACAATGGCTAGCATAAAAAGCCTAGTGCCAGCGCCTAATCGCCAAACGCGCGCAATCATGCGACTACCGATGCCGCGCAAAAGCCGAGAAACCATATTAACTATTATATTAATCATTAAACTAAATCCATTAAACTGCTATTTTGAAGCTGAACACTCAACCCAACAGCTGAGCCCGGTAATCAGGCGCCGCATAATGGAAAGGCACTGGACCATCCTTTTCGCCATGCACAAACTGATGAACAAATGGAAGGGTAGATTGCATTAAATCTTCCGGAGTACCTTCTGCGGCCACTTCGCCATTTGCGACAAAGTACACATAATCAGCAATCAAAAAGGTTTCTTTAACATCGTGTGAAACAATAATAGAGGTGGCACCCAGCGCATCATTCAGACTACGAATCAACCCACATATCACACCCATAGAGATTGGATCCAAGCCAGCAAATGGCTCATCATACATAATGATACTTGGGTCTAAAGCAACAGCCCTTGCCAGCGCAACACGGCGCGCCATACCGCCAGATAACTCTGTAGGCATAAATTTATATGCACCACGTAAACCCACTGCATTCAACTTAAGGAGCACCAAGTCACGAATCATAGACTCGGGCAAATCTGTTAGCTCGCGCATGGGGAACGCAACATTATCAAACACGCTTAAATCGGTAAATAAAGCACCGTGCTGAAACAACATACCCATACTGCGACGCAATTGATAGATGCCATCACGGCTTTGCTCATGCACTACCTGCCCATTAACGCGCACTTCGCCTTTTGTTGGTTTAACTTGCCCGCCAATCAGGCGCAGCAACGTGGTCTTACCGCTACCGCTACCACCCATAATGGCGACAACTTTCCCCTTAGGGAAAGCCATGTTAATACCCTTGTGCAATACGCGACCATTGTACCCAAAGGAAAGGTTATCGATTTCTACAATATTTGATGTCATTTAAAGCACAGTTTTCAGTTAGGTTTCTTGCTTTTATCCAAGGTGCCATTTTAGAACAATTAAGATTCTACGCAAGCTTAAATGTCACGTATGAAGAGACTCAAAACAAAAGCCAGCAATTGCACCAATAAAAAAGCCCGCCATAAGCGGGCTTTTTTTTACAAACAATTAGTTTAGAAACTCATACACACAGTGTATGGGCTACCCTCAACTATGGCAGTTGTAGCTACTGGAGCGGGAGTACCAGCAACAATTGCCATCAATGAGCCTGTAGCAGTATTTCCGTCATCCATATTAATATCTATTTGCTTCACCAAACGACCTGCGATATTCTCGGAACAAACCACATATAAACCAGTCATACCGGTAATTGTTGTAAATCCAGTTCCCATACTTTGCACGCCGATACGGCCATTATCAGAATTTCTAGGTAAGTAATTAGCATCAGAGGTAAGTGTAGGACCTGTAGCAAAGCCAGCTAGACGCACATGCTGCCAAAACAACGCAGACTCATCAGTAAGTGTACTTGAGTTCCACGCACCTTCAATACGCGCATTACCAACAGTGCCTCCAGTTGTTGCCAGAGTAGCGGCGCTCCCCACGTGGGCTACAACACTTGCGTCGTCGCCTGGCAACGCTTTAAATTTATCTTGATAACCATAGATAAAAATTTGTGCGTTTTTAAAATCACCTGCAATATTTTTTGCTTTTGCACTATTAATCAGCTCTTGCCCTTTAAGTACGCCTCCAAGCAATAGGCCAATAATTACCAGCACGATTGCCAACTCAATTAGCGTAAAGCCTGCCTGTGTTCTTTTCATTTAATTCCCCGAACTGTGCGCGATTAGTGCGCCAATTTAAACATGTAAGTTAAAACACCCTGTGAGTGTCAATTTTTAACTAGCAAATAACATACCAGCTACAATTGACTACATCTACAACAGTTTTGCTTGTATTCTACAAGATATAACATCGATTACGCACGAATTATTGTCAAGTATTGGACACTTATGTTCAAATTCGGACAGTATGTTAACTTTACCAACTTGTGAACCAGCCAAAATATGCGCACGCTCTATCAATTTTACCAGCTAGCTCTTAACAACCATGATCGCTTGATGGCACTCATGATGCTGTCACTGCACGGACTTTTAGTCTGGGGCGAAAATGGTCATTTGCACACCGCATTACTGCTGTGCCATTACGGCTTCTTCTTGCTATGGCAACCAGTGATGCGCCAGAGCGACAAGCTATCTTGGAAAATGGTTGGGATTGTACTAACCGGCGCTTACCTCACCACATTCCTTACCAATTGGTGGGTCACTGCATTTTGGATTGCTGGGTTATTTTCCCTAATTGGTGGGCGCGTACTATCTAGCGAGGCTTCACACTCAAAAGTTCCCAACATTCTTGCTGCTTCATACTTGCTTGCTATTCTATTGCTTTGGGTTGTACCTAAGCTACTTAACGCAAACAATGATTTACTAGCGGCAGAGCTACTACTTATTTATGTATTACCCATACTACCACTCACCATTTTATTTTTGTCCGCAAAAAATAGTACTCCTGCCGAAACGCCCAATATTGACTTCTTTTACACGTTGCTTATCTTTTTACTGACAATAATTGTCATATTAAGCAGCTTTGCAATTGGGATTATCTGGCAAATTCATTATGTGAAACTACTGATATTCACAGTTTTTGGCCTAGCCACCACATTAGTTGCAATCAGCTGGCTATGGAACCCTAGCGCAACTTTTTCAGGCTTAGAGCTGCTGATGTCGCGCTACTTATTAAGTATCGGGCTACCATTTGAGCAGTGGATTAGAAAAATTGCAGCATTTGCCGAGAACGAAACTTCTGCCGAAGGTTTTTTACAAGCATCCATGCACGAATTAGCGGCATTAAATTGGGTGAGCGGCGTATCGTGGCACTCTGACAGTACTCAACAAAAAATTGGCGAAACCACGCACTACATCTCCACCTTCAGTTTTCACCAACTGCATTTAACGCTTTACTCACGCTGGCAATTCACTCCTGCCATGTATCTGCACGTACAACTACTCACGCAAATTCTAGGCGAATTCTACGAAGCAAAGCGCCGCGAAGAAACTATCAGTCAAAATGCTTACATGCAAAGCTTATATGAAACCGGCTCTAGACTAACGCATGACATCAAGAACATTTTACAATCACTAGGCACACTGTCTGCTGCAGCTGAACAGAGTAATCATGCAGAAGACGACGCCAGACTGGTTGACCTTATTAAGAAACAATTACCAAGATTAAGTCAGCGACTTGCGAGCACCCTGAATAAACTTGAGGAGCCAGGTGTAGAGAAAAAGAATCAAGCCAAGGTCAGCTCTTGGTGGAAGAGCTTCAAACAACTCAATACGCACCAGCAAGTACAGTTTGAGGCACCAGCACATTTACCAAAAACTGACATAGACCCTGATGTTTTAGATAGCGTTGTAGATAATTTGATACAAAACGCGCTAGAGAAGGCCAGACTGGAAACTGGCATCAGCATCAATGTCGCCATCATGCCATCAAATCACTTTTGTATTGAAGTTACCGACACAGGCTCAGCCGTGCCTGATGAGGTAGCAGAGAAGCTGTTTAAATCCCATGTCAACTCAAAAAGCGGCTTGGGTGTTGGTTTATACCATGCTGCGCAACAAGCGGAACATGCAGGCTACTTATTAAGCCTGACTGACAATATTGATGGTGAAGTAAGATTTAGACTAGAAAAAGTAGATTAATATGCTTTAAATATCTGCGGCAAAAAAATAAAGCATTGTGATCACGACAACCACAATGCTTTATTAAAAACAGCGAATTTATTGTATTAAATATTAAGTCGCTGTATTAGTTCAACGTAGCAACGTTAGCTATAACGTACCATACGAATGCAAGCCGCTCAGGAACATATTCACACCCAGGAAAGCAAAGGTGGTAATAATCAAACCGATCAATGCCCACCACGCCAGCAATGGCCCACGCAAGCCTTTAACCATACGCAAATGTAGCCATGCTGCATAGTTGAGCCAAACAATCAGCGCCCAGGTTTCTTTCGGGTCCCAGCTCCAGTAACCGCCCCAAGCCTCAGCTGCCCACATTGCACCTAATATGGTTGCAATTGTGAAGAAAGCAAAGCCCACAGCAATAGCTTTATACATTAAGTCATCTAGTACATCTAAGCTAGGCAAACGTGAAGTCAGCACACCTTTGCTAGCCAGCAGGTAGGATAATGCCACCATCGCCGCCAATGAGAATGAGCCATAACCCACAAAATTAGCTGGCACGTGTATTTTCATCCAGTAACTTTGTAACGCAGGCACCAACGGCTGGATATTATGTGCTGCGCGATCAAAGGTATACCATAAGATAAAACCAACCGCTGCATTAATCACCAACAGCACAAAGCCACCCAATTGCTTAGTGTTTAGCTTTTGCTCGTAGTGCAAATACAGCAAAGCGGTGATTAAGCAAAACAATACAAAAACTTCATATAAATTGCTGACAGGAATATGCCCAACATCCGTTGCAATCAGATAAGACTCATACCAGCGTACCATTAGACCTACAAAGCCAAACAGCACCGCAGCCCATGTTAACGCTGAAGCCACCCTGCCCGTAAACGCGCTGCGTCTATATAACGCAAACCAATAGGTCACCATGGCCAGTACAAATAAAACATTCATCCACATAATGGCTGACTGACTGGCAATTAAAAATTTCAAGAAAAACACTTGAGTAGCGCGCGCTTGGTCGCCATGATACATAGCGATTGCAGCTAAACTAAGGACGCCAACACCTAGCACCAAGCGCCCAAGCGCCTTCCACTGCCAGCCCAGATAGCTGATTAAAGCGGCCGCACCAAATAAAAAGGTCACTTCATACGCATCCATAAAGTGTGCATATTTAATAAAAGCGAATACCGACCCCGCAACGATGACTAAGGCATATAGCCAATCTTGCCAATTCAACTTTTGTAGCAACGTTTGTTGTTGATAACCTATTGTTTCATTCATTTTCAATCCCTTAGCTAGCAATACCAGCAAGTTGTTCGCGATATAAATTAAATTCTTGTTCAAAATCTAAATTCTTACGGTTAGAAGCCATTGCAAAATGCACTTCTTTCGCATCTGGTTTTAGATACAACCAAATTCTTCTTTCGCGAATATACATCATGGCAAAAATGCCCAACACTAAAATCACCGAGCCTAAATAAACCCATTTCTGCCCAGGTGACTTAGTCAATTGTAGACCACTTGCCTCTTTATGCTCAAACTGATTCAACTGCAAATAATAAGGCGTACCGTAAAAGAACATATCACTGAAAGCGTTTAAACTATCGCGCAGCAAGCGCTCGGTCTCCGGGCTATTTTTCAACAGCGGTTTTTTATTGAGCGCCAAACCCATGTTGTAAGCCTCATATGCTGCTACATTCACCATCTTAATATAGGTCGTTGCTGAAGCTTCACGCTCTTTTTCCGGCACATTTTTCTCAATCACTTTTGCCACTTCACTATACCCACCTTTTGCAAATACAGTGAGCAAACGTACCAAACTAAGTTCAAACTGCTTCTTCATCTGCGGGTCGCCACGTACACCCAAAGATTTCTCAGCAATGCGCTTCGCTATTTCTGGGTACTTAGAAGCATCCAACATCATGGCTCTAAAGCCCATAAAACCATCGATACTCAAATTATCATCCGCCGGGATACGCAAATAACGGAAGTCCTCTTGCACTGTTTCACGCATGCCGGATAAGAAGTAAAACTGACCGTCAATTTGCAAAGGCTGCATATAGGTCACGTATTCGGTAGCCTGACCACGGCTATCACGTAACTTGTAGGTCACATTAGGCCCTACGTTATGCGGCTTACCTTTGCCATCCGGTGACATGTTAATAATATTAAACTTACGGAAGTCGTTATACTCCACACGCAACTGTGCATCACCCTCGTCTAACGCGCCTTCACCAAAGATGTTGCCGGCTAATGCTTGCGGTTGATTATTAGGCGTAAAAAGATTCCACACGTTAAACTTCAAGCCAGTACCACCGTCTTGGAAGTCTGACTGATAAATCGCGATACCTTTATAAGTTAGAGGATGATTCACACTAATGGTTTTGGTAATCGGCTCTTTTAACGCCGGGTCAAAGATCACCAAATCACTCTCAAATGACTTAGGCTGACCTGTGGCGTAATGCTCTATACGAAAATCTTTTAAACCAATCGCGAACGGTAACTCTTGCACCAGATAGCCATCACGCACGCGTAAAAAAGCCACATTATGCGTCGCGCCCTCAGCCAAGGTCATGTTGCCGCGGAACGAAGGGTTGCTTACTGACATCCGGCTTTCTGCAGGCACCTTTGAAACCGGCAAATCCGTGGTTTCTATACGCTTATAACCGAGCATCTCCTGCACTTTGAACGGTAGGTTACCATCCAGCAAACCGCCAAATAAAATCACTACCATGGCCACGTGCGTAAAAATATAACCCCAGCGCTGATGAGTGCCGGCTTTAGCCGCAATTAACTCACTACCATCTTCCTGCGCTCTGATTTTATATTTAAAGCCTTTTGCATCCAAAAACTGCAAAAGGTTTTGCTTAACCACGGCATAGTCCGCTGCTGGTTTAAATGTGGCTTGGTGACTAAAGGCACGCAATGACTTTTCTGTCGCATGCTCTTTAAAAGTACGCCATTCTTTGAGCATTAAAGGCGTGTTGCGGTAAATACACAAACTGGTAGATACCACCAAAAACAACAGTATCACTAAAAACCAAACGCTATGGTAAACATCATACAAACCCAAATGCTCAAACAGCGCGAACCAGAACTGCCCAAACTTTACAATGTAGTTCTCATACGGCTCATTCTGCTTAAGTACAGTACCGATTACTGAAGCAACGCCCAACACGCTCAGCAAACTCACGGCAAAGCGCATCGAGCTTAGCAAATCAAGAAAGTTTTTAGTGAATGATAATTTAGGATTCAAAATACGGCACTCTGAGGGTGAATTTTAGGTTAAAGCTTGTGGATACTGCTGTTACGTATGACGCTGGCCGGGTAATGATAGTTGCTGAACTTAACAAATAAAGGAGATTTATTCAGGCATTTTAGCGTTAAAAAAGGGCAGCATTGCCACCCTTTTTTCACCGTCTCTCAATACTAGCGTAAGCCTTGAATATAATCTGCCACAGCAGCCATTTCGGCATCGGACATCTTAGCTGCAATCGCCATCATCATTGGCGCATTAGCACGCTCGCCTGAACGGAAGGCTTTTAATTGCGCCAATGTGTAATCAGCATGTTGACCACTCAAACGCGGGAATTGTTTTGGTAAACCAGCACCGTTCGGACTATGGCAAGCTGCGCAAGCTGGCACGTTAGTGGCTGCATTACCTGCACGGTAGATTTTTTCACCGGCGGAACCTGCACCATTTGATTTTGCCTTACCGAGCGCAGTTTTTTTGCTTGAGAAATAAATCGCCAACTCTTTCATTTCTGCTTCTGACAATGCACCTGCCATACCGGACATTACCGCATTAGCACGTTTACCAGACTTAAATTCTGTTAATTGCTTTTCTAGGTAGTCAGGATGTTGACCTGCTAGCTTAGGGTTAAGAGTAATCACACTATTGCCGTCCGGCGCATGACATGCAGCACAGACATTATTAACGGTTTGTTGTGCAGATTTTGCCGCAGCCTCTTCCGCTTGCGCATTAATAGAAATCCCCAACATTAAACCAGATATCAACCAAGCTAGATGACGAAATTGCATTACCGCTCCTAAATCTAAATTATTCAACCAATTAACGCGCTATTTTAGCGAAAAACAACTATTCGTGATAGCATTTTTCACCATTACATCAATTCCTTTGATAATTCAAAAAAACTACGACTCGCACTCGGCGTCAAATCATTATATTAATTGGTATGACTCGTTGAATTACCAAAGAAATTTGCTTTACCAAAATCAGGATCCATATGCCGTTATTTCAAAATGCCGCTTTCTTTATATCAGCTCACCACCTGCGTGATTTACCGCCAGCCAGTGGCATTGAAGTTGCCTTTGCCGGACGCTCCAATGCAGGAAAATCCAGCGCACTCAACACCCTAGCTAACCACAACCGCTTGGCATTTGTGAGTAAACAGCCTGGGCGTACTCAGTTGATTAACTTTTTCACATTAGGTAATGACAGACACCTCGTAGACTTACCAGGTTATGGCTACGCTAAAGTACCTGAAGCCATGCGTGCGCACTGGCAAAACGTGCTGGCACGCTACCTGAGCGAGCGCAGCAGCTTAGGCGGCCTAGTATTAGTGATGGATAGCCGCCACCCACTTACCCCACTCGATCGCCAGATGCTGGACTGGTTTTGCCCCAGCGGGAAACCTGTGCACGTATTATTGACGAAATCAGATAAATTATCGCGCGGTGAGGCTTCGCTAACGCTCAACCGAGTGCGCAAGGAATTAATAGAAACTTGGGGCAACCACTATAACAGCGAGTGCACCATACAGTTATTTTCAAGCCTAAAGAAACAAGGCGTAGAAGAAGCAGAAAAAGTAATTGGCAAATGGCTGTTTGTTGAAGACGATGCCGCGACAGAGTCTGAACAAGGCTAGCTTTTGCCAGCCTTAGCACAAGACAGCAAATACTACTTACGTGTAAACACCATATCCCACACACCATGCCCAAGTTTTAAACCTCGGTTCTCAAACTTGGTCAGTGGGCGGTAACTTGGTTTTACTGCATAGTCTTTTGCACTGTTTTCCAGCTGAGCTTCTGCATTGAGCACCTCTAGTACCCATTCAGCATACTCTTGCCAATCTGTTGCCACGTGCAGATACCCACCAGCCTTGAGCTTAGTGCATAACAACTGCACGAACTCCGCTTGAATCAAGCGACGTTTGTGATGACGCTTTTTATGCCAAGGGTCAGGGAAAAAGATATGTACGCCATCCAGGCTGGCATCTGCCACCATGTTATGCAGCACTTCAACCACATCATGCTGAATTACACGGATATTGTTCAGCGCATTTTCCTGAATCAATTTAAGCAACGCACCCACACCCGGCGTATGCACTTCGGCAGCTAAGAAATCACAATCTGGTAAGACTTGTGCGATTTTGGCGGTGGTTTCCCCCATACCAAAGCCAATTTCCAGAATCTTCTTACTATCGGTGCGATTAAATAGCGTATTAAGATCCAACAACTCCGGCGCGTAATTAACACCAAATTGCGGAAAACCTGTTTCTAGCGCACGCGCCTGGCCTTTAGTTAAACGCCCCTGACGCAATACGAAACTGCGGATACGACGCTGGCTTAAGTCCTCAGCATCGTCTTGAACTTGTTCTGTTTGATTTAATGTATTCATAAGGGCGAATTATACTTCAGCTATCACAACTCGTCAGGCTCAACAAAGCAGCTTGACCACATCACCGACATCAATCTCACTAGAGCGTATTGGACTTATCACCAGCAGCAAAGCCGATCAAGGGCTGACCAAGCCGTTTACCTAGTGCAATTACTTTAAACAAATCGCCCATCTCGGCTGGAGATAATAATTTCTGCGCTGCGGCGGCAAGTGGCGCGTAGCGCGCCATATCATGCGGAGAGACTTGGCTCATGATCTCCAAAATGCCGCAGTTCATTAAAAACTGTGCTTGCGAGCAAAAGCCCATCAACGCTAGGCCGTTATGTTCACCTGCATTGGCAACACGGCTAAAATCCACATGCGCAGTAATATCCTGCAAGCCAACATACACCAAGGGTTCAACGTGTGCATAATGCTGATAATGGCACATCAGGGTCCCAAGATTACGCTGCGGATGGTAATACTCACGGGCAGAAAAACCATAATCCACTAAAATAATTGCGCCATGACCTAATGCGCTAGCCAAGCCAGCTACTAACCCAAGCGCAGCAGGGCTCACCTCAGTCAGATAATCATCAGGCAGTTCATAGGTGCGAACTAAATCCAAAAGCTTGCCTGCAGGCAATGGTTTGTCTTGCCAATAAAACTCACCGTTAAATGTAACACCACGCTCACACAGCGCCTGTGCGTCTGTAGAAGTCGGCTTGTAAATCAAATGCACAGGTACCGCATCAAGCACTTCATTACCGAGCATGACGCCAACAAAATTGTCAGGCAAGGCATCCAGCCAGATCACACGCTCAGCCAGATTTGCGGGCAAGCTCTTCTGGATTGACTCCCGCTGAACTTGACGCAAGTAAGTGCTAACTTCAAGAATAAAATAATGGGCAGGTAGCTGATTAAGCGCTTGTAATGCCAGCAACAAATCTACTGCCAGCCTGCCTGAGCCCGCCCCCAACTCAAGCACATCACCTTGCGTTTCAACCAACACCTGTGCAACTTGATTAGCCATCGCCTGTGCAAACAAAGGGGAAATTTCAGGTGCGGTGACAAAATCTCCACCCATACCGAACTTTTTAGCGCCGCCACTGTAATAACCTAAGCCCGGGGTATAAAGTGCCATGTGCATATAGTCTGCGAATGACAACCAACCGCCATTCTGACTAATTTTATCTTGGATTAACAATGCGAGCTGCTGACTAAGTGCTTGTGCATCAGCGTTAGGAATAGGTAATGAACTCATAAGCCATTATAATATTTTAGAAGAAAGAAATGAGTAAACTGTGGATACAAACAAAGATAAAGTTATATTAATCACGGGTGGTGCCAAACGCGTAGGTGCAACCATGTGCCGAGAGCTGCATAAGCAAGGCGCTAGGCTCATGATTCACTACAACAACAGCATGTCTGAAGCACGCGCGTTGCAGGCAGAGCTTAATTTGCTACGCCCAAACTCGGTTGCAATTATTCAGGGTGACTTACTTAACCTTAATGTTTTACCAACCCTAGTGAGCGAAACTGTGCATCAGTTTGGCAAATTAGATGTGCTGATTAATAACGCCTCGACCTATTACCCAACCGATCTCGGTCAGATTAACGAAGAAAACTGGCAAGATTTAATCGGCAGCAACCTAAAAGCGCCGGTGTTTTTAGCACAAGCCGCGGCGACAGAGCTACGTAAAAATTCCGGCTGCATTATCAATATTACCGATATGCATATTGAACGCCCGAAAAAAGGCTACATTGTTTACAGTGTGGCAAAGGCGGGCTTAGTCACACTGACTAAATCACTCGCGCATGAGCTTAGCCCTGAGGTCAGAGTCAATGCGGTGGCACCGGGTCCTGTACAATGGCCAGAAAGCAACCCGCAATTTGACGAAGTGTATCGCCAGCGTGTGATTAATCAAACCTTGCTTAAACGCGTGGGCGAAGCCGAAGATGTGGCTAAGGCCGTTAAGTTCCTGATTTACGATGCACCATTTATTACAGGCCATATACTCGCGGTAGACGGTGGCCGCTCTTTAAACTTATAGGCGCAATAGCGCATGATGAATACATCATCCAAGCGGATGCCATTTTGTAACATATTCTAAGCTGCAACTACTATGATCAAACACTTACCTGACAACCACTCAAACAACTTTATCAAACTGCGTAATAGTTTGATTAGCGCCACCGGTAAAGCGATTGGCGACTACAACATGATTGAAGATGGCGACACTGTACTCGTCTGCATGAGTGGCGGCAAAGACTCACATGCCATGCTGATGATATTGCTCGCATTGCAGGAGCGCGCGCCCATCAACTTCAAACTGATTGCGATGAACCTTGATCAGAAACAGCCCGGGTTTCCAGCAGATATTTTGCCGGCCTATTTTGAAAAACTAGGCATTGATTACCGCATTGTAGAAGCTGACACCTACTCTATCGTTAAAGAAAAAATTCCAGAAGGCCGCACCACTTGCTCGCTATGTTCGCGTCTGCGTCGCGGTGTGATTTACACCACGGCAAAAGAACTGGGCGCCAATAAGATTGCACTCGGCCACCACCGCGATGACATTGTGGAAACCTTATTCCTGAACTTATTCTTTGGCGCAAAAATGAAAGCCATGCCGCCTAAACTGGCCACCAATGACAAACAGAATATCGTGATTCGCCCATTGGCTTATTGCAGCGAGAAGGACATCGCCAGCTACGCACGCCAAATGGAGTTCCCAATTATTCCTTGTGATTTATGCGGTAGCCAAGAAAATCTGCAACGCCAAAAAGTGAAGGACATGCTGCAAAGCTGGGAGCGTGAGCAGCCAGGGCGGATTAATAATATTTTCCGCGCCATTACCAATGTAGAGCCATCACATTTGGCTGATACTGATCTATATGACTTCAAAAACTTAACCCAAGCCAAGGCAGACGATGAAGACCCTTTATTCGGAGATATTGCCAACGAAGGTGCTGCATTGAGTTTAGCCAACACCGAAGGTAGCAAAATTGAGTTTATTCGCAACAAATAGTCTAACAAGCAAAAATTTTGCACCCTATATGGCTTAAGTTGTTGTATTTTAGGCAATGTCCTTGTTATCATCCAAAATGTTAGAAAAGCAAACTCCTTACTCTTAGGCATTCATGTCCAAACTACTTATTGTTGAATCTCCATCCAAAGCAAAAACGCTCAAGAAATATCTTGGTAGCGATTTTGAAGTACTTGCATCGTATGGACATGTCCGTGACTTAATTCCAAAAAATGGCGCAGTAGATACCGAAAATCAATTCGCCATGAAGTACGACATTATAGAGCGCAATAGCAAGCATGTAGATGCCATCGCCAAAGCCGTTAAAAATGCAGACAGCATTTATCTGGCAACCGACCCGGACCGCGAAGGTGAGGCAATTTCCTGGCACATTGCCGAGATTTTAAAATCTAAAAAACTACTCAAAAACAAACTCATGAAACGCGTTGTGTTTCATGAGATTACCAAAGGTGCTGTAGAGCACGCGATTGCCGAGCCACGCGACATCTCTATGCCTATGGTCAATGCGCAACAAGCCCGCCGCGCTCTGGACTACCTCGTTGGTTTCAATTTATCACCACTATTGTGGAAGAAAATCCGTCGCGGATTATCTGCAGGTCGCGTACAGAGCCCGGCATTACGTTTGATAGTAGAACGTGAACTAGAAATTGAGGCATTTAAATCACAAGAGTATTGGTCTATTCATTTAGATGCGTTAAAACATCAGCATGGCTTTAAAGCCAAACTGGTGCAACTCAACAATCAAAAAGTTGAGCAATTCACGGTGATTAACCATGACCAGCAGTCAGACATCGTTGGCAAATTACTATTAGCCAGCGCCGGCAAAACCACCGTATCGCGCGTGGAAAAGAAACAACGTAGCCGTAGCCCTGCTGCACCGTTTACCACATCCACGTTACAACAAGAGGCTGTGCGCAAGCTTGGCTTCACTACATCACGCGCTATGCGTGTGGCACAACAATTGTATGAAGGTGTTGATGTAGGAAGCGGCACCGTAGGTTTGATCACCTATATGCGTACTGACTCATTTAGCCTAGCCACTGAAGCGGTCATGCAAATTCGTGACTATGTTAAAAAGAATTTTGATGCCGATTACCTGCCAAAATCGCCTGTCATGTATAAAACCAAGTCTAAAAGCGCACAAGAAGCGCATGAGGCGATTCGCCCAACAGACATTTCACGTACGCCTACCAGTGTTCGCCAATATTTAAATGACGAACAGTTCAAACTGTATGAAATGATTTGGAAGCGGGCACTCGCTTGCCAAATGGCACCAGCCAAGTTTGATGCAGTGAGCGTAGATTTAAGTGTAGGCAGCGATGCGAACCTATTCCGCGCTACAGGCCAAACGCTAGTTTTCCCTGGTTTTATTGCGGTATACATGGAAGGCTCGGACGACGAGGAAGAGGAAGCAGAAAGCAAGCTACCTAATCTGGAAACAGGTGAAGTACTGACCGTTGAAAAAATCTACGGCGAACAGCACTTTACTGAACCGCCACCACGTTACTCTGAAGCTAGCTTAGTGAAAGTATTGGAAGAGTACGGCATCGGTCGTCCTTCCACCTACGCCAGTATTATCAGCACACTGCAAGACCGTGAATATGTGCTACTGGATAAAAAGCGCTTTACGCCTACCGATGTAGGTCGTGTTGTGAACAAGTTCTTAACCGAACACTTCACCAAATACGTAGACTACGACTTCACAGCAAACTTGGAAAACGCGCTGGATAGCGTAGCTGAGGGTGAGCGTGAGTGGATTCCGCTCATGGATGAGTTCTGGCAAGATTTTAACCAGCAAATTCACAACAAGGCAGATGTCGAACGCCCAGGCAATGAGCTTATTGATGAAGCATGCCCAAAATGCGGCAAGCCACTACAAAAACAACTAAGCCGCTTTGGCAGCTTTATTGGCTGTACTGGTTATAACGACACCCCAAAATGTGATTACAAGCGCAGTATAGACGGCACTGCAAACGCAGGCACAGACCCGGTCACTATCGGAGTAGATGCCGCGACCAGCAAGGAAATCTATTTAATGAATGGTCCTTATGGACCATACCTGCAAATTGGCCTTGCGATAGAGGGTGAGAAAAAGAAACCTAAACGCGTCAGCATTCCTAAAGAGATTCCATTGGCGGATGTCAATTTAGAAACAGCGAATATGTTGCTGTCGTTGCCACGAGATTTAGGCCTACATCCAGAAACCAATAAAAAGATTATTGCCAATATTGGTCGTTTTGGCCCATATATTAACCATGATGCAAAATTTAAATCTATCCCTAAAAACCTAAGCGTGTTTAGCATTGATTTAGAAGGCGCTGTTGCATTGCTGGCGCAAGCCCACACTGGACCAGCCCCCCTCTGTTCGCTGGGTAGCCATCCAACAGAAGATGGACAGATTGAAGTATTTGCTGGGCGTTATGGGCCTTATGTGCAACATGGTAAGTTGCGTGCAACGCTACCAAAAAGTATAGAGCCAGAATCGCTCACCATGGATGAAGCCTTAGAGTTACTGAGTGCAAAAGCAGCCAAAGACGCGCCTGCCAAAAAAGTACCGGTGAAGAAAACGGTAGCAAAGAAAACATCTGCAGCAAGCGAAGACAAACCCGCAGCAAAAAAGGCAGCACCAAAAAAAGCCGCTACCAAGAAAGCAGCCCCAAAGAAAGCAACAGTTAAAAAGGCAAGTAAAGAAACATAGTCAGCCGGCTTGAATAGCCAAGGCTAATCTAAGGTTTGGGTAAGCAAGGCTTAAATGCTAAGCTTAAACTAAATTGACTAAATAAAAAGCGGCTTAAAAGCCGCTTTTTATTTACTGATATTTAAGTTATTCATAGCAAGGACACCATCAAGATCGTAGCAGCCTCACTAAAAATCAAGCGCCAACTAAGGCTCTAAGGTTTCTCTTTCCATTTCCTGTACAGAGATATGGCGCACATCTTTACCTTTAACCATGTACACCACATATTCCGCGATGTTTTTAGCGTGGTCACCAATACGCTCAATTGCTTTTGCTACAAACAAAACCTCTAATGACATAGAAATCGTGCGCGGATCTTCTAGCATGAAGGTAATCAGTTGACGCATAGCTGAGCGGAAATGCTCATCCACCAACTCATCCTGCCTAGCAACTTCTACCGTTTTGCTCACATCTAAACGCGCAAAACCATCGAGTGCAGTGCGCAACATCTCGCGCACTAATGCCACCATCGATTTAATCTCATTAAAACGTGGTTTGTACATACGGTCTTCATCAAAAATCTTTTGCGCAGTACGGGCGATTTTAGTTGCTTCATCACCGATACGCTCAAGATCCGTAATGGTTTTCACCATCATCATGACCATACGCAAATCACCGGCAGCTGGCTGACGACGCGCAATAATCTGGCTACATCCCTCGTCAATTTGCACCTCAAGTGCATTAACAAGCTGATCATTCACCATGACTTCTTTAGCTAGATTAGAGTCTAGCTTTACTAAGGCTTCAAGCGCTTGTACGATTTGCTGCTCAACCAAGCCACCCATCTCAAGCACTTTACCCCGTAAAGCTTCCAACTCTGCGTCATATTGCTTAAAGGTATGTTCAGAATGCATTTTTTAATTTCCAATATCTGCTAATCAACACAGTCTAACCAGTCAATATGACAAAATTATTACAGTTCAATGATTAACGTTTTATTTCTGATAGGTTTTTACACCGTCAGCCGTTGCAAGTAGTAATACATTAGCTGGGCGCGCGGCAAATAGGCCGTTAGTTACTACACCAACGATTTGATTGATTTTTGCTTCCATCGCCACTGGATCAGTAATTGTTAGGCCATGCACATCAAGAATCAAGTTACCGTTGTCAGTAGTGAAGTCACGCAATTGCGGCTGGCCACCTAACTTTACCAACTCACGTGCTACATGGCTTTTTGCCATTGGCAACACTTCTACTGGCAATGGGAATTTACCTAATACTGGCACGTATTTAGTTGCATCACAAATACAAATAAACTTTTTAGCAACCGCAGCAACAATCTTCTCACGGGTTAATGCACCACCGCCGCCTTTTAGCATGTGCATATGCTCTGTAATTTCGTCAGCACCATCCACATAGATTTCAAGGTCATCGACTGAGTTTAGATCAAATACTTCGATACCATGGCCGCGCAAACGTTGTGCAGTTGCTTCAGAGCTCGCTACTGCGCCGTCAATCTTGTGTTTTACTTTCGCTAACTCTTCAATAAAGAAGTTAGCGGTAGAACCGGTACCCACACCGATGATGCCGCTTTTTACATATTCCACTGCTGCTTTTGCAACCTGTTGCTTTAATTCGTCTTGTGTAAACGCCATTTACTTAAATCCTTATAAATTCTTTATAATGTCAATCAAACCATAACTATACACCGCTACTTACTAATACAAAATAACGCATGTCTACTAACTATCTAGAAAAAATCAGAAACTCTCGTGTATATGACGTGGCCAGAAACACGCCATTAGACTTCCAGCCCAACTTATCGGCACGCATTCATAACCGTGTGTTCCTGAAACGCGAGGACATGCAGCCGGTATTCTCATTTAAATTGCGCGGCGCCTACAATAAAATGGCTAACCTGCCCAAAGCCGCGCTAGATTCAGGCGTGATTGCGGCCAGTGCTGGCAACCATGCACAGGGCGTCGCCCTATCCGCACAAAAGCTGGGCTGTCGCGCTGTTATCGTAATGCCAACCACAACTCCACTGATTAAAATCAATGCAGTTAAAAGCCGCGGCGCAGAAGTGGTATTGTTTGGCGACAGCTACTCTGATGCCTACGTACATGCCTTGGAATTAGAAAAGTCTGAAAACCTCACCTTTGTGCACCCTTACGATGACCCTGATGTGATTGCAGGCCAAGGCACGATCGCGATGGAAATTTTAGAGGCGCACCCGGAACCAATTGAAGCAATCTTTTGCTGCGTTGGCGGCGGTGGTTTATTAGCGGGTATTGCCGCCTATGTAAAAGCGATTAGACCGGAAATTAAAGTCATCGGCGTTGAAGCGCGCGATGCTGAGGCAATGACTGAGTCATTACAGCAAGGTCAGCGCGTGATGCTTGAGCAAGTAGGATTGTTTGCCGATGGCGCAGCAGTCAAACAAGTGGGTGAACATACTTTTGCACTTTGCCAGCAATACGTTGATGAAATGATTGTGGTTGATAACGACGCCATTTGTGCCGCCATCAAAGATGTATTTGAAGATACACGCAGCATTTTAGAGCCAGCCGGCGCACTTGCCACTGCCGGCCTAAAAGCCTATGCCTCACGGGAAAAGCTAGAAGGTAAAACACTGATTAGCATTGCCTCTGGTGCCAATATGAATTTTGATCGCTTGCGTTTTATTGCTGAGCGCGCAGAGCTGGGTGAAAAACGTGAGGCTGTATTGGCGGTCACGATTCCAGAAAAGCCAGGTGCGTTCAAAGCCTTCTGTCACCTACTGGGCAACCGCAATATTACCGAGTTTAATTACCGCTACTCTGACCCTACAGAAGCGCATATTTTTGTAGGGGTGGCCGTTAACGACCCAACGGAGTCTGCGCAACTGGTGAAAGATTTAGCCGCTGAAGGTTTGCCTGCGCTGGATTTATCAGAAAACGAAGTAGCTAAGCTGCATTTGCGGCACTTGGTAGGCGGCCACGCGCCGCAGGCCGAGAACGAAGTGGTGTTTAGATTTGAGTTCCCTGAGAAACCAGGTGCACTCATGAAGTTTTTAGACACCATGGGCCATGATTGGAACATTAGCCTATTTCATTACCGCAATCACGGCGCAGACTTTGGCCGCGTATTAGCCGGCATGCAAGTGCCACCTAATGAACTAAGTGAGTTTTCTGATTTCTTAAATAACTTAGGATACCCGCACTGGGAAGAAACTAATAATCCAGCGTATAAATTATTTTTAGGTTAATGACACAGTAAACTACGGCTACTCAGGTTAATCACATGAACATTGGTTAGTATCAACCACGCCAATTGGCTGATACTAACCAACCCAACACCTCTTAGCATGTAAGCTTTTGTTTTTAATCAGTTCTTCTTTTAGTACAGTTCTTGCTTATATTGCAAGGTGAATCCCTAAATAACAATACCAGCATCGCATCATCAGAAATCAATTTGGAGAGAGTGTATGAAATTTACCCCAGCATTTAGTAAAACACGTATTAGTTTAATTTTACTAGCGCTCGTAGCAGGCATTAGCGGTTGCAGCAAAGAGCCTGCCAATCAAACCCAAGCGGCAGATAAAGCCAATGCCACTGGCTTTGCATATGTAACGCGCCAAGATGCAGGTGTAAGCGTAATTGACCTCGCCACCATGCAAGTAATTAAAGAGTTTGACGTTAAGGCAGCATCGCCACGCGGCTTAGGCATTACCGATGACGGTAAAAAACTGATTGTCGCCACTCGTGAGAACGCAAGCATTTCAATCATTGATACCGCGACAGGCGCAGTGTTACAACAAATCCCGGTAGGTAAAAACCCAGAGTTTGTGCGCATTAGCGGCAATTACGCGTTTATTTCATCTGAGCCAAGTGCAGTGGGCGGCCCACCACCTAAGCCAGGGCAAAAACCGGCAGAGGAAGAAGATGACGATGATGAAGAGAAAATCCCCGCTAAAATCGCTGTTGTCGATTTAACTAAAGGTGAAAAAGTACGTGAAATCACTGGTGGCCCAGAAACTGAAGGCATTGAGTTCTCTGCTGATGGTAAAAACCTAGTGATCACCAATGAAGCTGACAACACAGTGACCGTACACAATATTTCAGACGGCAGCCTAGTTAAAACTATTCATACCCATGAATATGGTGATCGTCCACGCGGCATTAAAGTATCACCGGACGGTAATACCTATTTGGCAACATTGGAATACGGCAACAAAATCATGGTGCTGGATAAAAACTTTAACTTTGTGCGTACCGTAGATACAGGCGAAACTCCTTACGGCATTTCGTATGACAAAAAAGGTGAACACATTTTTGTAGCAACCAACAAGCAAAAAGCACTGCAAGTGTTTGATGCTAAAACCTACGAGAAAATAAAAGACATCCCGACCGGCAACCGTTGCTGGCACTTCACATTCACCCCGGATGACAAACAGGTGCTACTGGCTTGCGGCAAATCAGATGCGGTATTCGTGATTGATGCGGAAAAACTGGAAGTAACGAAGCAAATCGAGGTGAAAGACATGCCATGGGGCATCGTGACCTATCCAAAATCTATGGGTAGTCTAGACACCAAGTAATCAGCAATCCCAAACGGGCCACCCGGTCAGGTGGCCCGTTCTTAATGAAGCGCCTATCCGTGATAGGCGCTTTTTTATTTCAGCTGTTCAAGTATAAAAGCCCAATCCCTTGGGTCAACCGGTGTAATCGATAATCGGTTACCACGCTGCAAAATACGCAGACTTTCCAGCGCTGGCGTGTCACGCATTTCTTTTAAGCTCAACAGGCGTGTTTTACGCACCAGCTTTACATCTACATTAAACCAACGCGGGTTCTCGGGCGTCGCTTTAGGGTCGTAATACTTATGTCCTTCAATGAACTGCAAACGATCAGGATAAGCCAGTGTGGCTACCTCAGCAATACCAGCGATACCAGGCTCATCGCAATTTGAGTGATAAAACAGCACGCCATCACCAACCTGCATCTGGTCACGCATAAAATTACGTGCTTGATAGTTACGCACACCATACCAATCAACTGTTTGATTCTCAAAGCCTGCTAGGTCATCAATTGAAACATCGGATGGCTCCGACTTCATTAACCAATATCGCATTACGTTTTCCTGTCAAAAATGAGCGTCTATGATAATCTATATCCAATCAAATTGAACAAACTCCAACATGACAAAACCACAACAAAAAAACGTACTTGGCACTGCACTGCAAACTTGTAGTTTAGACCCCGTCACCGGATTCACCCGTTCAGGCTGCTGCGAAACTGGCACAGAAGACCACGGCAGCCACACAGTTTGCGCACAAATGACTGAAGAGTTCTTGGCATTCTCCATCTCAAGAGGCAACGACTTAAGCACTGCACGCCCCGAATATGGCTTTGAAGGATTAAGTGCTGGCGACCGTTGGTGTTTATGTGCAAGTCGCTGGCTGGAGGCATCTGAAGCAGGTTTTGCACCGCCAGTGATACTAGAAAGCTGCCATGAAAAGTGCTTGGAAATTGTGAGTTTGGCGGATCTGAAATACCACGCATTAAGATAAAAACAGACAATAGAAATACTGCCTGTAATCGATTGAGGAGTTCTCCACGGACGTAGCCTAAGCCAGCATCCTGAACCAAAAAGGCTCAAGTGGTAACAGCCTAGAGCGCATTAGGGTCACTCGCCAAGGGGTTCTTAAAGAACTCACCATGAGAGCGCTCACACAACAACTCGAATGACTAAAACCGATGCTATAAACTAGTTCAAGGAATTATTAGCCTAAACCACGCCGCAGAGAACAAACTGTATAACCTGACGTTCTATTCTTAATGATAAAACGATTGAATTGATTTTACTCTACTTACAAGAAAACACCATCAAGAAAACGCGATTACCTGTTTATATATTTTGCTGATATGAACGTTTATTTAGACTCACAAGCCTGATCTATCTGATCTTGCATCATAGAGATTCTGCGCTTGATATCGCCTATATTCACGTCACCACTTTTACTATTGAGCAGTTCATATGACAGGTTAAGCGCAGTCATAATCGCGATACGCTCCACGCCGATTACTTTGCCACTGTCACGAATATCGCGCATTTTTTTGTCTAAAAAATTGACGGCATTAAGCAAACCTGGACGCTCTTCATCTGTGCATGACACGGTAAAGTCACGCCCCATGATATTGACATCAACGCCTTTAATTTCACTCATTAGCTTTTACTCAAAAATAATAATTTATTGAAAATTAAGGCAGGCTTTGCATTAACGCTTCGATACGCTCACTGGCTTTGGCCATATTGGCTTTTAACAATGCGGTATCAGATTCCATCGCGCCCAGATCTCCACGTAGACGCGCGTTCTCGTCGCGCAGCTCGTTATACCGTGCAATTAATTGCAACAGTTTTTGTTCTAGTGCTGTTAAGTCTGCGTCCATACAATCACTATAATTGAAAAAAATGATTGTAGTCAATAGCTAACAGCGATTTTTAAAAGTATTACAATACATTACAAAGAAATTTATCCCAGATAGTTCGCCTCATTGAATCTTTAAACGTTATAATTGTTGCTGTTGAAAGGTGCCATGTTTGTTCTTAATAAACAAGGTGAAACTGGGAAATAGGTGCGTTAATCCGCTATTCTGAGCGTAATACAATCCCTATGCTGCCCCCGCAACGGTAAGTGAGTATGATTTCCAATCATACTGTTTTGCAATAAACCACTGAGCCACGCTATTTTAATAGCTCATGCTTGGGAAGGTGCAAACATAACATTCACAAGCCCGGAGACCGGCCTCGCAACAATTAGTTGGAAATACCGCGGGGTGACGGTTTATCAAAACGTAACGCACAAGTGCATACTTGTGTTGTGTATTCTTTTCGTTTCGATGTTTTAGCTCCTCTGTATTTCCTTAGTTATCAGTCACATGCGGGGACGCATGTCACCAAAGGAAATTCAAATGAACAAGAGTATCATCGCTGGCTTGGTCGGCTTGGCGTTTCACCCTGCTGTGCACGCTATAGAAGACACCATTAAATTAAATGACGTTGTAGTTACCGCCACACGCACGCCTCAATTACTCGAAAACATTGTTGGCGATGTAACGGTCATTGACCGAGAACAAATTGAGCGCATTGGCGCAGGCTCATTTACTGACCTATTACGTTTGCAACCAGGGGTACAAATTAACACAAGTGGCGGCGCAGGTACTGCAAGTAGCATTTTTCTACGCGGCACAAACGACCAACACATCGTAGTGCTGGTTGATGGCTTACGCATCAACTCAGCTACACAAGGCACTACCGCCTATGAAAAGATTCCATTGAGTCAAATTGAACGAGTAGAGATTTTACGTGGCCCCGCCTCAAGTTTATATGGCGCAGATGCCATTGGCGGCGTGATTCAAATATTTACCCGCAAAAGCTTATCTGAAAAGCCATTGATTAACGCTGCGGTTGGCTTAGGCTCTTACAATACAAAAACTGCAGAATTTGGTATTAATGGCGGTGTCAACGCACTTAAGTATGGCGTGAATGTCAGCAGCTTAGACACTGACAGCTTCTCAGCCAGACGCATCCGCCGAGGGAAAGATGCTGATGATGATAGCTACCGCAATTTAAGCACGTCTGCTTTTGCTGAGCTTGAACTCGCTCAAGGTCACACCTGGGGCCTGCAGTTCTTTGAAAGCAAAGGTCACAACGAATACGATGGCTCTAATTACGAGAACTTTAGCGACCAATTACTACAAAGCTACGCATTTACTAGCAAAAACCAGTTTACTGACACTTGGCACAGCACGTTCAAATTAGGGATGGGTATCGATGATTTAGATAGCCACGCAAAACCCAACACAAACAGTGCGCCATCAAACAAAAATTACAACCCTAGTGGCATTACAAACTACCGGACAGAGCAAAAACAACTCACGTGGCAAAATGACGTTAAATTGCCATTAGGGATGTTAACTCTACTTTATGATCGCTTGGAACAGGATGTAGACAGCAACCCGGGGCCTAGAATAAAGTTTAAAAAAGAGCGTAATAACGATGGCTTCATGGCTAGCTATGTACTTGATTACGAAAAACATTCATTCCAAGCATCACTACGCGAAGACCATAACACGCAATTTGGCAACTACACTACAGGCGGTGCCGGTTACGGCTACCGCATCTCTCCAGAGTGGCGCGTCACAGCAAGCTATGGTAAAGCATTTAAGGCACCAACATTTAACCAACTCTATTATCCGAAAATCACTGGCTACTCGGGAAATCCAAACTTAGCGCCCGAGCAATCGCGCAATCGTGAGGTATCCATTCGCTACGAGGTTCGTCAATTTTCAACTGGCATAACAGCCTTTTATAATGAGATTGAAAACTTAATCGTCAATGGTGACCCTGTAAGAAACGTCGATCAGGCAACCATACAAGGCGCAACTTTTGAGGGCAACTGGAACATTACTGACGATTTACTATTAAGTGGAAATCTGACGGTACAATCTCCTCGTGATGACGATACGAACCAGTTACTAGTGCGCAGAGGCAATCGCTACGGCACAGTTAATTTACAACACACATGGGGTAATTTACAGTGGGGCGCAGAAGTCAATGGCGCATCTACTCGCTACAATGACGCAAGCAATAAAATACCGATGAGCGGTTATATGCTCGTTAATATGACGGCGAACTACAAGCTATCACCAGAATGGAAGTTGGAGGCACGAGCAAATAACTTGCTGGATAAGAACTATATTCTATCTTATGCAACTTCCACAGTGCCTTACAACACTGCTGGCAGCAACTTGTTCGTAGGCTTACGTTACAACATGAAACCTTAACGTTGGTTAACCGCTAGGGCGAGCGAAAACTCGCCCTAGCAAAACACATTTACGATAAAATCATGTTTTATTTAACTATTATCATTTAAGCGAAACAATCGGAGGCTGCACCTACTATGCTTACACTTTCTAAAACACAACAAATCCTTATAGGTGTTGCGCTTGCTGCACTCATCATTGTGACGCGCGGCCATCACTTTGCTTCAATCAACAGCCTGCCTAGCGCATCTCTTGCTGTATTTTTTCTAGCAGGTTTATATCTGCGCCCAGCACTTACGTTCCCGGCACTACTGGCTTTATGTACAGGTTTAGATCTTTACTCTGTTTACTTCCAAGGCGTGAGTAACTTCTGCGTGACCCCTGCTTACGGCTTTTTACTGCCGGCATACGGCACAATGTGGCTAGCTGGCCGCTGGTTTGCTAAACACTATAGCTTCAGCTCTAAAGCGATTTTACCTCTAGTTGGTAGTGCTACCGTAGCTGGCGCATTAAGCGAACTATTTTCTAGCGGTGGCTTTTATTTCTTTGGTGGTCGCTACCCTGACCCAACTATTGCAGAGTTTGGTGCACGTTTACTTAAATACGCGCCACGCCAATTTGAAAATATTGGCTTCTGGTTAGCGGTTGCTGCTGTAGTGCACATTACATTTGCATTAGCAAACGGCTTGAGCCGCGCTAAAGCTTAAGCTAGATGACCTCTGATGACAAAAGCACGCGCCATACAGCACGTATGGTGCGTAAAAAGGCAGTGATAGATGCTGCGATTGAACAAGCAAACCAAGAAAAAGGCTTGCTACTGGTACTGACTGGTAACGGCAAAGGTAAAAGTTCTTCTGCTTTCGGCATGATGGCACGCGCTTTAGGCTACGGCATGAAGGTGGGCGTTGCGCAATTTATCAAAGGGCGCAGCGACACCGGCGAAGAGGCCTTTTTTCGCGGCCAAGCCAATGTAGAGTGGCACGTTCTGGGCGAAGGCTTTACCTGGAACACTCAAGACCGAGAACGCGACACCAAAACTGCACAAGCCGGATGGGCTATTGCACAACGTATGTTGCGCGACCCCAGCATTCAACTGGTGATTCTAGACGAGCTCACCTACACCATCAAATACGGCTACCTAGACCTCACGCAAATACTGGCTGACATTGCCGCCAGACCCGCCATGCAGCACGTAGTGGTGACTGGTCGCGGCGCCCCAGTTGCACTCACCGAGTTGGCAGACACCGTGAGTGAAATTATGGATATTAAACATGCATGGCGCGCTGGCATTAAGGCACAGCCAGGCATTGACCTGTAACCAAACGCTATGACCACTTGCCACGCCCTACTTATTTCCGCCCCAGCGTCTGGGCAGGGAAAAACCTTTATCACCGCTGCCCTGGCGCGCGCATGGCGCAACCAAGGGTTGCGTGTTCAAGCATTTAAGTGTGGCCCTGACTTCTTAGATCCCATGATTTTAGAAGTGGCAACTGGGCGTCCTGTATACAACCTAGATTTTACGATGTGCGGCGAAAGTGATGCCGAAGCGCAACTATATCGCGCAGCACAGGATACTGATTTGATTATCGTTGAAGGCGTGATGGGTCTGTATGATGGCACACCATCAAGCGCAGACATTGCCATACGCTTTAATTTACCAGTACTGCTTACCATTGACGCAGGCGGCATGGCACAAACCTTTGGTGCGTTAGCAAATGGCTTGCTATCACATAAGCCTGACCTGATACCGGCTGGCGTACTCGCCAATAAAACAGGAAGTGCTGGACATGGAAAATTACTACACGACTCATTACCGCCACATCTCAATTGGTTTGGCGCATTACAAAAGAACGCAGCACTAAGCTTACCAGAGCGACATCTCGGCTTATTCCGTGCAGGCGAAATCAGTGATTTGGAGCAAAAAATTGAAGACGCTGCCAAGGCACTGACGCAAGACTTACCTCGCCCGCCCACCGTCACCTTTAGTGCGCCAGCCACACAGCTGCCACCTAAACTCCTTGCTGGCAAGGTAATTGCCATTGCAAGGGATGATGCATTCTGTTTTATTTATCAGGCGAACTTAGACTGCTTGCAAGACATGGGCGCATCGCTGCGGTTTTTCTCGCCATTAGATGACCACACATTGCCAGAAGCCGACGCTTATTGGCTGCCCGGCGGTTACCCAGAGCTGCACCTGAATAAAATCAGCAGCAATTTAGCCATGAAAAATGCCCTACAGGCAGCCTTTGATGCGAACAAACCGATACTGGCAGAATGCGGTGGCATGATGGCCTTATCTACCTGCTTAAATGATGAACCTTGCTTTGACTTACTATCCGGCGTGAGCAAAATAGAAGACCGCTTACAGGGGCTAGGCTCATTAAAAGTAACGTTACTCAATGATGAGTTAGGCGCACACACTTTCCACTACGGCAGTTTTACAACAGAGCTGCCGCCTATCGCCACCGCTAAGACGCGCTTTGGTAAAGTGGAAAACATTTACCAGCATGGTTCGATTATTGCGAGCTTTTTGCACTTTTACTTTGCCTCCAACCCAAACCTAGCCGCACAGCTTTTCACAGCAAGGTAAGCCAAGTGTCTTTAATCAAACCTAGATTAATCAATATCAGTATTTTGCTATTGAGCCTACTGACAGGCACAGCACACAGCGCAACATTACTCGGCATTGTATCCGACAGAACTGCGCCCGCCACCGCTGAAGCTGCAAAGAACACGCTGGCCCAACGCCCGGGTGACAAGATTACATTACGCTCGCAATCACAATTGATGGCGGCAGACAGCCGTACATTAAAACGCTGGTTACAAGAAGCAGATGCCGTGTTTGCCGTAGCGCAATACGCAGAATCATCGGCACAACTACAGCGAGCACTTGATGCGCTAAAATCCGACCCGGCCAAAATGCAGCCGGCTACTTTTATCGCATTTAATGGCGATAGCGCACTATCACTCAGAAGCCGCTTCAACAAAAGTGAGGTCAGTGACTTTTCTGAAGCAAAAGCACTAACACAAACACAGGAAAAAACGCCAGATGCACTGTTGGCGTCCGCACAAAAACACGCTGCTGCGGCAAAGTGGTTGGCACTAAGCGACGTTTGGCAAGCGGGCGGTCAGGAAAACTTGGCCGCATTTATGACTTACCTGCTCAACTCACAATCTGCTAAAAATAATGCGATTTTGCCTACAGCCAAACCCATGCCGCCGATTCGCTTACGCGTGAACGGTAAAGAGCTAGCAACCGATCAAGTAACTTTCCCATCGCAACCCAAGCAAAACAGCAAGACTACATTAGCGGTGCTGGATTTAAGCACCAGTGACCCTCAGGTTGCAGATGCGATTTGTGCACAAACCCAACAACAAGGCATCAATTGCGTTACGGTAATGGCCAAGTGGGGTGATGCGTCCAAGCAAGCTATAGAAAAACTACCAGCCATGCTGGCCCCAACGAAATTAACTGGCTTAGTAGTATTACAAGACTTTGTGGTGGGTGCCGCAGAAGGGCGAGAGTCTGTCACCACGCTAATCAAAAAGTTAGACGTGCCTGTGTTTAAGGCGATCAGACTCACTGATCGTAGCGCGACTGCCTGGCAGCTATCTGAAGATGGCTTACCTACTAACTCTATTCAATACCGCGTCGCCATGCCTGAAGTGCAAGGCAGCAGCCAGCCCATGGTGGTTGCCGCAACGGGCGCGCCAAGTATTGATAAGCTCACGGGTGTAGAGCTACGCCTGCCGGAGCTGTTAACCACAGAAATCAAATCGTTGGTAAGCCGAGTGATGAACTGGCAAACCTTGCAACACAAAGCGAATGCAGAAAAGCGCGTCGCGATTATTTACTATAACCATCCACCCGGGCGCCACAACATTGGCGCGGACAATTTGGATGTGCCGCAATCGTTATTTGATATTTTGCACAGCATGAAAGCGGCTGGCTATCAAACTGGCGAACTACCTGCCACACACGAGGCATTGCTGGATTTAATGCAGGATAAAGGCGTGAACCTGCCTGAAAACAACGAAGAACTGACCACGATGTTGCCTAAGGTAGCCAGTATGGACAACGCTAGTTATACGCAGTGGTTTAACACGTTGCCAGCCGTAGTAAAAGGTGAAATGGTGCAAGGGCCGTTAGGTCGCCTGCACGCTGAGCTTGTGGCGGCACAATCAGCTGGCGAACTAGCAATTGCAAATAGCCGCTTGGCGAAGTCTATGCGCGAGCTGCGCCATTTGGTGGAAGGTGTTGACCACCCGCAGCGCACTGAAGCCATTAAATTACTGACTGAACTCAATGACGGTTACGAGGTTTGCTTAAGCCAGCATAGCTCCTGTGAGGTCATGGATGCATTAAAAACACGCATTGCCAATTTAAATATTGAAGGCTTGCGCGGCTGGGGACCAACGCCAGGCAAGGTCATGGTCGTTAACAAAAAAATGATGTTCCCGGGCATACAGTTTGGCAATGTGTTTGTCGGGCCGCAGCCGCCGCGTGGCTGGGAAGTGGATGAAGAATTGTTGCATGCCAACACCACCATCCCGCCACCGCACCAATACTTAGGTTTTTACCACTGGCTTAAAGATAATTTCAAAGCGGATGTACTCGTGCATTTGGGCCGACACTCAACTTACGAGTTTTTACCGGGCAAAGCTGTGGGCTTATCGGCAGAGGATTACTCTCGTATTATCGCTGGCGACCTGCCCGGGCTCTACCCGTACATCGTGGATGGCGTAGGGGAAGGTACGCAGGCCAAACGGCGCGCACTTGCGGTGATGATCGACCATTTAACACCGCCACTAACCGCCACACCACTGTATGACCGCCTGCTCACGCTACGCCAAGTGGTTGAGAGTTACGAGTCTTCAAGCTCGGACACCATGCGCATTGCCTCTGCCAAAGAAATGCGTCGATTGGTAGAAATACTGGAGTTGCGCGCAGAGTTGGAGTCCAGCATGGCGGATGTACTAAAAGTGCGCGGCATTAATTTTGAGCAAGCAGATGACGATTTATTAGCGCATGAAGTCGGTCACTACCTGACCAAACTGCAAGAAAAATTCATGCCGCACGGCCTACATGTATTTGGCCGTTCGTGGTCCGATGCCTCATTGCAACTGATGTTAGATTCTATGGCGCAAAATAAGCCTGACAATATTAGCGCTCAGATACGCGATAATTTAATTGCCTCTCCTAAACTGGAAATGCAAGCACTGCTCAATGGTTTAGGCGGTGGTTTTATTGAGCCGGGCAAAGGTAATGACCCACTACGCTCGCCAGAATCGCTACCGACAGGGCGTAACTTTCATGCGCTTGATGGCGATGTGTTACCTACCCCACTAGGCTTTCAGCTAGGCTATAACATGGCGGCTAACGTGCGTAACCGTGACGACATTACCAAAAGTGAAGGCGTCATTTTATGGGCATCGGATGCCGTGCGTGATGAAGGCGTGATGGTGAGTTTTATTTTATCGCTGATGGGCATTACGCCAGAATGGAACTCGCGTGGCATTGTGCAAAAAATGCAGCTAGTACAGGCTCCCGATTCAGCCACCAAACGCTACGACGTTATCGTCACCACTTCCGGCCTGTTCCGTGACCTGTACCCTAACCTGATGCAATGGATTGATATCGGCGGCAGAATGGCGCTGGCCGCATCGGCAAAGAGCATTCTACAAAGCAACCCAGATTTAGCTACCGCTCTGGACTCAGCCTTAAAACCGCTTGCGCACCTTAGCCGTGGCAATGAACCTATGGCGACCAACGGCGTGGCCATGCATTGGGTCAAACGCACGCAAGCATTGTTAGCGCAAGGTATGCCAGCCGAGCAAGCCGGACGCGAAGCGGCATGGCGTATCTTCGGGGATGCACCTGGTGCATATGGCGCAGGCGTAAACACCTTAGCTGAGCGCTCTGGCGCTTGGCAAACCCGTAACGAAATCGGCCGCGCTTATTTGCAGCGCATGGGCCATGCCTACGGTGTAGATGCACAGGGCGAACCAGCGCACGAGGCGTTTGATACCTCATTACACAATATTGGAACCACCTACCACGGCCGCGCTTCTAATTTATACGGCTTGATGGATAACAACGACGCTTTTGATTACTTAGGCGGTCTGTCACTCGCCATCGAAACCATTACTGGCAACAAACCACAAGCGCGTATTCTGAACCATGCAGACCATAAAGGCTTCACGGATGAACCGCTTGAGTCTGCATTACTCATGGAACTGCGCGGGCGTTATTTGAACCCTTCATGGATCAAGCCACTGATGAGCCACGGCTATGCCGGCGCGCGCACTATGAACCAAGCTTTTATGGAAAACCTATGGGGCTGGCAAGTGACACGCCCGGATATTATTAAAGACTGGGCATGGAACGAAGTGAAACGTGTTTATATTGATGACGACTTAAAACTGGGTCTGAATCAATTTTTAGAGCAAGGTCACAACGCCCAAGTCAAAGCGAGCATGGTCGCACTCATGCTGGTAGCGGCACAAAAAGGTTTCTGGAAGCCAGATACGGCTAGCGCACAGCAGCTATCTCAAACGCTGACTAGACTGGTCATCAAAAACGGCTTGCCTGGCAGCGGCCATACCGCGCCTAACCACCCCATGTGGAAATGGATAGCGCAACATTTGAATGCAGAGGATAAAGCAGGCCTTGCCCGTGCGCTTGCCAAGGCGCGTGGCTACGACAAGCCGCAATCCATTACTGAAGCTTCACCAAATTCCACACAAGTCACGCCGCGCGATGATGTACCAAAAGTAGTGCAAAACAAAGCAAGCAGCAAAGCCAATGCGCCACAACCTCAAGGCAACGAGGCCAAAACCAAACCAGAAACACCTATCAACAAAGTAGCGCGCGCTTATGAACTCACTGTCGAGACAGTTAAAGACAATCTCGCATGGATACTGTTACTCCTGCCTATTTTTGCGCTAGGGCTCTGGTTCGGCACACGTAAACCTACTGCATAAAAACCGTCAAGATTACTATGGAAAATCAATCATATGTCTATTAACTTAAATGCGTTACATAGCGCCATTACCTGGCTGTTAGAGCCGGTGATTATCGTCTTAGTTGCAGCTGTGGTGATTGCCGTACTAGAAGCCGGCTTAGCGATTGGCGAGCGTTTATTTGGGCTAAAGCAACTACGTAACGCTGGCGAGCAAGCAGTGCTAAGAGTGGCACGCAAACGCTTGGAGCGCGCAGACTTTTTAGCGCGCATACCTCCGATGCTTGGCTTAATGGCGACCATTATCCCGTTAGGGCCAGGGCTAGCGGCATTAGGTCAAGGCAACCCGTCTTTACTTGCGCAAGCGGTCACCACGGCATTTGATGCCACGGTATTGGGTTTGCTGGCTGGCATTATTGGTTTAGTGATAGGTAAGTGCCGCCGCCGCTGGTATGAGGATGTATTAGTGTCACTTGAAACAGAATCACAATAAGCTACTCAGACGATTTCAGCCCCAACAAAATCATGCAAAAAAAGCGTAGCTTAGAGAGTCGTTTAAACGGTCGTTTTAATCACGAAGACGAAGATCCACGTGCCAGCCTAGTTAACTTAGTGGACGTGATGCTGGTATTCGCCTGTGGCTTACTGGCAGCACTCAGTGCCGGCCAGCAATCCAGCCTCACCCGCCCGCAGGAAGTCAATAAAGGGCGTGAAATTGAAGCGCCAGCCACCGGCGAGCAAAGTGCCGGCAATGGCTATGATGCCATCGGACAAGTATATCGCGACCCGAAAACGGGCAAGTTGTTTTTGATTGAATCCACAGCTGAGGCTGGTAAAGGATTAAAAGGTAAGCCCTGATGCAAGATTTTAGTTACCCAGACCATGAGAAAGAGGCGATTTATCGCGTCATCGCAGAGCGCCGCGATATGCGCCACTTTCTACCGACACCAGTTGCCCCAGAAGTACTCGCCAAAATTCTGCATGCAGCACACCATGCACCCAGCGTAGGCTTAATGCAGCCGTGGCGTTTTATTCGGATTACGGATATCAATACACGCCGTCAAATTCACCAATTGGTCGATAAAGAACGGGTTCAGACTGCGCAAGCGATTGGTGAGCATGAAAACTCGGCACGTATGGCGGAGTTTCTACGTTTGAAGGTAGAGGGAATATTAGAGTGCGGCGAGCTTATCGTGGTGACGCTATGCGACAAACGTGAGGAACATATCTTTGGCCGTAGAACCTTGCCGGAGATGGATATTGCCTCCGTCAGCTGTGCGATACAGAACATGTGGCTAGCCTCGCGTGCTGAGGGTTTGGGCATGGGCTGGGTTTCTATTTTCGACCCTGTAGAGTTAGGTACATTACTCAATATGCCAACGGGGGCTAAGCCAGTGGCCATTTTATGCCTAGGCCATGTCAATTCTTTTTACAAAGAACCGATGCTGATAGAAACCGGCTGGAAACAGGCCAAGCCACTTGCGGATATGGTGATGGAAAATCAGTGGAAAAGTACAGAATGAAATATCCGCAACGGATTGTATGCCTCACCACCGAGCCTACTGAAGTACTGTACCTGCTGGGTGAACAGGCGCGTATTGTTGGCATCTCCGGCTTTACCACCCGCCCCGCCATTGCACGTAAAGAAAAGCCAAAAATCGCTGCATTTACCAGCGCTAAGATTGATAAAATATTGGCGCTCAAGCCGGACTTAGTGATTGGCTTCTCCAACCTGCAGGCCGATATTGCAGCATCTCTGATTCGCGCTGGGGTAGAAGTGCATATCTTTAACCAGCGCTCGATTGCACAAATGCTGAACATGATTGCCACTGTAGGCAGCTTGGTTGGCGCCTCGGAGAAAGCGTTTAAACTAATTGCTGAGCTTGAAAATACCATACAGCTGGCAAAGGATACAGCCTCTCAATTACCAGCAAAACCAGTGGTCTATTTTGAAGAGTGGAACGACCCCATGATTTGCAGTATCAAATGGGCTGCTGAGCTGATTGAAATCGCAGGCGGTAAGGATTGCTTTCCGGAGCTATCGCAGTTTCACAGTGCAAAAGACAGAACCGTGCAAGCCAGCCAAGTGATAGAGCGCCAGCCTGACATCATCATCGGCTCATGGTGCGGCAAAAAGTTTCAGCCTGAACAGGTCATCGCTAGAGAAGGATGGGATACCATTCCTGCCGTTAAAAATGGCTTGGTCTTTGAAATTAAATCGGCGGATATTTTGCAGCCGGGGCCATCACTGATTACCCACGGCTTGCAACAAGTACAGGCCATTATCCAGCAATGGGCTTTGGCACACAGCAACAATAGGAACTAACATGGCTACACACCTTATTTTAGGCGGCGCACGCTCCGGCAAAAGCGCCTTTGCAGAAAAACTGGCTTTGGCATCTGGTCAGCCGGTCACTTATATTGCCACGGCACAAGTGTACGATACCGAATTTGGCGCACGCGTTGACCAACACAAAACACGTCGTCCTGCGCATTGGACAACGGTAGAGCAGTCTTTTAACCTAGCTGAAGCGCTGCAAACCCATGCCAAAGCAGACAGCTGTATTATTGTAGATTGCCTCACGCTATGGCTGGCGCAATGCATATGCCCAGACTGTGACCGCCCAGAAAATTTAGAATGGCAGCATGAGCGCAGCCGCTTATTAGAAGTTTTACCCAAACTGGAAGGCACAATATTGCTGGTTAGCAATGAGGTGGGCATGGGCATTGTGCCCTTAGGTGAAATTAACCGTCAGTTTCAGGATGAACAAGGCCGCCTCAACCAAGCAGTGGCCCAGTGTGTTAATAAGGTGAGCTTTATTGCAGCAGGCTTGCCTCTTACTCTTAAAGGGTAACTATTTAAAGGATAAATATGGAAACAACGACTTTTGAACTACAAGGTGAATTTATCGAACTTTGTAACCTATTAAAACTTGCAGGCATTGCCAATAGCGGCGGCCAAGGCAAAGTGATGGTGAGTGATGGCATCGTACAAGTGGATGGCAATATTGAAACCAGACGCACTGCAAAAATACGCTCAGGCCAAGTGGTAGAGTGCTTAGGGCAAACGGTAAAAGTGCTGTAAGCGCTATTTGAAATAGCGCGAACTATAAGTAGAGCGTTATAAGGTCACTTACTATTTACTGCCTATTATCAGCGTGAGCTATGACCACTTTCTGCGCACTCTGCGCCAGCCTAGCACGATACCGGCCACGGTGAGTAGCACGCCACCTGCCGACAGGATGAAAATGGTGATTCTACGCGCCAGCAATCTGTCACCCAATGGCGGAATGTCCATCCGATGCAAGCCATTAAATAGCCAGCGATACACGCGGCTATTACTATCTTGTGATGCCAGTATTTTAGTAGTACGTGCATCAACGTAATAAGTGGTGTTTAAGGCATCTGCAAACGCAATACGTAACACCTTAGGTGTTATTTGTGCATCCTGATTAAAATATAAATCACCGTTGCTAAGCCAGTGTGCAGAAGCCACCGCCCCATAGGCGCCAAGTTTACTCGCCTGCGCTTGCAATACGGCAGCGGAGAATGATGTAACGGGTACACCTGACTGGGGATCAATCAGCGACTCCTGCTGTTCATTTCTGGTCAATAGATAAGAGTGGCCGGCAAATCTCAGCCATTCAATTTCCTTAATACCAGTAAGTGAACGATTGGCTGTGGATGAAACTAATGGCAGCTTCATGTCCTGCACGGTCAGTTTGGCACCTGCCCAGCGCGCGGACTCTTCAGCACTCAATGACCGATCTGAAAACCAGCCGAATGGTGTTAAAGAAAGCCAACCGCTCAATAGCCATGTCATACAGAAAACACCCGCATTTAAGCCGACAATATGATGCCAGCGCGCCCAGCCACGGTAGGGCGTAACCCGGTCATGGCTATAGCGTCGATTAAAACGTATACGCTGTATGCCCAGCCATAACCCCAAGCTTGTCAGTACTACCCCGGCAAAGGCTAACCACAACACAATCTGCCGCCAAATCTCTCGCTCCATGCGTAAGGGAGTAAAGTAAATCCAGTGAATCACTGAACCTAGCCAACTCCACGCTCGCTCAGTGCCCTTTGTATCCAGCACCACCTCACCGGTATGGCTAGCAACATAAAGCTCACTCGCCTCAGCATCATCCAGCGCAACACGGTATAAGGGTCGGTGCTCATTCAAGCTAGAAGAAATAGACCATTGGTCATGATTAATCAATGTAACTGCCATTGCTTTTGCATTGCCTTGGAATTGCTCTGCAATTCTCGTAGCCTCTGCTTTTGCAGTTTCATTGGATTTATCTTTAATAGGTTTGTCTTGAACAGACTTAACCTGTATGTGCTCATTTGGACTAGCATCCGCCCACACCGAGAGCCACAGCCCATTTTGCAAGAAATAGTAAGCAGGCCTATGCTCCCGCATGGCTAACCTGACGCGTTCCGGCTCACCTTGCTTGCCCGTTAACGCCCATGCCTGCGCCACATCAAGCTTTACCTGTTGCAGTGCTAAATCATCCAAATGGCTTAACCGCTCGGCCGAGGTAAGCTGCGGATAAGCTACAAACAACATCACGAGGCCAGATAAGAACCAAAGCAATATAAACAGCCCCAGCCCAATACCTAGCCAACGATGCGTCAGATGTAAGTAACGCAGCTTCACATCACAACTTTATGGTTAATCATCATAAACCTAGTACTTAAAAAGCCAACTCAGCAGTAAGCTCAATACGTCTAGATTCGCCTAAAATAAATTGCTGCGTATCGTATGAGACCGGCGCATAGAGTTTATTTGTCAGGTTACGTAAATTGCCTCTCAGCGTAGCCTTTGGGTGAACGCGCCATGCAATACTCGCATCATAGACCGTATAGCCTTGCATGGTAGAAGTGTTGGCATTATTTGCATAACGTTTACCCACCATGCGTGCACCTACACCAGCCTCCCAGCTTGCTTGTTGGTAATAAACCCAGGCGTTGGCTATTTTTTCAGGCACGTCGGTTGGTGTTTTACCCGCACGAGAAACACTAACAGCAGGGTCACCCACAGATTCAACCAGCTCATCGTAACGCGCATCAAGCAAAGCCATATTCAAATCAGTACGCCAATGATTCACTGGGAACAAGGTTGCAGACAGCTCAACCCCGCGTGATGACTGCTTGCCGCCCTGCACTCTGAGCGTTGGGTTACTTGGGTCACGCGTGATAATGTCATCTTTTGCAATATGGTAAACCGCAAAAGTCAGTTCACCCTTACCCTCAGGTAGCGCGTGTTTAACACCAAACTCAGTTTGCTGTGCTGACGTTAGTTTAAATGCGCTGTTTCTTGGCCTTAACGTCACAATAGACGATACCGGGTCAGAACCCTGACTATACTGGCCATAGAATGCGGTGTTTGGCGTAGTTTGGTAAACCGCACCTAACCTGTAAGAAAACGGTGAGTAATCTTTATCTGTACTCGCCGTAGTCAGGCGGCTCTCATGGTCTACATTAATCCAATCCTGACGCAAACCAGCACTTAATTTGAGCTGATTGGTAACATCAAAGGCATCCTCTACAAATAAAGACTGCTGTACGGTTTTAGACACAAAGTCCAGCGCAGTAGGGTCTATGGTCTGGAAGTAACCAGGGGTAAAGTTCTTGATGGCAACGTTACTGCTAGGGTCGTTGTCATGATAGAAATTGTCAAAATATTTAAAATCTACACGCGCGACTTCATAGCCTGCAGACCAACGGTTTTTATGGCCAAAAGCATCTGCAATTGAAGTCAACGCAAAGCGGTTACCAATTTGTTTCTGCTGATGCTTAATCTCAGTGTAGCCAGAGCGGTCAACCGTATTGCTGGCGTTATCAATTGAGAAGTACTCAACATTGCGCCAATGGCGATGCGCATTAAACCAGTAGCTCACATTACTTAATTTAAGCGCGTCAGATAATTCCCACTCAACTTTTGCACGTAAACGGTCTTCAGTGAAGCTTTGTTTATCATCGCTAATGTTGTAGTTTTCCTTACGTAATGATGAGTCTATGCGCCCATTACGTAATGGAATACCGGTATAGCGGGTCGGTGATTCATCTGAGTGATCAAAGGTAACGTTAATGCGCAGCTTATCTGTGGGGCTAAGTAGCAAGTTGGTCATGATTTTCTGACTATCATGTTCACCACGGTCTACATAGCCATTGCCTCCGGTAATCGAGGCATCTGCCCTAAATGCACCAATTTCACCCACAGCCCCGGTGCCACCCACTGCGGCCCTATATTCACCGCGTGAGCCAGTGCCAACCAGTGCCTGCAGTGAGCTGTCGCGACTAGGCGCTTTACGTATGCTGTTAACAATACCTCCCACCGTGCCATCGCCAAACATAACAGAAGCCGGCCCGCGTAGTACTTCAACACGTTGGTAGCCCCAAGTATCAGATGGGTAAGTAAGGGTGCCTGCAGCGGTAAGCAAACGGATACCATCTTCAGCCTGCCCTACAGAATCGTTACCAGTAAAGCCACGTGCAGAGTAAGCCACGCCAGAGCCAAGGTTGCTGATATCAGAAATACCTGTGGTACGAGAAACCGCCTCATGGATATTAATATCTCCACGCATGCGGATGGTTTCTATCTCTAGTGTTTCCACGCTGGCTGGCACTTCAATCGCTTTCAGGCCTAACCTGCTCGCCGTGCTATTGGGCTGTTTAAGGTTAAGTGCATTTCCACGATCCAAAGTAGACTCAACGCTCACCTCCATGAGCTCTACTGCCGCTTCATCAGCCAGAGCCAGATGCGGCAACGCAGCCATAACAGCCGCAGTGATTAATTGATTGCTTTTAAGCATTATTTTTATACTCCCTGATACGCATTCAAATCAACATGACCAACCGTCATGTACGTTTTGCAGTAGTATTTGAATAGGAGCAGGACAGTAACTATAGACAGACTAAGCGATATCTAAGCCGACGATCATATGCACATGCATGCTGATTCATGCATAAGCGCATAGCCACATTTGCTGGTGAGGCAAATCAACCAAGGACTCTTTGATAACCACTGGGATACTCTGTGAATATATTAATGTGTAAGCGAAATAATTATTTCGCCATTTTACTCAGGACGCCCCGCCCTAATTCAAACATTACGACTACATCAAGGCAGGTCTCCTGACTCTCGGGTTGCGGCCTGATTCGCTGCCTTCCCAAATCTAACGACTCAGTGGCTAAGGGTGCGAACAAACTATCCGATTACAGTTGCGGGGGCAGTACTGGAATAAGCACAAAGACTTTCACGTCAAATGCGCCGCACCAGATTCCCTATTAATCAACCAGAGTGAAACTCTAGCTAAACCTTAATCGCCGCAGTTTAGATTTTTAGGGGGTTAAAGTCAAGTTTTGATAAAAATATCAATAAGATGCAAGTTGCCTGATGCCATCTGTTTGCAGAGATAGCGGAGATATTAAGATAAGCGACAAAAAAAGTACTCAGTAAGTACTTTCTCTATAGCCACATTCTGCTTACAGTCACAAAGGCCGTTGTAAAGCCTCACAATGACATTAAAAGGCTAAGCTGGCAGGCTTGGAAATTGTTAATCCTATCGCATTCCAATCCAAATGCTGCTCTACACAATCAGCTAAGCGATTCAGCTCGTCGTTTTTAAATTGCTCATAATCAAAGTGCAGGTCTGCATGCAGGCCTGCCCATGCCAGCCAAGCTGCGCATGCTTCTTTGTGGTCAAATAAGCCGTGCAAATAGGTACCGGCAATTTGCTGGTCAGGCGACATTGCTCCCTCTGGACGGTTTTCAAGATAAAGTGCTGGCGTGTTAAGTGCTGCGCCAGTTGTCACGCCCATATGAATTTCGTAGCCAGCGACCTGCGCATCCGTAAACGCCAAATGTCCGGATATTTGTTTTAATTGCTTGGTTCGCTCCAAAGTAGTTTCCATGTCTAGCCAGCCCAAGCCAAGGCTAGAACCAGCATTTCCTTCTATGGCATAAGGGTCATGGATATCTCTTCCCAGCATCTGGAAACCGCCACAAATGCCTAAGACCTTGCCGCCATAGCGCAAATGGCGAGTGAGCGCTTGCTCCCAACCGTTGGCACGTAAAAACTCAAGGTCTCCTCGTACGTTCTTGCTACCGGGCAATATCATCAGGTCAGCAGATGGAATCTCTTCGTTAATTTTAACAAACTGGAAATCTACCTGAGGGTGCAAACGCAGTGCATCAAAATCGGTGTGATTACTGATGTGGGGAATCACTGGCACCACTACTTTGAGGCGTCCACGCTTAGCTCCTGCCGTTACCTGCTGGCTAACAGGCACAGAATCTTCTGCCTCGATATGCAAGCCATGCAAATACGGCAATACGCCTAATACCGGTTTACCAGTTTCCTGAGTCAGCCAATCCAGCCCAGGTTGCAATAAGGCAATATCGCCACGAAAGCGGTTAATTACAAAGCCAATCACACGTGCCCGCTCGCTATTTGACAGCAAAGCCATAGTACCTACAATGTGGGCAAATACACCACCGCGGTCAATATCTGCAATTAAAATCACAGGACAATCGACTGCCTCAGCAAAGCCCATGTTGGCAATATCACGGTCTCGCAGATTAATCTCAGCCGGACTACCTGCGCCCTCTACCACCACACACTCGTATTGCGACTTTAATCGCTCCCAAGATTCCAGCACGGCACGCATGGCCGTTGGCTTATAAGCGTGGTAGCTCATGGCCTCCAAGTTGCACGCGACCTTGCCATGCACGATCACCTGACAGCCAGTATCCGAGTTGGGCTTAAGCAGTACCGGGTTCATATCGGTATGCGGTGCTAACCCACAAGCTTGCGCCTGCACGGCCTGCGCACGCCCTATCTCGCCACCATCCACCGTCACCGCTGAGTTTAACGCCATATTTTGCGGCTTGAATGGGGCTACTTTAACGCCTCTGCGATACAATACACGGCATATCGCTGCAACCAGCGTACTTTTGCCGGCATCTGATGTCGTTCCCTGAACCATAAGTGATTTAAATGTCATTTGATTATTATCCCATTATCAGCATCTATAGCACAGCCCTAGCGGTGATTACTGCGGTTTTGTTAGATGCGCTACTAGGCGAGCCTAAGCGCTGGCACCCGCTCGTCGGTTTTGGCTGGATGGCAAACAAAATAGAACATGCGCTCAATCGCAACATGTGGCCATGCCTTGCCCGTTTGGCAGGGCTGAGCGCATGGCTTTTATTATTACTGCCGTTTACCGCGGTCAGCTACCTTGCTCAACATACCCCGTTTGCATGGCTGGCCGATGTTACTTTGCTTTATTTGGCCATCGGTGCACAAAGCCTCAGCCAGCATGCACTACAAGTACACGCCCCGCTGTCAGAGGGCGACCTGCCGCAGGCTAGGCATGCCATTAGCATGATTGTGAGCCGTGACACTTCGCAATTAAACGAAACTGAAATTGCCACCGCCACGGTAGAATCAGTACTGGAAAATGGTAATGACGCCATATTTGGCGCGATTCTCTGGTTTGTATTATTTGGCGGCGCGGGCGCTGTGCTGTTCAGGTTAGCCAACACATTAGACGCCATGTGGGGCTACAGAACCCCGCGTTTTTTATATTTTGGCTGGGCTGCCGCGCGTTTAGATGATATTTTAAACTTAATCCCAGCGCGCCTCACCGCGCTAAGTTACGCCTTATGCGGCCATACCCAAAGTGCATTAAAATGCTGGATGGCACAATCCAGCACTTGGTACAGCCCCAATGCAGGGCCGGTCATGTCGGCAGGCGCAGGCGCGCTACAGGTGCAGCTCGGTGGTAATGCCGTGTATCATGGCACAACCAAGCAGCGGCCTACGCTAGGCATGGGCGCATCAGCCAATACGCAACATATTTTAAGCGCGACCAAGCTAGTCAAACGCAGTATCGCGCTATGGTGTTTAGTGATTATTGCGGTATCTATCTTGATGCATATTAAAGGAAGCCTGACCCTTGCTTGAACATGGTGGCAACTTAAGCGCCGCTGTGGCGCAGTATAAAATCCCGCTGGAGAACTGGCTGGATTTATCAACAGGCATCAACCCCTGCCATTATCCTATCCCCGAGATTCCAGCACATTTATGGCACAACCTGCCGAATGATGACGATGGGTTGATTTTAGCCGCTGTGCAATATTATGGTTGCCAAGCGCTGCTCCCGACCAGCGGCTCTCAAGCAGCACTGCAAACCTTGCCAAAACTGAGGTCTGCTTGCAAAGTTGCCATGCTTAACCCCATGTACCAAGAGCACGCACACGCTTGGCAGCGCTATGGTCATCAAGTAGTACGCTTCAGTGATTTAAATGATGCAGATGTAATCAATAGCGCCGACGTAGTATTGGTTTGCAACCCCAACAATCCCACGGGGAAACAATTTGCACCACAAAACTTACTGCAGCTACATGCAACACTAGCCAAACGCGGTGGATGGCTGATTGTGGATGAGGCATTTATGGATGCAACACCAGAATACAGCATTGCCAAGCACACTCATGTAGACGGCTTATTTGTACTGCGCTCCTTAGGCAAGTTTTTTGGGTTAGCCGGCGCCAGAGTTGGCTTTCTGCTTGCAGCGCCCGCACAGCTACAACAGATAAAAGAGGAACTAGGCCCATGGACAATTGCAGGCGCCAGCCGCCACATTGCCATGCGAGCACTACAAGACTGCACATGGCAGCAAAATACCAGAGTAACGTTAGCAAACAATAGTCAGCGCTTGGCAAGCCTGCTAACGCAATATGGCTTAAAGCCAGCCGGCGGGACTGCACTATTTCAATATATTGCGACTGAGGCTGCCAACCACATACACAGCCAACTGGCACAACAAGGGGTTTGGGTTAGAAAATTTACTGAGCAGCCAGCATTAAGATTTGGCTTACCAGACGACAATCGTTGGCAACAACTGGAACAGGCTCTACAGAATCTCTAATCATTAAAGTCTTGCAGACAGCGGTTAGCTACTGAACTTACTTGCCAAAACTACGATTGTACTCACTACGAGTTGCTTATATTCACAGCCTTAGCGATTAACAAACTGTATCCTCGGCACGCTGTCACTGAGGGTGATTTGTGTCACGCTAGCGTGGTCAATCACCAAACGGAATAAGCCTTTTAACGGTATATTCAGGGCGTCTGCCAACATTGCACGTATCACCCCGCCATGCGTCACAACCGCGACGTTCTTTCCATGTAAGCGACTACTCACTTCTTCTGTAAACGTTTTAGTACGGTGATACAGCTGGGTGAAACTCTCGCCATTAGGTGGCGACAGATGTGCATAATCGTGCGCCCAAACATCAAATATATCACGCGGTATGCTATCCCATGGTTGCATTTCCCAGTCACCAAAATGCAATTCTTTTAACCGCGCATCCTCTTGTACTTGCCCCAAATTAAGCGCTTGCGCTAACTTGGTACAACGCTGCAACGGGCTAGCATAGACCGCATCAAACTGTATGCCATCTAACTTTGCGCTTAACGCACTGCACTCTACTGCAAAATTAGCGGAAACATCCACATCACTCTGTCCATAACAAACACCAGATGGAATATCCAAGGAAGTATGTCGAATCAAATGTAAATTCATCATTGCTGCGCCCACACAAGCAAGCCCAAGTAAAAAGCTAACTCAGTCATTTGTTGCATCGCGCCCAAACAATCGCCAGTATAGCCACCAAGCCAGCGTTTGATTTTGTTGCGCCACCAAACCCAAACAAACACCACCGGCGTTAAGCAACAAGCTGCTAGCCACAACCAATCGGTAGCACTCAACAACACAGGTGAAAAGTTCAAATACAATAGCGGAATCGGCGCCAAGCCAAAAAACACAGCAACCAGCAAGCCCGGCGCTTTAATTTTAGTTGCCAGCGGCTTTGACTTACCGCTCTCACGCACATAATCTAAATCGGTCATGATCAATAACGCACATAAGCGGCTAAACGCATGGCCAATCACTAACACAAATGGTAAAAAGTAAGCGGGCAATGCATTAAGTAGCTGATATTTCGTCAATAGCGCAAAAAACAGAGCAATGGCTCCATAAGTCCCCAGCCTAGAGTCTTGCATAATGGCCAATATGCGCTCGGTGTCCCAACCACCACCTAAACCATCTGCACTGTCGGCAAGCCCATCCTCATGAAATGCACCGGTGATATAAATCGTCATCGCCATGCTCACCAGCACAGCAAGGCTCTGTGGCAAGACCTTGCTTGCAAAGGCAAATGCGCCTGCGCCAATCAAGCCGACAAGAATCCCCACCAATGGGAAATATTTGGCTGCTCGATTCAGATCATCAGGATGAAAGTCGCCAAACACCGGAACAGGAATCCGCGTAAAGAAACCAACCGCTAACAACATATAGCGTCGCTCGTTACGCAGAAAATTGATCACGCAACGTCCCCAACAGCCGCCTCAGCAGTGCTCACACCAGCACTTTCAAATGAGGCCATCTCGTTCATAAAGTTAACCGCAGCCTGCACCAAAGGATAAGCCAAGGCCGCACCTGTACCTTCACCAAGACGCAATCCAATATCTAGCAGCGGCTTGGCATCTAAGTATGCTAACAAGCGACGATGTCCAGCCTCTCCCGAGCAATGCGTAAATACACAATACTGCAAAATATTGGGCTGCAACTGCGCAGCCACCAACAAGGCCGCGGTTGCAATAAAGCCATCAATTAACAATACTGCGTTCTGCTCAGCAGCACCTAGCATTGCACCAGCCATCATTGCAATTTCATAGCCACCGAAAGTCGCCAGCACATCCAGCGCACTATCAGCGCTCAGGTCATGAAAATCTACTGCCTGCTTCAGAATAGATCGTTTCTGCGCCAATCCGGCGTCATCTAAACCTGTGCCGCGCCCCACGCATTCCTCAATCGGGATACCGCATAACACACTCATCAAACAGCTGGCTGAAGACGTATTGCCTATACCCATCTCGCCAAAACCAAATACATTACAGCCGGCGGCAGTTTCTTGTTTTGCCAGCGACGCCCCAGTTGCCAGCGCTTGCTGACATTGTGCTGCAGTCATAGCAGCCTCTTGCAAGAAGTTGGCTGTACCCGCCGCCACTTTGGCATGAATCAAATCTGTGTTCGCGTCAAAATCATGATTAACACCAGCATCAATCACCCGCAAACGCATATTATGCTGACGCGCAAACACGTTAATTGCCGCGCCCCCCTGCAGGAAATTCATCACCATCTGCGCAGTAACGGCTTGCGGATAAGGGCTAACCCCGGAATTCACCACCCCGTGATCACCTGCAAATACCATCAATGTGGGGTTAGATAGCTGAGGCGTCAGGGTTTGTTGTATCAAACCCAACTGCAAAGCCACCGCCTCCAGTTGCCCCAAAGCACCTAACGGTTTAGTTTTATGATTAATTTTATCAACAAGCGCCGCCTGTAACGACTGACTCAATGACCCGATTTTTGGTAAATTTGTGTTTAAATTCATAGGGAAAGATTTTACATGAGAGCCACCTAGATATCACGCAAAGCAGATACAAACTTCAGTATTAAAAATAAATATACGAAAATCTTAAAATATCTTTGTCAGATTACAATTTAGTTTGCTATAATGCGCGCCTTGCAGCGATTAAACCGAACGCTGTAGCAGTAAAGAAAGGCCGGGTAGCTCAGTCGGTAGAGCAGCGGATTGAAAATCCGCGTGTCGCCAGTTCGATTCTGGCCCCGGCCACCAGAATTTAAAAGGGTTTAGCTTTTGCTAAGCCCTTTTTTCTTACTGGCCAGCAACAAGCTCATGAATGTGATCAAGCACATTCCAAGTGCCAATTTTCTCGACAAGGCCAGCTCGTTTTAACTTTTCCAACACGTTAGGTCTTGCCTCGCATAGCACCAGTCTGGTCTTATGTCGGCTACATGTACCCATCAAATCCCACAAAGACTGAAGCCCAGTTGCATCAATAAATGGCACTCTGCCTAAACGCATGACAAGAATATCTGCGTGACCATGAACGGATTCCAATGCACTCTCCAGCCTTTCAGCAGCGCCAAAGAAAAACGGCCCATCCATTGCAACCACCACAGTTTGGGGGGGCAATATGAAGTTCCTATCTTCTATCTCCTCCTTTAAAACTTCATTGCTCTGTAATTCAATACTGACAGTTTCTGACATGCGCTTCATAAATAACAATGCAGCCAGCATAACGCCTATGTTGACGGCAATGACCAAATCAGCAAAAACAGTAAGCAGAAATGTAATAAGCAATACTGCCACATCTGGCTTGGGTGCCGTTCTTACCATATGCGTGAAGCGGTGGAGTTCGCTCATATTGTAGGCCACAACAAACAAAATGGCAGAGAGTGCGCTTAACGGGATATGTGAGGCCAGTGGGGCAAATAAAAGCACAATGCCCAAAAGCGTTAATACATGCACAATACCCGCTAAAGGACTTGTAGCACCATTACGAATATTAGTAGCAGTGCGGGCAATGGCTCCTGTGGAAGCGAACCCACCAAACAGCGGTGAAAAAATGTTGGCGATGCCTTGACCTACCAGCTCTTGATTGGAATCGTGCTTGGTACCAGCCATGCTGTCAGCAACAACTGCGGATAGCAAAGACTCAATCGCCCCTAATAAAGCAATTGTAAAGGCTGGTCCAATAAGTTGTAGCACTTCAGAAAATGTTAATGAGGGCACTTCAAACTGCGGTAGACTTTGTGGAACTCCCCCAAAAGTGCTTCCGATAGTGGCTACATTCTCGAACTGAAATAACCATTGCACAATGCTTGCTGCCACCATTGCCACTAATGGTGATGGTATACGTTTAATTACAGATGGAGAAACGAGCAAAACTACCAGAGTCAACAGCCCAAGCGCTGTAGTTGCCAAGTGAATACTAGGAAATGCCTGAATCAGGTGCCAGAACTTTTCGTGGAAATGTATTGCTCCCGTTTCTGGAGATAATCCAAAAAAGTCTTTCCATTGACCAACCCATATAATCACGCCGATACCACTGGTAAAACCGACAATGACTGGATCGGGAATGTATTTAATAACCCCACCTAGCCGCGCCAACCCCATCAGCATGAGCATCACTCCTGCCATTAAAGTTGCTACCTGCAAACCTTCAATGCCGTACTTTGCGGTGATTCCCGATAGAATAACGATAAAGGCGCCTGTCGGCCCTGCAATCTGCAAACGACTACCACCAAATAGAGAAGTAAGACCACCTGCCACAATTGCTGTATAAATGCCTTGCTCCGGTTTTGCGCCAGATGCAATTGCAAAAGCCATGGCTAATGGTAACGCTACTATCCCGACAATCACTCCAGCTAAGATATTGTTAAGCCAATACTCTTTGGATAACAAACCTGCACGTTTTGCTTCGAGTATTGCAATCATGTTAGGTGGTTCAAACTGAGATGAAGTGAGAATTATATTAACATGACCTAAACTTTTATCGGAATATGCTTAAATAAAGCGTTTTGACTAGATGTTTCAACTTGACCTAATTCATACAGAATTATAAACGTGAAAACTTCGACAATTCTTGGCGAGCGTAGACGAGTGAGGGCGAGCATAAAACACTATATAAATAATGATTTTTACAGTTGAAGATCCGCGTGTCGCCAGTTCGATTCTGGCTCCGGCCATCAGAATTTAGAAAGCTCACAGAAATGTGGGCTTTTTTTATGTCTATATCAGTCACTCATGAGACTAGCGTTTGCGCTTAGCATCAAGCCCCGTCGCATCTTCCATCACGTAATAAATATAACTTTGCTCTTGTATGCCATGAAACAATTGCGCGTTAGGGCCACCAGCAAAGATTGCCACATCTTCCCCCGCATGTGTTTCAGACGCTAGCGGCACCATCACCTCCTGATGAAAATCCGGGTCTTCGGTATCCACGGCACTCATATCCTCAATACGACCTGCTCGCGGCGTTTGGGTATGCACATTTTCACCTGCAGAATAGCCTGCGCCATTGGCGAAACTGATGGTTGTATAGGGGCGACCATCCAATGCCTGCTCTGGCGCACTACTCCCGGGGAATACAACCTTACCTAATATGGGATTACCGCGTTTAGCATAACCGCCGATAGTCAGCGTGTGGCTATGGTCTGCCGTCACAATGATGAGCGTGTCTTTCATATCAACTTTGCGCATAGCCAATCTAACCGCATCCGACAATGCCACGGTTTCACTTAACGTGCGGTAAGCGTTATTCGCATGGGATGCGTGGTCGATGCGCCCAGCCTCTACCATTAAGAAGTAGCCATTTTTATTTTGCTTTAATATATCAATCGCTTTATCAGTCATTTCGGCAAGGGATGGCTCACCCGCAGCATCCGCTGGGCGGTCATGATCGTATTGCATATGTGATGGCTCGAACAAACCCAATAGCCGCTGCCCGCTGGCCGGATTAAAAGCATCAAACTGTGCTTTGTTCCATACATAGTGCGCATTGAATTTAGTTTGAAACTCCTGCGTTAGATCACGTCCATCATTACGCTTACCTTTGATGCTAGGGTATTCAGGGTCCGCCTGTGTTTTAGGTAATAAATATACCCGGCCACCACCTAACACCACCTCTATACCATCGCCAATCTGACGCTCCCCGAAACGATCAATCAATTGTGCGGCGATATCTTTTACATCAGACCCTGCTGGAGTATTGCTGTCAGCCTCCCAATCTCGATTGCTTGTGTGTGCATAAGTGGCCGCAGGTGTCGCGTGGGTAATGCGAGCGGTTGATACAATGCCGGTTGAGCGGCCGCTCAACTCTGCTTTTTCTAAAATGGTGGTTAATTTATTCGCTTGTATCACGGCATTACTGGGCTCTGACCGCGCAACAGATTGATTCACCGACAAACCGCCATCATTCGTTTTTACGCCGGTCACCATCGCGGTCATGGTTGGTGCAGAATCTGAGGTTTGCTGATTGGCAGAATAGGTTTTAGAAAGCGCTAAATAGGGTAAAGACTCAAATGCCAGCTGATTGCGCTCGCCATCCAAGCCTTTACGCTGCCCTTCAAAAATACGTGAGGCAGTGATGGTTGCTATACCCATACCATCTCCTACAAATAATATTACGTTTTTAGCTCGACCCAGCTCGGGTTGTAGCCGCTTTGCCGCCGCTAAAGCCGCCTCGCCGTCTTTAATCCAAGTTTCTGCATTTTCAGCCATAGCCGGCACGGTGCCGATTGTACATGTCACTATAAGCATAATTAAACTTAATCTATTCATCGTTGCCATTCTCAACCTACACTTAACAAAATAATTTCAATAATATCTGTGTTTAAACACAAGGACTAAAGCATAGGCTCAACGCCTATAGCCATCATATGGGTAAATTATGACAACCATATGGACTGCCAGCTAGTGATGGCTGCTGATCACAGATCAACCGACCACTCTGCACTGAGGCACATCCACAATTTATGTGGATAACTTTGTGGGTGCGATGGGGATAGCGTTGCTAAGTTACTGCCGCATATAGTAAACGGCTAATCGTAGAGATTTTGAACACAAAAATACCAAGATTGTTAAGTGATGTCATATGGTACGCAGTGCTTGCCAGTGATTGCGGACGACGAGCACAGCACCGATACCATCAACACTACATTAAGTCCGACTGCGCCGTAGAGGAATTTCTTTAAGATTTATATTAGGAATATTAACGCTTTATATTCAAGAAGCTATATTTTGTATTACCATATGGGAATCATCATCCATCATCTGCAAGCCGCGTATTGGCGATGCTGCTTGCGAGTCAACCTAAACAAATTACTCCGTAGCTTGTCTATCGTTGAGAATGATCAAAACTTGCATAAGCCCAATGCATTTTATTTTTATTGAATGCAGGCATAAAAATACGGGTTCTTAGCCACTTAATTTATTAGTTAATTCAGGTTTATTTAATGAGCACTTACAATGAAATTGACGCACATGACTTATCGGTCATGCTCAACACAAAATCACTTCTACTCGTAGATGTACGCAATGATGACGAGGTAGCGCGTGGCGTGATTGAACACGCAGTGCATATTCCATTAGCCATGCTCCCGGTTCAATATGAGTCACTCAACAAGGCGGAAACCATCGTGTTCTACTGCCATAGCGGTGTGCGCTCAGCGCATGCGGCAGCGTTTGCTGCCAGTAAGGGCTGTAAGCACGTCTATAATCTAGCGGGCGGCGTATTGGCTTGGGCAAGGGCGGGCTATCCGTTTGTACAAATCAACGCTCAATCTAAATAACCACCCCGCTTTAAGTAACACAGGAAAACCATTATGGATTTTGACAAAGTAGTCGATGCCACCGGCCTAAACTGCCCATTACCAATTTTGCGCTGCAAAAAAGGCCTCAGCGACATGGCACCTACGCAAGTGCTAAAAATCATCTCAACCGACCCAGGCTCGGTCAAAGACTTTAATGCCTTTTGCGTACAAACCGGGCATGAGCTTTTATTATTAGAAGAAGACGAAACGGCTTTTACGTTTTACATTAAAAAACGTGTGAGCTAACAATCTACGCTGCTAGTGATTAGCTTTTAAACCCTGACTCAACAGTCCTTAGCAACATAAAAAACGCCGCACTTGCTACCGAATGAATCGGCGCATCATGCGGCGCTACATACAAGACAGCGCTACTTAAGCTTAGCTAACTGGCTTAACAGTTTATCCAAGCTGGCACTAAAATCGGCCACACGTGCTTTTTCCTGCTCTACCACTGCTGCTGGCGCTCTTGCCACAAAACTCTCGTTATTAAGTTTTGCATTGGCTTTATTGATTTCACCTTCCAGACGCGCGATTTCTTTACCTAAGCGCTCTTTTTCTGCCGCAACATCGATTTCAACTTTTAGCATCAGTTTAAAATCATTCACTAGCATCACCGGCGCATCCGCTTCTGGCAACTCAGCAACAATCGCCACATCCTCCAGCTTAGCCAATGCTTTCAGGTAAGGTGCGTAGGCAGCCAATGCCTCGGCATCACCCGCAGCAAATAATGGCACACGTGCCGCTGGGGAAATACCCATTTCACCACGCAAGCTACGGCATGCATCCACAGCTTGTTTTAACTGCGCCACCCAAGCCTCAGAGGCCTCGTCCAATTTGTCTGGCTGCGCTTTAGGATAAGTTTCCAACATAATGCTGGCGCCATGCTTTTCCGTCATTGGCGCGATTGTTTGCCAAATTTCTTCGGTAATAAATGGCATGATAGGGTGCGCTAAGCGCAAGATGGTTTCCAGCACGCGCAGTAAAGTACGGCGTGTGCCGATTTTTTCTGCCTCACTGCCATTTTGCATTTGTACTTTAGCTAGCTCTAAGTACCAGTCGCAGTACTCATCCCACACAAACTCGTAAATCGCTTTTGCAGCTAAGTCAAAGCGGTAGTCTTCAAACGCGCGCTCAACCTCAGCTTCCGTGCGCTGCAGGATGCTCACAATCCAGCGGTCAGCGGCTGAGAACACACGGCCACCTTCTACGCAACTGCCAAGGCCAAAACCATTGTCCTGGCCTTCGGTATTCATTAGTACGAAGCGCGTTGCATTCCACAATTTATTGCAGAAATTACGGTAGCCATCACAGCGCTGTAAATCAAACTTAATGTCACGGCCAGGTGAAGCTAATGCTGCAAACGTAAAGCGTAGCGCATCGGTACCATAGGCGTTAATCCCCTCCGGAAACTCTTTACGTGTACGTTTCTCGATTTTTTCCGCATCTTTCGGGTTCATCAAACCTGTGGTGCGTTTTTTAATCAGTTCATCCAGACCAATGCCGTCAATCAAGTCGATCGGGTCTAGCACGTTGCCTTTAGATTTACTCATCTTCTGGCCTTCGGCATCGCGAATCAAGCCGTGTACATACACGTGCTTAAACGGAATTTTGCCAGTGATATGCGTGGTCATCATCACCATACGCGCCACCCAGAAGAAAATAATATCAAAGCCTGTGACTAATACAGAAGATGGCAAGTACTGCTGTAGGGCAATATTCGCAGCATCCTTCTCTGCATCACCGGTCCAGTCCAAGGTAGAGAACGGCCATAGGGCAGATGAATACCATGTATCCAGCACATCATCGTCACGTTTCAATTGACCGGCATAGCCGTCTTTAGCCGCCTGAGCCTTGGCCTCAGCCTCATCATGCGCCACATAGACTTTGCCGTCATCAGAGTACCAAGCAGGGATTTGGTGCCCCCACCATAACTGACGGGAAATACACCAGTCTTGAATGTTATTGAGCCATTGGTTGTAAGTGTTTACCCAGTTCTCAGGGTAGAACTTGATTTCGCCGCTCTCCACTACGTCCAATGCTTTTTGCGTGATCGATTTACCGTCAGCCGCAGGCTTGCTCATGGCAACGAACCATTGATCGGTCAGCATAGGCTCAATCACTACATTAGTACGGTCACCGCGCGGCACTTTGAGTTTATGTTTTTCTGCCTTAACCAAATAGCCTTGTGCCTCTAGGTCTGCCACCACTTGTTTACGTGCAGCAAAGCGCTCCAAGCCAATCAGATTTGCTGGCATCTGGATGGATGGCTTACTAGCACCATCCGCCGCCCAAACTTCTGCTGCGGCAGGCACAAACCCTTGCAGATTGAGGATAACGATTTTATCCAAACCTTGACGTTGGCCGACCATATTGTCGTTAAAGTCATGCGCTGGCGTCACTTTCACTACACCGGTACCGAACTCCAAATCGACATAATCATCAGCAATGATAGGAATCTCACGGTTGCACAACGGCAACTGCACAGTTTTACCAATCAGGTGTTTATAACGCGCATCTTCCGGATGCACCATCACTGCCACGTCACCCAGCATAGTCTCTGGACGTGTTGTCGCTACCGTTAAATGACCAGAACCATCTGCCAGTGGATAGTTGATGTGCCACATGAAGCCGTCTTCTTCTTCCTGCACCACTTCTAAATCAGACACCGCTGTGCCTAGCTTCACATCCCAGTTCACCAAACGCTTGCCACGATAAATCAGGCCTTCGTTATAGAGTTGCACAAAGGTCTTGGTCACTGTTTTGTTGAGGCCTTCATCCATGGTGAAGCGCTCGCGGCTCCAATCCGGCGAGGTACCTAAACGACGCATTTGTTTAGTGATGGTACCGCCTGAGTACTCTTTCCACTCCCATACTTTTTCTAAGAACTTTTCACGGCCTAAATCATGACGTGACACGCCTTGTGCATCAAGCTGACGCTCCACCACGATTTGGGTAGCAATACCGGCATGGTCGGTACCTGGCTGCCACAAAGTGTTGTCGCCACGCATACGGTGGTAGCGTGTTAATGCATCCATTAAGGTCTGATTAAAACCGTGCCCCATATGGAGCGTGCCGGTCACGTTAGGCGGGGGAAGTAAAATACAGAAATTATCTTGCTTGGCGGTATCTAAGCCAGCGCCATAATAGCCTTGCCCCTCCCAGAATTCATACCATTTACTTTCAATGGTTTTAGGGTCGAATGATTTGGCTAGCTCTTTGTTTTCTTGCATATTCTGTGTCGAATGGTCAGTTGTCATAACCTAGCATTTTATCACAGGGCAAACCTGCTGTTATATCGCGAGGTAACTCGCTACAAAAGAAAACAGACCCGCTCCGAAAAATACTAAAAAATGCACAACCGCCCAATAACGATAGCGCTGCCTCAGCGCTTGCGGAGTAATGCCTGATATCACAAATAGACGATTGTTTTGGGGCTTAGCAATCAAATGCTGCTCACTTTTAAGCAATAGGCTTTGCTGACGCTTGATATCGGTATAGGCCTGTTCGCGTGCTTGCTCCCACTCCAGCATATCAATTTCACCATCCCGGTTCAGGTCAAACCGCTGCAACAGTCTGGATTTAGATTGCTTCCATTGTGTGAGCAGCTTGCCAACCTCATGGTGGATTTCAGCCTCGGTATGGGCTTGCGTGCCGGCATCTAAATCACCCAGCACGTAAATAGATTTATCCGCAAACAGTACATCCTCAATATAGCGGTGCCCATTTTGCGTAATTACATGCCGTTTTGCAGCATAAATATCCGCGCCTTTAGGGTCTACCAAGCACACACCGGTATCATCATGCAGCTCAAACACTTGCTCGCTGACTTGGTAATCTTGCAAGCGCCACATGTAGTTACTATCGCGGGCGTACACCCACAACCTGAACCAAACGCAATCTGCACCTTGGATTGGGCTGCGCATGGGCAAGCGCTGTCTGGACTTGCCAAACAATTCCACATAGCCTTGAGCCGCCGACGCAATGGTTGAAATTGGCACCTCGGATATTGCCAGCAATCTTTTGTAGTTAAATGCCCAGGCAAATATGGCAACCAAGGCACTCACAGCGAACAGCATCGGCAGTTGGTGCGCTTGCCCGTCCTGGTAATCTATGTACACGCCTGCCAACACCAGCCCAAGGCAGACACACAGGGCGAGCGGGTTTAAATAGTAACTACGCAAGCGCACAACACTGCCTACAGCTTGGCATTAAAGCGCTGACTTACGTCAACATCGGCAAGCTCTTCACTGGAAAATTTAAGTAATGACTCTTTGGCAAAACCAAACAGCCTTGCCACGATTAGATCCGGAAACTGTTGCACGCGCACATTGTTAATGTACACACTGTCGTTATAAAACTCGCGGCGGTCTGCAATTTGATTTTCAAGCCCGGTGATGCGGGTCTGCAGCATTAAGAAATTCTGGTTAGACTTAAGCTCTGGATAGCTTTCCGCCACGGCGAACAGACCACCTAAGCCTACACGCAGTGCGCTTTCGGCCTGCCCTAGCGCAGTAACATCATGCTGGTCGCGCGCTTCATTCACTTGTGTGCGCGCTTGAATCACTTTTTCTAGCGTAGCCTGCTCATGCTGCATATACTGCCGGCAAGTATCTATCAGTTTAGGCAGCTCCTCATGACGCTGCTTTAACAGCACATTGATATTAGACCATGCCTTTTCAACGTTATTTTTAACACTGACCAAACTATTGTATGTGATGACAAAATACAGCACAACGACGGCTACCACTATCCACACTAACATCATATCCCCTTATTTTTATTGATGATATCGGCCTGCGAACTCGCGTAATACTTGAGTCGCTATGGATAGTAGCATTTACTAGTTAAAGATTAAACATCCGCCATCAACACTGGGCCTACTTTCTCCCAGTAGCGAGAAAAACGCTTTAAGCGCCGCTCACTCAGCCGTACATTCGCTAGCCTTGGCGCGTGCTCCCAGCTCGGGGAAAATGGTGCCAATATTTCTTTAAGCTTAAAGTTAGGCGTGTCCTGCGTAAAAATCTGCCCTACGCCTTTTTGCAGCAACACAGCGTGCGTATCGCCCATCCACACCTCAACATTCATCATTTCATGCAGACAGTCTGCCACAAACTGCAATCTGTTTAGTGACCAATGACCACACAACACAGGGTCAAACACAAAGATTTTAGGATAAGGCTTACTAAGCAAAGGGTTCTGTGCAGACAGCATTTCATCATGCACCAGCACCGCAACCGCTTTAAATGTATGCGCGCCCTTCATCGGCAATGACTTAATAGGATATTGCTTTGGGCTGGCGGTGAGTGATGGCGAAAATAAACGCCCATTCAACACCTCATAGCTCGCATCAAACGGGCATTGCGCTGTGCATGTGGCGCAATATTTACCCCCCGTATAACGCTCCAGATTCTCTTTGTTAAAGTAATAAGGTTTAGAGCTAAACGTCGACGCAACCCATTGCCATGACAAGTGATTACTTGCCAAATCGCCATCTAGCAAGTGGGCTTCAAACCAATCAGCCGTCTCACGCCAGTCGATTTTAAGATGATGGACCACATAGCTCGCAAACCACATGCGGGCATGGTTATGCATATAGCCAGTATCCAGCAACTCTTTAATAAAGCCATCCATACAGGGTAAACCAGTGTTGGCCTGCTTAACCGCATCGCTCAGCGGCTGATAATCAAGATTAACCTTAGGTGGCTCCATTTCGCTAAAGATAGCATTCCCTTCATAAAACCAGACTTGCCGCCAAAAATCGCGCCAAGCTAGCTCCATCAGCAGGCTCTCGCCTTGTAAGCCAAACTTCTGTTTCACAAAAGTAAAAGTCTCATTTAAGCTCAGACAGCCGTGGCGTAGGTATGGAGATAAATGTGTGACTGCACCATTAATAAAATTACGGTTACGTCCGTACTGCACAGCATCTACTGCATGCAACTTTCGTAACGCGCTGGTCCTGCCGCCAGACCATTCTTCCGCAAGATCAGGGCCCTTTGCTTGTGCAAACATGCGCTTGACGTAATGCAATCGTTCTAGCCGGTCACTCGGAAGATTAAGTTTCTGTGCGGGGCCCATAGGAGTATTTCCTACAATGTTAATGGAACATGATATACCACCCAAAAGGGTACACCTTTTTTGCAGAATTTTATATTAAAAAATATTGAAATATCGTGCAATAATAATTACCGATGTTTAGGCTTAACACTTATCAATCTTTGTATCAGGATATCAAATGATAGAAGCAACTTGGGTTTGGGCTGTATTAGGTATCGTTTTAATCGCAGTAGAAATATTAGCCATAGGTACTTTATATATATTATGGTTTGGCATCGCTGCCATTTGTTTAGCGATTGCCACTTGGCTGTTTCCAAACATTCCACACGCGATACAATTCATCGCGTTTGCCATCCTCTCTATCGGGTCTTTGGCAATATGGCGACGTTATTACAAAAAAACGGATAGCAGCTCAGTTGTGGGTCAATCACAAGGCGAAGAAATTGGCCGCATCGGCACTGTGCTGCAGACAACCAGCCCTGCACAGAACGGCTTAATTCGCTTTACGCAAGGCCTAATGGGTAGCCGCGAATGGGTAGCAGTGTCGGACGAGGTGATAGAAGCCGAAAGTCAGGCAAAAGTGATTGCTGTTGAAGGCAATACACTACGCATTACAAAAGTTAGTTAACGCTTTTTAATCTTCTCACTTAAGGAAATTTCCAAATGACAGAGTTTAGTTTAGTACTCATATTTTTAGTAATTGTCGCCATCATTAAAGGCGTGCGCATTGTGCCGCAAGGTGAAGAGTGGGTGGTGGAGCGTTTAGGTAAATTTGCTGGCGTACTCACACCAGGGCTGCATGTTATCAACCCGATTTTTACCAGAGTAAGCTACAAAGTTACCACCAAAGACATTATTCTGGATGTGCCGGAGCAAGAAGTCATCACCCGCGATAACGCAGTAATTCTAGCCAATGCGGTTGCATTTATTAAAGTGACGAAGATTGACCGTGCCGTATACGGCATTGAGAATTTCCGTGAAGCCATGCGCAATATGGTGCAAACCAGTTTACGCTCTATCATTGGCGGTATGGATCTCAACCAAGCCCTTACCTCACGTGACCGCATCAAGTCTGAACTCAAACTTGCGATTGCAGATGAAGCGCTAGACTGGGGTTTAACCGTTAAATCGGTTGAGATTCAAGATATCAAACCATCGCCTAATATGCAGGATGCCATGGAGCGCCAAGCTGCGGCAGAGCGTGAAAGAGTTGCGGTAGTGACCGAGGCTGAAGGTGCAAAACAATCTCTTATTTTAAATGCGGAAGCACGCTTAGAAGCTGCACGTAAAGATGCCGAAGCACAGATGGTGGCGGCGAAAGCCTCTGCAGAATCAATTAAATTTATTACAGAGGCCGTACAAGAAAACAACGCATCAGCGATGTTCTTGTTAGGTGACCGCTACATTACCGCATTACAAAAAATGTCGACATCTGAGAACAGCAAGGTTGTGGTCATGCCAGGCGACTTAGTCGGTGCGGTAAAGAGCTTAATAGGCGGCAAGTAATCTAGCCAATTGCTATGCTGAGCATAGCACGCATGGCAAATTAAGCACACACGGTACAAGCTGGGTCTTTACTCAGCTTGATCGTACGCCACTCCATAGAGAGTGCATCGAGCAACAAGAGCCTGCCCTGCAAACTATCACCGATAGCCATCAGTATTTTTAGCGCTTCTGCCGCTTGGCAAGTGCCTATCATGCCCACTAGCGGAGCAAACACACCATTCGTTGCACAGCGCAAATCACTGTCTTCACCATTATCGGGGAACAGGCAGTGATAACATGGGCTGTTGTCTGAGCGCATGTCATACACCGTGACCTGCCCCTCAAAACCAATGGCCGCCCCAGACACCAGCGGCTTTTTCAACTGCACACAAAGGCGATTCAACAGATAGCGTGTAGCAAAATTATCACTACAATCAATCACCACATCAGCTTGTGTAATCAGTTTCTCAAAATCTGCGGCAGATGATTTTTCACAAACCGTATTCACCGTGATTTCTGGATTTATTGCCTGCAGGGTGGCTTGTGCAGATACGGCTTTATTTACACCGACAGCGCTTGTGGTGTGCACAATTTGGCGCTGTAAATTGGTTAAATCCACCACATCAAAATCACAGATAGTGAGGGTGCCTACACCCGCTGCCGCTAAATACAACGCAACTGGCGAGCCTAAACCGCCAGCACCCACGATTAACGCGTGGCTATTGACTAGTTTATCTTGTCCCTCATATTCAATCTGCGGTAATAAAATATGGCGGCTATAGCGTAGAAGTTGTTGGTCGTTCATAAGTTAATGCAATTGTCCTGCTTCGATCATGGCATTATAGAGAACATAAGGAGAAATCCAAGTCACGATGTGATCAAACTCACCATTGGCGTCAGCAGCACTTCTAGGTTCATGGCTTACGAACACGCCATCATCCACAATGCCGTTAGCATCCGCATCATTCAAGTTAGCAGTTTCATCTGCGCCGCCAATGGCTTGGTTCCCCGTAGCACCTATAGAGTAGATAACAGCCACGGCGTTATTAATCAGATAATTTGTTTCTGGCACGGCGGCGGAACACACCGCGGCAGTTATGCCTACAGAGCTAGCACAAACCCGTAAATCTGGCAGTAAGTTAGACATACCAACCACATTCATACCATCTGCCTCGTTCACTAGTGGCGTCGCAGCATTATCTGCAATATTGGTTGTAAAGTCCGGAGTTGCGGCGCCGCCTGCGCTAGACTGGGTAACGGCATAGCGGATACGATTATCCCAGCCATCTAATGCATACCCTTGCGCATCAGCTGGCTGCATGCCCAAGGTTGCCGCCGGCAGAAAACCTACCGCTTGCGTGCAAGTAGCCGCACCACCTATCGGTTGCTCTATACCATTGCTAACCGCTGTTGCTGGGCAAGGCAAGCGGCCATGCGCCTGCGCGTAACCTAGCAACGCCCTCTTGGCAATCGCTAGCGTATTTTCCGTTTGTAATTGAGCTTGTTGTTGTCGCTGCACTTGCATAGGCATCAGCAGCGCACCAAGGACGAATCCAAGGATAACGATGACAATGGCCATTTCTACCAGTGTAAACCCACCAACACAACGATGTGAAAATGATTTTTTTATCATGGTGCTACGATATATGTATGGTCATTGTAATTTGGGGTTCTTGTTATATTTTGTCTATCAAATATTTGATCTGCATTAGCATTTTCAGCACTATCCAGATAATCATTAATCGCACATGACGGCCTTGATTGCGCACTACCTTTCGAGGGTACGCTAAATGGTGCAACAATTGAACGGCCTGTACCAATTAACAAACTATCTACGTTTGTTTTGTTGCCGCCCGTTAACTTAATGCCAGTCCTAGATGAAGCATAGTAAAAATAATCGTACCATCGATTCGTCATAATCCATGTAGGAAGTTGCGACCCACCAGTATTAAAAACCGGGTCTACGCACGAAGTTCTGGTAGCGCTACCCGCACCAGCTCCCGAACACGCAACATCTGTACAGCTCAAACTGCAACGTGAGTTAGCAGAGGTGAACTCCCCTCCCTTAAAAGTAACCGTGCCGTTGAAGTTAGCGTTGCAGCTACCCAGTGCATTACAACTAAAAGTTTGCCCACCTCTTGAGCACGAGCCCGCACCGGCGCAGGTGCAATCTCGCCCTGAGTAAGAGCAAGCGCCAGAAAAGCTCGTAAAATTATTATTTTTCCGCATTACAATTGCACTGATATTCGTAAAGCCAGTACTGCAACTTGCACTGGTCAACCCGCCGCCACGACTATAGTTACAAGTAAAATCAGCAGGCGCAACGCTGCTTATCGGCAAGACGCCAACTACGTTTGATGCTACACAGGCATAATCTTTACTACTGCCTAAACTCGCTGCGTAGGGGAAGTAGCCAACCCCTCTTCCATTTGGCCGATCACCCGAAGCTGGCTCGTAATAGTTTAAAAGAGCATTCTTTAGTTCGTTTGCAGCCCGCGCCTCTAGCGCGGTTAGCAGTTCGTCCGCAGTGATGTATACCAGCTTATCATTAAAATAGTATGGCTTTTGAAAGACAGTATCATTAGCACCTACTCTTCTAATATCCTCACCCATGATAAATTGGTTAACTTCCAGAGGAGGAAGAGCATAGTTTTTAAACGGCACGCCATCTGAGCTCCTAACGATTCTATCCAAATACTCTCGTGCATCAGGTGCGGCAGATGACCTATCCTGCCCACCAACAGATGTCCCTGGGGCAATAATTACAGCCGCTACACGATTGGATATGACATTTCCATTTCGGTCCACGACCTCTATCCAATCTGTTGCTACATTCGCAACGCCTGGATTGATGATTGGGTTAGCGCCTGTGCCGTTGTAATCATGTACTAAGTTCTTAGATACTGCATACCATAATGGCTCACCAGTCGCATCGCGGAAATCTGCCCCTAATGCTGCGGTTACTGTAATTCCATGGTTATTGCAATTTGGATCTAAACCATGAATTGGCAACCTACCAAGTAAAAAGCTATATGAGAAACTTACGTTAGTGGCAAAGCAGTCACTGTACCCATCGTAATTGCCATCTCCATTCCGGTCAGGATAAGGCATCTGACCCGGATGATTGGGATGGCTCACTGCCCATGCAATCAATGCTGATTTAGCCTCACCTAAGACGCGCATAGTCTTCTCATCCTGCTCAACTTGCAAACTTGATGCATTGAACATTTTGAACATGAACGCTGCGGCACCTAAGCCAATAATAAATGCGATGAGAATAAGCACCATTCCTCGCTGGCCGCTATGCCCAAGTGGACGACTACTCATCACCACCAATCACTCCAGCCTCTTCTAATCTTAGTCGCCTGGCTTTCTCCACCACTTGCAGCTCTTTAATTTGGCTGGTCTCAGGCTCGTACACTTGGCCAGCTTTAAGGCGAATCTTTTTACCGCTAGCTTGTACATCAACCCCTTCTGTACTTGCGGCCTTAGTTGAAAACCCTCGGCGGTTGATTCGCCCAACTTGTACATTATCGACAGCATCACCCTCTTGCACGGCTTGATTATTAATCCAAAGTGTACCCTTCACCCCATCACTGCGCTTCACGTAACCCTGCATGGCAATAGGGGTGGATGTATCTACAGCTAAAGGCTCCGTATCGCTTTCGGGCGATTCTTCATGGGGCGTGGCCACCTTTAACTGCTGGCTTTGTCTAAGCTTGTCTAGCTTCTCACGTTCGGCAGGCTTACTGAATAGGCGCCCAAAGTCATCATTAGGCGCAGCCTGGATGACAGAGAAACCAACACTCATCAAGCTAAAAACTAGTACATGAAACAGTAACTTCAGCATGACTATGGCCCCGCTACGGTTTGGATTGCTGCCGGCTCACGCAGGGTAAGCCAGTCCAGCTCGCACTGTGCATGTAAGTTGGCAGTCAACTGACTGCTCAAAGCGCCGCTCTCGTTCAATCTGGTCATTTCGCAGTCCCTTAAAATCAGCTCAGCCACACCGGCTTTACTTAAAGACTCCGTTAGCTGCAATAAATCTCCTTCATGCAGCATATCAAGCTCAAACTGCATCACCGAGCGGTTTAATGTAAAACCGCCTAGATTAGGTGCAAATGCAGGCGTATATTTTTCCTGCTGTTTAATACTGTATTTAATCCCAAATAACTTATGGTTTTTATGTTGATCTCGCAAGCTCTCCACCCACTCTATGCGACGCTCCTCGCCCACAAAACCTTTATTAATTAAGGTTTGATATTGAGGTAGATATGCGGTAATGACTTCTTTCTCCAAACCGGAAGACTGATAGCGCTGGCGGGCTGCATTGAGCTGATTCTGCTGATTGAGTAATGCCAGTTCCTGTTCAGTTTTATACTGTTGTGCAAGCACGATACACGCCACTACTACGACAATCACCACACCTAACACCACCAAGGGGATTTGCAGCTTTTTCCAGTCATTTGGCTCTAGCTTCATAATGGCTGCACCCCACTTGCGTTAGTCACATCTGAGGCTGGCTTCAACACTATTTTTAATTTAAAGAACGCCGGTTGCTTTTGTGTAGACTGCTCGTCCGTGGTGCTGCCCTGCAAGCTAACAAATGAGCTCACGTTCACCGGCTCTTGCAGCACAACCACTTCGGCAACTCTCGCATCCGCCTTAATGTTAGCCACAAACTGGTTCAGGCTATTCAATGCACGCCGATAATCTCCAGTAAACCCAGAAATTTGTGCTGTGAGAAAGCCCACTTCGATTAACTTAGTCGGGTCGGCAGGCGGCACAGCGTTGGCGGGCGTCTGCACACCACCCGCAGCCGCAGGCAATGGCGTAAATTTATCCTGATCATTAACGTTGCTGTCATTGGTCAGCACCCAATGCAACCGATCAATCTGTACTTCATCCAACGCGCCTTGCGGGGTAGGCGCTAGCGCTGCACTAACCACCTGCATCATCAGTCTTGGTGATTTTGGAAATGCGGCGATGGCTTTATCTAACTCCACTGCAACTTTTAAATCATTCGCGCTAATCTGCGTCACGGGAAAATCTTTTGCGGCCTCGTCATACCGATGCTGCTGAATCTGCGTATCTTGCTGCGCTTGCTCAAAAGCGGACTTATGATCCCAGCCCTCTTTAAACATCCAAGCCGCAGCGACCATGCCAAAGAAACCCACTAAAGCTGTCCCTATCACCAAACCTTGCTTTAATTTATTAAACTGAAAGTATTTAGTGAGCCAGTCTGGTGCTAAGTTATCAACAAAATGGCCATTTGCCAGCAATTGCATATGCATCAACTCTGGCTTTTCTTGCAACAAGGCCACTGGCAAACCTAGTGTTTTGGCTAAGCTGCTCAAGTTGACATCGGAACAATTCAAGCCCTGCTCCTGGCTGATGCCTTGACTAATCTGCTGGGTAGAGCCATTGGCACTCACTAGTGCCAAATTTAAGGGTGTGTCGCGCGAGATATAGCGCTGGCTCATCAAATAAAGACGTGTTTTCTCAATTTCTACCAGATAAAAATAACCCAACTGCCCTGACCCGTCAGGCACATTCGGTACCAAGCGACTCATGCGCAAACAACCATGATGGAAATACGTTTGGCGTAACCCAGAGGAGAGCTTTTCGCAAAGTAACAAGTGTGGCACTGTTAGCTTAAGCTGCCGCATCAATACCTGGCTTAACATAGGCAGCAAGTAAACGCCCACTAACTGCGACTCATGCGCCTTGATAATGGCAACCCAGGCTTGCAGGAAATCATCTTTACTAATCGCTACAAACAAAAAGTTATCATCTTTTCGCTTGTCTTTATCACGGTCAATAAAATGAGCCGTGCGGTAATCCAAACCTCGGTAGTGCTGATTCAACTTACGGGTAATCAGCTCATGCTTCGCACTGCCTGTCGTGTGCGGCAAACTCTCAAGCCTGAAATCTTCCTCTACAGCATCTGCAATCAGATAAACCGGGCTGGATGAGTATTGTTGCAAAAATGCTGCAAATGCCTGATGCCCGGCTTCGTTATTATCAAAAGTCTGGTTGCCTTGCAGCTTACCCGCATACCAAACGCCAACCAGCAACTGGTTGGCCGTAGCACATAACACGAGTTTTTTTGGATTAGCGAATATCATGCTTTGTTATATTGAATCACTTAAATTTTAAGCTTACTAAATGAGTCGTACACCGGACCAAGTACCGAGAACATAATGAACGCAAGTATGCCGCCCAATAGCACCGTGAGCGCAGGCTCTATCATTTTGAGCATTTTCTGCATAGCATCATTCACATCACGGTCATAAAAATAGCTGATATTGAGTAACGACTTATCTAGCGCACCAGTGCTTTCGCCGACCTTAATCATGCGTACCACCAGCTGCGGAAACAATCCGGCATTACGAAAGCTTTCACTCATGGCATCGCCCGCGTTAATCTGCGTGTGCACGCGCGTCAGCGCATCTGCCACCACCCGATTACCGACGATGTTTTCACAAATTTTAATCGCATCCAAAATAGGGATGCCGGTTTGATACATCAATGCAAAATAACGGGCAAACCGCGCCATGATGATTTTATGCAAGATAGGCCCGGTAACGGGGATATTTAATTTAAATAAATCAAACCGGTAACGCGCTGCAGGGTTAGTGCGAATCGTTGCTGCCAGCAAGGCGACGCCAGCCAGGGGCAAACCAAGAATTAACCACCAATAATCCACAAAGGCATTCGACATCGCAATCAAAATCTTGGTATTAAGCGGAAGCTCTTGTCCCATATTGCGCAAAAAAGACACCATCTGTGGCACAACATAAATCATTAAAAAGACAACCGCAAGCGATACCACCACCGCAACAAACGCAGGGTAAGCCAATAGTTTTTTAGTTTGCGACATCAGCTCATCTTGCCAGCGGATGGTATTAAACAGGTTATTCAACACGACTGAGAGCTGACCTGTGCGCTCACCTGCATCAATCAAGCTCACAAATACATCACTAAATACAGCAGGATGCTCAGCCAATGCCTGTGACAGCATTTTGCCACCTTCGACCTCGGCACTAATGGCGCCCAGTACTTTTTGGAAATATGGGTTGTTAGTGCTCTCGCGCAAGTCGACCAAGCACTCCAGTAGCGGCACGCCGGCACTGGATAGTTGTTCCAGTTGAAAGCAAAACATGACTAAGTCTTGATTGGTGACTTTATTGCGATTAAACAGGCTGGTAGATCTAGTCGCTAAGCGAAAGGTAATTAAATCCAAACCCATGCGCTCAAGCCGCATTTCCAAATCGACCTCATTGAGTGCATCCACCTGCCCCATGGCAATGCGGCCTAATTTATCAACGGCTTTATAGCTAAAAGATGGCATAGCTTACGTACTGATCCTGCTGGTTAAATCAATCACCCGCATCACTTCTGTCACACTGGTGTATCCCTCTAAAATCCGCCGCACGCCATCCTCAGCTAAAGTGACAAATCCTTTATCCAATGCCACTTTCTTCAGCTCATCCAAATGGGCACGTCGCGAAATCAATGCATCCATATCCGAGTCTATGCGTAGCAGCTCAATAATCGCCATACGCCCTCTATAACCGGTTTGATTACAATGCTTACATCCTTTTGGCTTGTAAATCGGTGTTTGATCGTTTGGTTTAAGCCGCAAAATCTTGCGCTCAATATCATCCGGCTTGTGTTTTTCTTTGCAATGCGGGCACAGCACGCGCACTAAGCGCTGGGCTACCACGCCAATAATATTGCCGGCCATAATGTCAGGCAGAATACCGATATCGGTTAAACGCGGAAAAGCACCCAATGCTGAGTTGGTATGTAAAGTACTGAATACCTGATGTCCGGTCATCGCCGCGCGGAACGCCATCATGGCAGTATCTGCATCGCGGATTTCACCCACTAAAATGATATCGGGGTCTTGCCGCATAATAGAGCGGATACCATTGGCAAAATCTACCTTATTCACCTCAGCCACCGATGTCTGGCGCATCATGGTCACCGGATACTCCACTGGGTCTTCCAGTGTCATGATATTGACCGCTTCTGTGTTCTGATGGGTTAGCAATGAATAAAGAGTCGTAGTTTTACCGCTACCGGTAGGCCCCGTGACAATCAAAATCCCCTCGGGACGCGTCATCATCAATTGCAGTTCGTCTAGCGTTTCTGGACGCAGCCCCATGCGCTCCATCGGGATAATAGATTTCTCACGATCAAGCACACGCAATACGATATTTTCACCATGGATGGTGGGGTGTGTAGACACCCTGAAGTCGATAGGACGTCCGCATAAGTTCATATTCAGGCGGCCATCTTGTGGCGCACGCGTTTCCGCAATATCCAGCCCACTAACCACTTTCAAGCGAACGGCTAAACCACCCCAATAGCTTTTATGCAAACTTCTAATCTGCTGCAATACGCCGTCGATTCTATAACGTATGCGTAAAAAAGCCTGCTCTGGCTCAAAGTGAATATCCGAGGCGCCGCGCTTCACTGCATCCATCAACAAAGCACCGACCAAGCGCACTACCGGTTGTGTATATTCATTATCATCTGCACTTAAACTCTGATAATCAATTTCACCGGTTTCAATCTCGCGCAAAATGCCGTCAACAGATAATTCATAGCCATAAAACTGGTCAATCACCTCTTCCAGCTGCGCTTCGGCCGCCAATACCGGTTTTAACTGAATCTGCCCGCCCAGCATGGCACGTAACTGATCCAATGCCACCACATTGAACAAATCCGCCATGGCCACCACCATGGTTCTGGTTAGCGCGTCGTACGCCACTGGTAACAAGTGGTATCGGCGTGAGAAATCTTGCGGTACCATTTGCAACGCTTCAAAATCAGCCACTACGGTGGTTAAATCAACACTATCTGTACCGATAGTATGCGCAACGGTGTCGCGCACCATTGCCTCAGTCACAAAGCCTAAGCGCACCAATTGACGCCCTAACGGCAAGTCATTATGCTCTTGCTCAATCAGCGCAATGCGCAGCTGATCCTGGCTAATTAAGCCCTGCTGCACCATCAACTCGCCTAAGCGAATTTTACGCCGCTGTTCAGCCATTTAATTTAGCCTGTTTATATAAGTTCATTATTGTTTTTTTCATTTACCTAATCAGCACTACGACTATCTTGAATAATTATGTAGAGGCCTCACTACTGCAACGCGCGGACCCTTGCCTCTACCTGAGCACGGTCTGGGCTGGCAGCACCCGTCATATTCAGCAAATCAAGCGCACGCTGATATTGCACCAATGCTAATTTTGGCTTGCCTAAATGCTCTAAACTAATCGCCAAGTTAAATGCATAATCGGCACTAATCGGTGCAAACTGGCTAGCGCTAAAATAAGCAGCCTGTGCAGAAGCCCACTGATTTTGTGTAGCATATAAATTACCTAAAGCCGCATGCAAGTTAGCCGCTTCGGGCTGGCGTGCCAGCATGCTTTTAATCTTACTCTCGGCCCCTACCGCATCTGTATTCGCCTCTAAATCCGCCATCGCCGATTGAGCAATACTATTTCTAGGCTCAATTTCCGTGACCTTACGATACCATCCGAGAGCATCCATATTGCGGGTTTGGCGCTGTGCAATTGCCGCCATGCCCAGCAGGGCATCCACATTTCTGACATCCTTTTGCAATACTTGGCGATACTTCTGCTGTGCAGAAACATCATCACCGCGGTTAAATGCCTCATACGCAGCAAGCAATGTAGGGTCAACTCCCGATGCCTGCGCTTTACTCACGAGCCTTAGCGGCTCTTTTGGCTCAGTCGCTGCAGGTTCGCGTCGCACAGCCTCATCCACTTTTGTCAATTTGCGCGCGGTTGCTGAAACTGGTGGCTGAAAGGTTGAAATCGCCTCTCCAGCAGCAGGCTCACCTGCTGACATTGGCTCATCTACCTTAGCTGCTTGCTTAAGCTTTTCTGACGCAGGCTTCACCATCGCACCACTATCCTGCACCGGATTTGCAGCCACCCCATCAGCACTTACATTATCCATTGTGCTTTGTACCTCAGCCGGCTGGCTAGCTGCGGCATCCTCAAGCGCAGAACTCACTTCACTTTCCACAACTGCAACATTAGCCGCTGGCGGCGCTGGTGTTACAACCACGACCTCACTGACGCCCAGCGCCTTAATATATTTATATCCTTGTAAGCCCAACAAAATCATCAAAGCGCCAGCAACACCCAGCAACAGCAAAGCAATTCGTGAGCTGGCAGTTTTAACTGCGTGATTTGCCACAAATACACTGGCAGCTGCCTTTTGATTACCCTTAGCAGCATCAGCCTGCGCTTTCAGGTTAGCAACACTTGCCATTGCCGCCTCATTAAACGCATCAGCCTTACTTTTTGTTTTAGTGGACGCAGGCTGGGCAAGATGTTTAGTTGGGACATCCTCTTTGGATTTGACATCAGCGCCAATCAAGCCCGCCTCTTCAGCCAGAGATAAATCCATACTCCTGAACGCACTTTTATCTTGCGCTAAGGCAAAAGATTCGGCATGTTTGTCCACAGCACTTTCATCAGCGTTTGTAATAGCCTTTGCATTATCTGGCTCAAGTTCTAGCGGCGAGAGTGACAACGCGTCAGAAGGTAAAATATCCGTGCGTCCGGATTTCTCAGCCTTCTGTTTATCTTTTTCGGCTGTCGCCAGTGCTTTGATTAGCAAACTCATTTGCTAATTACCTTTCGCTCTCAGCATCTAATGTATTTTCCAGTTGCTGTGAAGGAAGATACTGCTTGTAGGCAGAAAGCTCATCGCTTTCTAAACTCGCGCTAATAATCACTGTAGGTCGTAGGAAAATAACCAGCTCAGTTTTACGATTTGCGTCATTTTGTCCAGTAAATACTTTTCCTACACCAGGCACTTTTGACAAGCCTGGCACTTTATCGGTGTTCGTCAGCACATCGTCCTGCATTAAACCTCCAAGTACAGCTGTATTCCCGCTTAAAATCTGTAACATCGACTCCATTTCGCGCACTTGAATTTCAGGCACTAAACTTTCAACTGTTAAATTAGGATTGGGGTCTTTTTTGAACCCCAGCACCCTCGAAACCGTTGGTCGTATATTGATATTCACGTTACTCAAATCATTGATTTGCGGGGTAACACTCATCACAACGCCAACAGGCACTGTATTCGGTGTAGTTGTCACGGTAGACAATATACCTCCGCCTACAGAGCCCTGTGATTGCTGTGACTGCACTGTAAAATACACCAAATTATCTACAACTTTTAGCACTGCAGTTTGGTTATTAAGCACCATCAACTTAGGGCTGGACAGCACTTTAGTTGAGCCAAACTGCTCAAGTAAATTAATAGATGCCGCAATATTACCTATTTTGCTTACCGGGTTAAGGTATCCAGCCACAAACCCAGCATTAGTAGCCGTGCCAAATGCATTCGCGGTAGTAGTGAAAGTGTTCCCTGTTGCATTAATACTGTTAGTTTGCGCACCTAACTGCTGCCTAAACTGAAAACCACTATTAGTCGCGCTATTATTTAATCGGCTCCAATCAATCCCTGCCTGAAAGCTATCACTAAGCCTCACTTCAACAATGGTCGCTTCAATTAACACCTGACGTTTAGCACTCGCGAGCACTTTATCCAAAAACTCCTGAACTCGCTCATGCTGCTTGTTTGTGCCACGAACACTGATTACGCCAGCCTCACGATTAGAAATCACATTGGCTGCAAACAAGGTTTTGTATTCAGTAAAGGCCTTCTGGGTATCTGCTCTTAGGTTAGGCTCAGCTTTTTGTGCATTCCCAGCAACACCTGCGGATCCCTCTTTAGCGCTTTGAGTATCTGCGCTAGCTGACTGTTTATCTGCCTCTAATCTGCCAATAATGATTTCTTTATCGCTCTCGGCTAACAATGCTGTGATATTTTTTTCCAAGGTGTCCCAAAAACGGTTATTGGACTCACTTCTAACCATGGTACGAGAACTATTATTCGCACCCGTACCTGACGTGTTACTTGTTGTGCCACCGCTAGCACTAGAACTCTGGCCAGTGCTAGAAATTTGACCATCCACACCGATAAAACCAACCGCATCTCGTGACATGTTCACATAGTCAACCTTATACGTCCTCAACACTGGTTGGTCTGGCGTTATTGTCAGCACCTTACCCTTAACGTTATAAGTTAAATCCACCTGTTTAGATAAGCGCTCCAAAATCGCCGGCAAGGTTTGGTCTACGGCATTTAAAGTCACTCGTCCTTGAATGGCAGGGTGGATATCAATATTGAGCTTGCTGTCTCTGGCTATTGCAAACAGCACTTCTTTCACGGGAGTGTCGTAAACAACAATACTGTAAACAGGCTCTTTTGCTTTAGGTGTAGGTGGCGGCAAATACTGACTGTTAGTGACCGGCTTAGGAATAGCAGCAGATGCTGCAGGCGTTGCTGGTTTTGAGGTCAGGGATGGGGAGGATGTATTTTGGCCATCAATATGTCCTGTTGATGGCTTCACTTTGGATTGATGTGAGCACGCCGACATCCCCAAAACCAAGGTCATGCATAGCAGTGTTGATACTGTTTTATTCTTTATCACGGCTTGGTTACCCCTACATTCTGTAACTTTATCTGTACACTTTTTAATCATTTTCCATGATACCGCAAAAAATGCAAGAAAATACAAATAGCAACAACAAGTTACAGGAGTAAATCAAGGTTATTAATGAGGTGGAACACCAAACTTCACAGCGAACTCATGCGTAATTAAATTCTATGCCCGCGCAGCATCGCCAATCTAAACACGCACAATCATTAAAAACAGATAAATATCACGACATATCCACTACAAAATTTAATTAAGCGGCACGATATCTTTATTAATTCCAGCCAAGGTTCTTAAATAAGGCCGGTTGTTTTTAATAGATGGGGGCAAGCTTTTGAGTGCATCCAGTGCATCAGCCCGCTGCGCGTAAGCGCCATACAACACTACGGTATATAAGCCATCAGCTTTGCGCATACGGTAAAGATAAATATTATCCACCTCCACTTGCCGACTTAAACTCTCAAGCTCTGCAACCAGTTGCACATCTTCAACCTTCTCATCTGTCGACACTGCATTGGGCACCGATTTAATTTGCAGCAATACGGTTTCTGGCTTTGCACTCTTTAATAGTTTACTCATCGCATCCAAACGCTGACGCACCAACCCTTCTGCGCCTTCTAGAGTAGGCTTATCAACAGCCACAGCGACATCTTTCAATGTCACGGGTACATTAGCATTAGTCAGTGCAGAAAAGTCATTGACCTTCACTTGCGTATTTGTCACGGCAACAGCGGATTGTTTAGCTGCATGAGGCAGGCTAGAGTTGACGGTGGCAGGGGCAACCTTCACCGACTGGATTGGTTTCGCCGTCACTTTTGCAGCACTTTGCTGAACAGATGGGCGCTGCCACATCATCGCCGCGACTAGCATCCCACTTAAAATCACTAGTAAACACAGGAACCACACCGCAATTTGTTTATAACTGCTAAACTTTTGTCCATACAAACTTTCAGCAAACTCACTATCTTGGATAGCTGCTTTTACATGCTTAGGCGTTACTTGATAGACATTGTCAGCAAATGCCGCCAACAAAGCTTTATCGGCCAGGATATTCACACGTCTCACCAAGCCCTGCGCTGCATGAGACAACTTTTTAATTGACGCTTCGGTAAACAAATGGGGGCCATGATAGCCCGCTGCGCGCAATCTAAAAATCAGATATTCACCAACATCCTTCGTGTGTAAGGGGCCTAAATTAAAACGATGCGTGATGCGCTCTCGCAACTGGCGAATTTGCTCTTGGTTTAAATTCTCATCCAACTCGGGCTGTCCAAACAGCACAATCTGCAACAGTTTGTCTTGCTTGGTTTCCAGATTGGAAAGCAGGCGAATTTCCTCCAGCGTTGCCAGCGGCATGCCTTGCGCCTCCTCAACAAAAATCACGACTTGGCGGCCTTCTGCGTGCCGATTTAGCAAATGCGCCTGCAAAGCCTGCATCACCGTCAATCGATCCGCATCTTTAGGCAAATCTAACTGCAGCTCAAAAGCAATCGCATGCAACACATCTTCAGGCGCTACGCTGGGGTTTGCAAGATAAATACTCTCGATTCTTTCGGGGAGTATAGTTTGCAACATTCTGCACAGCATGGTTTTGCCACTACCCACCTCACCAACTACTTTGACAATACCCTCGCCGTTACCAATGGCATACACTAAGGCATCAAGGACTGCGCCGCGATTACCACCAGAAAAGAAAAAGTCTGTATTGGGGGTAATCTTAAACGGGGGTTGCTGCAAACCAAAGTGTGGATAATACAAGTGATTTCCTAGTGACGATTAGTCTTCTTGTGTGTTCATACGGCTATACAGCGTTGTTCGATTCACATTTAACAATTTAGCTGCCTGACTTAAATTACCATGCGTCATTTTCATTGCTGCGTCGATATAAGCACGCTCCCAAGACTTAAGCACAGCATCTAAACTCACATTCACTTGGCGCTGCAAATGTTTTTGCGCTTGCGCGGTCATGCTCGCATCATCGTTAAAATTAAAGGCGTCTGCACTCGATGCCGGCTCACTTAAGTCAAACTCAGCAAGCAACTCATTTTCTTTAACGGTCTTGCCAGAATATTTGGCAATTAACCGTATCACGATATTTCTTAGCTCGCGGACATTGCCTGGGAAGTCATAATCCAGCCAACGTACTTCTGCTTTTGCATCTAGCCTAAAAGGTGCCTTATCAATTTGCTTGGTATAAAACTCAATAAAATGATCACGCAACAGATGCTTATCATCTGCCAACTCGCGTAACGGTGGCACATGTACCGTAAATACACTTAAACGGTGATATAAGTCGGACCTGAACTTACCAGCACGCACCTCGGCTCTTAAATCGCGATTGGTTGCTGCAACAATCCGTGCTCGGCTTTTACGGGTTTGCGTTTCACCGATACGCTGATACTCGCCATTCTCCAACACACGTAACAGCTTGGCCTGCAACTCTAAAGGCAACTCACCAATTTCGTCTAAGAATAAAGTGCCCTCACCGGCATCCTCAAAGTAACCAGCGTGCGCAGTCACCGCGCCTGTAAATGCACCTTTTGCGTGGCCAAACAGGATAGATTCAGCCAGCAACGGGGAAACCGCAGCACAATTAACCGATAAATAAGGATAAAGTAAGCGCTGACTTGCAAAATGAAAGCTGCTCGCCACTAACTCTTTTCCACTACCAGATTCACCTTCAATCAAAACTGGGAAAGGAGAGTCCGCAAACTGCCGAATTTGCATACGTAACGCTTGGATAGGTAAGCTATTGCCAAGCAAGCCACCATGCTCTTGCTCCACCCGCATCTCGTTAAGCTCAACATCCTGCACTTTGAGCGCATTCAACAACATGTCTTTAAGCTTTTCTACATCACAAGGCTTGGCAATAAAATCCACAGCCCCCAATGCAAGCGCATGCTTCACGTTCACATCATCACTCTGACCTGAAAGTACATGAATTTTAATCGTTGGCGAGTGTGTCAGCAGCGCGCTAATGACTTTGAAGCCCTCTTCGGGGGTGTGGGGCGTTGGCGGCAGGCCCAAGTCGACTAAAGCCAGAGCGGGAGGAGAATCTAACTGTTGCAGCAAACTTTTCAATTGCGTGTACGACTCTGCCACACACACTTCAAAATATTTACTCAACACAAAATGTAAGGTATCAGTGATTAGCGGGTCATCATCAATAATCATCAATACAGGACGTAGTGCCGCCATTAACAAACCCTTTTTTTAAATTAGATAATAACTATAACCAACGCCACTATAGCCTGATTAGTTTGATGTATCAATACTTTCGCCACCCATGCAGTATGATGAAAACCGAGATAAAAACCATAATTAAACACCTAGCCAATTCAGCAGTAAAACGGCCAAAAAACCCTAGTGTTTTTGACGCGCCACCAATAGCGACTCACAAGCTGTACTTTGCAATGACTCTACAGCCATCACAGGTAGATTATCACCCCAAAATTGACTGAAAAGTGTAGGCAATGTGCTTCTAGATAAGCTAAGGCCTCAATACCACCGGCTTTGTGGGCTTTTGATTTACCTCTTCACACTTACTTGGGAAACAAAAGACTGAGGCACACTTCCCAACAACACTCAAACCATCATGCGCAACACCCTGCATGATGCACGCAACGAACAGCGCAATAGCCATATATCTTAACCAGGGCAAAGATACCCTCTTGACTATGCAATTGATACTAATTTAACGCTAGTGATACCCATGCAGCATCAGCGCCTTGATATCTGTTCAAAAAAAAGCCCTGCTATCATGCAGGGCTTTAAAACAGAGAGTTAGCCAACAAAGCACCAACCCACACCAACAAAAGTCACAGCTTCAAGCTCACACTAAGTAATACATAGTGATTACGAACTCTAAGTGCGGCTTGAGCAATGACACATCATTATTACTTATCTACCTAGGCACTAATCTGCTGACGGTGCGTACGCTGACTTCTTGCCACCAAACTCATAACGCACACCGATCCATGCAGAGCGTGGTGCACCCGGTGCTAAGAATGTTTCACCCACGGTCATAGAGCGGCGGTTATTTGAACCACCGATCATGTAGTTACCGCTTGCTGGGCTGAACGGACTTGCGCCGAGTTGCCCAGCCGTTGCGTACTCTTTGTCCAACACATTATTCACACGTGCAAACAGGTTCCATTCATTATTAATCTGGAATGCTGCCGATAGATTAATCGTACTATAACCAGCAATTTTGCCGCCACCAAGGAAAGTGCCGCCTGATTCATGCTTGTTATTCTCATTACCACGTGCATAAGAGCCAGCAATTGCAAGCAGATCACCGCCAACGCTAAACCTGTCGGTTACACGGTAATTAGAATAGAACTTGAACACATTTCTTGGCACCAATGGGATGCGGTTACCTTTTTTAACATTGACATTACCATCATCCGCCGACGAGTTAGCTTCAGCCATAAAAGTTTCGTTACTTTGATAGGTAGCATCCAAGAAAGTATAGTTTGCGCCAAACCCTAAATTACCAACTACCGCATTTAGGCCACCCTCAACCCCACGACGGCGCGTTTCGCCAAAGTTCTTAAAGTAACCTTCACCAGAAGTTGGGCTGCTAATGAACTGGATATCATCGTAGTTGGTTGCAGTAAACACGCCTGCATTCCAAGATACGGCACTATTCAGCTTACCACGTAAACCAGCTTCCCATGTTTTAGTCACAACCTGATCGAGCGGCGGGTCACCGGCCATGGCATTAGGTAAACGGCAACCATTGTCAGGATTAGCACAGCCAAGCTCAATACTGGTTGGCGCACGGCTGCCCTCATTGTAGCCAGCATAAGCATTCAAGGCACCGCTTACTGCATAAGTTAAACCTAGTGCTGGATTAACGCGACTAAAGGTATGATTGCCACTTAGTGAGTCATCAGCATCTCGGTAAATATCACCATCCAAACGGTCGCTATTTTTCACGCGGATATGGTTATAGCGTGCAGCAGCAGTCACATGTAGCTTATCAGTAACAGCTAGAGTGTCTGTCGCAAAAACACTCCAAGTGTAATTCTTACCGCGTAAATTAACGCGTGCATCATCCAACTCATTATCCGCATTAAAGTCCATGCCGTTAGTTGGGTCAAGGAAGAAACCTGTGCCGCGAATACCGCGATCACTAGTCACACTACCATATTCAGAAGATGCCTTATAAGTGCTACGGCTAAAATCGAAACCACTGCCAATACTATAGCTGTTAGCGCGTCCCCAAAGCTGATTACTTACGTTTACCTGGCCAAAAATCCCCATATTTTCTTGGTTAACTTCGCTACGGTTAATTAAGCCAGTACATTTTTCTAAAGGCTCACCGCCCACGCTCGCAAGTTGCGCAGGGCAAGCAGAGACAAAGCCAGCAGTCAAAATGTTTTGTCCCTGACCACCCACCTCTTCTGGCAACGCACCATCATTCAGGTCACCGTTATAGCTACGGGTCTTAATCTTACGGTAATAGGTGTTACCAGTTAGTGATACATTATCAGTAAAGTAATGTGCCAATTGCAGGTTTAAAAAGTTGGATTTATTTTGTGTATTATCAGGCCATGTAAATACACTGTCGTAATTACGGCGCAGCATACTTTGCGGAGTCATGCCATTCCCATTCAGATCGGTATCTGCCCAAGCGTAAGTCAGGTTTAGATCTGTTTTTTCGCCATGCCAGCCCAATTTACCGAATAACTGCTTAGAGTTAGATTCAGAATGATCACGCCAGCCGTTTTCATCAAAGAAAGTACCGGCAACAAAGTAATCAATATTATCAGCTACTCCGCCATACTCCATATTGGTAACATTACGACCCCAACTACCAAACAAGGTCTGCAGCGCGCCACCTGGGTTATCACGGCCGTTTTTAGTTTGTATCGACAATGCACCACCCAGCGTATTCAATCCAAACATCGGGTTTGAGCCCGGCATCAACTGCATGCCTTTGATCGCATTTTTAGGAATCAAATCCCAGCTAACCACATCACCAAATGGCTGGTTCATACGCACACCATCCATATAAATAGAAAGACCTTGTGGTGTTCCCAATAAAGGTGATGCAGTAAATCCACGATAATTGACGTCTGGCTGCAATGGGTTATTCTGAACTTCGTTCACATAAACACTACCCATATGGCGCTTCATATACTCACTGATATCCAAAGATTGGGTACGATCCAAATCTTCAGCATCTACTGTTTGCACATTGGAAGGAATTTGACTGACTGGCACACCGACAGATGGTAGCGGTGTTGTACTCACCACCTCAACCTTGTCAATTGTAATCTTTTCCCCAGCTTGCACCGCCTGCGGTACCGAATAGGCGGCTAATATGGCCAGCAAGATCAGCTTTGGTTTCATTGTGTTTTGCATACATCTCCCTGTCGTTATTTTAAATACGGGGATCTTGTACGCAAAAGACATACCAACATTAAGCATCAATAATAATCAAACTAAATCATGGAGTTAAGCATTAAAACACCAAAAACATACATGAAGGCACCAGAAAGCTGGCTTTAATCAACCACCAAAATGGCTAAAAGCAACCACAAACCAATACGTGCAGGGCTAGCATTAGTACAGCAATTGATGGGCATAATTGCCCTTGACATCAATCATGCACCGCATGGAGAGATCTCTGCAAGAAGTCTATTTATGACTACAGAGAGAAGCATCTTGACCTAGTATCAACAAAACCGTTTAGATGTGCAGTGAATTGTACTTTATGCACATCGGCAAGACCGAGCACAAATAAAACAGTGAGTGCTTATGTGAAGAATTGCACTGAAATTGCCACTAATGACAATGGTATGGCACAGACTTGTTGTGACAGCCGTACTTATCTAAGCCGCCGCCATGAGATGGCGCACCATGCGTCCCTTCTGCATCATGGGCATGACCACCAAAGAATGTTACGGGCTGCCTTGGATTTAGCATATCAGCATTAACAACGCTCACGCCAATAACGATCAGAGCTAACATTGCTAAAGCCATCACTTTTGCCTTTTTCATACATTACCCCAAGCTTAGAGCGTGATTAATAGTTAAAGCATCGTGCGCCCTAAGCAGACTAAAGTCAAAAAGATTAGAGACCTAACTTAAGATCAGGCCACACTAATCACACTAACAGGCAATAAAAAAGCCCCGCAGTTAGCGGGGCTTTTAATATATGGGGTGGCTGATGGGGCTCGAACCCACGACAACAGGAATCACAATCCTGGACTCTACCAACTGAGCTACAGCCACCATAGAGACTTTTTAATACATGGCCTGCCCGACAGGAATCGAACCTGTAACCCCCAGCTTAGAAGGCTGGTGCTCTATCCGGTTGAGCTACGGGCAGATTTTGGTTACAAGGCTTTATATCATCTACAACATAAAGCACTGACTTTTCGGGCTGACTTTTAATTTGGGTGTTAAAAGTAAGACTTACTTCTAACACCCAAAAAGTTTGGTCGGCGTGGAGAGATTCGAACTCCCGACATCCTGCTCCCAAAGCAGGCGCGCTACCAGGCTACGCTACACGCCGAAGAGGCAGTAATATAACCAAAACTAAGATTAAGGTCAATCGCTATATGCTAAAATAGCGCTTTATTTTACAAATTAATTGAATTTTTAGATTCTGACACCCAATGACTGCTCAAATTATCAATGGCAAAGCAATTGCCGACAATTTATTAGACTCAATCAAAGAAAGAATCAACCAACGCCTGTTAGCCAACAAACGAGCGCCAGGTCTTGCGGTTATCTTGTTAGGCGAGGATCCTGCCTCCGCCATCTATGTGCGCAACAAACGCCTAGCTTGTGAGAAAGTCGGCATTCGCTCCGTTGCCTATAATTTGCCAGCCACCACGACAGAACAAGAGCTACTTGCCTTAATCACGCAGCTTAACCAAGATAACACGATAGATGGCATTCTGGTGCAATCACCATTGCCACCGCAAATCGAAGAAGAGCACATCATTGAGTGCATTAGCCCAAACAAAGATGTGGATGGATTCCACCCATACAATATTGGTCGCTTGGCCGTGCGCCAGCCAACGCTACGCTCATGCACACCATTTGGTGTCATTAAAATGCTAGAAGCCTCAGGCATCAACCTTATGGGGCTTGATGCTGTTGTTGTAGGCGTATCTAACCACGTAGGCCGCCCGATGGGCTTAGAGTTATTGTTAGCCGGCTGTACAGTGACTAGCTGCCACCGCCACACCAAAGAGCTAGCCAAGATGGTTGCACACGCTGACCTGGTGGTTGCTGCTGCTGGCAAACCAGGCTTAATCAAAGGGGAATGGATTAAGCCAGGCGCCATTGTGATTGATATCGGTATCAACCGCCTAGAAGACGGTCGTATTTGCGGCGATGTGGATTTCAACGTTGCAAAAGAGCGTGCTGGCTGGATTACACCGGTGCCGGGCGGCGTTGGCCCAATGACGGTTGCAACGTTGATGGAGAACACATTGCTCTCATTAGAACTTAGTGAACAAGGCAGCGCAATTTAATCACATTAAATCAATTGGATAGATGCATACCAATTAGGCTTTTGCATCAAACCATTAATCAGTGTACACTCATGCGCTGATTTTAGGAGCTAACATTTTTGTTAGCTCAGTTTTCAATATTTTTAATTTTTTGTATTTGGGTAATTATTATGGCAGATGTAATTAGTAAGCAATTCACGCCTTATCAGCCGAAACCTGATGAAGAATACATGAGCAAAGCTCAACTAGAACATTTTCGTTCTATTTTAAATGACTGGAAAGCTGAGTTAAGCGAAGAACTTGATCGCACCGTGCACACCATGCAGGATGAAGTGACGATGTTTGCCGACCCAAACGATAGAGCCAGTCAAGAATCTGACATGACGCTAGAGTTACGCAACCGCGACCGCGAACGTAAGCTTATTAAGAAAATTGATGAAACCTTACGCAACATCGAACATGATGAGTACGGCTACTGCGAAGGCTGCGGCATTGAGATTGGCTTAAAACGCCTAGAAGCACGCCCGACAGCCACTTTATGTATCGACTGCAAAACATTAGACGAACTAAGAGAACGCCAAGTCGCTAAATAACCAGCGCCAAGCCAGTACCAACTTTAGCGTTTTTTCATTTAAGCTTAACTAAAAAACTTGAATGAATATTTAAAACAATAAATTAACAAAAAGCCCGCAATTGCGGGCTTTTTGTTATCTAGCAAGTGACACGATTACCGTATTACTCGTCAGCTTCTGTTTCAGCTTTAGCCTCTGCAACTGGCGGATCAATCAAAGCTTTCATGCTTAGACGTACACGACCCTTTTCATCAGCCTCAACCACTTTAACCTTCACTACGTCGCCTTCTTTCAAGAAGTCAGCCACTGCATTCACACGTTGATGTGCAATTTGTGAAATATGTAGCAAGCCATCTTTACCTGGAATCAAAGTAACGATTGCACCGAAATCAAGCAATTTGATTACAGTACCTTCATAGGTTTGACCCACTTCAACTTCAGCAGTGATTTCTGCAATGCGACGTTGCGCTTCAGCACCTTGCTCTGAGCTTGTGCATGCAATTTTCACTGTACCGTCATCTTCGATATCAATCGTTGTGCCAGTTTCTTCAGTTAACGCACGAATCACTGCACCACCCTTACCGATTACATCACGGATTTTCTCAGGATTAATCTTCATAGTGATAATACGTGGTGCAAATTGTGACATTTCTGTATTTGCGCCACTCACAGCTTGCTTCATGATACCAAGAATGTGTGCACGACCTTCTTTAGCCTGCGCTAAAGCCACTTGCATGATTTGTGCAGTGATGCCTGTGATTTTGATGTCCATTTGCAAGGCAGTGATACCATCTTCTGTACCAGCTACTTTAAAGTCCATATCACCCAAGTGATCTTCATCACCTAAGATGTCAGTCAACACAGCAACACGGTTACCTTCTTTGATCAAGCCCATTGCGATACCCGCAACATGGTTTTTCATTGGTACACCAGCATCCATTAACGCTAAGCAGCCACCGCATACAGAGGCCATTGAGCTTGAGCCGTTAGATTCTGTAATCTCAGAAACCACACGCATGGTGTAATCAAAATCTTCTTTAGCTGGCAATGCAGCAACCAAAGCACGTTTTGCTAAACGGCCATGACCGATTTCGCGGCGTTTTGGGGTACCTACGCGGCCAGTTTCTCCAGTTGCGTACGGAGGCATGTTGTAATGCAGCATAAAGCGGTCATTGTATTCACCTTGCAATGCATCAATGGTTTGCTCATCACGGCCTGTACCTAAAGTCGCTACAACCAACGCTTGTGTTTCACCACGTGTAAACAGTGCTGAACCATGCGTACGTGGCAATACACCGGTACGGATGCTGATAGGACGCACCGTGCGTGTATCACGGCCATCAATACGTGGCTCGCCATTTAAAATTTGGCTACGTACAGTTTTAGCTTCTAAATTAAAGATTTCATTTTTAATTTTATTCGCTTCTGAAGTTGAAGTTTCTTCAGTTACTAACTCAGCCAACACACGGTTGGTGATTTCTTCTAACTTAGCTGAACGCGCACCTTTGGCTTTAATCTGGAATGCAGCATTAATATCAGCAGCAGCCAAGCCAGCTACTTTTTCAATCAATGCAGTATCTGGCTCTGGGGCAACCCAGTCCCAAGCATCTTTACCAGCTTCTGCTGTTAATTCGCTAATCAATTTAATCACAGCTTGCATTTGCTCGTGACCATAAACAACCGCGCCTAACATCACTTCTTCTGAAAGCTCTTTAGCCTCTGACTCAACCATCATTACAGCGCTTTCTGTTGCCGCAACGACCAAATCAAGCTCAGTTTCTTCCAATTGTGCTTTAGTCGGGTTCAATACGTATTCGTCATTGATATAACCAACGCGAGCCGCACCTAGTGGACCGTAGTATGGAATACCTGACAATGACATCGCTGCGGATGCACCGATAATTGCAGGAATGTCTGCATCGATTTCCGGATCTGATGACAACACAGTTGCCACGACTTGCACTTCGTTATAAAACGCTTCTGGGAACAGAGGGCGTAATGGACGGTCGATCAAACGACTAGTCAGTGTTTCTTTTTCTGAAGGACGGCCTTCACGCTTGAAAAAACCACCTGGGATTTTGCCCGCAGCATAGGTTTTTTCCATGTAATCTACAGTTAACGGGAAGAAGTCTTGACCTGCTTTAACTTCACGTTTGCTGGTAACAGCTACCAACACCACCGTATCACCGTAGCTCACCATCACCGCAGCATCTGCCTGGCGTGAGATTTCACCGGTTTCAAGGGTTAGCGTGTGCGCACCGTATTGAATACTTTTAGTAACTTTATTAAACATTTATTTTCCTTTTTCAACAGACTGTTATTCACTACCCAATAACAATCTAACAATAAAAAAAGCCGATGCATATTGATGCTATCGGCTTTTTACAGCAATTATATAAGTGAAGCCAAAAAGCTAAGCACTTTTATAACTGTTACTTACGCAGACCTAAACGTTGAATCAATGTTTGATAACGGCTAGAGTCTTTACGTTTTAGGTAATCTAACAAGCTACGACGTTGGCTAACTAAAGCTAACAAACCACGACGTGAGTGGTTGTCTTTTTTGTTAGATTTGAAGTGCTCTGTTAGATAGCTGATGCGGTTTGTTAAAAGTGCTACTTGCACTTCTGGACTTGCCGTATCATTTGGTGCGCGTTGATATTCTGCAACGATTTTCGCGGTATCTTGTGCTGTAACTGCCATAACTTTTTCCTAAATTTAGAGGTTTTGCGTCAATACAAAAGTAGCCTAGTATCTTATTTGGATGCTAACCCACAATTGCATTCATTTACATGAACCGCACATTATAGTGACAAGTTAACAGCTTAACAAGTTATTTCAACAATCGGCTTAACTATATTACTTGCTGCATCAAGCGTTTAGGTGCAATTTTGCCATCACGCTGCTGCTCACCTAAGCCCAAAAACACATGCCGCTCATCGTACAAGCGCAACAAACCAGCAGGTACCTTGCCGCTTTGCCACACCGCTTGCCCTTGCATCAAATAGAAAGCGCTATCCGCACCCAACACTAGCGCCGGCAAGTCATCCACTGCCGTATCTGGCGCGGCCAGTTTTGCCAAACGCTCATCTGCACTCAGCGCTTCAAACTCAGCTAAGGTGATGGCTTGAGCAATGTCATAGCCAGCGGTATAGGTTCTGCGCAAACCAATCAAATGCGCGCCACAGCCTAAACTAGCGCCGATATCCTCCGCCAACGTACGAATATAAGTGCCTTTACTGCAAGATACCTCAATTTCTGCAACATCCCCTGCGAAGCTCAGGACCTCGATAGCATGGATAGTAACGGTACGTATCTTACGCTCAATCTCTATGCCCTCACGTGCATATTCATACAAGGCCTTGCCTTCATGCTTTAAGGCCGAGTACATAGGGGGAGTTTGATTAATGACACCGACGAACTGCAGGCAAGCCTGGCTAAATTCTGTTGCACTCACTTGCACGGGCGCTTGCTTCAGCACTTCACCTTCAGCATCACCAGTGGTAGTGGTGATACCCAATTTAATCGTAGCATGATAAGTTTTATCGGCATCAGTGAGGTAATGCGCGAACTTGGTGGCTTCGCCAAAACAAAGTGGCAATAAACCCGTAGCTAGCGGATCAAGCGTGCCGGTATGTCCGGCCTTGGCCGCTTGTAGCAGCCACTTCACCCGCTGCAAGGCTTGGTTAGAAGAAAAACCTAAAGGCTTATCTAATAACAAAATACCATTGATATTTTTTTTGACTCTCTTGAATTGCAAAGGGACGTTAACTCTAAGAAGTTAAGACTTGGTTTTATCTGAAGCAATCGCCTCATCAATCAGCTTGGACATCATCATGCCGTTATCGATGGACGCATCATACACAAAGTGCAATTGCGGTACTGTGCGTAATAACATACGCTTTGCAAGCTGCGTACGCAAAAAGCCGGCAGATTTTTCCAAACCCTGCTGCGTACTATCGCTCTGCTTTGCTGCACTATAAAAAATCTTAGCGTGCGCCATGTCACCCGTTACCTCAACTGCAGTGACGGTGACCATGCCAACACGCGGGTCTTTAATTTCAAACATCAGCAGGTCTGCGATTTCGCGCTGCATCTGTTCAGCCACACGGTGACTACGTGAAAAATCTTTTGCCATTCTAATCCTAAAAGTGTTGATACATGACCTGCTGCATATTGCCGCTTACAAGCCATACATCAAACACTGGGTAAGCGCTTATAGCGTACGCGCTACTTCAATCATCTCGTAAACTTCCAAGATATCACCAACTTCGATATCGTTGTAGCCCTTCAATGACAGACCGCACTCGAAATTGTTTTTAACTTCTTTAACGTCATCTTTAAAGCGTTTTAGTGAATCCAACTCGCCAGTATGCACGATCACGTTATTACGCAAGATACGTACTTTAGAGTTACGTTTAATCATACCGTCTTGTACATAGCAACCAGCAATCGCACCAATCTTAGAAATACGGAATACCTCACGCACTTCTACCGTACCAATCATGCTCTCTTTTTGCTCTGGTGCCAACATGCCGCCAAGTGCCGCTTTGATTTCGTCTACTGCTTCATAAATAATGTTGTAGTAACGTACATCCACACCTAACGTATCAATCAACTTACGTGCGCCTGAGTCAGCACGCACACTGAAACCAATCAACACCGCTTTAGAAGCTGCAGCCAAGTTCACATCTGACTCACTGATTGCACCCACGCCGGTGTGAATAATATTCACTTTCACTTCGCTGGTAGACAGTTTTTGCAAGCTTGTTGCCAAGGCTTCGTATGAGCCCTGCACGTCTGACTTGATAATCAAACCAAGTGTTTGCACTTCGCCTGATTCCATTTGCTCGAACATGTTTTCCAGTTTTGCCGCTTGCTGTTTAGCAAGTTTCACATCACGGTATTTGCCTTGACGGAACAATGCAATTTCACGTGCTTTGCGCTCGTCATTTAATACGATCACTTCTTCACCCGCGCTAGGCACGTCAGACAAACCTAGAATTTCCACTGGCATTGATGGGCCAGCCTCTTGAATGTCTTTACCGGTCTCATCCAACATCGCACGTACTTTACCAAAAGTAGTGCCCGCCAAAATCATATCACCACGTTTTAAAGTACCTGATTGCACTAGAATCGTAGCCACTGAACCGCGACCTTTGTCTAGACGGCCTTCAATCACCAAGCCCTTGGCTGGTGTATTTTTAGGCGCTTTCAACTCCAACACTTCAGCCTGCAGCAACACAGCCTCTAGCAAATCATCAATACCTTGACCAGTTTTAGCTGATACCGCACGGAACATCGTGTCACCACCAAAGTCTTCAGGCACCACTTCCTGACTCACCAGTTCCATTTTCACGCGCTCAGGATCTGCATCCGGCTTATCAATTTTATTGATCGCCACAACAATCGGCACACCAGCTGCTTTAGCATGGTGAATCGCTTCGATTGTTTGCGGCATCACGCCGTCATCTGCGGACACGACTAGAATCACAATATCTGTCGCCTTGGCACCACGCGCACGCATCGCTGTAAACGCTTCATGGCCTGGGGTATCTAGGAATGTCACCATACCGCTAGGCGTTTCAACATGGTAAGCACCAATATGCTGCGTAATACCGCCAGCCTCACCAGTTGCCACGCGGCTACGGCGAATGTAATCCAACAATGATGTTTTACCGTGGTCAACGTGGCCCATCACCGTCACAACAGGTGGACGTGTTTCCATGATCGCTTCAGCATGCTCAGCTTCTTCGATAAACGCATCTGGGTCATTTGGTGCTGCAGCCTGGGCCTTATGACCCATCTCTTCCACAATAATAATGGCAGTTTCTTGGTCTAGCACTTGGTTGATGGTCACCATCATGCCCATGCCCATCAGCGTTTTAATCACTTCACCTGACTTCACTGACATTTTGTGTGCCAAATCAGCCACAGTAATGGTTTCTGGTACAAGCACTTCATACACTAACGGTTCAGTTGGTGCAGTAAAGGCATGCTGCTGATCATCATCATGATGCTTACCGCCTTTGCCTTTCGGCGCACGCCAGCCAGTTTTACCGCTCGTTACGTCACCACGTGTTTTTAATCCACGTTTTTTGTTCTCGGCATCGGTCCACTCTTTATTGTTACCTTTACCTTTTTTCGCATCTTTTACACCTGGTTTTTCAGCACCTTCTTTTGCTACAGGTTTATGCAAGGTACCTTCTGAAAGCTTAGCTGCTTTAGCTTTTGCAGCTTCAGCTTCTGCTAACTTTCTCGCCTCTTCGTCTAAACGACGCTGCGCTAACTCTTCTTTTTTGCGTTTATCTTCTGCTTGCAATGCTAGTAACGTCGCATGGCGCTTAGCTTCTTGCTCACGCAACGCAATCTCTTCCGCACCAAGCAAGTCTTTGCGGCTGATAGTTTGTTGTCTAACCACAACCTTTTCAGGCTCAACCACAGCTTCAACTTGCACTTCGGCCACCACTGGTGCAGCAACTTCCGGCTCAGGCTCAACTACCGGTGCTACTGGCGCCTCAACCACAACTGGCTCAGGCTCAGCGACAGGAGCAACCGGCACTTCAACTACTGGCGCGGGCACTTCAACCGGAGTTTCTACCGCATCAACAGCAGCTTCGACCAAAGCATCTTCAACAACATCCTCTTCAGGCATGCCAGAGTCTTCGCGCTGCTCGATCACGCGTTTCTTGCGTACTTCTACTTGAATTGTGCGCGCTTTACCGCTGTTATCAGTTTTTTTAATTTCTGTGCTTGATTTGCGTGTGAGGGTAATTTTGTTTTTAGGAGCAAGCGTACCGTGCTCTTTACGCAAATGATCTAGCAATGCCGCTTTATCGTGCTCACTTAATTCATCTTCTGCGCTTGTTTTATGCACGCCAGCACTTTTAAGCTGTTCTAATAACAATGCCGTCGGCAGCTTTAATTCGCCAGCAAATTGTTCTACGGTTGTTTGTGCCATCTTGTTGCTCCAGTATTCTTCTTCCTAAGCTTTATTGCCTAGCGTTACCACTCATTATTACTGCGCTTTAGTTCGGCCAAACTGAATTGACCGATACCCATAAAGCGCTACATTTGAATATTATTATTTAAACCAAGGTGCGCGAGCTGTCATGATTAGTGTTTTTGCGCGCTCTTCGTCCATATTGGTTAATTCAACCAACTCATCAATTGCCAACTCAGCTAAATCATCCATGGTTGAGATGCCTTTTGCCGCTAATTGATGAGCAGTTGCATCATCCATACCTTCTAGCGTCAACAAGTCTTCTGCAGCCTCTTCCACTTTTTCTTCTTTGGCAATGGCTTCTGTCAACAATGCAGCACGAGCACGCTTGCGCAGCTCTTCTACCGTATCTTCATCAAAAGCCTCAATTTGGTTCATTTCTGCCAGAGGCACATAAGCGATTTCTTCTAATGTGCTAAAGCCTTCTTGTACTAGAATTTCAGCCACTTCCTCATCAACGTCTAGTTTTTCCATAAACAATTGACTAACACCAGCATACTCTTCTTGATTTTTCTGTGCCGCTTGATCAACCGTTAAGATGTTCAAGGTCCAGCCAGTTAACTCTGAAGCCAAACGCACGTTTTGACCACTACGGCCAATCGCCAATGCCAATTGCTCTTCTTCCACCACTACATCCATGCTGTGCGCATCTTCATCAACGACGATGCTAGACACTTCAGCTGGAGACATTGCGTTAATCACAAACTGCGCCGGCTCCATGCTCCATAACACGATATCCACACGCTCACCAGCCAACTCACCGGTTACCGCCTGCACACGTGAACCACGCATACCCACACATGTACCCACTGGGTCTAGGCGCTGATCATTGCTCTTAACTGCAATTTTTGAACGCAAGCCAGGGTCACGCGCGGCAGAACGAATCTCTAACAAACCCTCTTCAATCTCAGGCACTTCCAATTCAAACAAACGCACCAAGAACTCAGGGATAATTCTAGATAGAATTAATTGAGGACCTCGGCCACTGCGCTCGATACGCAACAAGTAAGCACGCACACGGTCACCCACACGCAAGTTCTCTTTTGGAATCATTTGCTCACGTGGCAATAGTGATTCGATACGACCCACTTCAATGATGGCATTACCTTTTTCCATGCGCTTAATAACGCCGGTCACTAACTTTTCATCACGTGCCAAGAAGTCTTGCAAGATTTGCTCGCGCTCAGCCTCACGCACTTTTTGTAAAATCACCTGCTTAGCAGCTTGCGCGCCAATACGGCCGAACTCAAGGTTTTCTAATGGCTCTTCGTAATAGTCACCGATCGTTAAACCTTTAGAACGCTCATCTTCCTCATCGATTTGATAAGCTGAGTTTTCCAACAAGTCGTAGTCCACATATTGCCAACGTCTAAATGTTTGGTACTCGCCAGTTTCACGATCAATAGCAACACGCACATCGGCGTCATCGTGATGTTTTTTCTTTGTAGCCGAAGCCAAAGCAAGCTCTAGCGCGGTAAATATAACGCTTTTATCAACGTTTTTTTCATGCGCCAAGGCATCTACCAACAGTAAAATTTCACGACTCATTTTCAATCTCCGACTATATATTGCAGCTTAACTGCCTTATTTATTAAATTCTTACAATACACACACTTGCATTTAAAACACCGGGTTTAGCCGGGCTTTATCAATATTACTGAGCGCCATTTTGTAAGTGATGCCTTCAAAATCCAGCATCAAATGCCCGTCTTCTAAGCCCTTAATCAAGCCTAAAAAAGTTTTTCTCGGCAAGGTTGTTTCTGTAGCGTTAGGGCCTTCATCTTTGATACCAACTCGCAACTTGATAGATACGCGCTCACCTATGAATCTTAGATAGTCCGACTCTTTCTTCAATACACGATCCATCCCTGGAGATGAAACCTCCAAGCGGTCATAATCAATTTCATGCTCAACCGCCAGCAAATTACCCAACTGATTACTTACCAGTACGCAATCATCAATATTCACGCTGTCTTTACTATCAGCAGGATTTTGCTTATCAATAAACACTCGCAACAATTTGCCTCGATTAGAAATCTCTAAATCCACAAGCTCATAGCCTAGCTGGCTTACTGATTTTTCTATTAACGTTTGCAAATCCTGCATAAATCGACCCTTCACTTTCACTGCACAATCTGCGCGCGCATACCTCATGCATGCGCAGATTGCAGAAACAAAAAATGGGCACAAAGCCCATCAAAAAATTCATCCGCATTATACCAATCAATTCAATGAATTGGAAACACTACAGTTAATAAAGTGCGCTTTTTATGCTTTTTATATGAATTACCCTCTTATATTCTTTTTAGTTATAAATTTATCACAATTAATTATTTTTAATTATTAACTGGTTTATTTATAGTGCGTACTTTCTTACTTATTAAGTAGTTATAGCGCAGATGCCAAGCAACCAGACAACCAAAACTGTTACACAAGAAATCTTACGTGTAGTGCAAGAGCTCAGTAGCGGTACTGGATTTGGATCGATAGAGATCACCGTACACGGAGGGCGTGTGACGTTTATCGAAAAGCGCGAGAGATTAAGATTTAATCACACTTCAATCTCAGGAAACATTAGCAAACTTTCGTAACTGCACCAGCAGCGCAATAAAACTATTAATTAAAACCATTAATTTAGATTAGCTGACCAGTTAACTGGAAGTTTGACTCAGGAGATTTAGCATGCAATTCCAATATTCAAAATTTGCCGTCGCACTATTATCAGCAGGCATCTTATCATCACCAGCCATTGCTAACGCAAATGATAGCAATGAGCTTGAAGAGCTACGCGCTTTAGTTCAAGAGCTTAGCCAAAAAGTAAAAATCATTGAGCGCAAAGATGAGATCAATGAAGAGGCTGCTGTCGCAGCTAAAAAAGAATCCCCTGTTGTAAAAGCGAGCGCTAATGGATTTGGCCTAGAGTCAGCAGATGGTAAAAACTCCATTAAATTTAGTGGCTTGCTACAAGCGGATTACCGCTCATACCAAGATGGCGCCAATGATGTACGTAACAGAACCAACACTCGTGCAGGGAGTTTAGATGCGAATGGCTTCCATGACGCAAACGATACCGCGCTGTTACGTCGTATTCGCCCAACAATCCAGGGTACATTATTTGGCAAATATGATTTCCGCTTCACGCCTGAGTTTGCTGGCGGCAGTGCTTCTGCAGTAGACGCATACATTGACGCACGATTAGATCCTGCTTTTAAAATTCGTGCGGGTAAATATAAACCGTTTGTCGGCCTAGAACGCTTACAAGGTGGTAGTGATATTAAATTCGTTGAGCGTAGTTACGTAACTAACGCTATTTTGCCAAACCGTGATGTCGGCGTTTCAGTTTACGGTGATGTATTTGGCGATAAACTTAGCTATGCAGTTGGTGTTAATAATGGTGTAGTCGATGGGGGAAACGCGACCACTGGTAACGAATTTGACGGTTCAAAAGAAGTAACAGCAAGACTCTTTGCAACACCATTTAAAGATGATGCTAACGCATTATCTGGCTTAGGTTTTGGTATCGCAGGTACATATACCAATATTGATGGTGAGAGAAACCTGGACTTCACGAACACTTCGGCAGCCGATGCAACCAGAAATGGCTTACCAAGCTACTTAACAGATGGCCAACAAACATTTTTCCGCTATGGCTCAGCCTCTGTTGCAGATGGCAAACGCAGCCGTATTACGCCACAAGCTAGTTACTACTATGGCCCATTAGGCTTAATTACTGAGTATGCAAGAGTCAATCAGGATGTCAGCTTACTAACTAACACGACAAGCAATGCGCCGAGTGTCATTGCTGCAAACTCCAGTAAAACACTTAGCCACGATGCATGGCAAGTGGCTGTTTCATACTTATTGACCGGTGAGGATGCCTCCTTCAGAGGCGTAAAACCAAAAAATAACTTTGATATTGATAAAGGTGGCTGGGGTGCTTGGGAGTTAGTAGCGCGTTACAGCGAAATCAATCTGGATAGCGATACCTTTAAAAACAAAAACACTGGTTCATTTTCAACAGGTACATATGCAAATCTATCAGAAAGTGCAAAGTCTGCTAAATCATGGACAGCTGGTGTGAACTGGTACTTGAATCAAAATGCCAAGGTGCAACTGAACTACTCACATACCTCATTTGATGGCGGTGCCGGTATTGGGATTACTGCAGTAAACGCCGCTGGTACCAATATACGTGACCGTCAAAGTGAAAATGCATTGCTAGCTCGCTTCCAGGTCGCGTTCTAAGCCTAGATTACCCCAGCTTGGATTAGTCTAAATTAAAACAAGAGCCGCCCTTGTTAACGAGGGTGGCTGATTTAAGAAGTAAAGGATATAAAAATGCCTTGTTGTTCACCAATAGAAGATACCTAAACAAATCACTTAATTATTAATAAGGATGTAAACCATGAAAAAATCATTACTCGCAATTGCAGTATTAGCAGCAGCCCTTAGCTTTGCAGCACCGATTACGGCGTCTGCCAAAGACATCACATTACTCAACGTTTCTTACGACCCAACACGCGAACTCTACCAAGACTTCAATGCTGCATTTAGCAAATACTGGCTAGCCAAAACTGGCGACAAAGTAACCGTGAAAGCGTCACATGGTGGCTCAGGCAAACAAGCACGCGCCATTATTGATGGTTTAGACGCAGACGTTGCAACGCTTGCGCTTGCGTACGACGTGGACCAGCTACATGAAAAAGGTAAGTTAATCCCTAAAGATTGGCAAAAACGCTTATCGCACAATAGCTCGCCTTACACCTCAACCATTGTCCTGTTAGTGCGTAAAGGCAACCCTAAAGGCATTAAAGATTGGGACGACCTTGTAAAACCTGGCATTTCAGTCATTACGCCTAACCCTAAAACTTCAGGTGGCGCACGCTGGAACTACTTAGCGGCATGGGCATTTGCACAGAAAAAATTCGGCGGCGATGAAGCAAAAACTAAAGAGTTCGTTGGTAAATTGCTGAAAAACGTGCCGGTATTAGACACTGGCGCGCGCGGCTCAACCACAACATTTGTTGAGCGTGGCATTGGTGATGTGTTGCTTGCATGGGAAAACGAAGCATTTTTAGCACAAAAAGAATTAGGCGTTGGCAAGTTTGAAATCATCGTGCCATCACTCTCAATTCTGGCTGAACCTCCAGTGACGGTAGTCGACAAATTTGCGAAGAAACACGGTACCGAAGCTGTAGCTAAAGCCTACTTGGACTACTTGTACACTGAAGAAGGCCAAGAAATTGCAGCTAAGAATTACTACCGCCCAACTTTAGAATCAGTTGCCAAGAAATATGAAAGTCAATTTCCAAAAGTCAATTTAATCAAAATTGATGATGCATTTGGCGGTTGGCAAAAAGCACAAAAAACGCACTTCTCTGACGGCGGTACTTTTGATCAGATCTATCAAAAGTAACTATTAATTCGCCTGCACTAAATGATATAAAGGATACAAAAATGACAGTACCAACCAACGCAACTTCACCAATTGAGCAACTAAGATTGCAACTGAAGGAGTCACTATTTTTAGATTTAGATGATTACGGCTTAGTTGAACAATCAACCGGTGAATTTAACAGTACGTTCTTAGGCGTTCAATTAAATACTGCATTTCAACCTATTTATGACATACAGGCAGGCGATTTAATTGGTCACGAAGCATTATTACGACCATCGCTTGGAGGCGAACTGACTAGCACACCAGAGTTCGCCTTCACCTATGCCGAACAAACCGGCAAGCTAGTACAGTTTGATCGTGTAGCCAGAACCCTGCACGTATTAAACTTCAAACAAATTTATGCAGAAAACGGGCTGCTGTTTCTTAATGTGCATCCCAAGTTACTCGTTTCTGTGAATACGCATGGCAAAGTGTTCGAGCGCATACTGCATGCAAACTCAGTTCCAACGCATCGCGTCGTCATCGAAATTAAAGAAAGTGAAATAGAACAAGACAAACAACTGTCTGAAGCCATCGACAACTATCGTGACAGAGCCTATAAAATCTCTATTGATGGCTTTGGCGGCAAAAAGTCACATATCGACCGCTTGTGGAAACTCTCACCAGATTACGTCAAACTGGATTTAGGCATTATTCAGCAAGCCGAAGGCAATCATCGTGTGCAAAAAATATTGCCAGGCCTCATTAATTTAATTAATGACAGTGGCGCACAAACCATCATCACTGGCATTGAAACACAAGCTCAGCTGGATATCGCCATCGAGTCTGGCGGATTGTTTGTTCAAGGCTACTTCTTGGCAAAACCAGTGCACGCCAAAGCCTTACAACCTTCGTCTGCGCTTAACAAATTATCTTCACTACATAAAGCAGCTTAATCAAGCTCTTCGCCAACTGCACCGCCATACAAATAACAATTAGATATATAGAAATGCTTAAATATTATTTAATTGTTATTTAACTATCGGTTAAATTAACACGCATTCACAACACAGACTAAAACTATGGCAAAGCAAAAAAACATTCTCCCTGGCTTTAACTTATCACTAGGTTTTACGATATTTTACTTAAGCTTAATTGTGCTCATCCCCTTGTCTGCTGCCTTTATTAAGACCACAGAGCTAAGCATGCCAGAGTTTTGGGAAGTCATCACTGCACCACGTGTTGTTGCATCATATAAACTTACCTTTGGCGCATCGCTGGTAGGCGCATTGATTAATGCCGTTTTCGGTCTACTCACCGCATGGGTGCTAGTTCGCTATAAGTTTCCGGGCAAAAAGCTGATTGATGCCATCGTAGACTTACCATTTGCGTTACCAACAGCGGTTGCAGGCATTGCCCTCACCGCTGTTTATTCAGCCAATGGTTGGATTGGCGCATGGTTAGAGCCGCTAGGCATCAAAGTTGCATTCACACCAATCGGTGTGATTGTTGCGCTTACTTTTATTGGGTTACCTTTTGTGGTGCGTACAGTGCAGCCAGTGTTAGAAGACCTAGAGGCAGAAACCGAAGAAGCGGCAGCTAGCTTGGGGGCTAATCGTTGGCAGACCTTTGTCAAAATTATTTTCCCTGCTATTGGCCCAGCACTGCTCACGGGCTTTGCCCTAGCATTTGCACGTGCGATTGGTGAATACGGCTCTGTCATCTTTATTGCGGGCAATATGCCAATGGTTTCAGAAATCACCCCGCTCATTATCATCACCAAACTAGAGCAATACGATTATGCAGGCGCAACAGCCGTCGCGGTGGTCATGCTTGTGATTTCATTCGTGCTGCTATTTGCCATTAACGGTTTGCAATGGTGGTCAAATCGCCAGCGCACAGCAGCAAACTAAATCGAATCATATTAATAACAATTAGATTAGGACATTTATGTCAGCTACCGCAACAACACAATATAGCAGCTACCGCAACAAGGTTGCACGCAGCCGTGCCACGTCAGAGCCTGTATGGATTCGTTATTTATTAACCACCATTGCACTTACTTTTTTAACGCTGTTTCTATTTGTACCACTTGCGGCAGTATTTACTGAAGCATTACGCAAAGGCTTCGACACTTACATTACAGCACTAGTTGACCCAGACGCTTTGTCAGCAATTAAACTCACATTTATCGCTGCGCTGATCGCCGTTCCACTGAACTTGGTGTTTGGGGTTGCAGCGGCTTGGGCAATCACTAAATTTGAGTTCAAAGGTAAGAGCATCCTCATCACCTTGATTGATTTGCCATTTGCTGTTTCACCAGTGATTGCCGGTTTGATTTACGTACTTATTTTTGGCATACAAGGTTGGTTTGGATCTGCATTGGTCGATAACGATATCAAAGTTATTTTCGCTATCCCAGGGATTGTACTGGCAACTATATTCGTTACCTTCCCGTTTGTGGCTAGGGAGCTGATTCCATTAATGCAAGCACAAGGCAAAGATGAGGAAGAAGCGGGTTTGGTACTAGGCGCATCTGGCTGGCAGATTTTATGGCGCATCACACTGCCTAATGTGAAATGGGGTCTGTTATACGGTGTGATTCTTACTAACGCACGGGCAATGGGTGAATTTGGCGCGGTCTCTGTCGTATCAGGACATATTCGCGGCATGACCAATACCTTGCCACTACATGTAGAGATTCTGTACAACGAATATAACTACGCAGCAGCATTTGCCGTGGCATCCCTGCTCGCGTTATTGGCCTTAGTGACTTTAGCACTCAAAACTTTTATTGAGTGGCAGGTTGCCAGAAACGCAATTCAACATGAATCTGCCTAGCCTTCAAGTTAATCATTATCACTCGCACAACCATTATTTTGGAATACAACTATGAGTATAGAAATACGTAATATCAAAAAGAATTTTGGACAATTCAGCGCACTTAACGATGTAAGCTTAGATGTCCCTAGCGGTGAACTTGTTGCACTATTGGGCCCATCAGGTTGCGGTAAAACAACATTGCTACGCATTATTGCCGGCTTAGAAACGCCAGACTCAGGCAATATCTTATTTCATGGTAACGATGCTACAGAGCGTCAAGTGCAAGAACGTGAAGTTGGCTTTGTATTTCAGCACTATGCATTGTTTCGCCACATGACTGTGTTTGAAAATGTAGCATTTGGCTTACGAGTGCGGCCTAAGCATACTCGCCCATCAGATGCCGAGATCAAACGTCGTGTGCATGAGTTGCTTGAGCTCGTGCAGCTGGACTGGTTGGCCGATCGTTATCCACCGCAACTATCTGGCGGCCAACGCCAACGTATTGCTTTGGCACGCGCGTTAGCAGTAGAGCCTAAAGTATTGCTACTGGATGAGCCATTTGGTGCATTGGATGCCAAAGTGCGTAAAGAGCTACGTCGCTGGTTACGCCGCTTACATGATGAGCTACACATCACAAGCATCTTCGTTACGCATGACCAAGAAGAAGCCTTAGAGGTTGCAGACCGCGTAGTTGTGATCAATCGCGGTAAGATTGAACAAATCGGTACGCCACAAGAAGTGTACGACCACCCAGTATCACCTTTTGTTTATCAATTCTTAGGTAATGTAAATCAGTTTGATAGCCATATCCATCAGGGCTCTGCGCAGGTTGCAGGGGTGGATTTAAAGCTAGATGCACATGAGGACACGCAAAACACACCAGCACTGGCCTTCGTACGTCCGCATGACATTGAAATTTATAATACACAAAAAACTGACCGTATCGGCTTCGAGGCGATTGTTCGTTATGTAAATGCGGTTGGCCCGCTAGTAAAAGTAGAGCTAGAGCGTAATGACCATACTGAGCTAATTGAGGCAGAACTTACACAAGAGCGCTTCCGTGAACTGAAGCTGACACCAGCGCAGCATGTACATGTCTACCCTAGAAATGTCCGTGTGTTTGCGGCATAACTGCAAAAATTAAGGTAGAAATTGTTAAGCAATACGATTTCTACCTTTTTCCTTCGCTTGATACAACTGCCTATCTACCGCGGCGATAAAATTGATTGCTTCATCGCTGTGTATAGGAATAATAGTACTAACGCCAATACTTACCGTTAACATTTGGCTCACCAAAGATTTTTCATGAGGAATCTGCGCTTTAAAAATCAAACTACGGCATCGCTCAGCAATCATTCTGGCCGCTTTATCATCTGTTTCAGGTAAGACAATAATAAACTCTTCACCGCCAAATCGTGCAAAAAAATCACGTGATCTAGTCGCGACTTTACTCAGATCTTTCGCCACGCGTTTCAAGCACTCATCACCATGTATATGGCCATAGAAGTCGTTATATTGTTTAAAGTAATCAATATCTAACATCAGGAGTGAAAGTGGCTGATGGTTACGTTTAGCATTGGCCCATTCAACCTCCATTACTGAATCAAACATGCGACGATTATATACACCAGTCAGCGCATCTTTAAATGAGAGCTCTTCTAGCTCTTTTTGCAGCACAATCAGTTTCTGCTCAGTATTCTTACGCTCAGTAATATCAAACATAAAGCCGATGAGCGCTTCCACCTCACCCTGTGCGTTGCGCACTACATGCACCACATCACGGATCCATACATACTCGCCATTTTTTGTCAGCGCTCGATAGTCTGCCTCATGATCAGTACCAGACTTAGACTGCGCTACGCAATAGTCAACCACCCAAGCCCTGTCTTCAGGATGCATTCTTGAAGCCCAATCCTCTACCGTTACCCAGCTAGCGGGTGACCAGCCCAGCAATTGTTCAATTTGCGGCCCAATATAAGAAAACTGTAGCGTGCTCCAATCTATTTTCCAAGGAATGGCTTTAGTTGACTCCAACAATGTCTTATAGACAGCGTTGTCAGCATCAAGGTAGTCGTTAGAAGTCGTCATTGGTTATCCAGTATCAATTCAGAATAAATGTGCGTGTAAGTAATGCTAATGAAGCAACAAAATTACTAACAATTTGTAATTTTTTTAGAATTAAGAGAAATAATTCAATCACTTGCAATATTAGCATAGAACGCTTAATAGCAAAGATTAAGAGGGAACATGACAACCAGCAAGCGAGAACTAAAGGAAATGGTGGTAGAACAACTTAAGATCACGCCGCGTAGAGGCACCAATCAGCGGCAAAGCTGTTGCAATAGATAGATGCGATAGAGTAAAAGAGGATGGAAACTAGGGCATATCGGTAAAGCGCAACGTTAGCGCTGCAGATGGCAAGCATAATACGCAACGTACAGACGTAAAAAAACCCCACTACTTTCGTAATGGGGTTTTTGGTATAAATAGCTTGG
>NZ_PQVH01000011.1 GCF_004661485.1 Methylotenera oryzisoli
TTTCGCCAGTCCCGCTTGACTGATGGGTTAGGCTGGTGCATGCGATAAGAATAGTAAAGGGTCATTTTTTAACCAATGCTCACTTAAATACACTAAACCAAAAGGCTCAGATTTCAACATGATGCCAGCCTCATTTACATTGATGCTTTTAATATCTGCTTCAGAAACTGCAATTAGCTCAACAATACCAATGGTTTTCCCATTCTCAAACATGACGGAATCACCAATCAAAATTTCTGAGCCATCTTGATACTTAAACATTAATGCCTAACAGTTAATATAGAGACCCATGGGTCCGTATATTAATAATTGAATGTTCGTGGAACATGGCTGCAATCCCCTGTCTTTTCTTGGTTTTATTGTTTCTCGGTCTCTATATTGAAATATTAATATAGAGACGCATCAGTCTTGTTTTTCTGATTGTAAACTATTACCTTTTTCATCACCACTATCGGAGTTAAGCTTATGGGGTCAACCACTTTCAGTTAGCCAACCACCTCGTTTATTAGAGCGTGTTTCAACCATCTGCCGTCGACGACATTTTAGTTTTAGAACTGAAGAAGCTTATATCCACTGGATTAAACGCTTTATCTTTTTCCATCAAAAACGCCATCCTGATTCAATGGGAATTCCAGAAGTCGAATCGTTTCTGAATCATCTTGCGTTTCATCGATCATGCTCGGCCTCCACCCAAACACAGGCATTAAATGCCTTGGTTTTCTTATATCAGGAAGTATTAGATAAGCCTTTAGGACAAATGAAGGGCTTGAGTCGTGTACAGCAGCGTCATCGTGTACCTGTGGTGCTGAATGTGTCCGAAGTTAAAGCATGCTTAGAAGTGATGAGTGGGACTTGTCAGTTGATTGCACAATTGATTTATGGTGCAGGTCTAAGAGTAAATGAATGCATGGGGCTGAGAGTAAAGGATTTGGATTTTGTGACAGGATCACTGAGTGTAAGAGATGGTAAAGGAGGTAAGGATCGCACTACTCTACTGCCCAGACAATTAATTGCTCCGCTAAAAAAACATTTACTTAAAGTAGCTCAGTTGCATCAGTCTGATTTGAATCGTGGGGCTGGGTTTGCTGCAATGCCAGGTGCTTTGTATAAAAAGTATCCTACAGCTTCACGTTCGCTGGCTTGGCAATATGTGTTCCCATCTAGTGTTTTACGTTTATGGAGCGATGGGAAGATGAAGGTACGCTGGCATATGTCAGATAGTACGATTCAAAAAGCATTTAAGGTGGCTTTAAAGCAGGCTAACATCCATAAGCACGCTTCAGTGCATACACTGCGTCATTCGTTTGCTACGCATCTTTTAAGTTCTGGTACCGATATTAGGACGATTCAATTGCTATTGGGGCATCGTAGCTTACAAACCACGATGATTTACACCCATGTAATTGAGGCAACAAAATTAGTCACCAGTCCTTTTGATAAACTTTAATGCTAAAACTAGTCCAAGCGGATATTAAGTTTAATGTCCGCTTTGGGTCTTGAATTCAACGGAGAAACTTAAACTTAGCGGCAACTTTGTCCCGCTTCGGCGACGTTAAAAGTACTTTATAAATCACTTTAATTTGCATAGTTCAGATAATTATAAGGGGCTCTTTTGACTGGAATACTCACTACAGACTTTTACATGGAAAAAGCTCTCTTATTTCATCCTCAAATCAGATCTTCTAGACACTTGCGCTACAGAATATGTTATCGGAGCTTTCTTATAATACCAAAAATTCATGTTTAATTTGGTACAATGACTCAAGTGTCGGCTCCCCTAACTCCTTGAGGCTTAGAATTAGCAGGACAGCGAAAGAAGGTACTTAGCTTTCGTGAGAAGCGCAGCTCAGCGAGGTCGCCTAACGGCAGCTGCGTACCACTGGTTCCTCGCCTATTTTCCTACTTAGAATCATCAGCCGCTTTGTTTCATGATTTCTTCTTTGAGCATTTCAGGTATATCAAGTACGCACTGGCTATGAACAGGATAACCAGTCCAAATCCCATGAATACTAAAAAAAGTGGGTTATTCATTTTTTCAGTTAATCGTGTTTAATTAGTTGCCATTATTACGTCTCAAAGGCGTCTAGTAAACTAGTGGCGATTCAGTATTTGAGTATTTCTGAACTTTAAATTTATTAACTATATAAAACTTTTATATTAGTGATTCCCTCATCGCTTTGTACTCCATAGCTTGAATAATATTTGCTGCCGTCGGCTAACTCATAGATTTCAATATTACTTTCACTCTCTTCATTTTTAAGTCGCCCAACGCTTAGCTTCACTAAAGGATTCATACTCCACGACGCAGTTCTATTAATGTATGGAGGGGATACTAAATATATTGACCTAATAGTTATTTTTGGTTGATTTAATAAATCACTAATTTGGGATGATCTGGATAATAAGAAAGTAGACGATATCGTATCAAGTCCATCCATGAATTTACAGTCAGCATAAAACCAAAGGGCATTAACCATTAATTCAGCATAACTCCATAAACTTTCGCCAGTACCTTTCCACTGTAAAGGTAATTTAGCGCTATCAATAGTTTGGAACATAAATATCCAGAAACAATAAAATGAACACTATAGATTGTAGTCCTTTAGTGTTCGATTTGGCTAGATGGAGGTCTAAATAACTGGGCCTTTATATGGATATTAAAGATGCATTTGCGATAGCATTAAAACAAGCTAGAACAGCCAATAAACTAACACAAGAAGACTTTTCTAATATTTCTAGCCGCACTTATGTAAGCTCACTTGAACGGGGGCTGAAAAACCCAACGTTGGATAAAATTGAAGATTTGGCCAGCGTAATAGGATTACATCCTCTATCGCTAATTACTCTGGCATATATGATCGGAAGAAACGACCTAGACACCACAGAACTATTTAAAGTGGTGTCTGAAGAGTTGGCTCAAATGCATGTGTGAAAAATGTATTCGAAATTTACTATTCAATCAGATTACGGATTTCAATTATTACTAACGTAAAAACACGACCTATACAAATCCACAACTATGCCCGGAATAGATCTAGGCTTCTGGCTACGTAAATCTGTGAATATTTAAAAGATAGCAAGCCGAATATGAAAAGAATTCAATTTCATAGCTATGGAGGTCTAGAAGAAATGCAGAGAGAGGTGTGAAGTTCCCTTGCTTTAGCAAAAGTTTCTTAAACTACTCCTGCAAAAATAAGTTGTACGGGGTAAATACGGCTTAAAGGTGCCTAGTAAACCAATGACAGTTCAAACATACACTTAGATTTATCTGCTCTCTTATTTTTGATATGGAAACTTGATAGCTATAACTTTGTTTTCCATTATGATGTCAGCCAATCTTCTAGCTTCAGACTTTAGAAGCTCAATTTGCGCTTGCTGCGTTTTGATTATAGCTTCAAGTTGGGCTACTTTTTGCCCCTCCTTATCTGCCTTCACCTTCCAAACTCTTAACTCTTCTCTATTTAAATAGAGACGCTCTTCAAAACTCAAATCCTTTTGCCCATTGGGCTTGATATGCTTGACACTAACATCATCAAGATTAGCCTCCTTCCTATTAACCTTTATTTTCTTAAGCTCATCTAAGGGCCACTTTCTGTTATTAATTGTTCCTCGATTTACTAAAGCCAGCTTAGCTAAAACTGACTGTGTAGGTTTGCATTTAGGGTTTAATCTTATCTTTTCTATTGCATCCCGAATCCTGTTTGTAACTTCATGAAAATCTTGTTGATTTTTTTCCTCAAGTGCTTGAGGTAAATTAGACATTTTCTTAGGTTTACTCAATCTCTTCACCTAAACCTTTAATCACCTGTGTGGCTTCTTCCGCTGCAGCCAAATGAACATCTTTAGCATACGCCATTGCTTCATCAGCAACCATTGTTAAATTATGCTCTAGGATTTTTTTCCATTGCGGCAAGTGAGTTTTGGTAATCACCGCCTGATGACATCTTCCTGGATTACATTGCAGAGATCCAATACAAGGACTTAACTCTCGTGTACCATCCTTCAACAGCCTATCTCTCCGACCACCACAATAACCTGTACCTACACTGGCAAATGGCAAACCCTGTTTCGCCAGATGCTTTATGACCTCTTCAGTGCTCCATCCTTGTGCGGCCATACCTTCAAAATATATCTTACGGCGCTCTCTAAACTCTTGTGCGCCACCTCCAGACACCGGCATATTTGGGTCATACAAGGATTGCGCAGCCTCCAAATATGCATTAGATGTTCTCATGGCTCGTTGAGTCGAAATATCTGCAATGTTCCCATACATTAAGGTTACTGATGGAGGCAATGCATTTAAGGCTGTGTAAAGGTGCTTCATTTGATGTGCAATAAACATTAAACCAACATCGGCCCTTGCTAATTGGTTTGCTAATGTATGCCTGAGCTGATGTAAATTAATTACCCATTCACTCCATCTTTTTGATGTATCGATATTCCTCAAATAATTGTTTATTGCTCCAGCTAATCCAGTAAGAGTCATTGGTTTAGGGTTAACACCAATAGGGACAGTTTCCCTCCCTGAAATTAAGAAATGATTGAATGTTACCTTAGATATCTCCTCCAGACACTTTAATGCATCGCGCATAATAGGTATGGCAGGCCACAAGTCTTTGCCTTCTATCTTGCTGTCATCCTCGCCCTTTACGTGTGTACCCTTAAGCACATATACACCATGATGTTTCGTAATACAGCCTAATTGAAAAGTCGTTAAATCGCTATACCTGGCTCCTGTATACAGACCAATAACGGTATAAGCCGCTGTCTGAACGTTATATAAGTAATCGAGCACATCACTCAAATATAACCCATATTTTTCTTTGAATTGTCTTCTTAGCTCGAGCGTGCCGTAGTGCGGTTTAACTTTCAACTCATGTGCGATGTTTCGATCTAGAGTACGAATCCTCACATAATCCTCGAACATTTCTGCGCCATTCGGTATCTCAAATACTTTGTAATTTTGGATATCTATTTCTAAACTATCCTCGGATTCGATACCTCGCCATTTTAAAAAACCTCGAACATCGGAACATGCACGATTAGAAAGAAATCTGAATAATTCATTCGGCATGACCGGATTGTATTCAGGTCGTTTCTTGGCATACTTGAAATCCAGCGCCATTACTTCAGCCCATTTCCATTTAACTGATTTTCCAAAACATCTAGAAATTACTCCTGTAGCTAAGTACATCAGGCCTCTTTTTAACGAAGACCCATCTCTGAATACAGAGTCAGTCAAGGCCCTTTTAATATCAATTAAAGTAATATCAGTTATAGATTGAATATGCGTCAATGAGGACGTACTAGAGAGTTTAAGTAAGATACTTTCCCTATAGATAGCAGAGAAAAGGCGGGCTAATGCTCTAAATGCAACTACTACAGTCTGAGGCTTCACCCCCTTAGATGTGGTACTGAACACCCCCGGGACTAAATAATAAATCGCTGTAAACACCTTCAATTCGTAGATCATTTGATCCGGTAAGATATAAAGCTCTTGCTCGGAATTCCCCCCAATATAATTATCCCAGTCAATTTGAAGTCGTGTTTTAGGCGTAGAGGTTTGTCGAATCAGAGCTTCATCATAGAAATCCCAAAATCTACTACCAAACGTTGATTTTTTGGTAATCTGGAAGTTTTCATCGAACACAAACTTACCACTCATAACAGCCTGAACGTCAATGATTGGAGAAATTTCAATCATGTTCCACTCCATGATAAATAAGAGGATCAACAATTACATCGATGGTTTCGGAAAGCTCAATTGCCCACTCAATATCACTAGCACTGAACTCGCTTTTGTCAGAATCAAACAATTGATTCAGTAGTTCTAATGTTTTATCGTAGTGCTCCGCATTAGGGAGATTTTGAATATTATTTTGTTGAATACTCAATAGCTGAGCACGATATGCTGCCAATACAGGTAAATGCTGCCTGAGAACAATAACATTTTTACAAAACAGACACATATTAAATCTGACGCAGGGTGCTCCTTCGACATAATCTTGCGATTTTTTAACCCATTCAGGTGGGTCGAATGTATTTTTGCAGTCGGAAATCAACCCTTTATAGAATTTAACTGGCTTCTCACTATTTAAATCCTCTTTGGTAGAATTACAATCCGATGTAAATGTGATTCTGTTTTCTCTAATTTTTTGTAGTGCCTCTAGAACTTCACCCCTTATGTGAATATCAACTTTGTTTCGATTTACATATGAAAGCGTTGTCGAAATATTTTTATGGCGGGCAACTTGCTGAATTTCGAAAAGATCCCGACCTTCAAGTGCCATACTGGTAAGTTTAGTTGACCGAAAGCGCACAAGATTAAAATCAAGCCTTCCTCCTGCATCATTTCGCATGTCATATTTTTCTGCAATTGCTCTGCACCACAGTGAAGTGGTTGCCGGAGTAAGTTGAATTGGCTTACTCCAGCTTACACGACTCCCTGATTCATAAATAAGTAGCTTGCGTTTAAGTGGATCACCCTCATCAAGACCATCTCGCATATTTTTTGTAAGTGTTATAAGCAAATCAAATGCACGTTTCACATTGATTGCTTGTTTCCGCTTCAAGGGGATTTCACTATTGCTGTCTAGTAACGACAAATGAAGTTCCAGATCTCCTCCAGATCTTTTCTTTTCGAAGACTAGATAGGGCATGCCTGTTAGTTCATGCTCATCCTGGTAAGCATCTGTGCTCAAAGCAAGCAATGAAGTTGGATTTAACCCTGTTAAATAAACTAAATTGATTACAATTGGCATAATTAACTCGCTACTAACAATTGATACTACGCCCCAACTCTTATAAACGTTCTTGATACCGCCGTGAGTACAACTTGCATGGTGATAAAATTTATTATGCGATTTATCTAAATTACAACAGCTTCCAAAGCTTGGCTTTGATTCCATTACATTCTCGAAATACCATTGGAGATTCTCAATTACCTTCCACCCATATCCTGGATCAAAATATTGCGCATTAGGATCTGCTGCAGATCTAATTCTTGGATCTCTGCCGACACCCGGTTTAAGGGGTTGATATCCAGAGATAATTTTGTGAACTAATCGCATTTCATTACTCAATGCGTTTAATATCTGGTCGAGTTCATTATCTGAATAGTCTGTATGTACCTCCGTTTCCCGTTGAGATGCACCCAAACTAGAATTTTGCATAAATTCACAAGAAAGCAATTGATACGAAATAGCATCTAACATCACCTGACGAACTGAACTTAAAAATCCTACTAATGTATGGGATTTTAGTTTGGGTAAATCTTTTGCTACGTTGCCATGTATTGCTAACGTTTGTTTCAATCTAACCAAAAAAAACTCATCAATATGCTCTTTTAGCAGAAACGGTTTATTACCGTGAATACTCTGTAAATAAATAACTATTCGATTTCTAGCTGCGATGTATGCTGATTTTCTGTCTTTAGATGAGGCCCTGTCTCGGCGACAATTAAATAGCCATAGAATCTGGGCGAATGGTTCTTCTTGTGTTGGCTCAGGGGGCAAACCATAACTATTGATATCAAACAAATGTATATTGAAGATATCACTCATTTTTCAGGCCAATCTTTTTTAGAGGTGGCAATTCCCGCTCCTTCAAGTAGGTACTCTCAAAAATGCGCTCTGACTCTTCAACCCTAGTCATTAATACCCCGGCCTTGCCATATACTTGTATTTGCTGCTGCAAAACGGGGGCTGGGATATGTGTGTAAATTTCGGTAGTTTTAATATCTGCATGGCCAAGCATTTTTTGTACAAGTAACAAGCTGTCTAAAAAATTGCCGTCTGATCTGTTTTTTAAAACAGAATAAGCAGTACCGTGTCGCAATCTATGTGCCGATACTTTCTTTTTAATTCCACATCTTTTAGCCGCATCGGAAATAAATTTCTGAATTGCTATTTTTGTTAGTTTTTCACCATAGACATTGAGGAGTGCGGGCTTTGCGTCTTCTGCCCATTTGTCTGCATACATGTAGGTTCGAGTTTTGAAATATCTATTAAGTCGAGCAATGACTGGTCTTGAAATGATTGTATATCGATCTTTTTCAACTCCACCTCGGCCCTTGACACCCCGTATCAAGATTGCAAAATACTCCTGTCCTTCCAAACAATTGTCGGTACTTGGAATGTCACTCTTGAGTATTCTAGTTACTTCCTCAACTCTAACTCCTGTATCGTAAATGAAATGAATTATTAAACGCTGAATCTCCCAATGCAATCCGCAGGACAGTTGTATTATTTCATCTGGCACCAAATATCTTGGCATCCGATTGTACGGTGTTGGAGTCCGATAAGACACGTTATGGTATAAAGACTTTTCATGAACTCGACCCGCAAACTCTGTAGTCAACCATTCCGCCAATAATTTAACTACAACTTCACATCCTCGTACCGTAGATGCACCAAGCCCACTAGTGATTAGATATCGATAAAACTCATCGATCACTATCATTTTCAATGAACGAATAGCTTGATCTATTTTCACTTGACCGTAAACAGGGTGCAACTCTAAAAAAACGCAGAAATCTTTAAGTCTACCGGCGTAGAGTTTGATAGTGCCCTGAGCTCTATTTTTGGGAGATAAGGCTAAGAAGTTGATGAAGTCAGTAGGAAGCTCTGCAATCTGCTCAGAATTGTCTAAGAACAGATAAGGACAATTTGTATCCTCAAATGAATAGTGGAGAATCATCTAGCACCTCTGTAAGGAAAGTTGTTGATGAATTACACAATTGCAACGCACTCATCCCTTAAGTTTAAGGGATAGAACTGAAGAAGAATATTAACTTAACTTATCTTTAGAGAGAACTACTAAAAACTCTGAAGGGCTAAGCTAAGAGAGATGGGGGATAGGATTGGTTGTGAAACGATTCAGTAATCCTGAAACGTCTGTCAGAAATTTATTAATGTATTGTACAAAATTACTACGGTAGATAAAAAGGAATATGTCTGCACTGCGTTGATAAAGTTGGCAACTGAGCTTAGAGCGTTGGTCAGCATCATCTGGCGCAGCCGGAGCCACATAGAACTGGAAGAAGGCATGGCACGGCGGCAGTTTCATCTGATCCACATCCGCTACGTTCCATGCTGAAACGATTAAGCGGCGTGAGTCTGGATTGTTCCTAATTGCATTCACCACCTGCGTAATCTGGTCAATGTGCGTGCCATCTGGTTTAGGCCAATTACGCCATTGGTAGCCATACACTGGGCCTAGGTTGCCATTTTCATCTGCCCACTCATCCCAGATGCGTACGCCATTTTCTTTTAAATACGCAATATTGGTACTGCCTTGCAGGAACCACAGCAGTTCATGAATAATGGATTTTAAATGTACTTTTTTGGTGGTCAGTAAGGGAAAGCCTTCTGCCAAATTAAAACGCATTTGGTAGCCAAATACAGAAACGGTACCTGTACCGGTGCGGTCTTCTTTTTTATTACCATGGTTGAGCACATGCTGCACTAAGTCGATATATTGTTTCATTCTTAACTTACCACCCAAGCTGTCGTCATGTTTGTCCCAATTAAAAACTTATTACTTTTATTGCCTAAAGCTGCACGGCGATAGCAGGCATTAGCTCATTTATAAACAGCCACATTCATACATGATGAATGTGGCTGTTTATTTAAGTGTTGTTAGCGATAAAGGTTTTGATATCTGCTGCACTAGCATCCATCACAGTAAATTTTTGCGGTAAAGATTCAATGCCATTCAAAGCGGCTGGGCGCTCTGATGCTTGTCCTAGTGCTTCCACGATAGCGTCTTCAAATTTGGCTGGCAATGCAGTCTCTAACACCACCATCGGTGTCTGTGCATCTAAATGCGCTAGTGCAACTTTAAGGCCATCTGCAGTGTGCGTATCAATTACCACCTCATATTTGGCTTTAGTTTCACGGATGGTTTGCATACGATGCGCATGGTTACTACTGCCTGACACAAAGCCATAGTCTGCAATTTTTGCAAAATATCCGTCGGCATTCAAATCAAAGCTGTTACCGCTGTCGACTTGCGTCCAAAGCGCACGCGTTTTATCGCTATCGCGCCCGACTAAATCAAACACAAAGCGCTCAAAATTAGAGGCTTTGCTGATATCCATAGAAGGACTTGAGGTGTGGTAAGTATTCGCTGAACCACGTGGGCTATACACGCCAGTTTTGAAGAACTCGTCTAATACATCGTTCTCATTAGTAGCGACTACCAGCTTATCAATTGGCAAACCCATCATACGTGCAATGTGACCGGCACATACGTTACCAAAATTGCCTGACGGCACAGAGAAGCTAACTTTTTGACTGTTATTTTGCGTAACCGCAAAGTAGCCTTTGAAGTAGTAAACCACTTGCGCCACGATACGGCCCCAGTTGATGGAGTTCACTGCGCCGATTTTGTATTGTGCTTTAAACTCTGCGTCATTCGATACCGCTTTCACCATATCTTGGCAGTCATCAAACACACCGTTCACTGCGATATTGTAGATATTGTCATCTTGCAAGCTGAACATCTGTGCAGTTTGGAAGCGGCTCATTTTCTTATGCGGTGACAGCATAAATACACGTATGCCTTTTTTACCGCGCATCGCGTATTCAGCTGCTGAGCCGGTATCACCAGAAGTTGCACCTAAGATATTGGTGGTTTTGCCTTCCTTGGTTAACACATACTCAAACAAGTTACCCAACAACTGCATTGCCATGTCTTTAAACGCTAATGTAGGGCCATTAGAAAGGCTAAGCAAATATAGGTTATCTTCAAGCTTCAGCGTTGGCGTAATATCCGCAGCGTTCTGGCCAGCACGGGTAAATGCGTACACATCAGCACGGTAAGTTTTATCAATAATCGCTTTTAAATCAGCCGCAGGAATGTCATCAACAAAGCGCGACAAGATTGCAAACGCCAAGTCAGCATAAGACAAACCACGCATTGCGGTTAAATCAGCGTCAGTGAATTGCGGATAGGTTTCTGGCAGATATAAACCACCATCTGGCGCTAAACCGCCCAATAAAATTTGGCTAAAACTTAAAGCAGGCGATTGCCCGCGTGTTGATATGTATTTCATTTAATCTCTCATACGTCCGTCATCCCACAGTGCATAGTAAGATGGCGATTAATCATTATTTTGCAAGTTCTTCCATACGAATACGCACGACTTTAGTCGTAATCGCCTCAAGCGCTTCGATCGCGGCAATTGCTGCATTCATATTTTTCTCAACAGTGATATGCGTCAAAATCACGATATCTGCTTCTGTTTCGTTTTCATCTGGCTCTTTTTGCAGCATGGCATCAATAGAGATACTGCGGTCACCTAAGATTTTAGTCACATCTGCAAGTACACCCGGTTTGTCACTCGCGCGCAAGCGTAGATAGTAAGCACTTTGCACTTCATCAATTGGTAAAATCGCTAAATCTTGCACTTGCTCCGGCTGGAACGCTAAGTAAGGTACACGCTGTGCGCTCGTTGCATCAATCAGGCGTGCAACATCCATCAAATCAGCGACCACTGCACTAGCGGTAGGCTCTGCGCCCGCGCCGGCACCGTAATAAAGCGTTGGGCCAACTGCATCACCCTTCACTACCACTGCGTTCATGGCGCCATTCACATTTGCCACCAAGCGTTTCTCTGGAATTAAAGTCGGGTGTACACGTAACTCAACGCCATTGTCAGTACGCTTAGTAATCCCAAGCAACTTCACACGGTAACCTAGTTCTTCTGCGTACTTGATATCCACCTGCTCTAATTTCGTAATGCCTTCAGTGTAAGCTTGCTCAAACTTCATCGGCATGCCAAAAGCAATGGCAGACATAATGGTCAGCTTGTGCGCGGCATCGATACCTTCCACGTCAAAAGTCGGATCAGCTTCGGCATAGCCTAAGCGCTGTGCCTCGCCTAGCACATCGGCAAAGTTCAGACCTTTTTCACGCATCTCTGTCAGGATAAAGTTAGTCGTACCATTGATAATACCAGCCACCCACTCAACACGATTAGCGCCTAGACCTTCGCGCAAAGCCTTAATAATTGGGATACCACCAGCAACCGCCGCTTCAAAAGCCACGATCACATTATTTGCTTTTGCCGCTGCAAAAATCTCGTTGCCGTGCAAAGCAATCAGTGCCTTATTGGCTGTCACAACATGTTTTTTATTAGCAATCGCTTTTAACACCAACTCACGGCTTAAGGTATAGCCGCCAATCAGTTCAACAACAACATCCACCGCTGGGTTATTGACCACGGCAAATGCATCATCAGTCACATCTGCATCTGTCGCCAACGCTTTTGCATTGGCTAAATTTCTATCTGCCACCTGTACCACATTAATTGCCACACCAGTACGGCGCGTAATTTCAGATGCATTGCGTTTTAATACTGTATATGTACCACCGCCTACTGTGCCTAAGCCCAATATCCCAACATTTAACTGTTTCAAGCTTTTGCTCCATCTAATTTTGATTCATGCTTTTTTCTGTAATTTTCTAAGAACCTAGCAATACGTTTAATCGCCTCAGTCAAATCATCCACATTCGGTAAGAACACTACGCGGAAATGATCTGGTGTTTTCCAATTAAATCCAGTGCCTTGGACTAAAAGCACTTTTTCTTCTAACAATAAATCGAGAATGAATTTCTGGTCATCTTCAATTGGATAGACTTTGGGGTCTAACCTAGGAAATAGATACATCGCCGCCTGTGGCTTAGTACAGGTTACACCAGGAATTGCGGTAAGCATTTCATACGCAATATCACGCTGCTTACACAAACGGCCTTCTGGTGCGACTAAATCTTCAATGCTTTGATACCCGCCCAATGCGGTTTGAATTGCTAACTGACCCGGAACATTGGCACACAAGCGCATAGAAGCCAGCATGTTCAGGCCTTCAATGTAATCCTTAGCATGCTTCTTCTCGCCGCTTAAAATCATCCAACCTGCACGGTAGCCGCAAGTACGGTAATTCTTGGATAAGCCATTGAACGTGACAAACAATACATCATCCGCTAGCGATGCAATCGAAGTATGCTCATTACCATCGTATAAGACTTTATCGTAAATTTCATCTGCAAAAATAACTAAACCATGATGGCGCGCAATTTCTACAATACCTTCTAAAATCTCACGTGGGTAGAGTGCCCCTGTAGGGTTGTTAGGGTTAATTACTACAATGCCGCGTGTATTCGCAGTGATTTTTGACTCGATGTCTTTAAGGTTCGGCATCCAGCCGGTTTCTTCATCACACAGATAGTGACGGGCTGTACCACCTGCCAATGTAACCGCAGCGGTCCATAAAGGATAGTCTGGCATTGGTACTAAAATCTGGTCGCCATTATTCAACAAGCCCTGCATCGACATCACGATCAACTCAGACACGCCATTACCAATAAAAATATCGTCAACGGTTACGCCTTTGATATGCTTACTTTGTGTGTAATGCATAATAGACTTGCGCGGCTCAAACAGACCTTTACTATCGGTATAACCGCCTGCTTTGGCCATGTTACGGATCACATCCTGCTGAATCTCCTCAGGTACTTCAAACCCAAAGGAGGCCGGATTGCCAATATTAAGCTTGATGATATGATGGCCGTCTTCTTCCATTTCGCGCGCACGCTGAAGTACAGGGCCGCGAATGTCATAACAGACATTGTTAAGTTTATTAGATTTATGTAAAGGCTGCATAATGCGTGAATTGGTGCTTAAAAAAGCTTATTAGTGAAAGGCATTAGTTTACATTAGAATGAGGCTTTGATTCAATTAAGCCTCAGAGAATAAAGGCAAAAATCAACAATGAAGTTACATTTAACCACCGCTGAAAATAACAACCTGATTACAGCGTATAGCGATAGCTATATAGAGATCAACAAACAACGTTATGGGCAAAACTTAATTGTGATGCCACAGACGATTGTGCTTGATTGGCATGCGGAAAATGTGAGCTCGTTAGAAAACAATCACTTCCAAGAAATAATCAAATTAAAGCCAGAAGTGGTGCTGCTCGGCACGGGCAAAACGCATCTGTTTTTGCACCCAAAGAACCATCAAATACTTACCGAGCATGGAATTGCACTTGAATGCATGACTACAGCAGCGGCCTGTCGCACCTATAACATCTTAATGAGTGAAGGCAGGCTTGTTGCCGCTGCACTTATACTTTAAACAATATCCAGATCCGTATACTGTGATTCATTGTGGATATTGCCGATAGCAAAGTTTACCTCTCATTAATGATGCATACGAGCCTCTAGAGTGAAAAACCAGCTCTACCAGCAACACAAAAGCTAAATAGAGAAAGACACACATATTGCAGTAATCAATGACGTAACACTGAATAATACAGTTATTAACTTTACAGTATGCATTTGAGACCATAACAGCAACCCTGTGATGGAGAGCAGGATAAAACTAGCCGCTATCGAGTCTGCAATCAATACCCAGATTATATTTACACCGACAGCCATATGAAGCCGTGTAAGCGTGCCTACTATAGTGGAGTCAGCATTCTCTAAATTAATTACTTTACTCCCTGCAAAATATTCTGCATTAATTGCTCTATCTGGCCGGTGTAGGCTAATAGCCCAACGTTCTGGTTGTTTGACTTTAACATCATTCCAAATCACCTCTTTGCTAGGTTCGACTTTAATGAACGCTGCTTGAGAAACTTTAAAGTTCATCTTTTGCGCAATCCATGCTGCCAATAACTCTGGAGTTTCAAAATTTTCATTAGGTAATTGCATTTCAATTACTTTTTGTACAGATTTTTGTACTGGCAACTTCATCACTACGCGATGATTCATGATAATGCCAGTGACGCCAAATAGCACCCCTAGTAGCGCCCCCCACAAACCTAGATAGATGTGAGTTTTCCTCAACCATATCAAGAAATTAGCACGCTTACTGCGCCCACGTAGAGGACGGTGCGAACTTGTTGAGTGAGTGGTTGTATTTATAGTTTTTAATTTAATATCAGCTTGCATCAGTTACTCAGATCTGTCGAGGTAATAGGTCTTAATTTGTACATTAGAAATCTACAGTTGCAGATAACATAAGGGTGCGGGGAGCCCCTATTGAAACTCCGCTATAAGAAGCAACCCCTGACCAGTAATCTCGGTCGAACACATTTAATACATTTGCACGTAAAGTCGTCGCATGCCCTGTGATAGCCGTTGTATAGCGCGCGCCCAAATCAAATCGAGTCCAAGATGCTAGCTCCTGAGTATTGGCCTGATTAACATACTGTTTGTCAGTAAAAGTAATCGCCCCATTTACTGTTAATCCTGGCACCCAAGATGTATCCCATTCCAAACCTAGATTGGCCTGAGACGAGGGAACACCAATAGGTGTTTTCCCCCGTGTTGCTACATTGTTGGTTTTTGTAAGTTCAGCATCAAAAAAGGTTGCACCGCTCAACAGCCTCACTCCAGGAGTAACCTCACCGATAATATTGAACTCCAAACCTCGGTTACGTTGCTCCGCATCAACAGCAAACACACCGTTAGTTAACTGACCACTAGGTTTCTCGATTTGGAACAGACTTAAAGTGCTGATAAATCGTCCATGATCAATCTTGACACCTACTTCACGCTGCTTAGTTTTATATGGTGCGAAACTCTGACCAGCGTTTGTAGCAGTTAATGGCGCGATATCACCGCGACTAAGCCCTTCGATATAATTTCCATAAAAAGCCACGTGTTGCCAAGGCTTAATGACTATTCCAGCCAAAGGTGTTAATGCATCGTCTTTATATGCGCTGGTAACAGCACCATTTGTACTGAAATTCTTAGACTCCACTTGTTGCTTTCTAACCCCCAAAGTGATCAACAAACGTTCATTTAACAGCGACATTGCATCAGCAAGCGCTACTCCTTGAAGTTTAGATTCGGATAATTTAGGCGTTGATGGTGATGCAATATTTTGATCGGGCTGATTAATTGGCGAATATAGATTCGATAAAACTGCGGCACCATTTCTTGAGCCACGATCTATGCGGTCTTCATATAGACTTGTTTGTAATGTAACTGCATGGGTAATTGCAGCAGAATCGAATTGTGTTCTGATACCAGCGTCGTAAGATGCTCTGTGTATATTAAATATGAAGTTTCCTGGTGTAGAGCTTGTATCGCCTTTTCTATTAAGAATGGTTGGTGTACCAAAAGTTCTCTCAACATCAGTATGCGCTCCGCCAGCACTTGCAAACACGGTAGTAGTGCTGGTTAAATCAAACTCAGTCTTTAATAATGCTGATCGGTCATGCACATTGGCATACTCCCATTTTTGTGTAACATTGCGCTGCCCATCGGGTGCGGAAGGTAAACCCACGCCATTTGCCACTAGAAATGGGCGAGACGGTGCATTGATATCTTCTTTTTGATTTAACAAATCTAGAGATGCTCTGAAACGATCTCCAGAGTAATCTAACGCTAAAGCACCAACGAAAGCCTCCCTAGATTGATTATCGAGCGGAGTATCGCCCTCATAAATACTCCCATTAAAACGCACTCCAAATTGACGGTCTTCACCTAAACGTCGACTTATATCTACATGACCTCCCAGTTGAGATTTTGTAGCATAAGACGTAGTTAACCGAGTTAAATCTTTATTCGCTGCACGTTTAGGAACTATGTTAATCACACCACCCACAGCACTATTCGGTGACATGCCATATAGCAATGCTGCAGGCCCCTTTATCACCTCAATACGTTCTGCATAGTCAGTAAAAATTCGATAATTAGGAGCGACACCATATACACCATCAAAAGCAATTTCACCTGCATTACCTTCTCCAATCGGAAAGCCGCGAATAAAAAAGGAATCGAATAACCCTCCCGTTTGTCCAGAAGATCTAACTCCTGCATCTTTGGAAAGCACCTCTGCTGCAGTCATCGCTTGCTGGTTTTCTATCATTTCGCTTGTGTAGCTAGATATGCTGAACGGCGCATTTAATAATGTAGTATTTCCCAACAATCCAAGGCGGCCACCATTAGCAATCTGACCGCCAGCATAAGCTGGTGGCAGTGAATTAGGATCCACCTTAGCATTTACCTTGATCTCAGATAAAGTCTCTGTGTATTCATTTTTCATTTCCAACTCAGCGGCAATTGACTGTAAAGGGTAATAAGACAATAAGGTAGAGATAACGGATAAATGCAAAATATTTTTTTTATTCAATTTAGCAGACCTTTGATAATAAGATTTATTCTCATATTGTAAATGAGAATCATTATTATTACAAAGCAATACTAAATTTAAATTGGTTTACCTTTAACTAGGTCGCCATAATATTTAAGTAGGACAGGTGACCAACGCTTGAGTTAAGCGGCGACCTTAGACATGACACTTGAATCAGGAATAAGCCAAAAATACAATCAGCCTCATAAGCAGAAAATGCCCACGAAAATGAAATATTGGAGGTAAAGTAACTGGGGGTACCACTTTCTTGTTACAACGCTTATGCACCGTACTATTCGATAGCTGGGCAGCTAACTGCGTCTCTTAATATGAACGGTAACTTGATGAGCTGCGAGCTAGTAAGCTATGCAAACAAGGTATCTTAGCGAAACAATTAGTCTTTTGTGGCCGCTTTCAAAACTGCGCTCAATACCCCTGGGAACTTGCTTTCCACTTCTTCAAGCCGTAAGGAGTTCATGTGCTCAGTCCCCTCAATCAAGGTCTCAACCAGACCTGCGCTACGAAGAATTTTGAAGTGATGCGACATGCTGGATTTAGGGCGATTCAGATTAATTTCCCCGCACGTTAGTTTTTTACCTGCCTGCGCAAGCAGGATAACAATTTCCAGGCGTGTGGGATCAGCCAGAGCATACATAATGTCCGTTAATTCGACCTGCTCTATCGTAGGGTGTTTGATTTGTCGCATGGGATTAATTTAACACATCTCTTTACAATATTCTATAGTTCTATTATATTCGAACAATAGTATTAATTATTGAATTTCAACTTAAGGATAATCATGAATAATTTATTTTCACCTTACCAACTAAAAGGTGTGACGTTAAAGAACAGAATCGCCATACCGCCTATGTGTCAATACATGGCAGATAATGGATTAGCTAACGATTGGCACAAAGTGCACTATGCTAGCTTGGCGCGTGGCGGTAGTGCTCTGGTGATAGTAGAAGCAACCGCTGTAGCACCCGAGGGGCGTATCACCCCGCATTGCCTAGGCATTTGGAATGATGAGCAAGCTGAGCAACTGCGCGAAATCGCCTCAGCAATCAAGGCGGCCGGCGCTATTCCAGGCATTCAGATTGCGCACGCAGGGCGTAAAGCCAGCGCCAATATTCCATGGGAAGGTGACGACCATATCCCCGCTGACAATCCAGATGCATGGCCAACCATCGCCCCATCCGCTCTAGCATTCGGCGGCGATCTTGCACGCGTCCCGTCTGAAATGACAGTCGCCGATATCAAACGCGTACAAAATGACTTTGTTCTAGCAGCAGAACGCGCGCGCGATGCAGGGTTTGAATGGCTAGAATTGCATCTTGCACACGGCTATATGGGGCAAAGCTTTTTCTCGCCACACTCAAATCAGAGAACAGATGAGTATGGAGGCAGTTATGAGAACCGAGCCAGATTCAGCAATGAGATGATCTCAGCGGTAAGAGAGGTTTGGCCAGAGCATTTGCCACTCACCGCTAGATTTGGTGTTTTGGAATATGATAATAAAGATGAAGAGACGCTGAACGAATCTATCCGATTAGTGAACGAGTGGAAGCAGATTGGGCTGGATATGCTGAGTGTCAGTGTAGGGTTTACCATTCCAGAAACCAACATCCCGTGGGGTCCTGCATTTCTGGCACCAGTTGCTGAGCGTGTCCGCAATGAAACGCAATTGCCGGTTTCATCCGCATGGGGGTTTGGTGCACCTAAAATTGCTGATCAAGCAGTGCGCAATGAGCAGCTGGATTTAGTGATGATAGGACGCGCTCACTTGGAAAACCCAAACTGGTCATATCAAGCGGCAAAAGAACTAGGTATGGAACAACCTGCTTGGGTTCTGCCTCCTCCATATGCACATTGGCTATCTAGATACAGAAGCCCAACTGCAGAGTAAGCAAGAAACTGGATTGGGTGCAATCAGAGGTTGCGCCCAATCAAGTGTTGACTACCCTATATACTGAAAGTTGTGCTGAGGTGAATATCCACTATCAGCACACCACTTACGGAGTCGGGCTTAAGGTAATCTCTAGGCCGCGATCTGTTACTTTCATCTCTTTTGGATAATATTGCGTAGTACCCACTTTGAGCGAATCTGACTTAACCGTGTAAAGATTAAGGCCATTCAAAAGCTGACTGCCAAGCATCTTTGCTACACCACCCATGGCATCGCTATACTTTGACTCTACACCATCAATCACAAAATCATCCACCGCAACCTCGTTCAGAGTCACTGAATTTGTGGTGGAATCCAATTGTAGATTGCCTGATATAGCAAGCTTGCCTGCCATCTTTTTGCCGTTGAGTTGATTCAATAATTGCGTGTCAAATTTTGTATGCATCCTGCCTGTCGCATGGTCAAACTTCACATTGGCATTGCTTAAACTAAGATCAAACACTTTAAGCAATGAGATAGGAATCACTAGCTTTTCATTCAGCTTGGATTGGATTTGCTGCTCGGAGATATAAACGGTGTGATTGGAGAAACCTGCACAACCAAATAGGAGAAAAGGAAATATGAGACCTAAGAATTTAGCTTTGAAACCCATACTTCCTCATCCAAATAACAACTAAAAATCCATTACAGATTTTTCGTAGACAACGTCAGTGTCGCATTAGTGCCACCAAAACCAAAACTGTTAGATAGTGCTGTTTCAATTTTTACGTTTTCAATCGGCGTACGAACGATGTTCAAACCCTCAGCTGCCGGATCTAAGGTTTCGATATTGGCTGAAGCTGCAATAAAGTTATTTTCCATCATTAGCAACGTATAAATCGCCTCATTTACACCAGCAGCACCTAAGGCATGGCCAGACAATGATTTAGTTGAAGCAATAGCAGGGCTTTGGTTTAAACCACTTTCACCGAACACTTCACGAATCGCTTCCAGCTCTTTTGTATCGCCAACCGGGGTGCTTGTACCGTGGGTATTGATATAGTCAACTGGGCCTTCTACGCCTTCTAACGCCAAACGCATACAGCGCACTGCGCCCTCGCCTGAAGGCGCCACCATATCGTAACCATCTGAAGTTGCACCATAACCAACGACTTCTGCGTAGATTTTTGCACCGCGTGCTTTAGCATGCTCATACTCTTCTAGCACTAAGATGCCACCGCCACCAGAAATCACGAAACCATCACGGTTTGCATCATAAGTTCTTGAAGCTTTTTCTGGGGTATCGTTGTATTTACTAGACATTGCACCCATAGCATCAAACAAATAAGACAAAGTCCAATGCTCTTCTTCACCACCGCCTGCAAAAACGATGTCTTGTTTGCCTAACTGAATTTGCTCAGCACCAGCACCAATACAATGCGCACTAGTAGAACAGGCGGAACTAATACCATAATTCACGCCTTTAATTTTTGCACCAGTTGCTAAGGTTGCCACAATGCCGCTACACATGGCTTTAGTCACCATATAAGGGCCTACGCGGCGGATGCCTTTTTCAGCTAAAACGGCATTGCTTTGTTCGATACTGTCAGTTGATGGACCACCACCACCGACAATAATGCCAGTACGTACATTAGAAACAAGGTCTTCGCCTAAGCTAGCATCAGCAATCGCTTCTTGCAGTGCTAACCATGCATAAGCATGGCCTTTGCCCATAAAGCGCAATAGCTTGCGGTCAATCAACGACTCGATATCAAGATTTTTAATTGAGCCTGCTACATGCGAACGTAACCCACGCTCAGCGTATTCAGGTTGATGAGTGATGCCAGATCTGCCATGACGCAGGCTATCCAAAACTTCAGCTTTATTGTTCCCTAGACTGGAAACAATCCCCATTCCAGTAATGACGACACGACGCATTATCGTGTACTCCTATAAAAATAAAAAGTTACCAAAGGAAGCAGGAGTATGCGGCGGCTACGCAATCGAATTGCTGCGCTTGCACGATTACTCCGTATTTCATAAATTTTAATTGAATATATTTTAACTGATTGTAACTAAAAGGTTAAAAGTTATCTGTACGCGTAAACAAACCAACGCGTAAGTCTGTTGCAACATAAATCTCGCGGCCATCAATCTGCATAGTAGCATCAGCAATCCCCATGACCAGTTTACGCATAATAACGCGTTTTAAATCAATGGTATAAGTTGCTTTTTTAGCAGTTGGCAGTACTTGACCTGTGAACTTAACCTCACCTGCACCTAATGCACGACCACGGCCAGGACCACCCATCCATCCTAGATAAAAGCCCACAAGTTGCCACATCGCATCCAAACCTAAACAGCCTGGCATCACTGGGTCACCAGTAAAATGGCAATCAAAAAACCATAAATTAGGCGTGATATCCAGCTCAGCAATGATTTGACCATTGCCATATTTACCACCCTCTTCAGTAATAGAAACGATACGATCAAACATCAACATTGGCGGCAAAGGCAATTGCGCATTGCCCTCACCAAACATTTCACCGCGACCACATTTGAGTAATTCTTCTTTTGTGAAACTATTTTGTCTTTGCATAATTTTGACTTTGTAAATGAGTTTTTAAACGTCTATTTGAACCCAATCAAGCGATGAATAATCAAGGCACTTGATCTAACTTTCGCTATTTTCGCTGGAAAACCATTTTTACGAAAGCGATATTCACTTTTTATTGCTACTTTTATTCACTTTTTAACGTTTTCATTTCATATTTAGGATATATTTTAATAAAGGGGTATACAGATCTGTTTACCCCTTCGATAAAAACGTTTACCATGTGTTTAAGTTCTATTACAACCATTTCAAAAAATACAGGAATTCTCAATGAGTGATGTTCAACTAGCTGATTGGCGCAACCATGCGCTTACCTTAGAGTCTGAAGTCAATAAAGTTGTGGTTGGCCAACAAACGCCAATTAGACTAATTACCACTTCAATTTTTGCCCGTGGTCACGTATTGCTTGAAGGTGACGTGGGTGTAGGTAAAACCACACTGCTACGTGCTTTTACACGCGGCATTGGCGGTGGCTACCAGCGGATTGAAGGCACCATTGACTTAATGCCTAACGACTTGGTTTACCATACTTACCTGGGTGAAGATGGCAAACCGCATGTGAGCCCAGGCCCATTGCTGATGTCTGGCGAGAATCTATCTGTATTCTTCTTTAATGAAATCAACCGTGCGCGTCCGCAGGTTCACTCATTATTACTGCGCGTGATGGCTGAGCGTAGCCTGTCCGCCTTCAATACCGAACATTACTTTCCACACATGATTGTGTTTGCTGACCGTAACCAAGTGGAAAAAGAAGAAACTTTTGAGATTCCGTCCGCAGCACGTGATCGCTTTATGATGGAAATTCCAATTGTGGTGCCAAACGATGATGCCATCATGGAAGCTTTGGTGTTTGACACTAAATTCCATAATGTAGATGCACTGGTCGATACCGTAAAACCTGATGTACTGCAATTTGATGAGCTCAATGCATTTTCAAGTGTGATTCAAAACAGCATTGAAGCCAGCGACACGCTGAAAAGATATGCCCTGAACCTATGGAAAGCAACTAAAGCCCCGCTGGATTACGGTGTAAAGGTTTCTGGCGTAGACATGAACCGTCTGGTGCTTTCAGGCGCCAGCCCGCGCGGCATGAGTATGATGCTGCGAGCAGCGCGTGTAAATGCGTGGCTAAACAACCGAAATGCAGTTCTGCCGGATGACATTCATGCAGTGTTTCACTCCACTATTGCACATCGCTTGGTATTTAGCCCAGTGTATGAAATGCGCCGCACTGAGATTGCGCGTGAAATGCTCTCAGGTATTGTGAACGCAGTCGCTGCGCCATAACTACGGCCAATCTAGCAGGTGACACTGCCGTTACAACAAACCTGCTAGATCTTAAGACTGGGTTATCAAGTCAGTAAGGGAAAGACGAAATAAGTCGATGAGCATGATGCAGCACGAGATGCACGGGATACAGCAGCCTAAATAGTACAAGTTGCACAACTAGGTTATGAGTAACGCAACCGTTGCATTTTCCAGCGCAGATACTCAGCTCATATTTCCGTAAAGAATGGTGTTAAAAGTAACCCACCTATTGGATTTTTATGTTGGATTTTTATGATTGAAAATATTAAATCTTTTGACTATCACATTAGCTGGAGATCGCGCGGTCGCCATCCTGGTCGCCATGCCAGCACGCAACGTGGCATGGGGATGGAGTTTCGTGGGCACACCACCCTGCTGTCTTACCCAGACCCGCGTCGTATCGATATTCGCCAAACCATACGCGACCCGCTGGAGCAAGTGTATGTTCGCTTGTTTAACCAGAAAAGTGCCACCCCAGTTTATGTTATCTGTGACTTATCGGGCAGTATGAACTTTGGTGCAAAAAAAAGAAAAATCAAATTAGCCGCAGAAATAGCAGAGTCAATTGCACAATCCGCAAGTGAGCATCATGACCCGTTTGGCTTTATCGGCTTTGATGAAAAAGTACGTGAGGATTGGATTAGCACAACCTCTTTCAAGTCTCACCATGCAATTACAATGGCAGAGTCATTAAAAGACTTCCACCCAGCACAGGTAAACTGCAATGGCATTACAGAAGTTTACCGCTATCTGCCACGCGAACGTTCACTGGTGTTTTTGATTTCAGACTTCCACATGCCGAACAGCTTGCTGGAGAGTGCATTATCTAACCTGTTGCGCCATCATATTGTACCGATGGTGTTATGGGACTCTGCAGAATATAGAAACTTGCCAGAATTTGGCTTAGTCAATGTAGATGATGCGGAAACTGGCGAAAAACGCACCTTATTTTTGCGCAAAGAGTTACGCGAAAAAATCGTGCAGTCCTTTGAAAGTAGACGCAATGAAATATACGAGCTTTTTATGCGCTTCGACATGCCGCCTTTTTATGTAGAAGGTGAGTTTGACGCAGACTCGCTGACAGAATACTTTCATCAATTTGTAGCCGCTTAAATCACTTAAAAAATCATCATGACAAAATATTTTAGAGACCTATTACTCGCCGCCATTCTAAGCATTACCTCGCTTCAGGCACTGGCACTTGATAGTCAAAACCTGCCTGATGTGGATGAAGGCATAGTTAGCATTAGTACCGTAGACCCCTTTAAGCGGGTTGGATATACCGTTGGGGATGTGATTGAAAGAGAAGTCACACTAACCATCAAAGCACCGTACAAACTGGTAGAGACCTCGCTACCGATTGTTGGCTACGAGAAGCGCTACAAAGGTAAAGTGATTGGGATTGAGCTAAAAGAGATTCAGCATAGCAAAGTAGAGCATAAAGATTACGCCACGCACCAACTTAAACTTGCTTACCAAGTGTTTACCAACAGCGTTGTTGCCAAAAATGCCGCACTTGGCCCTGAGTATTTGCAATTAGTGAACACCAAAAATAGCAAACAGTTGGTCAAATATCGTGTGCCTAGCCTGGATATTGCGGTTTCACCGATCGCAATTTTTGGCCAAGTTAAAGTAGAAAACAATATGAGCACGTTTCTTGAGCCTTTACTGTTAAAGAATGATCAAGAAAAAACCAGACTGAAACTTGCAGCTGGTGCGCTGGTATTGAGCCTGCTTGCATTACTCTACATTTTTGGTAAGCACGCATGGCTGCCGCGCATGGGGGGGAACTTTGCTAAAACTTACCGTGCAATTAAAAAACTACCACACAACGATGAAGGCCTAAAACAAGCAGTGGCTGCAGTACATCATGCCTTTAACCAGACCGCGAAAGTCAGTGTTTTTAACGGCAATGTAGATGAGTTCCTCGCAAGCAACCCGAACTTCCTACATATCAAAAATGAAATATCACAGTTCTTTGGATTATCTCGCCAAGTGTATTTTGAGCCCAGCGCAGTGCACAGCGTAGGTAGCAACCCGACACTGTGGCTATTGAAATTCACCAAGCAATGCCGTGACTGCGAACGCGGCTTAATTCCAACCACCAACAGGGCTGGAGTTTAACCATGGCTTTTTCTCATCCATGGGTATTATGGCTGCTCCCTTTAGCACTTTTACCTTTGCTATTACAGCGTGCGCATGCCAAGCACTATTCTTGGGTAGATATGCTCCCTGCAGATCCACTCTCGAATCTGATTGGTCTAATTTTAAAAATATTAGCAGTCTTAACACTCATTTTTATTATATTAGGCTTAGCCGCACCGCATACCACCGAGCAAAAAGTGGAGCGTATTGGTGTTGGCGCACAAATCGCGCTGGTATTAGATCGCAGTGCCAGTATGGATGATCCATTTTCTGGCACTACAGACCATAATGGCAACACCACGGTCGGCGAAACTAAGTCCGTCGCGGCAGCTAGACTGATTACTGAATTTGTGAAGTCACGTCAGCAGGATATGTTTGGCATGATTACCTTTAGTAACTCTGCCATGTATGTGTTGCCACTGAGTGAAAATAAAAAAGCCGTGATTGCAGCAGTGCAGGCAACCGCAGGTAACGCACTATTTCAAACCAATATTGGCAGTGGTTTAACCAGTAGCGCAGGACTGTTTGATAAAGTCACTGACTCAGGTTCACGTGCGGTTATCCTGCTCTCAGACGGTGCCGGACGGATAGATGCTGATACACAGCAAAAAATCCGGGACTGGTTTCAACGCCTAAACATTAGCTTATATTGGATAGTGTTACGCCAGCCTGGCGGACTCAGTATTTTTGACCCGAACTTTGTTCCGGTGGAAGACCAGCCCTTACCTGCACAAATTGAGCTGCACGAGTATTTCCAGACATTTAAAACACCATTTAAAGCTTATGAGGCAGAAGACCCTAAATCACTGCAATTAGCCATGAATGATATTAACAATCGTGAGAAGAAGCCCATTAAATACGTTGAGAAAGTTCCGGGGCGAGAGTACACAAACATTTGCTTTATGATTGCCACAATCATGATTGCACTATTACTGGCCGTTAAAAGAATAGAGGTAACGACATGGCATTAGCTATTAAAACAACCATAGCCAACTTTATTTCATTAAAAAAATTAACACACTTTTTTAATGTAAAAGTCCTATCATGGCTCTTCATCATCATTGCACTGCTAGCCAGCACTGCTTGCATCTACTACTTTAATCGCATTCAGCAGATTGATGCATTTAACACTGCAATCAGCACAGGCAAACAGCCTAAAACTGATTTGCAAAGCTTTGAAGCTAAATTCTCAACTGCTTATTGGCTGGCAAAAAATGAACGCTACAAAGAGTCTACCCTGCTCTTTAATAAAGCGCTGAATGGCGCAACCATAGAGCAAAAAGCAGCGATTCAATATAACCTAGGCAATATCTTTTTCAGGCGTGGGCTGGCAATCGCGGGCACCAACATGACAGTACATGATGAAGCCGAATACCTGCTCAACCAAGCTAAAAAGGCTTACCAGCTTTCTTTAAGGCAAGACAATAGCAACTGGAGAGCAAGGCATAATTTAGACCGTCTGTTGACTATGCTACCAGAGAACCCGACACCAGGGGCTGGTGAAGGCGATTCACCAGGCTTAATCATGGGCAACATCCCGGTAGGCTTACCTTAAAGCTAAGGCTGAATAACTGAGAGACTGATTGATTCATTATGCATCCAATTTATAATTATTTACGTCACCGCAAAGATGTAGCTCTATTGCTCGCTGCTTTTTTACTATTGGTCATCGCATTGTTTAATCCGAAGATTCCAATCAAGCGCAATATCTACAGCTACTTATTTGCCGTGGATATCTCACAAAGCATGAATGTGGTGGATAAAACCATTAATGGAAAACCAGTTTCACGCTTAGTCTATACGCAAGATACATTGCACAAACTCGTCAGTGAACTGCCATGCGGCACCAATATCAGCATTGGTTTATTTGCAGGCGTCAGTGTAGCCGCGCTTTATACACCAATCGAAGTTTGCGAGAACTTTGACGCGATCAACGACACCATCGACCATTTTGATTGGCGTAATGGCTGGTCAGGTAATAGCAGAATTAGATCCAGCATGCCTGTATTGGCTAAAACCATACGCTCGTTCCCTGCACCTGCCCAAGTTGTGTTTTTTACAGATGGTGAAGAAGCGCCTAAGCTGCATATTTTTAATAGACAGGACCTGACCTCTTTTCAAGGTGGCGATGATTGGCTATTTGTCGGGGTAGGTTCTGACAAGGGCACCCCTATCCCCAAATTTGATGAATTTAACCAACTCATCGGTTACTGGGCAAATGAAAGCTTTGCCATGCAACCTGGTATTGCCCAAATTTCAGAATCAAATTTAGGCACCCGAAATGATAGCGTAGCGAGTGGCGAAGGCGACCGCTATTTATCCAAACTTGATGAGGCCTACTTAAAAGACTTGGCAAAAGAAATTAATGGCATGTACGTGCGTGCGGACAGTGTGAGCGCTATTCTGAGCGCAATGAAAAAGCAAAAACCAGCGCGCCGCGACAACGCTAATTTTGAAATCCGTTGGATTTTAGCGAGCTTGGCTGGGGTATTATTTATATTTGCCTACCTGCCTAAACACCCGCTACATGAACTAAAAACACAGTGGCGAACTTTAGTAAGCCGTCGACGCCCAGTTAAATAAGATGCACGATGACTCTGTCGGCAATGCTACGTGAAACCCATTAACGCACTTTGTCGCGCTGCCCCCAAAGCATCCACACTCTAAGCTGCCTAAAGCTCTGAGCATCTGTACTGTCTGGCAAAATTAATACCGAGTGGTTTAGCAGGCGCTGCCAATAGATAGCGTCTTTAGGCCTAAACTGCAAGATGGTTAGCCAGGGAGTAACGATACTGTCACCGTTTAATGACAAATCACTTAAGCTCTGGCCGTCTTTTCTAGTGATATTGAGCTGGTTTTTTGCATTCACATGCAACGCGACCGGCGACCATGGCAACAAATGCAACCCAGCACCCGCCATCACATAAATAGCCACTAACCAAATCAGCAATAATGACAAGCACTGAATAACGAATGAGAGTGGCGCTAGGCAAACTAGCCAACTGCTCATCACAGTCATCCACAATAATAGTGCACATAAAATAAATGAGGGCTTGAAATTCAGGGTTATCGGCTTCACGTTATAATCAGCGATCTGTTTTAAAAGATTTAATTGATACTAAGCAATAATACAAAAGGTTAACATGAGCAATCAACAATGGCAGGAATTTATTCAAACCTCAACACCCACAAAAAACGCGGGTAGCACTCAACCATTGTTAGATAGCGCAACCGTGATGTGCGACCTGTCGCATTTAGGCCTGCTGCAACTGAGCGGGGCAGATGCGTTTAATTTTTTACAAGGCCAAGTCACTAACGACGTAAGGCTGTTAAAGGAATCTGCACACTACACAGGCTACTGCACACCTAAAGGTCGTATGCTTGCGCTATTTCTGGCCTTTTCACAGCAAGACCGCATCCAATTGCAAATGCCGCTAGAGTTAATCGCAGCCACAGCAAAGCGACTAAAAATGTATGTAATGCGTAGCAAGGTAGAGGTACAGGATCTGAGCCATGACATCATTAAAATTGGCTTAAGTGGCCCGAATGCACAGGCGCTACTCAGCTCGCAATTTGCGACAGTCCCTCAACATGACTACGAGTTAGTATCGCTAGAAAATGGCTCACTACTAAAATTACCTAGCAGCACTCATGCACGTTTTGAAATTTTGGCAAATATAGATCAAGCACAAGCAATTTGGAGCGCCTTATCATCACAGACCACAATCTCAGATGCTTCACATTGGGAATGGTTGGAAATTCAGGCCGGCATCCCAGATGTAAAAGCTGAGACTCAAGAAGAGTTTATCCCCCAAATGTTAAACCTAGATTTGCTAGGCGGTATCAACTTCAAAAAAGGCTGCTACACTGGTCAAGAGATTGTTGCACGCACGCACTACCTTGGTAGCATCAAGCGCCGCACTTACCTGACGCACTCAAATCACGCGGCACAGCCAGGTGAGAATATTCTAAATGCAGCAAATGAAGCAGTTGGTAAAGTCGTGCGTAGCGCACCGTCACCACAGGGTGGCTATGACTTGCTGGCTGAAATTAGATGTGCCGAAATCAACGTGGAAAATCCAGAAAATAACCAGCTATCGGCCAATGGGTATGCGTTGGCATTGCAAACGCTACCTTACGCACTTTAGCCACTGCCTATAACACTAGACAGATGCCTCGATGATTCAGTGGTGTGTTCTATATATGAACTCTGGGTTGAAAGCTGAAAGCTAAGCGTTTGAATCTGAACGCTTGGCGCTTAATGTAAACCTAGACTTAGGTCAAACCTAAATTAGAGCGACAGTAATAAATTACCCCTAAAAAGATAGGCTTAGGGAGCAGTAGTCGCAGATGGGTTAACTGGAGGTGTTGGCAACGCTTGCGGTAACGCCTGGTCTATCACTTGATAAAATACTTCATCCTGCTTAATCATACCAAGCTCACTACGCGCACGCTCTTCAATTGCCGCCTGCCCACTCTTAAGATCTCGCACTTCAGCCTCTAGCGTGCCATTACGTGCTTTTAAAGTGGTATTTTTTTCCTGTTGCAGTGCAACCTGACGATTTAAGTCCCACACACGTAACCAGCTACCTTTGCCTAGCCACAGTGGATACTGTAGCAAGGCAATCAAGATCACAAAAATTAGTGTGAGGGCTTTCAATTTTAACTATTCAAACACACTTTAACGTTATTTAAATAATTGGTAAAAAGCTGACTTACCAGCGTAGCTAGTTGCATCACCCAACTCTTCTTCAATACGTAACAATTGGTTGTACTTAGCAATACGCTCTGAACGGCACAGTGAGCCAGTTTTGATTTGCAATGCATTGGTAGCAACCGCAATATCAGCAATCGTGCTGTCTTCTGTTTCGCCTGAACGATGTGAAACAACTGCTGTGTAGCCAGCGCGTTTAGCCATTTCAATGGTTTGGAATGTTTCAGTCAAAGTACCGATTTGGTTTACTTTAATCAATACAGAGTTAGCAACACCACGTTGAATACCTTCACGCAGAATTTTGGTGTTGGTCACAAATAAATCGTCACCCACCAACTGCGTTGTTTTACCTAAACGTTTAGTTAGGATATCCCAACCTTCCCAGTCAAACTCAGCCATACCATCTTCAATGCTGATGATTGGGTATTTATCACACCATGTTGCTAAGTAGTCAGTGAACTGGCCTGAAGTCAGTGCCAAACCTTCTGATTCCAAATGGTAACGACCATCTTTATAGAACTCAGTACTTGCACAATCTAAACCTAAGTAAACATCACGGCCTGGCTCGTAACCTGCATCTGAAATCGCTTCCAGAATGTACTGGATCGCAGATTCGTTAGACGGTAAATTCGGTGCAAAACCACCTTCATCGCCTACTGTAGTGGCAAGGCCTTTTTTATGTAAAGTCTTTTTCAAAGCATGGAATATTTCAGCACCACAACGAATTGCTTCGCGGAATGATGGCACACCTGCTGGAATAATCATGAACTCTTGCATATCCACACTATTGTCAGCGTGTGCACCACCGTTGATGATGTTCATCATTGGCGTTGGTAATTGCATTGCGCCTGAACCGCCAAGGTAACGGTAAAGTGGTAGACCTGACTCTTCAGCAGCAGCACGTGCACAAGCCATTGATACTGCCAAAATTGCATTTGCACCTAAGCGGTCTTTGTTTTCAGTACCATCTAATTCAATCAAAGTTTTATCAATAAAACTTTGCTCTTCAGCGTCTAAACCGATAATCGCTTCTGTGATTTCAGTGTTTACATTTTCAACCGCTTGCAACACACCTTTACCTAAGTAACGGCTTTTATCGCCATCACGTAGCTCAACCGCTTCTTTAGCACCAGTAGATGCACCTGAAGGCACAGCCGCACGGCCAATCACGCCACTTTCAAGTAATACATCGGCTTCAACAGTTGGGTTACCGCGTGAATCTAAAATTTCGCGGGCGATAATATCTACAATTGCGCTCATTACTTTCTCCTAAGTTCTAAATCGTTTGGCTACCAATCAATCAGACGCACACCTAATTAGCGTATTAAACGCATCATTCACCTTTTGGTACGTGTGCAGTAGCCTAATTATTTTTTACAACGTACTTTCAATAAAACCTGCTTTTTTAACTAATCGGTCTAAATCTACCAACACTTCTAACAAATCTCTCATTTTGTGCAGTGGCCATGCATTAGGGCCATCAGATAGCGCCTTTGCAGGATCAGGATGGGTTTCCATGAAAACACCAGCAATGCCACTGGCAACTGCGGCGCGTGCCAACACTGGCACATGCTCACGCTGACCACCGCTCTTGTCACCTTGGCCACCAGGCTGCTGTACAGAATGCGTGGCATCAAACACCACTGGGCAATCTGTTTCACGCATAATGGCCAATCCGCGCATATCTGAAACCAGCGTGTTGTAACCAAATGAAGCGCCGCGTTCGCACACCATAATATTATCTGCACCGCCGTTAGCTTCTTTGGCTTTTTGCACCACATTGCGCATATCGCCAGGTGCCATGAATTGACCTTTTTTGATATTCACTGGTTTACCTGAACGTGCACAGGCGGTGATAAAGTCAGTTTGACGGCATAAAAATGCCGGCGTCTGCAACACGTCGACCACAGCAGCTACATGCGGCACTTGCTCTTCTGTATGCACATCAGTCAAGATTGGCACACCAATTTGGCTACGTACGTGGTCTAAAATCTTTAAACCTTCATCCATGCCAAAGCCACGAAATGTTTTATTAGAGCTACGGTTCGCTTTGTCGTAAGAAGACTTATAAATAAATGGAATATTGAGCGCTGTCGCGATTTCTTTTAGCTGACCGGCAGTATCAATCGCCATTTGCTGTGATTCAATCACGCATGGGCCAGCAATTAAAAATAGTGGATGCTCAAGACCCACATCAAAGTTACATAATTTCATACGATTAACACCTTAATATTTAGCGATAAAACAGCTATAGATAAACGCTAGCTGTAAACTCCATGCATTTTGCGTTTATCTATACCGGTATTGATTGCTGGGTTATTTCTTCCAGATTACTTTTTATTGTCCAGCGCCGCTTGTACGTAAGCCGTAAACAACGGATGGCCAGCACGCGGGTTAGAAGTAAATTCTGGGTGGAACTGGCAGGCAACAAACCAAGGATGCACGCTCTGTGGCAATTCAACCATTTCGCATAAGTCTTCAGTTGGCGTTCTTGCAGAAACCACCAAACCGGCCGCTTTTAGCTGATCCACATAGTGATTATTTACCTCGTAGCGATGACGATGACGCTCATTCACGGCTGACCCGTAAATGCTCGCAGCCAAAGTATTCGGCACGATTGGACAGCTTTGCGCACCTAAACGCATAGTGCCGCCTAAATCTGAATTCTCATCACGCTTTTCAATATTACCTGATGCATCTTGCCACTCATCAATCAGGCCAATCAATTTATGTTGCGCCTGCGGATTAAACTCAGTACTATTGGCATCAGTTAAGCCTGCTACATGGCGCGCAAACTCAATCACGGCCAACTGCATACCCAAACAAATACCTAAATAAGGTACTTTGTTTTCACGTGCATATTGAATTGCTGCAATTTTGCCCTCTGTACCACGCACACCAAAACCGCCCGGTACTAAAATCGCATCCATGCCTTGTAACGCAGCCGTGCCTTTTTGCTCGATGTCTTCAGAATCCATATAGTGAATTTTCACTTTAGATTCAGTGTGAATACCAGCGTGGATTAATGCTTCTGTCAGTGATTTATAAGACTCAGTTAAATCGACATACTTACCAACAAAAGCGACATTCACTAGATGCTTAGGGTTTGCCAATGCCGTGGCAATACGCTCCCACTCTGCAAGGTCAGCAGGTTTAGCCTGAATATCTAACTTATCGCAAATAATGCCGTCTAGGTTTTGCTCATGTAGCAAGCCTGGAATTTTGTAAATAGAATCTGCATCAATCGCGCTGATTACAGCCTCTGAAGCCACATTAGTAAATAATGCGATTTTTCTGCGCTCATCTTCAGGAATATTACGATCTGCACGGCAGAGTAAAACATCAGGCTGAATACCGATTTCACGCAACTCTTTTACAGAGTGCTGTGTAGGTTTGGTTTTTAACTCACCCGCGGTTGGAATCCAAGGCAATAGGGTTAAATGAATATAGCAAGTATTGTTTCTACCTTCTTCGAAACCCATCTGACGGATTGCTTCCAAGAATGGTAGTGACTCAATATCACCTACCGTACCGCCGACTTCAACAATCGCCACGTCAGCACCTTCGGCACCGCGTTTTACATGCGCTTTGATTTCGTCGGTAATGTGTGGGATCACCTGCACTGTTTTGCCTAGATACTCACCGCGACGCTCTTTTTTAATCACGGTCTCGTAAATTTGGCCAGTAGTGAAGTTATTGCGTTTACCCATGCGCTGACTAATAAAGCGCTCATAGTGACCTAAGTCCAAGTCAGTTTCAGCCCCGTCATCAGTGACAAACACTTCACCATGCTGGAATGGACTCATGGTACCTGGGTCAACGTTAATATAGGGGTCTAGCTTGAGCATGGTCACTTTGATACCACGTGACTCTAAAATTGCGCCTAAGCTGGCGGCAGCGATGCCTTTACCAAGAGAGGAAACAACACCGCCGGTTACGAATACATATTTGGTCATGGAGAAGGCACTTAAATTATTATTACAGACGGGAGCCTATTTTACTTTAAAGCCCTAACACCTACAAATAAAAACTCTTAATTCTGCGTTTATTTTACTGGGTTTAGTTTTGCCCCGCATTTCAGATCCAATCTTGAGTTACGCCAATAACAAGCCAAGAAACTCAAGCAATCTTGATATAAATCAATCAAGTAAATTCTCACATGCATAGAATGAGCAACGGAATAATCAAGGTGATTATATTTATTGAGGAGATTGAGACTATGTACGCAAATTTATTTGGCACATTTACAGGCTTACTAAGTTTAGGGGTGATTGTGTTTGTATTATTAATGGCGGCATTTTTCCTGCGCCTGTTCTTCTCAGGCAAACCACAAAATGAACAATAAGCCTGACAAGCATAAGCTCAGCACCTGAGCATGATGCTCATTAAGGGTTATTGGCCCATGCGCCATAACCCTTAAACTTCTCATGTACTTCTGACATTTCCTGCTCAGTCAGAATGTACGGCTCCCCCACTTGCAGCGCCCTTAAATACTGCTCACATAAGGTTTCCACCTCCAACGTAACGCTCAAAGCTTTTTCTGCCGTTGCACCCACCGCAATCATGCCGTGATTCGACAGCAAACAGGCGGTTCTATGCGTCAATGCAAGCAAAGCGTTATCTGATAATTGCTGGCTTCCAAACAAAGCGTAATCTGCACACCTGATGCTATCGCCACCCGCCACCGCAATCATGTAGTGAAAGGCCGGAATGTCGCGCCTTAAGGTACTGAGCGTGGTCGCAAACATGCTATGCGTATGAATCACCACATTCACTGCTGGTTTTGCACGCAAGATATCCACATGAAAGCGCCACTCACTGGAGGGCGCCAGCTCACCTTGTGCATGACCTAAAAAATCCATCCACACCATATCGGCAGGACGCATATGCTCCACCGCCATACCCGAAGGGGTGATTAACAAGCCAACCTGCCCTTGCGCATTAGGTACACGGATACTTGCGTTACCTGAAGTACCGCGGTTCAAACCCAACGCACAAAGCTGCTGGCTTAACACCAACAGCTGTTCACGCGCGCACTGTAATTGATCCGTCATCACAATATCCTTAGCATTATCTTTGCATCGTGCGTAATTGCTGCGGTGTGAATACCCCGCGCTCGGTAATGATACCAGTCACCAATCTTGCTGGCGTTACATCAAAGGCGGGGTTTGCCACCTGAGTACCATGCGGCAAGATATTGACTGACGCTATCGTACCGTCGCTCAACTTACCGCTCATCCAAGACAACTCCTCAGCGTCGCGCTCTTCAATCTCAATCGACTTCACGCCGTCCTCTATGTTCCAATCAATGGTAGGCGACGGCACTGCCGCGTAAAAAGGCACATGATGCCCCAGCGCCACACTATCAAACGCCGCTAATGCTTTTAAATAGGTGCCGATTTTATTGCACACATCGCCAGCCGCTGTGACACGGTCGGCACCCACAATGACCATATCCACCTGCCCTTGCTGCATCAAATGTCCGCCAGCATTATCACTAATCACTGTGTGCGGCACACCATGCTGACCCAGCTCCCACGCTGTTAAACTAGCACCCTGGTTACGAGGTCGCGTCTCCCCCACCCACACATGCACATGAATGCCAGCATTATGCGCTGCATAAATTGGCGCTAACGCCGTACCAAAATCAACCGTTGCCAGCCAACCAGCGTTGCAATGGGTGAGTATATTAATGGTGCGTGCTTTTTGCTGATGTTGTGCATGAATTAAAGTCAGGCCATGCTTACCAATTGCCTGATTAAGCTGTACATCTTCATCGCAAATCAGCGCAGCCTCTGCCCATGCTGCAGATTGGCGCTGCGCGTCTGGCAACCTTAACAAAGCACTCAACATGCGCTGCACCGCCCACCTTAAATTCACCGCCGTTGGGCGACTCGCAATCAATTGCTCTGCAGACTGCTGCAAGTGTCGATCAGCACAGCTGTCTAAAGTTGAAAGTGCAATACCATAGGCCGCCGCAGCGCCAATTAAAGGCGCACCACGCACCTGCATAGTTTTAATGGCGACAATCATTTGTGCCAAGGTTGTTAGGCTAGCCACTTCAAAAACGTGAGGCAGCTTGGTCTGGTCAATAATTTCCACGCACGGTTGTGCATGCTCAAAATTAGGCCAAATAGTACGGTATTGCTCGTGATTGACTAGCATAAATATTCCAGCGGTTTACACGCTTTTTTATAAAAATAATTAAATATAAATATTGACTTCTAAAAAGTTCCCAAGAACTTCAAATACTCTCCACAATATCTGTGGATAACTTTGTGAATTGTTGTGACTTAAAAACGTAACATACCAATTTATAAGGTTTTTTTTAAATCGCTTATTTTTTAATCTATTATTTAACTTATAAAAATCAACAACTTACAAAACACCCATTGATTGTTAACGTTTTTTTGGCTTTCTTAATGTAGTGCATTAACTGGTGTGCATAAGTCAGCTAATTTTGGCATGATTTTTATGGCGTTGGCACCAGTAATATCAAGCACTTGAGCCACATCAACCTGCCTTAAATCTGCTAAAACCTGTGCAATTTTTAACACCTCCGCCGGACTGTTTCTGCCAGCTGTTCCTAACCATTCTGGTGGAATATCTGGGGCATCAGTTTCCAGCACTATCGCCTCCAAGGGCAGTTGCGTCGCCAATGCGCGAATCCGCAACGCACGTGGATAAGTCATTGCTCCACCAAAACCCAACTTAAACCCTAAAGCAATCAGCTGCTCGGCCTGCTGCATGCTGCCGTTAAACGCATGTGCTATTCCACCTTTAACTTTATGCTTGCGCAACTGCTTCAAGATGTCATCTATCGCATGGCGCACATGCAAAATCACCGGCAAATCATGCGCTTGTGCAATTTTAAGCTGCTCAATAAAAAAATGGGTTTGCAGTTTGATGTTTTCAGGGTGAGTGCTTGGATTAGTTAAGAAGTAATCCAAGCCAATTTCGCCGATAGCAACAGGCTGGTGATTTTGTACATAGGTACGCAGTAACTCCAGGTCATCCAATGAAGAACGCGCTACATACATGGGATGCACACCGAGCGCATACACGCAGTTTTGGTAATGCTGACAAAGGTTGATGACAGCATCAAAGTTAAAACGCGCCACAGCGGGCACCACAATGCCAGATACCCCATTTGCAAATGCAGAACGCACGACATGATCGCGGTCAGCGTCAAACTCGGTTGCATCAAGATGGCAGTGGGTATCAATCAGCATGATGATTCCATTTCTATTTAAGCGCTAACATAATGCCAAGTACACAATATTAAGTGCGCAATCATTATGACCATACATCAATAGGGGTTAGTTCACGGCAATGAGAACTGATGATACAACACGACAGCACTATATAGCGCGCGCAATAGGCTTGGCTCGCACCCGGATATCAGTGCCAACCTGACGCACATCTAACACCTGCAAATCTGGCACTTGTTGCATAGTAGTGAATTCCGGCATGGCAAACATGCCATGCGCGGCGCTCCCCATCAGTTTAGGCGCATAATAAAATATAAACTCATCGATTAGTCCTGCATGCAACAATGCACCGTTCAGCCCCTGCCCTGCCTCAACCAGCACCTCATTCACACCGCGCTGCGCTAAAACCTGCAATAACTGCGGCAAATCTACCTGCTGCGTTTGATTTGCAATGTGGACAAGTTCAGCACCTTTAGCCTCCAAGGCTGCGGCACGCTGCTGCGTATCTGTGGCATACGCCACCACTACAGGACTATTTGCCAACATAGATGGTTCTAATATTTTACTGCCCACAGGTAATCGCAACTGGCTATCAACAATTACGCGCACAGGTTGGCGCATGTCTGCGGTTAAGCGCACTGTCATGCTCGGGTCATCTGCCAGTACAGTGCCAATCCCAGTCAAAATCACACAGGACTGAGCACGCCAATGTTGCACATCCTGCCGCGCAGCCGCACCGGTAATCCACTGACTTTTACCATTACTCAGTGCAGTACGGCCATCTAAACTCGCGGCAATTTTGCTGCGCACATAGGGTAACCCACGCGTCATGCGTGATATAAAGCCCGCATTAAGTGCGGCGGCCTCTTGCTCCAACAAACCGACCACAACCTCTATGCCCTGCGCACGCAGAGCAGCCACTCCACGGCCGGCCACGAGTGGGTTAGGATCCTGCATCGCAATAATCACACGTTTGGGTTTTGCTGCAATTACCGCTTGCACGCAGGGTGGTGTTTTACCAAAATGGCTACAAGGCTCCAATGTCACATAAACATCGGCGCCTTCTGTTAGCGCACCTGCCTGCCGCAGTGCAAACACTTCCGCATGTGGCTCACCTGCTTTAAGATGGGCACCTTGCCCTACAATTTGATGATCGCGAACGATGACACAACCTACTCTAGGGTTAGGTTGCGTAGTGTACAAACCTTGCGCCGCTAAACGCAGTGCAAGGTTCATATAGGTGTAATCAGATGTGGATAATGTAGACAAAAACGTTGAAGAGTATCGACGGGTTAACGATAGATTGAGCAGGCACTTTATGTATCGGTAGAGCGGCGCTTAGCCGATACGGCTTGCTTATCCAAATCGCGGATTACATCATTAAAGTCGTCCACATCGGAAAAGCTCCGGTATACAGAAGCAAAACGGATATAGGCTACTTTATCCATCATCTTAAGCTCGTGCATCACCATTTCGCCTAAGTCTCTGGCATGCACCTCACGCTCGCCGCGCGCCAATATTTTCTGCGTCACGTGGTCTAGCGCTTTATCCACGTATTCGGTTGGTACCGGGCGCTTATGTAATGCACGCGTGAATGAAACTCTTAACTTCTCACGTTTAAACTCTTCACGTGTCCCATTTTGCTTCACAACCTGTGGTAAGTGCAGCTCTGCCGTTTCGTAGGTAGTAAAGCGCTTATCACATGCACCGCACTTACGGCGGCGGCGAATTGAATCGCCCTCATCATTAACTCTAGAGTCAATGACTTGGGTATCATCGGTTCCACAAAAAGGACACTTCACAATTAGCCTTGATACACTGGGAATTGTGCAGTTAAAGCATGTACTTTCACTTTGGTTGCAGCAATCACCGCTTCATCAGTTGGGTTATCCAACACGTCAGCAATCAGATTTGCGACCAAGCGTGCTTCCTCTTCTTTAAAACCACGCGTAGTAATCGCTGGCGCGCCGATACGAATACCAGACGTCACGAATGGGCTCTCAGGGTCGTTAGGAATCGCATTTTTGTTCACAGTAATATGCGCTAAACCAAGTGCAGCATCAGCAGCCTTACCAGTTAAGCCTTTAGGGCGTAAATCCACCATAAACATATGTGACTCAGTACGGCCAGAAATAATACGCAAACCACGTGCAGCTAATGTTTCAGCCATGGCCTGTGCATTTTTAATCACTTGTGCTTGGTAAGTTTTAAACTCTGGTTGCGCTGCTTCCAAGAATGCTGTCGCTTTTGCTGCAATCACGTGCATCAATGGGCCGCCTTGCAAGCTTGGGAAAACGCTTGAGTTCAATGATTTCTCGAACTCTGCTTTAGCCATAATGATACCGCCACGTGGGCCGCGCAAAGTTTTATGCGTGGTTGACGTTACAAAGTCAGCGTGCGGCACTGGGTTTGGATATACGCCAGCAGCAATCAAGCCTGAGTAGTGCGCCATGTCTACCATGAAATATGCACCCACTTTTTTCGCAATCTCAGCCATACGTGCCCAGTCAAAACGCAAGGCATAAGCTGATGCACCGCCAATCAATAGTTTTGGTTTGCATTCAACTGCAATGCGCTCCATCTCGTCGTAATCAATTTCTTCTTTATCGTTTAAACCATATGGCACGATATTAAACAACTTACCTGAAAGGTTCGCTGGTGAACCGTGCGTCAAGTGACCACCATGACCTAAGTTCATGCCCATTACAGTGTCACCTGGTTTCAAGATAGAGAAATACACAGCCTGATTTGCTTGTGAGCCTGAATGCGGTTGCACGTTGGCATACTCGGCGCCATACAACGCTTTTAAACGATCAATCGCAAGTTGTTCCACTTGGTCAACAAACTCACAGCCACCATAAAAACGTTTACCTGGGTAGCCTTCTGCATACTTATTGGTCAACTGTGAACCTTGAGCCTGCATTACCGCTGGGCTAGTGTAGTTTTCAGAAGCAATAAGCTCGATGTGTTCATGTTGGCGCACAACTTCCTGCTCAATCATGCCCCACAATGCAGGGTCAGCTTGATTTAAAGTATTGGCGTAGTTAAATGGTGCTTGCGACATGGTATTTTAGTTTTCCAAATATTTGAATAAAAGGGAGTTGTTCGCATTTTAACATGCCAAGCCATCATCGTTAAGATGAAGTATTAAAGTTATAGAATTTAGCCGTAAAAGCACACCATGCAGCACAAGTGGTTGATATTAACCAAGTTGGTTTATTTTAGTGCACAATTCAACCATAACAAAATAAACAACATATTGAATAATAAAGGTATTTTAATTGGCATCTTACTTGCTTTTATCAATACAAGCGCATATCTCCAAAACGCCCCTTAACCCGTACACCTTATCAAGTGCTACGGGTTTTTTTTGCCTATATAAAAGCCGCACATGATTTTTGCAGGGGACAAAGCTATAATCAATCCACCATAAGGAGAAAAACGTATGAAATGGACGGACAGCCAAGCAATCGCAGAGGCGCTTTACGACAAACACCCAGATATTGACCCCAAGACAATCCGCTTCACGGACTTAATGGAATGGGTACTAAACCTTGACGGATTTAATGACAGTGCTGATAAGTGCGGTGAAAGAATCCTTGAAGCAATACAACTTGCCTGGATTGACGAAGCAGACTAAAGCTGATGATAGAAGCTTTACTATGCTTGTTTATCAAGCACTTCATCTGCGACTTTCCACTACAGGCATCGCCTTGGATGTACAGGAACAAAAGCATTTATGGCCATGTAGGGGGCATCGCGCATGCGGCGATACACGGTATAGGTACCTTGATCGTTTTAGCATTCTGGTTAGGCGCTTCCGCGTGGATTTTCGCACTGGCTGACATGGTTATCCACTACCATATCGACTGGGCTAAAATGAACGCTAGCAACAAGTTTGGCCTGCAAGCCAATAATAGTGAATGGTTTTGGATCTTACTCGGCTTTGACCAGCTACTCCATCACCTGACTTATTTTGCAATTGTTGCAATCGCATTTAAACTAGCATAATCAATATGTCCAGAAACACTCTGCTTTCTATCACTGTCTGGTTAGTATTGGCCGGCATCATTTATTACCTCGCAGACAGCATTCAAAACCCTAACAAAACCTACACCTTAGGCAACGCTAGTTCTGTCGTACTTAAACGCGGCTTAGATGGTCATTACCGCAGCGAGGCGGTTATCAATGGTAAAAAAGTTAACGTATTGGTAGATACTGGCGCAACCGGTGTTGCCATATCACAAGCTACAGCAGATCAGTTGAGTCTTAAAAGTATTAACGCAGTGCGCACTAACACCGCCAATGGTGACAGCGTGGGCTACATGGTCAGGTTAGATTCAGTAAAAATAGGTGGCGTGCAAGCCCACAACGTTGCGGCCATGATTGCACCTGGGCTGGATGGAGACGTGTTACTAGGCATGTCATTTTTAGGGCGCATGGACATTCGCCTGTATAAAGGCGAAATGACCATCACGCAAGTAGAATAAGCCTACTTCAACATACCATGCGAGCTAGACATAACATCTCAATCGCATATCTAATAAATTTCTAAGTAATGACTGTAGGTGCAACTCGGCCAGTTTTCTCTACCAACTGAGATATCTGCAACGCGATTTGTATCATTTCAGCTAACGCCACCTGTGCATCCAAGTGATGTTTACTGCTGTCAGGCTCGTACGCTTCTAGATAAATACGCAAAGTGGCGCCTTCCGTACCTGTGCCAGACAACCTAAATACGATACGTGACCCATCGGTAAATAAAACACGAATCCCTTGATTGTTACTGACCGAACCGTCAATCGGGTCATGGTAACTAAAATCATCGCATAATTTAACCGTATAGTTACCAAACACCTGATCAGGCAAGCTGGCGAACTGAGCCTTAATATGCGCAATCACGCTATTTGCCGCCTCAGTGGGGATAGACTCATAATCGTGTCGCGAGTAAACATTACGTCCATACTCCAGCCAATGTGCCTTTAAAATGGCTTCCACACTCATTTGCTTAACTGCTATCACATTCAGCCAGAACAGCACCGCCCAGAGGCCATCTTTCTCACGCACATGGCTAGAGCTAGTACCGAAACTTTCCTCGCCACACAAAGTGACTTTACCGGCATCCATTAAATTACCGAAGAACTTCCAACCAGTAGGCGTCTCAAAACTTGGCACATTCAGCTTAGCAGCCACGCGATCTACGGCACCACTGGTCGGCATGGAGCGCGCCACACCAGCAATGCCACCTGCATATGCTGGCACCAAGGTTGCATTGGCAGCCAATACTGCCAAACTGTCAGATGGCGTCACAAAAAAGTTTTGTCCTAAAATCATATTGCGGTCACCATCACCATCGGATGCCGCGCCAAAATCTAGCGCATTTTCACCGGCAAACATGATTTTTACTAAATCTTCTGCATAAGTTAAATTAGGGTCAGGATGCCCACCCCCAAAATCCTCTGATGGCTCGCAGTTCATTAAGCTTTCACTGGCAGCACCTAGCCGATTCACAAAAATCTCTTTTGCGTAAGGTCCGGTCACCGCATGCATCGCGTCAAACTTCATTTCAAAGCCTGTCGCCAGCAGTTGTTTGATTGCTTTAAAATCAAACAAGCTTTGCATTAAATCGGCATAATCCTGCACCGCATCAATTACCTGCACAGTAAAAGTCTGGCCAGCAGCAAGCCCTGCAAACTGGGTCTCACCAATAGTATCGATATCGACCTGCGGCAAATCAGAAATTTTATACTCGGCAATCACCTTACTTTTAGCAAAGACCTCATCCGTAATCTTTTCTGGTGCCGGCCCGCCATTGCCAATGTTGTACTTAATGCCAAAATCACCATGAATGCCGCCTTGATTGTGGCTTGCAGATAACACCATACCGCCAAATGTTTTGTATTTACGAATCACATGCGACGCGGCAGGTGTGGATAAAATGCCGCCCTGCCCAATTAAAACCCGTGCAAAACCATTCGCCGCCGCCATGCTAATAATGGTCTGGATGGCTTGTCTGTTATGGTAACGACCATCGCCACCTACCACCAACACCGCATCACTCGGCACAATTAAGGTATCAAATAAACTTTGTACAAAATTTTCTAAATAATGCGCTAGTTGAAATATTTTCACTTTTTTGCGCAGACCGGATGTTCCCGGTTTTTGGTCACTGTATGGCTGGGTTGGTGTTACGATTATTTTCATGAGTTTTACTCTCTTCTTAGATCCACATCACACAATATAAGGTATGTTATTCATCTCAACAACAATTCTGCATACCTTACCAAATATTTCACAAATACAACACGCAGTAAGCTTTAGTCAGGTAAAATTTTATTACAATAATTAAATGCTGAGCATCATGGTCATGCTTGCGTTAACTCATAAAAATTAGCATCAGGCTATTAGAACTCTTTAAGGCTAAAAAATGGAAAATCAGGTATTTATTGGGCGCCAGCCAATCATGGATGTGAAACAACACATCATCGGCTATGAACTGCTGTTCAGACATAACGCTGATGCAGATACTGCCGTATTTGAAGATGAACTCAAAGCCTGCTCGAATGTTTTGGTCAACACCATGGGCGACATTGATGTGCAATGGCTATTAGGCGACAAGTTAGCATTTATCAATGTGAATGAAGCCATGCTAATGAGTGAATTTATAGAGCTCATGCCACCCCAGCGTACTACATTGGAAATTCTGCGTACGGTTGTGGCCGGAGACGCAGTTGTTGAACGTTGTAGAGAATTACACAAACTTGGCTACAAAATCGCACTTGATAACCCGCAACTCAGCGCTCAACTAGAGCCCCTCACCCAGTTTGCCAACTTCATTAAAATTGACTCACTAAGCGTTACTATACAAGAAGCGCGTAAGCTATTTCAGCGGTATGCAGCGCCTAACATACAAATGGTTGCAGAAAAGATTGAAACGCTAGAGCAGTTTGAAGCATACAAAGAAATTGGCTTTAGACGTTTCCAAGGCTTTTACTTTGCAAGACCAGAAACCTTCACTGCTAAAGTGATTAACCCTTCGTTTGACAGCGTATTAAACCTGCTCAATTTAGTCACGCAAGATTCAGACAACAAAGACATTGAAAATGGCTTTAAACGTGATGCTGCACTCTCATTTAAGCTACTGCGCTACATTAACTCTGTAGGCTTTGGGCTTTCATGTGAGATTCAATCTATTCAGCATGCGCTCACCATCTTGGGCAGAAAACAGCTTTACCGCTGGCTAACGCTACTCATGGTGACCGCAGGAGAAAACTCCACACCACCTGCTTTAATGAAAACATCCATCACGCGCGGACGTTTAACCGAACTACTAGGCGAAAGCTATTTTGAGAAACATGATCGAGATAATCTGTTTATCGTTGGCGTATTTTCTTTATTAGATGCAATTTTAAAAATGCCGATGGATCAAGTGCTAGAAAAAATTCAGCTCCCAGAGCCAGTATGTGAAGCATTACTTAACCGCGAGGGCGTGTATGGACCGTTCCTGCAGTTAACAGAAGCATGTGAGGGTGCTGACAGTAAGCGAATTTTAGAGCTGGCAGAGCTTTTACAATATGATGCAAACAAGGTGAATGAGTGCCACATGGCGGCACTGGCATGGGCGGAGTCTCTAGGTATTTAATCGACCGGAAATTTCAACTACACGGTGCGCTAGCGCCGCGTAGTTGGCAGTGTAATTAATGGCGTATTAAGCTGCACCGTGTGCTAAAGCAATGGCTTGGCGCTCGAGAATGTAAACATAACGGTTAATCAGCCCCTCATTCCCTCTTGAAGGCTCTACATACTCAAAGCCCACACGGTACTTAGTCACCGCATCCTGAACATGTATTTCCGTGATGTTTTTCACCATTAAAACAAGATTAGTTTCACCGACATCAGGAAAACCAATCTTACATCCACTCAATGCCTGACCAACCACTAACGCAGGATGGAGTGGCGCTGCAACCATTGTACCAATACCACCCAAGCTTACATCAACCAAAGTCAGCTCTAATATCGTTTCTTCTTCAGGGTTAAGTACATCCGGCACAGGAATACGGCATATAACAGGGTTAGCCACCGGGGTACTAAATCGATAAAAATCACGTCTTTGCAGTCGAATCAGATCTTTAGGAAGCGTAATCTTAATGGCTTTGCCATCTTTTAAATCAACCGCTGCCACATGTGTGCTGGTCCATTTAATTTTAACGCCATCTTCTTTGATAAAAACCACCTGGTTACTTGCTAGCAATCGGCGGTTAAACTCCTCATCAACACCGACATCTAAGTAAACCACACCAGCTTTAGCATCGATACTAATAATACTAGTCAGATAAACATCAGCACCACGATTAAATGAAACTTTAATCATCGACTTATGTTTAATCAAGTCGTTTAGAATCTGTGTAACCTCTTTGGGGTTGTGCACAATATACTGCTCTTCATTATGTACAAATGCGGCGTGTTCCATTTCAATCCTATTAAGCTGTCGTGCTATAAACGTTAGTACTTATTAAACTGTAGCGAGCAGATATCAAACACAAAAACTCAGCAAACAGCCTCAAATAATAGCACATACTATGCGTGCTAAATACCGAGTTATCGCTATGATAATCCCATCTTTAGTAAGCACGGGTAACAGACACAAAAAAGCCAGCTTTCGGCTGGCTTTTTTGTAAAACTTATTTCTATTTAAAAACGTATATTGCAAACCAGCATATGCCTTAATTATAGGCAGATAAACAACGCTAAACAGTAATCACGCATGCTCATCCCAATTATTTTGCATACTAAACACATCAACACTGTCTCGCTAAAATCTCTAAAAAGTACGCTTAATGTAGCCAATCAATCTATCGTGCCCAGTTTCCCAGCCTTTCGCATCTACATACCAGCTATCATTTGCATTGGTTGTAGTGTAGTTCACACCGGCATTCCAGCCTGAACTGCCTGTCATACTAAAGTCTTTATTCACCCCCACTAACCAATCTGTATAGTTTGCCTGCGAATAATTATGCACAGTCTGGCGGCCAACATGCAGCAATAGATTCAGGTAAGCAACCGGTAGTTTGCCGTTAAAATTTAACTCAGTATAACCAGAGCCACGTGAGTTACCGTTACCACCGTAGTTATTGTTAATGCCAAAGAAATTAGTCACCGCATAAGAATGCTTCAAGGTGAAATTCTTATAATAAAGCGCAGCATTCAACTCAGTTGTGTTAGCAGAATCCCCTCTATTGATAGTTCCGTGTCCAGCGCGCTTACCGTGAGGATAGAAGTACTGCATAAAACCCACACTCAGTCTTAAGTCGTCAGTTAATGACTGCAGATAGCCACCGTACAGGTCTTTTTCGAGCGTATTTCCATACATTGCTCCGTTATCTATATTAGTTGCCCAGACACCTGCGTAAAAGCCGTTACTGTGAGTGTAGTCAAATCCTCCCTGTATTGAACCGTGCTCTCTAGTGTAAGAAATGCCACGGAATGTGTAGTCGCTGAAGAATCCAATATTTGCCGTTAATGTATGTGCTGAGTCCTTTTCGCTTGCCTCCTCAACAGCATAAGCCAGCGGCATCGCACAGAAAGACGGGGCTAATATTGCTATTTGTATTGTCGATTTCAGTAAGTGTTTCATAGTTCCCCTTGGTAACTTCAATAGAAAAATACTTAAGTAAAATGTGTTTATAGATACAGCTTTACTAGCGGGGAAATGGATCCAACTTACGAATTAACCATATGAAGACGGCTTGCCATATCCTCGCTACCATATTGATTTATATGGTGTAAGTATTATGGTCGGCAAAAAAAACGTACGTTATACAAAAACGGCAACACAGACTTTTATCCACCGGTTTCAGCTACGGTTATGCCGATTTTTGTCATCATGCTGTAACAGTCACGCCTACAATCAAGCTTCAAAATAACCTAGATGGAGTTTAATTATGCGTAGTCAATTACCGTTATCTGCTGCGAACACCAGCAAAAAATCCTTTGTATCTAGCATTGTGCTGGCAGCAGTTTTAGGTTTGTCCGCACAAATTGTGCTAGCCGAAGATGCCGCATCTGCGGGCGAAGCTTTAGCTCAAAAAGGTGGCTGTCTGATGTGTCATACCGTACAAAAACGTAACGTAGGCCCAGCACTCAAAGACATTGCTGCAGTGTACAAAGGTCAAGATGTTGAAGATAAATTGGTTGAAAAAATCAAAAAAGGTGGTCGTGGTAGTTGGGGTATTCTGCCAATGCCTCCTAACGAAGGCAAATTAACGGATGATGAATTCAGAGAGGTTGTACGCTGGATCAGATCCATGTAATTCAGTCAGAAGTTTTTTACTTTGTATCAGCGGGGCTTGCCCCGCTTTTTTCATATAGCTCTAATTAGCAAGCGCTACATACCAAAACTAAATACATATTTACAAGATAAATGCCAGAATAGCCTGCCATTTATAATGATTAAATTGGGTTAATCATAGTTGCAGCACAGACTGCATAAAAAACTCAATCTTTCACAATCGGGATGCCGCGAAATGAGTTTCCACGGCTCAGATCCAACTTCATAGACAGCGCCCCATTGCCACACTTATCCAGGCACGCACCGCAGCGCGTACAGTCACTATCAGTCACCGCCATCGCTTTCTGCGCAACCACAGGCGCTAGCACATGAGGTTCAGGACACACCTTGATGCAGTCAGTACAGCTGGAACATGCATTAGTCTTGACTGCCATAACACGCAGTCTGCCATAATGCCCAATCCATCTATAAAAAGCGCCCACTGGGCAAAGGTGCCCACACCAGCCACGACGTGTCACCAGAAAATCAAACAGGAACAATGCGGAGAGGAATGTTAATCCAACAGCAGAGGTCCACATAATTTCACGCTGCAGCAGCGTAATCGGGTTAATAATCTCCCAAGCAAGTGTGCCAGTGATTACAGATAGCACTAGCGCCATTACCAGCAGCACCGAGCGCAGATCTTGCGACATGGTCAGGTTGCCCTTGATTTTGAATTTCTGCCGTAGCCAATACGCAGCGTCGGTCAGCATATTGATCGGACACACCCAGCTACAATAGATGCGACCGCCGAAAAATGCGTAAAAACCAGCCACAATTGCCGCCCCGATTAGTGCTACCTTCGCCAGTGGAGCGCCTGCAAGCCATGATTGCAGTAGCACGAATGGGTCGGTTAGTGGCACATTCCAGAACCAGAGACTGGAAGACAGGTTGCCATGGGCGATACGCCCTACTTCCGGAATATCAATGACAAAGGCAAGTACAATCAGAATTTGCAGTGTGCGGCGCATCAGCAGCCAGGGATGGCTCTTCAGGTAAGAAACAATGCGCCGGAATAAATTAGCCATTACCACACCGTGCGTCCCATTGCATTCGTGCCAGAAACACCCAGCCCAAGTTCGCGCGGCAATACGCGTATCGTCGCTTCAGACAATACACAGTGTTTCTCGCAGGTGCCGCAGCCAGTGCACTTATCGGGATCAACCGTCGGAATCTGCAGCAGACCACGCTCGTTTTGAATTGGTTTCAGTGAGATTGCTTCACCACGTATCGGACAGACGCGTACACAAATACTACAGGTCAGGCCTTTATAATTCAGGCAGTTTTCATGGTCCACCAGCACCGCCACCCCCATATCCGCCTTGCGGATATCTGTCAGCAGCGGATCAAGCGCGCCGGTTGGACAGGCTTTCACACAAGGAATATCCGTGCACATGCGGCAAGGGTCTTGGCGTGCTACAAAAAACGGGGTGCCCAATGGCGCCGGATCAGCCCAAGTAGCTAGCTTAAGGATATCGTATGGGCAATCTTTGACACATAAGCCGCAACGGATACAGGTAGAATCAAACTCTTTTTCTGGCAACGCGCCAGGCGGCCTGAGAATTTTGGCAGCACGGGCAGGTCGTGAGAAAATCACTGCCTGTGCAACAACTGCGCCGAACACAGCTACACCGGCATGACGAAATATACGTTTCATGGCTTTCCTGCGTTCAGGATTTTCTATCACAGATTTGACAGCCACTGACACTTTTTCAGGTATATGCTTTGTCATATCTTGCTCCAATCTTCTCTATGCCGAAAGTCACCATACGGGAGTCACCAATCAGGCTGGCTCATTACTCACTTATTGTCATATTTGCGCGTATCACCGGATGTATCCAGCAGCGGAACACATACTCGCCTTCGGCATCATCCGGCACTGTCCAGCTGACCACATCACCAGGAATCTGAATTTCAAGATTGACCACAGTGCCATCAGGATAAGTGACATAAAGTGCATGTGTAATATTCGAACGGTTTTCAATCTCGATGCGATCTTTTCGTTTTGGCACGAATGACCACGCTTCAAGCTCATGATGGGATAGCGCCATTTTGTGCAAGGTTGCGCCAGCGGCCAACGGTTCAACTAAGCCTTGTACTGCTCTGGACGGGTAAACCTTTTCTGAAGCCTCAAGTTTTGAATCATGATTATTAACATCATGCGCAACAGAATCATGGCTATCCGCACTATGAGCAGTAGAGCATACGATCAGTAGCATGGCTGCCATCAAAGTCACCATCCAAAATTGCAACTGCAATAAGTTAGTGGTGTGCAAAGCGTCCGTTTTATGTGCGTTGATAGCTACACGCCATAACCTTCCAAACATCGGTTTCATCGCATTATATTTTATTCCTGCTTTATGCATACTCACTCCGGCATCTTTGGATAATCCACCCGCAATGGGCCACCATCCAGAGTCTTAACAAACTCGATCAAGGACAACCTTTCCGCATCGGTTAGTTCAAATGGTTTCATTTCCAACGAACGGCTCTTGCGGTCAAGACCACCTTTTTCATAGTGCTTGATCGTTTCCTCCAGACTAGACATGGAGCCATCGTGCATATATGGACCGTTGATAGGTAGGTCACGCAATGATGGCGTCTTGAACGCATACTGCATGAGCGTTACCTGTGGTGGCACCTTTGCACCACGGCCAAAGTCATCGGTAAGCAAGCCGATATCGTGAAAGCTGTCATCAGTAAAACGCCATGATTTATGACAAGAGACACATTGCGCCTTGCCTGTGAATAATTTAAAGCCATGTTTGGAGCGCTCACTAATCGCACTTTCATCCCCAGCCACCCAACGGTCAAAAGGCGCGGTATTTGAAACCAGTGTTCTCTCGAAGCTAGCTAACGCCTCAGTGATACGTTTTTTGTTAACGGCGGCATCACCAAATGCCTTTGTAAACAAAGGACGGTACCCTTGTATGCTTTCCAGACGCGCTATCACGCTCGGAAGATCAAAATTCATTTCATGTGGGGTAGTAATCGGCAGCACTGCCTGTGCTTCTAAAGAGCCAGCACGGCCATCCCACATGAAGGCTGAAAGCCACGCACTATTGAGCACGGTTGGCGTGCGGCGTGCGTTTGTTACATGTTCTGAGCCCAGCGGGCGTAAACGGCCATCACTCCAGCGCTTATCAGGCGCATGACAGGTGGCACAAGACATATTGTTATCTCGAGAAAGACGCGTATCAAAAAACAACGCCTTGCCTAGATTTGCTTTATCTTCTGTCAACGGGTTGGATGACGGTGAAGGGATGCCCTCAGGCCGGAGAAAATCGTTTTTTGAAACGGTTTCGCCAGCGTGTGAAATACCCGTCACCGCCATATTCATGACAAGAAGCAGGCCCATTAAGCAATGACCGGGCCTAGTTCCCATTTCCATTTTAGCTCGCCTTACCAACAACTGGTGAGATGGTGCAGTGATAGGTCATATCATCATTTTCAGCACCGAAACACCAGACGATGTCGTTGTTGAACTCTGGACGATACACTGGCAATTCACCGTGTGTATTGAAGCAGCCGCAACGAGTGGCAGTTTGTTTACCACAGCAGTCACGGTACGCAATCAAGTATGTCTGACCGTCACCTGGGTTAAAGCAGCTGGCAACCCATGAGCTTGGTGACAAACTTGATCCTGGTGGGCAAGAGGTCAAACTACCGCCATTACAGTCACAAATTTGACCGTCGATAGAACAATGACGCCAGTAGTCACACGATTGTGGATCTTTATCCTGAGGGACCCAGCCACGTTCACGGGTCATGCTGTTAACACTGGCTGCTTGTGCTTCACCAAGACCAAGGCGAGCGCGACGGTCAACTGGTAGCAAAGGTAACAGTGCTGAACCTGCTAATAACATACCTACTTTGCCGATAAAGCTACGGCGGCCAGTGTAATTGGCAGTGGTACGCGCCAATTTCTCAATGGTAGAATCAAATCGTTTGTTTTCTTTCATTTTGTTTTCCTTATCCTAAATATTTGAACTTTTAGACTAAATTAATGAACACCTTTGTTTTCGTCTGCGCGCAGTAACGGAGTCGTACTGTGCTTCATGAAGTCCTGTAAAGTTGAATGCCCTTCACGAACTGTTTCAAACAAGCTTTCAACATGCTCACGTGTATTGCACAGGCCTTTGCCAAGAATCACACCATCTGCATCAAGCAACACACCGTAAGGAACTTTAGAAATCTGATAACGGATACCAATTTCAGCTGAAACAACATAGCGCTCATTTTGCAGCGGATGGTTACGCAGGAACTCAAGGTGTTCAGCACGTGTACCATCACTGATTAGCACTACATCAGCACCTTCTGCAGCAGCTACTGAACGAATAATCGGCAGTAACTTAGCGCAGATAGGGCAGCTTGGGCCAGTAAACATCAACAGGCTTGGACGCCCCGGTGTAACCGCACGACCAACTGTAATCGGCTCACCGTCAAACGTCGTCTGACTAAACACTGGTGAGCGTTCGCCGACTTCAGGGCCGTTGTCGAGCAACATAGCGCCCAGCGGAGCAGAACGCTCGTGTAACAGACCAATTTGTCGTATAACGCCAAGCATCAATGCTGCTAGGCTTAAGAATGCGCACCACAACAACACATTCGATGCAATAATAAATCCAGTATTCATTTCTATTCTCCTATATATAAACTAACTTTTTTTGGCACGTGTGTCGTGTAAGCCTACGATTAGATCTGCAGCAAGATAAAGCATCGTAAACATCGCAGCAGCCGCTACACCGATCGCTACTGATTCAAATGTCATTGCTGACAAACTAACCGATACGTTAGCGGTGAAAAGACTCACTGCTGCTAGTGCAAGGGCACGCATTACGTGAAACATGCCGATGCGACTCACACTGGTCGGGCGACGTACGCAACCACAGTCAATGTGGGTGCGGCCACGTCCGACATTAATCGCTAGCGCCATTGCAAACATCATAAACAGGCCTGCCGCTACCCACGCAGCCACCTCGCGCGCTGGCGGCACCAGCAATGCTATGGCGCTGCCAAGCTCCAACCAAGGTAGAAGCTTCGCGAAGGGGGCGACCATGAAGGAAGGAAGCAGCCGATAATTGGCAACCACACCCTGAAACTCATCTGTGTTGCGGATTTTTGGAATTGCAGCCGCAGCCAAAACAAGTGCCAGGAAAAGTGAAGCAAACACCGGAACAATCGGGTCATTAATCAGCCAGTTCATGATTTACTCACTTATCCATCGTAACGATAATTTGAGGAGCTTTGCCCATCTCGTCCATTGATGCCAACTGCTTACCACCCAACGCGTCAAATGTATAGATGATTTTGTGCTCAATTGAAGCCGCGATCAGCGTAGGATTTTTGTCCTGAGTCACAGCAATAGAATCAATCGCATGTTTCAGGTCAATACGGCGCAAACGTTTACCGGTTGTGCCATCAGCCACCACTACAAAACGGCTAGGTAATTTATGCGTCCATTTGGCACGTTGGTCTGCAAGCAGATAGATTTCGTTACGCTCTTTATGGTAAGCAATTGGTTGCCAACCACCTGGGCCCCATTTATCCTTCTTCTCTTTATCTGAGAAAATCTCAATTGGTTTCAAGAATTCAGCACCAGAGTCAGTCAACTTAGCCTGAAAGATCTTACCTTCGTAAGTTGGCCATACTAAACGACCAGATGAGTTTGAGTAGTACGGGTTATTGTGTAGATACTCATTCTCGGCATGGAATACTTTAGTATTTTTCTGCTTAGCGTTACCTTGGTTATCATAAGAAACCTGCAGCAATGAGCCGTCACGACAGTGCATGAAGAAGTTCTGTTTGGCAGCTGGGAAAATGTGATAACAATCTGGAACAGGGATTGTCTTCACATATTTTTTAGCTTCCAGATCAACCAGACCCACGCCAGAGGTTGGTGAGAACTGCTGAATCAGCATGTGTTTATCATCAACACTCAAAGACGTAGTGCGTTCCATCAAACCGGTTAAAAAGCGGATTTCAGGAATATCAATATCAGCAACCGCCTCAAGTGTTTGCGGATCATGCAACCTCACGTAGTCATCACGCTTACCGTGAGCAATACGATCGTAAGTTGTATTAGCCATACCTACAAACTTAGCGCTTGACATCACATGCGGCAGTTTGCCACCATCAATCAAGCCATACAGTTGCAGTTTGTTGTCATTGGCGCCCATTACATACGTTTGAGAAGTCATGTTGAAGTGACCAGGATCAATCACGTAAAAACGCTTAGCATCAACTGGCGGCGCTTTTGCAACTGACAAATTGTCAATTTTGAGGCTGCCAACTCCGGCAAGCTGTTTTGGCACAGCTTTTTGATCTTCAGCAAACGCAGGTTGCGCTGCCACCAACAAAGCGGCGATTGCCAACTTGCCTGCAAGGCTAGCTGTTAACCCGCGCTTCGCATTGGTTGATTGATTATTTAAAGTAATCATGTTTTCTCCACATTATTAATAATTTATAAATGCACTTCTGAATCAAAACCACCGGCTATCAAATGAATAGCAGCGTGAGTGCTGCAGACCCAATAGAAAGCAAGAGGAACCCATCTACTTCAACTGCACGTTCTTGCCAACGAGCAAGCCAAGCCTGAGCAGCCTGATTGCTAACTGGTAAAAAGTTGATAGCGACTGGCAAGCAGCGGCCAATGTTGAAGATAGCGAATATCGTGATAGCCGTTTGCACGTCACCACTGAACAGCGCTACACCAGTAACGATGTAAAGCATTGGTGTTTGCACATAGGTCAGGTAGTTCATGCCTAATGCAAAGCCATACAACAAGCCAATCACCCATGAACTGAAGCGGTAACGTGCGTCATGTGGTACTTGTGCGCGACGTTGTGGATATGGCATCTTCAAAAAACCAAACTGATGCACACCATAACCAATCGCGAGCACAGACATGCCTGCTACCATATAAGTGAAAGGAAGTTGTTCAAACAGCAGCCAGCCTGCGAAGCCTAATGCGCCACCTAATACCAATGCACCAACTGCATAACCTAGTACATGGGTTAAAAAGGTGGGCGTCCAACGTGCTACTGACCCGAACGAATAACGTCCAGCTGGGCGCAATAGACTCAAACTAGAATAGCCGCATGGCGACCAGGTTGATAAAAAGCCACCCACCAGTGCAAGCACGACAAACATCGCCGTTAATGCATCAGTAGTTGCCACTCTTGAATCTAGAATGCTGCCACCAGCGACACCTGCGGCAATAGCTAGCGCCATTGTTGCAAAACGTACCGTACCTGAACGCGGCTCAGCAAAGCTGATCGCATCAGGCACACATGCAACGGCAGCGTTGCCTTGGGATGCCTGATACGTTCCAGACCCTATACCCATTTTCATGATCTCCTCCTATGGCCATGTGGCCACTTGTTGATTGAAATAAAAACTACGCAACGCCAATATAGTTACAATTGTGTTACTTCCGTAGCAAGAATCGGCAAGTCATCAAACTTCCAATCTCACTGTTGCCGATTTTTGCTACCAGTTTTCTTTCACACTCCAATCACACTCAGCTATGCTTTATTACAAGTGCCGAATAAAAAAAGCCGCACCCGAGGGCGCGGCTGTAAGCTAGGCGTTATAAACGTTGGAGATGCCTAAATGAAAAGCTGTTAGCAATTCGATCAATTTTAATAACCTAATAAATACTCCGTCTTCTTGCTGTAAAAAAGAACACTGCATTTAAAAACTCCGGTAAAACTTAAAACTGATGGCTAGAACTATAGCGACGCAGATGTCACTACCGTAGTAAGAATCGGCATAGCGTCATGCCTCATGGATAACTGTTGCCGATTCTTGCTAATTACCTACACTTCTAGCTCCAGTTTCTCAACTCCATACCGTTTCACCAATAAAATTTTTGAACACACACCAACACTAAATGTCGAAGTTTTTATCCAGATATTTAAAATTTATGCGGTGTATTTATACCTATAAATACTGTAGCCACCAGCCACACATTCACTACTTTTTATGGCTAATTACATATTAAAAAATGGGTGTAATATAAGGAGGTTGGTGCAACCTAAGTCTAAAAATTCATCTATATTTCATCAAGTTACCATCACGCTGTCACTATTGCCGTTTTTTACTATCAATCTATATTTTTTGGAGTAAAGTGACTCTTGCCAACCTAATACTTAGCGTGTATTGAAGTAGCATTAGAAATAAACCATTGAACGCTTTAAAGATTAATGACAACGATAAAAACAATAAAAAAGACTAGACTTTTCGCTTAAGGCATAACAATAAAAACGCCGGGGCCAGCATCCACGAAAAGTTAGACTAGAGGAGAAGTATCGTGAATTTCCAAGAAGAGTTTCTGGGCATATCCGCCACGGGTGGCCCTAAAATACATTTAGTCGAACGTAAAACCACCGATGTTCTGGAACAGGCGGACGCGCTGCCGTTTTGGTCACAGGACTACACCCAGCTGAGCAAAGGCACATTTGCCGGCGCGCTAACCAGCGTCACAAATCAGGGTGTGCAAGTGTTTCGCGAGACCATGAACCGAGCGGTAGACCAAATTGCGCATGCGCCGTCAGATGCCTATGTCATCGGTCTTGCTACTATTATTGAGGGCGATGCTTCATGGGGATTGTTACCAGTTAAAGCCAATACCATGATTACGTTGGATAAGAACACTGAACTAGTATTCCGCACCTCGAAACTATCTGAAATAACGGCCGCTGTTATTACATCACAGCGCTTAGAAGAATATGCAGCACAGGTGGAATGGATAGACCTGCGCAAAACCATGGAAAGCGTGAAACCAGTGGAGCTTATTTCTCCCGAAATAACTGCCCGCCTGCAAGCATCACTCACTGATGGCATGCACTATGCCTCCCAGTTTCGCGATACAGCAGATGCACAACAGATATGGCGTCTTTTCGAAAACGATCTGATGGCGACCTGCCTGCAGGGGCTACTACAAGCCAGTAATAGCCCCAATCATAACCATGACCACCGTATTCATCGCTATATCGTTAACCGCGTACGCGACCTTACGCTGTCAAGCTCAGGCTATCCGCTCACGATAGAAGAGCTCTGTATTAGCCTGCGCATCAGCAGGCGAACCTTGAATCATGCGTTTATCCGGGTATTAGGCATTACACCGGTTGCCTATATGCGTAATGTACGGCTACATCGCATACGCGCAGAGTTGCAATCTGCACCGCATCAGGTGCGCTACATTGCCAGTGTGGCCGCCAAATGGGGGTTCTGGCATATGAGCCTGTTTTCACGCTATTACCGCGAACTGTTTGGTGAAACTCCTATCGAGACACTATCGCGCTCACGTATAGGGGAAAGACACTAAACTAGCTACCTGCTATCTGGTAGCGAAAGCGAATCCACTCAGCAGTCAGTTTATTTAATTACACACGTGTTGGCCACAGCGAGCGAGGTCAAACACTTAACTTAGGAGGTCGTCTCACAATGGGTTCATTTAGTATCTGGCACTGGTTGATTGTACTACTGATTGTGGCATTAGTTTTTGGCACTAAAAAGCTGCGCAATATCGGCGGAGACGTAGGTGGTGCAGTCAAAAGTTTCAAAGAGGCAGTGAATGAAGGAAAAGCCAGCCCAACGCTAGAAAACAACAATTCCAATAGCGGGCAGACAATAGAGCATGACACCACAGCTAAGACCAGGCAATAAGTCATTCAGGACGTAACGCATTATGTTTGATATCGCATTCTCAGAGTTGGTAGTGATTGGCGTGGTAGCGCTCATCGTCATCGGTCCAGACAAACTACCAAAAGTGGCACGCACCGCAGGCCACCTATTTGGCAGGGCGCAACGCTATGTCAATGATATCAGGTCCGAAATGGACAATGAACTGCGCTTAGAAGAGCTGAAAAAACTACAGGATGAGATACTGGAAAATACGCAATCCGCACCTAAATACCAAGTAGGTCAGGTAATCCGCCATGGTCAGATTATCCGCGATGACCTTATTGCCAATAATGCCCAGATACTCAATGATATAGATGTAAACGAAGATTTAACAACAAGAACTGTACATCCAACCACGATGACAGAGGGTGACTACATCCCAACGCCGCTCAGGGCACAAGCTCTAAATCAAGCCCAGATAAATAAAACCATGTCTAACCAACAAACCGCATCAAACCAAGGCTAATCAAATTGGGCATCACGGATAATCTAATCTCACACCTGATTGAATTGCGTAATCGCCTGCTACGCATAGCAATAGGCTTATTGCTCATCATTATTGCGCTATTTCCGTTTGCGAATGAGATTTACCATTTTCTAGCAATGCCCCTACTAGCAAGCCTACCTGCGGGCGGGCAAATGATAGCCACCGACGTAACCACGCCTTTCTTCGTACCCATGAAGTCTGTGCTACTGACTGCCTTCGTGATTTCTCTGCCTCATACCTTGTATCAGATATGGGCTTTTGTCGCCCCAGGGCTATACACGTATGAGCGCCGTCTAATCTGGCCTCTAATTTCTGCTAGCACGCTGCTTTTCTTGTGCGGCATGGCATTTGCCTATTTTCTCGTGTTCCCGGTTGTGTTCGGCTTTATCAGCAACACCGCACCAGAAGGCGTAGCGGTGATGACTGACATCGGCAATTACCTAGACTTTGCTATGTCACTTTTTATCGCGTTTGGCCTTGCATTTGAGGTACCGGTTGCCGTGGTACTAATGGTAAAGACTGGAATAGTAAGCGTTGCAAGTTTGCGTGAGGCTCGTTCTTACGTGGTAGTAGGCGCTTTTGTAGTAGGGGCGATTGTCACGCCGCCTGATGTAATATCTCAGTTCATGCTGGCCATGCCGCTATGGCTCTTATATGAGGCCGGTATTCTGGTAGCTAACCTCACTCAGAAATCCCACAGTACAGGCACCTCAAGTGTCGGCACTCAACTAGCTGCGCTTGACGAATAAACCCAAGCTATTTTCTAAAGCATATCGATAGCACAAAATAAAAAAGCCAGCTAAACGCCGGCTTTAATATTAAAAACTCATTGATTGATTGGTCGGGACGGTGTGATTCGAACACACGACCCCTTGCACCCCATGCAAGTACGCTACCAGGCTGCGCTACGCCCCGAACCGTTGTTACTCACTACTCGTAACAAGGTGTGCATTATATCGCAAAAGCCATGCCGCCATAAAACTGGCAGTATAAATAATTAATGCGCCGTATTTGCTAACGAAAAATCTGTACGTAATAAACTCAAAATTTCACGCAACTCGGCTTTAACCGCTTGGTAATCAAAAGCCTTACTCTTATCTTCACCAGCAGCTAAAGTAGTAGGCTCAATTTCAGTAAGAGCTACAGTAGCACTCCTCACACTAGCAGGTTTCTCGCTGTGGACGGTCTTCGCGTTAAACTCAAGGTCATCCAGGCGGTTACGCGCACCACTAATCGTAAAACCTTGCTCGTACAATAACTCTCGAATGCGTCGAATCAGCAATACTTCATGATGCTGATAATAACGACGGTTACCGCGACGTTTGACTGGTTTAAGCTGTGTGAACTCCTGCTCCCAGTACCTTAACACGTGCGGTTTAACACCACAAAGCTCGCTTACCTCACCGATTGTAAAGTAGCGCTTTGCTGGAATTGGTGGCAATTGCACCTTGGCGACCTGTTCAGTCATACTTTCGGCTTTCTCACTCAATAACTACTACACTAAGAAAACTAATTCACTAGGAACATTAACACCCCAGTAAAGCTAAAACATTACACTCATGCAACTTGTACTGCGCTGTAATTTATACTGCGCGATTGTCTTACGAGGGATACTACACAACAGTCAATCATCGACATGCACTAAGTTGCAAAGTTTGCATCAACCTTGCTTTTTAATTTTTGGCTAGCATGGAACGTAACCACACGGCGCGCAGTGATAGGTATTTCCTCGCCAGTTTTAGGATTACGGCCAGGACGTTCTGATTTCTGACGCAATTCGAAATTACCAAAACCAGATAACTTAACGCTATCACCAGCTTCTAGCGCAGTACGCACTTCTTCAAAAAATGCTTCCACCATATCTTTGGCTTCACGCTTATTTAACCCAACTTGCTCATACAGTAAATCAGCAAGTTCAGCTTTTGTTAAAGTCATAAACACTCCCGTTTTTTTAATGCTTTGTATCGCTATTTAATATTATTGGTTGATGCTCAATGCAAAAAAATAAATCCCCCCTACTATAGTATGGAGGACTTAGTTTCTTAACACTGCATCAAATTTTATTTGCAACAATTGTAGCAGATTCGCGATTGCAGTATCAGCATCACTGTCTGTTAATGTTTTTTGAGTATCGTGCATAAGTACTGATAATGCAAGGCTTTTTTTATTTTCTGGCACACCTTTACCTTGATACAAATCGAACAATGCCACATCTGCAATCAAGGCGATATTCTCCTCATGAATTGCACTTAACACTGTTTGCACTGCAATATTTTCATCTAAAACGATGGCCAAATCACGGCGCACAGGCAGTAATTTTGAAACTTCCTGATATGCCGGTAATGGGCGAGCCACAATCGCGTCTACCTCAAGTTCAAACACATAAGTGCTTTTCGCCAGATCATAATGCTGCTGCCATTTTGGATGCAGTTTACCCAACCATCCAATGGCTTTGCCATTCAGCAAGATTTTGGCTGTTTGACCCGGATGCAGAGCGCAATGCTCGGCTTTTTCATAAGACACCTGCTTATGCAAGCCATCAGCCCCAACTAAGCTATTCACATGCGCTTTAACGTCAAAGAAATCAATTTCAGTATTGGCTGCAGCCCACTGCTCAGGCTTAGCGCTACCATATGCAAGACCTGATACGCGTGTAGTCTCTTGGTAGGTACCTGCTTGCTGCTGATACACCGCGCCAATCTCAAATAAGTAAGCACGCTCTTGCTTGCGGTTAAGGTTGTAAGTGAGCACATCCAGCAAACCACCCCACAAACTGGTACGCATTACGCTCAAGTTACTTGCGATTGGATTCTTTAGCTTAATTGGTGTTGGGTTGCCGATTAAATCACGCTCCCAACTTTCATCCACAAAGCTATACGTCACCACCTCTTGATAGCCAGCAGACACTAAGCTATCACGCAACTGGTTCAAATGTAGGTGCTGCTCAGGTGCTGCCAGCATATTTAAACCAGCAACCGGCGCTATCGCTGGAATGTGGTCATAGCCATGTAAACGTGCAACCTCTTCAATCAAGTCCTCTTCAATTGTGATATCAAAACGATAGCTAGGCGGCACTACAGTGAACACATCATTAGTACAGTCAAATTCAAAACCCAATTGCGTCAATAATTGGGCAACTTTTTGCTGCGTTAGGCTAATGCCTAATACAGAGACCAAACGTGACATTCTTAACTTCACCGCGTCACGCGCTGGCAATGTAGCCAGCACTTCTGTCACAGGGCCAACTTGGCCGCCACACAAGGTTTTAATCAGTGACGTTGCATACTCAAGCGCATTACGTGTGTTGCCAAAATCAACACCGCGCTCAAAACGATAAGATGAATCTGAACTAAAACCAAGTCTGCGTGCTTTACCTGCAATCACGGCTGGCGTAAAGAACGCACTTTCCAGAAAAATATCGGTTGTGCCATCACCCACCGCGCTAGGCTTGCCACCCATGACACCAGCGAGTGCAAGTGCACCATTTGCATCGGCAATCACTAAATCATCTGCTTTTAACTCTATGAGTTGGTCATTGAGTAAAGCGATAGATTCACCTGCATTAGCAAATCGTACGTTGATATCGCCATTTAGCTTAGCTGCATCAAACGCATGCATAGGCTGCCCAAGTTCTAATAACACGTAGTTGGTAATATCAACCACCACGCTAATGCTACGTAAACCACTACGCTCTAGACGTTTTACCATCCATGCCGGTGTTGCTACTGCCGTGTTAATGCCGCTGATTAAACGTCCGCAATAACGTGGGCAAACCGTTGATTCTTTCACCACAACATTTTTAGCCTGTGCATGTTCCGCCGCCACAGGTGCAATTGCGTTAAAGCGAGTCTGCGCACCGGTAATGGCTGCAACATCACGCGCAATCCCGTTCAAGCTCAAGCAGTCACTGCGATTAGGAGTAAGTTTTAATGTAAAAAGATGATCGTTCAAATCCAGATATTCACGAATATCCTGACCCACCACTGCATCACTATCTAACTCCAGCAAACCGGCTGCCTCTGCGCTAATACCAAGCTCTTTGGATGAACACATCATGCCAAAGGACTCTACGCCGCGCACTTTCGCCTGTTTAATCGAAATGCCCGGCAACTCAGCACCTACCATGGCACACGGTGCAATAAGACCAGCACGTGCATTGGCTGCGCCACATACAATCTGCAAAGGCTCAGCCAGGCCTACATCCACCTTGCACACTTGTAAGCGATCTGCATCCGGATGCTTCTCGGCAGAAAGAATCTTAGCAACCACTACTTTGTTAAACGCTGCAGCAACCGGCTGCATCTCTTCAACCTCAAGCCCAGCCATTGTTAGGGCGTGACTCAGTGACTGACTATCTAAATCTGTATCGACTAAACTGCGTAACCAATTTTCTGAAAATTGCATAATGCTTTACAACCTTGAATTAAGGATTAAATTTGTAAGTACTCAATGTGAGCTTGTGCAAACTATTGCGTTATTTGAATTGACTTAAAAAACGCAAATCATTGTTAAAGAAATGACGTAAATCATTAACGCCATAACGTAGCATGGTCAAACGCTCAATACCTAAACCAAAAGCAAAGCCACGGTACTTTTCACTATCAATATTCACGTGTTTAAACACCTCAGGGTGCACCATGCCACAACCGCCAATCTCTAACCAACCGCCATTCCAACTCATATCCATTTCAGCTGATGGCTCGGTAAATGGGAAAAATGATGGCCTGAAGCGCACGGTTAGGTCATCACGCTCAAAGAACTTCTGTAAGAAATCCTGAACCACACCTTTAAGATTAGCGAAACTAATGTCTTCATCTACCCACAAACCTTCCACCTGATGGAACATTGGTGAGTGTGTTGCATCAGAGTCCACACGGTACACACGACCAGGGGCAATAATCTTGAATGGCGGTGTTTGGTTATTTTTTAAAGCATTTTCCATATAGCGCGCCTGCACTGGTGAGGTATGCGTTCTCAACACATTAGCCTCATCAATATAAAACGTGTCATGCATGGCACGTGCAGGATGATCTTCTGGAATATTTAATGCAGTGAAATTATAAAAATCTGTTTCTATCTCAGGCCCAGTTGCCACCTCGAAACCAATCGAATGGAACAACTGCTCTACACGCTTCAAGGTAAGGGTTACTGGGTGTAAACCGCCTTGCGATTGCGCTCTCGCTGGCAAAGTCACATCAATTGACTCTTGCGCTAATTGTTTTGCCTGCTCGGCATTGAGTAGCGACTCTCTGCGCGCAGTTAGTGCCGCCTCTATGGCTTGTTTTACTACGTTAATCGCTGCACCGGCAGCAGGACGCTCTTCTGCGCTTAACTTGCCTAAACCTTTTAACGCATCTGTTAGTGAACCTGATTTTCCTAAGTACTTTGCCTTAGCAATTTCCAAATCATTCATTGAAGCACTATTAATAAAATCTGCTTCTGCTTCAGCAATTAAATGCGTTAAGTCTGCCATGTTGTTTCAATCTTTTAATTATGATTAATGCTATAGAATTTAAAATCGAATTTAAAATCAAAGCAGCGCCAATAATAGCGCCCAATAGATTTTTGTAATACATTGATTTGCATGTAAAAATTGCAAAGTTGGATTTTACAGCAAAAAAAAGAGGCCGAAGCCTCTTTTTTTCATCAAACTTAAATTAAGTTTGAAAAGTACTTACCTACCTACTTATGCTGCTAAACCAGCTTTTGCTAATTCTACGAATTTTGCAAATGCAGCTTTATCAAACACAGCCAAGTCAGCTAATACTTTACGATCCACTTCGATCGCAGCTTTTTTCAAGCCATTCATGAAACGGCTATATGTCAAACCGAACTCACGTGAGCCAGCATTGATACGTGCAATCCACAATGTGCGGAATTGACGTTTCTTTTGACGACGGTCACGATAAGCGTATTGACCCGCTTTCATTACCGCCTGTTTAGCTACGCGGTAAACGTTTTTACGACGACCACGGTAGCCTTTAGCTGCTTTTAATACTTTTTTGTGTCTAGCGCGAGCGATGACACCACGTTTTACTCTAGGCATGTTCTACTCCTATTGTGTTGGCATCATAGCGCGGACGCGCTTGACATCAGTTGAAGAAATGATCGCCGTGCCGCGTAATTTACGCTTTTGCTTGGTGGTCTTTTTCGTTAGGATATGGCGCAAGTGAGAGTGTGTACGCTTCACTTTACCATTACCCAAGAATTTAAAGCGCTTTTTGGCGCCGCTCTTGGTTTTCATCTTTGGCATTTTGTTCTCCTTAGAGTGGTTAAGAGTGCCTAGGCATGCCGTTTAGCCGTATCACTCAGGGGTACTACTTACTACTTCTTTAGCGTAATCACTGTAGTATCAAACAGTCATTACTTAACTTTCTTAATCGGACCCAGTACCATCACCATTTGGCGACCTTCCATTTTTGGGTACTGTTCAACGATTGCGTATTCTTTCAAATCTGCTTCTACACGTTTTAGCAAAGCCATACCAAACTCTTGGTGCGTGATTTCACGGCCTCTAAAGCGCAAAGTAATTTTTGCTTTATCGCCATCTTGAATAAATCGAATGATATTGCGCACTTTGATGTTGTAATCGCCATCATCCGTACCTGGACGGAACTTGATTTCTTTTACAACCACTTGCTTTTGTTTAAGCTTAACTTCGTGCTGTCTTTTACTTTCGGCATATTTAAACTTACCGTAGTCCATCAATCTACAAACAGGCGGCGCCGCATTTGGCGCTATCTCTACAAGATCAATGTCAGCCTCTTCCGCTTTTGCAAAAGCTTCAGCTAAACTCACAATACCTAAGGGCTCACCCTCAACACCCACCAAACGAACCTGTTGCGCTGTAATGTCGCCATTGATTCGGGTTTCTTTTTCCTGTGCTATATCAAATTCTCCAAATAGTTAAGCCGTGCACCTGTATGTTTAAACCTTAGCTTCAATCTCTGCTTTTAGGCGCTCAACTAACGCGTCAATCGGCATAGAACCTAGGTCTTCACCTTTTCTGGTACGCACGGCCAAATGTCCTGCTTGCATTTCGCGCTCACCTGCAACGAGCAGATAAGGCATTTTCTGCATGCTATGTTCGCGTATTTTATAGGTAATCTTCTCATTTCTCAAGTCAAATTCGCATCGAATGCCATTTTGCCTCAAAGTTTCAACTACTTGGCGCACATAATCTGCCTGACTTTCAGAAATATTCAACACCATCACCTGGACCGGCGCTAGCCAAAGTGGCATTGCACCTGCGTAGTTTTCAATCAAGATACCGATAAAGCGCTCCATCGAACCAACAATTGCACGATGCAACATTACTGGACGCTGACGTGTATTATCTTCCGCCACGTACTCTGCACCTAAACGCTCTGGTAAGTTAAAGTCTAGCTGGATGGTACCGCACTGCCAGAGGCGACCCAAGCTATCTTTCAATGTAAATTCAATTTTAGGGCCATAAAAAGCCCCCTCACCCGGCTGTAAATCAAAAGCCTGATTGTTTTTATTTAATGCATTTGCCAACGCTGCTTCCGCTTTGTCCCATGTTTCATCAGCACCTACACGTTTTTCTGGGCGTGTTGATAGCTTAACCAACACATCATTAAAGCCAAAATCACCGTAAGCTTTATAAAGCATCTGGATAAAGTCAGCCACTTCTGCTTCAACCTGATCTTCAGTACAAAAGATGTGCGCATCATCTTGGGTAAAGCCACGCACACGCATCAAACCGTGCAATGAACCTGATGGCTCGTTACGGTGGCAAGAACCAAACTCAGCCAAACGCAAAGGCAAATCGCGATAGCTATGCAACTGGTTATTAAAAATCTGCACATGACCAGGACAGTTCATCGGCTTCACCGCATACTCACGGTTCTCAGATGAAGTCACAAACATGTTGTCACGGTAATTTTGCCAGTGGCCAGATTGCTCCCAAAGCGTTTTATCCATGACCGTTGGCGTGCGCACTTCCTGATAGCCAAAGTCTTTAAACATTTGACGCATGTATTGCTCAATCTCTTGCCATATGCTCCAGCCGCGTGGATGCCAAAACACCATGCCTGGTGCATTGTCCTGCATATGGAAGTAATCCAGTTGTTTACCCAATTTACGATGATCGCGCTTTTCTGCTTCTTCAAGCTGGAACAAATAAGCCTCTAACTCTTCTTTGTTACGCCATGCAGTACCATATACACGCTGCAACATCTCATTATTGCTATCACCGCGCCAATATGCACCAGCCAACTTCATTAGCTTGAATGATTTGATCTTACCTGTGCTTGGTACGTGTGGGCCACGGCATAGGTCAGTAAAGTTGCCCTCTGTGTATAGAGAAACATCTTCGCCAGCCGGAATAGATTCGATAATTTCAGCTTTATATTGCTCGCCGATGCTTTTGAAATAAGCTACAGCTTCATCACGTGGCAATACTTTTCTGGTAACAGGCTCGTCTTTTTTCGCGAGCTCGGCCATTTTCTTTTCAATGGCAATTAAATCTTCTGGTGTAAACGGGCGCTTATATGAGAAATCGTAATAGAATCCATTGTCAATCACAGGGCCAATTGTGACTTGTGCATCTGGGAACAACTCTTTCACTGCATACGCCAACAAATGCGCTGCTGAGTGACGAATCACTTCCAAGCCTTCAGGATTTTTGTCAGTGATAATGGCTAAGTCGCTATCAGCCTCAATTAAATAGCTGGTATCTACCAACTTATCATTCACCTTACCTGCCAGCGCTGCTTTGGCTAAGCCAGCACCGATATTCATGGCGACCTCAGCCACGGTGACTGGCTGATCAAAACTACGTTGCGACCCATCGGGCAGGCGAATGACTGGCATACAATTTCTCTCTAAAACATAAAAGCCGCAAGCGGCTTTTGAATAACGTAAGGGATAAAGCAGGAATTATCGCACAGCAGGATAAAAGACTGCAATTTATCGCGTGCAATTATCGCGCTATCAACAATTAATGATGAGTTCCTGCAAACTGCATAAATTTAGTGCATTAAAAAACCACTTCAATATTGAAGTGGTTTAAATTTGGTAGGCAGTAGCAGATTCGAACTGCTGACCTCTTGGATGTCGACCAAGCGCTCTAACCAACTGAGCTAACCGCCTATACTTGATATTGCCCTACGCACAACAAAGCCTTTATTACTTTTATTTACTTGGCAATTCTAAACAGGGCACGATTTTAGCCGATTGTGACATCAGGCGCAAACAGAAATAACAACAGCTCAGTAAAAACAATCACAATAATCGTAGTATTTTCTGAGAAACTTAAAATACCAAGTTTGATAATGGTAATTATAGATACGCCTATGGATATAGCACCTATAAATATAATTAGTGCAATAGTAAATTTTGGTACAGACTAGGGCTCGCATAGCCGTCTGCCGGCAACTGTTGCTGAACTTGGTAAGCACGCACTGCAGCCTGTGTCTGTAATCCAGGCAGTCCATCTGCCACTCCTGCATCAAAACCACGGGCATTTAATTGATTCTGCAGGTCTAGCATCTGTTGATAGCTAAGTGCGCCGCCCTCAGCAAAATCTCCGCCCATGATCGCTGACTCTTGGTTTAAAAGTTTAGCCAGCTGCGCGACTGAAAGTGCATAGTTAACCGAACGGTTCCACTGCATAATGATGTCGAAATTATCAAATACCATAAATGCAGGCCCTTGCCAGCCTTGTGGTAACAAGAGAGATGCCGTCGCTGTTGCATTTGACAACAAATCAGATACTTGCGTACGTACTACATCATTATTCAGCACCGATTGTGATGCTGTTGAATTCACGCGCTCAGCTACAGCATCAACACCTGCTGCTACAGACTCTTCATTACTAGCAAGCGGATAAGCCTGTACCCCTAATTTAGCCCATGCTAGCGGCGTTTTCTTGATTGCCAACTGTGCACTTTGCCAATCAAAGCTCGCTGGCAATTTGACCTCCAGCATCACCGGCGCACCTGCTTGCCACCCTATACTCGCAAGATAATGTGCGGCGGAGGCAAAAGCATCTGGCAGTGAGTTGGTTACATCAATCAACCCATCAGCATCACCATCCACGGCATAAAGCATAAAGGTAGTGGGCATAAACTGCATATTGCCAAAAGCACCAGCCCACGAGCCTTTAAAGCTTTCAGCGTCAACATAGCCAAGGTCTACCATCAACAGCGCATCTAGCAATTGTGATTTAAAGAAATCAGCGCGGCGCCCTTCATAAGCCAGCGTAGCTAAGGCAGACAGAATATCAATATTGCCCTGCACATTGCCGTATTGCGTTTCCATGCCCCAAAATGCAATAAGTACCTGCTTGGGTACGCCATACTGGGCTTCAATCTGCGCCAATAGTGCCTGATGCTTAAGCAACAAGGCGCGCCCTTTTTGTACTTTCCTATCATCTACACGTTGAGCAAAATACTCTAAAAATGGACTGATAAACTCAGGCTGCGCCCTATCCAATTTAATCACGTTCGGTAAATACACTGTGCGATTTACAAAGCTCAGTGTGGTTTCATCCGCCATACCAAGCGCCTTGGCTTCGTACCTTACATTTTCAAGCCAAGTATAAAAATCTTCTTTGGCTACCACATTGCTCGCAAACAGCAACATACAGCCCATCAACATCAATTGTAAATGTTGCAGCATATTCAGGTGTTTAATCATGCGCCAGCTCCGACAGTAGCGCTTGATAGCCTGCTTGGTAATCAGGATATTGCAGCACAAAACCGGTTGCCAGCATGGCTTGGTTACTTAGCCGCTTTCCACCACTCGCTATGGGCGCTTCAGAGGGCGTCAATTTCAATTGAACTGCAATCCAGTTCAGTACTTCATACTGTCTAACAGGTTGCGAGTCAGTCACAATATAACAAGGCTTAATCTGCTGACCAGCAAAAACCTGCTGTATCAGATACACCATAAAATTTGCTGCATCATCCCGGTGAATGCGATTGGTCCAGCCGTCGTAAGCTGGCCAGCGTTCTGGTGCTTTTGCCAGATTAATCATGCGCAAACGCCCTGGGCCATAAATGCCAGATAGCCTTAGTACCGTAGTATCACAGGATAGTGTATTTAATAAAGACTCAGCCTCTAACAGACGCTCACCACCAAAATCAGTTGGATCAGCAGTGACCATTTCGTTTAACAGCTCATCTGTTTGTTGACCGTAAACGCGCGTACTTGAAACAAAAAATACATGTTTCAATTGCGGGTTATCACGCTGTGTTAGCAAAACATTACTTAGCCCATCAACATAAGCCTGCTGGTATTGCGCATCAGTTTGACCGCCAGCAGCGACGCAATACACCAGAATATCCGGTTGAATCATGCGTAAGGCATCTAACGAACTGGGCATTGTTACATCAGCTTGAATCATATGCGCCTGCGCTGTAGCCTTTGGCGTTCTGGCAACCGCATAAACTTCTGCGTTTGAGTTAGTTAAACGCTTGGCTATTGCGCTGCCTAAATCACCATAACCTACGATTAATACTTTTGATGGCGGCTCTTTATTCATGTTGCTGTATATATCTTTCGGCAAGAAACAGCGCGACGATGGTCTTGCTATCGGTAATTTCACCTTGCAGCACAAGTTGTATCGCGTCTGCTAAGGATAGATCAAATATCTCTAAAGCCTCATCCTCATCACATTGACTAGTACCGGCAGTCAGGTCACGTGCCAAGTAGATATGTATCACTTCATTGGAGTAGCCTATACATGGATGTTGCTCGCCGAGCTTTACCCAATCCTTGGCAATATATCCGGTCTCTTCCAGTAACTCTCGCTGGCCAGTCTGCAATGTTGCCTCATTTGCATCTATCTTACCTGCAGGTAACTCAATAAAGACCTGATGTAATGGATACCTAAACTGACGTTCAAATACGATATTGCCACTAGCTAATACAGCAACAACAACTACTGCGCCAGGGTGTGTCACATACTCACGCTGACTGATATTGCCATTAGGCAAACGTACTTGATCACGCTTAACACAAAGAAAATCGCCTTGCGCTAAATCCTCTGTACTAATGCAATGCTCAGTCAAGTCCATGTCAAAACCTTTTAATTGCTAATTTCAAAATAGTGATGTGCTGTATGCCTGTAACAGGTTGGATAAAGCAATTAGTGATAGAAGATAATAGCAAAAGACTAAACTTCAAGTAAGGCTGATGATTAAACGACTTTAAGCACTAACACTAGCATCGGAAAATACTAGCGTTAGCGATTAAATGGAATGGTTAGATAGTTTTCTTCCACAGTACTTTGTATACAAAGCCCGGGAATGCAAAAACCAAGAACAAAAAGCTGGTGACAGCGTAAAACTCCCAGTCCTGCGGGGCAACCTGACCAAAGGTTGCGCGCTCCGCATACTGCGCTAAAACACCCACCAAGAAGTAGAGGATGATAAGCTCAAGCAGGCACCAAGCTATATTTTTGGTGCCGGTTGCGGCCTTGAGCGGAATAATATAAAACAGCTTATCTGAAAACCAAGGCAGATTCGCAGCCAAGAACATAATGCCTAGCAATACCCAAATAGTCATTTAGCTTAAGCTTCTGCTGATAGCGTAAAAACAGATAGTCATTAACCCTTGCGGCATGATGCCAATTGCTAATAAAGCTAATGCATTCATGCTTAGAATAACGCGCATATCGAATGGCGCTGTAATCGGGCTATTATCTTCTGGTTCATCAAAGTACATCAATTTGATAACGCGTAGGTAGTAAAACGCACCTATCACTGCCATTAGTACAGCAAACACCACCACCCACAGGAAGCCAGCCTGCAATGCCGCCTGTAAGACAGCGAACTTAGCATAGAAGCCCAATGTTGGCGGAATGCCTGCCATGCTGAACATCACGATTAACATTAAAAACGCTACCCAAGGACTGCGCTGATTCAGACCTTTTAAATCACTCAAGTTTTGTGCTTCAAAACCCTTACGTGATAACAGCAGAATAATACCGAAACCGGCTAGTGTCATTACCACATAGCTAGCGATGTAGAACAAAGCGGAGATATAGCCGTTGCCGCTTGCACTCATCAAGCCTAGCAGCACAAAACCCACGTGAGAAATTGTAGAGTATGCCAACATACGTTTAAGGTTAGTTTGGGCAATCGCCGTCACGTTACCCAGTACGATAGATAACACTGCCATAATTAATAGCATTTGCTGCCAATCTATAGCCATAGTCTGTAGCGACTGAGCCAGCAAACGAATCACAAATGCGAAAGCTGCTAACTTAGGTACTGAGCTAATCAACATGGTTACTGCTGTAGGTGAGCCTTCGTAAACATCTGGCACCCACATCTGGAACGGCACAGCACCCAACTTAAATGCCAAGCCAGCTACAATAAACACCAAACCTAATACCAATACGGCATGGATGCCACTGCCATTCATTAGCACATGATTAATGTCAGAAATATTCAAGCTGCCGGTCATGCCGTAAATCATACTCATACCGTATAGCAGCATGCCTGATGCCAAAGCACCCAACACGAAGTATTTCATAGCAGCTTCGGTCGCAAAATGATTATCGCGATCGAGTGCAACCAAAGCATATAAGCTAAGAGATAGCAGTTCTAAACCAACATAAAGGGTGAGCATGCTCTGGCCAGAGACCATGATCATCATGCCCACAACAGAGAACAAGACTAACGCATAGAATTCACCGCGAAACATATTGCGTAACTGTATATATTGTCTGGTGTAAACAAAGATCAATGAAGTACCCACGTAAATCATTAACTTCAGCACATCAGACATTGCATCATCTACAAAAGCACCTGTAAATGCATAGCCGACGCTAGGCACATGTGTCGTCACTGTAAAATAGGCAGCTAACAGCAAGCCTAGCTGAGACAATCCGTAAATAGCAATGCGATTAGACTGTTTTAAAAACAGATCAGTAATCAATACTAGCATTGCCATCCCTAACAGGATGATTTCAGGTAAGGCGGTAATGAGGTCGTAACGTATATTTTCCATGACTTATAAGCCTGCTGGCAGCTTGCTATTTGCTAGATGTGAAAGAAGTTGAGTAACCGTTGCATTGGTCATATCTGTGAGTGGCTGTGGGTAGATACCTACGGCCAGCACTAAGATTGCCAATATTGCTAAGATAAAGAACTCACGTTTGTTTAAATCTTTAAGCGCTTGCACATTAGCGTTAGCAACCTCACCGTAAAATACGCGCTTAACCATCCATAAAGTATAAGCAGCGCCGAAGATTAGCGTAAATGAAGCCAAGAACGCGTACCAGAAGTTAACTTGGATTGCGCCTAAAATCACCATAAACTCGCCGACAAAACCAGAAGTACCAGGCAAGCCGCTGTTCGCCATTGCGAACAATACTGCAAATGCTGCAAATGCTGGCATCGTGTTTGCCACACCACCGTAAGCGTCAATCTGGCGGCTGTGTACTCGGTCATACAGCACACCCACGCACAAGAACATGGCTGAGGAAATGAAACCATGCGAAATCATTTGTACAACAGCGCCTTCTAACCCTAAGTTATTAAAGATAAAGAAACCTAAGGTAACAAAGCCCATGTGTGAAATTGAAGAATAAGCAATCAGCTTTTTCATGTCTTTTTGCACCAGTGCCACCAATGCAATATACACAATCGCAATCAGTGACAATGTAATCATGAAACCTGATAAGTAATGGGCAGCATCAGGCGCAATTGGCATAGCAAAGCGTAAGAAACTGTAACCACCTAACTTCAGCGCAATTGCCGCCAACACTACAGAACCGCCTGTTGGCGCTTCAACGTGGGCATCCGGCAACCAGGTATGCACTGGCCACATTGGAATTTTTACCGCAAATGCCGCAAAGAACGCCAAGAAAATCAGCACTTGAACACTCAGAGGCAGTGGCAACTGATAATAGTCTGAAATCGCGAAGCTACCGGTTTGATGGAACATATAAATAAACGCAACCAGCATGAGCAATGAGCCAAGCAGCGTGTACAGAAAGAACTTAACCGTAGCATACACACGGTTGGGGCCACCCCAAATACCAATCACCAAGAACATTGGGATAAGCATCGCCTCCCAGAAAACATAGTAGAGAATCGCATCCAATGTACTAAACACGCCAATCATGAGGCCGCTCATGATGAGGAATGAGGCCATATATTGGGCAACACGCTTCTCGATTACTTCCCATGCAGAAATCACAACAATTACTGTAGTAAAGCTAGTGAGCAAAATCAGAGGAATCGCAATACCGTCAGCACCTAAGTGGTAATGAATATTGAAAGACATAATCCACAAAAAACGCTCTTGGAACTGAAAGCCGCCATCAGCAAAATTAAAGTGTGTATACAGCGGAATTGTGACCAAAAAGCTCACAACACTGCCGAACAAGGCTAACCATCGGGTGAGGTTAGGTTTGCTGTCATTTGCGGTAAAGAGTACCAACACGCCTGCCAATACTGGCAGCCAGATGGAAAAACTAAGGATATGTTGCAAAAAATATTCAAGCATTTTTTATACTTTAGAAAAGAATTAAATCTTTAAAAGACCAAGAGATAGCATTAAAAACACGCCAATAATCATCGCGAATGCATAGTGATAAATCAAACCAGTCTGAAGCTTGCGCACCACACCAGATAACTTGCCGATCAGATTAGCCGTACCATTCACCATAGCACCATCGATCACTTTAACATCGCCGATTTGCCATAGTTTATTACCTATAAACCTTGAGCCTGCCGCAAAGAAACGATCATTAAAACTATCAAATCCGTATTTATTTTCTAAAATCTGATTAATCATGCTGAACTTAGCCTGAATCGCAGCAGGGATATCAGGACGCTTCATGTAGAAGAACCATGCCAGCACCACCCCAGATGCAGCCAATGCAAACGGCAGCGTCATCAATCCATGAACAGCCATGCCTACAGGCGAATGGAAAATGGTATGCCAATGATGCGCAAGCTCATGCATTGCAGGGTGCGCATGTGCATCTACAAAAATAACACCTTTAAAGAAATCACCAAACAGCATCGGTTCAATTGCAAAATAACCGATTGCTAACGATGGCACTGCCAACAGGATCAATGGCAATTTAACCACCCAGCCCGGCTCATGCGGATCATCCGTTGGACTTAAACCGTGATGATGTTCTTCATCATGATCATCATGGTGATGTGCGTCATGTTTAACTTCGCGCCACTTCTCTTTACCGTGAAACACCAAGAAGTACATACGGAAACTATAAAAAGCGGTTACGAACACACCGGTTAACACTGCAAAGTAAGCGAAACCGCTACCAGCTACTGTAGAGAACTTCGCTGCTTCAATAATGCTGTCTTTAGAGTAGAAACCTGACAACAATGGTGTACCAATTAAGGCTAATGAGCCGATTAGAGAGGTAATCCATGTTATCGGCATATACTTTTTCAGATTGCCCATATTACGGATATCTTGATCATGGTGCATGCCCATAATCACAGAACCTGCGCCTAAGAACAGCAATGCCTTAAAGAACGCATGGGTCATTAAGTGAAATATAGCAACTGAGTAAGCTGATGCGCCTAATGCAACAGTCATATAGCCTAACTGTGACAACGTAGAGTAAGCCACCACACGTTTAATATCGTTCTGGATGATGCCCAAAAAGCCCATAAACAATGCAGTGATGCTACCGATAACAATCACAAAGGATAATGCAGTAGATGACAGCTCAAATAGTGGTGACATACGCGCCACCATAAAGATGCCTGCAGTCACCATAGTTGCGGCATGGATCAACGCTGAAATTGGAGTTGGACCCTCCATTGAGTCAGGCAGCCATACGTGTAAAGGCACTTGTGCAGATTTACCCATGGCGCCGATAAACAACAATATACATGTCACTGTCATCAACGACCATGATGCATTGCCAATCAGGTTGATTTTAGTGTCTGCCATTGCAGGCGCTACTGAAAACACCGCTGCATAGTCAAGACTGCCAAAGTGGAATAAAACCAAGCCTATGCCTAACAGAAAACCAAAGTCACCCACACGGTTCACTAAAAATGCTTTTAAGTTAGCGTAGATAGCGGTAGGACGTGTGTACCAGAAACCAATCAATAAGTAAGAAACCAAACCTACTGCTTCCCAGCCAAAGAATAGTTGCATGAAGTTATTGCTCATCACCAACATCAGCATTGAGAAGGTAAACAACGAGATATAGCTGAAGAAACGTGCGTAGCCTTTATCTTCGTGCATATAACCGATGGTATAAATATGAACCATTAATGAAACAAAGGTCACCACTACCATCATCATGGCACTGAGCCTATCGATTAAGAAGCCGATTTCAAACGAAAAATTTCCACTCTTCAACCAAGAATAGACCGTTTCATTATAAGGTTGGCTAACCATGGCATCTTTTAGCACATACACCGACAAGGCAAAAGAAATCGCCACACCAGCAATGGTCACCACATGGGCTGCGGCTCTAGGCAAATACTTGCCAAATAGACCGATAATCATTGCGGCCAATAATGGAAGCAAAGGAATTGCAAGATAGATTTGTTGCATACTCATGCTAAACACTTAGCCTTTCAGACTGTCTAAATCGTCAACGTTGATAGTGCGTAAATTTCTAAACAACACAACCAAGATTGCCAAACCGATAGCAGACTCTGCAGCAGCTACCGTTAAAATGAAAAATACAAAAACCTGACCTGCAATATCATTCAGATAATGTGAGAAAGCAATAAAGTTAAGGTTAACTGCCAATAGCATTAACTCAATCGCCATCAATAAAATAATCACATTTTTACGATTCAAGAAAATACCAACCACGCTAATCGCAAATAGCAATGAACCTAAAATCAGATAGTGAGATAAACCGACCATTATTTAGCCCCTTTATCATCAGCCTGCGCTGATGTATCTACCACATCATTTTTTTCCACTTCGGCTTCCATTTTTACAATTCTTAGGCGGTCTGCTTTTTTAACCAGTACCTGTTTCGCTGGATCCATAGACTTACTATCTTTGCGATCACGTAGAGTCAGTGCGATGGCGGCCACAATAGCCACCAACAACACTACTGATGCCAATTCAAAAGGTAGCAAATAATCGGTATATAACACACGACCTAGCTCTGCCGTGTTGCTGTAATCAGCAGGATGAGCAGCTGGCGCTGGAACCACATCAGCGCCAAAATTACGTGCGCCTACAATCATCACCATTTCTACCGCCATCAAGCCGCCTACTGGCAACGCAATCGGCAAGGCTTTCCAGAAACCTTCGCGCAATTTATCCAGATTGATATCCAGCATCATCACCACAAACAAGAACAGCACCATCACCGCACCCACGTACACCAATACCAGTGCGATTGCTAGGAACTCAGCCTCAAGCAACAGCCAAATGCCCGCCGCAGTAAAGAACGCCAATACAAGATAGAGCGCCGCATAAACAGGATTACGTGTGGTAATAACACGTAATCCTGCGATCAGCAGGATAGTTGCGAGCGTATAAAAAACGATGTCTTGAAAATGCAAGCCAAAAAATGTCATATTTTTAAATGGTTATCTGTTAAAAGTACTTAAACGATGTATGAAGGCTTTATTATTAATAATTAGCATCAGATGCTTAAACTTATTATTACTAATCTAAATAGTTTGTTATCTAAACTGCTGACTATCTATATTGCTTATCTTGCGCTCTATCAGCCGCAATTTGTTTCTCATGTTTGTCACCTACCGCCAATAGCATCTCTTTGGTATAGAGCAAATCACCACGTTGCTCACCGTGATAATCAAACACACGCGTCTCTACAATAGAATCCACAGGGCAAGACTCTTCACACAAACCACAGAATATACATTTGGTCAGGTCAATATCGTAACGTGTGGTGCGACGCGTATTATCTTCACGCTGCTCAGACTCAATCGTAATCGCCATCGCAGGACACACGGCCTCACACAGCTTACAAGCAATGCAACGCTCTTCACCATTCGGGTAACGACGCAATGCATGCAAACCACGGAATCGATTTGATTGAGGTGTATTTTCCTCTGGGTATTGAACCGTAATTTTAGGTGCAAAAAAGTAACGGCCGGTAAGCGCCATGCCCTTTAGCAACTCCCATAACATTAAGCTACCTAATGTTTGTTTAATCGATTTAATCATAATTTATTCAAAACCTAATCACTAAACTTAGCGAAAAAAACCTAGTGAAAGAAAACTTTAGTGAAACAAATGAGCCCAAGGAGTTTGCATCATGCCACCTACAAACACAATCCACACAATAGTAATTGGAATAAACACTTTCCAGCCTAAACGCATAATTTGGTCATAGCGATAGCGCGGGAAAGTTGCCCTAAACCATAAGAATAAGAATAAAAGGAAGCCAACTTTAGCCAGCAACCATAAGAAACTGTCTGGAATAAATGGCACAGGCGATAACCAGCCACCTAAGAACATCAATGCTGCCAGCATTGAAACTAGAATCATGTTGGCATACTCAGCCAAGAAGAATACTGCAAACGCCATCCCTGAGTATTCAACGTGGAAACCCGCAACAATTTCAGACTCACCCTCGGCTACGTCAAAGGGTGCGCGGTTCGTTTCAGCAACTGCACTAATAAAGTAAACAATAAACAAAGGGAATAATGGAATGAAGTACCAATGCCAGAAACCACCTTCTTGTCCTAAAACAATTTTGCCTAGGTTTAAACTGTTAGCGCACATCAACACGCCCACCAGTGCAAAACCCATCGCAATTTCGTATGAAACGATTTGTGCGGCTGAACGCAAGCTACCTAAGAATGCATATTTAGAGTTAGATGCCCAGCCCGCGATAATCACGCCATAAACAGCCACGGAGGTCATGGCAAGGATATAAAGCAAGCCTGCATCTACATCTGCGAGCACCATATTCAAATCAAACGGAACAACCGCCCAAGCTGCAAATGCCGGAGCGATTGCCAACACTGGACCTAACAGGAACAATGCCTTATTAGAAGCCGTAGGCAGAATCACTTCTTTAAACAAGAGCTTGATACCATCTGCTAGCGGCTGAAGCAAACCGAAGTAACCAACGCGGTTAGGGCCGATACGCACTTGCATATAGCCGATCACTTTACGCTCAGCTAACGTTAGATAAGCAACAGCACCCATCAGCGGCGCCACGATTGCAATAATTTTAATCAAAGTCCAGCCAGTGATTTCAACTGCTGGCCAGTAACTACCAAATAGATTTGATAACCATTCCATTAGGCACGCGCTTCCGTAATGTTTTTATTAATATCCAGTAATTGCTGCGGAGACAGTTTCTCAACTGTGATATCTCCCATTAATTCACCAAGACCGATGGTCGCCTCGTGTGCAGCTGCCACACGCACACAACCCATCGCCACATGATCATCTAAACGTACGGTTAATACCGCGCTACCCTTGTCTTGTTTAACCAACACATGGTCACCTTCAACCAAGTCTAAAGCTGCTAACTGACGGCTGCACATACGTGCCATTGGTTTGATGTTGTATTTGGTTTTTTGTAATGGCGGTGAGCGTCGTACAATCGGATCAGACTCATACTGCGGCACTTCACCAATACGTTGCAGACCATCATGTTTGATATTCACCTGAATTTCAACCAACTCTCTCAAGTTGTTATTCAAACTACGCCAAACGACAGCAGATGGCTTCTCGCCTGCAAAAATCGCATCTTTAACTTGCTCGCTAGATTCAAAATCAAACCCAGCTAAACCTAAGGTATTGGCTAACACACGCAATACTTTCCATGCTGGGCGAGACTCACCTAAAGGTCTAACTGCCGCAGCAAAACTCTGCACACGTCCCTCCATGCTCATGAAAGTGCCTGAGGTTTCGGTGAACGGGGTGATAGGTAATAAAATATCCGCATTGTCTAGTGCTTGTGATTTATAAGTAGTCAGCGCAACCACACACTCAGCTTTTTCCATCGCGGCTTTTGCTAATGCGGCATGCTGGCAATCAAGCTCAGGCTCAATATTTAATAACAGATAAGCTTTGCGTGGTATTTCCAGCATTGCACGCGCGTGCATACCGGTACTTGATGGCATTACCCCCATCATATGCATACCAGTACTATTTGCCGCGGCTGGCAAGATACCGCCTTTAGCGCCAGTAATGCCGCCAATAGCCTCCGCCATACTGTACATTTCAGTAAAGCGTGGATCGCTTAATGCCATATTACCCAAGAAAATACCAACCTTTGGTGCGATTAAGTCATAGTCTTTGCCATGACCAGCCAAGCTCTCTGCGATTGCCTGTGTGTTTGGACGTACTTTAATGTCATCCAACAACGCAGTAAGTGATGGTGGTAAGCATAGTGACAAACGTTGCAAGCCAGACATCGCTTTCAAGATTTGACCCAGCACATTGACCATGTCGTTTGGACGCACAATCACTTTATGCGCAATATCCATCAACGGATCATTATCCAAAGGACTTACCACAGATAGCTCAGCACCATTCGCCACAGCTCTACGGAAGCGCTGTGCCAATAATGGATGCTCATTACGCAAATTAGAGCCAATCACAATAATACGGTCTAGCTCTTCAATTTCATGGATATTACAACCCATCCATGGTGTACCTAAACGCTTACCATCTAATCTAAAATCAGTTTGGCGTAAGCGATAATCCACATTGCCGCAAGCCAAGCCATTCGCTAGCTTCTTAGCAAGGAAACCTTCTTCCATGGTGCTATTTGGCGAAACCAACACACCTAATGCTTCGCCACCATGTTCATTGGTGATATCTTTTAATTGGCCAGCAGCGAATTCAAGCGCAGTTTTCCAATCGGTTTCTACCCATGCACCATTGTGTTTAATCATTGGCACTTTGAGGCGGTCAGGACTGTTAAGACCTTCGTATGAGAAACGGTCGCGGTCAGACAACCAGCATTCGTTGATACTTTCTTTTTCACGCGGTAACACACGCATGACTTTATTGTCTTTCACGTGTACTTCAATATGTGAGCCTAAGCTATCATGTGCTGCGATACTTGGTCTGCGTGTTAATTCCCAGCTACGTGCTGAGTACCTGAACGGTTTGCTTGTTAACGCGCCAACTGGACACAAATCAATAATGTTGCCAGATAATTCCGAGTTAACACTTTTATCTACATATGCGGTAATTTCAGCATGTTCACCACGGCCAATCATGCCTAGCTCTTGCATGCCACCCACTTCTTTTAAGAAGCGCACACAACGCGTACATTGAATACAGCGTGTCATGTCGGTACTGACTAATGGACCGATGTTTTTGTTAAATACCACACGCTTTTCTTCGGTGTAGCGAGAACCACTCACACCGTAAGCAACAGCAACGTCTTGTAAATCGCACTCGCCACCCTGATCGCAAATTGGGCAATCTAACGGGTGATTAATCAGTAAAAACTCCATCACACTTTGCTGCGCTTCAATCGCAGATTTTGATCGTGTGAATATCTTCATGCCGTCAGCAACCGGAGTTGCACATGCAGGCAATGGCTTGTTAAATTTTTCCACCTGTACCAAACACATGCGACAGTTTGCTGCCACGGATAATTTAGGGTGGTAGCAAAAACGTGGAATCGCAATACCGACCTTATCAGCTGCATCAATAATGGTGCTGCCGTGCTCGACTTCTATCGATTTACCATCTATTTCAATATTCAACATTATGTATTTTTACCGTCTTTACAGTTATTTACCGTCAACCATGCTCTTGCCGTGCTGAATGTAGTATTCAAACTCAGGCCTGAAATGCTTAATAAAACTTAACACTGGGGTTGCCGCCGCCTCACCAAGCGCACATATCGTACGACCTGCGATATTGTTACTTACATCCGTGAGCAAATCCAAATCTTCCATTTTGCCCTGACCTTTAACGATACGGTCAATCACACGATACACCCAGCCAGTACCCTCACGACAAGGCGTACATTGACCACAGCTTTCCTCATAGAAGAAATAAGCCAAACGATGCAAGGCTTTTACCATGCAAGTTGTATCATCCATCACAATCATTGAGCCAGCACCCAAGCTAGATCTGGCTTTACTTAAACCATCGTAATCCATGGTGGCACCCATAATTGCGGATGCAGGCATCACCGCAGTCGATGGTCCACCAGGAATCACTGCCTTCAATTGACGGCCTTTCCAGATGCCACCTGCCAAAGCTAAAAGCTCGGTGAACGGCATGCCCATGTTAACTTCGTAGTTGCCTGGTTTTTCAACATGACCAGAGATAGAGAACAACTTGGTACCACCAGAATTTGGAACGCCTAAATCAGCAAATGCCTGACCGCCGTTTTGCATAATCCAAGGGATGCTAGTGTAGCTTTCTGTATTATTGACATTAGTCGGCTTACCAAACACACCATAACTTGCTGGAAATGGTGGTTTAAAACGTGGCTGACCCTTTTTGCCTTCGATTGATTCGATCAATGCAGTTTCTTCACCACAAATATAGGCGCCATAACCATGCACTGCGTACAAATCAAAACTGAAGTTTGTTCCAAATAGATTTTCACCTAGATAGCCGGCGGCTTTTGCTTCATGCAAGGCAGCCTCAAAGATTTCATAATCTTGCCAGATTTCACCATGGATATAGTTATAGCCTACACGCGCACCCAACGTATATGCAGCGATTGCCATACCTTCAATTAATTGATGCGGGTTGTAACGAATGATATCTCTGTCTTTAAAAGTGCCAGGCTCGCCTTCGTCAGTGTTACAAACCAGATACTTCACACCGTCAAAATAACGCGGCATGAAACTCCACTTAAGACCGGTAGGAAAACCTGCACCACCACGACCGCGTAAGCCAGAGGTTTTCACCTCAGTAATAATATCGGTAGGCTTAACTTTTTCGGTGACCACACGCTTCAGTGCGGCGTACCCACCCAACTTCAGGTAGGTTTCCAATGACGCTGGATTTTCCTCAGTTAGCGTGCGTAGCGTAACCAAAGTTTGTCCAGCCAAATCTGTTTTCACAACTGGCTTGCTAGAAGCGACCATTATTTAAGCCCCTCTATAATTGCATCCACTTTGTCTGTGGTTAAAAATTCATGCATTTCTGTATTATTGACGTGCATCAACGGCGCACCACCGCAACAACCCATGCACTCACCTTCTTTTAAGCAAAACTTACCGTCTGATGTAACTTCATTAAAGCCTACGCCAAGCTTGTTCTGCAAATGGCTAACGATTTCATCAGAGCCGCGTAGCATGCATGAAATATTAGTACAGATCGTTACTTTATATTTACCGACTGGCGACAAGTCATACATATTGTAAAAAGTTGCCACTTCCATCGCTGCAATTTCAGGCATCCCTAAATATTGCGCCACCTCTGTAATACTCTCTTTTGACAACCAGCCACGTTCAGTTTGTACGATACGTAAGGCACTCATCACCGCAGCCTGCCGTTGATCAGCAGGATATTTGGTCAACTCATAATCTATTTTTGTGGTTGCTTCTGGGCTTAACATACTAATTAATTCCTACTCCAAGCAGCGCAACAGCGCACATGGCAATGACGAAAATGCTAACAACAACGAAGAAATATTGCAGACTGCGTTCATCGGTCGATTTCTCCGAAAACGATATCTTGGGTACCGATAATTGCAACCAAGTCGGCAATCATATGGCCTTTGGTCATTTCATCCAGTGCTGCCAAATGTGGGAATCCTGGTGCACGGATCTTCAAACGGTATGGCTTATTCGCGCCATCTGACACCATGTAAATACCGAACTCACCCTTAGGATGCTCAACCGCAGCATACGCCTCACCAGCAGGCACATGAAAGCCTTCAGTGAAAAGTTTAAAGTGGTGAATCAGGTCTTCCATGTTGGTCTTCATACCTTCACGGTTTGGTGGCGCAACCTTATTATCTGAAGTAATCACAGGGCCTGGATTTTTACGTAACCAATCTACACATTGCTTGATGATGCGGTTAGATTGCCTGAACTCTTCCATACGCACTAAGTAACGATCGTAACAGTCACCATTAACACCTACAGGAATATCAAAATCCAAATCCGCATAAACTTCATAAGGCTGTTTCTTGCGTAAATCCCACTCGATACCCGAGCCACGCAACATTGGTCCAGTCATACCAAGTGCTAAAGCACGCTCTGGGGTCACCACACCAATACCCACTGTACGCTGCTTCCAGATACGGTTATCAGTCAGCAATGTTTCATACTCGTCGATATAAGTAGGAAAACGATTAGTAAAGTCTTCAATAAAATCTAAAAGTGAACCTTGGCGGTTCTCGTTTTGCGCTTTAACTGTTTTGGCATTGCGCATAGATGACACTTGATATTGCGGCATCGAGTTCGGCAAATCACGATAAACACCACCTGGACGATAGTAAGCAGCATGCATACGCGCACCAGATACTGCTTCATACACATCAAACAAATCTTCACGCTCGCGGAATGCATACAGGAATACTGTCATCGCACCTACGTCTAAGGCATGCGCACCTAGCCACAACAAGTGATTCAGCACGCGGGTAATTTCATCAAACATCACACGAATATATTGTGCGCGTACCGGGACTTCGAGCCCCAACATCTTTTCAATTGCCATTACATAGGCATGCTCATTAGACATCATGGACACGTAGTCCAACCTGTCCATATAAGGCACACTTTGTAAGTAAGTACGATTTTCAGCTAACTTCTCAGTGCCGCGGTGCAATAGACCAATATGTGGGTCAGCACGCTGAATCACCTCGCCATCCAATTCCAACACCAAGCGCAGCACACCGTGCGCTGCTGGGTGCTGTGGACCAAAGTTCATGGTGTAATTTCTAATCTCAGCCACGATGCGCTCCTTCACTACGAATCACGCGTGGTACGTTATTACGTAACTCAATAGAAACTGGCTGATAAATTACACGCTGCTGTTCGGGGTCATAACGCATTTCAACGTTACCTATCATAGGGAAATCTTTACGGAATGGATGACCAACAAAACCATAGTCAGTTAACAAACGACGCAAGTCTGGATGGTTTTCAAACATAATGCCGTACAGGTCAAACGCTTCACGCTCAAACCAATTGGCAACAGACCAAACACCAACTAAAGTTGGCAATATTGGGAAATCTTCATCTTTAGCAAATACGCGCAAACGCAGGCGCTGATTCAAGGAGACAGAGAGGAAATGACAGACCACTGCATAGCGCAAGCCATCATAACTGCCTTCACCGTACTCTTGATAATCCACACCGCACAAGTCAATTAACTGCTCAAACTTTAAAGCAGCAGCATCACGTAGCAACTGACAAACAGCGAGATAATCTTCGGCACGGCACTCAATAGTAACTTCACCCAGAGCCACAGTTTGCTTGGTAATTTTCTCACCAAGCACCGCCTGCAAACTGGCTAATAGCTGATCTAATTTAGCTGACATAATTTTGTTCTTAATTTAACAGACCGATTAACTTAACGGGCGATGGTGTTTGTACGTTTAATTTTATTTTGCAACTGGATAATGCCGTACAACAACGCCTCCGCAGTAGGCGGACAACCTGGCACGTAGACATCAACTGGAACAATACGATCACACCCGCGCACAACAGCATAAGAGTAATGATAATAACCGCCACCATTAGCACACGAGCCCATGGAGATAACCCAGCGCGGCTCAGCCATCTGGTCGTACACTTTACGCAATGCGGGCGCCATTTTATTGACCAAAGTCCCAGCCACAATCATCACATCTGACTGCCGTGGACTAGGGCGAAATACGATACCAAAACGATCAAGATCGTAACGTGAAGCACCTGCATGCATCATTTCAACCGCACAACAGGCCAAACCAAAAGTCATCGGCCACAAAGAACCAGTACGGGTATAGTTAATCACCGTATCCAGCGTAGTGGTGACAAACCCTTTTTCTAAAACACCTTCAAGACTCATGATTCAATCAATCCCATTCCAATGCGCCCTTCATCCACTCGTAGATGAAGCCAATCACAAGTACGCCTAAAAAAACCATCATAGCAAGGAAACCGAACAAGCCTATTTCCTGCAACACAACAGCCCACGGAAATAGAAATGCAATTTCCAAATCGAACAAAATAAACAGGATAGCAACAAGATAGTAGCGCACGTCAAATTTCATACGCGCGTCTTCGAAGGCTTCAAAGCCACATTCATACGGGGAGTTTTTTGCAGAGTCAGGTCTGCTTGGGGAGACTAATTTAGATAGGATTAGCGGGCCAACACCAACTGCCAAACCCACAAGAATGAACAACAATATTGGAAAATAATTTTCTAGCACTAACAAACCCCAGACTAAATCACTAAAGAATTTGCAACAATTAAAAGCACAGCACTATTACCGCCAGAACCAACCAACTTCGAGACTAGATATTCACTGCTTTCAACCAAAAAATCAAAACTTCCAAATGGTGCCGACGGAGAGACTCGAACTCTCACGACTTTCGTCACTACCCCCTCAAGATAGCGTGTCTACCAATTCCACCACGACGGCATATGCTTAAATTACATGATTATTTTGGCACAGCCTCAGTACTGGTTGCTTCTGTTGTAGTAGTTACTGCAGGTTTAGCAGCATCAACCGCTTGAGTTGACATTGCTTTAACCACGCTACCGCTACTAGCTTTATGACTCGACAAATAAGCCAAAGTTAAACTGGTAATAAAAAATACAAACACGAAACCCGCTGTTGCGCGACTCATAAAATTAGACGAGCCAGACACACCGAACAAACTACCTGATGCGCCGCTACCAAAAGATGCGCCCATATCAGCGCCTTTACCATGCTGCAACAACACCAAGCCAATGACACCAGTAGCCGCCAGCACATGAATTACCAATACTATATTTTCCATTTTTAACCTTATACACCACCGCAACACTTGGGATAAAACCCAGCCAAATCAACATGTTGGCTGATATAAAACCTAAGATGCCGCCCGGCAAATTCCTTCAAATTCTTCTGCGCTTAATGAACACCTGCCAATTAAGCCACCATCAATATCCTGCATATTAAATAATTGTACCGCATTTTGCGGATTTACGCTCCCCCCATAAAGGATTTTCAAGCTGGCTGCCGCCTCTTGGTGATGGCTTGCAATCCTATGCCGAATAAACTCGTGCATACTCTGCGCTTGATCTGGTGTAGCTGCCAAACCGGTGCCGATCGCCCAAATGGGTTCGTAAGAAATAATCGTATTGGCAAACACTTGCGCACCATATAGGTTAATAATGGTATCAATCTGTTTTGCAACCACCATCTCCATCACACCGGCCTCACGCTCGATTAATGTTTCACCGACGCAGAGTATCGGCACCAAACCGTGCGCTTTAGCTTGCATAAACTTGGCTGCAATATTTTCATCAGACTCGCAATAAGCCGTTGCCCGCTCTGAATGCCCAATAATCACATGAGTTGCGCCAAAGTCCTTCAACATACTTGCACTTACTTCACCAGTAAACGCTCCGACCACATCTTTACTTAGATTTTGAGCACCCCATGCGATGGAGGTGTTTTGCAAAAGACTTTGCACTTGTGCAAGATATGGATATGGGACACAGACAACCACTTCAACATTTTTAAGTGTATCTAATCGATCAATATAAGTTTGCAGAAGCTGCTGATTCGTGGCTAAGTTGCCATGCATTTTCCAATTGGCAACGACTATTTTTCTAGGCATGCTACCCCTAATTTTTCTTGAGTTTTTAAACTAAAAGTATATGGTTTATGTACTTTAAGCAGGCGATATTGCTAGTGAAATTAGCACCGCTATTTTAATTAGCAATGGCCGTGCAACATTGTAACTTAATTTTAGATGATGGGATTTAAGCACGAATAATAGTATGATTAATCATGATTAAAAAACTTGCAGTTATAACGCTACTGATCATTTCACCCTGCTTTCATGCATTTGCCGATACTTCATCTGATGGATTTTGGAGTGATGTTAAAAACACGTTATGCGAAACATGGAACAGCAGCGAGTACGAATTGTACGTACCAGTCAGCACGTGGCACAACCGCCAGTTCTATGATAAGGAAAAAATAGATGGCTACAATGAGCAGCCATGGGGCCTAGGAATTGGTAAATATAGGTACGATGCCGATGGTGATTGGCATGGCATATATGCAATGGTATTTGCAGACTCACATAACGAGACGGAGCCTGTAGCGGGATACGCCTTTCAAAAAATGTGGCATGCCAATAATGACTTTCGCTTAGGCGCTGGCTACACGGTAGGGGTAACTTTACGTCAAGACTATCATTACCTACCAATACCTGTGATTGCGCCTCTTGCATCTATTGAATACAAGCAATTCGCGGTGCAATCTACCTATATTGTAGGCGGCCAAGGGAATGGCAACATTTTATTTACTTGGCTCAAATGGCAATTGAAGTAGCAAGTAGCGCACGTACTTTGCACGCCCAAATATCAACTTAGACAATTATCTAGTACAAAACCCTATCGCTACCGGCTTAAATACACTGCATGATTAGCATAGGCTTAGTTGATTAATTTCGCTCCGCACCGCAGTGATGAGCTCTGATGCAGTTAAACCGAGAGGCCCTACCCCCTGCGCAACCAGATAATCTGCTGCCGCACCATGCACATAAACACCAAGTTTAGCTGCGCGAACTGACTCCAAGCCTTGTGCGATTAAACTTGCGATAACGCCAGTTAACACATCACCGGTACCACCTGTAGCCAGCGCAGAATTACCGGTGCTATTAATACAATAACTGCCATCTTGCTCGGCAATCACAGTGCCCGCACCTTTAAGCACACAAGTCACTTGTAGTGAATGTGCCAATTTAATGGCAGCTTCAACTCGCTGCTTTTGAATATCTACCGAGCCGATAGCCATTAATCTTGCAGCCTCGCCCACGTGCGGAGTGATAACGGTTTGGGCATGCCGACTTTTCAATAGCTCTGTTAAATGATGATGTTGAGCGATTAAATTCAGCGCATCTGCATCCAGCACCAAAGGGCGTGCTTGAGCGAGCCAAAAAGTCAGTACGGCAATAGCTCTATCTGATTGACCCAAACCCGGGCCAATTGCGACAGCATCTAGCTGTGACAATGCTGCAATCGTATCTGGCTTACGCATCATAACCTCTGGATGTAGCAAATCTACTACAGGCGCTGTGTCACAAAGCATTGCGGCATAAACCCTGCCTGCTCCAGACAGCAATGCAGCCCTTGCCGCTAGCAATACGGCACCGACCATGCCACTATCACCGCCAATAATCGCAACGCTGCCTGAATTACCTTTATGCGCATCTACTGCACGGACTGGTAGCCAAGGCTGGAGCATTTGTTTGGTGATTAAGTGCTGGTCTGTTTGCATACTGTGATTAAACGTTCACATGCCGGATATTTAATTGTACTTTTTGCGTGCCGTTGTAGCTATTAGTTTGCAATTGATAGGCTGCTTGAATTTGGCTATCTAAAAATTCTGTTTGATTAAAATAAATCGCATCAATCACTGCTGCCGATTGGCTGGACAATGCCCTCAAGCCAAGTTTTAAATGCTTCTCGGCCAAGATGCGCTGATTGACCACCTCAAACTCATCGTAGAACAAGGGTGGAGGAAAACCTTGCCCCCACACTTGATTTTCTAGCGTTTGTGCAATGGCGTAGGTCATATCGTTCGCGCTTAAGCTACCGTCAACTTCCAGCACTGCCTCTAAATCCGCCTCGGTGAGTAGGCTTCTGACTACCGTTTCGAAACTCAATTTAAATAGATTGAAATCCTCAGCTTTTATAGTCAAACCGGCCGCCATGGCATGGCCACCAAACTTCAATATCAGATCAGGCTGATGCTTACTCAGCAAATCTAAAGCATCACGTAGATGTAGGCCTGCAATTGAACGCCCAGAGCCCTTGAGCAAACCGGAGCCGCCGTCAGCAAATGCAATTACTGGGCGATGGTGACGTTCTTTAATGCGGGATGCTAAAATCCCAATCACGCCTTGGTGCCAATCAGGCTCGTAGATACTGATCGAATATTGATCTGCAATCGCGATATCATCAAGCGAGATATTGGCACTCTCTTGCATGTCGGCTTCTATACTGCGCCTTTGTTTATTTAGATCATGCAATTGCTGGGCGAGCATGACTGCATCTTTTTCAGTGTCTGCTAACAGGCACTGGATACCTAAGGTCATATCATCTAGTCGACCCGCTGCATTTAATCGCGGCCCCACATAAAAACCCAGATCTTGCGCCATGGCCTTTGCTGGTTCACGCCCTGCAATTTTAAGCAAAGCGGCAACCCCATGGCTACATGCCCCAGCACGGATTCTGCGTAAGCCCTGCTCTACCAAAATGCGGTTATTTTCATCCAGCTTTACTAAATCCGCGACCGTACCCAAAGCGACTAAGTCTAGCAGTTCGGTTAAGTTTGGCTCAACACTGGACTGATAAGCACCCTGCTCACGCAACTCTGCCCGCAAGCCCAGTAAACAATAGAACATGACGCCTACACCCGCAAGATTTTTACTGGGGAAAGTACAACCATGCTGATTAGGATTAACGATACAGGCCGCCTCTGGCGTTTGCGAGCCAGGCAAATGGTGGTCGGTAATCAATACCTGTATGCCCATTGCATTGGCAACTGCTACGCCATCCACACTGGCAATACCATTATCTACCGTCACAATCACGTCTGGTGCTTGTGTTGCGGCAAGTTTGACGATTTCAGGAGTGAGGCCATAACCATACTCAAAACGATTGGGCACCAAAAAATCTACGTTAGCGCCAAATAAACGCAAGCCTTTTACCGCAACAGCAGTAGCGGTGGCACCATCTGCGTCATAATCTCCAACCACTAACAATTTCTTATTGGTCTTGATTGCCTCAGCCAGCAACTTTGCCATGGACTGATTATGCGTGAGCTGCTGCGGCGGCAGCAATGCGCTTAATTGAATACTGGTTTGCGCAATATCAGACACCCCGCGTGCAGATAACAAGCGAGACATCAGCGGCGAGATGCCTGATGATTGAAGGCTCTGCACTATTGCAGCAGGCGCATTACGTTGTGTAATCGACGTCATAGCAAATACGCACTCATAGGTTTAGTTGTCCGCCAGAATTTATAGAGATCAAGCGGCTTAATTGTAGCCACCAAGGTTTTTTCATAACAAGCTAGATTAAGCACCAATTGTGTGATGCTGCCGTTTTTTAACCCGTTTAATAATGGCTGTAAGCTATTTTCTGCCGACAGTAAGCCCTGCGCTAATTGCACGCGCACGTGCGCGTGGCCTGCCACCTGAGACATAAGGGTTTGCAATGATGCGGATATGCCGTGATACATCAATCCAGAGCGCTTAGCCAAACCTTGATACAAGGTGCTGTTTCCAGCTAAGCAATCAATATCGCTATCAGGTTTTACACTTGCTGGCGCTGACATCACGCCGCCGCCAGATAGCCAAATGCTATTCACCGCAACCTCACCCGCACCTTCACGCTCAGTATTAGCAACATGTGCATGTAATAGCATTTGCACCTCATTTAAGTACGCCACCCATTGACCTGATGCACCGCCCTGCGGCATAAAGTGGGCAATATTTTTACCCATCGCCATTGCTGGCAGTGCAGTTTTAATTTGTGGTGGCTGCGCTAAAGATACATACCATGCACCAGACTCCCCCAAACAAAACTTTAAACCATCTTGTGCAAAGTGCGCATTAAAACTGGCAATCATCGCTTGTGCATGCGCTCGTGATACCGCTAATGGACAAGGCTCATTTAAGCTAAAGCTGTCACGCTGCAGCACCAAATGCACAGGATCAGCACGCAGCCAGTAGTCCGTGCCGACATCCAGCCCGTCCTCCGCCGCAGCAATAGCAGCAATAGGATAGTCTGGCATAGGCACCAAGCGGCTTTGCGAGCACACCAATGCCTCTAGCGGCAAGGCCTCTTCGCGGATACTGGCTTTAGAGAGCAAATACGCCAGCACGCTACTTGCTGGTATAGCAAAGAGTTGCCCAGTCGATACACAGTCTACAGTAAGCTTCACTAAGTTATTTTCAATTGATAGTTAAGCACTAATTTTACTTGCAACTAGCCCGATATGGGGTAGATGACGTAAAAAAACCTAGTAGCATTTATTGCTACTAGGCTGAATCACAACCCAATCACGCGGGGCATACTATGCACTATCTAACGCTTAGTAGTAACGACGGTTATCTCCATCATAGCGGCCATCACGTTCCTGATCTTTCCAATCCTGCTTTTTATGGCCACGATGACCTCGCCATTGATCATCACGACGGTAACCTGGCTCAATATAGCTGACTTGTGATGTTGTATAACGGTTTGGTGCCACCATCACATTAACATCTACATAACGTCCAGGATGCTCAGCAGTCACCGTGTTGTATGTTCTGCCGTTGTACTCATAAGTAACAAAATAACCGGTATTCACAGTTTGCCAACGGTCCACCTGATAACATACATCTACAGGGACGTTACGCGTTACCACTTCATTGGGGCGGCTATTTGCAATACGATCACCCGCAATCGCACCAACACCTGCACCCACTGCGGCAGCAGCAATACGGCCGCTACCTCTACCTACGGTATTACCCAACAAACCACCGGCAATACCACCAATAATGGCACCTGTCATAGAGCGATTACCTTGAGAGTAGCTCTGTTGCTGATACTCGGTACGGCACTCTTGCTGTGGAGTATTGATACGCTCGGTTTGTGGTGTGACTGAAATCACACGGGCAGTATCGACATATTGATCACTGGCCAACGCTGGCGTTGCAAACACTGCTGCGATTAATGCAGGCACAGCCATCGCCAAGCGCGTGCTACTCACAACGTTCAACTTAAATTTACGCATTTTACTTCTCCTCTATTTCTAGAATTTATTAAGCCACTGAATCAGGCCAATTAGTCGTGACCATGCTCAGTTAACGCGATTGATTTAAATTGGCTTACCTGCAATTGTTAATAATTTGTAACTAATGATTTTACTTAGCGCAAACCATAAGCACCTAAAATGACTTACTCATCACTTTCTACATCCATATCAGGAATGTGATTAAACGCAATACGCATTGGCGCATCCTTTAGCGCCTCATGTGCACCACCAAAGTAAATCGTGTTTTTGCCAAACTTTGAATTAAGGCTATCAATTGCCTGATTTAACTTCTTTTCACTTTCTAGTGGGGCTACCTGAAACAAATCACGAGCGACTTCGTCTGCGGTGACCAGCCCTGAAAAAGACACCCCTACCGCATAAGGTTCGGCATTAGTTTGTGGATATTGCTGCATAAAGGTTTCTAATGCTTCAATCAGCCGTAACGTATTATCTGTGGGCGAAAGCGCACTTTCTTTTTGCCAGCTGGGCATATTTCTAAACTTCACCTTAACACTGATTCTTGAAGCAAGTAGATCGTAGCTACGCATACGCATACAAGCCTTTTGTAGCAGCCTATGCAACACCGCCCTGACGCCTACTTCATTGCGCTGTTCAGGCGGCATCACATGTGAATGCCCTAAACTACTGCGTGCATTTTTCACGTAATAAGGCTCTATCCCGCGCAACTTATCATACATGCGCTCGCCTTCTACACTACCCCATGCCACTTGCAACTGTTGCCGATTAGCCGAATACAACTGCTCCACTGTCGTAATCTTATATCGATTTAACCGTGCCTCCATCTGCTTACCAATTCCGTTTAAGTCACGTAACCTTAAACCATATAAACGCTGCGGTAACTCATGCGGTGCTATCAACACGCAGCCATCAGGCTTTTGCATGTTAGACGCCACTTTCGCCAAAAAAGTATTGGGAGCAATGCCGATAGAGCAACGGATAAGGTCTCCAGCCTTTTCCGCAAGTGCTGATTTAATCTTTGCCGCTAATTTCAGCGCATTTTCTGGCTGCTGCTGGCTACCAGTCAGCTTACAAACCATTTCATCAATCGAAAGCACTTTTTCTACATGCGTACAGCTTTCTACAATATCAATTAAAAAGTGGTGATACTGCACATAAACTGGCGGCCTCGCCTCTACAAAAATGATATCCGGGCATAGCTTTCGTGCTTCACTGACTAAAGTGCCCGTTTTAATACCAAACGCTTTTGCTTCATAACTGGCGGCAATACAGCAGGTAGTTTCTGCCATCACCGCTAGCACGCCGATCGGCTTGCCTCTCAACTCAGGCATCAATTGTTGCTCAACTGAAGCAAAGTAAGAATTAAAATCTACGTATAAAGCATTTAACTGCATGAATAATGGCGATGAGAAATATTTAGAAAAAATGAATGTTTAGCTTGATGTTGTGACTAACAATACAGCAGATAATTAGCGCTAAGCATAAAATATAGCTTAAACACCCAAAGCATTATTATAAGGATTACATCATGAGTCAGGAACAAATTGCAGTATTTGCCGGCGGTTGCTTTTGGTGCACAGAACCCGTATTCAGCCAGCTTAACGGCGTTAAAAAAGTGGTATCAGGCTACATTGGCGGCCACACTACCAACCCAACCTACAAGCAGATTTGTAATGGTGATACTGGCCACGCAGAGGCGATACAGATTACTTATGATGAAGACTTAATTAGCTTTGAAATACTGCTTGAAATATTTTTTGTATCGCACGACCCCACCACACCTAACCGCCAAGGCAACGATATTGGTACGCAATATCGCTCAGCAGTATTTTGCCAAAATGAAGCACAGCGCACGGTAACTGTGAATATGATAAAAGCGTTAGATCAACAACATATCTGGGCTAACCCAATTGTGACTGAGGTCAATGCTGCTGAAGTGTTTTACCCGGCAGAAGATTACCACCAGTACTATTTTGACAAGAACCCAAACCAGCCTTACTGCATGGCAGTAGCCGCACCTAAAGCAGCAAAGATTCGGGCTAAGTATGCGCAGTTAATTAAGGATTAAGCATGTGAGGCTTAGTGTTAATCGATTACAGTAATTGGCAGACTTGAACACTAGTTTATATTAGATATTTTTGCACCAGTTATTAAAGAATAATCAATGAAGCCTTGCTTCATTGATTCACTGTCACTGTCATTGCTTCGCTATTATTATGTCTAGCAGAGAGGGCGACTACCGTAATCTTTACTTATACAAGTATTGCAATTAACTTTGTATTAGATTGATTAATAAAAGTCCTATGATTATGTTAATAATCACAATCAAAACAAATGAAACAGCGTTACTCACCATACTATTTCTTAATATTTTTCCCGTATCATTAAGATATTTATTTGAAAAAGCCAATGGTGATAATACGAATACCGTTGATAAAAACATTTCTTCATTTTTATGCGAAATCATCTTTAAAAAATCACCGTATCCCTGCGATAGAAATCGCATGGCGAGCGCAATATTGCATATTAAAAAACTCACATCTAGTGCCAAAATTATCCTAAACAAAACTGAGTTTGATACGTTCTCCATGGCAAAAAATACTGCAATTGACACAAGGCATAAAACACACAAAAACCCACACCTCAATAACCGCTTACTAACAAAACTCATTCCCAATCCTTAATTGCCACTACACTTTAAACTCATACCAAGGTAGTAGCGTGTTTCGTTAATCACGCAAACTACTTTTTTGCATGCCATTCAATCGTTGCAACAGGCCCCTGTCAACTCAACAACACAGCCAAATTGCGAACAGAATGTATTAAACATACATGCTACTCAATTCTGAATACCTTCACTGTAAATTGTTGTTAACTGAATAGTTAACAACAATGCAGTCAACAACAATTGACATAGGTACAGTACAAATCATTTGTAGACTAAGCGTTTGATTAATTGCAAAACAAGACTATTAAGATAGTGTCTAGTAAACTAGTGGCGATTCACAATTTAATTCCACACTGACCCCAATTATTCTTCTTACGGCACAAGCATTTCGATGGGTGTATTCTGTGATTCATCTACAGTGAAAAAATCTGGTTCAGCACTGCCAGCTGGTGCAGATATTTTGATTGATGTTAAGGCTTGCGCAATAAATGCAGAAGATTGTTTCACCCACTCTGGGCGCTCTTTATCTTTAGGGTAACGGCTTGCCGTGTAGGGTGCTCTTACTATTAATCGTATATAACTGTTTTCTGATACGCCGGTGTAATAGGTGTCTACAGTTTCCTCCGGCAAATCTACAATAGCCGCTTTTTCGTAATGCTCTCGTGCCCATTGTCGTCCATTGATGACTACCACATCTCTTGGGGTTTCTTTTCTACCTAGGCGGTTACCTTTAGCGTCGAATTGTTGAATAGTTCCTTTCGTCTTTTCCACCAGACTTTCTAAAGTTCGATAGTCCGCCCACAATGACTCTTTATCTGAGGTGCGGTCTATCTTTGACTCCCATTCAGGTGCTAGATAAAGACCAGTACCAATCGAAGTTGCACCATATGTGCTCACAAATGGCCATGTACCCGTCTGGTCTTTACGCCAAAAGCCTATCAAGCCCAACATCCGATTAGGTAAATTTTTGTCCAATACTTTAATTGCTTCGGAGATTTGCTCCCGATAATTTTGCGTGTCAATATCATTCCGATTGTAGGTCGCTGCAGTCCTGCCTTCTGGAATCGTCATACTGAAGGTGCGATCGTCTATCCGAATAGTATAGCTGCCCGGGGGCACGGGGTAGTCTTGATCAAGGCGTTGTTGTGGATTTCTAAAATTTTTATATGTTTCCAAGTCTGCGGCAAACAGCAACTTAGGCATGAGTAATGACACAACAAGCATTGCGAATGTGATTGAGTACCAATCAATAAGGCCGGGCTCCGTTGATTTCCTTTGCTTGAATGCCATCATAATAGTGTTCTGTCCCCTATTTTTATTATTAATCACTCACTCGTTTTTTAAAATTACCTTTCTTAACAAGCGAATAGTTTTGAGCAATATGAGAAATACCCAGATTCCACATAACGTACTCGACCACATCATGGTCCATTTATGACGGCTTGGCCGCTCTGCGTAACCATTTATATAAAGCATAATCTCAGGAAGAAAGTAAAAGATGGTATAGCATAATGAAACTATGGCTAGCGCAAAAATCACACTACCCCAACTTTCTTCAACCAATTTCTCAGAAATCCACTTATCGAACTTACATACGTATATTTTTTTCTCATTTAGGGCTTTTCGTTGTATTAATTTGGTCATAAATGATAGGGGTCATACCTGAAGCACTCCCTCCTATTCCATTACCCCACAACTGCGGGGCAAGATTATCATAATTTTGAAATAGAACAGATACATTGGGATTAATAGGTTTTGTTAAACCACTGGTTGCGGAACTTCCTATACCATAACCAATCGCTCCGCCTAGGCCACCTTTAATGCTTTCACGAATAATTAGGGTCAGTGTAAAATTAAACTTCCCTCATCCACCTGATATGAACTGCCCCTACCCCATCACCTAACATAAACAAACCGGCTACTATTTTCTATGTTGATCTTAAGGTAGTTTACCTTAGCTCAATATCAATCAACGTACCGTCATCCGGTTTGGTTGTAACACCCGCACGTGCTCCAGTTACGTTATTGACAGCCTTGAACTTGAACACTTTAATAAAAGCCCCTACTACTAAACCAACCTCTAACTGACCCAGAAATTGACCTGGGCATACACGAGCCCCTAAACCAAATCCAAAATGCGTTAAATTTTTTCGCGATATGCCTTCACTTGCTAGCACATCCCAACGCGCTGGAACAAAAGAATCAGCTGGATATCCTGAAATATGTTTACCCAAAAAGAATTCGTTACGGTTTGCATTCCAAATGTCTAAACGAATTGTGGTGCCTTTAGGAATCATTATTTTTCTTGTGTCGTCTAGTTTAAGCCAAGTATCGGCTGTGGCTTTTCTAGGAAAAAAATACAACGATGGCGTTAAACGCAAAGTTTCATTTAAACAATGATTAAGCAACTTTGCTTCTGTTAAACTTTCAGGATCGTAGACATTAATGTCTTTTATTTCGCTATACACTAGCTCTTGTAACTCAGGTTGTCGAGACAAGTGAGATAGCGTCCAAGTCGCAAACGACGTCGTCGCTTCTAACGCCCCAGCTAAAAATACTCTGATGTTACTGCGCAATGCCTCTTCATCTTCAATATCACCAATGAAGTTTTTCCAATGTCCAGCCTTCTCACCTCTGCCCGCAAGTGCAATATCAGTTAAGTCCTCAAGGGCTTCTCGCCATTGCTGCACGGCAACATGTTTACCTGTAACAAATTGATGAATAGCTGAAAGGTTGGGTGCTACTGTATTAGTAATCATATAATCAATTAATGATAGCAACGCGGGCACATAGCGTTCACGCAGTTCTTTATACTCAACCGAACCTCCAAAGAAATTATTGACTAACATTTCTAACATGATGGGCTGAATTTCCTGCTCAATTTCCACTCGCGTAAACTTTTGCTTACTAATCTCTTGCGCATCACGTAAAACGATTAGTCGCTCCTCTATCGTTTTACGAAAGGTTTTCTCAAACTCATGGAACTCTTCAGGTTGAAACAAAGTGCCTTTACCGAAAGGTCTTGCCGACATCTGTTTTTGTTTTCGCCATACTTTACCGTTTGCATATAATAAAGAATTAACGCCTGTTGCTTGAGCGATCCCCTTCATTGGCGCAGTATCACGATCAAATTGCCCAGGCTTGTCGCCAGTTGCAAGTAGGATAGCTTTAATCACGGCAGGGTCACGCGTAATGAAAACCGGAGGCATACCCATCACATACAAATATCTGTTATCTCGCTCAAATAAATCTGCTGATTTAGCATTTGTATAAAAAGCGTCAAAGATAGACAAAGGCGTTTTGTAGTTTAAAAGATGAGGAAAAGGAAGACATGGACGTCCACGTTCAAACACATATACACGCGACGGCAACATATCTCCTTTAAATGGGTTAATCCCTAGAAGTTGTTGCCATATATTTTTTAAAAAACTCATGATCTACCCTGATAAAGAATCAAATACAAAATGTAAAAATAAGTGTGGGACGTTGCTCTAATTAATGAAGAAAGTAAGGAGCAATCAGGATTAATTTCCTTATTTGGCTTACACAGCCTTTATGGGCTTTTTCTCTTACCGGCGTTAATGCAGCTGCATTATTCAACACCCCATTTTTCTTACGGCACAAGCATTTCAATGGGTGTATTCTGTGATTCATCTACAGTGAAGAAATCCGGCTCTGTACTACCTGCTGGGGCGGATATTTTGATAGAAGTTAAAGCTTGTGCGATAAATGCAGAGGATTGCTTTACCCACTCTGGACGCTCTTTATCTTTAGGATAACTACTAGCAGTATATGGAGCTACTACTATTAATCGAATATAACTGTTTTCTGATATACCTGTGTAATAGGTATCTACAGTCTCTCCAGCTAGACCAGCAACGGCGCGTGCTCTCCCCCCCTTTTCATAATGCTCTCGTGCCCATTGGCGACCATTGATGACCACCACATCTCGAGGGATATCTTTTTTACCTAAACGGTTACCTTGAGCATCATATATATAATTAAAACCCTTCGTCATTTTCACTAAGCTTTCTAAGGTTCTATAATCTGCCCACATCCAGGCCTTATCTGAGGTACGGTCTATCTTTGATTCCCATTCTTCAGCCAGATAAAGACTAGCACCAATCCCGGTTTCTCCATATGTATTCACAAATGGCCATATGCCAGTCTCATCTTTGCGTCGAAAGCCAATCAAACCAACAGTCTTTTCTCTTCTATAATTTGTTCCAAAAACTTGCTCTCGATAATACTGCGTATCAATGTTTTCCCGATTGTAAGTCGCGGCAGTTCTTCCTTGTGGGATAGTCATAATGAAGGTACGGTCGTCTATACGAATGGTATAGCTGCCCGGGGGTACTGGGTAGTCCTGATCAAGACGCTCTTGTGGATCTCTGAAGTTTTTGTATGTTTCCAAGTCTGCGGAAAGCAGCTGTGTTGGTATGAGTAATGACATAGCAATCATGGCTAATGTAATTGGGTAGTATTTCATGGGTTACTTTCTTCTTTATATGGGCCGCTGTAACGTGTTGGTTCTACGAGATAACCAAGTGGCAAGGTGTGCGGACTGTCTGATGGTCCTTTAGATAAATCAGGTATAGCAATAATAGACTTTATCCATTTTATCGGATTGCCATTTAAACCAGCGATATTAGGCACAACGTCAGCATCTGAATTTTTATAAGCGGGTTGTGGGTTATCTTTCGTTCCTAATCCAAATTTAATTCCTGCACGATCCAAAATCAAACCTGTTACCAATTCATTATTAGCCCCTGAGTGGAACAATACGGTATTGCTGGATAAGTTGCCAAGCGCAATATTCACAGCCTGTGTAAATATTGCGCCGCCTCGGCTATGCACTACCCAATCCACTTGATTGCCATTATCTTGTACGTTTTGCAACACTCTCGACAAAAACTTGGCCTCAGATGTAGTTGATAGACCGCCTAAACTCACTTTGTCAGCCAGTGACAATGCAAGATCCGTTACAAAATCATTATTAGGCACATAATTAAGTGTATAGACACTAGTACCTGCATAGGCATCTTCAACATGAATCCCCATTAAAGCAGGGGCGTAAATTGGCGAATTTTGCATGCCATTTACGCCAGCTTTGTTTGTATAGACCTGATCATCGGAACTACCAATCACCCCCCATTGATCCGCCACTTTGACCACGACATAGTTTTTATGAGTGTTACGATCAATAACGTCATAGGGATCGCCATTATAAAGATCAGGACTTTGACTTTTATCTGCATTACCAATACTTACTCTATCTAGCTCCTGATTTGACACACGAATAAGTGGGACATAACTTTGCAACTCATTTTTGTCTGTATAACTTGAAAGTACTGCTTTATCTTCAGGCGTTACGTTTCTTATAGGTTTATTGTCTGCTGTTTTATCAAAATAAGTACCTAGCGCTTGACGCATTACAATAGTAGCAGTACGGCAAGCATCAGAGCTTACAGCATCAACACATGCAGTACGTAAGGAAATATCTCGCTGTTTATCAAGATCTGTCAACTCATTTGCCCGGTTACACGCTTCATCATCTCCTTCATCACAATCCGTAATAGCTTTTTTACGCTCTTGATTCTCTTGATGATTCAGATAGTTATTGGTTGCTTCACTTAATGCTGTCCCTGTTCCAACTTGCCCACCGACACTCACACCAATAGCTGAAGCTGTGGCCATGATCAAGCTTTGTTTTAACACCTCTGGGATATCTAGCTTAACAATTTCATTGCCTACTTTTGGAATTACTGCTGAAGAGACACCTGCACTTAAGGCGCCATCTAAGCTCCCCACCAAGCCCCCAACTAGTGTATGCAATGCGACACGATAGACTCCACCATCAGCCCATTTAGCAGCTTCTTCTGGGTTGCTGGTTTTGAGTTTGTCATATTGACTACCAGCATAATCCCCTACCGCCTTCGGCGCTACCTGACTAAACGCTTGGGTAATTTGTATCTGTGCGTTGAGTTCTCTTTGCACCTGCTCTTTATCAAAGATAGGGGTTAAGGTGCCTGCTAGACTATTGCCTTGGCTATCCACTGCGATAGCTAAAGTGTCGCCTTGAGCATCGGAGCTGAGTTGGGTTTGCACATCACGGTTAAGCATGGCTACTGTAGTTGTAGTGTCTTTACCTGTTTTTATTTGTTGGTTCGTGTTATCGGTAATATTCACCACACCGCCACTAATACCACTGACGGTTACACTGCTACTGTTATCACTTAAGTTTGCACTACCAGCACTGGCGGTTGGGCTATTTTTATAGCCTGTGCCATCTGGTTGCTGGTTAAGCCCTACGCCAGCACTAATACTTAAGCCTTTTGCACTGTACTCTGCACTATTTTCGATATTAGCCGTTGTCAGCGTTTGTGTATTCAAGCTGTTTGCATTATTTTGGATGGCTTTATCTGTGGAAGCAATCACTGCACCTGTGAGGTTAGTATTGCCATTGACGCTCACCTGAAATCCTCCATCCCCCGCCATAATACCGCTTTGTTCATTCACGCTGGCGTAGTTGGATTTGGTTTTGCTGTTGGAGGCGCTAATAGAGCCACCATAGCTACCTGCACCAATCGGGATACTGACACTTAAACCTGCACTTTTTTGCTTGTCTTTGTATTGGTTAGTGTCTTGCAGGCTTTCTATATTGAAATTGCCTGTGCCACTGGTACCAATATGGGCAACCACTTGGTTACCTGTGAGTTGTGCGCCTTTAAGTGTGCTATCGGTACCACTTTCTAGTGTGACTTTGTCGCCGTTTTGATGTCCACCTTGAATAATGGTTTCTGTCCAGGTGGTGCCGTTACCTGTGGTTTTGCCTTTGCCTTGTGAAGCACTGGCAGTGACAGCAAAACCACTTGTTGTGCCAACGCTTACTCCTAAACTAGCACTGCTGGATTTATTCTTTCCAGTGAGAGTATCGGTATTTTGCGCAGCAAGTAAGTTGATTTGGTCGTCAGCTTTTAGCATAACATCGTCACTGGCTTTTACTTGACTGCCAATGATGTTGATATCTGAATCTTCACCAGCGCCACTAGCGACAATAGTAATATCACCACCAGCATTGAGTGTACTGCTTTGTGCTTTGCTGCTGGTTTGAGTGGTTTTACTGCTGCTTTTTGAGGTGCCAATTGAGAGACTGATGTTAATGCCACCCATTTGGTCCACAGCATTGGCTTCACGTACATTAGTCATGTCGTTAGGGCCAGTATTGCCTGCGGTAGGCACATTACCATATTGATCTACTTTCCCGAGTGCATCACTTGCATTCATGACTGCCAATGCTGTGGTACCCGCTGCTAAGGCTTGCATACGGCTATCACTAGTTTGGCTGGCTGCTTGGCTCATTTGTTGAGCTGTTTGAATCGCACTGATCACTGGGTTGCTGATAGCCAGGGTTAAACCACTTTGTTTAAACTTAGTTTCTTGTAAGGTTTGGCTGGTATTTTGTGCAGAAGTAATGTTCACTTGTTGCGCATTAATATTGATATCACCTGCTGGGGTAAGTACGTCACTAGCTGTTTGTGTATAGACCTTACCAGTCGTAACATTCACGTCCCCTTCTACACTGCCCACGGTGCTGCCAGTTTGGCTGGTGCTGTTTGTGGTTTGTTTAGTACTGAGTTTACTTGTACCTAGGCTAACGCTGGCACCACTACTACTGAGGCCGCTGGATTTGGTTTTACGTTCGTGTAGTTCATAGGCGGTGTTTTGTGCGCTGGTGATGTTGAGGTTGTTGTTGGCGTTTAATGTGGTGCCGTTGTCGCTGACGATGTTGCTGCCGCGTACGGTGAGGTCATTGCCTGCTTGTAGGGTGATGTTGTCTGCACTGAAATTGCTGCTGATGCTGTTGTCTGATGCAAATACATCGCGTTGGGTTTTGGTTTTACTGCTGAAGGTGCCGCTTTTTTTGACTTTACGGGCAGTATCAAAGTTACTGGTTTCACGGCCTTCTATAATATTGATATCTCCTGCAGCTGCCACTTTAATTGCGCCATCTTCACTATTGACGTTAGCCGCTTTAGCATTAAAGTCTTTGCCTGTATTGAGAGTGATATCACCATTGGTTTGGATTTGTGTGCCTATCTCCTGGGTGCCGCCATGTTTAACGTAGTTTTTGGCATTACGGACACTACTGTTCTGCTCGGCAATAGTCACTGTACCTAGGTTAATGTTTTGACCAGCATTGACTTGCGTGACTGCACCTTCGCCACGATTGATGATAGTTGCTGCCATCAGATTGGCATCATTGCCTGCGTTGGCAACCAGTATCGCGTCAGGATTGCTCATATAAAGCCCTGCAACACGGTCTAGATTGGTACGGCTAAAACTACTGGCACCGCTACTGTTTTGGCTGCTTTGCGTAGTGCTACGTAGGTTGATGTCGTTACCAGCTTCTAGCAACATGGCATCTTTGGCTACAAACTGGCCGCCGATATTATTGATGTCGTTACTGGCTTTGAGTAGTGTGGTGTCGGCCTGTAGTTGCCCGCCTAGGTTATTAATATTTTGCGCATCAAGGCTGATAAAGTTGCGGCCTGCGATGGTGCCTTGGTTAACAAGGTCACCAGATAACTGCATGGTGACACTGTTGCCAGACATGATGCCTGTGGTGGGGTGTAGGTCATCGGATTGTAGCTTAACGTAGACTTGTGGCACTAGTGCTTGAGTGGTGGTGCCATCTGGCAGTGTGACCGTTTTTTCCACCAACCACATGATATCGCTGGTGAGTTGCGCGGTTTGGGCTGCGGTAAGTGCCACACCTGGGATGAGCTGCAGAGTGCGTGCGGTGGTAATGCCGTTATCCATCAGCGCTTGATATTGTGCCTCATCTGAAGCGTAGCCTGTTAGAAAGCGGCGCCCCGTAAGCTGGTTGATTTGTTCACGGATGAGCTTTTGTTCGTAAAAGCCATCACCTAGACGCTTTTGCATGGTGGCAGGGTCAGACGCTAGTTGGCTTAGCATATAATCCGAGCTTAGCCAGTTACGGTAGTTGGTAAAGCGAGGGTTGCTTTCTATCAGGTAGCTCGCCGCTACGTCTGGGCTAGTCTGGAACAAGCTACTCGTCACTACTGGCACAGCCGCTGAACTCACGGTAGTGCCGCTGCCAGTTGGTGTCGTACTACCTTCTAATCGGCTGGTTGAGAGGTTATAGGTAAGCACTGTATTGGCTGGGTTGTAGGCACCAATCACATCTACATCATAATCATCGTCGTTACCGTCCCAGTCGTAATAATAGGCAGTACCGTTATAACTGGTGGTAGTTTGGCCTTCTGTATTTAAGTTTTGGACTGATGCGCCACTCACATCGAGGTTGCCGCCAGCAATGATTTGGCTATCGCTATTGAGGACTGATCCGCTGAACGTCATATTTCCACCAGCAAGTATCTGCCCAGGGGTGGATGTAACCACTTGCGTTTCGTAGATGGTTTTAGTGCCAAGGTAGCGCGTGTATTCACGGAAATTATATGGCAGACCGTAAGTTGAGCCATAGCGCCACTCGACATTGACATTACCGATTTGAAAGGCTGGATAATCCCCACTTTCTAAAATAACGCTTTGATGCCTTGGAGTAAAACGATCAAAGCTCCCAGTTCCGGTCTGCACCACTTGTGTAACTAAATCAGCATTTAAGTTTTGTAAATCGGTTACTGCAAAGGTAGAGTTTCCAAGTGATTCGATAGTCGCGCCATCATTAATGAGAGAGTCAGCAGACCCGATGGCTAAGTGATTATTGTCTAGGCTACCCCCAATGGCAAGATCACCGATACTAAACATAAGGCTATCGCTGCGATTTTCAATGGTGGTAGCGCCAATATCAAGCTGAGTACGGGCGGCAATAGTCGCACCAGCTGTATTGCTTAAATGAGCGACTTTTACGGATAAGTGATCACCAAACAGGCTACCGGTTTGAGTATTGATCAGCGTACCGGCATTAACTCGCGTATCAACGCCATCAATCAGGCCAAGGTTTGTGAGCGTGCCAGTTGCGTTGAGTTCAGTGTCAGCACCTACGATTTCACCTGCGGCAGTGTTGTTGATATTTTGCGCGCTGATAGTGACTGACTGACTAGCAAGCAATGTAGATTGATTGGCAATGTCGCCAGTGGTTTGTAGGTTAAGGTTGCCACCAGCTTGTAGTTCGCCAGTATGCGTATAATCTGCATTAAGATTAATTGAAATATTGGCATCTGCCTTAATGCTGCCATTACCAGTTAAAGCAACGGTATCTATCTGGATATTGGTTTTAGCACTTATGCTGCCTGTGTTTTGCAGTAGACCATCGGCAGTAATGCTAATTTCACCTACACTAGCGCCAATTGAGCCTGCATTACGCACGCCAAGGCCAGATTCAGTGCCTACCATGCTGATTTTACCTGCGTACATACCACCTAAAGCAGCTACATCAACCGCAAATGCGGGGGTAGCACTGCTGGAGTTGGGGCTAATTGGTGTAACACTGGTTTGGTGGCCATTTTGGTCCACATTAACCTGATTAGTACCCGTGGTGATATTGAGGGCGTTAGCCCAAATACCTGCATTCACCTCAACAGCACGCGCTATCACATCGGTAAAGTTTGCTTGTGAGGCATCTAAGCCGTTACCTAATATGTTTATGCTGCTGCCGCCGCCCACACGATAACCTAACAAACTACCATTGTTAAGAATGGGCGTACCAGTAGTTAAGGTAGCACGATGTGCATTAATAAAACCACAGCCATTACAACTAATGCCAGCAGGATTGGCAATTACTACCTGTGCACGGCTACCAGCAAGCTCAATATAACCATTAAGTAAGCTAGGGTTCTGACTGTTCACCTCATTCAAGATCACTTTAGCAGAACCACCCGCAAGATACGGGTTTGCCTGCACCCATCCACCAAGCTGTGTTTCTATATTGCTACGGCTATTATTAAGAATCACGCCATTACTGTTAACATCAAACTGGCTGTAAACGTTACGCGAAACGCCTGCAGCGCTTGGTGTTTGTATATTCACTAACGGTGTACCGTTAGCCGCATTCATCACCATTGGGCGTAGCGTGCTAGCTGCGGTCTGATCGGCAACAATATCAGCCTGAGCTATTGGTATATTAAGAGGATTAGGAATCACCATCGCCATACCGAGTGCTAGCATGAGATTAAATGCCATGGGTCTTAAAGTATGGCTTTGTTGTAACGCTGGCAGTCGAATGATACTAGTAGCAACAGTTTTGCCTGTAGCTGCTTTACCTATATGCGATTTAACATTTTCTGCAACAACCATCATACTGCCACGTACAGCGTTAAAGATGATGCGATAGCATTGTTTGTTCATCAACAACTTCCTTTTGAATACAGGTTAGGTAAATAAAAAACTGGCTAGCTAGCACTCGTGCTATTTCTAATTCAGGCCGACTTCAGCTAGGAATCGACCAAAACACTCATTGACGATCATTGCCGCACTAGCATCTACTGCTTTGTAGTTTTCTGCTTTCCAGTTCTCTAGTGGCATTTTTTCCTTTGCAGCGCTACCACAACTGACGGTCTTAATTGCCTGCCGCTTCCCCTCTTTTTGCTCTAGCAAAGTTACCTGTAAGTGATAGTTCAATGCGTAATCTTGACTCGTAAGAAAAGACACGTAGCCCAACTCCCATAATGGCGCATTGACAGCTATGGTGAGTTCACGCCCAACAGAGGCAGACGCTGGTGCACGATTATCAAAATAATCAGAAAGTTTTTTTGCCAGTGCTAAATCAGCTCCTTTACCAGCCCCTACGGCATAACTATCTGGTAATGCTTTGGAGAGCTCTCTGCCGAATGTCTGACCGATGTTCATGTTATTTTGTAGCTGCTGCATGTTTCTAGCATCCCCTGCACTACCTGCCACACTCCCAGCGACAGACGACACCACAAAGTTACCAACCGCTTGTGCTTTTGTACGCTCTGCAAGCTGCGCTGGTTTAGCGATTGGCGCAACGACGATATGGCTATTTAATATTGAATCCCTCAGTGCATCTTTCGATGTTAATGGTGTTGTTGAGCACGCAGTTGCTGTAAATGCGATTAATGCTGACAAGGTGTATATATATACTGGTGCTTTCATTGCTTGATTGTTCCTATTGTTGAACTTAAAAAATGTGTGACTAAATCTAATATGAGTAATTGAAGTTAAAACCAGCTGTGGTGCTATGCGTTTCAAACCCTTGCGGCTTGTTAATTGGCTTTGCCACAAATACGTCGTAACTTAAATATCCAAAGCGGCTGCCTAACCCTCCCCTCATCCCGAGAGCTGTACCAGCTAAGTATTGACCCAGTAAGTTTTTAGCAGACTGACCGCCCACCTCTCCATAATCCAGCCCCCAATACATAGACTGACCAGATGCAGCGATAGGTACAGCAAGCTCGTTGCGTATAAACCATCCGTGGTCTGCTAATAAAGTCTGCTGACCATCAAAACCTCGCACAGTAAAGCGGTTGCCAATGCTAAATCGGTCTTGTGGAGTTAACGGTGTGTAGTTGGCTTGCCCGCGTAAATTAGCGTTGTATTGCAAGGGCTGCATCCCCCAAGGAGCACTCACCTTGAATGGCACATTTAAGCTTAAATCACCGATAAGCATCTCCATCCGTGAAGTGCCTTCGTTAAAGGCCTCTTCAGGCGCTTTAAGTGAGTCTTTTGCGCCAGTGCCACGGCGATAGGCAAGGTTATAATCTAAAACAGCACTGCCTAAATACCAGCTTTGATTAACACCAAGCTCCCAACCAGCAGTGCGACGACGTTGCACTTCAATTTCAGTATCGTTTATATAGTTGCTAGATTTGCGTAAAAAGCCTTTTACAGAGAGAAACGTCTTGTTGATTTGGCTACGGTAAACTAGCCGTGAGGCTTTCACATCACCTTGCTGGGAAATACCACTAAACACATAGCTTTGGTTAGTACCTGCTACCGTTTGGTGAAATGTACTGTGTGATGCACTTGTACTTAATAACCAGTTTTGAAGAGGAATAGAATAATGCGCACTATGGCTTTCGTTACCCCTTCTTCCTGAATCACCGCCACCTAAATCATGGTTATAGTTCACATAAAACAAATCATTAATGGATAACAAATTATCAGCTGATAGGGTAATACCACCTTGATACTTACCCGTACTGTTAACGCCACTATCGTCTAAATTGAGCGACACTCTTAGTGGAAAGCGTTGGCGGTAGCTAATCACAAGATCACTTAAACCTGGCTGAGATAATGGTTGTTCTCCGTTCAATCCAGACTGAGCTGGCTCAATTTGAATATCTACCTCAGCAGTAGGTACGCGTTTAAAGTTCTCCAGCGCCTGCTCAATATCACGTAGGTTTAAAATATCACCTACATGGATTGGCAGACTGTTCCACGCCGATATGCGCTTACTTGAGTCTGGTGTAAAACGTACTGAAGATAGCCTACCGGGAACGATAGTAAGTTTAAGTACGCCAGATTTAAGGTCCTGCGGCGCGGCTAGCACTCTGGTGGTGATATAGCCTTTTGCGATAATGGCATGCTGAACACGTGCCATTAGAGCATTAATCCCCACAGCACCGAGGCAGCGTCCTAAAATTGGTTGATTAACTTCCTGCGCATGGGTGAGGACAGCATCTAAGGCAAATTGAAATTTACTAGCGGAGTCTCCAACCAGCTCAACTTGATGAATAGCAAAGCATGGTGTTTCAGACTCAGGAATCTGATCACTGATTACCGTGGCAGCATTTTGCAGTTTTTCAACCGCTTCGCGTACATCGGGCTTGATTTCTTGCTGTTGTTTTAATAGACGCAAACGCTCTTGTTGGCGGTTTTGCTCAAGCGCGTTGGTATCTGCTTGATTAATAACTTCAGCAGATAAAAGTTGCAAAGGGGTAAACAGGCACAGAACGACGAAACAAAATTGTGTATGATTAATTGTTATTATTTTCATTAAAGTATAGATAGCGATGCGTGCTATTTTAATTTTTTGAAAATAATATCCGACAATACCGAGCTACAGTTGACTCGACCTATAAAGTTAACAATTGTTTACAATACACGCCGATAAACACTCAATCACGATTGCAACTGATTGATTAATTGAGGATAAAGTATTACATGAAGCAAAACCTAACGCTTAAGATATCAAACGCTAGGCCTACACTAATGACGTACAAGACTAGAATACAGACTACTCTTAATCAC
>NZ_PQVH01000012.1 GCF_004661485.1 Methylotenera oryzisoli
GTGATTAAGAGTAGTCTGTGATTAACTGTTACGCTACGCCAAACCTACTGAACCAGCGTACCAAACACCTTTTTCAGCAAATTGCTTGCTTGCCCGACTGGGTCTTTACGGATAGCGGCTTCTTCTTTCGCCATCATCAAATAAACGCCATCTAGTGTTTTTTGGGTGACATACTGTTCTAGGTTGGATTGTTCTTTTTTAACCACCCCATACTTGCTGCCCATCTCTGCAAATTTATTATATTGCTGAGCAAGCTGCACGTTCTCTGTGGCTTTTTTCACAATTGGTAAGAACTTTTCAGCCATCGGTGCTGAGGTGGTTTTTTTAAAATATTGTGTCGCAGCATCATCACCGCCAGCCAATATGGCTTTGGCATCCGCAACACTCATTTTTTTAACTGAATCAACCAGCAAGGCTTTAGCTTCCGGGACGGCCGCTTCTGCTGCGCGATTCATTTTAAGCACCAGTTCGTCAGCCTGCTTACCCATACCAAACATGCGCATGGCTTTTTCAGCTTTTTGCAATGTTTCTGGCAGCGGAATTTTAACTTCCTTGTTGCCGAAGAAGCCGTCTGTCGCACTCAGTTGGCCAACAGCCTTACCCGCAGCCTGAATCAGTGCCTCTTTTAGCCCACCGCTAGCTTCTGCATTGCTAAGGTCACTCACGCTTAAGGCATTGGCATGCGTCGCGAATAATATAAAACTAAAAAGTGCCACTAGGTAGCGCATAGACTTCTCCATTCATTATCCCAGTTGGGATTAAAAAATTAACCTTACAATTCTAATTGCATAGTATGACAATTAATTGATGTTAACAATACAACCCAATGAATGCCTATGCGCCAGCCTGCTAGCAATTTATTTTTTGGCTTTAGCCTTTGTTTTAGTCTTGGCTTGCGGCGTCACATGCCAAATTTCCTTGGCATAATCAGCAATTGCACGATCACTTGAAAACTTAGCCATATTCGCTACGTTTAAGATCGCCATACGCGTCCAGTCATCTGGCTTTTGATATAGCTTACCTACGCGCTCCTGTGCTTCGATATAGCTAGCATAGTCTGCCAATAACAAGTATTGATCGTTATTGAGCAAATTATCCACAATCACTTTATAACGGCCCGGCTCATCAATAGAGAAATAGCCATCTGCAATCATGTCCAGCACGTGCTTAAGCTCTGGGTTGCTATTGTAATAATCACGCGGTTGGTAACCACTTGCTTTCACTTCAGCTACTTGCGGGGTCGTTAAACCAAAGATGAAGATATTTTCATCGCCAACTTCTTCTTTAATTTCCACGTTAGCACCATCTAACGTACCGATAGTAAGTGCGCCATTCAAAGCCATTTTCATATTGCCAGTACCACTAGCCTCTGTACCTGCAGTAGAAATCTGCTCAGAAAGATCACTCCCTGGGAATAAAATCTCAGCAGCTGAAACTTCGTAATTTGGGTAGAACACTACCTTCAGCTTATCGCCTACCGCAATGTCTTCATTCACAATGGTGGCAACATCATTAATCAAACGAATAATATGCTTTGCCATCCAGTAACCAGGCGCAGCCTTACCGCCAAAAATAATGGTACGTGGCGTAATATCTTTATCACCACGACGAATACGGTTATAAAGGGTAATCACGTGCAGCACGTTAAGTAGCTGACGTTTGTATTCATGAATACGCTTAATCTGTACATCAAACAAGCTATGTACATTTAATTTAACTCCGGTCTTCGCCTCAATTTTTGCAGCTAACCTTTGTTTGTTGGCAAGCTTCACTTGCGCAAATGCTTTTCTAAAGTCAGGGTCATCCGCCAGTGGCGTGATTTTTTTAATTTGCGTCAGATCTTTCTTAAAGCCAGAGCCAATCGCCGCCTCGATTAAGGCCGTTAAACCAGGGTTTGCCTGATTTAACCAGCGACGTGGGGTAATACCATTGGTCACATTCGTCAGTTTGCCTGGGAAAATGCGGTCAAAGTCAGCGAACAGCGTGCTTTTTAGCAACTCACTATGCAGGGCGGCTACGCCGTTGACGGTGTGACTGCCAACCACAGCCAAATGCGCCATACGTACGCGGCGACCGTGATCTTCATCAATAATTGATACACGTCTTAACAACTCAGCATCACCTGGGAAGTGGTGGTTAACCATGTGTAAGAACTCATGATTAATTTGATAAATAATTTCCAAATGACGTGGCAGCAAACGGCCAAAAAGGTCCACGGTCCAAGTCTCTAGCGCTTCTGGCATTAAAGTATGGTTAGTGTAAGCGAAAATCTTAACAACCAGTTCCCAAGCAAAAGCCCAAGGTAATTGATGTACATCTACCAATTGATACATCATTTCTGCCACCCCTACAGACGGGTGTGTATCATTGAGCTGAATCGCTATTTTTTCTGGCAGAATTTTCCAGTCATCTTGTGTTTTGATCTCATGTGTACTTAAGAAGCGACGCAAAATATCTTGAATAGAAGCAGAAACAAAGAAATACTGCTGTTTTAAGCGCAGCTCTTTACCCAGCACTGATGTGTCATTTGGGTAAAGTACTTTTGAAATATTCTCGGTCGCATTACGCTCTTCTACCGCTTTTTCGTAATTCCCGTCATTGAAATGCCTTAAATCAAACTCACGCGCGGCTTTAGCTGACCATAAACGCAAATTATTGACAGTATCTGTACCATAGCCAGGCACCGGCACATCGTAAGCCATCGCAATTACATGCTCAGCATCCACCCAGTGCTGAACCTCCTCACCCTGATCGTTCGGATACTTAACCACATGCCCGTGAAACTTGATGTTATAAGTGGCTTCAGGACGTTGGAACTCCCAAATATTGCCATAGCGCAGCCAATTATCTGGGTTTTCCACCTGCTGACCATTTTCGATGGATTGCCTAAACATCCCGTATTCATAACGAATGCCGTATCCAGCTGCTGGAATGTCCATTGTCGCCATTGAGTCAAGAAAACACGCAGCCAAACGGCCTAAACCGCCGTTACCTAGCGCAGCGTCTGTCTCAAACTCTACCGCATTCTCCAAATCACGGCCCAATGCAGCCATCCCGTCTTTAAGCTCTTCATTAATGCCCAAATTTAGTGCGGCATTGCTCAGCATGCGCCCAATCAAAAATTCTAATGACAAATAGTAAACTCGCTTAGGGTCATCGCGATAATAAGACTCCGCCGTCTGAACCCAACGCTCTACGACATGATCACGCACGCTATAACTAGCGGCGTCATACCAGTCACGGGGCGTCGCAGCCTCACTGGTCTTGAAGCTAGAGAATATCAAATGATTTTTCAAAGCCTGCTGAATTGGCCCGAGTTTAGGGATTGCAATCGACTTAGCTTTGACTGTTTTCTTAGGTTTAGCTTTAGTTTCGGCTGGAGTTTTCATTTTAGATAATCTTAAATTATTGAATGGTATTGTTATTTTAGCAAAAATTGAGCCAGCTTTATGACCGTTCTTTGAAAGTTACGCTGTGCATAGCAGTTTAGAACAGCAATAAAAAAACCGCCGAGCTTACGCAGGGCGGTTTTCTATTTAACAACAATAAGTTAGCTAATTAAGCTATTCATGCGCTTAACAAAACTAGCTGGGTCTTCCAAAGTACCGCCTTCTGCCAACAGTGCCTGATCAAACAGCACATGCGTTAAATCGGCAAACACTGTCTCTGCAGACTCAGCTTCCAGACGTTTTACCAATTTGTGACTAGGGTTAATTTCTAAAATTGGCTTACTTTCTGGCGCATTTTGACCAGCCGCTTTCAAAATACGTGCTAAGTTGCCAGACAAATCTTGCGCATCGCTCACCAAGCATGCAGGAGAGTCTGTTAGGCGATGGGTCACGCGCACGTCTTTTACCTGGCTACCCAATGTTTGCTTGATTTTCTCAACCAAGGTTTTTGATTCTTCTTCGATTTTCTTCTGAATCTCTTTCTCAGTTTCAGATTCAAGCTTACCTAAGTCCAAATCGCCCTTAGCGATAGATTGTAGTTTTTTACCTTCAAACTCTGTCAGGCTACCGAGCAACCACTCATCCACGCGGTCGCTCATCAACAACACTTCAATACCTTTTTTACGGAAAATCTCCAAGTGCGGGCTGTGTTGCGCGGCTGCAAAGCTGTCGGCAGTAATGTAATAAATCACATCCTGCTCAGCTTGCATGCGTGCAATATAGTCTTTAAATGACACATCTTGCACATCAGTATCAGCTTTAGTTGACGCAAAACGCAATAAGCCAGCAATCTTCTCTTTATTCGCAAAGTCCTCGCCTGGGCCTTCTTTAAGTACACGGCCAAACTCTTGATAGAACTTAGCGTAATCTTCAGGCTTGTTTTCAGCCATGTCTTCTAATAAACCCAGCACTTTCTTCACAGAACCAGCTTTAATTGCATCGACATCACGGCTTGATTGTAAAATTTCGCGCGATACATTCAACGGTAAATCAGAAGTATCAATCACGCCACGTACAAAACGCAGATATTGAGGCATCAACTTCTCAGCGTCTTCCATAATAAACACGCGTTTAACGTATAGTTTAATGCCATGACGACGGTCTCGATCATACAAGTCAAACGGGGCTTTACTAGGCACGTACAATAAAGAAATATACTCTTGCTTACCCTCTACACGGCTATGCGTGTAGGCGAGCGGATTTTCAAAATCATGTGACACATGTTTATAAAACTCTTGGTACTCTTCTTCCGTAATGTCGTTTTTACTACGTGCCCATAATGCAGATGCCCTGTTTACGGTTTCATCTTCATCGGTTGCCACCTCAGCACCATCTTTCCATTCAGATTTCTTCATCACGATTGGCAACGTGATATGGTCTGAATATTTGCGGATGATGGTTTTAAGTTTCCAGTCACTTAAGAACTCATCTTCACCTTCACGTAAATGCAGCGTAATTTCCGTGCCACGGCTAGCTTTATCTGCGGCTTCAATCGTAAAGTCACCCTCACCTGCTGACTCCCAGCGCACAGCTTCAGTTGCACCGGCACGGCGTGTAGTCAGGGTTACTTTGTCTGCAATGATAAATGCTGAGTAAAAGCCCACACCGAACTGACCGATTAAATTGGCATCTTTAGCCTGATCACCAGTTAAGGCGTTAAAAAACTCTTTAGTACCAGATTTAGCAATAGTACCGATGTTTGCAATCACCTCATCGCGGCTCATGCCGATGCCATTATCGGCAATGGTGAGGGTACGTGCTTCTTTATCAAAAGCAATGCGAATTTTTAACTCGCTGTCATTTTCATAAAGTGCGCCGTTTGCTAACGCTTCAAAACGTAATTTATCTGCCGCATCAGATGCATTTGAAATCAGCTCACGCAACACAATTTCTTTGTTGCTGTATAAAGAGTGAATCATCAACTGCAAGAGTTGTTTCACCTCAGCCTGAAAGGCCATTGACTCTTTTGGATGAATTTCTTGTTGTGCTGTCGCAGTGGACATAAATTAAGCTCCTAAAGTTAAGAATAAAACAATAGTAGCTATGTGGGGATTAGCCTTAGATTTTCAAGCGATAAGCCTAACGACTTGGTTAAATTATTATTCAAAACAGCCAATGTCATGAAACTTTCAAACTATAATCACAAAATAAACAGTATTATTGTTTCACATAAAACTCGCTCAAAAAAACTGCATCCCTTATGAACAATCAATCAAATAGCTCCCCCGCAGATAAAGCCCTGCTAGCGGCAATTGACCTTGGCTCCAATAGCTTCAGGCTTGAAATTGGCCGACTAGATAGCGGCCATATTGAGCGTGTAGAGTACATCAAGGAAGCTGTCAGACAAGGTGGCGATTTAGATGAAGACCGCAATCTAACTACCGAGGCGATAGAGCGTGGTATTCGTTGCTTATCTAGGTTTGGTGAACGCTTACAAGGTTTTGACGCGGCTCACGTGCGTGCCGTTGCAACACAAACCTTGCGTGAGGCCAACAATCGCGACTACTTCCTAAAGCTCGCAAAAAAGGCGCTTGGCTTTGAAGTAGAGGTGATTTCTGGCGTGGAAGAAGCTCGCCTGATCTATCAAGGGGTGAGCAGATTTTTGCCGCAATCAGATGAAAAAAGATTAGTGATAGACATCGGCGGACGCTCAACCGAGTTCATCCTTGGTCGTGGCTTTGAGTCAACCCAAACCGCATCTCTGCACGTGGGCTCTGTAGCGTGGGCACTTAAGCATTTTGCAAATGGCGAGTTTACTGAAAAAGCATTTACCCGCGCTGAAATTTCGGCTGAGTCTATCTTTGAAACCCTAGGCAATCACTTTAACAGCACACACTGGGATGTGGCTTACGGCGCTTCTGGTACGGTGGGGGCAGTAGCAGACGTTCTGGTGCAATATGGCAAACCAGCAGATGCTGTCAGCAAAGAAAGTTTATATTGGCTAAAAGAAGAGCTGCTCAAAGCAAGGTACGTAGATAAGCTGCGCTTGAATGGCTTAAAAGAAGACCGCAAACCAGTCATTGCTGGCGGCCTTTCTGTACTAATTGCTGTTTTTGAGTTTCTTAACATAGACACCTTAAACGTGGCGAAAGGTGCGTTAAGACATGGCCTGCTGTACGACATGCTGGCGCGTGAGAACGATATGCTGGATCTTCGCAATTCATCGATTCAGCGTTTAGCGCGCAAATTTGACGTAGACGAAACGCATGCTAATACAGTTGCCGAAGTTGCCGAGAAGTTATTTGAAAAGATAAGCGATAGCACTACTTTTGCAGACGGCGAATACTTTAAACACGCACGTAAATTACGCTGGGCTGCACAACTGCATGAAATTGGCGGCATTATCTCACCGGTAGATGCTCACCTGCATGGTGCGTACATCCTAGACCATACCGAGCCTGTGGGCTTTTCGCAAAGTGAACTGCATTGCTTAAGCTTAATCATCTTAGGTCATCGCGGTAAGTTAAAGCGACTGGAGGCTGACTTCTCAGACCGCGTGCTAGTGATGCAATTAATTTGTATGCGACTAGCTGTTATCTTATGTCATGCACGACAAATGCCAAACTTACGCGGCATACAATTGGCGTTAAATAATAATGGCTTTAAGCTCTCTCTACCAAAATCATGGGCAAGCAAGTATCCACAATCTCACTACCTGCTGGATGAAGAGACACTTGCATGGCAGAAAATAAACTGGCATTTTGAGCTAGTAAATACTATATAAAACTGTCACAAAAAATTCATTTGCGTTCCAAAATAAACGGTATAAACTGTTTATATCGTTTATTTGGAGTGTAACCATGTCAAAAATCAATTCAATTCAGGCTGAAGCGTTAAAATCAACAGCTGAAAAAGTAACAAGCACAGAAACAAACAAACCTGCTGCCAAAGTAGCACCGGTGAGCAAACCGGCTGTAAAACAAGCCGCAGCGAAAGTTGTAGCTGCTAAACCTGCCGCAGCAAAAATAACAGCCGCTAAACCGGCAGCTAAAGCGACTGTAAAAACCAGCGTAACCAGCACCAAAAAAACTGAAAAAACCGCTGAAAAAACCAAAGTGTTAAAAGAAAAAACGCCAAAACTAAAAATGGAGCGTGATAGCTTCACAATGCCTAAAACTGAGTACGCGCAATTTGCGGTGCTTAAAGAGCGCCTCACTAAATTGGGTCAGCCAGCTAAAAAGAGTGAGTTACTACGCGCAGGCATTATGCAGTTAAGTGCCATGACAGACGCCGCATTAAAAGCAGCGATGAGTAAAGTGCCTGCCATTAAAACTGGCAGACCTAAAAAGAAATAAACGCATACTGAAGGTTGTTTCGCGTCACTGCTGGTGAGAGTAAGGCGCTGGCCATGACGCGATACATCAAAGCGATGCGTTAATGATCTACTTCTATAGAACAAGCACTACCATAGTGATGCGCTCTAGAGTTGAAGGCACTCCACAGCGCTGACAACACGTATACTGAAAAACCACACTGACCAGTTAGTGTGGTTTTTTGGCCTTATAAGCGTTAACTTCATCCACTGTTTTCATGACCTCAGCACGGAGTACCGGGTCTGACTGTGCGAGCTGCAAAGCTTTTTCGGCCGCCTCTTTGGCTGCTACAGGCTCACCTTGAAGCAATAACACACTTGCCAAATTATTATAGGCAGCGGCAGCGTTGGGATAGGCAATCGTCGCATTACGGAAAGCATTAATCGCATGAGAATAATGACCTAAGGCGTAAGCACTATTCCCTAAGCCCATCAGCAATACCAAATGATTAGGCCAGCGTTTAGCGGCCACATCATATGCCAAATAGACATCTGCCTTATTTGCATTGCTCTCAAAAGCCACTATCGCTTTTGCAACCGCATCCGGATCATCCGCTTTAGGTAAGCTGCCTGGCTTTAATGCCACAAACGCCCAATATCCACTGCGTGCCCAAGTGCGCTGAAATGCGCTCAAGCTCATTTCAAAGCGTTCGAAAGTACCCGAGCGCAACCAAACTAGCTCACGGTCAAGACTGTATCCAACGACTACGGCGTAATGCCAAGAGGGCACCCAAGATAAGCCTAGATTCTGCATCACCACCACCACATTGCCGGCTGCAACCTCTTCCAGCACCGCATCAAGCTTAGGCGCCAACTTTACCGACAAAGCCCCATGCCTACGTGCGGCAGCTAGCATTTCAATCTGCAAACTACCCTTGCGAGCTGGAATGTAAACCTCTGGTACCAGCTGATCTGGTGTCACGCGAATATCAACGGCATTGAGCGCAGTTGCTAATGCGGCCGGCCCACAGTGATATTGCGATTGAGGAAAGAACGGGGTCTGGGTCAGCTCATGCTGCCTAGGAAGTGATGGGTTTTGTACTGCCTCACGCACACCTGTTGCAGCACAGGCATTGAGTAATAAACAAAAAGCCAGCATGATTAACTTACGAAACATGCTGGCTTCTCGCTGTAACAAAACCTGACTAAGCTAATACACGATTAGCGAATAGAACGTGTAAATGGATACACTTTAGTAAAACCAAGGATATCAGTAAGCAAGAGCACTAAGAACACTAAAATAATAGCGCCAATAATACCGCTACCAGCTGGTGCATTTTCGATCTGTGTCGCCATCGTGCTTGCTTCTTCATCAGTGAGCGAAGCAACACGACTGCGTGCTTGTGCTGGGTCAATCCCATGTTCAATTAACGCAGCTTGTACATCCTGACGAGACAAGGCAGTGATGATGCGCGCACGGTCTTGGTCAGCTGCGCCTGAGAAAACACTCTCCGCAACTTGCGCCGAGCTAATCATAGCCGCCTGCACTGTCTGCACAGAGCCTGTAAATAAAATTGAAGCTGCAAGAAATGCACTGAAAAAACGTTTAACAAAAATCATGGCAAGTACCCCTTATCATTAAAATTGAGTCTAAAAGATGGCTTCACCTGCACAGCCCACAAGAACTAACGACTACAGACTGTCGATTAAGGCAACCACGTACGAGTATTAAATATGCCTACAGAATCAAAATAGCACAGTTAAATAATTGTGTATAGCCATATGCATGACGAACAGCTTAGAGAGATACAGTATTTGACTTAATTAAAAACCAGGTTGCTTGACGGCTTCAATGTAGTAATGTGAAACGCCATCTAACTTACGCTGCTTTAGCCACCAAATAGCTCCCTTCTTTACCACACATGCGCTTTGATGGAAGCCTAGCAGTTTAGCAATGAATAAACCAAGGTTAGGCTGATGCCCAACTAGTATGATAGTTTGCGTGTCGTCCTGATTGTCGATTTCTTGCGTCATGCGACCCACATGACTATCCAAGCTTAAGCAGTCAGCAATTTTAATTTCCATCTGATTTAAATCATGCAAAGCATCTGCTGTTTGCAGGCAACGGCGTGCTGGGCTGCATAGCAACTCGGTATGCTCCGGCAAGTGTTTATATAGCCATTTTGCTATTCTGCCAGCATCTTTACGACCACGCTTGGTGAGTACACGGTCTCGGTCATGACCGCTCTCACTTTGCGCTTCAGCTTCGGCGTGTCGCCAAATGATTAAATTTGCCATGATTGATTAACCAGCTTAATTAATCCGTATATTTATGCAGTAATTGCAGTTGCGCACTATTAATACGCACTGGCTCACCGGGCTTGGCTTTATGTGCTTGTGCCGCGATAGGTTGATAGCTGCCATCCGCATTTAATATCCATGCATCATGATTATCTTCCAGATACATTTGGCAGCACTCTTGCAAAATCCGTGCACGATTTTTTGCATCTGTAATCGGCCACGCAATCTCAACACGGCGCATCATGTTGCGGTTCATCCAATCGGCACTGGATAGCCACATATGCTCGACCTCTGCGATTTTGAAATAAAACACGCGCGAATGCTCAAGCAAGCGACCAATCACTGAACGTACACGAATGCGTCCATTCAGGCCTGGCGCATCAATCGGCAATATACACGCACCACGCAGAATCAAATCCACCTCCACCCCGGCACGCCCAGCCTTCACTAACGCCTTTACGAGAACCTCATCCGTTAATGCATTCATTTTTAAAATAATAGAGGCAGGCTGCCCGGATTTGGCACACATTTCTGCGGCCCTAATCTTAGCCAACATTTGTTTGTGTAAGTTAAACGGCGCAACCAACAGTTTTTGCATACGAGGCAATTTGACCTGGCTCGCAATATGCCTAAACAAATGCTCCATATCACGGGTAATCTGCGCATCTGCGGTAAGCATGCTAACATCGGTATAGAGGCGTGCTGTTCTTGGGTTATAGTTGCCGGTTGAAACATGCCCATAGTACTGAAGGCCGTTGGTTTCACGGCGCATTACCAGTAACATTTTGGCATGGGTTTTTAGCCCCACAATGCCATAGACCACTTGAGCGCCCACTGACTCTAAATCCTCTGCCCAGTTGATGTTTGCCTCTTCATCAAACCTGGCCTTAAGCTCCACCACGGCCATCACCTCTTTGCCACGGCGCACTGCTTCTTGCAGCAACTTAAGCATACGCGGGTCAGAGCCAGTGCGATAAATAGTTTGCTGGATAGAAAGCACATCTGGGTCATGCACAGCTTCACGCAAGAAATCAATCACAGACTCAAAGCTCTCGTAAGGCTGATGGATAAGAATGTCGCGCTGTTTGAGCTGTGAGAAAAATGACTGATTAGACACTAACTGCTGACTTATCTGCGGCTCATGCGGTTTAAACTTGAGGTGGTCACCTTCAGCTAAATCTGCCAACTGCATCAAGCGTGCTAAATTAACTAAACCATTCACGCGATAAAGCGACTGTTTAGGCAAATCAAATTGTTGCAGCAACAGCTTGGCTAGTTTTTCATCACAACCATGTGACACCTCTAAGCGCACCGCCTCACCAAAATGCCGTTGTACTAAACCTTTTCTTAAGGCTGTACGCAGATTTTTTACATCTTCTTCATCTACTGCCAAATCAGAGTGCCGAGTTACCCTAAACTGTGAGAAACATAGCACCTCTCGGCCAGTAAATAAGCTAGCCAGATGCGCGCGAATAACACTAGAGAGCGACACAAATTTTTGTTGCTTACCACTTAAGTGCTTAGGCAGTTTGATTAAGCGAGGTAACGCTCTCGGCACCTTCACAATTGCAATATTATTATTGCGGCCAAATGCGTCGGTACCGCCCAGTGACACAATAAAATTTAAAGATTTATTGGCGACTTGCGGAAAAGGATGGGAGGGATCAAGTGCGACGGGTACCAATAACGGGCGCACACTAGACTCAAAGTAACGTGCGACCCAACGCTTTTGCTCCAAGGTACGCTCAGCGTTAGACACCAGATACACACCTGCACTGGCTAGAGCGGGCATTAAATCTGTATTAAAAATCTCGTACTGTTTTTCTACTAACGTATGGGCAACTTTGGATATTTCCAAATAGCTCTGTACGCTGATATCAGTCTTCTTTTCATTGTCACGCATGGCATCCACATGCGGTGCGGCGCGTACTTCAAAAAACTCATCTAGATTAGAGGACACAATGCAAAGAAAACGCAAACGCTCTAGTAGAGGATACTCCGCATTTTGTGCAAGACTCAATACACGTGCATTAAACGCCAATATACTGATATCTCGATTAAGTAATTTGAGAGGTGAGTTAACTGAACGCATGATGTTTTTTTAATTAATTATTTCATTCAGCATAATTGTCAATTGTGACAGTATCATGAAAATTCACAAATGCCATCAATGCCAAGCTGGCATCCATGCTCACTTAAATCTCATCAAGCGCATTTAGAACCTGCTGGGCTTTGTGTTGAATCAATGTCTTTTCTTCATCGTTAAATCTGTTTAGATTTTTAACCATTAACAACGTTCTTGGATTATTGAGCAACACTTGCTCATGCTTGATGAGAAAGTTCCAGTATAGCGTGGTCACTGGGCAAGCCTTTGCAGAAGTTTTCAGGTCTGGCTGATAGCTGCAACTATTGCAGTAATTGCTCATGCGCTTAATATAAGCACCACTGGCAATATAAGGCTTGCTTGTGAATCTTCCACCGTTAGCATGTAAAGCCATCCCCACCACATTGGGCAACTCAACCCAATCTACTGCATCGACATAGACCGCTAAATACCAATCTGCTACTTGTTTTGGCTCAATTTCCGCCAACAAACCGAACATACCCGTGACCATTAGGCGTTGAATATGGTGCGCATACCCATATTGCATCGTCTGCTTTATGGTTTGACGCATACAGTTCATATTGGTTTTACCTGTCCAGTACCAATTGGGTAAGTCTCGCTGATGTGCATAATGGTTAGCCTCCGCCATTGCAGGCATATCTAGCCAATATAGGCCTCGAATAAACTCTCGCCATCCTAATATCTGTCGAATAAACCCCTCTACGCTGGCTAAAGGTAAATTATCTTTTACATAAGCTTGCTCTATAGCCTCAATCACCTCTTTTGGGTGTAGCAGTTTTAAATTGAGGGGTGAAGCTAATAATGAGTGCCATAGAAACGCACCTGAGGCTAAGTCACTTTGCCACATTGCATCTTGATGCGTGCCGAAGTCAACTAACTTAGTCGCTATAAAGTGTTGCAAAAATAAGAGTGCCTGCGCCCGTGTGACAGGCCAACAGAAATCATCAATCCTACCTGGGTGCTCCGGAAAGAGCCGCTCAACATCCGCAAACACTGCTTGAGTAATCGGGTCTATCTCGAATTCAGGAACTGCAGGAATGTTTTGTGGACCATCCTTACTAAAGGATTTCCGGTTTTCGTGGTCATAACTCCACTTTCCACCAACAGGCTCTTCACCAGCCATTAACACGTGATAGCGTTTGCGCATGTACCGATAGAAATACTCCATGCGCAGCTGCTTACCTTGTCCAGCCCAACGCTTAAAGTCAGCCTGACTACATAAGAAAAACGTATCATCACGCACGATCAACCGTTTATTTAATGTTGATGCACAATCCTCTAGCGCTTTTAAAACCCGATAATCCCCTGGCTCACAAACAATGATTTGTTGAGGGTCATATTCTGAGAGCAAAGCTAACCATGCACTGGCTAAATCAACATGCTCATGATCACCCAGCTTTAAATAGCGCAATGGGTAATGCTGGCTTTGCAAGGTTTGTGCAAAATGGCGCATCGCAGATAAAAATAATGCAATACGCGCTTTGTGTGACCATACGTGCGTCGACTCATGCTGCGCCTCAACCATCAGCACTAGATCCTGCTCGCAGTCAAATCCTTCTAATGCTGGATTATCCAGATTGAGCTGGTCACCCAATATCACGATCACATTTCTCATTATTTTTTTGCGCTTTGCTTACATGCAGTTGAACAGTATTTAACAGAATCCCAATTTTTAGACCATGACTTACGCCATGTCATGGTGCGTCCACATTGCACGCAAATTTTGCTAGGAAGCTTAGACTTATTACCTTTAAATGATAGATGGGTGACCTGAGACATCTAGCAATGACTGCGGCTGTGACTATAGGTTCACTATTTAGGTTGACTGCTGATGTGCTTCTAAAGCCAAACTATTAGCAATTCGGCAAATTTCAGTAAATGATTCTGCCACTAATGCAGAGCGACCAAGCAAAGCGCCATCAATATCTGGCATTTCTAACATTGCATATGCGTTATCAGCACTTAGGCTTCCACCGTAAATAATCCTTACACGCTGCGCAAATGCAGGGTCTCTTGTCGCAATCAGTTGACGAATGTAAGCATGCATAGATTGTGCTTGTTGCGGGCTTGCATGTTGTCCAGTGCCAATCGCCCAAACTGGCTCATAGGCCACGACCATATTGCATTGTTTGGCACGTACAAACGCATCATCATCCAAGCTGTGCAACATGTTGAGCACTTGCTTCTTAACGGCATCTTCAGCAATGCCTGCATCACGCTCAGCTTGGGCTTCACCTACACAGTAAATCGGTGTCAAACCGCCTTCTAATGCCCTTAAAAGACGCTGAGCGGTCACTTCATGGCCTTCTAGTCTTAACATGCGCCGCTCAGAATGAGCAAGAATCACAAAACGACAACCAAACTCTGCGATCATCGCGGCTGAAATACAAGAGGTGTAAGCACCTTCATCATATTGACTCACATTCTGCGAGCCCCAAAGAATATTACTCCCAGCTAGCAGTTGTTGAGCTTGAAATAAATACACATAAGGCAAACATACTGCAAAATCTATTGCATTCAGGCCTTTAAGGTTCGTTATTAACTGTAGTAATAAACCATGATTCCCTGCGAGAGTTCCATGCAACTTCCAGTTGCCTACAACCAAGTTGCGTCGAGCGTTCATATTTGGCTAATCCTTAACATAGCGCGCAGCCATGTACTCCATTGATACCACTTTAATCTGACTGGCACGCCCTGCACTGCCAAATGCCTCAAAACGATCTTTACATAACTGCTGTGCTGCCAAGATAGCAGATTTGAAATAGATTCGTGGATCAAACTCTTCTGGATGCAAAGCCATGCTTTCCCTAATCGCAGCAGTCATGGCTAAACGTATATCCGTATCGATATTGACCTTTCTCACACCATTTCTAATGCCTTCTACAATTTGCGATACAGGCACCCCATAGGTTTCTTTGATTCTTCCGCCATATTTCCGAATCATCTCCAATGAGGCTTGAGAAACGCTGGAAGAGCCGTGCATCACTAAATGCGTATTAGGGATTCGCGCATGAATCGCTTTAATGCGATCAATAGCAAGCGTATCGCCTGTGGGTGGTCTGCTAAACTTATAAGCGCCGTGACTCGTACCAATCGCAATGGCTAAAGCATCTACTTTAGTCGCAGCCACAAAAGCCGCCGCTTCATCAGGGTCTGTTAGTAATTGTGATTCGCTCAATATCCCTGTCGCACCACTGCCATCCTCATCACCAGCCTGGCCGGTTTCTAAAGAACCTAAACAACCCAGCTCGCCCTCCACAGAAACGCCCACGGCATGCGCAAACTCTACTACGCGTTTAGTGACATCTACATTGTATTCATAGCTAGCTGGGGTTTTAGCGTCAGCCAATAATGACCCATCCATCATCACACTAGAAAACCCACTGCGGATTGCCATTTGGCACACAGCAGGCGATGCGCCATGGTCTTGATGCATACAAATAGGGATATGTGGGTACTGCTCAATGGCCGCTTCAACCATTTTTCTTAAAAATGGCTCACCTGCATAGCCACGTGCACCTGCGGATGCTTGCAAAATAACAGGGCTATCTACCTCGTTTGCAGCGAGCAAAATGGAGTGTATCTGCTCCATATTATTGATATTAAATGCCGGCAATCCATAATCATGCTCGGCGGCATGGTCTAGTAACTGCCTTAAAGAGATCATCGCCATAGAGCACCCTTTTATGACAACTCAGTTAAAAATAACTTACTGTAAAACCCTCAGCTTTGGTGATACTGCTCAATTAAATCAACTTCGTTGATAGAGCCTAATATAGCAGGTACGCGCTGATGAATCTGTAAGGGCTGTAAATCTAATACGGATGCACGAGCAGTACTGGCTTTTCCACCTGCCTGCTCAATCAACATACCCATGGGGCTCACTTCATATAATAATCTTAATCTACCGGCTCTATCTGTTACTTGGTGATCTTTTGGATAAAGAAATACGCCCCCTCGCATTAATATGCGGTGGATATCTGCCACCATGCTCGCCATCCAGCGCATATTAAAATTACATTGCCGCACCCCTTCTTCACCAGCAAGACAATCAGCAATATATTGCTGCATCGGCGCCTCCCAAAAACGTTGTCGGCTAGCGTTAATCGCAAACTCTGGGTAATGTGCTGGAATCTTTAAATCAGGATGCGTTAATTCAAATACTTTGGTATCTGGGTCTAAGGTAAAAGCATGTGTGCCAGCACCGGCTGAAATCACTAGCATGGTCGCAGGCCCATACAACACATAACCAGCGGCAATCTGACCAATGCCTTGCTGCAGAAAAATTTCATCACTGCGTACAGCATTGGGTGGTGCAGGTAGTATAGAGAAAATAGAGCCAACCACGCCGTCCAACGCAATATTGGAAGAGCCATCCAGCGGGTCAAAACACACTAAATATGGTGCATCTGGGATGTGGTCTGAAAAATAATGGGGAGAAGCTAACTCTTCTGACACTGCACCAAAAACCACTTTAGTGCTTGATAGGCAATCAATAAAAATATCATGGCTACTTATATCTAACTGCATTTGAGCTTCGCCCTGCACATTGATACTGTTGAGCTGTTGACTAACACCAGCTAACTTGCCTTTCGCAACTAGGGCCGCAATTTGCTTGCCGGCCTCAGCAATGCTCAAGATCAACTCAGATAGCTGGCTGGAGTGATTTAGCGTAGCGCAAGACTGATTTAAGAAGTCGCTTAAATTCATTTAGCTTTACCTCTCTATGATTACATTCAAGCTATTATGTGTACTGTCATCTGTCAATTAACCACAGTGACTGTGGTCATGTGCGACTTGCTAAACATTCAGACAGATTAGGTCAGCCATCACTTCGATAATAAAGCTTTAAGCGCAAAAGCCGTTGCAGCAAAACCAAATGGGGCGGTTACGCATACACTAGAACCATAACCAGCACAGTTAAGACCTGTCACCCCAGCGTTTGACGCTACATCGCACGCGCTATCTGGCTTAATCACTTCTTCATCAGAGTAAACTGCCTGTATTCCAAACTTATCAGATTTTTTTGAATTAGTAGCTTTAGGAAACTGATAATCTCGGCGCAACTGGTTACGCACTTTCGCCAATAAGCGGTCACCAGACACATGTGCCAAATCAGCCACTTGAATACGTGTAGGGTCTAGTCTACCCCCGGCTGCACCGACCGTGACTAGCGGCAGTTTGTGTTGACGACAATAAGCCGCTATCGCTATTTTGGCTTTAGCATCATCAATGCAATCAATCACATAATCATATGCACTGCTTAACATCACACTTACGTTTTCAACGGTCACAAAATCTTCAATTTCATGCACCTGTGCAAATGGGTTAATACTCAGGATACGTTCGCGCATCGCCGTCACTTTAGCCTTACCAAAGGTATGATCTAAGGCATGTAACTGACGGTTAACATTAGACTCGGCCACATTATCCAAGTCTATTAAAGTAATGGTTCCCACCGCATTACGCGCTAATGCCTCAGCAGCCCAACTGCCAACACCACCAATACCAATCACACAAATATGCGACGACTGCAGCTTAGCTAAACCATCGGCACCGTAAAGCCGGGCCACGCCACCAAAACGGCGTGCAACGTCTGGTGTATTTAGATCATCAACTGAACTTAGTGTGACAGCCATCAGATTTCCAGCACTACAAATGCAGCAGCCAAGTTTTTCTCATCACTAATGCTAATGTGCGTTTTACTGATATTTTTTGAAGCCAAGAATGCTTGTAGCACCGGTGCCAACACCAAAATAGGCTTACCTAGCTCGTCATGAGAAACTGCAATATTTTGTAAAGTAGCAGGCGCACGCAACCCCGTACCTAGCGCTTTAGAAAAAGCCTCTTTTGCCGCAAAGCGTTTTGCTAAGAAACGTGGCTTAATATTAGATTTCTGATAACTTGGCATTTCACTTTCAGCCAAAATCTTTTTTGCAAACATATCGCCAAACTCTGCTATAGAGTCGTTAATACGTGCAACTTCAACCACATCGGTACCGATTCCAAAAATCATTGATTACCTTTTAACTATGACCAAAGTGCTACTTCGGTGCAAACTCTTTCATCAAAGATTTCATTTCACGTACCGCATTATCCCAACCCACAAATAAGGCATGCGCCACAATCGCGTGACCTATATTGAGCTCTTCAAATCCATACATGCGAGCAACGTGGTGCACATTATGATAATGCAGGCCGTGACCAGCATTCACAATTAGATGTGCATCCTTAGCATGATGCAGCGCTCGCTCGATACGATCAAGCTCTGCAATCTGCGCACGCTCGATTTCGGCATCGGCAAAAGTACCAGTATGCAATTCAATCACCGGCGCTCCTGTTTTAACCGCCGCATCAATCTGCGCTAAATCCGGTGCAATAAACAATGACACACGAATACCTACATCACTTAGTTTCTGTACGGCATGTTTAACTTTGTCAAAATGGGCAATCACATCTAACCCACCTTCAGTGGTGCGCTCTTCACGACGCTCAGGCACTAGGCATACATCCTGCGGCATCACTTTAATCGCGATATCCAGCATTTCATCCGTCACCGCACATTCCAGGTTCATTTTGGTTTGCAGTAAGGGGCGCAATGCAAAAATATCTGCATCTTGCATATGACGGCGATCTTCACGCAGATGTAAAGTAATGCTGTCTGCGCCAGACTGCTCGGCGCGCAAAGCTGCCTGTACTACACTAGGATATTTAGTGCCACGTGCCTGACGGATTGTTGCAACGTGGTCAATATTGACACCCAATTTGATCATGCGTTTATCACCTTTTAAATCAAAATATTATGGCAGCTTACCCACCGCTAGCATTGAGTTGCCTCAAGAAACTGGTTAATACCCTTGCAATTCAATCAGTAATTGCCGCGTATGTAGTGGCTTGTCACCCAAATAATGCGCTAACAAATAACGCATCAACTGCTTGCTCTGTTGCTGTGTCTGTTCATCGCTGTAATCGTCATTCAACATATCGATTAAGGTCTTGCCCGAAAGTTGCACACCATTTTCATAACGTGCCAAAGTACCGCGTATTGGATACGCGCCATGCTCTGCCTCATAACGATAATGTTGCTGCATTAGAATCGGTGCATTATTGGCATCTTGTTGCAACGGTATAGCATAGCCAAGTTCTTGCAAAAACTTTAACTCAAAACGACGTAGTGTCGTAGCTAGATGCTGCTCACTCGCCAGCGCTTTTAGCGTATCCGCGTAATATGCAAACAAAGCCTCATGCGGATCTTCACGCGGCAGCAGCCTTAGTAATAACTCGTTCAGATAGAAGCCGCACATCAGCGCCTCTCCCTGTAGCAACAGTAAGCAGCCGTTCCACTCTAAACCATGCAGTGTTTTAAGCTCCAATTTACCAGACCATGTTGCCAACATCGGCTGAAAAGCCTGCAACATACCGCGCATCGCTGAGCGTGGGCGTCTTGCCCCTTTCGCGGTGGTGGCAACGCGTCCAAACTCACGTGAAAACAGCTCAACTACCAAGCTGGTTTCTTTAAACGGGTAGGTATGCAGTACGTAAACGGACTGATTATCTTGACGATGAGAACTGACTGACGCCATAAGGTCTATTCAACCACCACGATGCAAATACTCTCGCTAATGATATTTATCTCAAACAGCATCAACGTGCACCGCTCCCTCAAAAAAACAGACAACCTGCCCCAAGAGTCGCAGATTAATAACCTAGCGATTTTAATGCGCGAGCATCGTCTGCCCAGCCGCCTTTAACTTTCACCCATGTCTCTAGGTAAACTTTACCGCCAAACAGTTTTTCCATGTCTTGTCTGGCTTCGGTGGAGATTTGCTTAAGCTTCTCACCATTTTTACCAATCAACATTGGTTTTTGGCTATCTTTATCAACAATGATGGCACAGAAAATTCGGCGCAACTTGCCTACTACTTCAAACTTTTCAACTTCTACTGCTACTGAATAAGGAATTTCATCACCTAGCAGTCTAAATATCTTCTCACGCACCAGCTCTGCCGCCAGAAAACGCTCGTTCTTATCGGTCAACTCATCTTCAGAGTAAATCGCCTCTTGCTCAGGCAAATAGTTACGGATAGATTTCAATAACTCATCTAAGTTAAGGCTCTTTTTCGCACTAACTGGCACGATTTCTGAAAATGGAAATTCCAAGTCAAAGTCTTGAATCAACGGTAGCACATTGCCTTTATCACCCATTAAATCCAACTTATTCACCACCAAGATAGTCGGTGTTTTATCAGACAATAACTGTAATACCTTACGATCCGCATCACCTAATTTCATGGGTTCAATCACAAACAGAACCACATCCACTTCTGTCAGCACTTGAGTGACCGTTTTATTCAGGCCTTTATTCAGCGCATTGAGATGCTTTTGCTGAAAACCTGGCGTATCAACAAATAGATACTGTGTATCATCTGTCGTGTGTATGCCCAGTAGGCGATGGCGTGTGGTTTGCGCTTTACGTGAAGTAATAGCGAGTTTCATCCCTAAAATATGATTTAGCAGCGTGGACTTACCCACGTTAGGGCGCCCGACAATTGCCACTGTACCGCACTTAAAGGGGCCGTCGAAAGCAGTGACTGCTTTCACTTCAAGCTCTTGATTAATATCTGTCATTTTTTAGCTTTTCCAATATGGAGTTTATTTAACGCAAGCAAAGCAAGTTCTGCTGCCTGCTGTTCAGCAATGCGACGGCTTCTGCCTTCGCCTACTGTGCGAATTTGATGTTTTTCCACTAGGCACTCCACCACAAACTTCTGCTCGTGTGCTTCACCGCTAGTGTGTGTGACCGTATATTCAGGGACGGCGATTTTTCTACTTTGCAATAATTCTTGCAATAAAGATTTAGGGTCTTTGTCTATCACTTTAGGGTCTATAGTTTCTAGCTTGCCCGCGTATAAACCCAAGACAAAACTTTGTGCTGCATCGAAACCACCATCAAGATAGACGGCACCGATAATGGCCTCCAACGCATCTGCCAATATAGAGGGTCTGCGCCAGCCTGCACTTTTTAGCTCACCTTCACCCAGCAACAATGCATCGCCAAGGTTAAGAGATAGTGCGATTTCTGACAAGGTCGCTTCTTTTACCATTTGCGCGCGCAGACGACTTAAATCACCCTCGGCCAGTTTGGGGAAACGTTGATACAACTGGTGTGCAATAATGAAATTCAGAGCTCCGTCACCCAAAAACTCAAGACGTTCATTATTTTGGCCCGCATAACTACGGTGCGTGAGTGCTTGTGTTAACAAGCTTTCATTCACAAATTGATGCGACAAGCGCCTTAATAACTCTTGTTTAGACATCAACACCACCAGAAGTTAGCTGCTTATTCAAATATCTTAAATACACTACTTACCATCACTACGTGCTGAAAAGTCTATCAGCACACTTACATTACCCATAATTGGCTTAACAACCTCATATGACACAGACACTACCGCACTTCCATCAGGCGTTTTTTCTATCACTAGGTCTGAGCCTTTTACCGTATCGACATAGGCAACTGAAGCGCGTTTTTCAAACGAGTCTTTAATTTCTTTATTGCTCATCGTACCTAGAGATTCAGACTGCATAGCTTTTAGCACTTTTTTGACTGACATAAACTCTATATAAGCCGGTGCTACTTTCATTACGATCAAAGCAACAAACACAACGAAGGCACCAACGATAAGCATGCCTAACAAGGTAGCGCCTTGTTGTTTCTTAACCGCTTGCATATGCATTAATTTATTTACCATGTTTATCTCCATACTCACTCAAGTTAGGACAGCCATATTTAGCAAAACCAAATAATTAATCTATTTTATTACCGATTCTAGAACCCTGATCAAAGTTCATCCAGATAAAAAACGCCTTGCCGACTAGATTTTTCTCGGGCACAAAACCCCATACTCGGCTATCTGAACTATTATCCCGATTATCCCCCATCGCCAGATATTGTCCATCTGGTACCGTGATTTCTTCACCTTCTGCAAATTTAGCACCTATCGTGTCTTGGTCATAATTACCAACCACGTCATGTACCAAAATATCATGCTTTTTACTGCCTAATTGCTCGTGGTATTGCTTAGCTTGCACCACATTAAGCCCAGACATCACATACTCATAATAACCCGCACTTTCAACGGCAATCGGCTGTCCATTAATCGTGAGGCGCTTATCTTGATACCCTACTTTATCACCAGGCAAACCGACTACACGCTTAATGTAATCAATTGATGGGTTAGGTGGGTAATGGAACACGATCACATCACCGCGGGTAGGTTTGTTAACCGCCAAGAAAGTGTTGTTTAAAATAGGCACGCGCAGGCCATAAGTAAATTTATTCACCAAAATAAAATCGCCTGCCAATAAAGTTGGCATCATCGAGCCTGACGGAATCTTGAAAGGCTCAACAATAAATGAGCGGACCAAAAACACCACCAAGATGACGGGGAAAAAGCTTTTAGCGTACTCGACTAAGACAGGCTCATCCGCCCCTGCAGGGCGTTTTTTACTCAATACTAAAATATCAAATAGCCATATCAAGCCGGTAACCAGCAGTACGACTATCATAAAAAGCGCGAACATCATGGCGTTTTACCTTTTTTCTTATTTATCTTCTACTCTTAAAATTGCTAAGAATGCTTCTTGCGGAATCTCAACACTACCCACTTGCTTCATGCGCTTTTTACCCTCTTTTTGCTTCTCTAGCAACTTACGCTTACGGGTAATATCACCGCCATAACATTTTGCAATCACGTTCTTACGCATTGCTTTTACTGTTTCACGCGCAATGATGTTAGCGCCGATAGAGGCTTGAATCGCCACATCAAACATCTGACGCGGGATTAATTCGCGCATTTTTGCTGCCACTTCACGTCCACGGTAAACACTGTTACTACGGTGCACGATCAGACTTAATGCATCTACGCGCTCACCGTTCACCATGATATCCAGTTTAACCAAATCTGCCGCACGGAACTCTAAAAACTCGTAATCCATACTTGCATAGCCGCGCGATACAGACTTCAAGCGGTCAAAGAAGTCTAACACCACCTCATTCAATGGCATTTCATAGCTCAGCATCACCTGACGGCCCATATACTGCATATTGCGTTGAATACCGCGCTTACCGTTACATAAGGTCATCACTGGGCCTACATAATCCTGAGGCATCAGTAAATTCACCACAATCATCGGCTCACGAATCTCTTCAATGCGTGACGGTTCTGGCAAGCGTGATGGGTTCTCAATTTGCACCACCTCACCATTTTTGAGCAGCAGTTCATAAACCACCGTTGGTGCTGTGGTAATGAGGTCCATGTCATATTCACGCTCTAAACGTTCTTGCACAATTTCCATATGCAACAAACCTAAGAAGCCACATCTAAAACCAAAACCTAATGCCGTTGAATTTTCCGCTTCAAACAACAAAGACGCATCATTCAAACTCAGCTTTTCTAGCGCGGTACGCAAAGCCTCAAACTGATTTGACTCAACTGGATACAAACCTGCAAACACTTGCGGTTTAACTTCTTTAAAGCCTGCCAGCGGCTCTGTTGCAGGCTTCCCAGCCAAAGTCACCGTATCGCCCACCTTAGCTGCAGCCAGTTCTTTAATACCGGCAATCACAAACCCTACTTCACCGGCTGACAATGATGTTTTTTGTAGAGACTTTGGTGTAAACACGCCCACCTGCTCGCACAGATGCTCAGAACCCGTCGCCATCAGGCGGATTTTATCCTTAGGTTTAAGTGTACCGTCCATCACACGCACTAGCATCACTACGCCCACATAGTTATCAAACCAAGCATCAATGACCAATGCTTTGAGTGGCTTAGTGGCATCGCCCACAGGCGGTGGCACTTTGGCAATCACTGCCTCTAATACATCGCGTACACCTACACCGGTTTTAGCAGAGCAGCGTACGGCTTCTGACGCATCTACGCCAATCACATCTTCAATTTCCTGAATCACACGATCAGGGTCTGCTGACGGCAAATCAATTTTATTCAGTACTGCAGTCACTTCAACGCCTAAATCTAATGCGGTGTAGCAGTTAGCCACGCTTTGTGCCTCAACGCCTTGGCTGGCATCTACAACCAGCAACGCACCTTCGCAGGCAGAGAGTGAACGCGAAACTTCGTAGCTAAAATCCACGTGGCCCGGAGTGTCAATTAAGTTCAGGTGGTAAATCTGTCCATCATCCGCCTTATATTCCAAAGCCGCCGTTTGCGCTTTAATCGTAATACCACGCTCACGCTCAATATCCATAGAATCAAGCACTTGTGCTTCCATCTCACGATCTGCCAAGCCACCACACATGTGAATAATCCGATCGGCCAGAGTGGATTTACCGTGATCGATGTGAGCAATAATGGAAAAGTTACGAATGTTTTTCATGTTTAATTTTTAATAATGACTAAATTGACGGCGAACGAACTGTTCAGATAACAATAAAAGCGTGCTTAACAATAAGGGCGCACTAGGCGCCCTTATTGTTAACCGAACAGCTCGGATTTTACAGCAAATTCAAAGTATTAACATCTATAGATTCATGCTTACTGTTGAATTATGCGATGAAATGATTTTACTTAGCACTTGGAATTTTAACCGGCACATACAAGGTGCTCTCACCACGCAATACCAACAAAGCGATAGTTTTGCCGGTACCAAAACCAGCTAACTGCTTGTTAAACTGCTCAAGGCTTTGCACTTCAGTATTGTTCAACCCCAGTATCACATCACCGCGCCTGATGCCTGCTTGCGCTACAGCACCTAGTGCATCCATTACCAAAAGACCATTCTTTCCATTCAGTTTTTTCTTTTGTTGCGGCGTCAGTTCTTTTAAGATTAAACCAACACGATCCGCATCCTGCTTCACCGGTGGCTTATTCGCCTGTGTAGCCTCAGACCCATCTGAAGGCATCTCGCCAATCGCCACACTTAAGGTTTTATCATTACCCTTACGTAACACCTCCACTGGCACTGCCTTACCCGGCTTAGCAGCACCAACGGCACGTGGCAAATCGGAAGAATTTGCGATTGGTTTGCCGTCAAATTTAATGATGACATCACCAGCTTCTACCCCGCCTTTATCAGCAGGTCCGCCTTTTTCCACAGCAGCAACCAAAGCACCGTTGGTATTTTTCATCCCAAACGATTCAGCTAACTCCTTACTCAACTCTTGAATCACAACACCCAACCAACCTCTAGTTACCTTACCTGAAGCCTTTAATTGGTTAGTGACTTCAAGCGCCACGTCAATCGGGATACTAAACGACAAGCCCATAGAACCGCCGCTTCTGCTATAAATTTGTGAGTTAATACCCACAACTTCACCCGCTAAATTAAACAAGGGCCCTCCAGAGTTACCTGGGTTAATCGCCACATCAGTCTGTATAAATGGTACAAAGTTCTCTTGCGGCAAAGCCCTGCCCTTTGCGCTCACAATACCTGCTGTCATGGTGTTTTCTAAGCCAAATGGTGAACCGATTGCAGCTACCCACTCACCAACCTTTAACTTGTTTGGATCACCAATCACCACTTTAGGCAAACCAGTAGCCTCAATTTTAACCAGGGCAACGTCGGTACGTTTGTCCGCACCGATAATCTTAGCTTTGAACTCACGTTTATCTGATAACTTAACAATCACCTCATCAGCGTCGGACACCACATGTGCGTTGGTTAAAATATAACCATCGCTGCTGATCACAAAACCAGACCCTAGAGACTGCGATTTGTACTCTGGCTGTGCGCCGCCATTTTGGCCAGGAAAATTAGGGATACCAAAGCGTTTAAAGAACTCCTGCATTTGTTCATCACCCAACATGCCAGGAAGCTGCGCAGGACTGGTGCGCATATTTTGCGTAATGCTGATATTCACTACTGCAGGTCCTTGCTTCTCTGCCAACTCAGTAAAATCTGGCAAATCCTTAGCGTTCACATTCACTGCAGAGCATAAAATAAATATAACTGCAGCAAGCCAACTTCTCATCATCTACTCACCCCACTTAAATGTTTGAAAAAAATCCGTTTAAATTTGCAAAATTCAATTAGTTAATGCCTCATTCATCATTGTCTACATCATCGGCATGGCGCAACACTACGGCCTGATATTGGTAAGCGCCGCTGCCGACAGCAGACGACCCGCGCCCCACGAGATGCCATTTAACCCAGACAAATCCTATGCATAAGCCCAATATGGCTGCTAACATCACGTACAACTGGTTGTTAAATAAAAGCTCGGTCATCACTGAGAAGAAAATCAGACTGAGTAGCGGTATCACATATAACAGAAAGACTGATCGCAATGCTACACGTTCATCAATACCAACCACTACACTGTCGCCAACCTGCGCATTGATGGTATTTTCCGCTAGAAATGTGTGACTTTTATGACCAAGCATTTTGCCCCAAGTTGCATTGCCACAACCACGGCGCTGGCCACAGATGCCACATGCCGTCCTGCGCTCTATTTCCAGCTCAGCTACGCCCTGCTTGCATCGAATCACTACTGCGTGTTCTTCTATCATAATGACGAGTAAAACTGACCTGACGATTATTTACCAATGACTACCGCATTTGCAATTTGCACCACGGTCGCCTCAGGCACCTCGCCGACAGCGGTCACAAGATAGCCGTTATTCACCCCGGCATAAAAACTGGTATAGCCGCTTGAGGCCAAGGCCACTTTAGTTTTACCGCTTTTATTGGTAGGTTCAATAAACAATGAAACCGAAGCTAAGCCATCTGAAAAAATCATATGCATCACCGGATAAGGTTTACCGGGTACCATACGCACAATTTGATCTACCTTACGATAGCCGGCGGGCAGTTCTTTAATTTCCCAAGTGACCGATAATTTACCATCAGGTAAAATAACAGGCTCATCTGCCATCACGTAATTCTTTTTGCTATCAATACGTGGCGTAAACCAATCCAGTGCAACTGAATTCAATAGCGACACACGATTAAAACCGATGCTTTCAATAATTTCACTGCGCTGATTGAACCTTACGGACTTTAGTAACAACCCATATTCGTCGTCTATCCAGAATTTATAGCTATAACGTAGTCTATCTTTGGGCTCTAAAAACAAAATCTGCGCCTGACGATCTGCCACACGCTCATGCGTGCTTAAATGCACGGTGTAATTCTCTTTAATTGCATCAAAATTTAGCGGCAACATGGCTGGAAACATATTTTGACCGCGTTTCTTTTCAATGACTATTTTTTCATTTTTTGCATTGTAAATAACCAGATTGCTGCCTTGACTCAACACTTCACGTGACGCGCCATCCAGCACCACATTACGAGAAAACTCGTTTCTGCCATCAAATAAATGTGTGATTTGTACAGCTTTGGCCTGCTGGCCGGTTTGACAGACGAAAACGCCTTCATAACTTAAAGCGCGCGCCGCAACAGCTGCTTTTTGCAACATTACCCATAACTCATCATCGGTAGCCGCATGACCAGCAAAACTTGTTACACATAAGACAAATAGCGTAATCCCTGCGAGGGGTTTAGCCAAAAAAACGCGACTACTTGAAATCATTCTGAATAATTCACTGATTGAATATAGTATGAACTCGTTGAAGGTGCTAATGACTGATGTGCCATTAGGTACTCATTGGGGATAGACTCACTGGTAGTGGTTGCTTTAGCGACTTCTAAGGTTGCTGATGGATTAGGTTGAGATTGCTGCTGTAGCGCCAGCCAGCCTACGACCATAACAGCGGCAAATGAGGCCGCAATTGACCAACTAGCAGGTAACTTATCTTTCAGCGCCTCTGTTTTCGCACCACTTACCACCTTTGATGCGCTAGGAGCCAATACTGTAGGCTCCTGTTCAATCTTTTGCATGAGCTTTTGTTTAAAGCCTGCACCAAGCGCCACATCACCACGCATCGCATCGCCAATGAGGTGGTACTGATGCCAAGTTTGCGAAGCTTGCCTACTGGTATGGATGGATGCGATCAGATGCTCGGCATCTTCAACTGCAATTTCATCATCCATTAAAGCAGAAATTTGTTCACTCATTATTCACTCCTAATACACTACAAACAACGCATCGATACATTGGGTGCATGATTCACTACCAGCGTTTATTTTCTGGCGTATCCAACAAAGGTCTTAACTTCAGCGCAATTGTCTCGCGTGCCCTGAAAATTCTTGAGCGCACGGTACCAATTGGGCAACCCATGATGGTCGCAATCTCTTCATAGCTCAAACCTTCAATTTCACGCAAGGTAATGGCTGTTTTCAACTCTTCAGGCAAGCCCTCAACCGTATCATTGACCGTTTGCGCAATCTGCTTGGTCATCATGCTGGATTCAGGCGTTTCCGTAGTGCGCAACTCATCACCACTGTCAAAATTTTCAGCATCTTCGATTTCAATATCGGTAGATACCGTTGGACGGCGCCCCATAGAAACCAAGTAGTTCTTTGCCGTATTAATACCAATACGATACAACCAAGTATAAAAAGCACTGTCGCCTCTGAAGTTCGGTAATGCGCGATAGGCCTTGATGAAGGACTCTTGCACCACATCTTCAATTTCAGCTTGGTCGCGAATCATACGCGACAGCAAGCGCGCTAATTTGCGCTGATATTTATCAACAAGCAAACCAAACGCACGCTTGTCCCCGCGTTGCGCACGCAACACAAGCTCGTGATCGATCTCACGATTACCAGAAATCGGCGCAGTAGACACTAATTGCAACCCTTCTGTCGGCCCCACTTTAGCCTGTCCAATTTTATTTTCAGCTCTCTCACTTCTGTAAGTATAACCTTGGCTAGCGGGTTGAATGAAGTTAAATTGGGCTAATTCCTGAATTTTACTGGGTTGTATCATTGCGTTTGCCTCCACAGCTTAAAATTTTTCATTTAAATAAAATTAAACGATTACTTTATTTATATTTACAATGTTATTTCTATTGCCTTTTATAAAGACCGCGATACACTCTCAGAAGTTCCTAACAATTCAATCCTCCTCCACATAAATCCTTGTAAATTATGCAGCAATTTGATGTTTTAATTATTGGCAGTGGCCTTGCGGGGCTGTCGCTTGCACTACGAACTGCCGATCATAAAAAAATCTGCTTGGTCAGCAAACGTAGCATTAACGACACGGCCAGCAATTGGGCACAAGGCGGCATTGCAGCTGTACTCAACAACGATGATTCATTAGACGCGCATATCCAGGACACATTAATCGCAGGTGCTGGCCTCTGTGATGAGGCTGTGACCAAAAAAGTAGTGGAACACGGCAAAGAAACCGTAGAGTGGTTAATAGAACAAGGCGTGAAATTTACACGTGAGCACAATAACAGCAATTATCATTTAACCCGTGAAGGTGGGCACAGTCACCGCCGCATCATCCACGCAGCAGACGCAACCGGCAATGCGGTGCAAACCACACTGGCTGAGCAAGTCAGACAACATCCGAATATCACGCTACTTGAGAACCATATTGCCGTCGATTTAATCACGACGCATAAAGTTAAAAACCTCAACCCAAAAATTGCCAATGACAATGCATGCCTCGGCGCATACGTGCTAGATAATAGTACGGGAAAGGTCATGACGATTGGTGCGCATAATACGGTTTTAGCTACAGGCGGCGCAGGCAAAGTATACCTTTATACCACCAACCCGGATGTGAGCACTGGTGATGGCATTGCAATGGCATGGCGCGCCGGTTGCCGCGTTGCCAATATGGAGTTTATTCAATTCCACCCCACCTGCCTATTTCACCCTCATGCGAAATCTTTCTTGATCTCTGAAGTTGTGAGAGGAGAAGGCGGCCTACTCAAGCTGCCAGATGGCACTCGATTTATGCCGGACCACGACCCGCGTGCAGAACTGGCACCCAGAGATGTTGTAGCGCGCGCGATTGACTTCGAAATGAAAAAACGCGGGCTGGACTGTGTCTATCTAGACATTTCACACAAGCCGCTCGACTTTATACGAGAACATTTCCCTAATATCTATAAACGCTGTTTAGAGCTTGGCATAGACATCAGCAAGTCTCCCATCCCCGTGGTGCCTGCAGCACACTACACCTGCGGCGGCGTGATGACCGATGACAAAGGCCAAACCGATGTTAAGCATCTATATGCAATTGGTGAAACCTCTTGCACTGGCCTGCATGGCGCTAATCGATTAGCTAGCAACTCACTGCTAGAGTGCTTGGTGTTTGGCAAAGCAGCGGCTGAGGATATTCTAAATCAGGTACAACATACTGCGACTCACCTGCCATATTGGGATGAAAGCCGTGTCACTGACGCGGATGAGGAGGTGTTAATTACCCATACCTGGGATGAGCTACGCCGATTTATGTGGAACTACGTTGGCATTGTACGCACCGATAAGCGCCTCAGCCGAGCGCTACACCGTATTCATATGCTGCGTGATGAAGTACATGAGTTTTACAGTAATTTTAAAATCAGTAACGACTTAATAGAACTACGTAATCTGCTGCAAGTAGCAGAGCTGATTGTATTAAGCGCGATTGAACGCAAAGAGAGCCGTGGCTTGCATTACAGTAAAGACCACCCCAATTTAGATGAAGAAGCAATACCAACGGTACTGGAACCATCTAACTACTACAGCCTGCTAGATCGAGAGCATGGGCTCAATCATCAGCATTAAAACGTTCGCACGCGACGTGCAAGCACCTCGTAGCCAACCACACCAGAGCATAACAAAATATCGTTACCTAAACAAAATCTGACTTTAATCTGAATACTCCGTATAATTCACAATATTCCCTGCGCAAACCAATCAGCGTAGCGGTCTTAAAATATTAAATCTTTCCTGATTTACACAATCACGTTAATGATTTTTACATATGCCTACCTCGATTGGTGTTGCTTCACAAAGTAATAGGTCGGCTTAAAATTCCAAGCTGAGGCTATCACTTTGACTATTGAAACAACAAACACACTTACATTTAACACACTAGGTTTATCTGATCCTATATTACGCGCTATTCATGATGCTGGATACACAGCACCTACCCCGATTCAGGCAAGTGCCATTCCACTCGTATTAACTGGTGGTGACTTATTAGCTGGCGCACAAACCGGCACGGGTAAAACCGCAGGCTTCACTCTGCCAATCTTGCACTTGCTCAGCCAAAAGCCGCTCACAGAAGCTGCTAAAAGCCGCCCACGCTGCTTAATGCTATCACCTACACGTGAACTTGCCGCACAAATTGAGGAGTCAGTAAAAGTGTATGGCAAATACCTGCCATTGACCTCTACCGTGATTTTTGGCGGCGTTAATGCAAACCCACAAATTGCACGCATGAAAAAACCACTCGATATTTTAGTGGCGACCCCAGGCCGTCTGCTGGACCATGCGAATCAAAAAAATGTGGATCTGTCTGGTATTGAGATTTTAGTATTAGATGAAGCCGACCGCATGCTGGACATGGGCTTTATTCGCGATATTAAAAAAATACTGGCTATGTTACCTAAGCAACGCCAAAACCTACTATTTTCAGCCACCTTCTCAGAAGAAATTAAAGCATTGGCAGACGGCTTATTGCACAACCCGGGCTTTGTTGAAGTGGCGCGCCGCAATACCGCCTCTGAATTGGTGGAACAAACTGTACACATGGTGCCACAAGCACATAAGCGTGATTTAGTGACGCATCTGATTAAACATCACGACTGGAAGCAAGTGTTAGTATTCACTCGCACCAAGCACGGCGCTAACCGCTTAGCTGAAAAACTAATTAAAGACGACATTCAGGCTGCAGCGATTCATGGTAACAAGAGCCAAGGCGCTCGCACCAAAGCGCTTGCACAATTTAAAGACGGCACGATGCGTGTGCTAGTAGCAACCGATATTGCAGCACGCGGTTTAGATATTGACCAATTGCCACAAGTGGTAAACTTTGAATTACCAAATGTACCGGAAGACTATGTACACCGTATTGGCCGTACAGGCCGTGCTGGCAGCAGCGGTGCAGCAGTTTCTTTGGTCGATAGAGAAGAAATTAAACTATTAAAAGACATTGAAAAACTCATCAAGCGCGAAATCCCAAGAGTGAGCGTGGAAGGATTTACGCCAGCGGCTAATCCTGAGCCAGAGGCACCACGTGCCCCACGCCCGCAACAAGGCCAACGTCGTAAACCACAGGAAAACGGCAGACAAGCTGCACCACAAAAAAACGGCTCCATAGCACAGGGCCAACAAGCTAAACGTACGCCAACAGCACCAGCGCAGCCTCGTTCACAAAAGCCAATGTCTGAGGCAGCTAGACATCAAGCCATGCCGCAAGCTGCAATCTTTGCGCCGCAGCCAACTAATAATGGTAATCGTGGTAATAGCAACCGTAGTCATGCACCGCGTGGCCAGCAAAATAGAGGCACGGCAAACTCAGGCAGCCAGCACAGATCCGGTGGCAGAGCTCGCTAAAGCAAGCCAATATATAAACGATGAAGATTTGGGTAGATGCCGATGCCTGCCCAGTTGTGATTAAAGAAATTCTATTTAGAGCAGCTGAGCGCACCAAAATTACGACAACACTCGTCGCTAATCAGTTTTTACGCACACCGCCTTCTGCCTATATTAAAACCATACAAGTACCCAGTGGTTTTGATGTAGCAGACAATCACATTGTGCTCGCGCTAACAGCGGGAGATTTAGTGATTACGGCGGACATTCCACTTGCAGCACAAGTTGTGGAAAAAGGCGCTTATGCCCTAAATCCACGCGGCGAGCTCTATACCGAGGCCAACATTAAAGAGCGCTTAAGCATGCGCAACTTAATGGAAGAGCTACGTAGTAATGGTGTAGAAATCAGCGGGCAAGCTGCTTTCAACCAAGGTGACAGACAAGCGTTTGCTGCATCCCTAGATAGACTCATCGCTAAACACCTGAAGAACGTACAAACCTGAAAATAAATATTGCTTGTATTTAAGCAATTTCAAAAATTTAGATTAAAATTTCAACATTATTTTTTAAAAAACCTAGGTAGAGGATTTCACCATGCAAATTGCAATGAACACTGTTGTCACAATGACTTACGAACTTAAAGATGCTGATGGCAACGTGCTTGAATCTAGCAATGATCCAGTAGCATACCTACATGGTGGTTATGACAATATTTTCCCAAAAGTTGAAGAAGCAATGCACGGCAAAAACATCGGTGATGTAGTGACCGTGGATTTGCAACCAGTAGATGCTTTTGGTGAATATGATGAAGAGCTAGTGCAAATTGAACCAGCAAGTGCTTTCCCAGCTGCAGAATTAAAAGTAGGCATGCAATTTGAAGGTGAAGATGAAACTGGCGACGTTGTGCTATACACCGTAACCGAAATTGCTGACGGCAAAGTGATTGTTGATGGCAACCATCCATGGGCTGGTGAGCGCGTTGTGTTCACAGCAACTATTACAGACGTACGCAGTGCAAACAAAGAAGAAGTTGCACATCAGCATGTACACGGTGCAGGCGGTCACCACCATTAATCATTAGCCACTAGAAATTATCTAGCGCAGATTAATGCAGCCGCTTTTGCTTAACATGATAGCCTGTGCATTGCTATGTAATGCACAGGCTGCATTTAGTGCAACGATGTATCGTTGTGGTAATAGCTTTCAGGATACGCCGTGCGTTAACCATAGCTACAGCAAAACCTTGAACACTGCAGCCAAACCAGCTAATGGCAGTGAAGCAACGAAAGACCTATCCCCCTATGTTGTGGATGCAGGCTGCAAACAACGTGGTGATGCTGCAAAAAAAATCATGTGGCAGCGTCAGGTAGGCAAAACAAAAGAAGAGCAATTAGAAGCCGCGCAAGATACGCAAACACATGCACTAGTCAGCGAAGTTTATCAACATCGCGGCACTATTTTAGAAGTCAGAAACAGCATCGAACAAGCCTGTATGCAGCAAAAAGAGCAAGACCAGCTTGCCGAGCAACTATTATTAGCGGCAAAGAAGCTGAAGCAACGTAATGGTTCACCAGCCTCAGCTGGCCCATCTGGCGCTGCGTCTGAACAGACCACCTCCAACAAACCCTAAAAACAACTGACTCAAATCAAACCGCGCATTTACCAACTAACTTGCGCCCAAACTAAATACCAGCATTTGGCCCAGGCCTTGAAACTAGCACTCGCTGAACACGCCGATAGCAAGCTAAGTTAGATGCTTTTAAAGATACATTAACGTGACAAGGAAGCGCATTAGCACATGAATATCTCAGATCAATCAAAGTTTGACCAAGCCATCGCACGCTTTGATGCATTTAATGCCCTAGACCCAAACTTTGAAGAGGTAGCAGGAGAAAGTCAGCCTAAGGAGTTGCTTTATGCACGCCGTATGACGGAGATGCTTAAACGCTACAGCGCAGGAGCATCCGAGGCATTATTACTCGCAGCAAGGTGCCAGCATATTGGCCGCTGGAAAACGCCACGCAGTGACTATCCGATGACCAAGCCAGGATACCACCAATGGCGCAATGCCCTGAAGTCATTTCATGCAGATACCGCACGCAGCATTCTGAATGAACTTGCCTATGATGTGGCAGTGATTGACCATGTGTGTGCATTAGTCAAAAAGGAGCTACCAAGATCCAACCCGGAAGCACAAACCCTTGAAGACGTAATCGTATTAGTATTTCTTGAGCATTATCTTGCACAGTTTGTTGCAACGCACAGCGACTATGAGCAATCAAAATTTGTAGATATTTTAGTCAAATCTCTGATGAAAACCTCGAAAGAGGCACATCAATTTATTTTGTCGATGACCACATTGCCAGCTGCACTCGCCCCATTGGTAAAACAATTAGTAACAGAGCGCTTTTAGCTAGAGCAGGCAATGCTCTCAGGCATTGCCACGACACAATAAAAAAGCGCACTACATAGTAGTGCGCTTTTTTTCTATCTTGAGCGCTTAAAAACTAGTTCAACGTAGGGCAAAACTTACCCTTAATGCTTAGCGTGTATGCGCACCAACTGTTTTAACTCTGGCACACATGAACCACACTGTGTACCGCATTTGAGCTTGTTCTGCAATGTCAGCAAATCTGCACCCAATTGAATATTGTCGATAATTTCGTTCTCTGCAACATCTAGGCAGTTACATACGATTTTACCACGGCTACGCTGACCAGCCGGTGGCGCACTCAATGGTGCCAATGCCCAGCGACGTAACTCAGGGCTAAACTCTCCAGTCCCCATCACATCTTTAAGCCAAGCTGTGGCTAGCGTTTCGCCCACTAACCTGACCCCAGTCACTTCCGCTTTATTCTCCAGATTAGTTTCCACTAAGATACGCTTACTAATACCGCGTTTAGCATCCAGATAGTTAAGTAATGGTGCGTCACCTGTCATGCCCAACAGCGCATCTATATCTTGAATCACTTGTTCATCAGGGGCTTCTGTGTGTGCAGCCCTTAGGATAAGCATGCCACAATGGGTTTCGGTCTCGCGGCCAAACAGCCCGCAGCTGGCATATTCAAAATGCGACAAGAAGCTTCTTATTTGCTGCATCACATCCAAGCTATGGATAGTGCGCATTACCGTCATACGCCAAGGCAGCTCAAGTTTCTCAAGCTTAATCGCAGTGTGCTTAAGTTCCGGCTGCTTAGAAGTTTTGTCATAGTTTGGCGGCATTAATGCATTCACACCTAAACCGTGCATAGACTGACTACCCCAATGCATCGGGATAAAGGTCTGAGATGGTTTCACCTCGTCTGACAGTTGAGCCGGCAAGACTAAACTACCGCGTTTATTGCTGACTCTGACAATATCTCCGTTTTTAATAGAGCGTCGCATCATGTCGTCAGCACTCATCTGAATCACTGGCTCTTCCGCATGGTTAAAGAGCTGGGCAACATTACCAGTGCGGCTCATGCCATGCCATTGGTCACGCAGACGCCCTGTGAGCAAATGTAATGGGTAGCGCGCATCTGTTTTATCGGCAGTGCCTTTATATACTGCATTTACAAACTGCGCTTTACCATCGGGCTTTTGAAACACGCCATCGGCATACAGGCGTGCTTTACCTGTAACATCACCCTCTTTAAATGGCCATTGCTGCGGACCTTGCTCGTTGAGCAATGCATAACTCAAGCCGGTAATATCCAGATCACGCCCGCGTGTGGTTTCGCGGTGCTCATTAAAGATTTGCTCAGTGGTAGTATAAGGAAATAGTGCACTGTTTTTTGCGAGTCTTCGCTCCAGACGCTGCGCAAAATCCACCACGATTTCCCAATCATGGCGCGCTTCTGCTGGGATGGCAACCGCTGGATTCACTCGTGTGATACGGCGTTCAGAGTTTGTGACCGAACCCTCTTTTTCACCCCAGGTGCTTGCTGGTAGCAGTACATCGGCATATTGACCAGTTTCAGTATTATTGAATGCATCTTGCACCACCACGAACTCAGCAGTATCTAATGCTTCCAGTACGCTATTCAGATCCGGCATGGAGTGCGCAGGGTTAGTACAAGCAATCCAGATAGCTTTAATACTGCCCTCTTTGACTGCATCAAACATTTCAATGGCAGACTTACCGGGTGCTTCTGGCACACTTTCCACCCCCCACAATTTAGCTACTTCAGCGCGATGCTCTGCATTGGCTAAATCACGGTGGCCTGATAGCAGCGTAGCCATACCGCCCACCTCACGTCCGCCCATGGCATTAGGCTGACCAGTTAAGGAAAACGGTCCAGCACCAGGCTTACCAATTTGTCCTGTAGCCAAATGTAAGTTGATAAGCGCTGCATTCTTCTCGGTGCCGTGGATAGACTGGTTTAAGCCCATGCAATACATAGAAAGGCTTGGGCCTTTACCAAACCACTTGGCCGCAGTGATGATATCTGCTTCTTTAATACCGCAAATATCCGCCACCATTTTAGGTGTGTATTCGCGTACGGTTTCTTTTAGCTCGGCAAAACCATTGGTATAAGCCTCGATATAAGCATGATCCAGCATGCCTTCCCACAACATGACATGCAACATGCCATTAAATAGCGCAACATCAGTACCCGGTAAAATAGCCAAATGTAAATCGGCAGCCTTAGCTGTGTCAGTTTGGCGTGGATCAACCACCACTATTTTTAAATTAGGATTTTTTTCTTTCGCCGCTTCAATACGGCGATAAATAATCGGATGCGCAAATGCAGTATTTGAGCCTGCAATCAGTAAGCATTCCGTATGATCAATATCCTCATAGCAGGCTGGTGGCGCATCTGCACCTAAAGTCACTTTATAACCAGCGACAGCGGATGACATGCATAAGCGCGAATTAGTATCTACGTTATTAGTACCAATCAAGCCCTTAGCCAGTTTGTTAAATACGTAATAATCTTCAGTGAGTAATTGCCCGGAAAGATAAAAAGCAACGCTATCAGGACCATGTGTTTCTATTGTTCTCGCAAACTTCTCAACCGCTAGGTCGAGCGACTCATCCCATGTCGCACGCTTGCGTGGTAAATCGCGATTGGTGCGCAGCTCAGGGTAAAGCACGCGATTATCCAGCTTGGCTGAAAGGTGCAGCGTCGAACCTTTGGTACACAAACGCCCAAAGTTTGCCGGATGCTGCGGATCACCTTTAACATCGATAATTTTGTCGTTTTCAGAATGAATAATCACCCCGCAGCCAACGCCGCAGTAACAACAAGTACTTTTAGTTTGCTTAATCAAATCAATTACTCTTTTAATTCTAAATAAACTACGCCATCTTCAATCTTAGTATTAAAACATGCAGTCTCGCCTACATCTGGTTCATCCGCTTTACCATCCACCAGGCTGATTTTCCAGCTATGTAATGGGCAGGCAATTCTGTCACCGTACACAATACCTTCTGACAATGGGCCACCTTTGTGTGGGCAGCTATTGTTCACAGCGTAGATACGGTCATCTTCTAAACGAAACACGCCGATATCAACCTCTTTGCTACGCACAACACGTGCGCCTAATTTAGGGATTTCTTCAAGAGGTGCAACTCTTACCCAATTACTCATTTTAGTCCTACCTTTATATCAAGTTAAATCATGAAACAGCTAATAAATAAATCAATAAAAAATTGAGGATTAGCGAAAATATCGCTATCCATTGCCATTTAACCAGCCTAGCCCGTGCAATCAATGGTGTACGGGTTGGCGGCAATATTGGCTTTAACTCACCATGCTCCAATGCCAGCAACATTTCTTCAGCAGTTTCAAAGCGCTGTTTAGGGTCTGTTGCAATTGCTTTTAAAACAATGTTCTCTAACCAGTACGGAATATCTGGACGGTATCTGGTTGGGGCCGTTGGGCTGCCAAATTTTGGATTCTGAAAAGGCTCTATTTCACCATGCGGATACTTACGCGTCAGTAAATGATACAACGTAACGCCTGCCGCATAAATATCACTCTGCGGCGTTGCCACTTCACCTGCAAATAATTCTGGCGCCATATAACTAGGTGTGCCCGGGTTTTGTACTACATCCGACTTAGTGGTCTGCATGCTTAAAGCAACCCCTAAATCTAAAATACGCAGCCGCTGGTCACTACCTTGATGCACATTAGCAGGTTTAATGTCTCGGTGCACAATATTTAAACGATGCAACGCGCCAATACCACGCATCATATCCACACCTACTTTACCGATACCGGCCACCGTAAAATGATGCCCGCTATCTAAACGCTGTTGCAACGTTGAGCCTTCATGCCAGCTCATTACGTAGTAAAGCTTGCTACGCTTTTCTACAGAAACCGGGAACACTTGCGGTACATATTGGGAAACAACACGCTTAGCCAGCCACTCTTCATTCAACAGGCCATTACAGCTCTCGGTATCTGTCGCCAGTGCTGGCTGCAAGGTTTTCAGCACAAAAAACTGTTTGGTCGCCGTGTGCCTGACTTTATACAGCAGACTGGCACGCGACTCGTACATGACCTCAAGCACTTCAAAATCATCAATCAGGTCACCCACATTGAGCTTATCTGGCACAGTGAGATGTCTACCACCGGCTAATAATTCAAGCAAAGTGTCTTCACCCAAGGCGGTCACGCGTAATGCTACTGCGGTAGAGTTATCTTGACTGCCTTTTTCAATGGCCGCTTTCGTTAGATGATCGCACATCATCTGCGGGTTGTTGTATAGGCCTAACACTTTATGGATGGTTTGCTCACCAACGCTATCCCACACACCATCGCTCATTAAAGCAAACACATCGCCTTCTTGCAGAGCACCTTCAGAAAAATCAACCTCAAGATGCCGATCCAGCCCAACTGCGCGCTTTAATACATGGCGCATATCAGGCCTATCCCACACATGATCGGTAGTCAGTAGCTTTAATGCGCCATTACGTAATAGGTAGATACGTGTATCACCAACATGCGCAGCGTAGTAGCGCTGACCGCGCAACACGAGCAAAGACAAGGTGGTCGCCATGCCAGCCATAGCACTGTTGGCATTAGCCTGTGCAATTAGCCAGCGGTTAGCGGCGCCCAACACTTTATCTAAAGAAGTAAAAGGCTCCCAGGTATCCGGCGTGGCGTAGTAATCTGTAGTGACTGTACGTACCGTCATCTCAGAGGCTTCACCACCACCAGCATTGCCACTTACGCCATCGGCGATGGCGAAAAGTGCACCCTTCACACTTAATTGCTCACCTGATGGCGTTACCACTCCAACATAATCTTCATTACGTGTTCTAGGCCCAGTTAGGCTAGACTGACCAACAGTGAATTTAAGTGACATATTTTACTTTGCTACTAAGCTTGATGCCTTGGGTTATACCTTACTTTAGCGTTTATAGCTTACTTTGCCAGCTTATACCTTAGCAGTTGTTGCTGCGCCCCAAGTTGTACGCCAGCGTGTTTTAACACCGGTTAAGCCCAATACCGCTAAAGCAGCCAGCCCTGCAAAAATCAATATACCTACTTGATAATTACCAGTTGCTTGCTTAATGAAGCCTAAACTTGAAGCGAGGTAGAAACCACCTACGCCACCTGCCATACCGACCAAGCCAGTCATCACACCAATTTCTTTACGGAAACGTTGTGGCACTAACTGGAATACCGCACCATTACCCATCCCCAAGATTGCCATGGTTGGAATAATGACCATTAGCGCTGATTGATATGTTGGCTGACCGAAACTCATGATTACCAACAAAATTGCAGCTAGTATATACATGGTTAACAAAGTGCGGATACCACCAACGCGGTCAGCTAACCAGCCACCTAATGGACGCACAAGTGAACCTGCAAACACGCATGCAGCCGTACAGTAACCAGCAACTACTGGGCCTAATGCATACAAATCATTAAAGTAAATAGTTAATGATGAAGCTAAACCTACAAAACCACCAAAAGTAACGCTATAGAAGAACATGAACCACCAAGCGTCTTTGTCTTTAAGGATCAACAGGTATTGGCTTAATGATTTTGCAGGTGGTGCATCCGGTGCATCTTTAGCAAAAACGATATAAACAAACATAGCGATGCCTAATGGAATCAACACTAGGCCAAATACATTATTCCAGCCATAAGCAACTGCCAAGCTAGGCGCAAACAATGCCGCAAATACAGTACCTGAGTTACCAGCACCGGCAATCCCTAAGGCTGTGCCTTGATGCTCTGGCGGATACCAGCGGCTAGCCAAAGGCAAAGCCACTGCAAACGCTGCACCAGCAAAGCCTAAACCCAAGCCCAGCATTAACGCATGCTGAAATGTTTGTAAGCCGTGCAACCATGCAGCAAGCAAGCTTGCAATCACAATCACTTGGCCAATTAAACCTGCCATTTTAGGTTTAATTTGATCAACCAAAACACCCATCACAATACGCAACAGGGCGCCTGCCAGCACAGGTGTTGCCACCATCAGGCCTTTTTCAGCCGGAGTAAGCTGCAGGTCGGTCGCAATTTGCACTGCTAACGGGCCTAACATGACCCATACCATAAAGCTTAAATCAAAATATAAAAAGGATGATAGCAAGGTCGGGGTATGACCTGATTTCCAAAAACTAGACTTCATTATGTCGTTTCCTAATCTTTAAACAAAATATTACACAGTAATTGTTTCATATTCTTTATGTTGTTCACGGTTGTTCACGCGTTCAGCCCAAGGGTCAGATGCACCTTGCAGCGCATAAATCAAGCGTTCGTACGCAGCTTTACGACCTTCTGCGTCTTCTAGCACACGTTGTTTCACGTATTCTAGACCGACACGTTCAATCCAATGCACGGTACGATCCAAATAGCGCGCTTCTTCACGGTAAATCTGGATAAATGCGCCAGAGTACTCCATGACTTCTTCTGAAGTTTTCACTTTACACAAGAAGTGCGCAGCTTCGGTTTTAATACCGCCATTACCGCCTACGTAAATTTCCCAACCTGAATCTACACCGATAATACCAACGTCTTTAATGCCAGATTCAGCACAGTTACGTGGGCATCCTGAAACCGCAAACTTCACTTTATGTGGTGCCCACATATGGTCGAATGCTTTTTCGATATCAATGCCTAATTGGGTAGAGTTTTGTGTACCAAAACGACAGAACTCAGAACCAACACAGGTTTTAACCGTACGGATACTCTTACCGTAGGCATAACCTGATGGCATGTCTAAGTCTTTCCACATATCAACCAAGTCGTCTTTTTTCACGCCTAGCAAGTCAATACGTTGACCGCCGGTTACTTTCACCATAGGCACTGCGTACTTATCTGCAACATCCGCAATTTTTCTAAGTTGGTCTGGTGTGGTTACACCGCCGTACATACGTGGAATCACTGAATATGTACCATCTTTTTGGATGTTTGCATGTACACGCTCGTTGATGAAACGTGATTGTGGATCATCCTTCGCCTCGTGTGGCCATGTTGAAAGCAAGTAATAGTTAAGCGCTGGACGGCAAGTTGCACAGCCGTTTGGTGTAGACCAAGCCATGCCTTGCATTGCATCCGGGATGCTCAAGTATTTATGGGTACGGATTTCCGCACGCACTTCTTCGTGGTTCTTCGTGGTACATCCACACACTGCCTTGCTGGTTGATGGAGGGGCATACCCGCCACCTAAAGTAGAAGCAAGAATCTGCTCAACCAAGCCTACGCAAGAACCACAGCTAGAACCAGCTTTGGTTTGTTTTTTCACATCATCGATAGTGAATAAACCTTTGTCCTGAATTGCTTTAACGATGGTACCTTTACATACCCCGTTACAGCCGCACACTTCCATCTCGTTGGTCATGGCTGCTGCTTTGTCCTGGCCTTGATGACCAGTATTGCCAAGGCTATCTTGACCAAACATCAAATGGTCACGAATCTCATGGATTGCCTTGCCATCTCTAAGCATTTGAAAATACCACGAACCATCCGTGGTATCCCCATAAAGCACGCTACCAACGATTTTGTCATTTTTGATGATGAGCTTTTTGTAAACCCCACCAACTGCGTCGTGCAAAACAATCTCTTCCGTATCACTACCACCCATAAAGTCACCCGCACTGAATAAATCGATGCCTGTTACTTTAAGTTTAGTAGATGTTACTGATCCTTTATATTGGCCTATGCCAAAGTTAGCCAAGTGCGTTGCGCATACTTTAGCCATTTCAAATAATGGCGCGACCAGACCGTATGAAATACCGCGGTGCGCTACACACTCACCCACTGAATATACGCGTGGGTCATAAGTTTGCATGGTGTCATTAACCACAATACCTTTATTACAGTAAATGCCAGCTGATTCCGCTAATGCATAGTTAGGACGGATACCAACCGCCCAAACTACTAAGTCTGCCGGGATTTCTTGACCATCGCTGAATCTCACTGCCTTCACGCGGCCTTTGTCATCTCCAACTAACTGCTCTGTATTTTTATTCAACAAGAAATTCAAACCTTTAGCTTCAAGGTTTTTTTGTAGCATACCGCCCGCAGTTTTATCTAACTGACGCTCTAACAACCACTGATTCTTGTGTACAACTGTGACTTCCATGCCTTGAATTTTCAAGCCATTTGCAGCCTCTAAACCTAATAAACCACCACCGATCACCACTGCATGCTTGTAGACTTTAGCAGCCTCAATCATGTCATTGGTATCTTTAATATCGCGGTAGCCCAGCACGCCCTCAAACTCATTACCTGGGATTGGCGGCATAAACGGCTTAGAGCCTGTTGCAATTAATAGTCGATCATAGCTAGCGCTCACGCCATCTTCCGTATAAACCACACGGTTTTTACGATCAATCTTGTTCACCCGCGCACTCGTGTGCAGGGTGATATTGTTCTCTGCATACCATTCTCTGGTATTTAAAATGATGTCATCAATCGTTTGCTCGTTTGCAAGCACCGGAGACAACATAATGCGGTTGTAATTAGGGTAAGGTTCATCGCCAAACACGGTGATATCGTAAAGATCGGGCGCTATTTTCAGCAACTCTTCCACTGTACGCATCCCGGCCATACCGTTACCAATTACTACTAATTTCATCTTTTGCATGTTTTCACCATCAATTAATCTAAATTGTCACTCTGCTCACATATAGGCAGGATTCATGCCAAGTTTCATATTTTAGTAAAATAATTTTTATTATTAAAAACAATTACTTATTTTTTTGCGTTAATAACCACTTTTTAAAAGCAGGCTCTCTAACAGTGCTAATGCACCATTATGGGATTCCATAATGGTGCATGATATTTTACGCACTGATTCTAGGCAATATCACTTAATGCGATATTAAAATGTGTACATTGCAGTAACCCAAACGATTTCTTTATCACCTTTACGGGCAGCGCCTTTTAGGTTGTTACCGTATACATCACTTTCATTAAAGTTAGCATACTCAACCTTACCTAACAGATTGTTATTTAATGGATATGTTGCACTCACATCAAACTCTGTACCGTATTGGTCGCCAAATTTACCATTCATAGATTGATATTTTTCATCAGACTTGAACAAGTGATATTCAGCATAAAGTTTTACTTTATCAATGGCACCAGCAACGGTCACAAACGTATCTTCAATACCTTGACGTGGAGTCACTAAGAACTGATCAGCCCAACCTTGGAACAAATGGTTGGTGCCAAGTGGTGTTTGGAATGCGTATTTACCATCATTGCTAGAAAGCTTTTCATGATCCAAGCGCACTGACCATGCACCATATGCTGCACCACCGCCTAGTTTGAAATAATACGCATCAATTAATGAGCTACCACCACGGTAATCTGTTTGTTTTGCATACTCTGCTGTGTATAGCACTTTCCAGTCTGGGTTAATCGGACGCACACCATCTAAACGCAAACCGAAAGTTTTGCTGCTTGCGTCAGTTTTAGATGGTTGAAAGTTAGATCCACTCGCAGGGATATCCGCACTACCGCCCAAGCCGTTGCCACCTTGCGCTGCTGTACCTACTGAATTTGGATTACCGCCGTTTTGTGCCAAGTTTTCAACATCTACCAAGTAGCCATAACCTACTACTGATTCAGATGGTGAAATGCGATATTTCGCATTCAACACTTCAATATTGCCACGACGGTCTTTAGTGGTAATTTGACGCACGTTATCAAAGTGCGCGGCAAACAACTCTACATCTGGAATGCTTTTGTTTAATACAGAAGCACCATCAAACACTTGCATGTTTTGTCTAAAGCCAATGTCACCGATAAAACGCACGTTATCCAAGTTCAATTGTTGGCGACCTAAACGCACTTTAGTGTTTTTAATGCCAGTCCAATCCACAAAAAGCTGATTAATATCGGTAAAGCCAGGGTCTACAATGTTAGGGTACTGTGCCTTATCTGCACTTGCGCTGGCTGTGCCATTGTTATGCTCTGGCGTATTGTATCTGCGGTCGTTAAAGTTATCGTTAAACTCATGTACGTCTGTAATTTGCGCACCGATACTGAAGTTTTTATATGGTGCAGTTTGCCAGCCAATCAAGCTGCGTAATGTAAAAGCTTCGCCGGTGTCCAGCTTCTTACCATTGGCCTTAAATGCCTCTTGATTGACATTCTCGTAACGTAAACGAAAGTTAGTCATTTGCTTACCTTCTTTGATTGAATCCAAGAAGGTATATTCTGCAACCTCATCTTCTGCGAAAGCAGCTTGCCCCATACCAGCCAAAGCTAGCGCGGTGCAAGCCATGACCATATTTTTCTTAAATATTGCTTTAGTTTTCATGTTAATAATCCCTTTTAAATTAAAAAATTTAGTGTTGAGTGCTTGAATACTAGTTTTATGCTGATTTCTTAGCATGACGCTCATACAAAAATCGTAATACTTCACTGCGCAGGTGGTTATATTCTTTATCTTCTGCTAATGCCAAACGCGCTCTTGGACGTGGTAAATTAACCTCCAAAATTTCACCAATAGTAGCACTTGGACCGTTAGTCATCATCACCACGCGGTCTGACAACAGCACAGCTTCGTCTACATCATGCGTTACCATCACTGCAGTGCAGCCTGATTTCGCCATGATCTTCATCAGTTCATCTTGCAAGTTAGCACGGGTCAATGCATCCAGTGCGCCGAATGGCTCATCCAATAACAGCACCTTTGGTTCCATGGCTAAGGCACGTGCAATACCAACACGCTGCTTCATACCACCAGAAATTTCATTAGGGCGCTTGTCACTAGAATGTGTCAAACCAACCAGCTCAATCGCGGCATGAGTGCGCGCCTCAAGCTGTGCTTTAGTTTCGTTTTCAAATACACGCTCTACTGCAAGGTACACGTTCTCAAAACAAGTGAGCCATGGCAATAATGAATGATTTTGAAACACAACCGCACGCTCAGGACCTGGCCCTGCAATTTCACGGCCAGCGCAAAAGATCAAGCCATCTGTTGGGTGAAGCAAACCTGCTATTAAATTTAAAACCGTAGACTTACCACAGCCTGAGTGCCCAATGATTGAAATGAATTCGCCTTCTTTAATATTTAGATTAATACCCTTAAGTGCATTGAATGTGCCTTTTTTAGTGTTAAAAGTCATATTCACATGCTCTAACTGTACGTATTTATCGGTGTTTGCTTTTTCCATGATCATTCCTAAAGGATATATTTAAGTGCGTTACTCGTAACTAAATCTTTTGGCGATTTGTGTGAGTGCATACTCAAGTAACAAACCAACAATACCTACGATAAAAATTGCGATGATGATATGTTCCACATTTAAATTGTTCCACTCATCCCACACCCAGAAACCGATACCCACACCGCCCGTCAACATTTCAGCTGCCACAATCACTAACCATGCCACGCCGATAGATAAGCGCACACCTGTCATCATGTAAGGCAACACAAACGGGAACAGTATTTTGGTTACGATTTTCCACTCACTTAAGTTCAATACTTTGGCAACGTTCATATAGTCTTGTGGCACTTTATTCACGCCAACCGCCGTATTGATAATCATCGGCCATACTGCAGAAATAAAGATTACCCATATCGCCGCAGGGTTTGCTGCTTTAAACACCAGCAAGCCAATCGGCAACCATGCCAGCGGCGAGACTGGACGTAGCAAACTGATGACTGGTGCGGTCATTCTTGCAACAAACTCAAAACGACCGATGATAAAACCCAGTGGTATGCCAATGATTGCTGCCAGGCCAAACCCCAAACCAACGCGTTGCAATGACGCCAGGATATTCCAACCCACCCCTTTATCATTGATGCCATGGTCATAAAACGGATCACTAAACAACTCAACGGCAGAAGCCCAAGTTTTAATTGGTCCAGGCAACTCTGGTGTGTGTTCAGCAATCATGGCCCAAATAACAGCCAACAAGAACAAACCAAAGATAGGTGGCAATATCCATCTAAAAAAGCGATATGCCTGAACATTTAAACTACTTGAACTGCCGAAAGTGAAACATTTAGCAATAGGCATTAATTTATTTACAGTATTTGTCATTTCAATTCCTTAAGGCGCAACTCTATTGATGCTGTGTTTTATGGCTTACGCTTTAATCTTAAATGATGCAGCATAAGCAGCTGGGTTAGAGCCATCCCACACTACGCCATCCATTAACTTACTGCTGCGCATTGTGCTTTTAGGCACGCTGATACCCAATTGCGATGCAGCTTCAGTATAAAGTTTGGTTTGGTTAACTTTGGTAGCAACCGCTAAGTAGTCAGGGTCTGACTTGAGCAAGCCCCAACGTTTATGCTGTGTTAAGAACCACATACCATCAGACAAGAATGGATAGTTCACTTTGCCATCATCAAAGAACTTCATGTAGTTAGGATCTTTCCATACTTTACCGTTGCCATTGTCGTAGTCGCCTACAAAGCGGCCAGCAATCACTTGCTCTGGCGCATTCACATATGCCTTACCTGAAATCAACTTAGCAACTTTTGCACGATTCTCTGCAGCATCGATATAACGACAAGCTTCAAGAATTGCCATCATGATGGCGCGTGCTGTATTTGGGTTCTTCTCTACAAACTCTGCGGTAGCGCCCAAAACTTTTTCAGGGTGATCTACCCAAATATCTTGTGTAGTAGCAACAGTAAATCCAACTTTGTCGAAAATTGCCCTAGCGTTCCATGGCTCACCCACACAGTAACCATCCATGTTACCAATACGCATATTGGCAACCATTTGTGGTGGAGGCACTACGATATTTTTAACGTCTTTTACCGGATGAATGCCATTAGCAGCTAGCCAGTAGTTAAGCCACATTGCATGGGTACCAGTCGGGAAAGTTTGTGCGAAGGTATAGTCACGGTTTTCGTTATCAAGTAAACGTTTTAAGCTCTTACCATCTTTCACACCTTTGTCTTTAAGCTGGTTAGAAAGCGTAATACCTTGACCGTTATGGTTTAAGCCCATCAGCACTGTCATATCTTTTTGTTGGCCGCCGATACCAAGCTGAACACCGTACACCAAGCCATATAGAATGTGCGCTGCATGCAACTCACCATTAGCTACTTTATCGCGCACAGCAGCCCAAGACGCTTCTTTTGAAGGGGTAATTTTGATGCCGTATTTCTTATCAAAACCCATTTCCGCAGCTACGATAATCGGTGCGCAATCGGTAAGAGGAATAAAACCAATTTTCACCTCTTTGATTTCCGGTGCGTCAGAACCTGCTGCGTATGCCTGTGTACGGATGCCGTTTGGTACTAAACCCATCATTGCTGCTGCCCCTAATGCGCCAACTGCACTCATTTTAAAAAAGTCACGGCGTGCTGGATCAACCACCACATTTGGTTGCTGACCTAATTTTCCCGCCTTATTACTTGTATTGTCATTGCCCATCTTAGCTCTCCTAAAATAATCCAAACAATCTAAAAAATTTATAAAAAAAAGGCGTCTGATAAGTTGAACCAACTCATCAATAAAGAGTTGATTGCTTATCAAGACGCCTTTGTCTTGTATTACTTGATCTGAGCCTCCATTGGCTCGTATTTACTGCTAGAGCACTTGCGTAGACTGCCCATCATTGGGCGTTTATACGCAAGTACTGCTTAATTCTTAATACATAACTCTGCTTTTATATCCGGTTAAAGTAGCAACTCTGCCGCTTCAACAATTTGTGTCGCTAAAGATCCGATGCGCGTGTGCTTTTCCATCGCCATCTTTCTTAACATGCTATAAGCCTCGTTTTCATCCACGTTGCGCTGCTTCATGATTAAACCTTTTGCACGCTCAATTACTTTACGCTCGCTTAGCTTGGTGTTTGCCTCTTGCAAGGCAACACGTAAATTCTTAAATTCTTCAAACCTGGCCACCGCTGCATCAATCACAGGCTGCAAGCGCTCATTGGGTAAAGCACCTACTACATAAGCACATACACCTGCCTGCGTTGCCAATTTAATCTGTTCTTTATTACCATCATGGGTAAACATCATCACAGGGCGAGGATCATTCATCGTCATCACACAAATATTTTCCAATGTGTCACGACTTGGCGAGTCCGTATCAATCACCACAACGTCCGGCTGGAGCTTGCTGCATGCGTCATTCAAATTGATGGTATCTCTCAGATGCGCGATTACATCGTAGCCACTATCAATCAAAGATTGCTTAAGTGGCTTAATGCGCTCCAAATTATTATCAACTATCATTACTTTTAACATAGCGGCTTAAGACTCTATCAGTTGAGCTAATATAAGCAATAGCTGTGCCAACTATGCCAAACAATTATAAATGCTTGTTTTTAATAGAATCTACTGTTTTAGGTGCGCTAGGAAACAACTTAAAAATTAGGAGTTCGCACAAATAAAGTGCGTATGCACGCGCTTGTACCAAGATGAAGCACTATTGATGACTAGTGCCACCATCATGGTGTACACATACATTTGCGCTCCAAGATGCAGGTGAATAAGACTAGGAAAGCAAACGTACGCTTTAAGCTTGAATGGTGGCTTCTTTTAGACGATACAGCATATCTAACGCCTGCTTAGGCGTGAGATCGTCAACTTGCAGCGACTCCAATTCTGCCAATACTGGGTGTAATGGCGCATCTGCCGCTTGCTCATTCACCATAAACATATCAACCTGCGGCACGGCAGATGCATCTTGATTGGCTACTTGATTGAGCTCTAACTGAGCAAGCTTTCTTTTTGCTGCACTAATAACGGGCTTAGGGATGCCCGCCAACTGGGCAACTTGCAAACCATAGCTTTGGTTGGCAGCACCCTCCTCTACCTTATGCATAAATACAATGGTGTTGCCATGTTCAACTGCATCCAAGTGCACGTTGGCGGCATATTTAAACTCATCCACAATCCGCGTCAGCTCGAAATAATGCGTAGCAAATAAAGTATAGGCGCGGTTTTTCTCTAACAACTGCTTAGCAACTGCCCAAGCCAAACTCAAACCATCAAATGTAGAGGTACCACGGCCAATTTCATCCAGCAACACCAAACTCTTATCAGTGGCGTTATGGAGGATGTTGGCAGTTTCTGTCATCTCCACCATAAAAGTGGAGCGCCCGCCCGCCAAGTCGTCCGATGCCCCAATTCGCGTCATGATGCGGTCGATTTCACCAATCTTCACGCTCGTCGCCGGCACATAGCAGCCACAATACGCTAATAACACAATCAATGCGGTTTGCCGCATAAAAGTAGATTTACCACCCATATTCGGACCGGTAATTAACAGCAGTTGGCGGTAAGGGTTAAGCACAACATCATTGGCGATAAACGGCTGGCCTGATGCCTGCAAAGAAATCTGCTCAACTACAGGATGACGGCCGTTCACCACCTCTAATCCAGCTTCTGTGGTGAACATAGGCGCCACATAATTTAAGCTGATGGCTCGCTCGGTAAAGCAGCACAACACATCTAGCGCCGCTACTGCACCCGCATTAGTTTGTAATGCTGCGATATATTGCCCAAGCTCAGCTAGCACTTGCTCATACAGCATTTTTTCACGTGCCAATGCACGGTCATTCGCGCTCAGCACTTTATCTTCAAACGCTTTCAGTTCAGGCGTGATAAAGCGCTCTACATTTTTCAGGGTCTGGCGACGCCTGTATTCTGCGGGGGCAGACTCAGCCTGTGCGCGGCTCATTTCAATATAGAAGCCATGCACACTGTTATATTCCACTTTCAGGTTGGCAATGCCTGTACGTTCTTTTTCTGCGGCCTCAAAGCTCAGTAAAAACTGACCATGATTGGTTTGTATCGCTCGTAGTTCATCCAGCTCTGCATCATAACCATCTGCAATCACACCGCCTTCACGCAGCACCACACTAGGCTCCGCTTTAATGGCAGTGATTAATAAGCTCAGCACCGCTGCTGGCGGAATTAAATTAACCGCCAAGGTTTGCAGCAAGCTAGCCGACTGTGGCTCAAGCTGTGCTTGTAATAAAGGTAATTGCTGCAAACTCACAGCCAATCCAGATAAATCTCTAGGGCGTGCCGTTTTAAGTGCAACGCGCGCAGTGATACGCTCAATATCCGCGACTGATTTTAATGTCTGCCTCAGACTTAAAAATTGGTTGGTTTGTGTGAGGTCAGCAATCGCCTCATGTCGCTTCATTACCAGGTTACGGTCTTGCAAAGGGTGGTGCAGCCAATGACGCAATAAGCGCGCGCCCATCGCCGTCTGCGTAGTATTCAATAAAGAATACAAAGTGGGGCTTGCCTCGCCGCGCAAGGTCATATCAATTTCCAGATTACGTCTGGTTGCCGCATCCAGCTGCAAGTAAGCACTAGTAGTTTCTACACTCAAGGCATTAATATGGGGCAAAGTGGTGCGTTGCGTATGCTTCACGTAGTCTAGCAAAGCACCCGCGGCACAAATAGCGGGCAGCATATCTGCGCAGCCAAAGCCATTCAGGTCATAAGTATTAAACTGCTTAGTCAGGGTAGAAAACGCACTATCAAAATCAAACTGCCACGTACTCAAGCGCCGCTTAGCCACTTTACTTGCACTCAATGCATGATGCTGAAAATCATCGGCAAGCAGCATTTCGCTGGGGGCAATCCGCTCAATCTCCTGCGCTAATAAACCGACTGCAATTTCGCTCAGAATAAAGCTACCGGAGGCTAGATTTAATCGTGCCAAGCCGACAACGCCATCCGCCTGAAAAATACTGAGCAATTGATTATCACGAGACTCATCTAACAGTGCGGCATCGGTAAGCGTGCCGGGGGTAAGAATCCGCGCTACTTCACGCGCCACAGGGCCCTTGGTAGTTGCCGGATCCCCCACTTGCTCACAAATAGCAACTGCCTCGCCCATTTTGGCAAGCTTGGCTAAATATTGCTCGGCTGCATGATACGGCACGCCAGCCATTTTAATCGGCTGCCCGTTACTGCTACCACGATGCGTTAAGGTAATGCCCAGCAATCGCGAGGCTTTTTCGGCATCTTCAAAAAACAGCTCGTAAAAGTCGCCCATGCGATAGAACAGCAACATATCAGGATGTTGTGCCTTTAAGCCGAGATACTGGCGCATCATGGGAGTGTGGCTCTCTAAGTTTGGCACTGAAGCGTTAGCAGCCTGCGGAAGTGGTGCAATAGTCATTCAACAATTCACAGATTTTAAGTAAGTTAGATTTTAACCTATCACACGTAAATGACAGCATTAAACTCATGGTGAATCTAGGTGATTAATGTATATCGCATTAAAAAACCGACACCAAGACCAATTATTAAATGTCACCAAACTGTCACGCGCATGTCACATTGGCGCGTCAATATTGCTACCCATGATAAGACGATCCAGAGGTCTAAATGAGTACAGTGAGTAATCCGGCATGGATGACGGAACTCGGCCCATGCGCCAATGAAGCTGCTTGCTTGCATCTACACGACATTATTCAAAATAGGCAGCTCACTGCTGTTTTTCAGCCAATACTTAATATGCAGCAAGGCAAGTTTATTGGTTACGAAGGCCTAATCCGCGGGCCAATCAACAGCACGTTACACTCCCCCATGGCTTTGTTTGCAATGGCCAGAAGTTGTGGCTTGGTGACAGAGTTGGAATATCTTTGTCGCCAGACGGTGCTGGAATCATTTGCTAGGCAAAACCTGCCGGGCAAGATATTTCTTAACATTAGCCCGGATATCTTATTACAAAAATACTCAAAATCTGGTGAAACTCTGAAATATATGGAGGCATTAGGCCTAAAGCCTAGCCAGGTCATCATTGAGTTAACAGAAAACGCACAAACGCTGGATTACCAATTGATGCGTGATGCCACGCATCACTATCGGAACATGGGATTTGAAATCGCCATCGACGATCTGGGCGAAGGTTTTTCCGGGCTGCGCTTATGGTCAGAAATCCGCCCTGACTACGTCAAGATTGATAAGCACTTCACACAGAACATTCACCTAGACCCGGTAAAACTACAGTTTGCACGCTCTATTCAGGAAATCGCCGAGAAATCAGGCGCCCAAGTAATTGCGGAAGGGATTGAAACCCATGAGCAACTGATGGCAATCCGCGACTTAGGTATTGCCTATAGTCAGGGCTACCATATTGCCAGACCACACCCAACACCTATACGAGAAGCATCATCTGACATTAAAAACTCTTTAGTCAGATTCGAATTTGAGCGTGAAAACCTACTACAAAATCGCGCAACTGTTGAAAAACTACTGAAATATTCTGCCCCAGTCAGCCCGACTTGCCTGAACGAAGATGTATTTAAAATGTTCGATGAGAATCAGGAGATTTACTCCATCCCCGTCGTACTGGATGGTCGACCGATTGGTCTGATTAATCGTAGCATCATGATTAACGATTACGCGCGCCCTTTCCGCAGAGAACTTTATGGGCAGCGCCCATGCGAAATGATGACAGACAAGTCTGCATTAATTGTAGACAAAGACACTAGCCTCAAAAAATTAAGCGATTTAATCCTGCAAAGTAAACCACACCACCTATCTGCCGGCTTTATTGTCACTGACAATGGCCAGTACGCGGGCATGGCAAGTGGGCATGACTTACTCAGGCTTATCACCAAAATGCAGATAGATACTGCACGCTACGCTAACCCGCTTACTTTACTGCCGGGCAACGTACCGATTAGCGAACAAATTGATAGCTTGTTGCAATCAGGCACACAGTTTGTGGCCTGCTACTGCGATCTTGATTACTTCAAACCATATAACGATGTATATGGCTACAAAAAAGGCGATGAAGTAATCCAGAGAACCGGCCAGGTGCTAGCAGATGCCTGCGGTCCTTACGACTTTGTCGGCCATATCGGCGGTGACGACTTTATCATCCTGTTTCAGAGTAAAAACTGGGAAAGTCGCTGCCATACGCTGTTATCCCAGATTGCTAAAGTGTCTCCTATGTTTTACTCGGATGCTGATCAAAAAAGCGGCGGCATCATCACGCAAGACCGTCAAGGTGAGCAACGCTTTCATCCCTTTGTCAGCCTATCGATTGGCGCCTTAATTGTAAATTCCGCGCTCTACCACTCACATCACGAGGTTTCCACCGCGTGTGTCAACGCCAAAAAGCAAGCCAAGGAAATTGCAGGCAATAGCCTGTTTATAGAACGCCGCAGCCCTCACGAATCCGTTATAGAAATGGCAGCGTGATTAGCAACACATCATGACAGGATTCGCAGAACAAAAACAGAAGTCAGAACATAGCGCATGTGTTTTTCGTCAATCAGCGCTATTCCATGTTTGTTATACAAATAATAAAAAAGGTGTGCAATGAAAGAAAATATCACGTTAACGCAAATTGAACGAGAGATTAACGAATCAGTTTCCATCGTCTTAAAAACTGATTTAGAAGGAAAAATTATCTACGTAAACCGTGACTTTATAGAAGTGACCGGTTTCAACGAGCAAGACCTGATAGGCAAAAAGCAAAGCGTTATCCACCACCCAGAGATGCCGAAAGAAATTCTCACCGATATATGGATGACACTACAAAGTAAAAAGCCATGGATAGGTGTGGAACAAGGGCTGTGCCAAAACGGCGATCATTTTTGGGTATATTCTTGTGTCACCACAGTGCGTGAGCATGGCAAAGTAGTTGGCTATATGTCTGTCAGCACCAAAGCCAGCAAAGCACAAGTTGAGAAAGCCCGTGCGCATTACCGCGCCATCAAGCATGAAGAGCGCTGGCATACCGCGTTACTGAGAAGATTTAAAGAGTTTACCAACCGTATTACGATTAACAATAAAATTGCCTGCATTTTTATTATGGTGGCATTAACCACCTCTATGCTAGGTTTTAGTGGCATTTCTGGCATTAAAGAAAGCAACCATGGCCTAGAAAGTGTCTACAAGAACAGAGTGCTGCCGTTAAAGCAATTAAAAGTGATTAATGATATGTTCAGCACCAATATTGTTAGCACTGGCCAGAAACTGCAAAGAGGCATTATCACTTCTGCCGAAGCTGCCGCCAATGTTGATCAGGCACTGCTGGTATTAGACAAAGAGTGGAAATCCTATTTAGCCAGCCCGCATGCAGAAACAGAATCAGCATTAGCCGCTGAGATTCAGCCTTTATTTGATACTGCGCTTGAGTCTGCGGTGTTACTGCAAGGCATTATCCGTAGCGATGATATTGAACGCTTGATGACATTTAATACTTCAGATGTATATAAAGCGATAGACCCACTGACTGAAAGCCTGAACAAACTGAGTAGCCTACATTACGCAGGCGTGGCCGCAGAATACGAAGTGACACAAGCCAACTATATCAAACATAGAAACTATGCGATTGCATTTATTGTTGTCGCCCTCATGATATGCGGCTTACTGGGCTGGAACCTGAACCGCTCCATTATTCCGCGTTTGCGTGCGATTGGTAGCAATCTGCGTGAAAGTGCAGAGGAAATGAATAACAAGCTGGTACCAAGGTCTGAGCACAGGGATGAGCTAACCGATGTAGTGGATGCCTATCATGCACTCAAAACCAGACTGGATTTTGACCACAAAGAGGCTGTCAGTAGCATTCAGCGTATTAAAGCCACACTAGACCAAGCATCGATTGCCGTTACCTTATCTAATCGCGATAATCGTCTCATCTATATGAACCACGCGGCAAAAACCTTGTTTGAGCAAATGAGTGTTGGCATTCAGAAATATCACCCTGCGTTCGCTTTAGACAAAATGATGGGCGAGAATCTAAGCCAGTATCTGGAAAATGCAGCAGACCGTGAACAGTTTGCTACTGAAATCAGTCGCCAGAAAATCATAGATACCACTATGGCCGAGCATCACCTGCAATTAGTGGTTAGCCCGGTATATGATGAAACAGATGGTTATGCATTAGGCAAGATGACGCAGTGGAGCAACCGCACTGCCGAAGTCATTGCAGAGAAAAATGTGGCCGAGCTTATTAAGCAGGCTGTTGCAGGTAACCTGAGCGAGCGCATTGATACCAACACATTGCCTACTGGTGTGATTAAAGACATCAGCAGCGGCATTAACCAACTGCTAGATGCCATTATCACCCCGCTCACAATGGCGGCAAATTATGTGGACAATCTCTCTAAAGGCATCATCCCATCTGAAATCACCGATCACTACCAAGGTGACTTTAATATCATCAAAAACAACTTAAATGCCTGCGGCCTTGCCATCAAAGCGCTGGTGGCAGATGCCAACCTACTGGCAAAAGATGCAGAAGCAGGTGCCTTAACTACCCGTGCCGATGCTTCAAAACATTTAGGTGAATATCGCAAAGTAATTGAAGGCCTGAACGCCACATTGGACGCTATCGTCACACCATTGAACATGGCTGCCAGCAACCTGGAGCACATTGCACGTGGCGAGATTCCTGAAAAAATCACCGCCAGCTTTAATGGAGACTTTAATAACATTAAAGACAATCTGAACACCTGCATTACCTCTATTAATGCGTTAGTCAGTGATGTGAACATACTATCTAATGCCGCGCATGATGGCCGGGTTTCAGTGCGTGTAGATGCAAGCACGCACTTAGGTGACTTTAGAAAAATTGTAGAAGGCGTGAATGAAACCTTAGAGATGATTGTTGGCCCGATTGCTACAGTGAAAGCCTCAGTAGAAACCATTAATACCGCCGCAGCAGAAATCACCTCAGGCAATAATGACCTGTCAGCGCGTACTGAAAAACAAGTATCCAGCCTAGAAGAAACGGCAGCCAGCATGGAAGAGCTAGCTTCAACCGTGAAACGTAATGCAGATAACGCTAAGCGTGCCAACCAGTTGGCGCTGAGCGCTTCAGGAGTGGCAGTAAAAGGTGGTGCGGTTGTTTCAGACGCAGTGATTACCATGAGTGCCATTAACGAAAGCGCACGAAAAATTGAAGACATTATCAGCGTGATTGATAGTATTGCCTTTCAAACCAATATTCTCGCGCTCAATGCCGCAGTTGAAGCAGCCAGAGCAGGTGAACAAGGCCGTGGTTTTGCTGTGGTTGCCGGCGAAGTAAGGAGCTTGGCACAGCGCTCAGCCAGCGCAGCGAAGGAAATCAAAGCGCTGATTAATGACTCGGTGAGCAAAACTTATGAAGGCACCAAGCAAGTAGAAAATGCAGGAAAGACCATGGAGGAAGTCGTATCCTCTGTACAGCAGGTAGCCGATATCATTAGCGAAATCGCAACTGCCTCAGCAGAGCAAAGTACGGGTATCGACCAAGTCAACGTAGCGATAACCTTAATGGATGAAGCCACACAGCAAAATGCATCACTCGTAGAAGAAGCAACCGCTGCGGCTGAATCACTGCTAGAGCAAGCCAATGCCTTGGCAGATGCTGTCAGCGTCTTTAAGTTAGATGAGGCAAATATCACGTTCACCGACAATGTGATTAAAATGCACCCAGTAGCCAAACCGCAGTTAATCAGCGCCAACAAACAAGAAGCCAGAGTCAAGGTCGCAGATTATGGCAATGCACATTGGGATCACTATTAACTGCTAGATGCGCTGCCGCCCCTGCCTGCCACTTGCAATATTGACAGTAGTTGGCTTACAACGGCAACGCCCTTATTTTTTGGTACTGGGGTGAACAATCACCGCACAGGTCATCCCAGCTACCAGTGTCAAATCTTTAGGGATACTATCCAAACTGATACGCACCGGCACCCGCTGTGCTAAGCGCACCCAATTGAAACTAGGGTTAACATTAGCCAATAAACGCACATCGGTTGGGTTATCTCTATCGGTGATCCCGTGCGCAATACTTTCAACACGCCCATGTAACACACGATTGGAACCAAGCAATTTAACTTCTGCAGGGTCACCGATTTTGATAAGAGCTAATTTATGCTCTTCAAAGTAGCCATAAACCCAAAATGAGTGCTGATCAATCACTGCCAATTTAGCTACACCAACCTGTGCAAAATCACCAGGACGTACCAATAGATTAGACACCCAGCCATCCACCGGAGAGCGTACGATAGTACGTTCTAAGTTCAGCTTAGCTTGGTCAAGTTGCGACAATGCGGCTTCATACTCAGCCTTGGCGCTGATGGCAACCATATCGGTATCTTCTCTGTTTTCTCGCGAAATCACTTGGTCATCCAGCGCCGCACGGCGTGATGCCTGACCACGCTTCATATCCAGCATCGCTTTACGCTGACTCACCATTGCCTTGGCTTGGTTTAGGGCATGTTGATAATGTTCGCTATCAATGCGGAATAGTACGTCTCCACGATGCACCAGCTGGTTGTCGTGCACGGCAACCTCGGTGACCAAGCCTGCTACGTCTGGTGCAATATTCACGACATCTGCCCGCACTCTGCCATCACGTGTCCACGGCGAGTCCATATAACGTACCCAAAGCATACGTCCTAGCGCAATAGCAACCACCACCAATAGCAACGTGATGGAGACCCTAATGAGCGTTTTATTCAGACCTTTCATGGTGATTCCTTTCAGTAGATGCAAAGCCCAAGTACGGCAAACAGGCAAATGAATAATGCGAGCCGAAACAGGGCCGGGTACCATAGATAACGGTAAATTTCATAACGTACAAATATCCAATCCAGTATTAATGAAGCTATCCCCGCAGCGATAAAAGCAAATAGCAGGCTGGGAACAAGCGCATCTAACAATGCAACTTCAACTGGCAGTGCAATTTCTACGGGCATAGTTAATGTTTCTCCAATGTTGCCTGCGCGCCAGCGACAAGAACAGATTCTTCATCCAGTAGTGCACTGCGAATAAAATGCAGCATTACCGTGATTTTGTGCTGGTTAGCTTGTGGTAAATTAAAGTCTATATTGGCCTGACTAATTTCTGCCATGGCATGATCAATCGTGCTAATCGCCTGTATACGTGAGGCTTCAGAAGGCGCGTCGTATAATTGGGCAACAGACTCCAGACCAAGCGACAACATCTTGCTGATGTAAGGGTGCTCCACCATCTGCAGATATTCGCGCAGTGCAACCACGGCATGGCCGATTTCTAAAGTGGATAACAGCCACTCAATCACAACACGGTCTTCTTTATCTCCAATACGCTGTGCACTGCCAGCGCGTTGCACCAGCTCACGTGCACCAGTTTCCAGACGACTGCGGCGCAAGGTTACCGGGTCACGGCAAGCCGCTACCACCAGATTACGCAAGGATTTTGCAATACGCTGACGTGACCAGCGACTACTGCTCAGGTCGATTAATCCATACATGATGCCTGAGATTAGCACGGCTAATAAATCCGCAATCGCATCATTGATAAACGTCACCGGGTTGCTGTTATATGCGCTATTAAATCCAATATGCATCAGATACACCATAAACACCCCTGCCCCCACAATGGCAGTTGCCGGTCTGGTTGTGAACCATGCTGCAATGATAATCCCGGGGGCAACAGCAACAGCCAGCATCCAAAAACCATGTGCCTGTGTCAATAAGTGAAAATTGCAGAAGTACGCCAATAATGTGCCGATGATGGCGCCGATCATAAAGTTCTTGATAGTACGCGTTGGTGACGGAGTGGTTGCAAATAACGTACTTGAAATAACACCAAGCGTGATGGCTTCTACGCCAGAGCGCCAATCTGTCAATATCCACAATGCGGACAGAATTGCTAATGACAAGGTGCCACGTACCCCCGCTAAACTAACTGCTAGTGGGTCAAAATGCATTTCCAGTTTTGGCGTCTGTGCTATTTCGGTGACAGCAACATTACTATTCTGAGCCGCCGCGAGTGAAGCATAAGTACTGGTATAAACATAAAGCTCATCTGTTAGGCGTTGCAGTAATTCGCAGCCGGTTTCAAAGTCTAGACGCTCAGTTGCGCCGACATCAGCCCTTAACCGTGTACGCTCAGTATGAATATTGGCAGAAAATTGATTGCGGAAAGCCGAAAGCTGCCGGCTCACTATCATCGCTTCTTGCTCTGTTTGTGCACTGCGGCCCTCTACCATGATGGCGGCGCTTAAAGACTGGTAAACCCTTTGCAATGCATCACTGACCTGCGGTTGCGTAATATTGTGCTGACGCCGTAGCAGTTGCTCAAAAGCATGGAAACTGGTTGAGACCTCCATAAACTCATTGTTCATCCGGCTTAGTTTTTGTCTATGCAGGCGTGACTTGTCGTTCTCCATGCCGGCTGAAGCTTGAAACGACTCTAAACTGAAAATATCACCCAGAAAACGTAGCAAAGTGGGCGTTGAGGTAGTCGAGGCAACGGGTTTCACTGCGGCAGTTTGCATCAAATCTGAAAAATCTTTAAATCTCCTCCGTATAGCCGCCAGCATGACATCCCACATGCGTTGTGGAAAAATCAAATCACTGACTAGTGTTGCACAAATCAGGCCTATCAATATTTCAGAGATACGGGTTACGCCTATATTAAAGGTCAGTTCCGGGGTAAGCGTAGAAGGCAAACCAACAATACATAGCGTATATCCTGCCAGCACAAAGGCATAGGACTGGTAGTTACGAAATATCATGGACCCTGCCGTACATAGACCTATCCACACGCCCATACATACCAAGAACAGTATGCGCTCCTGCGCAAATAGCGCTACCAGTAGAAATGACACCAAAATACCGACACTGGTGCCTAAAAAACGATAATAGCTTTTGGCAAACACCATGCCAGAGCGAAACTGCATCACAATCGCCACCGTCATCATAGCCGTGCGTGGCTGGTCTAACTCAAAACGTAATGACAGCCACATTGCCAGCAGGCATGCCAGCAGTACCTTAAAGATGTAGGCAATCATCGGCGCATCTTCTGCCAGCCATTCACGCCACGCAGCCTGTAATAAAATCAGGTCGTTCGCTTTGCGATTAATGATGAAATTCGGGATCAATCTCACAGCTATTTATGCTCCGTCACTGTGGAGTTAGCAGGCAAGCTTTGCTCTACGCCTTGCTCATCGAAGTGATAGCCATCAGTGCCATTTACAATAGTGCCGCCGCCAAGTGCGCGCATCAGGTTAGCATAACCATCCAGCCATACCGCCTCTAATTGAGTCGCGATTTCCTGCTGCCTTAACACGATTGCATGGGTATCGAGCACATGTTGATAGTTAGTCAAACCAGCGTGATAGCTTTTCTCCGCCAGCGTATGGGCCTTATATGCGGTTGCGAGCGCAAGTGCTACGTCCTTGCGCTGTTTAATATTGGATTGCAATATCACCAACTGATCAGACACATCCTGTAAAGCACGAATCACCGCTTCGTTATAATTTTCAACGGCAAGATCATAGGCCGCTGTTTTTGCAGATAAATTACCGCGGCGACGCCCGCCGTCAAATATTGGTAGAGAAACTGCCGGCCCTACACCAGCAATGCCAGCCGCACTGGACAAGAGCTGGCTGAATCCAAGCGCCTGAAATCCAACAAAAGCTAGCAGGTTAATGTTTGGATAGAACGCAGCTTTTGCACCCTCAATATTGTGTGATGCCGCCTCTACGCGCCACCTGTAGGCCAATACATCTGGGCGGCGTCCGATTAAATTCGCAGGTAATTGGTCTGGCAGGCCAACTAAATGATCAAGTGACATTTTGGGGCGCTGTATCATTTCACCCGCACCAGGGCCTTGACCAGATAGCGCGGCCAGCTGATGACGTAATAAATCAATACGTGTGTTAATGGCCTCTATGTGGGCGTGGGCGGTTGGCAATGGGGTCTCGGTTTCGATGACTTCCATCTGCGTGCCAATGCCGGCAGCTAATGCACGACGCGCAATTGCAGTTCGCTCCTTCAACTGCGCTTGATGCTCTTCGGCAATGTCGCGTGCCTCAAACTCCATGGCTAACTGCACATAGCTACGGATAATTGCAGACTCCAGCCCCAATTTCACCTGTTGCATTTCAGCCGCTACCGCCTTGGATTCATCAAGTGAACCTCGCCAAATACTTTCTTGGCGCCCCCATAAATCTAAATCGTGAGCAAGCGAAATTGCCGCCTTGTTGTTCCAATCAGTATGCCCGCCCCATGGAGGAGGTATAAACTGCAACTCAGTAAAACGCTCACGTATCACAGAAACATTTCCGCTAATGTTAGGTAGTGTTTCTGCGTGCATACTATCGGCAATGGCCTGGGTAAGCGCTACTCTGGCTTTTGCCGCATTGAGCGTAGGACTACCTTCTACTGCTTTTGCAATCAGGCTATCTAACTGTGGGTCATGATAGATTTTCCACCAATCCTCTTTAGGCCAGGCAATATGTGCAGCAGCAGTAATCGCCTTGCCTGTGTTCAGACTTTCTGGCTTTACTAGCTCAGCTTGCGGCGAGATACCGGACATACTTACACATCCAGCTAACAAAATCAGGCTAAAGCCTAAGCCTAATTTAGACAGAGATTTAGATACAACCGCAAGCTTTGGTGTGGTCATCACTTTGTTGATTGTGCTATTAGATATTAGAAATGTAAATTTCAATTTTGTTTGGTTCCTAACTAATTAGGCAAAAAAAATATCGCTACTTCATTAGATCTACATTGGCTGCCAATGATTTTAAGCTATTAAGCATTGCCGCTCGTTCGGTATCGCCTAGCACCGTCATTAAGGCATGCACCTTTTGATGGTAATCCGGCATCACATCATCCAGTTTTTGCTGCCCTGCTGGTGTAAGTTTAATTAAAAATTTGCGGCGGTCTACGCTATCCATAAAGCGCGAAATTAGCCCTTCGCGCTCCAGATTATCAATAAATCCTGTCATTGTGGCTTTGGTCACCCCCACCTTTTCAGCAAGCTCGGATGGCGAAGAAGTTAAATCATCCTGCCGCATTAGCAATACTAGTATCCACCAACGCCCTTGCAGCAAACCGTGCTGGCCAAGCAACTTATCCAAAGCATCAGAAATATCCGAACATGCACGCAACAAGTTGGCAAAGTCAGAAATGGCGTGCGTATCCGCATCTGGATAGCGTTCCGCAAATTTTTCCAAACTTTTGATTGTCGGTAAATCTTTAAGTAGCAACATAGTACGGACAATGATATTAAGGAACCATACTACATGTCAAGCATAATTTAAAAAATCAAAAAGTGCTGAATCATCTAAATTGCCAGCGCAGAAAACGGACAAGATGAGAGGAGAGATGAAGAATGAGCTCGATAAGGCTAGACAAAGGCTAAAACAAGCTTGACTTAGCCATAAATGCCGAACATGAGGCAGGCATACGCTTAGCACTTTAGCATTACTATCAACAACCTCTGGCAAGTGAGTACTTACCGTTACAAAAATGGCTGACGCCATACCACAGCATAAAAATCAGGGCTGGCTTAACCTGCCTGCGTCGGCTCTTTTGGTGGCAAATTCTCAGGCGGCAAATCTTTAGGTGGCAAAATAAATTCTATCGGGTGCTGATTTAAGCGGCTAGCTAGATTTTTTAGCAATAAACGCCAGTCATTAAAACGCACCTTTCTCGACTTCATAGCGACATACAGTGCCAAACTAAAGCTCACCATCAAGTTACCTAGGCCAATCAGCGCAAGCCCTAGTGCAGCACAAGCAACCACTTGCCAAGTCAGCATAAAGTCTAAACTAAAGCTGGCAAAGCCCACAAACGCAGAAGAAAACGAAATATGCCGGATATCAATCGGCAACCCCAACAGCACTCCGACTGAGCCCATGCCGCCCAACAAGCAGCCGAAGTAAAAATTACCGGCCAACGCACCTAGGTTATGCTCTACATAATGCGCTACCCGCGCTAAACGCTCTACTCCCAAAAGCCGCTGCAACCAGCGCACTGCCTTCAGGCGCTGTGGAATCTTGTTATAAATAGCCAAGTTATCGTGATAACCTGAAATTAAACCAGCTAAAAACAAGCAGACACCGGCGATTCCCGCATAAAAGAATGCGCCGCTGGTCACAGGATGAATGTCACGCAGCAATTGATGCGCTTTCTCAGGCGTTACAAAGTGCTGCCCGGATAAATAAAACACAGCCCAAGACAGCAGCATTGCCATCGGGATCGCCACCACTACATTACCAAATATAGCTACGGCCTGACTACGCATGGTATTGGTCACAGTAGTCACTAAATTATGCATGTCTTTGGTTTTGCCATCCGAGGCATTATCAATCGTGGCAGCAATCGCGGCGGCAGTCATTGCAGGCTGCTTAGTCGCCACCGTGAAGTGAAAGATGTGAATCAACATAAAGCCGATACCATAATTCAAACTAAAGAAAATAGCCTCTGCCAATGGTGCAAAATGCTGCTTGGCTAACACCAGCTTAAACATTGCCATTAGCGCAATAATGACGCCCGCACCCATAGCCGAACGCATAAGTGCAAAATACTCACTGCGGTTTTCTGTGATGTAATGCTCGCCGGCACGACTTGCATTTTCGGTGACACGAACCGCCATCACCTCTACGCTCTCCTGCCAGTACTCATGTAAATCATTCTTATGGCACTCGCTGTATACCAAATCCTTGAACAAGGGCACGATTACCGTATCTGCAGATTGCTTATGCTGAAAGCAATGCAAAATCGTCAACAACTCTTCTAACCGCGCAATTTGCTTCAAAATACGTTGGAGCAACTGGGTTAAATGTATGCTGGTGCCGGTGAGTGCACTATTCCTACGTACCTTTGCCACAATCGCCTTACATTGATCCAGCATCACCAATATATGCTTGATATCAACATGCGACTCATCTACATCCTGCGCCCCCATAAACTCTGCGAGCTCAGCCTGTTGCATAATAAAGGGGGAACTATGCTGCTCAAGCTCAGGGTAGTTTTTCAGCAACTCTGGCTCTAGTCCTAATGCCGCCGTGCGGTAAGAAAGCACCTGCGCAGCAGCAAACAAGTTTTGCTGACAAGACAAACTAAGCGCCTCATCGGCCAAATCAAAGCGCATGACGCCTATCAGCTGCGCCCAAACACTATCAGGTACAGCATTGACCCATATTTCATCGGTTGTTTTTGTAAAGAATATTGAAAACAAATCAAGCAGATAAGCACCATCAACCGCCTCAGGCAAAATTTTGTGCGAGATGCGTCTACGCATTTCAGCAAAGAAACCGGTAAATACTGAGTGACGTGCAATCAAAAACAATGACAAGGGATTGTAAGCACTTAACAACTGTAAAATGGCATCTCTCAGCTGACTGGCTTTTACTCCATCGGTACTCACCAAATAACAAAGTGCCTGTATGGATTTAATCGCACCATCCGTTTGCTCAGGCTTTAGCGGGCGAATCTGCGCCAATAAATCTGCAATCAATTTGGGGGCATCGGCATGACGTGCATGCTGCTCAAATGCCTGCTCCATCAAATTGGTATGGCTAATCACCGGATGACTCATATTTAAAATGGCTCCATGTAAAACAAGACAGTGCTATTCAATCAGAAATGTGCAAGTAAGGTTTAGTGTACACATTATAAAGTTAAGCCATATGCATGCATTATCTAAAATGCGCTTCTAGCATCACTTAATTCAGCATAACCTAATGCAGAGAATTTATCTAAAAAGTATGGTTTAGGAGACAAACGCCTCAGCATAAAATTCAATACTATCCAAATTTTAGTGCGTAAATGTAATGTGAGTGTGCACTAGGGCGCACAAAGCAACAAACAGAATGACTAGCGGAGAGAGAGGCTAAGCAATACGACTCAAGCTTTAGAAACGTCTGCCAGCTTGGCAGACGTAATTGACCACAACAAATAAACTTAAGCGTTTTTAGGCGTTTTAAGCGCCGGGGTTAGATGCGGATTTAAAACCTGCAACATTTGTGCAAACACTTTTGGATTAGCCGCGACAATATTACCGGTTTCTAACCAGCTTTCATTACCTTCAAAATCACCTACGATACCGCCAGCTTCCTGCACAATTAAGCCACCTGCAGCAATATCCCAAGCAGATAAATTGATTTCAAAGAAACCATCTACCCAACCCACTGCTACATAAGCTAAATCCAACGCAGCTGAACCTGGGCGGCGAATCCCGGTTGTCTTTTTAATCATGTCTTTAAACATGCCTAAATAGCTATCCAAGTGCGTAAAGTCGCGGTATGGGAAGCCAGTGGCAATCAATGAGTCTTGCAACTTGCTACGGTTAGTCACACGAATACGCTTGTCGTTTAAAAATGCGCCGCGACCTTTGGTTGCGGTAAACAAATCATTACGCACGGGGTCGTAAATCACAGCTTGCGTCAGCACACCCTTTTGCTGCAAAGCAATCGAGATACAATATTGCGGGAAGCCATGCAAGAAGTTAGTCGTGCCATCTAATGGATCAATAATCCAGATATTATCGGCTTCGTGGTTATCATGACCACTTTCCTCGCCCCAAAAACCATGGTCTGGATAAGCATCTTTCAAAATATCAATAATTGCCTGCTCGGCTGACCTGTCTACGTCACTGACAAAGTCATTGTAAGTTTTAGTTTGAATGGCAATCGCACCCACATCTTGTGAGGCTCGGTTAATAATACGTCCCGCTTCACGGGCGGCTTTTACTGCAATAGATAGCATTGGATGCATGACTAGATTTTCTTAAAGAGCTGATAAAATGCTATTTTAACTTTTATCGACCTTAATACCAAATTGTTAATATCAATTAAGGGCAATTAAGGTTCGCTAAGTAAATAATTTTTAACAAATTAGGTCAGTCAAGTGGATAAACAAAACATTTTCAATAACATCCGTGTCGTTTTATGCCAAACCAGTCATCCTGGCAATATTGGGTCAACCGCACGCGCCATGAAAACCATGGGCCTAAGTGACCTATACTTGGTGAATCCATTGCACTTCCCTGACCCACAAGCCACCTCACTCGCTACCGGTGCAGCTGATTTACTAGAGTCAGCCACCGTTTGCAGCAGCCTGCAAGAAGCCCTCACCGGCTGCGCATTGGCGATTGGCATGAGCGCACGTAAAAGACAAATCTCGCATGAGTTGGTAAACGTACGCGAAGCCGCGCATCGTGCGGCCTCTCTCGCACAAAACCAACCGATTGCCCTGGTATTTGGCACAGAAATGAGCGGTCTCTCCAATGCAGAGCTAGATTGCTGCCAACTGCTCGCAATGATTCCTGCCAACCCAGAATACTCATCACTCAACCTTGCTGCCGCAGTACAAGTCATGACTTATGAGGTTCGCATGGCGATATTGGAAGGCAAGCTGGACGCTGCCGACAACCAGCCAGAGCTAGCCACCAACGAAGCGCTCGAAGGTTTTTATGCACACTTGGAAGATACACTGATTAAAATTGGCTACCTCAACCCCACTGCACCTAAAAAACTTAGCGAACGCATACGCCGCATCTATGCGCGTGCAAAGCTAGAAAAAGAAGAGGTCAACTTGCTCAGGGGCATACTTACCTTATCGGTTACGCCCAAAAAGCATCAAAAATATTAAACAAAACAGTGCTAATAATTAGTTGTTAACAAAGGCTTTATATTGAATTTATAGAACTTTTCTTCATCACTATTTTCTTATCAAAATAGTTCTATCAAGTTTTATCCTTCATCTGGAGAATCTTTGATGCGCAAACCGATACTTAGCCTTGGCCTCATTCTCACACTGGGTTGTGTTTTTGGCCATCACTTCGCCGTTGCTGCACCGCCGGATAGCTTGGTGTATGCGCTCAAATCTACAGTGGTAAAAATTCGTGTCGTCTTGCCTGATGGCCGCTATGGCGTAGGCTCAGGCGTAGTGGTAGCGAAAGATCAGGTAGTAACTAATTGCCATGTCATCGCAAATGCCTATGCAATTAACATTATTAAGTTTGGCGAAAGTCATCGTGCCACCAGCCTCAAAGCAGATTGGGAACACGATCTTTGCATTGCCGGGTTTGATGGCCTAGACACCACAGTTGCAACGCTGGGGGAAAGCACTAACCTGCAATACGAACAATCTGTTTTCACCATCAGCTTCCCCAATAACTCACCCAGACCGCTTACCACCTACGGCGCGGTGAAAGCGCTATACCCCATGGATGATAGCGTCATCATTCGCTCATCCAACGACTTTAGGCTAGGCGCCAGCGGTGGGGCAATGTTTAGCGACGACGGCAAACTGGTGGGTATCATTACCCTAAAGTCCCCGGGGCGCAATGCGTTTTACTACAACATGCCAGTAGAGTGGATAAAAAACCTACTAAAACAACCCGAAATCAGCCTTAATACTAAAGGCGAATCACCTTTTTGGGACGCACCTGAAGAAAAGCGCCCATATTTCATGCGTGTGATTCAACCGTACCAAACTCAAGACTGGGCAACATTAAAAAAACTGTCTACAGAATGGGTGCTAGCAGAACCATCCACCAGCGAAGCGATAAACTATTTAGCCATTGCTGAGTACAACCTGAAAGAAACAAAAAATGCCGAGCAGCATTTCACTCAGCTATACGCACAAAACAAACATCATTCCAGTGCATTACTCTATTTAGGCATGATTGCCGCAGAATCCGGCAATAAAGATGAAGCGATCAAAACAGCAACACTGCTTGATCAATTGGACAAAGACGCAGCAATGCAATTAAATGAGAAGCTTGGCATTAAAACCAGTGGCGACTGCTCAGTCAGCCAGTGCTAATTGGCTAATCTTAATAGTGTGCTCTGAGTACTAAGGTGCACAGTTTGCTCATGCGCATCTCCATCTATCCATGCCTGCACCCAGTGCCCTAGTAAATTAGTCAACCATTGTTGTTTATGGCATAATTACGCCCTATCTAAAACCAACGCCCAACCACATGTTTGACCACATAAAAGAAGATATTTCTATTGTTTTCGAGCGCGACCCTGCTGCGCGCACACATTGGGAAATTTTAACCACCTACCCTGGCGTACATGCATTATTGATGCATCGTTTAAGCCACTGGTTATGGAAAGCCAACTTTTTCTGGCTAGGTCGCTTCTGTTCGCACATTGGGCGCTGGTTTACCGGTATTGAAATCCACCCGGGGGCCACGATAGGCCGCCGTGTTTTTATTGACCACGGCATGGGTGTCGTGATTGGGGAAACCGCTATTATTGGTAACGACTGCACCCTGTACCATGGTGTGACGCTAGGCGGCACCTCATGGAATAAAGGCAAACGCCACCCCACCCTAGAGTCTGGTGTAGTGATTGGTGCTGGGGCCAAAGTATTAGGGCCTATCACCATTGGTGAAGGCGCAAAAATCGGCTCGAATGCGGTTGTGGTAAAAGATGTGCCTGCTAATGCAACAGCGGTAGGCATTCCTGCACGTATTCTGGAAGAAGAAAAATCCAAGAAGCGCGAAGAAACTGCACAAAAGATTGGATTTGCCGCCTATGCGGTGGGTAATGACGAAAATGACCCAATGATTAAGGCGATACATTCATTACTAGACCATGCGGCAAAACAAGACCACGCAATTACTGAGTTGCAAGCGCAATTAGCACGCCTAAATACCGATGAACGTAGCGATACTGAAGTGGCTGAAGCGTTTAAGGTGCCGACAACAAACCAGAAACCATAGCTTGAAACTAGCAAACCAGAGACTACAAGCAACTATTCCAAGTTTTAACCAAGCCAGGCAAGGCTAAACCAACGCGCATAATAGTTGACTAAAATTGTAAGGAATTATACAATTCACGCATCCATGATACTTAAACATATTTAGAACACTATGCGATTAACCACTAAAGGTCGATTTGCTGTTACGGCAATGTTGGATCTAGCGATCAATGAAACAAAAGACGCACTCGAAGCCAAGCCAGTCACGCTAGCTGGCATCAGTGAGCGACAAGACATATCACTTTCATACTTAGAGCAGTTATTTAGCCGCTTGCGCAGACAAGGTTTAGTCAAAAGTATTCGTGGACCGGGCGGCGGCTATAACTTAGCAAAAAGCCACACTGAAATTTCAGTGGCTGAGATTATCAATGCTGTGGATGAACAAATTGATGCAACACAATGCGGTGGCCATGAAAACTGCCGTGATGAAGGTCGATGCATGACACATGACTTATGGTCGGCATTAAACACCAAAATTTTAGAGTATTTAGCAGGCATCACCCTTGCTGACATGGTAGCGTCGCAAAAAAGTGGTCAAAAAGTATTAATCACTCCTCGCAACTGCACAGCAGCACATGACAAAGCCGTTGCCATTAATACTGCAGCGATTGCTAACTAGACGATCTGATTAAGTTTAAGCGATGTCCAGCATTTATCTAGATCATAACGCGACTACAGCGCTAGACCAGCGCGTGTTAGAAAGCATGTTGCCTTGGATGCAGAGGCAAAGCGGCAATCCTACAAGCCGCCATGTGTTTGGCAGATCCTCGCGTGACGCCATTGAGCATGCCAGAACGCAAGTAGCTGAAGCTTGTGGTGCATATGCCTCACAAGTGATTTTTACCGCATCTGGCACGGAAGCGAATAACTTTGCAGTCAAGGGCATAGCAGGCAGCCAAGCGGGCAGCCAGATTTTACATAGTGCGATTGAACACCCTTGTGTATCTCGCCCAGCTAAAGCAATGCAGCAAACAGGATGGTTAAGCAATGCCATCGGGGTGGATGAACATGGCGTACTGTCAGTTGCACAACTACAGCAACACTTGCAAACACAGACCAGTGTCGTCTCGGTGATGCTCGCCAACAATGAAACTGGCGTCATTCAAAATATTGCCGAGATTGCTGAACTTACGCGTAAAGCTGGTGCTTTTATGCATACAGATGCAGTGCAGGGCTTAGGCAAAATGCCGGTGAGCTTTACAGATTTAAACGTGCATGCCATGACGGTCTCAAGCCATAAAATTCATGGGCCACAAGGCGCAGCAGCGCTAATTTTAGATAAGCGCGTGGATATTCAGCCGCTGTTACATGGCGGAGGCCAAGAGCGTGGTTTACGTAGCGGTACAGAAAATGTGGCAGCCATTGTTGGCTTTGGTGCTGCATGTGAGCTGGCAGTCGCCAATTTGGCGCATTTTGCAAGCCATACGCAAATGCTACGCGACACGTTTGAGCTAGGCTTAAAATCGCTGAATGTAACGATATTTAGCCAGCACACGACACGTATACCCAATACTAGCTTCTTTGCATTAGATGGCATTGAAGGCGAGACTTTGGTGACAGCATTAGACCGTAAAGGGTTTGCCGTAGCGAGCGGTTCGGCATGCTCAAGTGACAGTACAGAACCTAGCCATGTATTACTGGCAATGGGCATTAAGCCAGACTTAGCGCGTGGTGCAGTACGTGTCAGCTTTGGTGCTCACAATACTTTATTGCAGGTAGCCGACTTTTTAACTGCGCTTAAGAATGAAATTTTGAGATTAAAACAGCTCACTGGTGTGGCAGCTTAAGCCGCCAACATCAACACTGAATATATATAACGTAACTGGTAAGGATAATTAAGAAATGTCAGCATCAATTGAAATGCAAGTATTGAAAGGCTCAGGAGATGACCTTCATCCAATTTATTTGGATTACTCAGCCACTACGCCTGTAGATCCTCGCGTTGCCGCAAAAATGATTCCGTACATTACAGAGCATTTTGGCAACCCTGCTTCACGTAGCCACCCCTACGGCTGGACAGCAGAAAAAGCAGTAGAAAACGCACGTGAAGAAGTGGCCAAATTAGTAGGCGCAGACCCACGTGAAATCGTATGGACCTCAGGCGCCACTGAATCTAACAACCTTGCCATTAAAGGTGCTGCTAATTTTTACTCAGCCAAAGGTAAACATATTATTACCGTGACCACTGAACACAAAGCAGTGATTGATACCGTGCGTGAGCTTGAGCGTCAAGGTTTTGAAGCAACTTACCTAGACCCAGAGCCAAGCGGCTTATTGGATTTAGAAAAATTCAAGGCGGCTATCCGCCCTGACACAGTGTTGGCTTCTGTGATGTTTGTGAACAACGAAATCGGTGTGATTCAGGACATTACTGCGATTGGCAATATCTGCCGCGAAAATGGCGTGATTTTCCATGTGGATGCGGCACAAGCCACCGGTAAAGTGCATATTGATCTAGAAAAGCTACCTGTAGATTTAATGAGCTTTAGTGCACATAAAACCTACGGCCCTAAAGGTGTTGGCGCATTGTACGTACGTCGTAAACCACGTATCCGCATTGAGGCGCAAATGCACGGTGGCGGTCATGAGCGCGGCATGCGCTCAGGCACATTGGCTACACACCAAATTGTTGGCATGGGTGAAGCGTTCCGCATCGCACGTGAAGAGATGGATGAAGAAAACGTACGCATCCGCCGCTTACGCGACAAGTTACTGCATGGCTTGCAAGACATTGAAGAAGTGTACGTTAATGGTGATTTAGAGCAACGTGTACCGCACAATCTGAACATCAGCTTTAATTATGTTGAGGGCGAATCACTCATCATGGCAGTAAAAGGCATTGCGGTATCAAGCGGCTCAGCGTGTACATCAGCCAGCTTGGAGCCTAGCTATGTATTGCGCGCACTTGGCCGTAGCGACGAATTAGCACACAGCTCAATCCGCTTCTCAATTGGCCGCTTCACTACTGATGCAGATGTTGATTACACCATCAGTTTAATGAAGGGGAAAATTGATAAATTAAGAGAGCTCTCACCTCTTTGGGAAATGTTTAAAGATGGTGTAGATTTATCAAAAGTAGAATGGGCAGCACATTAAACATTGATATTTGCATCTTGATGATGCGATTAGTGTATTCACCTATCAATAACAAACGAATACACTCTCGCATGGTCAAAATTACAGATAGGCATTTAACTTAGTTGCATTATTAGATGTACTGGAAAGCGTAGCAATACTTGCTAACAATTACGTAAAAGGCTTTCTAGTACATAACAGGAGAACGAAAATGGCATATTCAGACAAAGTATTAGATCACTACGAGAACCCGCGTAATGTTGGTTCTTTAGATAAAAATGATCCACAAGTGGGGACTGGCATGGTGGGTGCACCAGCTTGTGGCGATGTGATGAAGCTGATGATCAAAGTAAATGACAGCGGCATTATTGAAGATGCTAAGTTCAAAACTTATGGCTGCGGCTCTGCAATTGCCTCTAGTTCATTAGTGACTGAATGGCTAAAAGGCAGAACCATTGAAGAAGCGTACGCAATTAAGAACTCTGAAATTGCAGAAGAGCTTGCATTACCGCCAGTAAAAATTCACTGCTCAGTATTGGCTGAAGATGCAATTAAAGCAGCTGTGGCGGATATTAAAGCCAAACAAGCTGCAAAAGAAGCCGCTTAAGCTCACATACACGAGAAGCGAATCCGGAGCATTAATCTGATTATTGTTCTGGACAACTAGGTTAAGCTTAGCCAAGCGTTACTTCTGCTCATGACGCCGCCAAAAGCGCGCTAAGAAAGCTAGCGCTGCTTTGTAGTATAAAATAGCAGTCTAAAAGGATTAAACAAAGAACTATGGCAATTACACTCACAGAAACTGCGGCCAGCCGCGTTGAAAAATTTCTTGCGAATCGCGGTAAAGGCGTAGGTCTGCGCTTGGGCGTTAAAACCACAGGCTGTTCAGGCATGGCTTATACCCTAGAGTTTGTCGATGAGATGCAGCCAGAAGATGTTGCGTTTGAGAGCCATGGCGTTAAAGTGATTATTGACCCTAAAAGCTTGGTTTACCTTGATGGTACTGAGTTAGACTTCACCAAAGAAGGTCTGAACGAAGGCTTTAAATTTAACAACCCTAACGTTAAAGATGAATGCGGTTGCGGTGAAAGCTTCACTGTTTAATTTTGATACACATGCAGAGCACGCCACCCAATCACTTTGAACTATTCTCTATTGCAGAACAGTTTAATCTCGATTTAAGTACGCTAGAAAGTAACTATCGCAAAATTCAGTCTGCGGCCCATCCGGATCGATTTATCACCGCAACCGCCGCAGAAAGACTATCTGCCATGCATCTGGCAACCTCTGCCAATGAAGCATATTCCGTATTAAAAAGTCCGGTCAAGCGCGCTAAGTACATGTTGGAGCAACATGGCATCAATGCCATTGCCGATACCAACACTGCTATGCCGATGGATTTTTTAATGCAGCAGATGGAGTGGCGTGAACGCATTGAAGATGCAAAAATGGCACGCGATATCCCTGAGCTAGATAATATTGCTGATGAATTAGCGACCGAAGCTAAAGCATTGATTGGTGACCTATGTGAGTTATTCGATATTAAACAAGACCTAGCCGCGGCAACCGAAATTACACGCAAACTCATTTTTATCGATAAAGTTTGTGCAGACATCGACCAAGTCATTGAACAGTTAGATCATTAGCGTAGCAATTAACAGATAAGCAACTCGTAAACTTATGGCATTACTCCAAATTTCAGAACCAGGCATGAGTGCCGCACCTCATCAGCACAGACTTGCTGTAGGCATAGACTTAGGTACCACCAACTCACTAATTGCAACTGTGCGCAGCGGTATGAGCACCGTACTGCAAGATGACTTTGGCCATGCATTATTGCCCTCAGTGGTACGCTATATGCCTAATGGCGACATCGTGGTTGGCCATGAGGCGCAAGCACACCAAAGTGAAGACCCGGTTAACACTGTTATTTCAGTCAAACGCTTTATGGGCCGTAATTTAAACGACATCACTAATAAGGCGCATATCCCGTATCGATTTGTTGAAGGCGCAGATGCGGCTACAACACGCAGCTTGCAGCTGCAAACCCGTGCTGGCCTTAAAACACCGGTTGAAATCTCCGCTGAGATTCTTAAAACACTAAAAGCCCGTGCTGAAAAATCACTGGGGGGTGAGCTAGTGGGTGCGGTCATTACAGTGCCGGCCTATTTTGATGATGCTCAACGCCAAGCAACAAAAGATGCAGCGCGTTTAGCTGGTTTAAATGTATTACGCTTACTCAATGAGCCCACAGCCGCCGCAGTAGCTTATGGCTTAGATAACGCAGCAGAAGGTACCTTTGTTATTTATGACTTAGGTGGCGGCACATTTGATGTGTCTATCCTACGATTATCTAAAGGCGTGTTTGAGGTACTTGCCACCAATGGTGACGCAGCATTAGGCGGCGACGACTTCGACCACCGCATTTACTGCTGGGTGCTAGATCAAGTGCGTGCCGCGACCGACAACTTCGCCCCACTGACAGAAGAAGACACCAGACTACTGCTCACCAAGGCACGTCAGGCAAAAGAATGGCTCACCGATAATTTTGAGGCTCAAATTGTCTGTCGATTAGGTAATGGCATCTTGGTCGATGTTACCTTGACTGCACCGCAGCTTGTCGAGGTCACCGAACATTTGGTCAGCAAAACCTTATCACCAACACGTAAAGCCATGCGCGATGCCAAACTCAGCATTGAAGATATTAATGGTGTGGTGTTAGTAGGTGGCGCTACCCGTATGCCACACATTCGGCATGCAGTACAAGAATACTTTCAACAAGAACCCCTCACTAACTTAGACCCGGACAAAGTGGTAGCACTCGGCGCCGCGATTCAAGCCAATATCCTTGCTGGCAATAAGAGCGATGACGACCTATTATTGCTGGATGTTACCCCGCTATCGCTAGGTCTGGAAACCATGGGCGGCTTGGTAGAAAAAGTCATCCACCGCAACAGCACATTACCCATCGCACGTGCACAGGAGTTCACCACTTACAAAGATGGGCAAACCGCCATGAGCGTGCACGTAGTACAGGGTGAACGTGACTTAGTGAGTGACTGCCGCTCCCTCGCCCGCTTTGAGCTACGCGGCATACCACCAATGGCTGCTGGTGCAGCTAGAATTCGCGTGACATTCACAGTAGATGCCGACGGCTTACTCTCAGTATCAGCACGCGAACAAAGCACAGGTATTGAAGCGCACATCGCAGTGAAACCATCTTACGGCCTCACCGAAGACGAAATCACTAACATGCTGAAAGCCTCTTTCAACAGTGCAGAGGAAGATAAAAAAGCACGTATGCTGGCAGAAGCAAGGGTAGATGCCGGCGCCATTATCGGCTCCATTAGCGCAGCGTTAGCTGCTGACGGCAACCTGATTAGCCCAGAAGAAGTGAAAGCGATTGAAGCCGAAATTCAGAAACTGCAGCAACTGGCTGCAGCCGAAGACGCAACGGCAATTCATCAAGCGGTAGATGCACTTAACCATGCAACTGAGGCATTTGCCGCAGCGCGTATGGACGCAAGCGTAAGCCGTGCTTTAGCTGGTAAACATTTAGAAAACCTAGATTTATAATCTGGGATTTATAACTTTAAAAACAGTGTGGTACTAACAAACCATTAAGCGCATGCGCGACCAATACAGGTAGCGAGATGGCTTTAAGGCTGAAGTTGGCACTACAGTATTATTGAGAAACCGATATGCCACAAATTATTATCCTGCCTCACGTAGAACTTTGCCCGGATGGCGCAGCTATTGAAGCACAAACTGGTGAGTCTATTTGCGATGTCTTGTTGAATAACGATATTGATATTGATCATGCTTGCGACAAAGCCTGTGCATGTACCACGTGCCATGTGATTGTGCGTGAAGGCTTTAAATCACTGAGTGACTCAACCGAGCAAGAAGATGATTTACTGGATAAAGCCTGGGGCTTAGAACCAAACTCCAGACTCTCATGCCAAGCCGTTGTGGGTACAGAAGACTTAGTCGTAGAAATTCCAAAATACAGTATCAACATGGCAAAAGAAGGCCATCGCTAAGAAAAATACAAAGGTAGCATTGCGTCACAAACAAATGCTCCACCAGTAAAAAAGCCACCTTTAGCAGGTGGCTTTTTTACTGCGGGCTTACAAATGGTTATTAACCAATGTAAGTTTCTTCTAGGAAGTTCACTTTGCCTGTTGTCAGGTCATAAATAGAACCTACTATCGCAATCTGCCGCGCTTCAATCATATCGTTCACGATATCACTTTGGCGGATAATGGTATCAATCTGGTGCTTTACATTCAGCACATTGATTTTCTCAACAAAGTCCGGGTTTTTAGAAGTTCTCTCTTCTTTATTTAACACCGTTTTTTCATGGCGAATTGATGGCTTAATAAAGTTGATAATTTCACCGATATGGCCATCTTTAAAGTCATCGCACGCTGCTTTTACTGCGCCACAGCTGCTATGCCCCATCACCACAATTAGCTTACTACCTAAGTATTTAGAGCTAAACTCCAAGCTGCCAATCGCTTTATCTGACGCAATATTACCAGCTAAGCGCACACTAAAAATATCGCCCAACGCCTGATCAAATAACAACTCTACTGGCGCGCGTGAATCACTACAGCTCAGAAAAGATGCGAAAGGATGCTGTTTGTCTCTAGTAATATTCAGCAAGCTTTGAAAGTCTTTATCGTGTGAGTAGTTATTCGTAAAACGAAGATTACCTTCCACTAAAATATCTAAAGCCTCTCTCGGTGACATTTGATCGCGGTTAAGTAATGGATGTTTATACATGCTTAATTCCTATTTTAATAATAATGAGCAAACTTCTAATTCAGTTGATTAATATTTAGGTTGAATAAATTTAATCGTTTCCACTTCAATATTCTTTAATTTTGCATGAAGCGGGTAATCACGGATATATTCTACAACATCGTATGCAATTGATTTGCAATTAGAACAATCGATAATCACCTTTGCATTGCCAGGAATCACTTCCAGCACCTTTAAGATACTCGCTTTATTAAAGAATGAAATCTCTTCAGCCAACACAATATGATGTACCTCACGGCCGTCCTCTGTTGTTGTGGTTTCTTTCATATAGTGCGAGTTACGGTAACTATGGTGCAAGGTATAAAACACACCCACCACCAACCCAATCGCAATACCTGTTAATAAATCCGTCAACAAAATAGCTACTACCGTCGCAATAAATGGCGCAAATTGCTCCCAGCCTAGCTTATACATATGTGCAAACAACGATGGCTTTGCTAACTTATAACCGACCATAATCAAGATAGCAGCCAAGCTGGCTAAAGGTATCATATTTAGAAGGCCTGCAATGGTCACCGCACTCAACAATAACCAAATACCGTGCAAAATCGCTGACAATTTAGTTTTAGCACCAAACGTGATATTAGCAGAGCTACGCACAATCACCTGCGTAATCGGTAGGCCGCCAATCAGCCCCGACAGCAAATTACCAATACCTTGTGCTTTAAGCTCCTGATTCGTAGGGGTAACACGTTTTAGTGGGTCTAGCTTATCCGTAGCCTCCACGCATAATAGCGTTTCCAAGCTTGCCACAATCGCCATGACCACTGCGACCTTATAAACTTCAATATTGCTGATTTGTGAAAAGTCAGGCGTTGTAAACTGCCCTATTAAGTCGCCCACACTATGTGCTACCGGCAGTTGCACAATCTGATTATCTGCTAAAGAGAAATTGAGAATACCGTTTTGGAACAGCCAGTTAAACAAAATACCAACCAACACCACCACAATCGGCCCTTGTAGCAACTCAAATGCGCGGTGTTTCTTCGATAGTGTTGTATCCCACAATACCAATATCAGCATAGACACTGCTGCAATTAATAGCGCCCCCGGTGTTAACAAAGCCCAAGCATCAGCTAGCGCTGAGAAGGTATTGCTTCCGTCTGCCTGTACAAAAGATTCGCTACCTTGATAATCAAAGTCATAACCCAGCGCATGCGGTATTTGCTTCAGCACAATTAACAAACCAATACCAGTTAACATACCCTTGATGACAGACGATGGCACAAAGTACGCAATAAACCCAGCCTTAAAATAGCCTAACAAGAACTGAATCACCCCAGCCATCACAACAGCGAGTAAAAATGCCTGAAATGAGCCTAGGGTGCCGATTGCAGTTAGCACGATGACCGCCAGCCCGGCTGCCGGACCACTCACACCTAGCTGAGAACCGCTAAACATCCCGACCACTATGCCGCCAACGATACCGGCAATCACGCCAGAAAATAAGGGGGCACCTGATGCAAGTGCAATACCTAAACATAAAGGCAGCGCGACAAAAAACACCACAATACTTGCAGGCAAATCATTTTTAACTTCACTAAACCATGTAGCTATTTTCATTATTACTATCTCTACAATATTATTTCTGAGCCGAGGATGAAGGCTATGTCACTGACTAGTGACATAGCCTTAATTTAGTTAACGCTATCTGACCTTGCTTTCCATGTAAGGTCTAGAACCTAGAAACTTAGTTTTGAGTACGTCATGCTTATCTGACTTATTCTCTTTAGCCACCTCTGCTTTAGTGTCTTTGGCTGGCTCGGCCTTTTCTTTCTCCACGTCCTGTTTTTCACTGGCATACGCACTGAGTGCAAACATCAAACCGAGCAACCATACTGACAATACTTTCATTCTTTTCTCCTAATCTATCTTTCTAAGTGTTGTATCTGAAACTGGACAACATTGATTCATTAACAACGAAAGCCATTGTATAGAGAGAGATTGCAACAAAAGTCTACCGATATAGGTATATCAGTATATACTGAACGGCATATACAACCTTCACGTACCTATACAATGGAAAGCGCTAGAGAGTTTCGATTAAGTAACCGCGAATCGCAGGCAAAAGAAGCCCAAGTCAGGCTATTTAATGGCTTGGGTGCCGCGCTGTTTGAAGATGGCTGGAAAACAGATTCACCACAATATTTTTTAGATTTAATTGCAGCATACATTGCGGCAGAACATGGCATTATCGCAACGGAGTCAGCAGGAAAGCTCAATATCGTTGCAACTAAAGGGCAAACGTTACCGCAAGGTACGCGTGTGCCAATGTTGGGTATTTTTGCCACACTGTTAAAATATCCGGTTAAGTTTAAGGCGCACCATTACCAGGGCAGCATGTTCTGGACTTACACACCTAGCGACATTGATCAGGAATACCTCATCCCTATTGCTATCGGCCAACAGTCTGCAGGTCTAATCGCACTATCGGGTCAGAATTTACAACTCACCCCACATGAACTTATCACGCTGCAATCAATCAGTGGCATTCTAGGCTTAGCACTTAAGCAAGCATCGACTATGAGCACAGAAGATAAAGACCTCACCGTCATTGAGCGACTCACCCCCAGAGAGCGCGAAGTATTCGCCTTACTACCATCAGGGTTGAGCAATCGGGAATTAGCTGCAAAACTGGGAATTTCAGCCGGGACCGTTAAAATTCATGTGGAAAGGGTTTTAAGCAAACTCAATTTACGCGATAGAACCCAAGCCGCGGTTAAGGCTTACGAGCTTGGTTATAGAGCCTAATGAACAGATTAGCATGATGAATATTCAGATAAAACTAAACGCATACATACAGCAGTTACGAGCACCGTCATCTATTTGGCAAGATCTGCCATTACGGATCAAGGGGCCAATCGTGATTGCATTGCCGCTCACCATTTTGCTGCTATCCCTACTCTCCCTATATTTGCACGAAAAACAAGCGGCTATACTCGAGAATAAACTAAGAGTCGCCCTGCAAAACCAGCGGGATATTCAAGCGGTGCATACCCAGTTGGTAGAGGCCTCTACTGGCGTACGTGACTACTTACTAACTGGTGAAAAGTCTTTTCTCACCATTTATTTTCAAGCCAATAAAAAACTAGCCTCCACCCTTAGCAAGCTGGAAGATGAGTTGGAAGATGAAGAACAAATAGCAAGACTCAGCCGTATCAAGCCGCTGGTCAACCAAAATCTGGCAGACTTAGCAGAGCTAGTCAGTAGCAACCTAGAAATTGATAGCACTGCACTGGTAAAGCAATTTAGTGTGCAGGGTAAGACCTTAAACAACTTGCGCACGCTAATAGAAGAAATGAGTACGCGTGAGGCAAAATTGGTCGCAGATGACCAAAAGCAAGTGAACTATGAAAGGCAACGCAATATCAACCTCACCATTATTTCGGCATTGGCAGGTATTTTAGGTACGCTAGCCAGCGCGTGGGTTTTTTCCAGAACCATCGTCAAGCGAGTGCAGTTAATCCGTGACAGCGCCGCACACTTAGCTAGGGGTGAAGCGCTTGCACTCCCCTCCATCAGCCAAGATGAACTTGGCCAATTGGCGCATGAGCTTGACCAAGCCGCTCAGCTACTCACCAACAGTATGTATGAAGCAAACTTGGCAAAACTGCAGGCACAGGAAGCCAATGCAGAAAAAAGCATTTTCTTATCAAGAACTAGCCACGAGCTAAGAACCCCGCTAAATGCAATTTTAGGTTTTGCACACCTGCTGGAAACAGACTTAACCGACATTAAGCAAAAGGAAAGTCTGTCTATGATTTCTGCCGCCGGTAAGCATCTGCTCAAACTGATTGATCAGGTATTGGATATTGCCAGGATTGAATCTGGAGATATGCAGATTGATATTCAGGCATGTGATATCTCTGCACTGCTAGATGAAGCCACACATTTTATGCATCCGCTTGCCAAGGCACGGGACATTCAGATTAAAACCTACTATCCGCCGCACCTCACCATTGCCACAGATAGGCAAAGGCTGCTGCAAATCGTGCTTAACTTGATTTCTAACGCACTGAAATATGGCCCAGCTCATGCCAAAGTGTATGTTCAGGCTTACATAAAAGATGACAAAGTCATCATCGAAGTGGCAGATGAAGGCAAAGGCATCCCAAAATCTATGCATCATCGCGTTTTCACACCGTTTGAACGCTTAGGCGCAGAAAATACAAAGGTAGAGGGCGTTGGTCTAGGTTTGGCACTCAGCAACCAAATGATGGCAGCACTTGGTGGTGAAATTCATATCGCGAGTGATAAGAGCTTATTCCAACTCACCCTGCCCTACAAGCAGCTTGCAGAAACGCCAGAACCCGCGATTGATGCGCCGTCTACCTTAAATAGCATCTCATTGCGGCATCAGGCCAAAATTCTATATGTAGAAGACAACCCTAGTAACCGAGCGCTTATCGAAGCAATTATTGCCAGAAATGCCAACTTCCACTTATATGCCGTTAGTACCATTCAAGAGGCTAGGAGTTTCTTGGTAAAATCGACCCCAGATATTGCCTTAATTGACTTGAATCTGCCGGATGGCTCCGGTGTGAACTTAGTCGAGCATATCCAAAACAACGCCCATCATGCACATATCCCTATCCTGATTCTGTCAGCAGATGCAACGCCCGCAAGTATTGGTAGACTAAAGCGTATGGGGGTATATGAGTACTTTACTAAACCCTTGGATATTGCAGCATTTAACCAAACACTCAATAAACTACTCAACTCGATTGAAAAGAAATGAACGAAAAGCTAATTCTTAACGCTAAGATTCTCATCATTGATGACTCTGATGCTAATTTACGCCTACTCGAAGAGCTACTGGCAAGAGAGGGCTTCACCCAAGTGCTCAGCACGACAGATCCAACACGTTCTATGGATTTATTTAACGCCCTGCAGCCCGATATTATTTTGTTAGACCTCATGATGCCAGAGCTAGATGGTTACGCAGTACTAGAGCAGCTATCCAAGCGCATCACGCCGGATGAATATCTTCCTGTATTGGTACTCACGGCAGACAGCACGATTACCGCCAGAAGGAAAGCGCTATCACTGGGCGCTAAAGACTTCCTCACTAAGCCGTTTGACTCCATTGAAGCCATGCTAAGGGTATGGAACTTACTAGAAACGCGCATGCTGTTTCGCGCGTTAAAAGCACACAATCCACAACTCACAATGCCTAAGCACTCTATTAAATAACAATAAAAGCACAAATCACACTCCCATAAAAAAACCCGCGTAAGCGGGTTTTTTTATATAAATACAGTGAAGTATCAATTAGAAGTTAAATTGAGCACGGGCTGTAATTGCTTTCTCATTATCCTTCAATTTACTCTCAATCATGATTGGCGTATCAAAGTTGGTCTGAACAAAGTTAAGCATAAAACGTGTATTTGGGTTAGGTACAAAGTTCAAACCAACAGTCCAAGCACCTGCCTCAAACGTATTAGTTTTACTCGTTGTATTGATTCGCGAGACGCCGTTTTGTGTACCGCCACCAGCAGCAGCAAAGTTTGAGTTATTAAAATCGCTGGCATCAATATGTGCATAACGTAAACCTAACTGCCAAGTGCCGCCACCTTTACCCAAATCAAAGTTATTAGTTGGTTTAACACCTTTGAAAACACCATCTTTGTAAAAGTCAGCAAACTTCTCGCCAGTAATGTTCCATAAAGTTGATACATACCATGCATCTATATTGTTATTAAAATCAGCTGTCGGACTTAAATCACCTTTGAAACTATTACGCATCCACTCACTCACGACCTTGACTGGACCTAACGCAACAGCGCCCTCAAGAGCAAAACGCTGACGCTCAATAGCGTTGCTAGTATTTGCCACTGAGCCAACATTTGGTAATGCTAAAAAGTTCACACCACGTGCTTCTGTTCTAAACTGGTTACTACCCGCTACCCACCATGTTGAAGCACTGCTTGAAGCTGAGTTAGCCTTTGAGAACTCGGTATCTGCGTATCCAACACCTAAATGGTATACAGCATCTTTATTACCCATCAGTTCTGCAAAGTTTACCGTTGCATTTAATTGAACCTCAGGTTTGCTTACTCGGCTATCAACATCATTACTATTTTTGTTACCTTCACCGTTAATAACGGAGACAGCATAAGTCAAGCCGTCTTTTGGAATACCCCAAACCATTAAACCGCGGTCTTCATAACTACCTAAACTATCATGTAAGCTACGCTCTAAAAAGTCCAAAGTATTAGAGCTCATTTTACGCTCCATGCTAATTGGCGCTTTAAATTGACCTACAGTCACTTGCAATGGACGCCAGTAGTTTACATTCACCCACGCCTGATCAAGCGTTGCGCCAGTATTACCAGCAGTTTGACCAGCAAAGTCGCCTGATAACTGGAATGTGTAATGATCCATAATCTGACCGCTTAAAACTAAGCGAGCGCGGCGAATATCGAATGTATCAGATTCATTAGCAGAGCTATTAGATGCCAACTTATCATTGCCACTGTGATCAAAGTTGCGGTAGTCAGCGTGAATGCGGCCACCCAAAGCAACGCTGACTGATTTATCTTCGTTCTCAAAACGCAGACCGTCTTTATTCACTACATTAATTTGTTTTTTTGACTTTGCTTCAGCCGCATCACGTTCACCACTGCGGCCTTTAGTTAGCAATGCGCCTTCTTCTTCAGTTAACACGCCTTTTGCAACTAACGCATTCACAATATCGATAGTAGAATCTGCAGATGCCTGTTGCGCAACACCTAACATTAATGCACCTGTGATACTCGCAGCTACCAAGCTACGTAATTTGTAGTTCATTTACATTCCCTCTATTAATTTAATAATTATTTACTGCGTTTTTCGACAGAGGGGATTTTGCGGTAGCTGTATTACAGTTTCATGACAGATCAAACTTTATAAAAATTAATTTTATTTCCGTTGTATTTTTACAACAAAAAAGCCGTCACTAGTATTCACTAGCAACGGCTTTTCTATCGCAAGCAATGCTGATTAAGGCTTAAGCTTCTGGACGCATATGCGGGAACAAAATCACATCGCGGATACTTGCACTGTCCGTAATCATCATCACCAAGCGGTCAATACCAATCCCACAACCGCCAGTCGGTGGCATGCCGTACTCTAGTGCACGGATAAAGTCTGCATCGTAGTACATCGCTTCAGCGTCACCCGCTTCTTTTGCTTTCATTTGTGCATGGAAGCGCGCCGCTTGATCTTCAGCATCGTTTAATTCGCTAAAGCCGTTCGCAATCTCACGTCCTGTCACAAACAATTCAAAACGCTCAGTGATTTCAGGGTTAGCGTCTGATGCACGCGCTAACGGTGAAACTTCTACTGGGTAATCAATAATGTAGGTAGGTTCCCACAATTGGCTCTCTGCAGTTTCTTCAAACAAGGCCAATTGCAATGCACCTAAGCCTGCATGGTCAAATGGTTTAGTACCAAATTTCAGTATCTCTGCACGCAAGAAGGCAGCATCGTTCAACTGCTCCAACGTATATTGCGGTGCATATTTTTGAATCGCACCTACAATGGTCAAGCGTTGGAATGGCTTGCTTAAATCTAACTCACGGCCTTGATATTGCAACACGGCTGAACCTGTCGCCGCAATCGCCGCAGTGCGAATACAGCGCTCGGTAAAGTCCATCAACCATAGGTAGTCGGTATAAGCCGCATAAAACTCCATCATGGTAAATTCTGGGTTATGGCGTACGCTCAAACCCTCGTTACGGAAATTACGATTCACCTCAAACACACGCTCAAAACCACCAACAACTAAGCGCTTCAAATACAACTCAGGAGCAATACGCATATACATTTGCATATCGAGCGCGTTGTGATGCGTAATAAACGGCTTAGCTGACGCACCACCCGGAATCGGGTGCAGCATTGGTGTTTCTACTTCTAAAAACTGATTCTCCAGCATAAAACTGCGAATCGCTGATACAACCTTACTACGCGCAATAAAGGTAGCACGGGTTTCTTCAGACACCATCAAATCTACATAGCGTTGACGATACTTAACCTCTTGGTCTTGCAAGCCATGAAACTTTTCAGGCAATGGGCGCAATGATTTAGTCAACAAACGCAGCTCAGACACCTTGACTGAAAGCTCGCCCGTTTTGGTTTTAAACAACACCCCTTTAGCCGCAATAATGTCGCCCAAGTCCCAGTGTTTAAACGCCTCGTAAACAGCCTCACTGTTTTCATCAGTGAAATTATCTTTAGAAACAAATAGTTGAATACGACCCGTACTGTCTTGCACCGTGGCAAAACTGGCCTTACCCATGACACGTTTTAACATCATGCGGCCTGCAATACTGACGTGCACGGCGCGAGGTTGCAGTATTTCATTATCAAACCCACCAAACTCAGCATGTAGCGCTACAGCCTGATGCTCTGGTTTAAAGTCATTCGGGAAAGCAACTGAGCCAGTTTGCTTGGCGTTTTCACGAATCAACTTTAATTTTTCGCGGCGCTCAGCAATCACATGATTTTCATCCACTGCAATCACTTCATTATTTTGTTCATTATTTTGCACGTTACTCACACTACACTCCCTGCTTCAAACTTTCGGTAATAAATGGGTCAAGATCGCCGTCAAGCACGCCTTGCGTATTGCCAATTTCCACACCAGTACGTAAATCTTTAATACGTGACTGGTCTAACACATAAGACCTGATTTGATGACCCCAACCAATATCTGTTTTGGCATCTTCAAGTGCTTGTTTTTCTTGATTACGCTTATTCAACTCTAAATTATAAAGTGCACCCTTCAGCATATTCATCGCTTCTTCTCGATTGCGATGTTGCGAACGATCGTTTTGACACTGCACCACGGTATTGGTTGGAATATGCGTAATACGTACCGCAGAGTCGGTCTTATTAATATGCTGCCCACCCGCACCGCTTGCACGATAAGTATCAACACGTAAATCCGCAGGGTTAATGTCGATTTGAATCGAGTCATCCACCTCAGGGAATATCTGCACACTGGCAAAACTGGTATGGCGCTTGGCGTTGGAATCGAATGGAGACTTACGCACTAAACGATGCACGCCATTTTCTGTGCGTAAAGTACCGTAGGCATAATCGCCAGACACTTTAATTGATGCACCTTTAATACCGGCAACATCGCCTTCAGACTCTTCTAGCACCTCAACCTTAAAGCCCTTACGCTCGCAATAACGTAAATACATACGAAGCAGCATATTCGCCCAGTCCTGCGCTTCGGTACCACCGCTACCTGATTGAAACTCGATAAAACAGTTCGCAGAATCCAGTTCGCCAGAGAACATACGCCTGAACTCCATCTCGGCGATTTCTTTTTCTAGCGCCAAAGAGTCATGCTCAACACTCACTAAAGTATCGTCATCATTTTCTTCTCGCGCCATCTCAAACAACTCTTGCGCATCTTTTAGCCCTGCCTGCACATGGGTGAGCGTGTTTACTACCAATTCAAGCGCACGCTTTTCTTTGCCTAGGGCCTGGCTTTTAGCGTTGTCATCCCAAATCTTGGGGTCTTCCAGTAAGCCATTAACCTCTTCTAAACGCTGACTCTTAGACTCAAAGTCAAAGATACCCCCGAAGAGCTAGGTTACGCTCGCCTAAATCGCCTAAGCGATTAGCAATAATATTGAGTTGTTCTGCTTCCATAATGCTTACGTGTTGCTAAAAAACGCCATTATACAGCAAAGGCTTATCCCGCCATATTGCCGGATTTAAGTCGCGTCAACCAACAACATTCATGTCTAATTAACTAATATCCTATGCCGCAGAAAATACTCACAACCTGCGCGTTAAAATCCTGCTTAAACACACGGTACTCATTAGCTACCCGAGCTTTTTACCCTGCATATATAGATTAAATGCCAGATGAAAGCATTTCATCACGTAAAGTAATCAATTTCCGTGATTGAAAAAAGTTCCATTAAAACCATATAAATACTCGCAGATTTTGGCCTAGACGGTTAAACTTGCGATATTCAAGAATTTTTAATCTAAAAGTAACAAAACAGTAATAAATAAGGGAGTTAAAAAACTATGGCAAATGCTGCACTTGGTCGATTAATGGCTGCAATTTCACCTCGTAATGACAATTACTTCGTACTTTTCAACAGCCTAGCAGACTGTGCTGTCAAAGGCTCAAAAGTACTTGCCATGATGGCTGCAGTAAGAGATAGCGAAAAGTTCGATGAACATTTTGCTGAGATTAGAAAAATCGAATCTGAAGCAGATGAATATACAAAAGAAATTTTACTCTCCCTACATAAAACATTTATTACACCATTTGACCGTCGTGAAATTCGTGAACTAGCAATGGCATTAGATGACATCATCGACTACATGGAAGCCATTCCACAAAGTGCAAAAATATACGGTCACACCGCGTTTACACCTGAAATGGTAGCGCTAGGCCAAATTCTGCTACGCGCATCTGAAAAAGTACGTGAAGCGGTAAGCATGCTGTCAGACATGAAAAACTCTAGCCGCATCCTACAAACTTGTGAAGAAATTAGCAGCATCGAAGGCGAAGCTGATCACGTGATGCGATCAGGCATGCATCGCTTATTTGCTGAAGAAGGCGATGCCCGCACCTTAATCCGCTCAAAAGAACTCTACGATTTATTTGAAGAAGCAGTTGATAGCTGTGAAGACGTTGCAGATGTAATCCATGGCGTTGTACTTGAGCGCATCTAAGGGGTAAACAATGGATCACGCAATTCTCATCATGGCGTTTCTCGTGGTGGTTGCCCTCATATTTGACTTTATGAACGGTTTCCATGACGCAGCTAACTCTATTGCACTCATGGTTTCAACGCGCTTACTCACACCACAGGCCGCGGTAGTATGGGCAGCATTTTTTAACTTCATTGCATTCCTGTTCTTTGGTCTACATGTCGCTGACACCGTGGGCAAAGGCATTATTGATCCCAACATCGTCAACAATGCGGTGATATTTGGTGCACTGATTGGTGCAATTGCATGGAACATCATCACTTGGTGGTTCGGCATTCCGTCATCATCATCACATGCACTCATTGGCGGCTTACTCGGTGCAGGCGTAGCGCATGCAGGGACTCAAGGCATCATTCTCGGGACCAAACTCATTACTACTGGTGTTGCCATTGTGCTGTCGCCACTATTTGGTATGCTGCTGGCCATGCTGCTCTCAGTTGCTGTGCTATGGCTGTTTCAAAGGTCGTCACCATACAAAACAGAGAACCGTTTTAATAAGATGCAATTTATTTCATCTTCTCTATTTAGCTTAGGTCACGGCGCTAACGATGCACAAAAAACCATGGGTATTATCACCGTGCTGCTATTTGCAAACGGCTACCTACACGGCGATTTTCATGTGCCATTTTGGGTAGTGATTTCATGCCAGCTAGCGATGGGCTTAGGTACATTGATGGGTGGATGGCGTATTGTGCGCACCATGGGCATGGGCATCACTAAAGTACGCCCAACCGGCGCATTCTGTGCACAAACCTCTGGTTCTATCGCATTGTTCTTAGCCACATCATTTGGTATTCCGGTTTCAACCACACATACCATCACGGGTGCAATTGTAGGCGTAGGCGTATCTCGCCGTGCTTCTGCAGTGCGTTGGGGCCTTGCATCAAGGATCGTCTGGGCATGGGTACTCACCATTCCATGCGCTGGTTTAATGGCAGCAATTGGCTACCATTTAGGCCGCAGCTTTATGTAATTATTAGCAAATCGTAAAAAAGGGCTCACTTAGAGCCCTTTTTTATTTAATCAGTTTTACTAATTTATTTTTTGTCATTATATTGTCACATTAGCTTCATATGATACGTACAGTTCAACAACTGACTACTCTAAGGAGCAACAAATGCAATACCAGTTTACTAAATATTCAACAATAGCTAGTTTGGTTACATCATTATTTGCATTACCAAACTTTGCTGTAGCAGCCGATAAAATCATTAAGATTGACGGCTCAAGCACGGTATACCCAATTACTGAAGCGGTTGCGGAAGAATTTCAAAAATCAACAAAAACCAAAGTAACCGTGGGCATTTCAGGCACAGGTGGCGGCTTTAAAAAGTTCTGCCGCGGTGAAACCGATGTGCAAAATGCTTCACGTCCTATTCTGCAAAAAGAAATCGATGCATGTAAAGAAGCTGGTGTGCAGTTTATTGAGTTGCCAGTCGCTTATGACGCGTTAACTGTGGTAATTAACCCAAGTAACGATTTTGCTAAAAAAATGACTACGGCAGAACTTAAAAAGTTGTGGGAACCAGCTGCACAAGGTAAAGTAAAAACTTGGAATCAAGTAAACCCAGCATGGCCAAACACACCAGTTAAACTGTTTGGTCCAGGTGCTGACTCAGGTACTTTTGACTATTTTACTGAAGCAATTGTTGGTAAAGCAAAATCAAGCCGCGGTGACTTTACTGCATCAGAAGATGATAACGTCTTAGTTAAAGGTGTTGTTGGTGACAAAGGTGGCCTTGCTTACTTCGGTTATGCTTACTATGAAGAGAATCAAGACAAATTAACAGCGGTTTCAATTGTTGATAAACCAGGCAAACCAGGTGTATTGCCTTCAAAAGCAACAATTGAAGACGGTACTTATCAACCATTAGCACGCCCTATCTTCATCTACGTTAATGCAACAGCAGCAGCGTTCAAGCCAGAAGTTAAAGCCTTTGTTAACTACTACCTTGAAAATAGCAAACCGCTGATTGAAGAAGTAAAATACGTTGCGTTACCTGCTAAAGAGCAAAAAGCAGTGATTACTCACTGGAAAGCACTTAAACCAGGTACTGGCTTTGGTGGTAAACCTGAAGTTGGTGTAAAAATTGAAGAATTGCTAACGCGTATTAAGTAGTATGTTTAACTGACACTTGTTTGAAAGCACATAAATCGCTGCTTTTCTTACAAGTGTCTTTTACCAATCATGATAACAAGCTGGTATATATAACGTGAATACGGCAACCCAAGTGTTAAATAAATCATTGACCCCTCAAATTAGTGCTCGCTTATCAAAAAACTTCACTCGCCACCTAAAAGAGCGTGTGATTGAGTTTATTTTGATGCTGGCTGCTTTGTCTGCAGTATTAACAACAGCTGCCATTATTGGCATTTTGCTCTATGAGTCTTACGGTTTCTTTGAATATGTCTCTTTGTCAGACTTTTTAACCGATACGGTCTGGACGCCACTATTTGAAAATCCACGTTATGGTATCTTGCCTTTAGTTTCCGGCACATTAACCGTGACAGGCGTGGCATTGCTGATTGCGGTGCCGATTGGCACAATTAGCGCCATTTACCTGTCTGAGTTTGCATCGCACCGTGTACGTGAAACAGTAAAACCAGTACTAGAGTTGCTCGCTGGCGTACCAACCATTGTGTTTGGTTTTTTTGCGTTACTGTTTATTACCCCGCTATTACAAAAAATCATGCCAGAGTTACCAACCTTTAACATGCTGAGCTCAGGCATTGTAATTGGCATTATGATTATCCCTTACATTGCCTCCCTGTCAGAGGATGCAATGCGCGCAGTGCCTATGAGCATGCGCGAAGGCTCTTATGCAATGGGTGCAACACGTTTTCAAACTGCGATTAGAGTAGTAACGCCAGCCGCCGTTTCAGGCATTGTGGCTGCTTATATTTTAGGGATATCTCGCGCCATCGGTGAAACCATGGTAGTAGCGATCGCAGCAGGTCAGCAGCCTAACCTGACATTTAACCCAATGGATGCCGCGGCTACGATTACTGCTTACATTGTGCAAGTTGCGATGGGTGATTTACCACATGGCAGCATCGGTTATCAAAGCATCTTTGCTGCAGGCCTGGTGCTGATGTTGATGACACTAACGCTCAACATTATCGGCCACATCACACGCAAGAAATATAGCGAGAGATACTAAAATGAACAACCCATCTGCAAATCACATCAATAAAAATTTAGACGAAGTGCGTGCCATGATTCATCGGCACAAACTCAATGACTATATATTTTCCATCATTGGCTTACTGTGCCTGATGGTTGGTCTGGTGACGTTATTAACCCTGTTTATTGACTTAATCATTCAAGGCTATCCTAAGTTATTGTCTTTAAGCTTTTATACCGACTTTCCATCACGTCGCGCTGCTAGTGCAGGCTTACTCTCAGCGCTAGTAGGCTCATCGCTGGTGATGTTGGTCACGTTTATCTCAGCAGTACCGGTGGGCGTCATGGCAGCCATTTATCTAGAAGAGTACGCCCCTAAAAACTGGTTTTCAGACCTTATCGAGATTAACGTTTCTAACTTAGCCGCTGTACCTTCTATTATTTACGGTTTGTTAGCACTGGGCTTATTTGTTTACATTTTAGATCTTGGTCAAAGCATCGTGACTGCAGGTCTGACATTAGGCTTGTTGATACTGCCGGTGGTGATTGTTGCAACACGTGAATCAATCCGCAGCATCCCGATTGCGATTCGCGAGGCGGCTTATGCTGTTGGCGCAACCAAATGGCAAGTAGTGTATGACCATGTGATTAAATACTCTTTCGGTGGCATTCTCACCGGCGTAATTATCGGCATGGCACGTGCCATCGGTGAAACTGCACCTATCATTACCATTGGCGCATTGACCTTCATCGCATTCTTACCGCCATCTCCAGTGACGACCAGCGCACCATTCCTTAACTTTGAATGGCTATCATCTGGCTTCACGGTATTACCGATTCAAATGTTTAGCTGGTTATCTCGCCCAAGCGAGGCATTCCATGTGAACGCTGCAGCAGCTGGCGTGATCATCATTTTAGTAACCCTGATCATGAACGGTTTTGCCATCAGAATGCGTTACAAAATGCGTAAAAACATTAAATGGTAATTCACGGCTTATCTCTATATATCTATCAACAGGAATCTAAATTCTCATGATGACGACAACTACACCAGTAAAAGCTGAAGCACGTAATCTCAGTTTTTTTTATAACGGTGGCCACAACGCAGTTAAGAATGTTTCAATGCCTTTGTATGAAAATAAAATCACGGCATTGATCGGGCCTTCTGGCTGCGGTAAATCTACATTTTTACGCTGCTTTAATCGCATGCATGATTTGTACCCAGGTAACAAATACGACGGGCAGATTATTATGCATCCGGATGACACAAACATTTTAGAAAAAAATGTAGACCCGATTGAAGTACGCATGCGTATTAGCATGGTATTTCAGAAACCGAATCCATTTCCAAAATCAATTTACGAAAACGTAGCTTACGGTTTACGTGTACGTGGCGAAAAAAACCGTCGCGTTGTAGATGATAAGGTAGAAGAAGCATTAAAAGGTGCTGCGCTTTGGAATGAGGTAAAAGACCGTCTGCAAGACTTGGCTTTTAATTTATCTGGCGGTCAGCAACAACGTTTATGTATCGCACGTGCCTTGGCAACCGACCCTGAAATCATGCTGTTTGACGAGCCTACATCAGCGCTTGACCCAATTGCCACAGCAAATATTGAAGAACTGATGAGTGAGTTACGCAATAAGCTCACGATTCTGGTAGTGACTCATAACATGCAGCAAGCAGCCCGGGTTTCTGACTACACAGCTTATATGTACTTAGGTGAGCTGATTGAGCATGGTGAGACTGATCGTATTTTCACCCGCCCTTCACGTAAAGAAACTGAAGATTACATTACAGGTAAGTTTGGTTAATACTTAGCCTTAGCTGTTAGCTACTTGATCCAAACAATAAAAGCCAACACTGTTGGCTTTTATTGTTTGGAGGAGCTGATAGGCTAAATTATGCTGATGCAACCATGGTGGCTGCAGTGCTAAATAGCACCAAGCATCCTTCAGAAAGCTATGTTGATAGCGCGGCTAATGATAAAACACTAGGCGAAAATCAACATAGCAAATTACCCTAGCCTTTTAAGCTTTTACTTACTAACTCGAACACATCATTCGATAGGTTTGGCGTATTCATAATTGCTTGCAAAGCATCTTGCATCTGCGTTTGCAGTACTGGTGTATAGCGCTTCCATTCACGCAAAGGCGTTACCAAGCGTGACGCAATTTGCGGATTAATCGCATTTAACTCAATAATGGCATCTCTTAAAATAGCATAACCTTGCCCGCTAGGATGGTGGAACTGCACAGGGTTATTAAGCGCAAAGGCTGAGTAAAGTGAACGCACGCGATTTGGGTTTTTAATATTAAACTCATGATGCTGACGCAGTTTTGCAAAGTCATCAAAAATAGCTGGCCTATTCGCCATCGCTTGTAACGTAAACCATTTATCGACCACTAACTGATACGCTTTAAAACGCTCATAGAAGTCAGCAAACACTAACTCACGTTCAGGCTGCGTGCTGTCTGACAAGCAAGCCAGCGCCGCAACACGGTCAGTCATATTATTAGCGCCATCATAGTGCGCTTTGGCTCTAGCGGCACAGCCCTTACCATTGGTCACTGTAAGTAGTTCAAGCGCAACATTTTGCAATGCCCTACGCCCCATGGCTGCTGGTGACACTGAGAACGTACCCGTGTTTGCATTATCATCATATAAGCGTGCTAAGGCATCTTTATGTGCACGTTTAATACTTTTAAGAATATGCGTACGCGCTTGATCTATCGCTGCCGGGTCGATCACGGTTTGGGTTTGTGCAATCACTGCGATTGTCGGCAAGGTGAGCGCTCTTGCTAACAGCGCTTTATCGCCTACGCCCGCGATCGCTTGTTCAATGATGATGCCAAAATCATCCACAAATTGCGAGATATCAGCGGTGGCGTCAGCCATCACTCGCTCAATATTGCGTAGTGCAAGGGTCTGGCCAGACTCCCATTTATTGAAGCCATCTGTGTCCTTCAACTGCAGTAGACGCAGATCATCATCACTCAAGTCTGTTGTTAGTTTTACAGGTGCAGAAAAACCACGCAAGATAGAAGGCACCGGGCGTGACGGCACATGATCAAAAGTGAAGCTTTGTTCACGCGCGGTCATTTCAAGTATCTGGGTTGCATGTGTTTCATTACCCAACGCATCTAGCAGCCCGACCGCAACCGGGATATGCAACGGTTTTTTATCGGCTTGGCCAGCGGTATCAGGTTGCGATTGCGTTAAGCTTAAAGTGTATTGCTGTTGCGCTGCATTATATTGACCAGAAGCTTTTAATGTAGGAGTCCCTGCCTGTTTATACCACAAGAAAAATTGTGACATATCCCGCCCAGAGGCATCTGCCATGCACTGTACAAAATCATTGCAAGTAACGGCATGCCCGTCGTAACGCTCAAAATATAAGTCAGCTGCTTTACGATAAGTTTCTTGGCCCAGCAAAGTATGCTGCATACGAATTAGCTCGGCGCCTTTTTCATACACAGTCGTAGTATAGAAGTTACTGATCTCGATAAAGTTATCAGGCTGCACGGCATGTGCTAAAGGACTCGCATCTTCTGAGAACTGCAGACGTCGCAACTGATCCACATCATCAATCCGCTTCACCGCGCGCGAGCTCATATCTGCGCTAAACTCTTGGTCCCTGAATACGGTTAAGCCTTCTTTAAGCGATAGTTGAAACCAATCGCGGCAGGTAACACGATTGCCTGTCCAGTTATGGAAGTACTCATGGCCGATAACAGCCTCAACACTGTCAAAGTCCGTATCAGTCGCAGTTTCCTGGTGAGCTAGTACTAACTTCGTGTTAAAAATATTGAGTGATGTGTTTTCCATCGCCCCCATATTAAAATCACTCACAGCGACAATATTAAACAAATCGAGTTGATATTCACGGCCGTATTTTTCTTCATCCCACTTCATGGCTTTTTTAAGTGACTGCATGGCATGATCGCACTGCTGCTCATCACCGGCACGCACGTAAATATGCAAAGCTACCTGACGTCCAGACATGGTTTGGAACGAGTCTTCTATGCGAACCAAATTACCAGCCACCAGTGCAAACAGGTAACAAGGCTTAGGAAATGGGTCATTCCAGGCGGTAAAATGACGCCCATGAGCAAGATCACCAGTATCTACTAGATTGCCGTTAGATAGGAGCACAGGGTACTTGTGTTTATCTGCCTCAATACGTACTGAGAAGGTACTCAACACGTCTGGCCTGTCTTGGAAGTAAGTAATACGACGGAAGCCTTCTGCCTCACATTGGGTGCAATAACTGCCTTGGGACTTATACAAACCCTCTAGCGCGGTGTTGGATGCAGGATCAATCTCTGAGGTAATGGTCAGAGTGAATTTTTCACCGGCATCCTTGATGGTCATTTCATGCGCAGTAATGGTATAGCCATCAAAGCGAATACCATCCATCTCTACGGCAGTCACGACTTGGTCTTGCCCGTTTAACACCAGGTCGCCTGAAGTAGCGTCTGCTGTTTTAATATATTGCACTTCTGATTTCACAATTGTTTTATCTTCAAACAATGTAAATGAGAGGTTTACATGCCCCACCCGATAAGGTGCAGGCGTATAGTCTTTTAGATAGATGGTCTTGGGGGTTACGTTAGATTCTATTTCCATAATTAAGCAATGACTTTATTAACTGTATTGCTTAACAGTATAAAAGAGATTGCGTTCTTAGCATCCGCTTTCATCAATTCTTGATAGAAAATAACGCATATTTCCACACATAGCTGTAGCCAGTTCCGCCACAATGGGTACCGTAGCAATCAGGCAATTGACACATACGCGCCATTAACAGCTGGCCGCGCATTAATTAACGCCGCATAAAATTGCACCATGCGCTCAGCCTGTATAGATGCCGTCCATTTAGCAAGCACGTAAGACCTAGCCCGCAGCCCAAGTTCAAAGCGCTCTTCTGGGTACATTAACAAATGTTTAACCTTGTCAGAAAACCCATCAACATGATCTGGTGCAATCAAGGCACCTTGCCCATCTACCAATATTGAAGCTGTACCAAGCTCGGCTATCGCAACCACTGGTGTGCCTTGTGCCATCGCCTCGAGCAACACCAAACCCTGTGTTTCACTTTTTGAGGCGAACACAAACACATCAGCTGCCTGATAGCAGGCATTAAGTTCCAGCTCACGATCAAGATATCCAATAAACTGTACATTATGTGCAAGCCCCAACGCCTGAGTTAAGCGATGCAGGCTGGCTTCAGCAGGACCTTCGCCAGTGATCACCAGCAGCACATCCGGCACATCTTGCACCAATACTTTTAGCATTTCCAGTAAGAAGGCAATATTCTTCTCAAATGCAACACGGCCCACATACAGTAGCATTGGGCGCTCTAAAGGTATCTCATACTTTTGTCTGAACGCTTTACCATCAGCGCCTTTAAAGCTCTGCATTTGCAAACCAGTAGGCACCACTTCTGCATTCACATTAACGCCGTATCCGCGCAAAACATCCAGCATGGGCTGTGATGGTGCCACGATGCCATCAACGGCATTGCATTGGCGTTTGGAGATCATTCTGGCAACACCACGCGCCATTGGCTTAGGAATCCACGGTAAATAATGATGTAAGTAATCTTCAAAAAACGTATGGTAAGTTTCTACACAAGGGACATTTAACTCGCGCGCCAATTTCAACCCTACATAATGTGCAACAAACGGGGTGTGGATATGTACTAAGTCATACCCTTCTCGGCGTAGATCCGGCAAGCGCTGCAGCACCTCTCCATACTTCATGAGTTTATCTTCTGGGTCAAAATAAATGCTACGCGCCGGAATACGCTTAATCCATGACTCGTCTTCGGTAGCGACACCATAATCTGGTGCAATTAAATGCACTTCATGCCCTAAGCCTTGCATCTGCTCGACAAAAGTTCTAATCGAAGTTGAAACGCCATTAATACGTGGGAAATATACATCAGATATAAATAGTATTTTCATGCGCGCTGTTCACCCATCTGTTAATAAATTCAATCCGTTATTAACAATATAAACACGCTATATGACAGTTTAATGAAAGAAAAACCTCATAACACCAACACAACAACTCAAGTCACTATCGGCACTGACGGTAAGCTTTTTCCATAAAACATCATCGTATTGTCATTTTTATTTAATATCACACTGGCACAGTGGCTCGCATGCAAGTACCTAAGATAATCAAACAGTATTACTGGTGGTTGCCATGCTGCATATACTCAGCTGATGCAAATGCGTGGGGGCTGATGACTCACCTCTACTTTGCACAATCACTGTTATGGGCTATGCCGTTACTAGACCCTAAGCTACAAACTGCGATTAAGAAGTTTCCAGACTTAGTGATGGCTGGTGCATGCATTCCTGATCTGGCGCTAGTGAGCCAACCGTTTAACAATACCCACGCATGGAAAAGTGCACATCAGCTACTTGATGTAGCAAAGTCTGATGAGGAAATGGCGATTGCTATTGGTTACGCTAGCCACTTATATATTGATGTGATTGCGCATCATCATTTCGTGCCTGCGCATGAGGCCATGTGGTTTAAAAGCACAATGTTTACCCATATCACTTCAGAGTGGGCAATGGATGCTTATCTAATGCCACTCATTAAAACCTCGCCACATCAGCTGTTGAGCGAACATCACTTTGCTATCACCCGATTCGTCAGTACTCATTTTAATTGTGCTGAAGACATCACGAGCGCTGCGATTAAACGCCTAGCATTGGGAGACGCCCTATTAAGACGGATGAGAATACCGCAGCTGATTCACAGATTTGCACGTGTGCTTGATCGTGGCCTAGGCCAGAACTTTGTGTATTACATCTCAAAAACGCAACTTGCGCTAGCGGATATCGGTAAAGTATTGGACGGGAATCAACCCGTATTTGATGCTGAATTAAAGAATATCAGTATGGAGCAACTAGAACAATGGCGTGAACAGTGCCTAAACCATTTGCAGCACATGCACCCACAGCCTGTGCAGTATTTCACCCACCCCAAACACTAATGACTGCACAGCTAAAGATTTAGAGTCAGTGAGTTAGCATAACGTATGCCTAACACCGCTCCATCGTTATTTATACAATTAAAAAAGACAAAGCTGCTATCGACGCACCAATCAGCGCACCTGCCAGCACATCACTTGGGTAGTGCAAACCCAGTACCACACGCGACAGCGCTACCATCACGGTAAACGGCACGAGTACAAACGCCAGCTGCGGGTAATAACTCAAAGCTACCATGCTAAACACCACTGCATGCAAAGTGTGTCCAGACGGAAAGCTAAATTTATCGAGAGGTTTACCTGTTAACCATATATCTTGCCTCACTTCGTAAGGGCGTGGTCGCAGGGTTTTACCTTTTAACCATTTATAAAACAAAGTACCAGACAGTCCAGCTAACCCCATATGTAATACCGGCAACATACCATCACTGCCATTCACTAGCAGCACCGTAGCCATTAGCACATACCAAAATACGCCATCACCCAGCCTACTCGCTAACCTAAAGCTATCACGTACCAAGCGATAGCGGCTGGTGTGGTTCACCGCAACGCAAACATTGCTATCAAACTGATGCATACGGTGCAAATATAAACGTGTTCTAGATGTCATCATCCACCTCCAATATTTACTTAAAGTGGAGCTAGCTTGTCACTGCAATGTGAACAATTGATGAAAAAGAGATGAAGCTTTGTTGAATTGAACACGCTAGGCAATTGAGTGTTCAACGCAGCAAATTTATTGAAACATGCAGGCAATCCGAGTTGCTGCAAATGTCTTTAGTAGGGTAATGCAGTGCTACACCACATTACCCTAACTTTTAAGTGCTACTAAGATGCAACCTGCTTGACTACATCTGCAATGTTTTGTGCTAACGCGGTGACCTGTGATTGATTTTCACCTTCAACCATCACACGGATTTTTGGCTCAGTACCAGAGGCTCTCAGCAACACACGTCCCGAGTCTTTAAGCTCGGCTTCAGCCGTTGCAACCGCTGCCTGAATCAAGGTATTGCTCAAATCAATCTTATGCTTGGTGGTGACGTTAATTAACACCTGCGGGTAAAGTGTTAAGTCCGCTCCTAGCTCACTTAAAGTTTTACCAGTCTGTATCACTGCATGCAACACTTGCAAAGCAGCAATAATGCCATCACCACTACTATGCTTGTCCAGCGTTAAAATATGACCAGAGTTTTCTCCGCCCAATTGCCAATTATTTTGATTCAATAACTCCAGCACATAGCGATCACCTACCTTGGCACGAGCAAAAGGAATATTCATCGCAGCAAGCTTATGTTCTAACGCTAAATTGGTCATCAGTGTCCCCGCGACACCGCCGTGTAAAACACCCGTCTGCTGACGGGCAGCTGCGATAATATAAAGCAGTTGGTCACCGTCTAGCAATCGGCCGGTATGATCAACCATCATCACACGGTCGCCATCCCCATCGAAAGCGATGCCTAAATCTGCCTGATGCTCCACCACCGCTTTTTGTAATGCTTGCGGATGTGTAGAGCCAACTTGTTCATTGATGTTTAAACCATCCGGATGGTTACCAATCACCACAATCTCAGCGCCTAACTCATGAAACACTGGTGGCGCTACATGATAGGTGGCACCGTGTGCGCAATCCAACACAATTTTCAACCCACGCAAATCTAAATGATTAGGGAAAGTACTTTTACAGAACTCAACATAACGCCCTGCTGCATCATCAATACGGCGCGCTTTACCTAACTTTGCAGACTCCATTACCTGCATCGGCTCATCAAGTGCAGCTTCAATCGCATGTTCAACTTCATCTGGCAATTTAGTGCCTAAGCTGGAGAAGAATTTAATGCCGTTATCATAATAAGGGTTATGAGACGCAGAAATCACAATACCTGCCTGTGCCCGCAATGCACGCGTCAAATAAGCAACTGCAGGTGTTGGCATCGGGCCTGTCAGCAAAACATCCACCCCCGCAGCTGACAAGCCAGCTTCTAACGCCGCTTCTAACATATAGCCAGAAATACGTGTATCTTTACCAATCAATACCGCTGGGTGTGCGCCTTTCGCTAAGTGACTATCAATACTGGTCAGCACTCGCCCTGCCGCATAACCTAAACGCATTACAAACTCAGGGGTAATTGGTGCATCCCCTACGCGTCCGCGAATTCCATCTGTACCAAAGTATTTTTTACTCATTCATATTTCTTTCAAGCGTTGAATTACAATTTTATGTTGGCTGATAACTCGCCCAGTAGCAAGTTAGGCGGGCAGTACAGCGGTCACGACCTTTAGCGCATCTACCGTAGCTTTAACGTCATGCACACGCACAATTTTTGCACCCTTCATGGCTGATATAACCGATGCCGCCAATCCTGCGTGCAAGCGCTGCTGTTCATCACCCCCAGCAATCTTACCCAATACAGATTTGCGAGATAAACCAACCAATAAAGGCCCAAGTTCACCAATCTCACCCAAATGCTGTATTAACGCAATATTATGCGCTGTTGTTTTACCAAAACCAAAGCCGGGGTCTAATACGATGCGTTCTTTTGCAATACCAGCCGACATTACGACTTGCATACGCTCGATTAAAAACTGCTTTACTTCGGCGACTACATCTTGATAACTAGGTGCAAGCTGCATCGTTTGCGGCATGCCCTGCATATGCATCAAACAAACACCAGCATTGCTATTCGCAACAATTTCAACGGCGTGCTTTTCTTGCAACGCACGTATATCATTCACAATATCGACACCTGCAAAAATCGCTTGGCGCATGACTTCAGGCTTATAGGTATCGATAGAAAGCGGCACTGTGGACACAGCACTTAAAGCCTCAATCACAGGGATCACGCGTCTTAACTCTTCATCTAGACTCACAGGCTCAGCACCGGGTCTAGTGGACTCGCCACCGATGTCTAAAATATCGGCACCTTGAGCAATCAGTTCTAAGCCATGCGCTACTGCTAAATCAGTGCTAGTGTACTTGCCACCATCAGAAAATGAATCAGGCGTCACATTAACGATACCCATGACATGGGGGCGACTTAAGTTAAGTTGATATTTACCGCAATTAAATTGATATTGAGTTTGCATATGTTAATTATACTAAATCCGACTAAAAGTCGTTAGGAAGTAAAGTCCTCTCTTAAGGTTGCGCATGCGCACTCATCAAAACACCTGTGGTCGTGCATGATTTTTGGCAATAAAAAAGGCTAGTTCGCGCTAGCCTTTTTAAAATAAAACAACCTAATCAAGTTAAGTATTGGCAGAGTGCTGCGGCTCACCCGTTGCTGCTGGGCTTGAGCCTGAGCTTGATGAGCCAGACGCTGGCGGCACCTGCGCCTGTCTAGGCTTAGGCTCACGCACAGGCTTACCAGCCATGATGTCATTAATCTGCTCAGCATCAATGGTTTCGTACTCAAGTAAAGCAGCTGTCATTGCCTCAACTTTGTCGCGGTTATTTTCCAGCAAACGGCGAGCGATCGCATATTGCTCATCTAAAATGCGACGAATTTCAGCATCTACTTTTTGCTGGGTTGCTTCCGAAACCGTTTTAGAGCTCATGCTGCCAAAGAAAGAGTCCTGCTCATTACCGGTGTACACCATCGTACCCATAGCATCACTCATACCATAACGTGTCACCATGTCACGCGCTAATTTTGTCGCACGTTCAAAGTCATTTGATGCACCGGTTGACATCTGATGCATAAAGATTTCTTCCGCAATACGGCCACCGAACAAAATAGAAATCTCTTCCAGCATCTTGTCTTTGTAGTTACTGATGCGATCAAACTCAGGCAACTGCCAGGTTAAGCCTAATGCCCAGCCACGCGGCATAATCGTTACTTTATGCACAGGGTCCGCTTTTGGTAGCAACTTCGCAACTACGGCATGGCCAGATTCATGGTATGCAGTATTACGACGCTCATCTTCACGCATCACCATGGATTTACGCTCAGGACCCATGAAAATCTTATCTTTAGCATCTTCAAAATCCTGCATATCCACAGTGCGCTTGTTACGGCGTGCTGCAAACAATGCCGACTCGTTCACCAGGTTTGCTAAATCTGCACCACTGAAACCTGGCGTACCACGTGCCAAGATATCCGCTTTTACATCCGGGTCAATCGGCACTTTACGCATATGCACTAATAAAATCTGCTCGCGACCTTTAATATCAGGCAAACCTACCATCACTTGTCGATCGAAACGACCTGGACGTAACAACGCTTTATCTAACACATCTGCACGGTTAGTCGCCGCAATCACAATCACACCTGAGTTAGCTTCAAAGCCATCCATCTCCACTAACATCTGGTTAAGTGTTTGTTCGCGCTCATCGTTACCGCCGCCAGTACCAGCACCACGGCTACGACCCACCGCGTCAATTTCATCGATAAAAATAATGCAAGGTGCATTCTTTTTAGCGTTTTCAAACATATCGCGTACACGTGATGCACCAACCCCCACAAACATCTCTACAAAGTCAGAACCTGAAATTGTAAAAAACGGAACCTTAGCCTCACCAGCGATTGCACGTGCCAACAAAGTTTTACCTGTGCCTGGCGGGCCCACCATTAATACACCACGTGGAATACGTCCACCCAATTTCTGGAACTTAGATGGGTCACGCAAAAATTCTACTAATTCAGAGACTTCTTCTTTAGCTTCGTCGCAACCGGCCACATCAGCAAAAGTAGTATGGTTGTTACCTTCGTCTAACTGACGCGCCTTACTTTTACCAAATGAGAATGGACCGCCACCTTTACCGCCACCTTGCATCTGACGCATAAAGAAAATCCACACACCGATCAATAAAATCATGGGGAACCATGAGACAAAGATACTCATGAGCAATGATTGCTCTTCTTCTGGTTTTGACTCTACAGCTACGTTATATTTAAGTAAATCAGACACTAACCATGGGTCAGAAGGTGCATACGTATTAAACTTCTTACCATCTTGAGTTGTACCATGCAGCACTCGACCATCAATCTGCACCTTGGCAATACGACCGCCCTTAACATCTTGAATAAATTGCGAATATACGATTTGGTTGTCCGCATTACCCTTAACGCCGGACAAGTTAAATACCGCCACAAGTATCATGCCGATTGCTATCCAAATAGCGACATTCTTAAACACGTTGTTCAAAATCTTTTCCTTTATCAACAACAATCACGCTTAAAGTTTCTTAAGCATTTTAGATCTTACGAAAGCAGTTTAACCCAATTTTTTAAGGTTTACGACCTATTCCTAGCAAATAAACTTCACTGCTTCTATCGCGTGACGCCTTAGGCTTACGCGTCACTACTTTATCAAACATCTGACGCATATTTTGCAAGATCTCCTCGAAGCCAGCTCCGATAAATACCTTGACCAGAAAGTTTCCACTTGGTTTCAACCATTCTTTACTAAAATCCAGCGCTAGCTCTGTTAAATAAGCAGCACCGGCTTGGTCAACATCTTTTACTCCACTGATATTGGGGGCCATATCTGCAATTACAAGGTCTACTTGCACATTATTTAATGTTTGTTCCAGTAACTTAAGTACTGAATCTTCACGAAAGTCGCCTTGTAGAAAAGTGACTCCTCCAATAGGCGCCATCTCTAAAATATCAAGTGCAATGACTTTACCTTGGCCTTTTAAACGTTGCACCGCCACTTGCGACCAACTACCTGGTGCCGAGCCTAAGTCGACGACAGTCATGCCGGGCTTGATGAGCTTATCTTTATCGTCAATTTCCATTAACTTATATGCGGCACGCGCACGATAACCATCTTTTTGTGCGAGTTTTACATAAGGGTCGTTTAAATGCTCTTGCATCCAAGCTTTACTAGTACGTGTAGGTTTCATCGTTGATACTTTGCCATCAAATAAACATTGCTTCGTGTTAAAATAGTTAACTAATTAATTCTGTTAAAAAATATGAAACTAAGTACTAAACAAATCGCACACCTACGAGGCCTTGCTCATAGCTTAAACCCAGTTGTCATGATAGGCAACAATGGTTTAACGGAAAATGTAGTTAAAGAAATCGAGCTTAACTTAAACGTCCATGAACTCATTAAAGTACAGGTAGCAGGTGATAACCGCGTGGCACGCAAAGCCATGTTTGAAGAAATCTGCAAACTTACTAATGCTATTGCAGTACATCACATTGGAAAACAATTGGTGTTTTACAGAGCGAGCAGCACCGTAAAAGAAAGTGCCAAGGTAATCATTCCTAAACTTTAAAAAACATTCGGCCTGCGTTTAACCACCAGGCCGAATTATTAATATTTACTTGGTGATTTAAAACTAACGCGCTTTTAGCACCATTACCACTGCGAGCGCGCATTCAAACACATAAGCTAAACTGGCAACCCCATGCCAGTTTCTAAACCTGTCTGCAAATACACTTTGCATCACATCAGCAGGAAAGGCTTGTGACTTCAACCCTTCTAAAATTGGCTGAATGCCAAAATGACCAGCCAACACTAATAGCAGCATGACAAAAACAGCCCAAAAGAACGCTTGCTTTAAGGCTGCAGTACCAAACTGCGCTAAACGATGAATCAATAGATAAAATGCACTGGCAAAGCCAATGTAAGTCACTACGTTAAATAGCTTACCGGCAAGGCTACCCGCTAACTGCTTATCTTGTAACGCATCAAACAGTACATACGCACTTACCCCAGTGCTCCACAATGCACCGGCCCACAACGCAATCAAAATCAAAGATAGTCGGGAAGCCATTGTCATCACCTTAATTAGATATACAGCACATCAAGCACTTCATACTCTTTAACGCCACCTGGTGCTGAAACTTCAGCAATATCGCCAGCAGACTTACCAATCAAGCCACGCGCAATTGGTGAGCTTACAGAAATCTTGCCATTTTTAATATCGGCTTCATCTTCACCCACGATCTGATAGGTTTTATTGTCACCAGAATCCAAATCCTCAATATTCACAGTGGCACCAAATACCACACGACCTTCTGCATTTAATGTTTGCGGGTCAATAATTTGCAAGTTCGACAGTTTGGCCTCTAGCTCAGCAATGCGGCCTTCAATAAAACTTTGACGCTCTTTTGCTGATTCGTACTCGGCATTTTCAGATAAATCACCTTGCGCACGCGCTTCAGCAATTGCCTGAATAATATTAGGACGATCAACACCACGCAAACGCTGTAATTCCTCTTTTAACAATTCTGCACCACGAACAGTTACTGGAAATTGACTCAATGCCATACTACACCCTCAAATAAAAAAGAAACCACACTCACACGAGCGTGGTTTCGGAAGTAAAATTAATATTAAGTAAACTAGCTTTAGTTTATTTTAGCTTAATTGTTTATGCAAGTTCTGCAGTGACTCTACTTGAATCTCTTGCATATGCGCCATACCAATACATGCAGCTTTAGCACCTGCAATGGTTGTGTAGTAAGTCACTTTATTTTGCAATGCTGAGCGGCGAATCTCGTAGGAGTCTGCCACCGCACGCTTATCTTCAGTCACATTCACAATAAAGCTAATGTCATCATTTTTAATCATATCAACGATATGCGGACGGCCTTCAGCCACTTTATTCACAGCCTGTACTTTCAAGCCATGCTCAGTTAATGCTGCTGCAGTGCCTTTAGTTGCAACCAACTCGAACCCAAGTTGATGCAGTTGCTGCCCGATTTCCACTACTTTCAAATAGTCTTCTTTACGTACACTAATAAAAGCACGGCCACCTGCAGGCAGCTTGGTAGAAGCACCTAGTTGTGATTTTAAGAACGCCTCTGCAAAAGTACTACCTACGCCCATCACCTCACCAGTTGATTTCATTTCAGGACCTAAAATGGTATCCACACCTGGGAACTTGATAAATGGGAATACCGCTTCTTTTACTGAGTAGAACGGCGGAATGATTTCGCGCGTTACATTTTGTGATGCAAGCGTTTGTCCCGCCATACAGCGTGCAGCAACTTTAGCTAGCTGCAAACCGCAAGCTTTAGACACGAAAGGCACAGTACGTGATGCACGTGGATTCACCTCCAACACATAAACAGTTTCGCCCTGAATCGCAAACTGTACATTCATTAAACCAACCACACCCAAGGCTTTTGCCATTTGTTTGGTTTGTACGCGCAACTCATCTTGTAGTGCAGTCGATAAGCTATATGGCGGCAGTGAACATGCTGAGTCACCAGAGTGTACACCAGCCTGTTCAACGTGCTCCATGATGCCGCCAATAATGACTTCTTCACCATCAGATAATGCGTCTACATCGACTTCCAGCGCATCATTCAAGAAACGGTCCAGCAATACTGGTGATTCATTAGAAACTTTAACAGCTTCACGCATATAGCGCTCAAGCTGGCTTTGCTCTTGTACGATTTCCATCGCACGACCGCCCAATACATAACTAGGACGTACCACTAATGGGTAACCAATTTCCAATGCCAAGCGAATAGCCTCTTCCGGCGTTCTTGCAGTGCGGTTTGGTGGTTGTTTCAAGCCTAGCTCTTGCAACATTTTCTGGAAACGTTCGCGGTCTTCTGCTTTGTCAATCGCGTCTGGTGTCGTGCCGATAATTGGCACACCGGCTTTTTCTAAATCACGCGCTAATTTAAGCGGCGTTTGGCCACCGTATTGCACAATCACCCCTACTGGTTTTTCCAATGCAACGATTTCCAATACATCTTCCAGCGTTACCGGTTCAAAATACAAACGATCTGATGTATCGTAATCGGTAGAAACTGTTTCAGGGTTACAGTTCACCATAATGGTTTCGTAACCATCTTCACGCATTGCAAACGCAGCGTGCACACAGCAGTAATCAAACTCAATACCTTGGCCAATACGATTCGGCCCGCCACCCAATACCATGATTTTCTTTTTGTTGGTTGGCGCTGCCTCGCACTCTTCTTCATAAGTTGAGTACATATAGGCAGTATTAGTTGAAAACTCCGCAGCACAAGTATCTACACGCTTGTACACAGGGCGTACGCTTAGCGCCTGACGATAAGCACGCACAGCGTGCTGATCAGTATCTAGCAGTTTAGCCAGACGTCTGTCAGAAAAACCACGACGTTTTAGTTGCAACAAGGCGGCTTTATCTAAATCTGCAATATGCTTGCCTTTTAACGCCTGCTCACGGTCGATAATATCTTTTAACTGCACTAAGAACCATGGGTCGATTTTGGAAATATTAAATACTTCATCAACACTCAAGCCCATTCTGAATGCATCACCTACGTACCAAATACGCTCAGGGCCCGGCACACCAATTTCTTTGGTGATGGTGTCTAGATCTGTGGTTTTTTCGTCCAAACCGTCTACGCCGACTTCAAGGCCACGCAATGCTTTTTGGAATGACTCTTGGAATGTGCGGCCAATCGCCATCACCTCACCAACAGATTTCATTTGCGTAGTTAAACGAGAGTCCGCCTGCGGGAACTTCTCGAAGGCAAAGCGAGGAATCTTGGTCACAACGTAATCAATACTTGGCTCAAATGATGCTGGTGTTGCACCACCGGTAATTTCGTTACGTAGCTCATCTAATGTAAAGCCTACCGCCAATTTAGCGGCTACCTTAGCAATCGGGAAACCTGTCGCTTTTGAAGCCAGCGCAGATGAACGTGATACGCGCGGATTCATCTCAATCACAATCATACGGCCATCATCTGGGTTAATTGCAAACTGTACGTTTGAACCACCAGTATCAACACCGATTTCACGCAGTACCGCCAATGAGGCGTTACGCATAATTTGGTATTCTTTATCGGTCAGCGTTTGTGCTGGCGCCACAGTGATAGAGTCACCGGTATGCACGCCCATCGGGTCTAAGTTTTCAATTGAACAGATAATGATGCAGTTATCAGCTGAGTCACGCACCACTTCCATCTCGTACTCTTTCCAGCCGAGTAGCGATTCTTCAATCAACAATTCATTAGTCGGTGATGCATCTAAACCACGCTCACAAATAGTGATGAACTCTTCACGATTATAAGCAATACCGCCACCGCTACCGCCCATGGTAAATGATGGACGAATAATCGCTGGGTAACCAATGCTAGCTTGCACCTGCAAGGCTTCTTCCATGCTATGTGCAATGGCAGAGCGTGCTGAACCCAAACCGATTTTGGTCATGGCTTCTTTAAATTTTTGGCGATCCTCTGCTTTATCAATCGCTTCTTTTGACGCACCAATTAACTCAACGTTAAATTTGGCAAGTACACCGTGCTTATCTAGATCTAAAGCGCAATTTAATGCAGTCTGTCCACCCATGGTAGGCAGCAAGGCATCTGGACGCTCTTTTTCAATAATCTTTTCAACCACTTGCCAAGTAACTGGCTCGATATAGGTCGCATCGGCCATTTCCGGGTCAGTCATAATCGTTGCGGGATTAGAGTTAACCAAAATAACACGATAACCCTCTTCACGCAGCGCTTTACATGCCTGCGCACCTGAATAGTCGAACTCACAAGCCTGGCCAATTACAATTGGACCTGCACCGATGATAAGAATTGATTTTATGTCTGTACGTTTTGCCATTAGATTTACTTTTTAACGAATTTATCTTGCATCTATACACGCAAATCTGCGTGATGATTCATATCCAAGCCATCTTCAACAAAAACAGATAGCCGGATGAATTCCATTTACTGTGCCCGCATTAAGTCTATAAACTTATCGAACAGATAACTCATTTCAGTTGGACCAGGGCTCGCCTCTGGGTGACCTTGGAAACTAAATGCAGGCTTATCTGTACGCGCCATTCCTTGCAAGCTACCATCAAATAACGACACATGCGTCACTTTGACATTTGCAGGTAAAGTAGCGGCATCTGCTGCAAAGCCATGGTTTTGGCTGGTAATGTAAACACGTTTTGTTTCAACATCTTGCACAGGATGGTTTGCCCCATGATGACCAAATTTCATTTTAAGCGTCTTAGCACCAGAAGCAAGCGCCAACAACTGATGCCCCAAACAGATACCAAAAGTAGGGATACCTTTATCTACAATGGTTTTAATTGCAGAAACTGCATAATCACACGGCTCCGGGTCACCTGGGCCGTTTGATAAAAACACACCATCTGGATTAAGCGCTAACGCCTCTTCTGCTGTTGCCTGTGCAGGCAGCACAGTCACTTTACAGCCGCGTGAAACCAGCATACGCAGAATGTTACGTTTTACACCGTAGTCAAACGCAACCACATGAAATTGTTCTTTTGGCGCTTGAGTAAAACCTTGGCCCAACGCCCACTCACCTTCTGTGAACTGGTAAGGTTTTTCACAACTCACCACTTTGGCTAAATCCATGCCAGCCAAACCTGGGAAACCAGCGATTGCATGCGTTGCTAATGACAGTGCCGTTGCTTCATCAACTTCACCAGCAACGATGACACCGGTTTGCGCGCCTTTTTCACGCAAGATTCTTGTTAATTTACGTGTATCGATATCAGCAATCGCTACTACATTGTTAGCGACTAAGTACTCAGACAAAGATTGGGTGTTTCTAAAGTTACTATGTGTTAGCGGCAAATCCCTAATCACCAAACCGCTGGCATATACTTTGCCAGACTCTACATCTTCATTATTAACACCGTAGTTGCCGATGTGCGGATAAGTCAACGTTACAATTTGTTTGGTATAAGATGGGTCTGTCAATATTTCTTGGTAGCCTGTCATCGAAGTGTTAAACACGACTTCAGCTACAGCATGCCCAGAAGCTCCGATTGACATGCCACGAAACACGGTTCCATCTGCTAGTACAAGTATGGCGGGCAGGTTTTGTGACACAATAACTCCTCGGTTTTACGATAATTAAAATTTACGACATTAAAAACTTCTAATCTTTAGTCCATCATGAACAGATGGCAGATGTGCAAAACGGGAGGAGCTGTATATACTCTTCCCGTTTCAGAATTAACGAATTATAGCGAAAAAAAACCGACTAATCAATGTCAACGTGACACATTGATTATCTGCCGATCATGAAATGTGGATAAAAATGCTTGCGCAGTCACCGCACCCACCAACGCCATCAACATATCCCACTGCGTATCCCATATATCGCCTTGTGTGCCTAAAAAAGCGTCTGCAGCGCCGCCCTCATAGGCCGCCACCCACCATTCGATAAACTCATAAACCGCACTAATGCTGAGACAAATACAACTCACAATAAAGAACAGCCAACGACCCGGCACTAAAGGGGATTTTTTTAACAAGATTTCACGCGCCACCATCGCAGGTACAAATCCCTGCGCAAAGTGCCCAAGCCTATCGTAATAATTGCGAGATAGCTCATAAGCATCACGCAACCAATTAAACCAAGGCACTTCGGCATAAGTGTAATGCCCGCCGACCATCAAAATGAGTGCGTGAATTAATATCAGCACATACACTAGCGGAGTGAAAACAAAATAACGGTAAGTAACAACCAGTATAGGCAACACAATCACTACGGGCGCCACTTCTAGTGCCCAGGTTAATCTATCAACCGGGTCTATTGCAGACCAAACAAACACAGCACTGAGTATGCTGAGTAGAACTATATAGAAGTGACGGTGAGCTCGCACCATTGACAATGACTAACGCAAACCCAATACATCTCGCATATCATACAAGCCAGATGTTTTATCTGCCAAATACTTCGCAGCACGCAATGCACCAAGCGCAAAAGTAGCTCGACTGCTCGCTTTATGCGTAAGCTCCACACGCTCACCAATACCAGCAAGCACCACGGTATGGTCACCCACCACATCACCGCCACGCATTGTTGCAAAACCGATCTTACCGGCTTCACGCTCTCCGGTCACACCCTCACGCGCGTAGACTGCACAATCCTTTAAGTCTTGGCCTAAACCGTGCGCTGCAGCCTCACCCAAGCGCAAAGCGGTGCCAGATGGCGCATCCACTTTATGTCGATGATGCATCTCCACCACTTCAATATCGTAACCTTCATTTAACACGCGGGCTGCCTGCTCAACCAGATTAATCAGCAACGTCACACCAACACTCATGTTCGGCGCAAATACAATTGCTATATTCTTTGCAGCAGCTTCAATAGCTTGCTTTTCTTCTACAGAGAAACCGGTAGTGCCAATAATCATTTTCACCTGATGCTTTTGGCATGCCGCTAAATAAGTCATGCTCGCCTCTGGCCTTGTAAAGTCAACCAGTACGTCAGCACCCTTGAGTGCAACATCAATATCTGAAACCACTTTCACACCAGACACGCGGCCAAATTGCTCACCCGCATCACGGCCTAAATGAATATTATCAGCACGGTCTAGCGCACTATGCAACACCAACTCAACGTCCGCAAACACACCTTCCAACAAAGCATGCCCCATACGGCCTGAACAACCAGCAATTACAACTTTTAATGGATTCACCATATCAAAAACCTATCAATTTCTACTAATTACTTTTAAGAGATTAAAAACCAATCTTTTCTAACATACGATCAAAAAAGCTAGGCTCACTCTCTGGCGGCAAGTCTTGAGGTATCGGCGCAACCTTGTTACCGACACGCGGCGCAGCAACAGCAGTTACTGCTTCAGGCTCAACCTCTTCAGGCAATGAGCGCAGCTTGCGATCAAACACCATACCCGATGCCGATTCATAAAGCGTAGCATTCACCGGCTGGTCACTAGGCATAACAACTGGAGCTGCAACTTCAGCCACAGGCGCCTTGATCACCTCAGGCTCAACCGGAACCGCCGCTGGTGGAGGGCTAACTTCCGTAACCGCAGCAGCGGGCGCAACAATGGCAACTGGGGCGGCAGCATCTACTGCTGAAGCAGCAGGCACTTCAAGTGGCACTGCCAGCATAGATGGCGCAGCATCTACATCTGATGCTGCATGTGGCTCAGCAACGACAACATCAGCCTTAGGCTCAACAACTTTAGTTTCCGGTATTTTTTTAACGTCAGTTTTTACAGGAGATTCTTTAGCCGGGGTAGCCTCGTCTTTTTCCCAGAACTTCAACTTATTCATTAAGCTTTTTTCTTCTGGCTTTTTATAAGGCTCAACCAAGCGGGTTCCGGTATTTGCACGCTCATCTTCAGGCGCGGCAGTTCCTGCAGGAATCACGTCACCACGTACCGTTTTCAATAGATCCTTTTCAAAATCTAGAATCACACGGCGCTGTTCAGTTACTTTGCCAGCCTCACGCATTTGATACACGTAGTCCCAACGATTGCCATGGAAACTATCTTGAATCAGGGGCGTGCCCATAATAAAGCGCACTTGGGATTTGGTCATACCAGGGCGCAGCTGTAATAGCATTTTAGAAGTGACCACATTACCCTGCTGGACATCTAGCTTGTATGGTTTAATGCTGGGAACTGCCGTGCCGCATGCGGAACAGAGCAAAACCAGCAAAACAACTAGATAACGTAAAGTAGAAAAATAACGCATATCATGACTTTAATTTGAATTGGCGTTAATATACCACGTAGCGACTGAAGCCAAAACATCCACCTTATTAATTGTGAATATTCCAAAATCATGCAAGATCAAAAAGATTTAAAAAATGCCGGGCTAAAAGCCACCTTACCACGACTTAAGGTGTTAAACCTGTTTGAAAACAGCAAAGACCGACACTTATCTGCCGAAGATATCTACAAGATTATGATTAATGCTGGTGAGGATGTCGGCTTGGCTACGGTATATCGCGTACTCACACAATTTGAGCAAGCCGGACTATTGATCAGACACCACTTTGAAAGTGGCAAAGCAGTATTTGAGCTTAACAGCGGCGGACACCACGATCACATTGTCTGTATTAAATGTGGTCGCGTTGAGGAGTTTTATGATCCGGAAATCGAAAAAAGGCAAGAAAGCGCTGCGGCAAAATTAGGCTTTACCATGCAAGACCACTCACTGACCATTTACGGCGTTTGCACTAAACAACCCTGTGAGAGCAAAGACTAAAAAGACGCCTTTATTACAGCCAACCTGCAAGTTAAACTTACCCTAACAACATTTCTTTCGCATGTTGCCTTGTCGTTTCGGTAAGTTCTATACCGCCCAACATGCGCGCAACCTCCTCAATACGACTGGTAGCACTTAATGCTGCAATAGTACTTAAGGTTTGGCCATTCACTTGCGACTTACTTACCCGCAAATGATGCTTACCAAGTGCAGCCACCTGCGGCAAGTGTGTAATTACTAACACTTGTCGCTGCTCACCCAGCTGCTTCAGCAAGTTACCCACGACTTCCGCTACGCCACCACCAATACCAACATCAACTTCATCAAAAATCATAGTTGGAATACTGCCCTGCTGTGCGGTAACGACGCGAATCGCCAAACTGATGCGAGACAACTCACCGCCAGAAGCCACCTTACTTAAAGCGCGTGGTGCAACGCCAGCGTGTCCGGCCACCAAAAACTCAACTTGCTCCAACCCGTTAACACTCGGCGCAACAGGCGTTAACGCTACAGAGAACTGACCGCCACTTAAAGATAAGCGCTGCATTTCAGCAGTGATCTTTTGATGCAATATCGCAGCAGCGGCAGTCCTGCCTGCACTTAAACTTTCAGCTAACTTTGTATATTCACTAAATGCCAAACGCTCTTGCTCAGCAAGCGCACCATCGTCCGCAAAATTAGACAGCTCAGCCATTCTCGACTGCCAACCCTGAAGCAATGCGGGTAAATCCTCTACCCGCGACCTGTACTTACGAGCAGCAGCATGTATAGACTGTATTCTTGCATCCACCTCACTCAAACGTGCGGGATCCAGCTCCATACGCTGAATGTAGCGATTTAAAGAGCGGCTCGCTTCTTGCAGTTGAATTACGCCAGAATCAAGCGACTCAGAAACTTCGGCTAAACTGGCATCGTATGTCTGCATGTTTTGCAGGTGATGCTGCACTTGTGCTAATAAATTCAGCGCAGATAACTCCCCCTCGCTCAGCAGATCCAAGCAAGTTTCTCCGCTGGTAATTAAACTGGCTCCATTTGACAGCAGCAAATGCTCATGCTGTAGCGCTTCCCACTCTTGCGAATCAAACGCTAGTGCCGAGAGCTCACGTACGTTATCTCGCAATATTGCCAACTCATCGGCATAGGCTTCAGCATTTTTTTCCAACTCCAAGCGCAAGCCATGCAAGTGATACCAGCGCTTGTAATGTTCGGACACATTTTTTGCCACTTCTAATAAGCCGCCAAATTCATCTAAAACTTGACGCTGTGTAGCTGACTTAAGCAATGAGTGATGTGCATTCTGACTATAAATATCTACCAAAAACTCGCCCAGATCTTTAAGCTGCTGCATGGTTGCTGGGCTGCCATTAATAAAGGCGCGTGAGCGACCATCTGCGTAGATAACACGACGCAGCAGCAGTTCAGGCTCATCCTGTGCAATTTCCTGCTCAGCCAGCCAGCTTAGCGCCTCAACATTATTGGCCAATGAAAAACATGCACTAATCTCGGCTTTATCGCAGCCGGCACGCGTAATACCGCCTTCGCCACGCGCGCCCAGGGCCAGAGACAATGCGTCAATCAGAATAGATTTACCTGCGCCAGTTTCGCCCGTCAACACCGTAAACCCAGACTGAAAATCCAAGTCAAGCTGATCAACAATGACGAAATCGCGAATTGAAAGTGTTTGTAGCATAATTCAATTAGTCCATTTTATTGCCATATCAAAATGACAAGGCTTAGAGCAGTGCAGTAGATTGAGAACAGCGCATATATCACGAATACAACAAGATCATTCAACTGTTGCTGTAGTCCATCGCACACCGCTATTGCATGACATTTGTCTGAGAGACATGACACCAGCAAGTCTATGGAAACTAAGTAGTCATCAACCCCAGTTGAGTTTATTTCTGAGCATATCAAAGTAGCAGTACTCTACAGGATGTAACAGTGAGATTGTTTTCTCTGCACGGCGTACTACAATTTTATCGCCCACTTCCAAACCTAGTTGGAACTGACCATCAAAGCTTAATTGCGCCTCATCAAAATGCACCACGGTAACCACGATATTGCTTGCACTATTCACCGCGATTGGGCGGTTACTCAGCGTATGCGGACAGATTGGCACCAGTGAGATTGCTTCTAAATTAGGGTGTAAAATCGGGCCGCCTGCAGACAAGGCATAAGCGGTGGCGCCAGTTGGTGTGCTGACAATCAGGCCATCACTGCGCTGCTTGTAAACAAACTTGCCATCGATTTCGATTTCCAGCTCAATCAAGCGCAAGCCACTTTTAATCACCACATCATTCAAGGCATGGCTACTATAAATAATCTGATTATCTCTCACTACATCGGTAGATAACAGCATGCGCGGCTCTTTAATGGAGTCTCCCGCAAGGATACGGTCAATCTCAACCAACATATCTTCTGCGCGCAAATCGGTTAAAAAACCAAAACGGCCGCGATTGATGCCCACCAAAGGAACATCAGCGTCGATTAAGCTACGAGCAACGCTGAGCATGGTGCCATCGCCGCCCATCACGATTGCAAGATCGGCAACCTGACCGATTTCGCCTATCGCCAGTGTTTGGTAGTCGGCAAGCTGAGCATGGTGTGCGGTATTTTCCTCAATCCACACCTCGTAGTTTTTAGCGGATAGATGTCGAGCTAAATCAGCTAAATCTGCCTGCATCAACTGTAAAGCCGATACATTCATATATTTGCCAATAAGCGCTATTTTTTTAAAGTTTGTCTGCACGGCAGAATTAAAACATAGTCATGAAATCTTAGCAAAGCGAAAACAATACATAGCATGCAATAAATATCATCCACCCCTACATTTTTTGCGTCATAATAGCCTGTTAGCCGCATAGCAACATGCCAAGACTAGTGAATTAAACATAGTAAACAATAAGTTAGCCAAATAAACCATAAGAAAACCGTACTGGCGTATTTTTTGCTTATACACCCCAATCTAACATTATCTAATAACAAAATATATATGACGGCTTCAAATCAAACCAACATACTGAAAACATATTTCTTACTCACTTACGTTGCAGTGCTATTTCTCGTTTCTGACTCAATGCCTGTCACAAGCATTTTTCAGGATGGCTTATTGCCTTTTGGCTTTATGCTCATTACATGGCTGCTGTATGGCTTATATTACTTGTTGCCAGCCATTGCCATTACCGCGCTGGTCAGATTCTGCAGTAAAAACACCAGCGCCGTGTACATCACGGCGATTATTATGGGTGGCATTACTACGTTGCTGATGTATGCTAACGCTAAGCTATTTTCGCTTTATGGCATGTTCTTTAATGGATTCATTTTCAATCTGGTCAGTACACCCGGTGGTATTGAGTCTTTAGGTGGCAGTAGTGCCTCTGATTTAGGCTTTGCATTGATTACCTTGGGCTTTATCAGCTTGCAAGGTGCCATGTTATGGTTAGCACACCGTCTGTACGTAAAAAAAGCAGCACCACAGCTATCATTCAAGTTTCTACCTGCCACCGCACTCATTGCCACAGTACTGGTGCATATGGGCTTTGCGTTAGACAGTTACACCACAAATCAATTAAACGTAGTTGCACAGGCTATTCCCTTTTACCAAACTGTATCGGCTAGAGGTTTCTTTAAAAGCCTTGGATTTACCACGCAGCGCGAAGCCAAGATTAAACTAAAGGGCAAACTCAATTACCCACTTAACCCAATCCAATTCAAGCAACCTGCCAAGCCATACAATATTATTTGGCTCACTTCTGAATCCTGGCGCGCAGATACTCTCAACGAAAAAATCATGCCTAACAGCTGGGAGTTTGCAAAAGGCGCGGCTAGATTCACACGCAACTATAGCACCGGCAATGGTACACGCATGGGCGTATTTGGCATGTTTACCGCCATGCCTGGAAACTATTGGTTTCCCTTTTTAGAAGAGCGTCGCGGTGCTGCGATTATTGATGTGTTGGAGCAACAGCAGTACCAAATGAGCTTTTATACCAGCGCCAAATTTTCTTACCCAGAATTTGATAAGACTATTTTTGCACACGTTCCAACCAGTCAGTTGCACGATAACAACAAAGGCGCGAGCGGCTGGGAAAATGACCGTAACAATGTCACAAGTCTGCTGTCATTTATTGATAACAGAGACAAAACCAAACCATTCTTCACTTTTATGTTTTTTGAGTCACCGCACGCGCGCTATTACTTCCCGCCTGAAAGTGTCATTGCAACGCCATACCGTGACGACCTTAATTACGCGACCTTAAGTAAAACGGCATTACGTAACGACATTGTCCCGATTAAAAATCGCTATATCAACTCTGTGCATCACTTAGATATGCAATACGGCCGTATCTTTGACTACCTCAAACAACACCAGCTATTAGATAACACCATTGTTATCCTAGTTGGCGATCACGGCGAAGAGTTTATGGAGCATGGCTTCTGGGGGCATAATTCAACTTTTGTAGACCAACAGGTACGCACGCCACTCGTTATTTACAAACCAAACTCAGCGCCACTAGTGAGTGACCAAATGACCAGTCATATGGATATCGTACCCACCATCATGCCATTACTGGGTGTTAGCAACCCAAGCAGTGATTACGCGACCGGCTACAACTTGCTGGCTGGCGAAAAACGTAACCATACTTATGTCTCAGATTGGGATAAAGTCACTTACGTGGATGATGAAGTTAAAATCACCCAGCCTGTGAATGCAAAAAGCTTTGCCCTCATGACGGCTAGCCGAGGGGATGACACAGCACTTCCTCATGCTGAACGTAAAACCCTATTGCAAACAAAACAGCCTGCCATGCTGCAACTCGTGCAAGACTTAAGCAAGTTCTTCAAGAAAAAAGATGCTAAAACACCAGCACCGCCCCGATAACATTGCCTTATCAGGCTAACTAACCGATAATTTGCGCATGAGCTCCAGTATAGACAAACGTGCGCAAATTTTACTCAAAACCCTGGTTGAGCATTACATCAGTGATGGTCAACCTATTGGGTCTCGTACCTTATTGCAACACTCAGGCCTAGATGTCAGCCCTGCAACCATTCGCAATGTCATGAGCGATTTAGAGCAGCTCGGGTTCATCGCAAGCCCCCATACTTCAGCAGGCCGCATTCCTACACAAAAGGGCTATCGTTTATTTGTAGATTCACTGCTTACTGTGAAGCCACTAGACTCTCAAATCGTACATCAGCTTAAAAGTGGCTTAACATCGCCCAATCCAAGCGAGCTGATTACCAATGCGGCCGATATGCTCTCGCAACTCACCCAGTTTGCTGGTGTAGTCATGACGCCCAAACACAAGCGCATTGCATTTAAACATCTAGAGTTTTTAACGCTTTCCGATAAAAGAATACTCGTCATTATTGTTACCAGTGATGGCAACGTACAAAACCGCATTATTCTCACCGAAAAAGCATTCAGCACCAGTGAACTGACACAAGCAGGTAACTACTTTAACGCGCACTTTTCCGGACATACGTTTGAAGAAGTGAAACAAAAGCTGCATGCAGAGCTCCAGCAGATGCAAAATGATATGAATCAACTGATGTCAGCGGCACTAGAGGCAAGTAGCAAAAAGGGAGATGAGGATGGTGTGGTGATTGCAGGAGAGCGCAATTTACTACAAGTAGATGACCTCTCCACCAACGTTGCAAGCTTACGCAAATTATTTGAAATTTTTGAACGCCGCACTAGCCTGATGCAGTTATTGGACAACAGCCAACGTGCAGATGGTATACAAATCTTCATCGGTGGCGAAAGTGGTTACTTACCCCTAGACGAATGTAGCATGATTACCGCACCGTACGAAGCAGATGGGCAGGTTGTGGGTACACTAGGCGTGATTGGCCCTACGCGCATGGCATATGAACGCGTGATTCCTATTGTAGACATCACCGCCAAACTACTGTCAAATGCACTTTCATCCAACTAGCGTGTCGCATACAAAGCATTAACACAACCATTTACACTAAAAGACTGGCAACATGGCATATTACAACTCCGAACCAAAATACGAGCACGGCGACCAACTGAAAGTAGGGATTCTACTGGCAAACCTTGGCACGCCAGACGCACCCACAGCACAAGCATTGCGTCCTTATCTACGTCAGTTTTTAAGTGACCGCCGTATCGTAGAAATTCCGCGCCTAGTTTGGTGGTTTATTTTAAACTGCATTATTTTGGCCATCAGGCCTAAAAAATCCGCTGAGAAATACGCAAGCGTGTGGACCAGTGAGGGCTCACCTTTGCTAGTTCATGCAAAAAAGCAAACGCTGCTATTACGCGGCTTTTTAGCACAAAAAATCCAGTCACCGTTTACCGTGGAGTTAGGGATGAGCTACGGCAACCCTTCTATGGAAAGCGCCATACAGAAACTAAAAGCACAGCACTGCGACCGCATACTGGTATTTCCTCTTTACCCACAGTACGCAGCGAGTAGCACCGCCAGTGCATTAGATGCAGTTTGGCGTGTACTACTTAAAACCCGCAACATGCCGGCGATCCGCACCATCAAGCACTATCATGACCACCCCGCTTACATTGAGGCGTTGGCACAAAGTGTACGTGAACACTGGCGCATCAATGGCAAGCCCAATAAATTAGTCATGAGCTTTCATGGCGTACCTAAGTTTCATTTACTCAAAGGCGACATGTACCACTGCGAATGTCACAAAACCGCACGACTGCTCGCAAATGCATTGAGCCTTAATCAAGACGAGTACACCATCGCATTCCAGTCAAGATTCGGTAAGCAAGAGTGGCTAAAACCATACTTAGCCAATTTATTAGAATCTTTAGGCAAAGCCAAGGTCAGTCGTATTGATGTTATCTGCCCTGGTTTTTCCAGTGACTGCTTAGAAACACTGGAAGAAATCGCCATGGAAGGCAAGCATATATTCCAAAGCAACGGTGGTGGCGAATACCACTATATCCCAGCCCTCAACGAAAATGAGGCATGGATACACGCGATGACTACGATCGCACTGGAAAACCTACACGGCTGGGTGAGTGCTGATTGGGATGCGGACACAGCCAAAAAAGAAGCAGAAATGACAAAATTAAGGGCTCAAGGTTTAGCCAACAATTAATAAGCGTTATACTGAACGCTTTACAACTTCAAAAACGCTGCTTATTTTTGTGGCGTAATAATGATTTAGGTACTGAGCAATGATTGTAATTACTGGCGGCGCTGGCATGATAGGCTCTATCATCGCATGGCATCTAAATACCAAACTTCAGCGTGATGATTTAGTCATCGTAGACCACATCACGCACGAAGAACAATGGCAAAATCTGGCGCATCGCCATTATGCGCATTATCTTGATAAAGATCAGCTTATGCCTTGGCTAGAAGGCCGCACCGACATTGAAGCCGTTATTCACATGGGCGCGATTAGCGCGACTACTGAGCGCGACTTTAATAAATTGGTCGAGACAAACATCCAGTACTCCCAAAACTTATGGACATGGTGTGCCAGCCAACAAGTGCCGTTTTTCTATGCAAGCTCAGCCGCGACATATGGTGACGGCAACCTAGGCTATGATGATGCCAGCATAGATAATCTGAGACCACTCAACGGTTACGGCTATTCCAAACACTTTTTTGACCAATGGGCATTGCGTCAAGTGAGTAAAAACCTACCCACACCACCGTCATGGGCTGGCTTCAAGTTTTTTAATGTGTATGGCCCCAACGAATACCATAAAGAGCGCATGGCGAGCGTGGCCTTTCATACCTTTAACCAATTCAGTGCAACTGGTACTATGAAGCTGTTTAAAGGTACTAAGGCTGGGGTTGAAGACGGCATGCAAATGCGCGATTTTGTCTATGTCAAAGATGCTGCCGCGGTAGTGAATCACTTTGTGACTTCGGCCTTATCTAAAAAAGACGTGCCTAATGGTATATATAACATCGGCACAGGCCATGCTAGAAGCTTTAAAGATTTAGCCACCAGTGTCATGCAAGGCATGCAACGTGAGCCACACATTACCTATGTGGATATGCCTCAAGACTTACAGGGTAAATATCAATACTTTACCGAGGCAGTGATGCATAAGTTAGCAAGCACCGGTTACACCCAACCCTTCCACAGCCTTGAGGATGGTGTGCGCGACTACGTACAGAACTACTTAATGCAAGAGGATAAATACTGCTAATGAAGTATGTTAACTACCTAAAAGACGAACACGCCGCCCATATGGCGATGTTTAATGCACTGGAGCCACTGTTTCCACTCATCAGCGATGTCGGTATCGCTATGCAAAACGCCATTAAAAATGGTGGGAAAATTTTACTGATGGGCAATGGCGGTAGCGCCGCCGATAGCCAGCACATTGCAGCCGAAATTGTGGGCAGATTTAAAAAAGAACGCAAAGGTATGCCGGCAATCGCGCTCACAACAGACACCTCCATCCTCACCTCTGTTGGTAACGACTATGGCTACCACTATATTTTTGCAAGGCAGATTGAAGCATTATGCCGGCCGGAAGACCTAGTAATCGGGCTTACCACCAGCGGCAATAGTGCAAATGTAGTAAGTGCAATTGAGGCCGCTAATGCGATTGGTGCCACAACGGTAGGCTTAACCGGCGGCACAGGTGGCAAACTGAATGAGCTATGTACATACAATATAGTGATTCCATCCAGCGTAACCGCGCGAATCCAAGAAGCGCATATTTTTGTCGGGCATTCTCTCTGCGAAATTTTAGAGTCTGCTTAAAGTGATGGATTGAGACTAGTGCGCTCAATCCTCGTCTCTAACACATCAAATGCCGATTTTCGTCGGCATGACAAAATGCATATCATATTCTTAGATGTATAATCTCTTCCACCATGACCCAGCAAAAACTTCTAGACACAGTTAAACATTTTGGCAACTTCAGTGAACACGCACTTGTGATTGGTGATGTCATGCTCGACCGCTATTTAATGGGCGAAGTGAACCGCATCTCTCCAGAGGCACCCGTACCCGTTGTACTCATCAAATCACAACAGGACAGAGCCGGCGGTGCTGCAAATGTTGCAGCAAACTTGTCACAGCTTGGCATCAATACGCGAGTTATTGGCTGTGTAGGCACCGATATCGAAGCCGACATTCTGGTTAACTTAATGACAGCTACCAATATTAATGTTGAGCATGTGATTCGCTCCAAGCAACGCCCTACCGTAGCTAAAACGCGTATTTTGGGCGGGCATCAGCAAATGATGCGGCTAGATCAGGAAGACAACACAACCTTTAGTGCAGAAGAAAACGCACAGCTATTAGACGCAATCAATGCAGAAATTGCACGCAAGCCAGCCGTAGTCATTTTATCTGACTATGCAAAAGGCCTACTAAGTACAGAGATTTGCCAGCAGTTGATTGCACAATGTCATACACACGGCATCACCGTGTTGGTTGACCCTAAAGGCCATGATTACTCTAAATACCGAGGTGCGACTGCCCTAACCCCTAATAAAAAAGAAACGGCTGAAGCTTGCGGTACATCCATCCATGATGCCAGTCTAATTGAGAAAGCCACAACGCTTAAGAACACGCTAAACCTAGAGTTTTTGGTGGTGACACGCGGCGAAGAAGGCATTTCACTGATTGATGCAGATAGCCACTTATTACCGGCTACCGCCAAACAAGTGTTTGATGTATCTGGTGCGGGCGACACTGTGATTGCCACGCTGGCTGCTGGCTTAATCCACGAGCTTAGCCCATTAGAGGCACTGCAGCTTGCCAATATTGCAGCAGGTGTAGTGGTTGGCAAAGTAGGTACAGTACCGATTAACCGCGATGAGCTAATTGAGGCGCTAGCCAGTGAGCAGTCTTCTGAGCAAGCGCATAAAGTATGTGACTTGCCTCACCTCATGCAAAAAGTAGAGGCTTGGAAAAAAGCCGCGCAAAAAATCGTGTTCACTAACGGTTGTTTTGATTTACTGCATGCTGGCCATGTAACTTATTTAGAAGCGGCAAAAAAACGTGGGGACAAACTGATTTTAGGCTTAAACACCGACCGCTCTGTCAGCGCACTGAAGGGACCAACCCGCCCAGTGGTGCATGAAAATGATCGCGCACGCGTACTTGCGGCGCTGGAGTCCGTGGACGCCGTTATTTTGTTCGATGAAGACACACCCCTGAATTTAATTAACGCAGTGAAACCCGCTGTCATTGCCAAGGGCAGTGACTATACAGCAGACCAAGTAGTGGGCGGCAAAGAAGTAGAGTCATGGGGCGGTGAGATTGCGTTAATTGACTTAGTGGCAGGACGCAGCACCAGCAACATCATTAAAAAACTTGAGAGTTAATACTGTACTAAAATGTCAGCTGAAAAAATCTTGATTCTCGGCCCATCCTGGGTGGGCGACATGGTGCTTGCACACAGCCTATTTCAAACGCTTAAAACCCAACGCCCTAATGCCATTATTGATGTAGCCGCGCCAGCATGGACACTACCATTAATCGCGCGCATGCCTGAAATTAACCGTGGCATTGCATTACCATTCAAGCATGGTCAGTTAGCGTTACTAGACCGCGTAAAGTTTGGCCTATCCCTTAAAGAACAAGGCTATACCCAGTCGATCACCCTGGTTAACTCGTTAAAGTCAGCAATTTTACCTTTGGCTGCAGGCATTCCACAGCGTACCGGTTTTTTGGGCGAATGCCGTTATGGTTTACTCAATGACATCCGTCCACTAGATAAAGCCAAACTACCACGCACCGTGGATAGATTTGTCGCTTTAAGCGCAGATAAAAATCAAGCACCGATGGAGAACAACGCCAGCATTCCTAATCCGCGTCTGATCGCTGACCATAACAATGCACTGCAGGCTTTGTCTAAACTAGGACAGAATGCACCCACGACAAAGGTGCTGGGGCTATGCCCGGGTGCAGAATACGGCGAGGCAAAACGATGGCCAGCCGAATATTATGCAGAGGTCGCCAATGCGGCATTAAGCCACGGCTGGCAGGTATGGTTGTTTGGCTCAGATAAAGATCTGCCTGTCACTCAAGAAATCAATCAGCTTACAAGCAACCGCTGCCTGGATTTAGGCGGCAAAACAAAATTGGGTGACGCCATTGATTTAATGTCGCTTTGCGACACGGTCATCAGCAACGATTCAGGTTTAATGCACGTTGCTGCAGCGCTAGATAAAAAAGTGATTGCGATTTATGGCTCAAGCGACCCGCACCATACCCCGCCTATGCACCCAGAAGCAGTAGTCGCATATTTGGGGCTAAGCTGTAGCCCCTGCTTTAAACGCGTGTGCCCGTTAACTGGGCCTGATGCACATCTTGCCTGTTTAAAACGGCTGACACCGCCATCCATTATTCAAGATATTAAATTTTTAGCGTAGCAAAATGCAAAAGATTACAGCGGTCATTCAACAATTAAGTGATAAAAAATTCATTTTATTGATGTCGTTTTTAGCGGTCATCACGGCTTGGCGCATCCTGTACATTCAGCATGGCTGGATCAACGTAGACTCTTTGCTCTATTTTGAGTCTGCCAGGTTATTTTCGATCGGTGAGTTTAAACAAGGGGTTGCAGTATTTAACTGGCCGCTGTACTCGCTATTGATTAGCGCAGTGCATAGCATCACAGGACTCAGTATCCACACCTCAGCGCAAGTGCTGGATGTTGTATTTTTTGCGATTAGCACTTTTAGCTTCAGCTATCTGATTAAACTGGCTGGTGGCAACAAATTAACCATCGCTTGCGGTGTATTTCTGCTACTAAGCACACCTTATATTGTTGGTGATGTGTTGCCCATGCTACTTCGTGATCAAGGCTTTTGGGCAGCTTTATTAACCAGCTTGGTATTTTTTGTGCAGTATTATCGTATCCAGAAAATCAGCGACGCCTTGCTCTGGCAGGTATTAACCATCGTTGCCATGCTGTTCAGAATTGAAGGCATTACCTTTCTAATCGGCCTACCATTCATCTTATGGCTACGCCACGACCTAAGCTTTAAACAAAAGCTTAGGCAGTACTTATTAATCAACAGTATATCTATACTAGCGGCGCTATGTATGCTGGCGATGCTACTACTGTCATCTTCAGTCACGCTTAGTGATTTTGGCCGCATCAAAGAGGTTATATCTCTGGCATCGGATGTTTCTCATGCATTTAACCTCAAAGCGGCGATGATGGGGAATGTGCTTGGCGGCTACTTTGAAGACTATGGCCTCATGGCTTTAGTCGCTGGCCTGCTCAGCATTTTGCTATTAAAAGTTGCCAGCATCATCAGCTGGCCAGTGATTGCACTTTACGTGCTCAATCGCAATACATGTCATCGCACTCAACAAGACTCAGCAAGACTACCATTGCAAGCCGACACACGTATTATTTTTTACGGTGTGGGTGCGATTACGATCATCAACGCCAGCGCCAGCATGGCTAGGGTGTTTGTATTGTCCAATCGATATATTGTCACCATAGGATTTATCGCACTAATTTTTGCTGCGTTTTGCCTTGCATCGCTTATTAACAAACTGCGTACCAATGCATTTAATCGCCCATGGCAAAGGTGGCTTACCATCGCCTTAATCGTTATTTTTAGCGCATCCTATATCAAGAACACCTTGCCTAAAAAGGCAGGTTACACTTTTGAGAAAGACGCGGTTGCTTATGTAAAGCAAAAAAATATTACGAACGATAGAATATTCTTCGTGACAGACAAAACTGTTTTTTATGCAGGGGCTAACTTTAATGGCCGCCACTCGGACCACTGGCAACTTACGCTGGATGCAATCAAAAATGGCTCTATCTATCACTATGACTACTTGATGCTTTATGCTGAAGCCGATGAAAACACGCATGAGCAACAAAAGATAATCAGTGAGCAATTAAGCCAGTATCGACTAGAAAAAGAGTTTTACGGCGTTAATCAAAAAAAGAAGATTATGCTTTATGTTAAGCAGTAACAGGCCTTCAAGACCATGAACAAGCTCACATCTATTTTTCGTCGTTTACGATTAGGTGAAAAATTCAAACACCAGTATAGCTGCCACCCTGACTTTGACATTAAACGTGGTACAGACCGCTGCACCATTATCTGGAAAGGCAAAGCAATTGCTGACATTGCGTTTGCACACACTTTACGCCATCAATATACAGGTACATGCTTTACTGTTGCTACAGGACCCTCATTAGCCGAGGTAAACCTCAAACAGCTTGCTGCTTTTGAGACCATTAGCCTAAACTGTGCTATCAAAAAATTTAAAGATGCTGACTTAAATCCAACGCACTGCATTATTGTGGATCGCCGAGTATTTGAAAATCAATGGGCATGCGTTAGAGACTCGATCTTATCTGGTGCAAACTGCTTTTTTTCATACGTGGGCTTATCTAGAATATGTGAGCGAGAGCCGGAACTACTCCAGCACGGCAATATTTTCCTCATCGAATCCATCTCAAGAAAGTTTGGCGTGCCTCGTATCAGCAAAACCGATTTGCTGAAAGAAGCTGCAAACGATGCTGAAATATTTTTAGATGCAAAATTTCCAGAACTATGCAGGGCAGTTGGCTATAGCACCAACCTGAAAAAAGGCCTATTTTCGGGTAAAACGGTCGCTACTTGGGCAACACAGCTAGCGCCTGCGTTAGGATATCAACAGAATTTTATTATTGGCATGGATTTGGGCGGTACCGGTAAAAAACATTTTTACGCTGACGGTAACCATGCGCCACCTGACTTTATGCGTGACTATGAGCCATATATACGCGTTTGCTTTGAACAAGCCAAACGTGCAAGCCTGGCAATTGGATTTGAGGTTTATAATCTGTCAAAAGATAGTACACTACCACATGAGATTATTCCAAAAATCACGATAGAGCAAGCACTAGATCTAGCTAAAGTACATCATCAAAAATAACTATTAAATTGCACCAGCACACAATATGAAAATTATCATTCCGCTACAAACCTGCTCAACACGTATTCCGTTAAAAAACATTCGTCCTTTTTATAATGACGATTCTTTGTTTGATATCAAGGCAAAACAGATTTTAGAGTTTGAATTGGCAGATAATGTCTATGTGTCCTCAGAAGATGAAGAAAAAGTGCGTCCGTTATGCGAGAAATACGGCTTTCATTTCATGCTGAGAGACCCGTCTTTAACCGGCAATAAAATCTATCAGCCAGACTTGGTTAAAGCACTTACCGAACCACTGCCGGGCGATGATGACATCATGTGGATACAAGTCACATCACCGCTATTTAACCAGTTTAAAGAAGCACTAGCAGAGTGGAAAAAGGTGCGCGATGATTATGACTCATTAGTGGCAGTCAAACCGTTTAAAGGCCACTTACTTGACGAAAAGGGCAACCCAGTCAACTATAGCTTTGGCTACTGGCATAAGGTATCGCAAGACTTACCTAAACTTTACTCGGTGCTATGGAGTTTATTTATCTTAAAACGCACGACGGTTAATCGTTTTAATTACCACATAGGCGTCAACCCTTATCTATTTGCTTCTGACAATATGGTCGTTGATATTGATTACCATGAAGATTTTGAGCTTGCACGCCATATCTATACCAAGATACATGGCAATAACGACTAACAGCGATTAGCCGCACTACCCAACAAGCCACCTCAAGAAGCTGAATATGAACTTACCTTTTTTTAAATACATTTGCTGTATTAATCTAGACTCGCGTCCTGACCGCTGGGAAGGTATGCAAGACCAGTTTAACAAAGTGAACATCGTGGATGCACAAAGGTTTTCTGCAGTGTCATTTGAAAAGCTCCAGGACAACCCTCCCCCAGCAAGCTTTAAAGCCAAGATCATGGCCGCATTGCAGCGTAAAAATGAAGCGCATAATGCTGAGCATCAAATTAAAGCAATGTGGGGCTGCTTATCCAGCCATGTAGCGGTGATTAAACACGCAAAAGCCCAAAACTGGCCTTATGTGCTTATTTTAGAAGATGACTGCGAATTTGAACCTTATACGAATACGGTCATGCAGCATGTGATGCAACAGATAGGCGACCTTGATTGGGATATGCTCTATTTGGGTGGCAATCAAAAGAAATATGGCCTACGTCAGCGTAAAACCAAAAACTTGGTCGCCGTAACAGGCATCACCCTGACCCATGCCTACATGGTGAGAGCCAGTATATACGACAGAATTATCGATGAAGCCCCACAGGCCAGCATGACTATCGATGACTTCTATGCCAAACAGCTTCAGAATCATGTAAAAACCTTGCTTGTAGAGCCGCCAGTAGCATACCAAGCACCTGATGAAGTCAGCGACATTAGCCAGATGGCCAGAAGAAAAAAATACAACTGGAAGAGCATGCTCCGGCGCAGCAAACGCTGGCTGGCAAATGTTAGATATGGCGCACAGACTAGCTAGTTTCTGTAGAACTGAAAATTAAGATGAAAATACTGTTGGTCGGTGGTGCAGGTTATATTGGCTCGCATATGCTAAAAATGCTGCTGGCTGAAGGTCATCAAGTCGTTACTTTTGACAACCTTTCCAGTGGCCATCGCGAAGCGATACTCGGTGGTGAGTTTATACAAGGCGACTTGGCCGACACGGTAAGCTTAGAGCAAGCATTTAAGCAACACCAGCCAGAAGCAGTGATGCATTTTGCCTCTTACATTCAAGTGGGCGAGTCAGTTAAGCGGCCTGACATTTACTACCAAAACAATGTCGCCAATACGCTTAACCTGCTCAATGTGATGTTGAAACACGATGTCAAAAAATTCATTTTTTCATCTACGGCAGCAATCTTTGGAGAGCCTAACGCTGTACCTATAGATGAACTGCACCCTAAGCAACCCGTGAACCCTTACGGCAAGTCTAAATGGATCATAGAGCAAGTATTAGCCGATTACGATTTGGCGTTTGGATTAAAGTCAATCTGCCTGCGTTACTTTAATGCAGCAGGGGCCGATCCAGAAGGTCAGCTTGGCGAGCGCCATGATCCTGAAACACATCTCATCCCTCTGCTACTGCAAGTTGCCTCAGGACGTAAACCTGATATACATGTATTTGGCAGGGATTATGATACGGACGATGGTACTTGTGTTCGAGATTACATTCACGTTGTGGATTTATGCAAAGCGCATTTGCTCGCCTTGCAGTATTTAGAAAAACAACAGCAAAGCAATCAGTTTAATCTAGGCAATGGTAAAGGCTTTTCAGTACAGGAAGTTATTAACACCGTACAGAAGGTCACAGGAAAACCTATCCACATCATCAATAGCGCACGTCGCGATGGTGACCCTGCACGCCTGATTGCTGACGCTACACGCGCACAACGTGAGCTAGGCTGGAGCCCGAACCTTTCCAGCCTAGAGACAATAGTGCAGCACGCATGGCGCTGGGAACAAAGAATTACTGGCACATATCCTTGATTGCCTCTAACGCTAGGATATGATGTTGTGCGCAAAAACTTTGCCAGTCTTTCACCTCGGTCCAGCCGCTTAGAAAAACAAAATCCAAGCCCGCACGTGTTGCTGCTTCAAAGTCATACTTACTATCACCGATAAATAATGCGGGGAATTGCAAATTACCATTTTCTTTTTCGCGGGCAAGTACCATATCTTTATTATCCGGGCTACCAAACAAGCCGCCATCAAAATATTTAGCTAAATCGCGCTTGGCAAATAAGGTACGTATCTCCTGCTGATCGCCGCCAGACAATATCATCCAGTTAGCTTGCGGTGAGGCGGCACGCAGCGCAGGCAACCCCTCTGCAACTGCACACTCCATCAACACAACTTCAAGTTCGCGCGCAAACTCATCTAACAACACCTGCACCGCCTCCTTTGTGGCGGGCTGATGCAGCACTTCACGCAAGTACCAGTCAAATTTATGATAGCGCGAAATGCCACCTAGCCTTACGTGGTAATCAACCAATGCCTGCGCTTGCGCATCGCTTGCCCCTAAGCTTTTAGCAGTGCGGAAATAGGCTTCGGTTTTCACCAGATTAGAGTCAAGTACGACGCCGTCACAGTCAAATACTATGGATTTATATTTTTTAATATCTACCTGCACACTTTATGTTCCCAATAAAAAAGGGCTTTGCACTAAAACTTAGTACAAAGCCCGATGATAGTTTGCTGATATTAAATTTGAGTGAACCTCATTCACCAGCTCACAGCATTCAGTTAAGCGGCTTTAATTGCACTCGCTTCTTTAGCCAATTTAGTAATATGCGCCCAATCGCCACGTGCTACTGCATCGGCTGGTGTTAACCATGTGCCGCCACAAACCACTACGTTAGGCAACGCCAAGAACTGTGGCGCGCTTTCAACTGTTACACCGCCAGTTGGGCAGAACTTCACATCACCGAATGGACCAGCAAAACCTTTTAATAGGTTAATGCCACCCACCGCAACCGCTGGGAATAGTTTTAAGAAGTAGTAGTCATCTGCATTAGCCATCATGATTTCAGAGCCGGTAGAAACGCCTGGCAACAACGGCAAGCCGATTTTACGTGCGTATTGACCCAACTCACTAGTGTAGCCTGGGCTTACTGCAAACTGACAGCCAGCATCTTTAGAAGCTTGTGCATCTTTAAGATTACGCACTGTACCTGAGCCCAAAATTGCATCAGGTACGTGTTTAGCAATTTGCTCCATACCTGCGAGTGCGCATGAAGTACGTAATGTTACTTCTAACACCTTGATACCACCTTCAAGTAGTGCTTCTGCCATTGGCACAGCATCTTCTACTCGGTTAATCACAATCACTGGAATCACTGGACCGTGATTAGCTAAATCTAATGTACTCATTTTTTCTACCTATGATATTAATTTAATTCAATCGGGTTCATGCGTAAGCATGAACCGTGTGTTATAAAACTTCCCGATACTTGAACCGTTTCAAAATTAATTTAGGCAAGGCACTTGGGCGAAGACAGTACGAATAGTACGGCAAGCGAAAGTAACGCCACATAAATTATATTTTCAAACGGTTATAACCAGGTTACGGCGCCTTCTTCGGCTGATAGTACATTTTTACGCATACCACCAAACAACTCACGGCCAAAGCCATGCGAGTTATTGTGGCGTTTGCTATCAGAAAGCTCGGCCACTTCACGCTCTGCCCACTCATCTTCATCCACCAGCACGTTGACCATACCTACCGTTGCATTTAAGCGAATAATGTCGCCATCACGCACTTTAGCCAGTGGACCGCCCGCTGAAGCTTCTGGGCTTAAATGGATAGCAGCAGGAATCTTGCCTGATGCGCCACTCATACGACCATCCGTCACAATAGCAACCTTAAAGCCTTTATTTTGTAGCACAGCCATTGGCGGTGTTAACTTGTGTAGTTCTGGCATGCCGTTGGCTTTAGGGCCTTGAAAACGTACCACGGCGACAAAGTCTTTCTCTAACTCACCACGGTCAAACGCAGCCAACAACTCTTCTTGTGCATCAAACACAATTGCAGGTGCTTCAATAATGTGACGGTCTTCAGGCACTGCTGAAATTTTAATCACACTGCGACCCAAGTTACCTTTTAGCAATCGTAGGCCACCTGACTCGTTAAACGGGAATGCTGCTGTACGCACGATAGTTTCATCGCTGCTTTCTTTTGGCAGGTCTTTCCACACCACTTTGTTTTCTTCTTTGACTGGCAACTTACCGTATTCACGTAAGCCGCCGTGTGCTACTGTCAGTACATCAGGGAACATGTAACCAGCATCAATCAACTCGCGGATCACAAATGCAGGGCCGCCAGCAGATTGGAACTCATTCACGTCAGCTTTACCGTTAGGATAAACACTTGCCAGTAATGGCGTTGTTTTAGCTAAATGGTAGAAGTCTGTCCAGTCAATAATAATGCCTGCCGCACGCGCAATCGCTACCCAGTGGATCAAGTGGTTGGTTGAACCACCTGTCGCCAGCAAGGCAACCATGGCATTAACAATCACGTGCTCATCCACCATACGGCCAATCGGCGTAAAGTTTTTGTTTTTGATGTTATTTAACACCATTTTTACAGACTCACGCGTTAACAACTCGCGCAAACCTTCGTGCGGATGCACAAATGCAGCACCTGGAACGTGCAAGCCCATGGCTTCCATCAACATTTGGTTACTATTAGCGGTACCGTAGAACGTACAAGTACCAGCACCGTGATATGCAGCAGACTCAGAAGCGAGCAACTCTTCGCGCCCTACTTTACCTTGCGCATATTGCTCACGCACTTTAGATTTAGTAGTGTTATCAATACCGGTGCTCATTGGGCCAGCCGGTACAAATACACATGGCAAATGCCCGAACTGTAGAGCTCCGATCAAAAGGCCTGGTACGATTTTATCGCACACGCCTAGCAACAATGCAGCGTCGAACACATCATGTGAAAGCGCAATCGCGGTGCTCATGGCAATGGTATCGCGGCTAAATAATGAAAGCTCCATGCCTGGCTCACCTTGGGTAATGCCATCACACATTGCAGGCACACCGCCCGCCACCTGAACGGTAGCGCCATATTTATGGGCTTCGTCACGAATAATATCCGGGTAGTTTACATACGGCTGATGCGCTGAAAGCATTTCATTGTATGCGGTCACAATACCAATATTAGGGGCTTTTTCTACAACAACACGTAACTTATCATTAGCTGGCATCGCAGCAAAGGCATGCGCAACATTGGCGCAGCCCAATCGATCAGCACCGCGTGGTCGGTTAACAATATCATCTAAACGATTCAAATAGGCAGCACGCGTTGGGCGGCTTTTCTCAATAATACGTTCAGTAACTTCTATATGGGACTGTTTCATAATTTTAGACACTCTACTCAGATAACTGACTTAACTAGCGGAACTTAGATAATAAAAACGACTTACTAAGTAAAGACAAACTTCAACCCCGATTATCGCTAAAGTAAGGCTTATCGTCAAACAAAAGCCGCTAATTTAGCGGCCTGTTTGATATGAATTTACACTTACTTGATTGATATCAAATCATTTTTTTGTGACCAAAACATCTTCCATCATCAAATATTCCAGGTCACAACCATAAAACATATTCAAGGCATCAGTTGGTGAACAAATCATGGGTTCGCCTCGGCGATTCAACGATGTATTCAACACCACAGGCACCCCTCGCAACTGCTCCAGATGCTCAATTAGCTCGTAATAGCGCGGGTTGGTTTCACGCGTAACGACTTGCGCACGTGCAGTGCCATCCTCATGCACTACTTCCGGAATACGTGATTTCCAATGCTCTGCCACATCAAACGTAAAAGTCATGTAAGGCGCAGGATGCTCAGTCTGCAAAATATCTGGAGCAACACGATCCAACATACTTGGACAGAACGGACGCCAGCGCTCACGGTATTTGATTTGCGCATTGATACGGTCTGCCACGCCCGGGTAACTAGGGTCACCCAAAATACTACGGCAACCCAATGAACGCGGACCAAACTCCATTCGGCCTTGTAACCATGCTAACGGATTACCGCTCGCCAACAGTTCGGCTGCCTTTTGTGGCGCATTTTCCACGCGCGTGAAAATAGGCTTTTCTGGGTGCGCCTCACAGGCAGCAACACACTCTTCTGAGGTGAAGGCTGGGCCTAGGTATGCGTGCTCCATTTTTTGGATAGAGTCACCCGCCAAGTGTGCGGCATAAGTAGCGGCGCCTAATGAGGTGCCGTTATCGCCAGATGCAGGCTGTACGAACAACTCTTTTACATGAGGCATTGCAATAATACGTTGGTTCAATTTCACATTCAGCGCTACACCGCCTGCCATCGCAATACGGCCAGTTTCCTTGATGATGTCACCAAGGTAATAATCGATCATTTTCAGCGCAACGTCTTCTAACAGCGCCTGCACAGAAGCAGCATAGTGAATATAAGGATCATCAATTTCATCGCCGTGGCGCTTAGGGCCCAGCCATTCAATCAGCTCTGGTGTGAAGTAATAGCCCTTGCCATTCTCTTTGTAGCGGCGTAAGCCGACCACATTCACCAGCTCGGTATTGACGCGTAAATCACCGTTCTCAAACGTGACTAACTTAGATAAATCATATTTACTCGCATCACCATACGGTGCCATGCCCATGACTTTAAATTCGCCATCTAGCATTTCAAAACCAAGGTACTCTGTAATCGCACCATACATGCCGCCTAACGAATCAGGGTCATAGAATTCTTTGATTTTATGAATTTTCCCGTTTTCACCATAGCCAAAGAATGTGGTCGCGTACTCACCTTTACCATCAATACCTACAATCGCCGTTTTTTCTTTAAAGCCGCTCAGGTGATAAGCACTAGAGGCATGCGCCAAATGGTGCTCAACTGGCACGAACTTGGCATTGCTTAAACCCAAATCCGCCATAAGCTTCAAAGACTTATCACGGTTACGACGGAAACGACGGTTACCGTTAAAAATAGCGTCTAATGCACGATCAGGTGCATACCAGTGACGCTTAGCGTAGTGCCAGCGTGCATTTGTGCTCAAAGGGATTTCCGCGTAGGGGAAAGCGACAATATCCACGTCTTCCGCCTTAATACCAGCCTGCTTCAAGCAGAACTTGGCAGCTTCATATGGAAATTGATTTTTAGCGTGTTTATCTCTAATAAAACGCTCTTCTTCAGCTGCAGCAACAATTTTGCCATCGACCAATATAGCAGCCGAAGCATCGTGACCTAAAGCACCAGATAAACCTAATACAATCATGCGATTACTTTCAAATTATGTTCTTACGCAAATACCGTTTTTATGACCATTACAATTATTGCTATTTTACTGGCTTAAGCTATTTTTGCACGAATTAAAATATTATCTTGCTCAGACACGCCGTGCTCACCGTACTTTTGAACAAAAGCCTCTTTTAATAAAGCCTGTATTTCAGCATCATCAGCCCAATTTTCCATCAGCCTTTTTAAATCTTTTAGATGCTGCAACTTGAACCAAGACGCAGCCAGCATATGCATTGGGTATGCCTTCATACTGTCCAAATCAATTAGCATCGGGGCGCTATCCACAATTTTAATATTAGTGGCTTTGCAATCCCCATGTGCAATTTTCAGTAAATACATTTTATAAAATAGCGCTGCCAGATTTTGCGCTACTGCTTTTTTATCATGCAAACCTTCAGCTTGGGCAAAATACTGCAATGCATCTGGCGCCTCAACATAGGTACTCACAAAGTAAGCGCGGCGCCTAAAGCATCCCCACCGCTGTTCTATCAAGGCAATTGGTGCTGGCGTCAATATGCCGGAAATCATTAGCCGATATGCATTCGCCCATGACTTAGCTGCCCTTGTCGCGCGCAATGCCCGACTTAGACCATGCCAAAAGTTTTTGATGTTGTAACGCTTAATGACCACGTCACTACCTGCTAGCTTAGCTTTGGCAACCGTGCAAGTATTGCCATTTTTGAAGTTGGCATTTTTATCTAGCAATGCACTATCCAATACCGACACGGAAAATTCCTCCGCATTCAATGCACTGGCAACGGCAACAAAAGAGTTAAAGCTCTTCGTTACCTTAACGTCGGTGCAGGTTCTAAACACTTTTTTATCCGCATAGCCGCTTGCAACCTGACGGCGCACCTGCTGCGTCAACTGCAAAATTTTGGCCTCATCTCGCGGCGAGCTATGCTGACCTAAGCGCTCGCAGTACACGCGGTACAACTCAGGGATGCGGTGATCGTCCAACGCATCCATTTTAGAGAACAGTGTTGCCAGATTCTGCTTTTTCTTACATGACGAAAATAAACGCGGTAGCCGGCGAATCCCATCACCATCCAAGGTAAAGACTTTAGCGCTTTGCCCATTAGCAGAGTCAACCGTTTGCAGCAGAAAATTCTTCAGATACAAGTCTGTTTGCAATAACCCCGCTTGATGGTGCGCGGCAACCTCTAGCACTAATTTCTCAGCCAACTTTATGCGCACAGGTGCGTCTAGCGCTAACTCACTCCAACAAATTTCTGCATTTTGTGCTGGCGTAATTGCCTGTAATACCAGCACATGCTGCTGATGATCAAGCGACAAACCCGTGAACAATATCGGTGGTGTAGCGATACCGGCCTGTAACAGCAGCTCTACACCTTGCTTATCACGCGCTAAATACTTGGCAGCGCCTTGACCAAAGAAGAGTTTGGCATAGACCAATTGCCCACACCATCGCCCTTGGCAGACCAAGCGCTTAGCAGGCACAACACGCACGACATGCAAAACCTCCAGCACAGTGCCATCGGCAAGCGTGATTGAAGGGCTATTGATGCCAAATTGCTTCAACTTTAAAGCAGCTGCGGTTGTATTCATTAAAAAATTAAATACACTAAGGCTTAATCACTTAAACAAACCGAGCAAGCTAGTCTTTAGGCTGACCAACTTCTGTTTAAAGGATTGCTGCTCATGGGCTTTAAACATTTTCTTTGCGCGTTTCTCTCGTTTTTTTGCGAGCTTTCTAACGTCAGCTTTTACCTGCTCACTATCATTTGGCCTTGCCACGTAAAGCGTATGCCTGGACTCTCCAGAATCATTGCTGATCGGGACGGCGGTATAGTAATAAAGCGCGATTGACCTGCGACTAATACCATCAGGCATAGTCAACGGGTCTGGATGCCCATGAAAACTGTCTTCATCTGTATTAAAAATTACGCACCGGTTAAAGATAGGGGCGACACTTTTCACCATAGACGTCATATCTCTATCCCACAGTTCCAGCATACCGCCGTATGAATCTTGCCAATCTTTATTGAGATAAATCAGCAGATTCACACGCCTTAAGGTTTGCAGTGACTCATTCACTCTAAAGTCGGCATGAATACCTAGCAGCCCACCGTTGCTAGTCTCATGCAACCCGCCACCAGAAAAATAAGGGTCCGGCAATAAACCGCGAATATTGGTCACGCCTTCTAAAAACTGTAGCATCGGCGCTGAGTTAAAAAAGGCAAACGCATTACGCATATAAAGATCGCAATCGTAAGGCAGTATCTGACGCTTATGTGTACCGCCATAGCCTTTTTGATAGGTCTTGTCGTGTGCTTTAGCATCTTCTGGAAAATGTGCTAACAATTGCTCCGCCATCTCGGCTGGTAAAAAGTTATCAATCACGATATGTGGGTAGGGTTCCGCAAAGGCATACTCGCCCATTAAATCTTCGCCTATCGCACGCGACACCGCATGATCCAGCACAAAGCCATCATCAGTTTTAATTGGTAACAGTGACTTCACATCGCTCATCATTAACTCTCAAACTTTTTCAAAATTGATTTTTTTCTTTTCACGCGACGATTCATATCGCTATAAAGCGCTCGCAACCCAACCGTGCCAGCTTCAATATGATCCAAAAACTTAAACAATCTCATCGGTGAAACAATTTTTAGTTTGTATCCATCCTGCTTCAATTTATCTTGCAATGCATAACCCGGAATGCGGTTTTCCATTAAAAACACATAACCTTGCTGCTTCATCAACTTAACATTCCACAAGGCAAAAAAGCTTTTTAAATATGCCTCAACATAAGGCTTAGGCTGCCGTGCATTCAAGCCCAAAAATAATCTAAATCTTCTTGAGTAGTGCTTACAGAACCTTGAAGTAATACGCCACACCGTACGCAAATATCCACGGTTCAATTGTTCCAGACAACCGACTGCCGCGACTTTTTCATCGGCCAGACAAAACTTAAGCGCCCATTCAAAAACACTGGCGTCATACACAAAAGTATCCGTATGCATTAAAAACAGATAATCTGATTTGATTTGCTGCAAAATCAGATCCAAACCCCTGCCATGCGCAACAAATCCCTCTTCATGCTCAGTGGGCGCTCTTTCAATCAAATGAATCCAATCCAACGTACGCAAGTATTCAACACTCTCATCTTGCGAATGATTGTCCACCACCCACACATCCACGCTCTTCGGGTCAAGGTCTGCACTATCCAGATGCTTCTTTAATAGCTCTAGGCAAATCTTAGTCAGTTCTAAGGTCTTGTAATTAACAAGCGCAATGCTAAATTTAGGCAAAGGGTGAGTAAGTGTAATGTTCAATTTAATTCCATGAATAGAATAGGTTTAATCTTATCTTCTCGAGCGCTGAATAATCAATCTGCACAACACTTTACTCAAAAAATTCAGTTTTTCAATGCGTAGATAGCGCTTAAAAAAAGCCAGCCGTTGCGTGAGTCGCCAGCCTTCGGCATGTCGATTTAATGCTGCCAAATCAAAGTAAGCTCGAAAAAAGAACCAGCGACTGACTCTAGCCTTCTCCAAATCAATCAAGGCAACATCCGGAGCGCCCTCTGCATTTTTAACAAAAATATGCTTAGGATACAAGGCCCTATGCACCAAGCCAAAATCGTGAAAACGCCGAACTTCTTCAGCTATTTTTCGTATCAACACCATTTGCTGTTGACGCCCTACTTTTGCACGAAAATCTTCAGACAACACATCCAGCGCTTGATATTCGGTTAAAGCTTCTGTCACTAACACTGCACGTTGATTTTCACCTGTGCCACGTTCTGCGTAAAAGGCCACTTTAGGCGCATGAAAATGACGCGCCTCTAAAAATTGCAGCCATGCAAACTCTCGCCTGAATGTTGGCTCTCCGCTGAAAGGGTGTAATAAGGTTTTGCGACCATGATTTTGCTGTTTTTTTACAAACAAAAATAGCGGTGTTGCGCTGCCATTCTCCAGCGCAATGCGGCCCACGCCACTCCAACCACCGCGACGCTGATTCGGCTCTTCAAACCATTGAATTTCATAATCCCAAATTGCATCAAAACTATTAAGCTGATGACGCTTTAAAATGGGTGCATGCCGAGATGAAGCAAATGGCGAAGTAAATGATGTTGTCATGAATGAAAATTTAGCTAATAATTCTTTTGCGTAGACTATACTTTTGTGCGGACTAGGCGATTATATCAGTTAATCCAGATTCACTCCTCTAGCCATTATCCTCCGCTATGCTATGATTTCAACAATGTTTAAATTCCTACTCAAACCCCTCACTTTACTCTCGCTTCCCACTATCCATAAATTAGGTACCGCGCTTGGTAACATCCTGTATTTATTGATGCCTCAAGCCAAAACGGTCATTACAGAAAATTTAACGCAAAGCGGATTAGTGCCTCAAGGCACAGAATTGAATGCACTGATTAAACTGAACATGGCTGAGGCGGGAAAATCCCTCCTTGAGAGCTTAGCGCTATGGCAAAAAGATGAGCAAGAAGTACTGTCGTGGGTAAAACCCTGTACCGACTGGCATCTGGTTGAAGAAGCCAGAGCAAAGAAAAAAGGGATTATTTTCCTCACGCCGCATATGGGCTGTTTTGAGATCACTTCGGTTTTTTACGGCGCACAACACCCTATCACCGTGCTATATCGCCGCCCTAAACTACACTGGCTCCATGCACTGACAGTGACTGGCCGCACCCGTCAGCAAGTAAAGTTAGCCCCAGCTAACTTGCAAGGCGTACGCAACCTAATACAGGCATTAAAACGTGGTGAAGCAATCGGCATTTTGCCTGACCAAGTACCAGGCAGAGGCGAAGGCGAATGGGCACCATTTTTCGGCAAACCTGCATACACCATGACACTGGTCGGTAAACTTGCAGAAAAAACTGGTGCCACCGTGATTATGGTATTTGGTGAACGCCTCAGTCACGGCGAGGGCTTTCAGGTGCATATGACCAAACTTGAAGACGGTGCCATTGCCACCCCTGCACTGTTAAATCAGGCAATAGAGCAGCAAGTAAGCAAGAATATTACGCAGTACTTATGGCAATATCCTCGATATAGAGTGAGAAATCGTGTACTCAAACGAGAGCAGAAAAAAGCAGAAGCTGAGCTTTAAATCGCTAAGTTTAAAGCTATAGCCAGCTTAATAATACAGCCCAACTCGGCCTGCGCCTTAATCTACCTCGGCATGCTCTTGTTGTAATCTCTTTTGAAATTTATCACTGTGAAATTTAGCGTATAGCTTATCCGCCCTTGCTGCGACGTGTTGCCAAAAATCCAAGGTCACGCCATCAAAATCAACCGCATAATGTCGCTTGAAACGCAGGTAATCACGCGCAGTTAGCCCAACATCCATGCTAGAAAAATACAATCCAGCAATATCCTTCATCGTAGCTTTCAGCGCAGGGTGAGGGCGGATCTGCATACGGTGTAAATCAATTAAGTACAACTTGATTTGGTTTTGCTGCAATGCCTGTGCATCCAAACACAAATGGCATAGGTAGAAATCTCGATGATTCAGGCCGTTTTTATGTAGCTTTCTTGCCAGTTCCGCCACAGCAATAATTAAGCGTTTTTTAAAACGCGCATCCGGCGGGTTGTTTTTCCAGTTTGCGCATAGATCTTCTAAAGAAATAATATCGCCTAAATCTTTAGTGATAATAAAGGATTGCTGGGTCGCCGGATTACAGCCACGTACCCCATAACCAACCAAAGGCGTAGTTTCGATGCCTATTTGATTGAGTTTCTGAATAGCACTTACTTCTGTGAGTGCGCCTAGAATTGGCACTTTAAAACTTAAAAAGCTCTTAAAAATCTCTTTCCAGCCTACGCCAAAGTGCTGCTTAACAAAATAGCTTTCGTCACCAAATTGCACCTGCACGGTACGCCTACCTGTGACATTACGATACACGCGCCCCTGCAGGTGCATGACTTGATCAAAAGCATCCGCGCCTAAAAACTTACTGATCAATACTGGCAATTCTAGTTTAGTCACGTGAGCCACCTCTGGTTTGCGCTAGCGCGATAATATAATCCGCTTCAGCACTGTCTGACGATGTATTCTTAATATTGTTCGTATAGTGCATCCCGTTATCACGCCATTGCGCTTGCTGTGACGATTGCAACATTTGCGCTAACGCATGATTCATCTCAGTTTGGCTATATGGCGCAGGCAGCACTAGGCCGGCTTCGGCCTCTGCAATATGCGGCGCATAGCCACAAACGTCAGTCACCAGTACCGGCAAGCCTGCGGTCATCGCTTCAATCAACACCAAGCCCGCCAGCTCAGAACGCGCAGGATGCGCAAACACATCTGCGCCCACCATCAAATCCGCAACATCAGCACGGCCGCCCACATGCAAGCATCGGTGTGCAATCGCCCGTTTTTCGCAATAAGCCGCAATATTGCTATTCGATTCATATTCGCCTATCGCAACCAGCCAGGTTTTATCTTGCAGCCCCTTAGGTAAAGCCGCCATGGCATCGATTACCCGATCTACCCCTTTACGCATAAATGCAGAACCCACCGTCAGTACGATATTAGCATCTGACGGCAAGCCAAATTGCTGACGTGTGTAACTGCGGCACTGCTCACGATTTTTATTAGCAAACTTGTCCGATGGAATGCTGGGCGGGAGTAAATGAAACCTCTCATCCGGCGTCGCATACCATTGCTGAAAACTAAGTTTCTCGCGCTCAGTGAGTAATAGTATCTGGCAAGTGCTTTGCAGCCCCATCACCGCCTTTTCAGCCGCCGCAAAAAAACGATAACGCCCAGTCAGGCGATAAAACCAGGAACGCTCTTCGTACGCACGCTGAATGTAGCAAGGGTCTGCCGCATAATACACATCCAAGCCCGCCATGCGATTAAAGCCGACCACTAGATCTACAGGCTGCTGCTGTAACTTATGTTGCATTGCGTTGATTAGCGACTGATGACGCTGATGGTTTAACCAACCACGACTAGGCAGAATCTCCACGTGGATGCGTGCATCCGGCATATCTCCACGCCACTCACCTGTGTAAATAGTGACTTCGTGCCCAGCCTCCACACAGTCATGAGCGATGCGCAACATATCGCGCTGTACGCCGCCATATGGAAATACCTTAAAAATGAGGAATGCAAACTTCAATGGGCTAACAGACTTTATACAGGTGATGAAAAAATCTAATTGTATGCGAAAATGTCACATATGCTGAAACTGCTTATCGTTAAAACTTCGTCATTGGGCGATGTTATCCACAATCTACCTATTATCCATGACATCCGCACGCACTACCCTGATGCAGAGATTGACTGGGTAGTGGAAGAAAGCTTTGCTGACATCCCCAAGCTGCACTCTGGAGTAAATCGTGTGATTCCAGTTGCACTGCGCAGATGGCGCAAAGCGATTTTTAGCAAAAACACCTGGTCGGAAATTAGTGCAGCAAAGCGCAGGATAGCCCAACAACCCTACGATATAATTTTAGATACACAAGGGCTAATAAAAAGTGGCTTGATTACATCAATGAGCCGCGGGCACAAACATGGCTTTGATAAAAACTCTGCCCGCGAACCGCTCGCCAGCCATTTTTACAATACGCCCCATCCAGTAGCTCGCAACCAACATGCGGTGGCCAGAATCCGCACCTTGGCAGCGCTCAGCTTTGGCTACACAATCCCGACTGACTTACCTAGTTACGGCATAGCTGTATCAGCACAACCTGACCTGAGCCTTAACGCCCCTTACATAGTGGGCCTACATGGCACCAGCCGCGACAGTAAATTATGGCCAGTCACACACTGGATTGAACTAGGGACGGAATTAGCGAAGCTGAACTTACAGCTAGCCTTGCCTTGGGCCAGCGCCGCTGAGTTTCAACGCGCACAGCAAATTGCAGGCGCACTTAGCAACGCAACCGTACTGCCCAAGCAAAGCATTGCACAGCTAGCCACTATTATCAGCCAAGCGCGGGCGGCTGTGGGTGTGGATACAGGCTTATCACACTTAAGCGTCGCATTAAGCATTCCGACAGTCGCCATTTACACCGACACCAACCCTGCGCTCACTGGCGTATATGCAGGAGCTCACGCCCCTGCCATTAACCTTGGCAACATCAATATAATTCCTGAACCGTTACAGGTAACCGACGCCCTAAAAAATATTCTATAAAAATTTTGCAAGTTGGCTTGAATTTCAATTCAGCATCCCCACATTCACAGAAGTGTTAATAATGAACCGGGGACAACCATGCAAGACGAACAATCTACGCCGCAACCTGAGCTAGAAACAACAACAGAAAATGTACAAACACCAGAGGCAAAAATTGCTGAACTGGAAGCTGCACTTGAAGAGGCAAAAGCCAGCGTACTTTATGTAAAAGCCGAAGGTGAAAACATTCGCCGCCGCGCTGTTGATGATATCGATAAAGCACGTAAATTTGCTTTAGAGAAATTTTCAGGCGAGTTACTAGCAGTAAAAGATAGCCTAGATGCCGCGTTAGCTATTGAAGCTACCGAAGTGCAAAGCTATAAAGATGGTGTTGAACTGACTGCTAAACAATTATCCAGCGTATTTGAGAAATTCAACATTGCTGAAATCAGCCCATTGGGTGAAAAATTTGACCCGAACAAACATCAAGCTATTTCAATGTTAGAAAACAGCGGCGAGCCAAACACAGTGACTAGCGTACTACAAAAAGGCTACACCTTGAATGATCGCGTATTGCGTCCTGCATTAGTGATGGTAGCCAAGTAATTCGTTTTTCTATCGCAAAAGTACTTGAATTTAGAAAAACAATCACCATCTAGCAAACAAGGTTATCAATTAAGCTGCTTTTAAGCTTTAGCGCTAAAAGCAGTTGGAACAAATTTAAAGTAAAAGGAAATAAAATGGGAAAAATTATTGGTATTGACTTAGGTACAACAAACTCTTGCGTAGCTGTAATGGAGGGTGGCAAGCCACGCGTGATTGAGAACGCTGAAGGCGCACGCACCACACCTTCAATCATCGCGTATCAAGAAGATGGCGAAATCTTAGCGGGCGCACCAGCTAAACGCCAAGCCGTGACCAACCCAAAAAACACGCTATACGCGGTAAAACGTTTGATTGGCCGCCGTTTTGAAGAAAAAGAAGTACAAAAAGATATCGGCTTGATGCCTTACACCATTGCCAAAGCTGACAACGGCGACGCATGGGTAGAGATTCGCGGTGCAAAAATGGCGCCGCCACAAATTTCAGCTGAAGTTTTACGCAAAATGAAAAAAACTGCGGAAGACTATTTAGGCGAAGAAGTAACAGAAGCGGTGATTACTGTGCCGGCTTACTTCAACGACAGCCAACGTCAAGCGACTAAAGACGCAGGTCGTATCGCTGGTTTAGAAGTAAAACGTATCATCAACGAACCTACAGCAGCGGCATTGGCTTTCGGTTTAGACAAACAAGAAGGCGACCGTAAGATTGCGGTTTACGACTTGGGCGGCGGTACATTTGACGTTTCTATCATTGAAATTTCTAGCATTGATGGCGAGCACCAGTTTGAAGTACTTTCAACCAACGGTGATACATTCCTAGGCGGTGAAGACTTTGACAACCGTTTAATCGACTTCTTGGCTGATGAGTTCAAAAAAGAAAACGGCTTGGACTTACGTAATGACTTGTTAGCAAAACAACGTTTGAAAGAAGCGGCTGAGAAAGCAAAAATTGAACTTTCAGGCGCACAACAAACTGAAGTGAACTTGCCATACATTACTGCTGACGCATCAGGCCCGAAACACTTAGTGGTAAAAATCACGCGCGCAAAACTAGAATCTTTAGTAGAAGACTTAATCGAGCGCACGATTGCTCCTTGCCGCACTGCATTGAAAGATGCTGGCGTTTCAGCTTCTGACATCACCGACGTGATTTTGGTTGGCGGTCAAAGCCGTATGCCTAAAGTGCAAGAAAAAGTTAAAGAGATTTTTGGTAAAGAACCACGTAAAGACGTAAACCCTGATGAAGCAGTGGCCGTAGGCGCTGCAATTCAAGGCGGCGTGTTGCAAGGCGACGTGAAAGATGTGTTATTGCTAGACGTAACACCATTGTCATTAGGCATTGAAACATTGGGTGGCGTGATGACTAAACTCATCAAGAAAAACACCACAATCCCTACCAAGGCATCACAAGTGTTCTCAACTGCTGATGACAACCAAAATGCGGTAACGATTCAAGTGTTGCAAGGCGAGCGCGAAATGGCGTCTGCCAACAAATCACTTGGTCAATTTAATTTGAGCGACATTCCACCAGCACCACGTGGCATGCCACAAATTGAAGTGACTTTCGACATTGACGCTAACGGTATTTTGCATGTTTCTGCAAAAGACAAAGCAACTGGCAAAGAGAACAAAATTACCATCAAGGCAAATTCTGGTCTTTCTGAAGAAGAAATCAAGAAGATGGAAGAAGATGCAATTAAGTATGCTGATGAAGACCGCAAATTGCGCGAACTTGTAGATGCACGCAACGCTGCTGATGGCGCAGTACACTCTGTGAAAAAATCACTGACAGAACACGGCGATAAATTAGAAGCAGCGGAAAAAGAAGCAATTGAAACTGCAGTTAAAGACTTGGAAGAAGCATTAAAATCAGACGACAAAGCTGAAATTGAAGCTAAAACAGAAGCTTTAACCACAGCGTCACAAAAATTAGGTGAGAAAGTTTACGCAGAGCAACAAGCGCAAGCTAACACGCAAAGTGCTCAACCTAGCCCAGAGGGTGAAAAAACTGTGGATGGTGACGTAGTAGATGCAGAGTTTGAAGAAGTGAAGAAAGACTAATTTAGCGCTAGCTTATGGTCAACAGTCGTTAGCGTCAAACGATGCTAACGACTTTTCCATTTAACCAGCAAGTCACAACTAACTACTACAGACTACATAATATGGCAGCTAAAAAAGATTACTACGAAGTCCTCGGCGTTAATAAGGATGCCTCTGAAGAAGAGATTAAAAAAGCTTATCGCAAACTTGCGATGAAGTACCATCCTGACCGCAACCCGGACAACCCTAAAGCAGAAGATCAGTTTAAAGAGGCCAAAGAAGCCTACGAAATGCTCTCTGATGACCAGAAACGTGCTGCTTACGATCAATACGGCCATGCCGGTGTGGACCAAAGCATGGGTGGCGGCGCAGGCGGCTTTGGTGGCGCAGGCTTCGGCGATGCGTTCGGTGATATCTTCGGTGACATTTTTGGCGGTGGCGCACGCGGCCAACGCAGCAATGTGTATCGCGGTGCCGATTTGCGTTACAACATGGAAATTTCGCTTGAAGATGCAGCCAAAGGCACTGAAACCAAGATTCGCATTCCGGTACAAGCTAAGTGCGACCCTTGCAACGGCACAGGCGCAAAATCAGGCAAATCACCTGTCACTTGCTCAACCTGTGGCGGTCACGGCCAAGTACGTATGCAACAAGGCTTTTTCTCAGTACAGCAAACTTGTCCTAAGTGTCACGGCACAGGCAAAGTCATTAAAGATGAAGACAAGTGCCCTAGCTGCCACGGTGCTGGCCGCGTTAAACAAAACAAAACACTGTCCGTTAAGATTCCAGCAGGTGTGGATGAAGGCGACAGAATTCGTTTAAGTGGTGAAGGCGAAGCCGGTGTTAACGGCGGCCCAACGGGTGACTTATATGTTGTAATTCACCTAAAAACCCACGAGATTTTCCAACGTGACGGTGGCAACTTGCACTGCGAAATGCCTATCAGCTTCAGCACCGCAGCACTGGGTGGCGAAATTGAAGTACCGACACTGGATGGTTCAGCAAAAATGAAAATCCCTGCTGAAACCCAAACCGGTGGCGTGTTTAGGTTACGTGGCAAAGGCATTAAACCACTACGTTCTAGTGACTACGGTGACTTAATGGTGCACGTGGTGGTAGAAACGCCGGTAAAACTAACCACGCGCCAGAAAGAACTACTACGCGAGTTTGAAGAAAGCACGCAGGCAGACGCTGGCAAGCACAGCCCCAAAAATAAAAGCTGGGTAGATAAAGCTAAAGACTTTTTTGGATAATTAATGTTTAGATAATTTGTTTAGCTAAACAAAACCTTTACGCTCAAATTAAAAGGCCTGCAATTGCAGGCCTTTTAATTTGACTCATGGCACGCTCTCAGCTTTATAGACAATCCTACCAACATAATAAAAAATCGTTTCTAAAAACTCTTTAATTGATGTCGACTTTCGGCCGAAACTAGCCCCTCAGATTTAACTACCTTTCACTACAACTTAGGTGCAAACTGGTTCACAACGAATTTAGACATGCCGATCGCCAACTCTTCTTCCCCATAAAACACTGTGCCTAATTTATCTTTGCGCAATAATTCGGACTCATCTTCGTTATGCGTCCTCAGCACAATTTCAATTTCAGGCCTGAGTGCTTTCGCGGTATCCACCATCTTGCGCACATCAATCGGCTCTGGTGTCGCCACAACTAACATAGAGGCGTTCGCAATATGCGCCTGGATTAACACCCCAGGTTCAGACGCATTGCCAGAAACGGCAGGAATACCTTTTTTCCTCAAGCTTTCTACAATAGCGCGATTCTGCTCGGCAACCACAAAAGGAATATTATGCTCTTTTAGCTCGTTGGCGATTCTACTGCCCACACGCCCGTAGCCCACAAGCACGACCTGCCCTTCTAAATATTTACGCTCTGTACTCATAGGTAGCTCAGCAAATGGGTCAACTCGTTGCTCTAACTCACGCGCTAAGCTAGACAGCCCTACTAGCCACTTTCTAAATGGCTTAATGGCTGAGAACAACAAAGGATTAATAGCGATAGAAATTAATGCACCGGCCAGAATCAGGCTCATGCCCTCAGCCGGAAGAATGCCGAGCGACACTCCTAGGCCTGCCAAGATAAAAGAAAACTCGCCAATTTGCGCAAGGCTTGCCGCTACGACTAGCGCCGTATTAAGCGGGTAACGGAATGCCAGCGTAATCGCCATCGCGGCAATTGATTTTCCAACGACAATCACTCCAACGACCGCCAGCACACTCAATGGCTTAGTGAGCAGAATCGATGGCTGAAACAGCATGCCCACCGAAACGAAGAAAAGCACAGCAAACGCGTCTCTTAGTGGCAATGACTCTTGCGCTGCACGATGGCTAAACTCAGACTCACGCATCACCATGCCCGCAAAGAAGGCGCCCAACGCAAACGAAACGCTAAACAGCACAGCGGCACCGTATGCAATGCCAATAGCAGCCGAGATCACAGACAGCGTAAAAAGCTCACGTGAGCCTGTTTTAGCTACATGCCATAGCAACCACGGCAGCAAGCGCTTACCGACCACCAACATAATCACGATGAATGCAGCCACCTGCAATAGCGTCAGTCCCAGAGTTTGCCAAATCGAGGTTGTGCCGCCATCTACTGCAGTGCCGCCTAATAAACTTGCTAACGGAGGCAACAGGACCAGCACTAGCACCGTCAGCAGGTCTTCCACCACTAACCAGCCTATCGTAATTTTAGCGTTGATGCTTTGCATCAAGTTTCTGGATTCGAGCGCTCTTAGCAGCACCACGGTACTGGCGCAAGATAATGCCAGACCGAATACCAGCCCTTCACCAAACGTCCACCCCCAAGCGTTGGCAACGTACATACCAAGTACGGTAGCGATACTCATTTGCACAATTGCGCCCGGTATAGCGATACGTTTAACCGACATTAAATCATCAACGGAGAAGTGCAGCCCCACGCCAAACATGAGCAGCATGACGCCAATTTCTGATAATTGAGAGGCAATATGGGCATCGGCCACAAAACCTGGGGTCGCCGGCCCAATCAACATGCCAGCCACTAAGTAACCCACTAAGGCAGACAGCTTGAAACGCTCTGCAATAAAACCAAAAATCAAAGCAAGGCCAAATCCGGCGGCGATAGTACTAATGAGTGTGACGTTATGATCCATAGGCCTTTACAACTTTATCGAGCCAACCTAGCAGTTAGCATTTATTTGAATTATTTTCTAGATTACGTTTTAAGCACTAACTCAGTATCGCAGCACTTTATCTGCCTAATACACTAGCACAGCGGCAACCTGACGCAACACGTACACATCAAGTCGCGCTTTATTCTGACGCTCAATCTAAATACATTACATATAGCAGACAAGGTTTGCCTGCATATCGTTCTTAATGATTAGATTAAACTTTGATATATCGCCCCCAATTCGGCCTCAATATCAGAAAAATCCTGATAACTCCGCCCTGCGCTGCGGCCATACCAATACTTGCTATTCCACTCATCGCCTGCAATCTTGTGCAGCACGGCATGCAGCCAATTAGCGGTGGGACTACTTTCATCTTGTGCAATTTGATGTGCGAGATCCCAATCGCCCGCTTGTGCTGCCTGCACTGCTTTGAGTAAAGCACTTTTATCCATCATTAACACCCTCAAAAAAATTGAGTTTTTTATGTCTGGGTAAACTCTTCAACTGCGCCTCAGCAATGCTTGCGGTCGATCGATCTGGGTAAGGCTTAGAAGCTAGTATTTTAATAGGCGGGTTGGCGCGTGTATAACGTGCTCCTTTACCGGCCACATGCGCAGAAAACCTTGATGCTAAATCATTGGTGATCCCTGCATAGTAAGCGCCGTTCTTACATTCCAGCAGGTATAAACACCAAGTCATTTTACTAGCACTTAACATACGTTCTTGTTGGCAATTAAACAGGCAACACACACCATGCACGTTAATTGCCACTAAGAATTAATAAGTGCCAGCCTGAATAAACTCGACCTTATAGCCATCTGGGTCTTCAATAAAGGCAATCACGGTAGTGCCATGCATCATTGGCCCGGCCTCACGCACCACTTTGCCGCCAGCATTACGCACGGCTTCGCAGGCTTTGTAAGCATCATCAACCTCGATGGCAATATGGCCGTAAGCCTTGCCCATGTCATAGCTTTCTACACCGTAGTTGTAGGTCAGCTCTAATACGGTATGGTCACTCTCAGCACCATAGCCCACAAAGGCCAAGGTAAATTGACCATCTGGGTAATCATGCTGACGTAATAACTTCATGCCTAACACTTCGGTATAAAACTTAATTGAGCGCTCCATGTTACCAACACGAAGCATAGTATGTAGCATGCGCATTTACTGTCCTTAATTATTAATTAGATGCTGTTATTTGATGATACTTCTCCAGCAGTTGCTCTTTAGATTCCACTTTATCCGGGTCGTGTGGAATACAATCTATCGGGCACACTTGCTGGCATTGTGGCTTATCATAATGCCCTACACATTCAGTACATAAATCCGGGTTAATTTCATAGATCTCTTCACCCTGATAAATGGCACTATTCGGGCATGCAGGCTCGCACACATCGCAATTAATGCATTCATCTGTAATCATCAACGCCATAAACTAAAGACTCTCTTTTAACTTTTTCACAATTGCATCTTCAACCGATTTAGACACGAACTGATCTACCGCGCCACCCAACTTAGCCACTTCACGCACTAAGCTTGATGAAACGAACATATATTCTTCAGAAGGTGTCAGAAACAGCGTTTCCAGCTTGGGATAGAGTTTACGGTTCATCCCTGCTAGTTGGAACTCATATTCAAAATCTGAAGCAGCGCGTAAGCCACGAATCACCACTTGTGCGGACTGGTCTTGTACAAACTGCATCAGCAAACCGCTAAAGCCAACAACTTTTACATTATCGTAAGAGGCAAATAGATTTTGCGCTAGTGCAACACGCTCTTCTAAATTAAATAAGGTACTTTTATTAGTACTACCCGCTACCGCGACCACAACCTCATCAAACAAATAGGCGGCGCGGCGGACAAGATCCTCATGTCCCAAAGTAATCGGGTCAAAGGTACCGGGGTAAACAGCAATGCGTTTTTTAGTTTGTGTCATCGCGCAATTTTATCAGATGATAAAAGACATTACCTGCTTTACTCTGCTTAAATACTTGCCATGTATCGTCATCTGCCAATGCATATTCAGCCTCCACATAGACCACGCCTTGCGTATTTAAATGCTTAGGCAGTTGCGCTAGCACTTTATTCAGCCACCCTTGATGATATGGTGGATCAACAAAAATCACATCGAACAGTTGCTGATTTTTATCTAAAAAAACCATGGCATCCATATTAAGCACCTGCGCAGCATCAGCTTTCAGCGTTGACTGATTGTCTAACATCGCGCGGTACACTGCGGTGGTTTTTTCTACCAACACGACTGATTGAGCATTCCGTGATAATGCTTCAAACCCTATCACGCCGGTGCCAGCAAATAAATCTAAGCACTTTTTACCGGTAAGGTCTTGCCCCAGCCAGTTAAATACCGTTTGCCTAACGCGCTCTGGCGTTGGGCGTAAGCCCTGTGCATCAGGAAATTTGAGTAAACGGCTCCGCCATTCTCCTGCATTGATGCGTACAGTATTTAGTTTTTTTTCTGCCATATAAAATGCGGTGCGATTGATTGCAATAAAACCGCATTTTACTATCAATTCTCATCGCACCACATTGCAAATCACTGCCTTACTATCACGGCAATCAAATGCTTTCATTAATTTAAGCACAATGAGATGACATAAAAGTTACTGTGCGTTCGGGTCCCCTACAATCACAGTAACAAAGTTCTGAGTCTGCAAACGGCGATTAAATGCATCTTTAATTTGCGCAGCGGTCACACTCTCTACGTTTTTATTGTACCCATCTAAATAATTTAGCGGTAATTTGTAAAAACCAATCACACTTAAATAATCCAAAATCTTCTTATTACTATCAATGCGCATCGGGAAACCGCCAATAATATTGGCTTTGGCTGCTTTTAGCTCTGCCTCGGTGACGCCATTTTTAAGAAATTTTTCCAGTGTTTCACGCACTAATACCAATGCGGCTTCTGCCTGATCTTTTTTAGTTTGTAAACCAATCTGGAACGGCCCTGCCTCAGCCATAGGCATGAAGTAACTGTATACGCTATACACCAAGCCACGCTTCTCGCGCACCTCCTCTGTTAGTCTGGAAACAAATCCGCCGCCACCTAAAATATAGTTGCCTACATAAAGTGGGAACAAATCAGGATCATTACGCTTAATGCCTGTATAACCCAATAGAATATGCGACTGAGATGCCGGATGCGCAATACGCTGCTCTTTTGCCTGACCAGGCGCGGTAACAGCGGCAATCGGCGCTGGTGCTGATGATGCAGGTAATCCAGTACTGAGGCTTTCCGCAATCTGCTGTGCTTGCTCGCGCGTTACATCGCCAATAATGGCAATGACTGCACCCTTGGCACCGTAAAACTGCTGATAAAACGCACGTAAATCATCAGGCTTAATTGCAGCTACTGTATCAATTTCACCGCTGTCATCCAGGCTGTACGGGTGGGTGCCATATAGCGCTGACATAAACGCTTTTGTTGAAATACTTTCTGGCTGTGTCGCAGACTCTTGCAAGCCTGAAATAATCCGTGCCTTCTCACGCGCTAACACGGCGTCAGGAAAGTCTGGTTTTTGCAGTATCTGCGTAAAAACATTGAGTGCCTGTAACCGCTCACGCTCACTACTTAACGTACGTAACGATAATGCAGCACGATCCGCATCAAAACTACCGCCTAACACCGCCCCTACGTCGGCAAATTTATTGGCAATCGCTTCATCGCTCATACCGGCAGCGCCTAATGTCATCAAGTAGCGCGTAATGCTTGCCACTCCGGATTTTTCTAACGTATCACGCGCACTGCCTGCAGCAAAGTTCACACTTAAATCTAAAATCGGTAAATCATGGTTTTCTACAAAATACACGGCTGAGCCAGCTGAAGTTTGCCATTGCTCGATCTTAACCGCTGCTTGTACGCTGGTTGCTGCAAACATTGCCGCAGTGCTGATCATTAAAAAACCTGATGCTACTATTCTTTTTATATATTGCAAATTCATTATTTTTACCTTAAAAATCAAAGTGTAATGTCTAATTAATGCACGTGCGGCTTACCCTGCGGCTTTGCATTCGGTGCAATCGGCTGCGGGTCTAGTGTCGCAATGGTTAGGTTATCCTGATGCAAATATTTTTTTGCCACTGCTTGTACTTGCTCCGCCGTCACCGCGCGCAATTTGTTAGGGTAATCTTCTAGCATTTTCCAAGAGAATCCGATGGTTTCTATCGTGCCAAGCTGCATGCCTTGATAAAACATGGAGTCTCGTTGGTACACATCCGCAGCAATCACGCCAGCTTTAACACGATCAAGCTCTTGCTGCGAAACACCTGTCTTCTTGATTTTCTCAACCTGCTCAATTAAAGCCTGCTCTAACTCAAGCACAGTTTTACCTTCGCTTGGTGTGCCATCTAGTGAAAATAAGCTTTGACGACCACGCGCCAATAGGTCGTAACCTGCGTCCACATCTATCGCCAATTGCGTATCTCGCACTAGCGTTTGATTTAAACGTGCGGCAGGGTTGCCACTTAATACGCCAGCCAACACTTCTAAGGCATAAGGCTCCCAGTCTGACTCAGGGTTAACTACAGGCGGCACATGGTAGCCCATCAACAAGTATGGTAGCTTTGCTGGCGCTTTTACCACCACGCGCCGCTCACCTAGCTGGACAGGCTCTACTTGCGGTTTACGTTCAGGCAATGCCTTAGGTTTTATTTTGCCAAAATATTGTTTTGCCAACTGATAAACATCATCGGCTTTCACATCGCCGACCACTACCAGCGTCGCGTTATTAGGCGCGTACCAATTGTGATACCACTCGCGCGCATCAGCAACGGTCATATTTTCCAGATCATTCATGAAGCCAATCACGGGGCGTGAATACGGGTGTGCGCGATACACTACGCCTTGAAATGCCTCATTTACCTGAGATTGCGGTTTATCATCAGTGCGCCAGCGCCGCTCTTCCATCACCACTTTAATCTCTTTAGAGAATTCCTCTTCACTTAACTGCAGATTTTCCATGCGGTCAGCTTCTAGCTTGAAGGAAAGGGGTAAGTGTGATTTTTCCAGTTGCTGGAAATAGCAAGTGTAGTCGGTGCTGGTAAAGGCGTTTTCTTTACCGCCGGCGGCCGCAATTAAACGTGAGAACTGCCCTGCAGGCACCTTTTTCGTCCCCTTAAACATCATATGCTCAAGTACATGTGCCACACCGGTTTTACCATTGACTTCATCCAGACTGCCTGCGCGATACCACACTTGGGACACCACGACCGGTGCACGATGGTCTTCCTGTACCACCAACTTAAGGCCGTTATCCAGCTTATATTCTTTAATGAGTGGATTAGCAAAAACAGCGACGGGCATTACTAACAAAAGTAGTAAAAAACATTTTGTACGCACAGGACTAAATCTCCAGTTATTGTGATCAATATTCAAAAGCTAACATCTGCTCAAAAGATGCATTGAATGCAGACTTTGGGACAAGGATACCACCGACTTAGTTCAGCCTTGCTGGCATCTCAATAAATTACTGGCGTGATTTTAAGATTGAGCAATATCAACCATCAACACAGCACTATTAAAAATACATAAACATTCATTAACATACATCAAATGAACTGGTTTGCCACAAGCGAAATTAAGCTAAAATAGTGCTACTAAACTCAGTTAAAAATTTATGTTCGATTTTTTCAAAAAAGACAAAACGCCAGTTGCCGCAGAGGCTAGCCCCATAGATGCAACTCCCAGCCAAAGCTGGGCTGCTCGCTTAAAACAAGGCTTAGCAAAGACCAGAAATCAGCTGGGTAACCAACTTGCCAGTATCTTTGGTGGCGGCAAAATTGATGCAGAGGTTTATGAAGAATTAGAGACCATACTCCTCACCTCAGATGTAGGCATCAATGCCACCCAGCACTTACTGGATGACATCAAAGGCCGTGTAAAACGCCAAAGCCTAGACGACACAGTGCAACTCAAGGCGGCATTAAAGGATGCACTATCTGACTTACTTTCTCCGCTAGAGCAACCATTAGTCACAACCAATCATCAACCATTTATTATTATGCTGGCTGGTGTCAATGGCGCGGGCAAAACCACTACTATCGGCAAATTAGCCAAGCTATTTCAATCAGAAGGCAAGAGTGTACTGATTGCTGCTGGCGATACGTTTAGAGCAGCAGCACGCGAGCAATTACAAATTTGGGGTGAGCGTAACAATGTACATGTGGTTGCGCAAACCAGCGGCGACCCTGCGGCAGTGATGTTTGACGCAATCAACTCGGCACGTGCAAAAAATATAGATATTGTGCTGGCAGATACCGCAGGGCGCTTACCGACACAAATGCACCTGATGGATGAAATTGCAAAAGTAAAACGTGTAATGGATAAAGCCCTGCCTGGCGCGCCACATGAAGTGTTGCTGGTATTAGATGCCAACACTGGGCAAAACGCAGTATCTCAAGTGAAAATTTTTGATGACGCCTTGGGCGTGACAGGCTTAGTACTCAGCAAGCTGGATGGCACGGCAAAAGGCGGGGTGATTGCCGCCATCGCGCAGGCGCGACCGATTCCGATTCGCTATATTGGGATTGGCGAGGCCATCGACGATCTCAGGCCGTTTAATGCCAATGAGTTTATTGACGCGATGATCGAGTCGTAAACTATTTTTAATCCGCGTGCATATATTAAGACTAAAATACCAGCATGATTCAATTTGATAAAGTCACCAAGCGCTACCCAGGTAGCGATGAAATACTCAAAAACATTAGCTTTAACATTGATGCTGGTGAGTTTGTGTTTCTGACCGGTCACTCCGGTGCCGGTAAAAGCACGCTGTTAAAACTGATTGCAGCCACAGAGCGCCCCACTAGCGGCACGGTATTAATTGCCAATCAAAATGTCAGCCAGTTAAAACCTTCTGCCATCCCATTTCTACGCCGTCGCTTTGGTTTGATTTTCCAGGATCATAAGTTACTCTACGATAGAAACTGTTTTGAAAACGTAATTTTACCTTTACACATCAACGGCATATCCGGACAAGAGGCAGCCAAGCGTGTGCGTGCCGCGTTAGATAAAGTAGGCTTGCTGCATAAAGAAAAAGCCATGCCCATCACACTATCCGGTGGCGAACAGCAACGTTTGGCAATCGCACGTGCAGTGGTCAGCCGCCCATCTATCCTACTTGCGGATGAGCCGACCGGTAATTTAGACGCAAGCTATGCAGCAGACATTATGGCAATTTTCTATGCCTTTAACCAAGTTGGGGTCACCGTGATCATGTCTACACATGACGCTCTAGGCATGAGCACCGCACAAAACCGCGTGCTGCACATTAACCAAGGCTCATTGAGCGAGCCTTTACTCAACACATCCAACTTTAACCAAGAGTCATCCTCTATCGAGCGTTTTACATCATGAGTAACTGGCTAAACCAACATATACAAACCCTTAAGCTGGTACTTAAGCGCATGCAAGCCAATACGCTGTCAACGTTTATGATCTGTCTGGTGATTGGGGTGGCAATGTGCCTGCCCAGCTTATTTTATTTGGCGGTAGATAACTTATCAAAACTTACAGACCACATACAAAAAGACACAGAAATCAGCCTGTTTCTCAATGTGGAAGCTGGTGCTGGCGCGATTAAAACAATTGAACGTCAACTAGCACAGAATGAAGAGATTGAGCGCTTTCACTTAGTGACAAAAGAGGAAGCCTGGAAACAACTACAGCTTAAATCACAAAGTAATCAGGATGTTAACGACGCCGTATCGCAGTTGGGCAAGAACCCATTGCCTGATGCATTTTTCATTCAAGCCAAATCCGCCGACCCAGATAGCTTGATTCAACTCAAAGACACACTGCAAAACCTACCCAACGTAGAACTAGCGCTATTAAATACCGAATGGGTAAAACGCCTATCATCATTACTGAGCTTAGGTAAAAAGCTAATCTCCATGATTGCCGGCTTATTGGCGATTGTATTGCTGGTGATTATCGGCAACACAGTACGCATGCAAATCTTGACGCAAAAAGATGAAATTGAAGTGAGCAACCTGATTGGGGCGACTAGCAGTTTTATACGCATGCCCTTTTTATATGCCGGTGCACTATACGGACTATTTGGTGGGTTAATGGCAGTACTGATGCTGATAGGGATTATTCACGTGTTCAATCTCTCCATGTCGCAAATCGCCCATTTGTATAGCAATGACTTCAGCTTATCGTTATTCAATTTACAGCTGTTTCTAGCAGTTATCATTATTGCAGTCTGTATAGGCTGGGCTGGGTCATACATCGCAGTATCACGTGCGATTGCAAGCTACAAAATCAACTAATGCCTGCCTCACGATAACGCACGCCTGAACGCCTGAGTACAACAGGCGTCAATCATCTTATGCGCCATCATTAAGCTTGAGTTAAGCTTACGCATGCACAATACATGACCATGACCTTCACTTGGAGTCTTTGCTAAAGCAGCAACTAGCCCTTAGCAAATAAAGCATATTATGATGAAAAAACTCGGCATTTTTGTATTGTTAACTGTAGCATGCGTATTGTTAGCAGCTACTTTTACTTTCACCAACAATTCAGCAAAAGCTGATATTAATCAGCAAACTGCACGTCAGCTATTAAGTGCAGGAAAAATACTCCCTTTAGAAAAAATCACCAAACTAGCCAAAGAAATTAAACCTGGTGAAGTGCTGGAAACTGAGCTTGAGCACAAAAAAGGCATGTATATTTATGAGGTAGAACTGCTGGATGCACATAGCCAAGTTTGGGAAATCAAACTGGATGCAAAAACCGGCAAGCTCATCAAAATGGAACTTGAGGATTAACCCATGCGTTTGCTTTTGGTTGAAGACGACCCCATACTCGGCAAACAGCTGCAAACCAGCCTACAGCGCGCGGGTTATGCCACAGACTTAGCCACTGATGGTATAGAAGCAGAAATACAGGGTAAGTTAGAACCTTATGATTTAGCTATACTGGATTTAGGCCTGCCCAAACGCAATGGATTAGAGATATTGACACACTGGCGCAATGCGCAAATCAACACACCGGTCATCATTCTCACCGCCCGGGGCGGATGGCAGGACAAAGTGGCTGGATTTAACACGGGGGCGGATGACTATGTCAGCAAACCCTTCCAAATTGAAGAACTGCTGGCACGTATCAGTGCCGTATTGAAACGCAGTATGCTAAATCAGGCAAGCGAGTTGCACGCTGCGCAATTCAAGCTGAACGAGCAGACGCAAACCGTGATATTTGGCGATGGCACTCAGCATAACCTCACCAACGTAGAGTTCAGGCTGCTGCGCTATTTTATGCTGCACCCTGGGCATATTCTGTCTAAATCGGTATTAACAGAGCATGTATATGAATATGATGCAGATAAAGACAGCAATGTGATTGAAGTTTACGTCAACCGCCTGCGCCAGAAGATTGGTAGCCATCTCATACAAACCCGGCGCGGCCAAGGTTATGTGTTCGGAGTTAGCTCTTAATGCACTCACTCAAAGGCAGGTTATCATGGAGCATCACGCTTAGCTTGGTATTGTTGCTATTGCTACAATGGCTAGTGGTTAGCTATGCGATTAATAAACTCAGTGAAGATCAGCTGATCAAACGTCTGGAGCATGAAGGGGAAAGCCTCCTTGCGAGCGCCAGATTAAATGCATCTAACCAACTGGAAATTGACGCACAGCGCTTAAGTGCCATTTACCAGCGTCCATTCTCAGGCAATTACTATGTGGTCATTTCTGGGCAGCAGCGCTTAATTTCCCGCTCACTGTGGGATACCGACATTAGCGTCACTTCCTTAGCTGCAGGTGAGCAGCAATTAATTTACCGCCAAGGCCCAGAACAGCAGTCTTTGCTGATTGTGGCTCATGGCTACCAAAAGCAAACGCTGCCAATCACGATAGCCATTGCTGAAAACCTTGGCCCGCTAAAAGCCAGTATTGAACGCTTTCAGCTGATTTATGCCGCCATCTCGTTGCTTGGCCTCATCCTTTTACTCGCGATACAACGCCTGATGATACACCGCGCACTTCTACCACTAAAAGAGATGCAAAGCGACATTGCCAAACTAGAGCGTGGCGAGGCTGACCAAATTGCTTCAAAAGGCCCAGAAGAAATTGCACCGCTTATTACAGAGCTTAACCACCTATTGCATACGGTGCAACAGAAGTCCAAACGTTCCCGAGAGTCTCTAGGCAACTTAGCACACGCCCTCAAAACCAAACTGACGCTGCTGAACCAAACAGCGGAACGCGCAGAAATTGATGGCCTACCCGAGATTCGCACATCCATTTATGCGGTGACAGCATCACTAGACCAAATTATCGAACGCGAACTCAAACGCGCGCGTTTAGTGGGCAATGCAAAACCTATGCAGCAGGTGGATTTAAAAACCGAGATTGCACAGCTGACGCATACCATGCGTATGATTTATCAAACCAAAACCGTGAATATCACGTGGGAAGTCGCAGAAGGGACAAGGTTTCATGGCGATGGTGAAGACCTATTAGAAATACTGGGCAACTTGCTAGATAACGCTTGTAAATGGTGCGCACGCAATGTGTCACTGACAGTCACTGGCAATGAAGCACCTATTTTTGTAGTAGAAGATGACGGCCCAGGCTGCCCAGTGCATGAGCTGAACTCACTCACACAACGAGGCTTTAGAGCAGATGAAACGGTTGCTGGTAGCGGCTTAGGACTTGCCATCGTGTACGACATTGCAAACAGCTACGAGGCTAAGCTCAGCTTTAGTCGCTCAGCCGCGCTTGGCGGCTTACGCGTTGAAATTAGATTTAGCCCTCGTATCCCTTAACCTAAAACCACTCGCGGCTCACATCACGTACCGCACCGGTTTTTGCATCCACTAACACCTCCCACTCACGACCATCAGCATCTACGATCTCAAACTCATAATCCCAGCCTTTGCCAAACCTTCTATTTTCCAGATCGACATCGGCTACCGCGCCAGGCTTTGCAGCCAACGCTTTGGTTCTTGCCTGCTCTAAAGTAATTAACCCTAACTCTTTTGAGATAGCTTCAATTTCATGAATATCATCATCTGCAAATGCTAATGGTGATAATAAGCTAAGTGAAATAAGTGATGCTAAGGTCAATGTATGGATTGATTTTCTCATGATGTAACTCCTGTAATAAATGGTGAGTACACTTTATGCACCTAAGCTTAAATCAAGCTTAAAAAGTCATCACAACAATTACTTAAGGTTTATCACTTCGCAATATGTGTTGAAACTTAATCAAACTGACATTGCTGCTAATAACACTCAAATAGGGACGGCATCACAATTATTAAACCATATACCCAACAGGGTAACTTTACCTGTACAGACAATTTTGTTAGAGTTGAACCATGTACTAAACTCAACATTTCAAACAGCAGACAGACATGCGAATGTCTCCTCATTGATGTAGAAATTTGGCGTATAGTCAATTGTCATATGCAGTGACAAGAACTGAGAAAATACTTGTTCACAAAACTACACATCAAAGATGACTTAGGCATCGCTCAAGCGCTCACTTGGCGTTACGTCCTTGCACTATCTCTCGTCGCAACACTTTCAACCGCCGCATGGTTTAGCCTGAAACTCGTTATCTCTGAGCAAAATGGTACGGCCGCTGTGGTTAACGTAAGTGGACGACAACGGATGTTAAGCCAACGCACAGCCTTATTTGCCAATTTGCTGGTCACAGCTCCCAAAAATGAACGCGCAGCCATACGCCTCAAGCTAAAAGAGTCTGTCGAACTGATGGCAGCCTCACATCACGGTTTATTGCATGGCAATCCAGACATGGGGCTACCCAGCACCATGTCGCCCGCTATCAAGGCCATGTATTACGATGGAGAGCAACCTCTTAACCAACAAGTAAGAACTTACATCAATACGGTACGTGCATTAATTGCCGCCGATAATGAAAAACTGTCGATAGACAACCCAGCGTTGCGCTATATCACGCTCACTGCACCCGGTACTTTAGTTTCATCGCTAGATAAAGCAGTACACCAATATCAATTAGAAGGTGAAGCGGCCATCAAGCGGTTAGAAAAAGCCGAAACCGCCTTATGGATGTTTACTTTGCTCCTGCTTACGCTAGAAGCCATGCTAATTTTCAACCCGTTTATCAAGCACATTAAAGTGGTCTTAGATAAACTCAAACGCGCCACTGACGAAATTTTGCTCAATCAGGAAACGCTGGAAGAGAGAATCAAACAGCGCACCTCCGAGCTTGCAAACAGAAGCAAAGCACTGGCTGACAGCGAGCAAAAACTATCAGTGCTGTTAAACAACACCAATATACATATGTGGGCGTTTGACGGCAAAGTGTTCACCTATACCAATAGGCAGTGGTTTGATTTTACCGGCCAAAACCCAGAAAACAGTCTAACCATAGAAAACTGGGTTTCGGTGGTGCATCCAGAGGATTTAGCCGAGGCGCAAAAAATCTGGCAAGTAGACTTTGAAAAGAAATCTAGCCATGACCATTACTTTAGATTAAAACGGCACGATGGCGTGTACCGTGACTTCTATTGCCGTGTCACACCGATTAAAGACGAAACCGGAACGCTGCTATATCTGCAAGGACACAATTTAGATATTACAGAACGTAAACAGTTGGAAGATGAAGTACGCCAGCTAGCGTTTTACGATGCGCTAACCACACTCCCCAACCGGCGCCTGCTTAAAGACCGCTTGAGCCAGACCATAGCATCAAGCAAGCGTAATAGCCGTTACTGCGCACTCATGTTCTTGGATTTAGATAACTTCAAGCCCATCAATGATACTTATGGCCACGCATTTGGAGATGCACTATTGCTAGAAGTGGCAGAACGCATCAAAAGCTGTGTACGTCAAAGCGACACTGTAGCGCGATTTGGCGGTGATGAGTTTATTGTGCTACTGAACACGTTAACCACTGACAAAGAAAAATCCGTACAGCAAGCCAACCGTATTGCAGAGAAAATACGTAAAGCATTATTGGCGCCATATTTACTGTCATTAAATACCAATGACAACAAAACAAAAATTGAGCATTTATGTTCTGCCAGCATAGGCGTAGTCGTCTTTATTAATCATGAGTCGGATGAAGATGAAATTTTAAAACGGGCAGACGATGCCATGTATGCCGCAAAAGCCGCGGGTCGCAACCAAATTAGACTTGACAGCGACTTTATTTAGCACTAAAAAACCTCAAAATATTGAAATCTTGGGCCAATAAATTGCGCCCATAAAAAAAATATCATTTTTATTTAAATTAAGTGAAAAAGGTGTTGATAACATGCCGCATTATCTGTAATATGCGGCCTTCGTTAGTGCTGCAGGGTGCTTAGCTCAGTTGGTAGAGCGTCGCCCTTACAAGGCGAATGTCAGCGGTTCGACCCCGTTAGCACCCACCAAAAATTTGCACTGACGAAAATTTGAGCTTTAACTGAATATGTACTGATTTTATCAATACATAAAGTTCAAGGAGTGGTAGTTCAGTTGGTTAGAATACCGGCCTGTCACGCCGGGGGTCGCGGGTTCGAGTCCCGTCCACTCCGCCAATATTTTAAAACCTTTATAAGTGAAAACTTATAAAGGTTTTTTCTTTTCTAGTTATCAAAAATGGCCAACGCCTCTCGACGCCAGCCATACGGATGCTACAAGCCAAACTTATCAGCCATACCGCTAAGCAGCATGGCTGACGATATAAGCGTTCCGATACCTTAGCTTAAACTTTTAAATAGATTGCGCCTCGGCAACCGGCATTAATATATAGTGCATGCCGGTATCACTAAACACTTGCTTCAACTCGACCACCAACCCTTGTAACTCCGCGAAACTGGCATGCATCATAAACTGCACACGCTTTTGGCGGCCAGCTACCTGCTCAACCAGACTCAGCTCGGCATGCTGCCTGCCATGCCCGTTGACATTAGTGGTAGTAAAACCAGATATCTGGTCTTTTTGTAACAACAAATCAACCAATGTTTCTTCTAAACTCACTGGCGCCATCAGTATTAATAAGCCTTGTTCGCTTGGAGACTGACTCATTTTGTAACCCCATTAAAAAACCTGCGATAAAAGATTGGCAACAACACTAATGTAAGCGCGGTAGAGCTAACCAGACCACCGATCACGACAATAGCTAAAGGCCGCTGAATCTCAGAGCCAGGCCCAGTTGCAAACAGCAGAGGAATTAAGCCAAAGGCAGCAATGCTCGCAGTCATTAACACAGGCCTCAACCTGCGTTTAGCACCTTCCACCACGATATTAACCATCGCCATCCCCTGCGCCTGTAACTGGTTAAAATAACTCACCATTACCACACCATTCAACACAGCAATCCCAAGCAATGCGATAAAGCCAACAGAGGCAGGGACGGATAAGTACTCCCCTGACAGCCAGAGTGAGAACACGCCGCCTATCATTGCAAAAGGAATATTAGACAAAATCAATGCTGCCTGCCTAACCGACCCAAATGTCGCAAACAACAATAAGAATATCAATCCGATCGCTACTGGTACCACAATAGCTAAGCGAGCAGACGCTCTTTGCTGGTTCTCAAATTGCCCGCCAAATTTTGCAGCATAGCCTTCATCAAACTTAACCTCTGCCTGTACACGCTGCTTGGCCTCCTCCACAAAGCTCACCAAATCACGATCACGCACATTGGCTGTCACCACAACGAAACGTGCACCACGCTCCCTATCAACTTTGACGGGGCCTTCTTCACGCTCAATTCTAGCCACAGCCGAAAGCGGGATATTCGTACCATTGTCCAGTGTTAACATTAAGTTACCGAAGTCTGCGGGAGATGCACGTAGATCCTGACTGCCTCGAATCAATACCGGGGTGCGCTTCTGCCCTTCCTGCACTACGCCCAACTGCTTACCCTCAAGCTGTGCGAGCAATATCGCCTCTATCTCGGTGACGCTCAGGCCAAGGCGTCCTGCCGCCATTCGGTCAATTTTGATTTGTAAATACTGCACACCACTGTTTTGCGGGGTATATACGTCCTGACTACCCGGAATAGAGGTTAAAATTTTAACAATCTGCTGTGCTTTTGCATTCAGCGTATTGAGGTCTGGCCCAAAGATTTTAATCGCCAGATCACCTCGCACGCCCAATATCATTTCATTCACACGCATATCAATCGGCTGTGTAAAACTAAAGGCGAGACCTGGTAGCTGGTTCATCACTTTTCGCAGCTCATCAATCAACTCCTCTTTGGTCGCCATGCGCCACTCACGCATCGGCTTTAATATCAAGAAATTATCAGTTTGGTTTAAGCCCATCGGGTCCAAACCCAAGTCATCGGAACCAACTCGCGAATACACGCCTTTCACTTCCGGTACTTGGCTTAATATCGCGCGCTGCACGTTCATATCGGTAATGATGGTTTGATTAAGATTAATCGATGGTAATTTCTCTACCCCAATAATAATGTCGCCTTCATCCATCACTGGCATAAAAGTCTTACCAATCTGGCTATACACTACGCCAGTAAGGGCAAGCATGACTAGCGCTGCGATGACAATCACCTTTGCATGAGCCAGACACCAGATCAATATTGGTTCATAAATCGCCAGTGCCTTACGCACCAACCATGGATTATCGTGACTCACTTCTTTTAATAAAAAGGAAGACAGCATAGGAATCACCGTCAACGACAATACGAGCGAGCCGGCTAACGCAAACATAATGGTCAAGGCTACTGGCGTGAATAACTTACCCTCTAAGCCCTGCAATGTGAGCAGAGGTAAAAATACCGTAATAATAATCAGCACACCAGCAGTGACTGGCACGCTAACCTCGCGCACTGCTCGATAAATAATATGCATACGCGGTAATGTGCCGGCCTGCTTTCTATCTGCCAGATGCGATACCACATTTTCCACCACCACCACTGCCGCATCTACCAACATACCGATGGCAATAGCAAGTCCGCCTAGACTCATTAAATTGGCAGACATACCGAAACTGCGCATCAATAAAAATGTAAACAATGCAGAAAGCGGCAGAATAAAAGCAATGGTCAGCGCTGCTCTAAAGTTACCCAAAAACAGTACCAATAAAATCAACACGAGGACTACAGCTTCAAGAAGTGCTTTCGTCACGGTATTAACAGCACGTTCAACCAAGCCGCCTCTATCATAAAACACATTAATCTTGACGCTCTTAGGCAACTGTGGCGCTATTTCTGCCAGTCTGGCTTTTACGCCCTCAACCACCTTTTGTGCATTAGCTCCGCGTAAGCCCAGTACCAAGCCCTGCACGGTTTCATTCTGACCATTACTGGTTACGGCACCATAGCGTGTAATTGATCCAATACGTACAGTCGCAACATCGGCTACCCGCACAGACATGCCATGATCCGTGCGCACCACGGTGTTCTCCACATCCTCAATGGTTTTAAAACCACCCTCTGAGCGTACCAGTAAAGAGCCTTCACCATCGTTCAATCGCCCAGCACCACCGTTACGATTATTGGTTTGCAGTACTTGCTGCAGCAGATCTATTGCCACACCTCTTGCGTACATGCGTGCATTGTCCGGTACGATTTCAAAACTACGCACTAAGCCACCTAGCGCATTAACATCTGCCACACCGGCAACTGTGCGTAATTGTGGGCGAATCACCCAGTCCAATAGGCTGCGTCGTTCCTGCAGGCTCAGCTCATCACTCTCCACGGTGAACATAAACATCTCACCTAAGGGTGTTGTCATTGGCGCCATACCACCAGACACATTGTCAGGCAAATTCGGCCAGACTGCACTTAGCCGCTCTGACAACTGCTGTCTGGCCCAGTAAATATCCGTACCATCTTCAAAATCAATCGTAATGTCAGTGAGTGCATACTTAGCGACTGAGCGCACCCCCACTTGATGGGGTATGCCTAACACCTCAACCTCTATCGGTGCTGTAATTCTTGCCTCTACCTCCTCAGGCGTCATACCAGGGGCTTTAACCACAATTTTCACCTGTGTAGAAGACACATCGGGAAAGGCATCAATAGGCAATGCGCGATAAGCAACGGTACCTGCAGCCGCCAAACCGAGTGTAGCAATCACCATTAATAGTCGTTGCGTTAGTGCAAATTGAATCAGCTTAGCTAGCATCATTCACCCCCTAAACCCAACCATGTGCCTTTAATCGCAGAGATACCGGTCACTGCAATTTTCTCGGCACCTATAAACGACGCATCTACTACAGCCTCATCCCCTTGCTCAGAAATCACCGTCACCTTACTCGGCCTAAAGCCTGTTTGCGTCTGTACAAACACCACGGCATTGCTGCCTTGCCTTGCAAGTGCTGATTTGGGCACACTAAAATGCTTAGATTGATCACCCAGGTTAATTTCAGCCTCTACGAACTGTCCTGGCGATAGTTTTTCCGCGCCTTTGGTTATCTCCGCCCGTAAATGCAATGTCTGGTCGGCTTTATTGACACTACGAATCACAGCAATAAGATGACCGCTTGCCTGCAACTTAGGCACCTGCACTTGCATGCCCTCCTTCACAAATGGCAAGCCTTCAAGTGGCGCATGAATTTCAAGCCACAACGGAGACAATTTCGCAATTCGGTATAAAGGCGTTGCCATATCAACACGCTGTCCAGTCGTCGCCATCTGCTCTAATACTTGGCCAGAAATTGGCGCTAATAAGCTGAGTCCGCTAGCCATTCCTGCTGATGGGCTTAGTTTTGCAATAACGCCATCACTCACGCCAGACAATTTTAATGCCTGCTTACGCTGAGCTAAATTGGCACTAGCCTCATCATGCGCACTCTCAGTTTCTAAGTACCTGCGCTGTGCAATAATGCCGTCCTTTAATAACTCCGTATCACGTGCTAACGCTTTTGCTGCCAGCTTTTTCTGCGTTAATGCTTGCAGGTAGTCGCGCTGCAATCCCAACAAGTCCGGGCTGATTAAATGCGCCATTACTTGCCCCTTTTTTACCGTCTGCCCAGCTGCAACATGCATTTGATCTAACAAACCTGACTGCGGCGCGCTAACAACGCGCTCCTGACCAACTGGAATCACAATTTCGGCAGGAAAGCGGCGGCTACTCAATAAAGTATTTTTACTGATTGGAGCCACTACAACGCCCAGACTTTTTTGTTGCGCCAGACTCATCACCACATCATCTGCCTGCGCATTGCCGCTGAGAAATACCAGCGTACTGATTAATACAAGAAAATATCTCATGGGAGCACTCCTACTGTTTGGTTATAGCGGGCGATATCCCACTGCACTTTTATTTTTTGATTAGTGAATATACGCTCAGACTCAAAAGCTCGCGCCTGCACTCTCAACAGGCTCACCAAGTCAGTTTCGCCTAATTTAAACGCCTTATCCGCAAGCCTGGCACTTTCGGCCGCAATCTCATGCTGCTTAGTCGCCAACCCAAGTTCTGCACGGCTTACTTCCAGATTATGCTCGGCTTCATGCATCGCAGTTTCCAAGGTGTACTGCAAGGTTGCCTGCTCACTTAAAGCGTTACCTACATTTTGCTCGGCTGCTGCTTTGATTGGTGCAGCACGCACCTCACTGCCCAATGGTATGCGTAATTTCAAGCCAACACTTTCATTGAAAAGTACATCGAAGCCGCCACGGATACTGCGCATATTCAATGAAAGCTGCACGTTTTCACGGCTTTCCACTTGCGCAAGCTCTCGCTCTGTTTGTGCTAAATCCAACTTGGACTGCGCCTCAAGCCAGATAGGTGACTGCTGATAATCACGCAAAGCCGACTGTGACTCAACAAAGCCTGCGGGTATCTCGCGCAAACCTGTCAGCACATAATATCGGTGACGAGCATGCATGACTTCGGCCTCCGCACGTAGGTTATCCTGCTCTGCGCGTAAGGTTTCCTGCTGTACCAACATCACTTCTGTCTTTGCAAGCTCACCCGCTAAAAAACGCTTTTCCACATCGTGCTGAAGCTGATTGGCAAGCTTTAATTTATTCGCAGTCAGGGCTAAGCCATTTTCACTGATCGCTAGCTCCCACAGCGCCTCCCTGAGCAAGCCAGCTACGTGCAGCTTTAAACTGCCACGGCTAGCCATCAGGCTACTGCTACTCGCATCGGCAACCATGAGGCGCTTATTACGCTGATTGGGCATCCAAACTGGCAACTCAACTTCAGCTAACCATTCACGCTCACCACGACCGCTAGCCAGAGCATCATTTTGATGCGACACAACCATCGCCGGAGCGGCAGGTAAGACAGCATGCGCCAAGGTTTGCTTGGAAGCCACCAGCGCATTTCTAGATTGCAATGCAGACTGCATAGGGCTACGTATAAAGGTTTTTTCCAGCACCTCGGATAAATGCAAATTTGGGTTAACTTTAAGTAAGTCTAAGTGACGCCCAGCATTACTTTCATCCACAAGTGATGATGACAACGCAACATCACCTTGAAGATGAGTCTCGGCATGAAGCAAATTGCTATAACTGACAGATAGCGCTATTACTAGCCAAAGTCGGCTGAATATAGACATATCGCACTCCTAAAAAAGCAGAAAATCATTCGTGACAAGCACGAATATTGAATCTTGGACTTTTAGGAGAAGAGAGGTGGAGCGCGCGGCCCCGCTACAGACTGGAGAAAAGGAGGAATACTGATATGCGCCGTAAACGCATATTTATAACGCCGGAGAGAAATGGCGAGTAAAGGAATAATAAATAACATCAAAAATAGCGGCACAGGTAATGCCTCTAAATTTTTAGTTTTAGTTAAAGCTTTATCCACCCCTATCACCTGCACATCATTAACATTCTTAAATGTATGTACAGCATCTAGCGATTGAAACAACCCTGCCTCATGCATATGCAAGCCATGCCCATAAACAGGAGCATCCGCCTGCACATGCGCATGGATAAATGGGGTAAAGGCTTGCAATACCGCAAACCAAACCACAATGACCATCAATAGTTTTTTATTAAAACCTTTGAGCATGGAATAAATGTATCAGCTATTGAGGAAGATGACAAACGATGTGTTTAGTAGGTTCTTTTTCTAGGCGTAAAACTATGATGGTTATCAATATGCCTAAATGTAATGCGGCCATTGTTTACATCGTAAGGAGATAACTCCAGCGTAACCTTGTCACCCGCTAAAATGCGAATATGGTTCTTTTTCATCTTACCGCCGGTATATGCGATTAATACATGACCGTTATCTAAAGTTACACGATAACGCGAATCCGGTAAAATCTCCGTTACCACACCGCTCATTTCAATCAACTCTTCTTTTGCCATTGCTTTGCTCCAAAATCATGTAAGACCCGTGTTAAAGCAAAAAGCGAATCAAAAGTTGATGCAATCGTAAAACGTTGGGAATATTGAGTATAAAATAGTTTACGCAAGCACTACTTAACGCACGCGCACTATAGCCCCAGAAACCTAATTTAGCAAGCTAATCAGTTAAATAAGTGCCTGATTTTAATAACTATCAAGTATGACCCTACAAAGATAATTCAAATTGTGCTTGACAGGCTCCCAAATTGTCCGTAAAAAGCAATGTAGGCGTTTGAATTTTTAATTTTTTAGTCTTTCGTAGATTGATTGTATTTAAAAACCCGAACTTTCAGGGTGCCTCCCTTTTTTAAAAAGTATGGAATAAGATATGGCAACAGGTTTAGTAAAATGGTTTAATGACTCTAAAGGTTTTGGTTTCATTACTCCTGACGCAGGCGGTGACGATTTATTCGCACATTTCTCAGCTATCAACGATAGCGGTTACAAAAGTTTGAAAGAAAACGAACGCGTATCTTTCGACGTGACTGACGGACCAAAAGGTAAACAAGCTTCTAACATTCAGAAGATTTAGTACTTAAAGAATCCATTTAAAATGACCCTTTATCGGGTCATTTTTTTTGCCTATAGATTTAGTATTTGCACTATCAAGCGATGAGCGTTTATTCTTATACTTATATAAAAATTGACTCCAGAGTAAGATGGTGGCTTGTTACAAGCGCGACATCATGTAACAATCACCCAAAAGGATTAATCAGTCGGATCTTATGGAACAAAAACTAACACCACTTGAAATTGCTCGCCAAACTTTAATTCAGCTATCAAAGAGCCAGAAACCGCCTACGCCGGAAAACTACAGTAAAGTTTACGATGAGATTGCAGGGGGCACTCCATCCAACGGCAAACCTTTACTGGATATTACACTTAATAAAATACTGGTAGAAAAAGGCAAAGAGCATCCTAAATACGCATCAATTGCAAAACGTATTCCGAATCTGATTGAAAAGAATGATGCTATTAATCTCGATGCGCAACTGCGTGCGCTTATTCTTAACGACGCAGATAAAGATAGTGATGTACAGTGGGGCCCCCTATTGCGCTACTTGCTTAAGCAGCTGGAGCTTAACCATACAGAACTATCCGCATCAAGCAAACGTGATGGGTTAAATCGCCTCATCACCACGTTTGGTAACGATCCAGCTCAGCTGGCCGAAAAGATTCAAACTCTCATTACCTCGTGGGGCGAGGGCAAAGCGGCAGACATTGAAATATCTGCCAATCACACACCAGCCCTCAATCATCATGATGTGCAGGCAACTAAGCATGTGCCTCAGCACAGCGACAATAACAGCTCGACGCCTGCAGATATCGCGATTGCCTGGCGTGACATATTGGTGAGAACCATTCGGATTATTGTCATGCCAAAATTCGCGGACTCACCCAGTGCGGCGAACCGTGTGGAAGAGCTGATTAAAGAAGCTGAAGCAGCGCAAACATTAGCGCAAATCGAAGAACTGAACGGCACACTACGCTCAACCCTGCTTCGAGCAGAAATGCAAACTGACGCACAGCGCAGAATGCAAGAAGCGCTGATTGAAATATTGCGCCTACTTGTTTCCAGTATGGCAGAACTCACTATTGAAGATGAATGGCTACACGCGCAAATTGCCATCGTTAAAGAGATTGTTTCTAAGCCATTAAAAATTGATACAGTCTATAACGCCGAAAGCAGCTTGAAAGAGCTCATTTTCAAACAGGCGCAAATTAAACCAGGCCTGATTGAAGCGAAAGAAACCCTGAAAAGCATGGTGAATACCTTCGTCAGCAGGCTGGCCGACATCACCTCTTCTACCGGCAACTACCAGAACAAGATTCAGGAGTATCACAATCAAATTAATGCCGTTAACGACATTACTGAACTCAATACAATACTAGAGCATTTAGTAGACGATATTGGCGAAATGAATACCGAAGCCAAGGCCAATCATGAGACGCTGCTTGAGTCTCAGAAAAAAGCACAAGAGGCCGAAAAGAAAATCAACGAGCTCACACTCAAGCTGGACTACATTAGCGAAGCTGCACATGAAGACTTCCTCACCGGCGCTTTAAACAGGCGAGGTATGGATGAGGCCTTGATTCGTGAATTTGAACGCTCAGACAGGCATGGCACATCACTCTCGCTGGCAATGCTAGACGTTGATCACTTTAAAAAGATCAATGACACGATGGGGCACTCTACAGGCGATAAAGCGCTTGCCCACTTATCCAAGGTGGTGAAAGGTATTTTACGCAGCACCGATGTCTTAGCGCGCTATGGCGGCGAGGAGTTTGTGATTCTGCTGCCTGGCTCCAACCAGAACGATGCTGTCAGTGTGGTTTCTGGCTTGCAGCGTGACCTTACCAAGAACTTCTTCTTACACAATAATGAACGTGTACTGATTACATTTAGTGCTGGCGTTGCGGAGCGTGTGCACGGTGAAACTGTGGATAGCGTTCTGCCAAGAGCAGACGCAGCGCTATACTTAGCGAAGCAATCTGGGCGTAACCGCGTTGTGGGGGCGGAGCCACCCAAGGTGCACACTGAATAAAATCTCGTGAATAATATCTAAGATACGCTGTATGCTCAGTACTTTAATCGGAAGCAAGCGGCGTAGGGGCCTGTAGAGAAGTGAGCATTCACAATTGACGATAAAAAAAGGGCCAACCTCACGGTTGACCCTTTTCTTTTATGACAGAATACTCAACCAGCTAGGCCTGCTTAAGTACCCATTTCACAATCGTTTTAATATCATCATCTTTTACCTGCGGGCTGTTAGGTGGCATCGCCATCTTGCCCCAAACACCACCACCACCGGCTTTCACTTTTGCAACCAAACGTGCTTCAGCAGCTGCATCACCTTTATATTTAGTGGCTACATCTTTGTAAGATGGGCCAAGAATCGCATTCTGAATTCCGTGACACATCAAACATCCGCTCTTTTGTGCAAGACTTTCTGCCGGATCAGCAGCGCTAGCCGCTTGTGCACTCAAGAGCAATGCACTTAATAAAATTGTTTTCTTTAATAGAGACATTTTATATTTCCTTATGACTTAACAAGTTACAGACTAAATACGTTCATTGCGCCACCACCAGGTGCAGCGTTGTATTTCACTAGATCTTTATAACCACCAGCAGCACCCAAGCCATCAGTGGAGTTAGTTAAACCTAGGTTCATTGCCACGCCTGCCCAGCCACCAATACCTGATAGCACGCCAACATATTGCTTACCTTTATTGCTATAAGTAATGGCATTACCAACCACGCCTGAACCTACTTGGAATTTCCACAACTCTTTACCATTGTTGGCGTCCACTGCTTTAAACCAGCGATCCAATGTACCGTAGAACACTAGGTTAGTTGATGTAACCAGCGCACCGCCCCAAGCTGAGAATTGTTCTTTTTTATACCAAGCTGACTTGCCTTTTAAGCCGTCCCAAGCCATAAATCCACCCATTACACCGTCTGGTCCTGGGAACATGGTGAGGGTTGAACCTACCCATGGCTGGCCTGCAACGTACTTAGATTCAACAGGCTCATATGTCATACATACATGGTTAAGCGGTACGTAGAACATGCCAGTCTTTGGGGAGAATGCAGCAGGCTGCTGGTCTTTTACCCCAAGTGCAGAAGGACAAATACCCTGTGCGTTGTAATCTTGGTGGGTTGAGAATTTAGGGTCTTTATTTGGTATACCAGTTTTAAGGTCTACATTAAAAGCCCAGTTCACAAATGGATGCATTTTGTTGGCAACGAGCAATGAGCCATTGGTACGGTCAAATGTATATCCAAAACCATTACGGTCAAAGTGGCTAGCTAGTTTCTTACCTTTAGCTTCCCACAAAATGATTTCATTCATGCCGTCGTAATCCCACTCGTCATGCGGTGTCATTTGATAACCCCATTTCGCCTCACCGGTATCGACATCACGTGCAAAAATAGTCATTGACCATTTGTTGTCACCTGGACGTACATCTGGGTTCCAAGTACTTGGGTTACCAGTACCGTAGTACATCAGGTTTAATTTTGGATCATATGAGTACCAACCCCAAGTCGGGCCACCACCGTTTTGCCAGCCGTCTTTTTTGGCTTGTGGTTTCAACCAGGTTTTAATGCCTAGGTCTTTTTCTGGGAACTTCAATTGGTCTTTAGGCAAAGCTTTGAATGAGCCGCCAATTTTATTGCCGCCGTTCACATCTTGGTAAAGTGATAACGCGCTGTAGTGCGGATTACCCTTATTGAAATCATTACCGATCAATACGTCTTGGTCTGAACCTGTGCTGTATGCACGCCACACCAAAGCACCATCTTTGATGTTGTAAGCACTGATATAGCAGCGTACACCGTACTCGCCACCTGAACAGCCTGTAATCACTTTATCTTTAATCACGTGTGGTGCATTAGTGTTTGATGCGCCTTCTTTAGGATTTGTTACTTGTGTATCCCATAGTTTTTTACCAGACTTAGCATCCAGTGCAACTAACAAACCATCATTCTGTTGCAAGAAAATCTTGCCTTCACCATAGCCTAAGCCACGGTTAACGTTATCACAGCACAGTAAAGCTTGTGTTGATGGGTCTTGTTTCGGGAAATATGACCAAAGGATTTTCTGGTTGTCATTAAGATCCAATGCGTAAACATTATTAGGGAATGCTGTATGCACGTACATCACGCCATTCACTACTAGCGGCGCACCTTCATGACCACGGTTAACACCGGTTGCAAAAGACCAGGCAAGCTTCATGTTTTTCACATTGCCTTTATTAATTTGACTCAGACGGCTGTAACCAGAGTTGCTAAAATCTTTACGTGGGTGCACCCACTGACTATCATCCTTCATGAGTGTTGATAATTCATCTTCAGCAAAAGCTGGAGTACTTAGCATGCCAAATAGGCCTGCACTTAAAGCTAGGCTAACGCCAAATTTACGTTTAAATAGATGATTCATGTTGCATCCCCAAATTATAAAATTATTTAAGTTCTGTATTACTAATCTCATGCATTGAAACGATATTGGTAACAGTGCTAATATTGCAACAGGCATGCCAACACAATAAAAAGCCGAAAAATTAAATAAACTTTTATTGAAAATTTATTTAAAATCAACAAACTAGAATTTTCGCGAAAATGAATGCTTTTCCAGATTTGAGCGCATTTAACTTTTGATACTGTGTCAGAATTGAACAGTTGTCACGTGACAGGTGTTCAATTAATTTAAGGTAGTTAGCCAATATATGAGTAATGCTGCAACAGATAAAACGCCTGCCATCCTGCAAGCCAGAAAAGAATTTCTGAGCAATGGCAACGTAGAGCAAGGGGCGATTGCAGAAGCGATTGAACGCTCATGGCGACGCTGCCTGGCAAATGGGATTGATACAAACTCGCCACCCAGTTTAGAAGTAGTCACCGCACAGGAGTTGGCACTCAAACGCGAGCAAAACCAGCAGCTGCTTAAACTCGCGCAACCAGAGATGGAAACGCTCAACGAGCAAATTGCTCACACCCGCAATGTAGTCATACTGACAGACGATGAAGGCGTGATTCTGCATAGTCTGGGTGGTCATCATTTTTTAAATGAAGCACAGCGTATCGCCTTATCTGCCGGCGCATCCTGGCATGAAGATCACAGGGGCACCAATGCAATTGGCACGGTGCTCATTGAGCAGTCGGCACTCACCGTGCAAGGTGCTGAACACTTCATGGCATACCATCACTCGTTAAGCTGCTCAGCAGTACCTATTTTTGGGGCAGAGAATCAACTGATTGCCACACTGGATGTCTCTAATGACTCCAATATGTCACAGCAGCATACGCTGGCACTGGTGAAGATGTCTGCGCAGATGATTGAAAACCGCCTGTTCTTGGCAAGCCATCAAGGTGAGATTGCATTGCATTTCCATGCGCGCCCAGAGTTTATCGGCACTCTATGGGAAGGTGTGGCTATCTTTACTGACGGCGGTCAATTAGTTGCAACCAATCGCAGTGGCCAATTTCAACTCAGCTTAAACACTAGCAACGCAGCATCGCGACAAGGTATTCATTTCAACAATCTGTTTGATATCCCGTTCACAAGCTTATTAAGGCAAATTGGCAGCACTGATAAATTAATTGTGCCCTTAAGATTAAACAATGGCGCGCGTATTTATGTGCAAGTTGAACTACTACAGAAAAAACAACAGATTAGCGCCACGCCTCCTGTCGCTGTAAAAAGAACTAGCGCCGCCAATTTGGATTTACTCGATAGCGGCGATGCAAAAATCTCACGCGCAGTCCAGCAAATCAAACAAGTGCTGTCGCGTGATATTCCTATCCTGATTCAGGGGGAAACCGGCGTGGGTAAAGAGCTGTTTGCACGGGCGATTCACGAAGCCAGTGCGCAGCACAAAGGTCCGTGGATTGCGGTGAACTGCGCTGCATTGCCCGAAGGTTTAATCGAGGCTGAACTATTTGGCTATGAAGAAGGCGCATTTACCGGCGCGCGCCGTAAAGGCAGCCCCGGTAAAATTGAGCAGGCCAATGGCGGTACTTTATTTTTGGACGAAATTGGCGACATGCCGCTCTCATTACAGGCACGTTTATTGAGAGTGCTGCAAGAGCGCACCGTGACCCCATTGGGCAGCACCAAAACCATCCCGGTCAATTTTTCATTGATTAGTGCGACCAATCTAAAACTGAAAGAAAAGGTCGAAGCTGGTGAGTTCCGCAGCGATCTTTACTATCGACTCAATGGCCTCAGTGTTGCACTACCGCCGCTACGTGAACGCTCTGACCTGCAAGCGTTGATTGATGTCATATTACATATTGAACAAGCTGGCACAGTAGAAATTACGCCTGAAGTGATTGGGATATTCCAGGCACATTCATGGCCAGGCAATATCCGCCAGCTGCATAACGTGCTCAGAACCGCGATTGCACTGGCTGATGGCGAGGCAATCAGTACGCTGCATCTCACGCAAGATTTTATTGATGAGATGTCATTAACCAAGCCAAGTTCGATTGCTGACAAAGCATCCAACACATTGGATTTAGATGACCTTACTAGCCAAGCCATCAGGCAAGCCATGCAAACTGAGGCAGGCAATGTTTCCGCAGTTGCCCGCCAGCTTGGTATTAGCCGCAATACACTGTATCGCAAACTTAAAGCGATGGGCATCGCTTAGACTTGATGTTCACATCAGGTTTAAGTAATCACACAGGGACGTTTCATGATAGGCATTTTACTGGCGGCTGGCTTTTCTCGCCGTTTTGGCCCAAGCAATAAACTGTTACAGCCGATGGCGGATGGCCGCCCTATCGCACTAGCCTCGGCAGAAAATCTAATGCAAGCCATACCAACCTGCGTTGCCGTGGTAAGGCCAGAAAATACAACGCTAGCAGCATTATTACAACAAGCTGGTTTAACCGTATTTGCATGCAAAGAGAACAAACAAGAGATGGCGGATAGCTTATCTGCAGCGATTCGCTTTTCAGCAAATTTCGAGGCAGCTAATCATGGGTTTGTGATTGCATTAGCCGATATGCCTTACATTCAGCCAGCGACGATCAGCATGGTTGCCAATAGAGTCAATAGCAATGACTCTATCATCATTCCTACTTATCATGGGCAGCGTGGGCACCCAGTTGGTTTTGCTGCCCGATATCGCAGCGAACTAGAAAACCTGCAAGGAGATGAAGGCGCACGCGCTATCGTCAAACGCTATGCCGATGCTGTTTGCCTGTTGCCGTGTGAGGATGCCGGCATTTTGGCAGATATTGACACACCGGCTGATTTAAAGCGCTAGAAATTTAAACACTAAGCGGCACAACTTACTTCGCGCGCCAAGCCTATCGTTGTTTGCTGCGCTCGCACCTGTATCAACTCGGCAAGAATAGCCACGGCGATTTCTGCTGGTGTACGGCTGCCGATACGTAAGCCCACTGGCCCGCGCATGGTAGCAATTTCCGGCTCACTGAGATCGAACATGCGCATACGCTCACGCCGTTTTTCCTGATTTTTTTGCGAGCCTAATACCCCTACGTAAAACGCATCTGATTTTAACGCCTCAAGCAAGGCCATATCATCAAGCTTGGGATCGTGCGTCACAGCCACTATGGCAGTATGCGTATCCGGCGCAATATCCAGCACCACATCATCCGGCATCCCATACACCCATGTTACGCCATCCACATGCCATTCATCCCGAATCTCCGGGCGTGGCTCACACACCAGCACTTCAAAATCCAAGGCTTGCGCCATGCTAGCCAACGTTGCCCCGAGCTGATTAGCGCCAATAATGAGTAAGCGCCATTGCGGACCAAAATAGGTATGAAACCAATCGCCCTCGATGCGTGGCGCACCTTCAGGTAATACTTCTGCTAAAGTAATTTCACCAGTACTGATGCGGATTGAGCGCTTGGTGAGCTTTCTGTCTCGCAGATTCTGAACGATGGGTAACAATTGTGATGCATGCTGCAATGGCTCAACAAAAATCTGCAATCTGCCACCACAAGGGATTCTAAAGCGCTGCGCATCTTCACGACTAATGCCATATTCCATGATACTAGGCTGGGTCGGCAGTGTTTGATTGCGCGCTTTATCAGCTAAATCATCCTCAATACAGCCGCCGGATACCGAGCCGATTAAGTGCCCGTCATCTCGCACCACCAGCACAGCACCGGGCAAACGCGGGGCGGAGCCCCATGTTTGCACTACGGTAAACAAGTGTGCCTGATAGCCATGATTCAGCCAATCAAGCGCTCGCTCCAGTACTTCTAAATCCGCAGACTTCACAACACTAAGCCAGCTGGTTGCCAATCGGCAATTGACGGATACGCTTGCCCGTTGCCGCAAAAATGGCATTGGTCACTGCAGGTGCCACTGGTGGCAAGCCCGGCTCACCTACACCGCCCATTTTCTCGGTACTTGGCACGATATGTACATCTACCTTAGGCATATCTTTCATACGCAGAACGAGATAATCATGGAAGTTAGATTGCTGCACTTTACCCTCTTTAAAGGTAATTTCACTTTGCATAGCAGCACCCAAGCCAAACGAAATGGACGACTCCATTTGCGCTTTCAGCGAGTCTGGGTTCACTGCCAAGCCGCAATCGATAGCACACACCATACGATGCACTTTCACCTCACCCTGATTCACAGACACTTCTGCCACTTGCGCAACAAAACTGCCAAAGGACTCATGTACTGCAATCCCGCGATAAACACCTTTAGGCAAAGGCTTGCCCCACTCCGCTTTTTCAGCAGCCAGATTAAGCGCAGCTAAATGACGCGGATGACCCTTAAGCAATTCACGGCGATAATCCAATGGATCTTTATTTGCAGCATGCGCAAGCTCATCAATCAAACTTTCCATTACAAATGCAGAGTGGCTATGTCCAACGGACCGCCACCAAAGCACAGGAATGCTCGCCTTCACCGTATGTAAACTCACATGATAGTTAGGAATGCTTTTCAAATAGGGCGAGTCAGCAATGCCTTCTACCGAAGTCGCATCAACCCCGTTTTTAATCATAAATGCTTCAAATGGCGTGCCTAACATAATAGACTGCCCCACCGTCACATGCTCCCAAGCCACTGGGGAACCATCAGCACTCACCCCAACTTTAGCTTGATGCAAATACATTGGACGGTAATAACCGCCATGCACGTCATCCTCACGGCTCCAAACCGTTTTTACCGGAACCCCTGCTGCCTTGGCCACTTGCACCGCTTCAGATACAAAGTCTGCTGCCGGATTGGCACGACGGCCGAAACCACCACCAAGAAACAAGGTGTGAATTTTGACTTGCTCAGGCTTAAGGCCAAGTATTTTTGCCGCCGCCTGCTGGTCTGTACCCTGCATTTGTGTGCCGGTCCAGATTTCACATGCGTCTTTATCAATACGCACTGAACAGTTTAGCGGCTCCATCGGCGAGTGTGCCAAATATGGCAGTGCATATTCGGCCTCTATAGATTTTGCCGCCTTGGGTAACTCGGTTTTACTGTCACCAAGTTGCGCAGCGACTAAACCTGGTTTAGTCGCCAACGCTCTGTATTCTGTGAGCATCACAGCAGAATCTAAATTTGCATTAGGTCCTAAATCCCATTCCACTTTAAGTGCATCACGCCCCTGCTTTGCTGCCCAGTAATGATCCGCAATCACAGCCACGCCAGTCGGCACCTGCACGACATTGCGCACACCTTTAATTTGCTTAGTCGCGCTGGCATCAAACGATTTCACCGTGCCACCAAACACTGGCGAGCGTGCCACCATGGCGGTCATCAAGCCATCAAAATGAATATCCTGACCAAACACTGCGGTGCCATTGATTTTCTCTGGGCCGTCTAAACGCTTGGTCGCTTTACCAATCACTTTCCAATCTTTAGGGTCTTTCAGTACAACTGCTTTAGGTGTTTCTAATTTAGCTGCAATCTCTGTCAGCTCACCGTAGCTAACCTTAGTGTCACCACTAATTACAAATCCGTTTTCAGTTTTCAGGCTTTCTGCAGCAACACCTAATTTCTCAGCAGCTGCGCCAATCAATAACAAACGCGTCAAAGCGCCGGCTTGACGGTAGCGGTCAAACTCAGACCAAGTAGTAGAAGAGCCACCAGTGATTTGTATGCCATACGCGGTGTGTATGTAAGCAGGTGCAGCGGCAGCATGCTCAACTTTAATCTTGCTCCAGTCGGCATCCAGCTCTTCTGCAATCAGCATAGGCAATGTCGTCCAGATGCTTTGACCCATTTCACTATGGGCGAGCATCACCGTAATCGTGTTATCCGTACCAATACGCAAAAAAGCATTTGGTTCAGGGAACTTAGGTGCTGCTGCTCCAGCATTATCTTGTGCTGCACCCGGCATTAAAAAGCGTTTAGCTGTGGGGATAGAGAAAGCAATCACCAGCCCGCCAACCACAAGTGCAGAGGCTTTCAGGAAAGTACGTCTTGAAATATTTAAAGGGGAGTTCATGTGATGGCTCCTTAAGCTAGCTTAGTGGCAGCAGCATGGATCGCTGCACGAATACGCGGATAAGTACCGCAACGACAGATATTCCCGCTCATTGCCGCATCAATATCAGCATCGGTAGGTGTTTGATTCGTCGTGAGCAAAGCTGTCGCCGCCATAATCTGGCCTGACTGACAGTACCCACACTGCACAACATCAATTTCACTCCACGCCGCCTGCACCGCTTGACCCACTTTATCATTTTGAACATCTTCAATCGTCACGATTTTCTTACCGACCGCGGCTGAAACTGGCGTAATACATGCGCGTGTAGGCTGGCCATCAACATGCACCGTACATGCCCCACATTGCGCCATACCACAGCCAAACTTGGTACCGGTAAGATGCATCACATCTCTTAATGCCCATAAAATCGGCATATCATCAGATACATCCAGCTGCTGTTCTTTACCATTGACATTCAAAGTAATCATGATGGTCACCCTCTAATCTGTTGTTTTAATATTGATTTTTATAAACTGATGCAAGAACTACCGTTTTAACACTTATCACAATTCATGCAAAAATAGCACTATCGCACACTGTTAGCTATCATTATATGGAATAATCTGGAATTGATAATTCCAGATTATGAATTACATAGACCATGCAAAATCAATTAGAAATGCTACGCATATTTAAAGCCGTAGCTGAATCCTCCAACTTTAAAGAAGCCTCAATCAGGCTTGGCATCTCGCCACAATCCGTCACGCGCGCTATCAAGGAGCTTGAAGAGCGCCTAGGGGAGCCCCTGTTTTATAGAAGTACACGTAACACTACCATTACCGAATTTGGTAAGCAAATGGCACTCAAAAGTGAGGGTGTGATTGAGCAAGTAGATGCGCTATTCCAACTCCACCAACATGCACAAACGCCACAGGCTATTGCTGGCTCAGTCAAGATTACGATGCCAAATACATTTGGCCGCCAATACCTCCTGCCGGCACTAACCGCCTTCTCCAAAGACTACCCAAACATTCAGCTCGATTTAAGATTCTCAGACCTAATTGATAATGTCGTGGCAGACCAGATGGATATTGGAGTGCGCATCGGCTTTTTTAGCAACAACAGAAATGTTGCAAGACGTGTGAATGAAATTAAATTCAGTATTGTTGGGGCGCCCGAACTGATTGCCAAAACTGGCGTACCAAAGCAAGTAAGTGATTTGTGTGCCATGCCATACACTGGGCTGATTGACCAAAATACAGGCCGAATGTGGTCTTGGTCTTTTGCGAGCGAGCCCGACTGCTTCCCTACCAACCCCGCATTCATCACAGATGACATCGAGGCAGAACTATCAGCGGTGCTTGCCGGTATCGGTTATGGACAACTCCCTGACTTTATATGTGAAAAATATATCAAAACTGGGCAACTTGTTACTGTACTAGAAGATCAGTCACCCGCCCCGTGGGGCATTTATGTCTACCGCCCTCAACGTGGCCCTGTTGCAGAGCGCGTACGTGTATTATTTGATTATTTGGCAAAAACACTGGCTGACATTAAGTTCGGCTAAGTACATAAGCTGCTAATTGATAATAAGCAGTACTTATCCGAGCAAGATACTGATTGCACTACTGATCGTGCGTAAATCCTGTTCACACAATATATAGATAATCTAACAGCACGTTGAACCAACTACTTTGGTGAAAGACAAAACATCCATGCTATTTAAAATGCAGTAAATCCATTTAAATAATACTGCGCATGCTATTTAGGAGTCATTGATGTCAGAGAATTATCATATATTAATCACCGGCGCCAACCGCGGCTTAGGCTTAGAGTTTGCCAAGCAATATGCACAAGATGGCTGGCAAGTAATTGCATGCTGCCGCGCACCACAGCATGCAACTGCCTTACAAGCATTGGCAAAATCTCATAGCAACATTCAAGTGTTCGCCTTAGATGTGGCTGATTTTGCACAAATTGACGCATTAGCCCAGCAATTAAAAAACTCTAAAATTGACGTACTGATTAATAACGCAGGTATTTACCCTGACAGCAGCACTGATCTAGTCAATACAGATGACTGGTTAGACGCCTTCACCGTAAACAGCATCTCTCCATATAAAATAGCCAACGCCTTTAAACCACATATTGCCAAAAGCAATCTTAAAAAAATTGCTACTCTCACCAGCAAAATGGGCAGCATAGACGATAACAGCAGCGGTGGCAGTTATATATACAGAAGCTCCAAAGCTGCAGCCAATATGGTGATGAAAAGCCTATCAATCGACCTGCAACCGCTTGGAATCTCCGTCGTCACATTGCACCCAGGCTGGGTACAAACAGACATGGGTGGTGACAATGCCTTAATTAACGCAAAAACAAGCGTTACTGGCATGCGGCGTGTCATTGACCATTTAAACCTAGCCACTACAGGCCGCTTCATCGCCTATGATGGACAACCTATCCCATGGTAGACCAACCTTAGACGCAGAGACTGGGGCGCTTACTGGCATTGATAAATAACAGTCACCATCTAGCCGCATGTACTATTGATGTGCAATGCTTATTACTGAGTCTATGCGTAACAGTCGCGCTATCATTTAGAGTTAGCACTCTCAAAAATATTGTTCGATGACATTAATGTTGGTAACTTGTTTTTGAAGATAACGTTGTTAACTTAATTTAATCTTCTAGTGTTCAATCTTCCAGCCATTAGCTTCTAGCGCTGGGCATACCTTTTGAGATGGCCTAGACATAGCAACATATATATTTCACATTTGAGTTTGTTGAGCCACACTTAAGTTTAGTCTAGAAGTTTTATATCTAAGCCGCAGCTTGGCTAATACATATGAGTGGTAATCACCCGTTTTGACACGAATAGTAAGTTATCAGAGCAGTATTGCGGAACATTGCAGATAGATTGAAACACTAGATCAGAGGTCTTGTTGTGATTAATAGTGATTTTATTAAAGGCTGTTAGGGTGAGTTTTATATCTCAACATGCCCGTCAACCACCCTAAATTGGTGCCGAAGTAGCTTATTAAATGAATCTAAAGCCAACTCCGATTTCTGTAATTAAATGCTCAGGCTGCGTTGGATTATCTTCAAGTTTTTGTCGTAAGTGACTCATATAGATTCTAAGGTAGTGTTCATTATCTACATAACTTGGCCCCCAGACCTCTTTTAACAATTGTCTTTGGGTAACTACTCGGCCAGCATTTTTAACTAATTCTGTAAAAAGTCTAAATTCAATTGGCGTAAGATGAATTGTTTGTCCGTTTTTTGACACTAATCTTTTGGGTAGATCTACAATAATGCTTCCAAATACATGAACACCCAGCTGATTTACATCACTAAGCATGGCTCTGCGTCGCAATTGCGCCCGTAATCTCGCTAGCAACTCAGGTGTGCCAAAAGGTTTAGATACAAAGTCATCTGCACCAGCATCTAAAGCAGCTACTTTTTCAGACTCTTGCGTTCTGGCAGAAAGTATAATGATTGGGACATTACTCCAGTTTCTGGTGTCCTTTATTACTTCAAGCCCGTCCATATCAGGTAATCCCAGATCCAAAATAACCGCATCCGGCTTTCTTGTGCCAATCTCAATCAGCCCCTGCTTGCCAGTCTCTGCGCAATACACCTGAAAATTCTCACTCTCAAGGGCAGCAGTAACGAAACGACGAATCTGTAATTCGTCTTCGATTAATATGATATTTCCGATAGTGTTAGACATTTATACTAAATCATCATCTGGTGGGAGACTTGGTGGTGTCCCTAAAGGAAGCGAAAAGGTGAATATAGCGCCATGTGGAGGTTTGTTGTTCGCCCAAATCTTGCCATCATGCGCTTCAATAATTGCTTTACATATAGACAACCCAAGACCAACACCGGCTTTTGATGATTCTTTCTCACCACGTGTAAATTTCTCAAAGAGTTGATTTTCCAAATTTTCAGGCAAACCAGAGCCTTCGTCTGCAACTGATATCCAAACATCATTTTGCTGCGTTCTAGCACTTATAAAGATTCTATTCCCTGCAGGTGAATATTTGCTAGCATTGTCTAGCAAATTACATAAAACTCTGTCAATTAGAACAGCATCAAACTCAATCAGTGGCAGGTCATGTGGCATGTCGATTACTATAGTATGCTTTGATACTACTTCACTCATAGTGCGCAGCGAGGTGCCAACAACCTCTTCAAGTAGTTGCCATTGTTTGTTAAGTTTAACTTTCCCAGATTGTAGTCTCGCCATATCAAGTAAATTAACGACAAGATTTTTCATTCGTATGGATTGCTCATTCAGCATGGAGACATATTCATAACGCTTATCATTAGTTTCTGTTTCTTGTTTAAGCCAGCCGGCAGCTGCAATAATAGTGGTAAGTGGCGTGTTTAAATCATGTGAAATTGCGCTTAATACAGAATTCCTTAATCGTTCAGACTCCATAGAGATGAGGGCTTCCTGTGCAACCTCCACATAATGAACACGCTCAATTGCAATTGCAATTTGAGAAGAGAAAGTGTCTAGCAATTGTCTTTGTTCAGGTAAGAATATTGTACGGTTTCCCTTCGATAAATTAGTATCAGGCAAAATCACTAACACGCCTCTCGTGCGCATAGGAGCCTGCAAAGGAATATATAAAGCAGGTGCTGATGGCAATGTATCGGTTCCAAAGCCAGCTTGCTGCTGATGGTCATATACCCATTGAGCGACAGCTAAATCCACATCAAAATTAGAATTTAAATCAGGTTTAGCATTTGAGATTTTATGTAGAGAAGTGTTGACAATTTTCTCTTGGTTATCTGGTAATAATATTGCTACTTTAGCTTTAAAAATACCAGATAAATGTGGAATGCTAATTTCAATAATATGCGCTGCAGTAAGGGCTGAAGCTAATGACTTACCTAAATCATACAAGGCGCGACTGCGCTTTTCGCGATTCATCGCTACCATCGCCTGATAGCGTAAATTGGCGGTCAAGTTACTAATGACTAGCGCAACGACTAACATAACAGCAAAAATAAGTAAGTACTGTGTATCTGATACGCTAAACGAAAGTTTAGGTGGTACGAAAAAGAAATCGAACGTTGCAACGCTGATAAAAGATGAAAATATGCCGGGTCCTCTACCATATTTAGATGAAATCAAAATCACACCTAAAAGGTAAAGCATCACTACATTGGCTAATTCAAAATAATCTAATAACTGAGCGGATAATATTGCCGTAATAGCGCACACAATGGCAGCTATGTAATATCCTGCATAGCTTTTATCTCCAGAGGCTCGTTCCAAGTTATCCGTATTATCATGATTAGTGGCTGGTCTTTCAGCTAATGTTCGTTCACGAGAAACAACATGAAGATCAATGTCCGTCGCGTGGTTAGTCAAATCATCAACCACGCCAGGTAAAATCAAACGCTCAAGGGTCGTACGGGTAGATTTACCCACTACAAGTTTTGTTACATTACGACTGCGGGCATAGCTCAGCACAGTTTCCGCCACCTTGGTACCGCTTAATGTAGCTGTCTCTGCACCTAACGTTTCAGCAAGTTTTAGTGTTTTTAAAATTAGGTTACGTTGCTTATCTGAAATGCGCTGTAATTTTGGTGTTTCTACATAGACTGCTAGCCAGTCCGATTTTAAACTTTGCGCTAATCTAGCAGCCACTCTCACCAAACGTTCAGATTCTGAATCCGGACCAACACAGACCAGCAAGCGATCTTTAGCTTGCCAAACCTGACTTATAGATGAGTTGGTGCGGTATTCACGCATTTGCGAATCTACGCGATCCGCAGTACGTCTTAGTGCCATTTCCCGTAAGGCGATGAGATTTCCTTTACGAAAGAAACTTTTACCTGCACGTTCTGCTTGTTGCGGTTGATACACTTTCCCATCTTGTAGTCTTTGCAGCAATTCATCCGCTGGCAAATCAACCAAAGTAACTTCATCAGCGATATCAAATACTTTGTCAGGTATCGTTTCACTGACTCGAATGCCAGTGATTTGGCCCACTACATCATTCAAACTCTCAATATGTTGCACATTGAGCGTGGTGTAAACATCAATGCCTGCAATCAATAACTCTTCAACATCTTGCCAGCGTTTTGGGTGCCGCGACCCTTCAACATTGGAGTGCGCAAGTTCGTCCACCAGAATTAAGTCTGGTTTACGTGCTAATGCTGCATCAAGGTCAAATTCAGTTAACTCACGCTCTCGATAAATTAGTTTTTTAAGTGGCAATACTTCCAAGTCGGCTAATTGGCTTTGTGTCCCAATACGACCATGCGTTTCCACTATGCCAACAACAACGTCCAGACCTTCTTGGCGTAACGTACGGGCCGTTGATAGCATAGCGAAGGTTTTACCTACACCTGCGCAAGCGCCAAAGAAAATCTTTAAGCGACCACGCTTTTCCTTTTCCGCTTCTTTGTTAATCTTTTCCAGCAACAGGTCTGGATTTGGGCGATCATCATTCATAGTTAATTATATAGCAGTCTAAAATATCCAGAATTAACGAGCGCTAGTCTTCGTTGCGTTATCCAAGGCAATGTTAAGTAATAGTACGTTGACACGCGGCTCGCCCAATACGCCCCATTGGCGCCCTTCAGTATTGTTATTAATTAAAGCTTGTACAGTTTCTGGACTTAACCCTCTGGCTTTCGCCACTCTATTTATCTGATAATAAGCTGCGGCGGGGCTGATGTGCGGATCCAAGCCGCTGGCAGAAGTCGTCACTAAATCAACAGGTATAGGTTGCGAATTGTCTATATCTGCATTTTTCAGCGCAGCAACACGACCTTTAACAGCTTCAGCTAATGTAGGATTAAGCGGCCCTAGATTTGAGCCAGTCGAGGCTGCTGCATTATTTGGATAGGGCGCTGTAGCAGATGGACGGCCCCAAAAGTATTTGGCTTCCGTAAAGTTTTGACCAATTAAAGTAGAGCCAACTAATTTTCCATCTTTCTCTATCAAAGATCCACCAGCTTGTTTTGGCATTAGCCATTGCCCAATGCCTGTTGTCACTAGTGGATACACTATTCCGGTAATGATTGTAAGTACAACAAACAACAATGCTGCAGGCCTAATAGTTTGCTTGATTGACTCTTTGAAACCTATAGCGGCATTATTTTCGATGATTCTATCCATGATTTTTCCTTTAAAAACTCTGTGATATTTGCTTATGCAAAACCAACTGATGTCAGCGCAACATCAATAATTTTGATACCAATGAAAGGCACAACAAGTCCACCTAAACCATAGATGAGCAAGTTTCTACGTAATAATTGCTGTGCGCCTATGGCTTTGTAAGCAACACCTTTTAAGGCCAGTGGGATTAAAACAATAATAATGAGGGCATTAAAAATCACAGCAGAAAGGATGGCTGAGTTTGGACTGCCCAAATGCATGATATTGAGTGCATTAAGTGCTGGAAATGTACTCGCAAAGGCTGCAGGGATGATGGCGAAATATTTGGCTACATCGTTAGCGATACTGAATGTTGTAAGCGAACCGCGCGTCATCAGCATTTGTTTGCCAATTTCAACAATTTCGATCAGCTTAGTAGGGTTTGAATCTAAATCCACCATATTGCCTGCTTCTTTAGCTGCTTGTGTACCCGTATTCATGGCCACGGCAACATCTGCTTGTGCCAATGCTGGGGCGTCATTCGTACCGTCACCCGTCATCGCGACTAGCTTACCTTCTGCCTGATAATCTCGGATGAGCTTTAGCTTAGCTTCTGGTGTAGCTTCTGCTAAAAAGTCATCCACCCCTGCTTCAGCAGCAATGGCAGCAGCGGTTAAACGGTTATCGCCCGTAATCATGATGGTTGTAATACCCATACGACGTAATTCAGAAAAACGTTCTTTTATACCACCTTTCACAATGTCTTTAAGTTCGACGACACCTAATACTACTTTGCCATCTGCAACCACTAACGGCGTGCTACCACGACGCGCTACATCATCTACTTTTTGATTAATATCCGCGGTGAATACGCCACCCAGATTTTCCACATGCTGTTTGATAGCACTTGCAGCTCCTTTGAGAATTTCACGTTGACGATCACCATCTTTCAAATGAACCCCGCTCATCCTAGTTTGTGCTGTAAACGGTATGAATGTAGCGCCAAGTGTGGCAATTTCGCGTTCACGAATATTAAAGCGGTTTTTTGCTAATACTACGACACTGCGTCCTTCTGGTGTTTCATCGTTTAATGAAGCCAATTGCGCTGCATCGGCTAACGCATGTTCAGTAACACCATTAGCCGGTATAAATGTTGAAGCTTGGCGGTTACCCAATGTAATCGTACCTGTTTTATCCAACAACAATACGTTTACATCGCCAGCTGCTTCGACTGCGCGACCTGAAGTTGCAATGACATTAGCTTGCATCATGCGACTCATGCCCGCCACACCAATGGCTGAAAGTAAACCCGCAATGGTGGTTGGAATTAAACAGACTAATAGGGAGATAAGTACTGTGACGCTAGGGGGTGAACCAGCACCAACTGCACTTACACCAAACATTGAGAACGGCAACAAGGTGACCGTGACCAATAGAAATACTATCGTGAGTGCTACCAAAAGAATCGTTAAGGCAATTTCATTAGGTGTTTTTTGGCGTTTTGCACCTTCTACCATAGCAATCATACGGTCTAGAAATGCTTCACCAGGATTAACACTGACACGCATCACTATCCAGTCAGACAGCACCTGCGTACCACCTGTGACCGCACTGAAATCACCACCGGATTCTCGAATCACAGGAGCCGACTCACCCGTAATGGCAGCTTCGTTGACTGACGCAATACCATCAACCACTTCACCATCTGCCGGGATCATGTCGCCAGCTTCTACTAATAACAAGTCGCCTCTACGCAAGCTATTGCTATCAGTAAGCGTGACTGCAGACTCACGTGATTCATTGGCTAGTTTTTTAGCGACCACATTTTTCTTGGCACTGCGTAATGAGGCAGCCTGCGCTTTACTACGCCCCTCTGCCATCGCTTCAGCAAAGTTCGCAAATAACACAGTGAACCATAACCAAATACTTACTAAAGCAATGAACCCTGAAGCAGCCTCATCTTTACCAAATAGAGACTTTATCAAGAACATAGTAGTAAGGATGCTGCCCAAGTAAACAACAAACATTACTGGGTTGCGCCACTGTATTTGTGGGGCTAGTTTTTTGAATGATTCCGCAATGGCCGGTTTGACCAGTTTCGGGTCAAACATTGATTTCATCGCTGAACTTGAGGCTGAACTAGACATAGTGTTTTCCTAAATAATTCTTTAACTTTATTAAACGCCAACCATAAGCAGATGCTCAATGACAGGGCCAAGGGCGAGGGCTGGAATAAAAGTAAGTGCGCCTACCAATATCACTGCACCTATCAGCAATGTGACAAATAATGCGCCGTGTGTTGGCATGGTGCCCAAACTCACAGGAATACGTTTTTTAGCTGCCATAGAACCTGCAATCGCTAATACCGGCAGAATGATGCCAAAGCGACCAAAGAACATCGCAAAGGCTAATAACGTGTTATAAAAAGGGGTATTGGCAGAAAGCCCTGCAAACGCACTACCGTTGTTATTGGCTGCTGATGACAAGGCATATAAAATTTCACTAAAGCCATGCGCCCCGGGGTTAGCAACGCCGACAGTACCTGAAGTAACGCTGACGGCAATCGCGGTACCAATTAATACCAACAATGGTGTGACTAAAATAATGATGGCAGTCATTTTCATATCGAATATTTCAATTTTTTTGCCTAAATATTCTGGCGTACGGCCTATCATTAGCCCGGCAATAAATACAGCCAATACTGCATAAATCAACATGGTATAAAGTCCAGAGCCAACACCACCAAAAATCACTTCACCAAGCTGTATGAGCCACATTGGTACTAGGCCGCCAATTGGTGTTAATGAATCATGCATGGTATTCACCGCACCGCATGAGGCAGCAGTGGTAACGGTAGCAAATAAGGCAGATGAAACAATACCAAACCGGGTTTCCTTACCTTCCATATTGCCGCCTGATTGAAGTGCCATACCAGACTGCGAGACGCTCACTGTTTGGTCTGCACCGCTAGCCGTTAATATAGAGTTACCAGCCTGTTCTGCCGAAATTGCGACTGCAGCCATGACTACAAACACTATCGCCATGGCAGAAAATATCGCCCAACCTTGTCGTCTATCGCCCACCATCATGCCGAATGCAAAACACAATCCTGCCGGTATCAAAAATATCGCCAGCATCTGTAAAAAATTAGAAAGCGGCGTGGGGTTTTCAAATGGATGCGCAGAATTGGTATTAAAAAAGCCACCACCATTTGTACCAATCATCTTGATAGCCTCTTGTGAAGCTACAGGCCCCATTGCTAATGTCTGCGTATTGGTAGTTTGATTTATCAGCTGACCAGCTTCATTAGCCGTTGAATAAGTGGTGGGTTGTAAAGTCGAAACTTCTTTGTAAACATCAAAGTTTTGAATTACCCCTTGTCCCATGAGCGCGATTGCAAATAAAAATGACAACGGCAACAATATATACAAAGTAGAACGCGTCATATCCACCCAGAAATTACCGATGGTTTTTGATGTATGTCTTGCAAATCCACGAATTAGAGCAAAAACCACAGCAATGCCTGTAGCAGCTGAGAGGAAGTTTTGTACTGTTAGCCCAAGCATCTGCGTCAGATAACTCATCGTTACTTCACCTGAGTAGCCTTGCCAATTCGTATTTGTGACGAAACTAATCGCCGTGTTGAAAGATGAATCCACGCTGACTGCGGAGAAATGTTGTGGGTTTAACGGCAACCAGACTTGCCAGCGTTGCAATACGTAGACAAACGCTACACCGACTAAATTAAAAAGTAATAACGCTATAGCGTATTGCTTCCAACCCATTTCGGTATCTGGATTTGTGCCAAGTGTGCGATAAATAAGACGCTCAAAAGGAGCACCAAGCCTATTGATTATTTTACAGTTGCCATTCATTACATTGGCAATCCACAAACCCATAGGCTTAGTAACTAACAATAATACCGTGAGAAATAAACCTACTTGCACTAAAGTATTTGAGAACATTAGAAATTCTCCGGTTTAATTAATACGTAAAATAAATAAGCCAATACCAATAAGGCTATTAGACCACTAATCCAAATCATTGCGTTCATTTTTTACCACTCCAATTAACAAGGATATAAATCAGGAAATAGCAAATGATTAAATAGACAATAACCAAGCTAATGCCACAGATATCCATACTCGAATTCCATACAAACTATGAGTATTGAATGGTAGGCTTCAGCGAATAAAAATGTCGTAACAAGTAAAATGATTACTGTAAAAAAAGTGTAAAAATTGTCTTTACTACTAAAGAGTAAATAATTTTTACGAGGTGGATTCGAATAAGCCAATTTTAATGACTGGTAATCACTTGCTTTGCTAGAAGGTGGAGACTATCTTATGCCTTGTACAGAGGTCGCGAAGAGTTTGTGCACTTGGATCGAAAGTTTTGAAGACAAGGTAAAAATGTGGACAGATGCACCACGCTTTGACTGGCAACACGTAGAACATATGTTTGATAATTATGGCTGGCAACATAATTTGGTTAGGAAGCCTATTGCGCTATCTTTTCCAAACTCAATCCAACAAACAAGATTCTTTGCTAGAGTTGAAGATGCATTTAAGTCGCTCCAACCAGAGTTAAGAAGACATCATGCGCTAGATGAGGCAATTGCTAATAAATATGGTTTTGAACGAGCAACTACTAGAAGATATTGATGCATAGGTGATGCGTCAATTATCACTGACGAACGCTATCTTAATTAATTAAAACTCCAGAACTCAGTACGAATTTATATGTTGATGCAAAATTTCATTATCAGCATCAATTTTTTCAGAAGATAGCAATCAAATAAAAGTCATTTTAGTTACCAACTTTATACATTCTTAACGGTTACAACCTTTAATGTAATGGTTACCAACTTTAATGTCACAAAACAAATATCGATATTGCATTTGAACCTTCTCGCACTAGCACTCTCCAACGTAGAGTGCTAAAATGATTCATCAAGGAGGGGTAAGTACGAATGACTAATGCTTTAACAGTACCTGTATTAACGGCAGCTGATAGTCTAGATCAATATACTAGAGCGATTAAAGCCTATCCTATTTTATCGGCTGAGGAAGAGCTTGCGCTCGCGACCAAGTTCAAAAAAGAAAATGATCTTGAAGCAGCTCGCCAGTTGATTGTTTCACATCTACGTTTGGTAGCGAGTATCGCACGTGGCTACATGGGCTATGGCCTGCCACAAGCCGACCTGATCCAAGAAGGCAATATCGGCCTGATGAAGGCAGTAAAACGCTTTGACCCTGAGCGCGGAGTGCGCTTGGTTTCATTTGCCATGCATTGGATCAAAGCAGAAATTCACGAATACATTGTACGTAACTGGCGTTTAGTTAAAATCGCCACGACCAAAGCTCAGCGCAAGTTGTTTTTTAACTTACGCAGCATGAAAACTGGCATTAACACCATGCAGACCAGCGAGATTGACCATATCGCACGCGAACTGAATGTAAAGCCTGAAGAAGTACTTGAAATGGAATCTCGCCTCAATGGTCACGAGATTTCGCTAGAGAGCAACATTGATGACGATAGCGAAGAGCATTACAGCCCAATTGCTTATCTGCAAGACGAGAGCTTGACACCACCTGAGGCACTTGAAGCCAAACAGTTTGAAATGGCTGAAACCACAGGCTTGGCCTCAGCACTTAACCATCTGGATGAGCGTAGCCGCCGCGTAGTAGAGGCCCGCTGGTTGCAAGAAGATGCCAGCAAAACCCTGCACGAGTTGGCCGATGAGTTTGGCGTATCTGCCGAGCGCATTCGACAAATTGAGCAAAAAGCGATGCTAAAAATGAAAACGCTTATGTTAGCGAGTCGTTAAATCGTAATAAAAACACCTCAGTTTTAGGCAATAAAAAAGGCTGCTCACGCAGCCTTTTTTATTAAGTAGCGCTGTTAAGCAGCTACCGTGGCTAATGGCTCAGCCTCAAATGCAAGCGCATTACGCATATGCATACGTAGCACATTAAGATCATCTAGCTGTGCTTGGATGCTACGTTCAATCGCCTCCAACTCAGCAATCCTATCTTCTAAAGTATCTGTCGCTTTGTAAATACGCTTGATACTTTCTAAGCGTCTGCGCAATTGCAACTGGTGTTCACGCACTTGAGACTCCATAGGCGCAATCACCGCTTTTAACCAGTTCTCAATATCACGATTAGCGACTTCAAACACATGAATAACTCGGCTTGCCAGCGTTTCAAAGAACTTGCTGGTGAGCGTCATCTTCTCGTGAGCGATCATATTAAACGCGGTATTAAATTGCTCTTTATAAGCACGCTCTAATTTAGATAGCTCTTTTTGATAGCGCAAAGTAGTAAATGCGGGCGGTTCAGATTTACGTAAACCATGTTCTTTTGAAAACTTCTCATACATCACATCCATCATTTGTTTAATTTCATCAATTTGTACGTCTGATGAAATCAAGCGCGTTTTCAGTTCACTAAAGAAGTTATCCATCGCTTGGCGTATAGTTTTGGTAAAGCTAGCATCCACCATGGTTTGGCGCGTGGCATGCACATGCACTTTCAGTGACTCCATCCCCAATAAGGTAAATAAACGATTGGTATGCTGCGAGAAAATGCTACGCAACGCCTGAAAACGTTGCAGACCCTGCTCAAAGTTTTCTTTATCTACTTTGACTTTATTCATCATGTGCTCGACTACGTCTTCGTTCTTACCACGCAATCCACGTAGCTCAAGCAACTGGTCGTTAACGCCAGAGAACCTTGCATCCAGAATCACATGCGAGTTAGCAATCAGGTCTTCAATTTCATTTTGCGTGTTATCACGCACAATTTCTTTTTTGGCTGGAATCAGCTCGTTAGACAAAGCTTTTTCCAGTTCTAAGACACGACTCTTAGCGAGCAACGCCTCATCGCTATTCACCTTAGCAAGTAAGCCTTTTTGGGCAGATACCGGGTAGATATGATTTACATCCAAACCCAGCAAGTCTGCGCTGGTTTTCACTTGCTTGGCAAGTTCGGTTTGGATTTCTTCCTCGTCTTTTAGCTCATCCCACAAACCGTCAATCTTATTTAATACAGCAAGACGCCCTTTCTGCTTCCAGCGTGTGCCACTGATGTATTGTCGCCAGACATCAATCTCAGACTTAGTAACGCCTGTATCTGCCGCCAGTATAAATAACACCGCGTGTGCATTAGGCAGCATATTGAGGGTAAGCTCAGGCTCGGTACCAATCGCATTCAAGCCAGGGGTATCTAAAATCACCAAACCCTGCTCTAGCAAGGGATGAGGGAAGTTAATCATGGCATAGCGCCAGCATGGCACATCAATCGTGCCATCTTTGTTGATATTTAGTGCATCGTCAGCACTGTTCGGGTCATATAAGCCGTATTTTTCCGCCTCTTGCAGAGTAACCGCCTTAGTACTGCTCACCTCTTTAAAAGCATTGACCATGCTTTCATTAGAGTCAACCTCAAAGGTAACGGTTTTCCATTCATCTGGGTAACGCTTATATTCAGAAGTGGTTGCATCAGAAAGACGCGTTTCAATCGGCAACATCATAATAGATGTTGGTTTAGATTTATCGTAAAGTAGCTCGGTCGGGCACATGGTGGTGCGGCCGGCACTGGAAGGTAACAGGCGTGTGCCATACCCTGCAAAGAAGATTGCATTAATTAGTTCAGATTTACCGCGTGAGAACTCTGCAACAAAGGCAACGTTCAGTTTATCTTCACGCAACCTGTCCAGTAGCTGTTGAATTCGTTGATCGACTTGCGCATCATTGAGCTCTTGCTCATTTAGCCAGCTGCGGTAATCGCAAATCGTATCAACAAGCGCCTTACGCCACTGGGAATATACTTCGAAATGATGGGCTAATTTATTATCTGCCATGATGGTCCTCAAACCATTTTTAGGTAGCATTACTTTATCACTGTTAATTCAATCTGCAAATAAATCCGTGCACTATTGTTTGTGTATCTGAAAATGATTCAGACAAGCGGTTAATTATTTAATATGAACGGTTGCGCAGGAGATTATCAGCAAACTAACTCATTCTGTTATCATCTTATTTTTTAAAAGTAGTTAAGCAAACCATGAGCGAAAATACACAAAACGCACCTCGCCCAATTGATATTAAACTTCATCAAGCGTCTCGTTTGCTGGAAATAAAATTTGATAACAATACTGAATGCATGCTGTCTTGTGAGTTTCTGCGTGTTTATTCACCTTCAGCTGAGGTGCGCGGTCACGGCCACGGGCAGGAGGTACTGCAAGTCGGTAAAGAGGACGTCAATATTTCAGCCATACACCCTGTTGGCAACTATGCCGTCAAACTCGTGTTTACCGATGGCCATGACACCGGTTTGTACTCGTGGGATTACTTATACGATTTAGCGCGTAACTATGAATCACTCTGGCTAGAGTATCTGGGTAAATTAAGTGCCGCTGGGCATACGCGCAAAAACTTATCTTAAAGAAAAGACTGCAATGACATCCGAGCAAAATACACACTTTGGTTTTAAAACTGTTGCTGAAACTGAAAAGGCAAAAAAAGTTGCTGAGGTATTCCACTCAGTTGCCAACAAATACGATTTAATGAACGATGTAATGTCTGCTGGCTTACACCGCACATGGAAGCGTTTTGCAGTCAGTATCAGCGGTGTAAACCCTGGCGACAAAGTGCTCGACATTGCTGGTGGCAGCGGCGACTTATCCAAACTATTTGCAAAAAAAGTAGGTCCAGAGGGGCAAGTCATCCTGACCGATATTAATGCATCGATGTTAGGCGTTGGGCGTGACCGCATGCTGGATGCTGGCCTGAACGTACCCGCCATGCAATGTGATGCGGAAAAACTACCGTTCCCTGACCAATACTTTGACTGCGTGATTGTGGCCTTTGGCTTGCGCAACATGACACATAAAGATAAAGCACTGGCGGAAATGCAGCGCGTACTTAAAGTGGGTGGTCGCTTACTGGTACTTGAGTTCTCAAAAGTGTGGCAGCCGCTGTCTAAAGCTTACGATGTTTATTCATTTAAATTGCTACCATTAATGGGCAAACTACTTGCAAAAGATGCCGATAGCTATCAATACCTGGCCGAATCTATCCGCATGCACCCAGATCAGGAAACACTGAAACAAATGATGATTGATGCAGGCTTGAGTAAAGTAGATTACTACAACTTAGCGGCTGGTGTAGTGGCCTTACATAAAGGTTATAAAACCTGATGTTCAAAAGCTTGACTACACACCTACTGCAACATCTGATTGCCCAAAACACATGGGCGTGTAGCATGCTGCAACCTTTCGCTGGCAAGTCTGTACGCATTACCATTGCACCCGTTCACAGCACACTGGTGATTTTAGAAGATGGCAGCTTGGCGATGGCTGGCGAGACTAACGTTCCGGATGCAAGCATTCATATTGCGCCTAGCTTACTACCACGACTCATCGCCAAAGATGAAGCGGCTAAACTGCAAATTGAAGTGACAGGTGACACTCACTTGGCAACCGCGTTAGCCAAAGTGCTTTCCCATCTGCACTGGGATTACGAAGATGATTTAAGTAAGTTGGTAGGCGATGTCCCAGCCAATAAAATCGGTTCTTTTGCAAGAAGCTCATTACAAAGCCTTAAAGGTGCAGGCATTAATTTTGCCAGTATGCTCAGTGAGTACTGGCAAGAAGAAAAACCAATGCTAGCTAAAAAAAGGCATGTGGATCAATTTAACCATGACGTTGATCACCTACGTTCGGACGTAGAGCGTTTTGAAAAAAGGCTGCAAAAACTGGCCAAAGCACGTCAGGCTAGTGACTCCGGCGCGCCCCCAAATAATCAAGTTACAGATAGCGTTAAATAATTTATGCGGATTTTTCGGCTCTTTTATATTATTTTTATTACCCTGCGCTTCGGCTTAGATGAATTTATCTTAAGCCATAGCAAACTTAAACCGCTGCAATCCGTTATTGGCATACTGCTGTTTTGGCGCAACACCACCACCCCGCGCGGCGCCCGATTAAGGTTAGCCTTAGTCGCACTTGGCCCTATTTTTGTGAAGTTCGGGCAAATGCTATCTACCCGTCGCGATTTAATCCCGACAGACATCGCAGATGAATTAGCCAAACTACAAGACCAAGTGCCTCCATTTAGCTTTGCTGAAGTAGAAAGCATTATCACCCAAGCGTTTAACGAGCCACTTGCACAGCGTTTTTCACAATTTGATGAAACGCCAGTTGCCAGTGCGTCTGTAGCACAAGTGCATTTCGCCCATCTCCCGCATGGTGAACCTGTTGCCGTTAAAGTGTTAAGACCGAATATTGAAAAAACGATTGCTCATGACCTACTACTCATGGATACAGTGGCTTTATTATTGCAAAGCATCTCTGCGGAATTTAAACGGTTAAAACCACGCGAGATTGTTGCGGAATTTGCCAGACATACCGAGAGCGAGTTGGACTTAACGCTGGAAGCGGCAAACTGCAGTTTGCTAGGACGTAACTTTGCAGACAAATCCATGCTCATCGTGCCAGATGTACATTGGGATTGGTGCCGCAAAGAAGTGATGGTTATGCAACGGATGTATGGCACTCAGATCAGCCAACGTGACGCGCTAATCGCCAAGGGTATCGATACATCCAAACTGGCAAGAGACGGTGTTGAGATATTTTTCACCCAAGTATTTCGTGACGGCTTTTTTCATGCAGACATGCACCCAGGCAACATACAGGTAGCCGATGACGGCAAATACATCGCGCTCGATTTTGGCATTATGGGCACGTTAAATGACGTAGATAAATACTATCTTGCGCGTAATTTTCTGGCTTTTTTTAACCGAGATTACCGCGATGTGGCCCAAGCACACATTGACTCAGGGTGGGTGCCAGCAGACACCAAGCGGGAAGAGCTGGAAACCGCAGTACGTGCCATTTGTGAGCCAATTTTCAATAAGCCACTAAAAGATATTTCTTTTGCGCGCACACTGCTCAGCTTATTTCAGATGGCACGTCGCTTTGGTGTGATTATCCAGCCGCAGCTGATTATGCTACAAAAAACGCTACTCAACATTGAAGGCTTAAGCCGAGAGCTAGACCCTAACCTAGACTTATGGAAAAGCGCACAGCCATTTCTAACACGTTGGATGAGTGAACAAATCGGATGGCGCTCGATGTTCAATAACTTTAAGAACGAGTTACCGCATATTATTAAGAGCATGCCGCAAATGCCAAGACTGGCGCATCAATTTCTCACACAGACCAATCAAGCCGAACAAGAAGTACCGTTACGTGCATCCATAGAACAGCTTGTGCAAGCACAGCAACTACAAGCAATATGGCAAAAACGATTAGTGATTGCGATTGTCGTAATGGCACTGGTAGAAGTATTGTTGGTAGTTGGCACTTATTTTATTCACTAACCGCTTTTATTTTACTTACAGTTCAACAGCATCATGATAGCTACTCACCTGATTACTGCCATGCACCCTACATTTACTTGCCTGATAGCAGCACGCACTGCATCACTCATGTTAAAGATTAAAGTTTAGGGTACTGCTATGCTGATTTGGTTTGTCGTCGTCTACTTATTAGTTTCTATCACGATAGGTTTAGTGGCCGCCACGCGCGTAAAAAACACCAAAGATTACGCAGTTGCCGGGCGACACCTGCCATTGCCAGTCGTGATTGCTACGGTGTTTGCCACATGGTTTGGCGCAGAGGCTATTTTTGGGGTCTCAGCGACCTTTGTCACCAAAGGTCTAAACGGCGTAGCCGCTGACCCGTTTGGTGCAAGTATGTGTTTGGTGCTTGCCGGTTTTTTCTTTTCTACCCAACTTTATAAGCTCAACATTATCACGCTGGGTGACTTCTATCGTATGCGCTATAACCGCACAGTAGAGGTACTCACAACCATTGCTATCGTTATTTCATATTTAGGCTGGGTGGCGGCACAAATCAAGGCGTTAGGCCTCATCTTCAACATTATTACCCATGGTGCAGTCAGCGAAGATACGGGCATGATACTGGGCACGGCGATTGTGCTGACTTATACGACATTTGGTGGCATGCTATCAGTCGCGGTACTAGACTTTGTACAAATGATCGTCGTGATTGGCGGCTTGCTTTATATTGGCAGTATCGTTTCTGATATGACCGGCGGCGTAGCGCCTGTGATTGAACATGCGCGTGCAGCAGGCAAACTGGACTTCTTCCCTAAGGGTGCAGATATCTGGGTATGGCTGACATTTCTTGGCGGCTGGGTGACCATGATGCTGGGCTCAATTCCACAACAAGACGTATTTCAGCGCATCACCTCTGCCAAGAGCGCAAAAATCGCGCTATGGGGCTCTCTACTAGGTGCTACGGTGTACTTTTGCTTCACCTTTGTGCCAATGTTTATCGCCTATTCCGCCACATTGATTGACCCTATGCATTTTGGCGCCTTAGTGGTGGATGATTCCCAACGCGTACTTCCCTATTTAGTGCTTGAACATACGCCATTACTCGCGCAAGTGATTTTCTTTGGCGCGGTAATGTCGGCCATCATGAGCTGTTCATCAGCAACGCTGTTAGCTCCATCAGTATCTTTCGCAGAAAACATCGTTAAAGGTTACATGCCACATTTAAGTGACAAAGGTTTCCTTAAAGTCATGCGGATATGCCTCATCGGCTTTGGTTTATGTGTGCTATTTTATGCACTCAACTCAGAGCGTTCAATTTTCGGTATGGTAGAGTCAGCCTATAAAATCACGCTGGCTGGGGCATTTGTCCCCCTCATTTTTGGAGTATTCTGGAAGAAATCCACTTCACAAGGTGCATTAGCTGCCATCATCGGCGGCGTGAGCACATGGGTACTGATTGAGGTGCTGATAGGTGAGGCATGCTTAGTGCCGCCGCAGCTCATCGGTCTAGGCGTGAGTATCATCGCGATGGTTGCAGGCTCTTTACTACCGCAGAAAATCGGCGGTAGCCCAGAAAAACCAGCAGGTTATTTACATGAGCATGCGGCAAGGCCACATTAACATCCACGCCTTACTTTAACGCAGTTGTTAATCTGGATGGGCCAGCCATTTAGCCAAACACCCATCTAGCACTATCTAATGACTACGTCTTTTGGCACGTACCACAATAAAACGTAGAACGCTGGCCTTGCTTAATGTTTAAGATAGGCTTGCCACACACACGGCATGGCTCTCCGGTGCGACCATAAACAAAATACTGCTGCTGAAAATAGCCCGGGTTGCCATCTGTGCCAAAAAAATCACGCAGGCTACTACCGCCGGCTTTCAGCGCATCACTTAATGTCGCTTTAATTTCGGCCACTAGCGTTTCACATTGCCGTAGACTCAGTTTATTGGCTGGCTTTGCTGGATTAATTCTGGCACGGAACAAAGACTCACTTGCATAGATATTGCCTACGCCCACCACCAAGTGGCCATCCATAATCGTGGTTTTAATGGCAGCAGTGCGTGTGCGCATATGCTGGTGTAAATAAGCGCCGGTAAACGCTTCATCTAAAGGCTCCGGCCCCAATACACTAAGCAATTTATGCTGAGCGTAATTTTCGCCAGCCCACAGCACTGCACCAAAACGGCGTGGGTCACGTAAACGCAACACTTGGCCATCGTTGAACACAAGATCAAAGTGATCATGCTTCTGTGCGGCTTCATTTTCTGCCAACAAGCAGATACGCCCAGACATACCTAAATGCAGCAATAAAACGCCATGATCAAAGTGGGCAAGAATATACTTGGCGCGGCGCGTGAGTGCCCTTAAGGTTTGTCCCTGTAACAAGCTAGCTAAGTTGTCAGGTATCGGCCAACGCAATGAGCCGTTTCGAATCACAACTTGCGCAACCGTCTGGTTTAACAATGACAGCAATCCAAGTCGTGTCGTTTCTACTTCGGGGAGTTCGGGCATATAGGTTAACTCCTAAAAAAATCCCCCACAATGCAAGCACCATGGGGGATTCTTAAAGTTAGCAAAATAAGGTCAGTAATCTCACATTACTTATTAGGCAGATTGATCGGCGGGTTCAACATCACAAAACCTGCGTCAGATGGGAAGGTATACATAATGCCTTCATCCGGACGACCTAACAATAAGTCAGGCGACTCTTGAATCTTGTCAAAATGCACCTTACTACCGTCTGCCAATTTAATTTCAAATGAAGGGTAAACCATTTTATGGTCAGGCGTGTATAACTCTACTGATTTTGCCAATGTATGCACCCATGAGTAATCCACCCATTCGTTCATTTCGTTCTGCAATGGCTTAGCTTCTTTAATCGAAACCTTCCATTGACCGTCAACCAAATCCAGATTCAATCGAGAAGACTCCCATTGCTCAAGTCGGCTAAAGTCAAAACCCGCCACTTTTTCGGTAGGCTTCAATGGCGCTTTATCCACCATTTCAATCACCTGAGTAGAAGCCGCCTCTGCATAAGAGTTAGAGACTAAGTACACCGTGCCTTTATGTGCAATATACTGCTCATCAGTAAGCGGACTGTGAGTGCCGAATAAAAATTCTTCTGCGTTATTTTTATCTCTAAACAACTTCAACTTAAACGAAGGGTTCACCAGTCCGAACTTTTCCATATCGTCAGTCACGATTTTTTGATGACTTTTTGCTGCCACTATCGCTAGAATGCGCTGTACAGACATCTGGTCTGCACGTGTCTTATAAGGCGCAGTTAAGCGCCAGTATTTATCCACCTTTTCAAACGTAACAGCGGCTTTAGCTGGAAACTCAATACTAATCGCATTAAATTCTGCCAGCTTATATGGTGAAACTTCATACTCTGTCGTTTTATTGACTTCGGTTTTAGGGCGGACATATAAAAATGTGATTAAGCCCGCAACCACCGCAAGCAAAATTAGATTTAATAACCAACGTTTTTTCATGTCACACCCTCAAACAACAATTCAATCTAAATATTCAACTTAAATAACCGCTTCCACTTAAGCTCTTCTGCGTTTCCACCAGAAATACAAACCAGCAATCATGAAGCCCAGTGGGATAAAGTACTGGAAGCCATGAAACACCGTCCAAGCCACCAAACGACCTTGATCAGTATCTGGAATAGAAACATTAATGTCTTTTAGCGGCATTGGCTGTATCGTAATCAAGTTGTCATCACCAGCTAACCAGTTCACGATGTTCACGCCTAAATCCAGATTACCGCCATTGGTAATAAAGGTATTAGATAAGAAGTTAGCATTACCCATTACGACAACACGCTGACCTTTTTTACCATAAATACGCTCTAATGCCACACCCACATTGATTGGGCCGCGCTTGTCTGTTTTTTCATTGAAAACAGGCTTAGCTCCTTTTGCCAACTTCTGAGCAGATAGCCAGCCATTCGGTGCCACTTCAACCAGTTTGCTTACTTTCCAACCGTTATCATCGGTACCTACCGCGCTCACCTCATGTGACTCCGGGAACAAAGTACGCAACATAAAGTTTGTGGTGATTGGATGTTCACCGTACAAACTGGCAAAAGCAACACGTGCATCTGCGCCATACTGAGCCGATGCCATGTCTAACACCACACCTGGCGACACCTGCAAACCTAAGTAGTCAGCTACCCCTTGCATGCCTTTAAAGTCGTTATCATCCAGCAACCACAGTAAATTACCGCCGGCCTCCAAGTACGCCTTAATTTTTTGCGCTTCTATATCGCTGATATCTACCTGTGGGCTAGCTACCACCAACATTGCGCCATTACGCGGCACAGCCTGTGCAATGGTCAAATCTGGGTTGGCAAACTTAAAGCCCTTGCTTTCCAACTGTTTACCAAACTCGCCCAAATCATGATTTTTAACTCCAAGCAAGTTACGCTCGCCATGTCCATCTAGGTACATAACAGCCTGCTGGTTGGTACGTGACAACCTGACCAATAAGTTAGTAAACTCTTGTTCAGCAAACGGTGGCGTAATGTGTTCAGCACGTTTTTGGTATTCAACGACCACTTCACCATCCACCTTAACGCCAGCATCTTGCGCTAACTTTGGCTCTTCAGATGGGTTCACGAACTTGAGCCTGATGTCATGCTTATCACGTTGATAACGCGCCACAAAATCTACAATACCCTTACGAAACACATCTCCGCTCGATGCATCATCTTTAGTGGCATACACGGTAATGTTAACCGGTGCCTTCATTTGCTTAAGCACGTTTACACTGCCCTGCGTCAGAATATTGCGATTTGCCTGTGTAATATCTTTTGCAACGCGGTACTGACTAGCCAAATAGCCTAGCAACACAACCAGCATTAAAAACAGTACGACAAAAAACCAATTTTGTACTAATAACTGAAAACGTAATTTACGATTAATGTTCATGTTAAAAATTCCAATTAACCACGTAAGCGGTCAGCATCTAGGCGACGCACTGTTAGGGTTAAAAATGTCACTGCGAATAAAATAAAATAGACGATATCAGCACTATCAATCAATCCACTTGCAAATGATTGAAAGTGGCGTGTGAGAGATAAACTGCCAAGTACATTGGTTGGATCATCGCCAAAAAAGCGGTCCAGCATCATCAAGGCAAATAATGCAATGAACGTCAGAATTGCAGCAATCACAGGCTGCTGCGTTAAGCTGGAAAAGTAAATTCCCAGTGCAGAAAAGCCAGCCACCATCAACAGCAAACCTAATGAGTTGGCTAACAAAAAGCCAAAATCAATGTCTGCCCAAATGTTCAGTGTAGATAACATTGCCGCAATAAATACAATCAACACGCTTAAAAACGCAACCAAACCTACAAATTTACCCACCACAATTTCCGTGAGTGAAATAGGCGCACTGAATAAAAATGGCAGGGTTTGACTACGGCGCTCTTCAGAAATGAGTCGCATCGACAACAGAGGCACGGCAAACAGCATGATAAATGAAGCTAATCCATATACAGACTGGCCCACAAACTGCGTAACGCCTGTACGTTCAGCCGGGCGCATCGCACCAGACATCACGGCAAAGTAGTCATTCACTGCATTCAGGTATTGCGTACCAAAAGCAAACATCAGCAGCGATAAAATCACCCACCCCATCGGCGAGGCAAACACACTTTTAAGTTCTTTTCTTGCGACATTAATAATCATAAATAAAACCTTAAATAACCGATTGTTATACTGAAAAGTGACTCGATTGAACCAAATTAAACAGCGGTATAGTGAACAGCACGTTGATTAAACAGCAACCTGCTCTTGATAAGTCAACTGCATAAACACGTCTTCTAAACTGGTTTGGTCTGGCGCGATTTGATGCAAACCCCAACCTTGCTGAACTGCTGTTTGCACAATCGCTTCTGCTGGCTCTGCACTCTCGGCATAACGCACACGAATCAAGCCATTAGCTAAACTTTCAGCCTCGGAAACACCTGATATTCTTAGAATTTCTTCAATGGCCGGCGGGTTGCGTAAGCCAATCAACAGTTTATTACCAACACGTTGACGTTTAAGCACATCAATTGATCCGTTGAAAACCAACTTGCCTTTATCAATGATTTGCACCTGATCACACACCATTTCCACCTCCGGCAGAATGTGTGTAGAGATAATCACGCTATGATCCGTACCAACCTCACGAATTAATGTACGAATATCACGAATTTGAATTGGATCTAAGCCTACGGTCGGCTCATCCAGAATAACCACCATCGGGCTATGAATAATCGCTTGTGCGATGCCCACGCGCTGCTGATAACCATTAGATAAGTTCTCAATCAGGCGCTTGCTCATGTGCGTTAAACCACAGCGCTCTTTCGCATTTTCAACTGCCTTCTTGATGTGTTTAGCACTCACACGATGCAGCCTAGCTGCCATCGTCAAATACTCATCAACAGTTAACTCTTTATACAGGGGACGCATTTCTGGCAGGTAACCAATCAAGGCTTTAGCCTCTTTTGGATTCTCTATCATATCAATACCACAAATCTTGACACTGCCATGGCTAGGTGCCAAGTTACCAGTGAGCATTTTCATGGTAGTAGACTTACCAGCACCGTTCGGGCCTAAAAACCCTAAAACCTCGCCCTTACTTAAGGTGAAATTTACATTACTTACTGCTTCGCGGCCTCCGTAAAGTCGCGTAAGCTCAATTGCCTCAACTGTAAAATTATTCATAGGTACTCAATTTTAAAACATTCGTTTAAATACAGACGGTTATTACCAATTTTATAAAAACATCGTAAAAGCCTGACCCAGATAAAACAAATCTATAGATTCAAATCTACAGGCGACAGTTCATTTCACTTGCGCTATAGTCAACCTGTAATTATGTCGGAACTTGCAGCCGCTGTCACGGACTAAGAAGCAACGAGGCATGATACAGTGTTTAAGCTAATGATTAGAAGGGCTCACTCAGCCACACAGCATAAATATTGAGCGAATCTCATTAAAACTAATGCAATCTACAAACGCGTAATTTACTATATAACTAAATTGATCACTTTTATAAAATAGTTTCACATACCCTGATGACAAAAAAACTAGATTTGAATACACCGCTGAAAAAAACTTCCTCAATCTCCACAGCGGTGAGCGTGACTTTATGCTTACTTGCATTTGGGCTCACTAGCTGCGCTAGCAACAACCCCAATCGCTACCATTCTGAGACGTTGGCGAAAAGCAATGAAACCGCCAACCCCAACGAAAGAACACTAAGCGCAGAGTTTGTATATAAGTATCTAGTGGCTGAAGTCGCCGGGCAACGCGGTGAAATTGGCACAGCTGGCGCAATTTTTTATGACTTGGCACGTTCAGAGCAAGACCCTCGTCTGGCAGAGCGTGCGGCTAAAATCGGTGCTTTTGCTAACATTCCAAACTTAGCAATTCCTGCAGTAAAGCTTTGGGCAGAGTTGGACCCATCCTCAACAGAGGCCCAGCAAGCCATGACAGAGATGCTGATTGCGACTGGCCGTTTACACGAGGCCGAGCCATATTTAGCGCAACTGCTAGTTAAAGAAGACTCTAGAGCTGGCGGCTTTCTATTTATTAACTCTTTATTAAACCGCAGCCCAGATAAGGACGCAGTATTAAAGCTTATTCAATCATTAGCTAAACCTTATCCTGAGCTAGCAGAAGCAAGTTTTGCTATTGCACAGGCTGCGTATATTGCCAATCAAGATAACATCGCACTGGATGCGCTGGCAAAAGCTGAAGAGTCACGCCCTAACTGGGCGATTGCCGCCCTACTGAAAGGCCAGGTGCTATTTCGTCAATCTCCAGCCAAAGCAATTGCCTTTTATTATGAGTATTTAAAAGTACAACCAGATGCAAACGAAGTACGCATCAATCTGGCAAAAATTCTCGTTAATCAAAAGCAATACGCAGCGGCAAAGGCGGAGTTCCCTACCATTTTAGAGAACGCCAAACAATCCACAGAAAACAACAGCGCGGAAATTTATGCGATTGTAGGATTGCTAGCATTCCAGTCCATGGACTACAACGAAGCAGAAAAAAACTTTAAACAAGCCCTTGCCTACAACTTTAAAGACACTGACCAGATTTACCTTTACCTCGGGCAAACCGCTGAAAAACAAAAACATGATGTGTCAGCCATGTCTTGGTACAACAAGGTATCAACAGGCCCACGCTATCTTGAAGCACAATTTAGCTTGGCTAACCTGATTGCACGCACGCAATCCACAGATAAAGCCATTGAACTGCTGGATAATCTTGAAGACTTAAACGTAGAGCAGCAAATTCTAGTGATCAAGGCGCAAGCATCCTTGCTCGCTAAAGACAAGCGTAACCAAGAGGCTTTCGACCTGTTAGAAAAAGCAGTTAAGAATCTGCCTAATACACCAGACTTGGTTTATGACTATGCACTTGCCGCAGAGCGCTTAGCTAAATTCAACATCATGGAATCAGAGTTGCGTAGAGCCATTGCCGAAAAACCAGATTTTGCAGCCGCTTACAATGCGTTAGGCTACTCATTTGCTGACCGTAACATTCGACTAAAAGAAGCCATCAGCTTAATTGAAAAGGCGCTAACCATTGCTCCTAATGACCACTACATGCTCGACAGCCTAGGCTGGGCACATTACCGCAAGGGAAATTTGGACAAAGCCATTCAACTTTTGGAGCAGGCATTCAGCATCAACCCTGACCCTGAGATTGCAGCACACTTAGGGGAAGTACTGTGGCAAAAAGGTGAATACGAAAAAGCCAAGAAAGTATGGAGTGATGCGTTGACTGCAGACCCTGACAATGAAATCCTGTTAACGACTGCAAATAAATTTAAATCTTAAGTGCTAGCGTAGCTCACCAACTGAACTCAACCTACACTAGCCATACCTATGCAATTAATACGTTATTTTTTAGCACTCAGCATGGTCACTTTATTAGCCGCATGCGCAACCACAGCGCACCAAGTGACCATGAGTGCAGATTCACTCGCGCGTAATCAAACACATTTAGAGCGCAATGCAACGATTCAACAATTTTCACTACAGGGTAGAATCGGCGTACAAACCAATAGCAAAGGCTTTTCAGGCGGCCTGCAGTGGCAGCACTCAGCTACCAACGACAACATCGCACTTTACTCCCCCCTTGGTGGCCAAGTTGCTCAGATTACAAAGTCTAGCAACCAGATCACGCTTACCGATGCCAATGGCAAGCAGATATCTGCGGCAAATGCAGAAACGCTTACCTACAATGCCTTAGGCTGGTCGCTACCACTCACTGGATTATCCGACTGGTCACTGGGGCGCCCTTCCAGTAGTCCTGTTCTAGCCAGCACCTGGGATGAACAAGGCTTGCTCACCACCCTAAACCAGGATGGCTGGAAAATTGAGTTCTCAAACTACACCGAGCAAAATGGCCTCTGGCTACCAGGCAAAATTTCCCTGAAAAGCGACCAAGTTAACCTTAAACTATTAGTAGAAAGCTGGAATAACATTACAAACTAAATAGCGATATGCTTAATACTTTAATACTCTCCACTTTTTACGCCACACCACATCACCAGCATGCATGATTTTGAAGCTTTTTTAGCACCCGCAAAAATTAATTTATTTTTACACGTCTTGGGGCAACGCGAGGATGGCTACCATCTATTGCAAACAGCCTTTAGATTACTGGACCACTACGACACCATTTATATCAAGACAACAAGTACAAGCACAATCAAGCGTGTAAATGATGTGCCCGGCGTGCCAGAGGCACAGGACTTATGCATACGCGCCGCGCTGTTGCTACAGCAACATACCGGCTGCCAACTTGGCGCCGAAATATTGGTAGATAAAAAAATACCGATGGGTGGCGGCCTTGGCGGCGGCAGTTCAGATGCCGCAACCGTGTTGCTTGCATTAAACCAACGCTGGCAGCTTAATCTACCGCGTGAAGAACTGTTAAAATTAGGATTACAGCTAGGCGCCGACGTACCATTTTTTATTTACGGTAGCAATGCTTGGGCAGAAGGTGTAGGTGAGCAATTACAAGCACTTACGCTACACGATGCTTATTATGTAGTGCTTACGCCGAATGTTCATGTATCAACAGCGCAAATTTTTGCTAATAAGCAATTGACAAAGAATACGATTCCTAAGACAATAGCGGCCTTTTCAGGGATAGCGCAATTAAGCACTGAAAATTCAGCATGTAAAAACATACATGATGGATTTATAAATGACCTGGAAAAAGTAGTTTGCAGCATTTATCCTGAAGTAAAAGCTTGCTTGGGCTGGCTAAAACAGTACGGAGATGCTAGAATGAGCGGCTCAGGCGCTTCGGTTTTTTTAGAAGTAGCTGATGCAGATACTGCAAATAGTATTTACCAACAAAAACCGGAAGGATATTCTGGGTTTGTTGCAAAAGGGTTAAATCAGCACCCTTTTATGAGTAAATAAGCTGGTTAAATATTGGGGAGTCGCCAAGCTGGTTAAGGCACCGGATTTTGATTCCGGCATGCGAAGGTTCGAATCCTTCCTCCTCAGCCAAATTTTGTAGAAGCGTGTAGATTATTTGATTTACACGCTTTTATTTTTTAGTGAGTTTTTTTCATTAGTTAGCTGGTCAATATTGATGAGCCGGCACGATAGGAAATCAAATGGTGTCTAACGGCAACATGATGGTCTTTACTGGCAACGCAAACCCAGAGCTCGCACAACAAGTGGCAAAACACTTAGGTATTGAGCTAGGCCAAGCGCATGTAGGCAAATTTAGCGATGGCGAAGTCATGGTTGAGTTGCTTGAAAACGTACGCGGTCGTGATGTTTTTGTGTTGCAATCTACCAGCCACCCTACCAATGATAGTTTAATGGAAGTAATGGTGATGGTTGATGCGCTTCGTCGCTCATCTGCTGGCCGTATTACTGCAGCTATCCCATACTTTGGTTATTCAAGACAAGATCGTCGTCCACGCTCTGCTCGCGTTGCAATTACCGCTAAAGTGGTTGCCAACATGTTGACCGGCGTTGGTGTTAACCGTGTACTGACGATGGATTTGCACTCAGACCAAATCCAAGGCTTTTTTGATATCCCAGTAGATAACATCTATGCAACACCAATTTTATTGGCTGACTTGCTAGTGCAAAAGCACGAAAACCTCGTCGTGGTTTCTCCTGACGTTGGTGGTGTGGTGCGCGCACGTGCATGTGCAAAACAGCTAGGTTCTGATTTGGCGATTATTGATAAACGTCGTCCAAAACCAAACGTAGCAAAAGTAATGAACATCATTGGTGATGTTGCTGGCCGTACTTGTGTGATTATGGATGACATGGTCGATACAGCCAACACGCTATGTGAAGCTGCTGCTGCACTAAAAAAACACGGCGCACTAAAAGTAGTAGCGTATGCAACTCACCCAGTATTGTCTGGCGGTGCAGCTGAGCGCATTATGAACTCTGAGTTGGATGAATTGGTAGTCACCAACACCATTCAACTGCAAGAAGATAGTATTAATTGTAAAAAAATCCGTCAATTGAGCGCAGCAGCCTTGCTGGCAGAAACAATTCGCCGCATTAGCTGTGAAGATTCTGTAAGCTCATTGTTTATGGACTAAGTATTTCACCCTGCTTTCTGGTCGCGGAAGGCAGATTCGTTGTAGTAAAGCAGTAAATTTAGGAGTAGTAAAATGGCTATTGAAATCAATGCAGTAAAACGTGATGCTAAAGGTACGGGTGCGAGCCGCCGCCTACGTCACGCTGGCTCTGTGCCTGGTGTAGTATACGGTGGTGGTAAAGAAGCATTCCCACTAGAAATCAACGCTAAAGAATTGTTCTTACAATTCCGTCACGAAGCTTTCCACGCTTCAGTATTGACACTAATCGTTGATGGCAAAAAAGAAAGCGTATTATTACGTGACTTCCAAATGCACCCAGTGCGTAACACAATTCAACACGTTGATTTCCAACGCGTTAGCGCAACTGAAAAAATCCACGTTAAAGTGCCATTCCACTTCATCAACGCTGATGTAGCTCCTGGTGTTAAATTAGGTGGTGGTATTGTTGCTCACGTATTAACAGAAGCTGACGTAAGCTGCTTGGCAAAAGACTTGCCAGAGTTTATCGAAGTTGACGTTGCAGCGTTAGAAATCGGTCACTCAATCCACTTGTCACAAATCAAACTACCAAAAGGTGTTGAATTTGTACAATTAGCACACGGTGATGACGCAGCAGTAGCTTCTATCGCTAAAACACGCGGTAGTGTTTCAGCAACAGCTGAAGAAACACCAGCAGCTTAAGTATTAATTACGTAAGCTAGCAAAATAGCGCGCACTTTTTGATTAAAGTGCGCGTTTTTTTTAGGTGCAGGCTGAATCGCATTTACGCACAAATGCATTAACCTAAAGATGCATCAACTAAAGTCACTATATGAGCGGAATTAAATTATTTGTAGGCCTAGGTAATCCTGGCGAAAAATATGCAGCTACGCGCCATAACGCAGGTTTTTGGTGGGTAGACCAAGTAGCGGCAGCCACGAATAGCAAATTAGCAGTAGATGCTAAATTTTTTGGCTTTGCTGGCAAGTTAAATCCTACCGCAGACAGTTGGCTAATCAAGCCCACCACCTTTATGAACGCAAGTGGTAAAGCAGTGGCGGCACTAGCTAATTATTACAAAATATCACCCGCAGAAATTTTAGTGATTCATGATGAATTAGACTTACCTGCAGGCAGCATTAAAATGAAATTTGGCGGCGGCCACGGCGGTCACAATGGCTTGCGTGATATACACTCAGCGTTGGGCACAGCAGACTACTGGCGCTTGCGCGTAGGGATTGGTCACCCCGGCTCAAAAAATGAAGTGGTTAACTTTGTGCTCAAAGCCCCCACTAAAGATGAACAGCATGCAATTGATGACAGCATTTACGATAGCAGTAAATTAGTAGATTTAATGCTTAAAGGCGAATTTGATAGCGCCATGTTAAAATTGCATACAAAGAAGTAAATCAGCTTACCTAAGCCACTGTTTTCCATTCAGATTTAACGCAAGCGTATAGTGAGCAGAATAAAGAGATGAAGACAGTACAATAAGTACGGCGAATCGATGAAGACGAATATAACGCAATACTTGCGTTAAAGATGATTGGAAAATTATGAAATGTGGAATTGTGGGCCTACCTAATGTAGGAAAATCAACCTTATTCAATGCAATTACCAAAGCAGGGATTGCGGCTGAAAATTACCCATTCTGTACCATTGAGCCAAATGTGGGCATTGTTGAGGTGCCAGACACCCGCTTGCAACCGTTGATTGATATTGTAAAACCACAACGCATACAACCAGCTATCGTAGAGTTTGTTGATATTGCGGGCTTGGTTGCTGGCGCATCAAAAGGCGAAGGCTTGGGTAATAAGTTCTTGGCTAACATTCGTGAAACGGATGCGATCTCTCACGTAGTGCGCTGCTTTGATGACGGCAATGTTGTGCACGTGGCTGGCAAGGTTGACCCGCTTTCTGATATTGAAGTGATCAACACCGAGTTGGCACTTGCCGATATGGAAACTGTTGAGAAAACACTACAGCGCGAAAGCAAAAAAGCTAAATCTGGCGATAAAGAAGCGATTGCACTTGCTGCGATTTGTGAAAGAATCCAAAAACATCTGGATACTGGCGCACCTGTGCGTACATTAGGTTTAGACGCTGATGAACTCAACATTATCAAACCGTTATGCCTAATCACGGTAAAGCCTGTGATGTACATCGCCAACGTTGATGAGAGCGGCTTTGAAAACAACCCATATTTAGACAAAGTAGTCGCGCTAGGTAAAACGGAAGGTGCACCCGTGGTATGCATTTGCGCCAAGATTGAAGGCGAGATCTCCGAGTTGGATGACGAAGACAAAGCGGTATTTTTGGCAGAGTTAGGCCAAGACGAACCAGGCTTAAACCGCGTGATTCGCGCGGCCTATGATTTACTCGGCTTGCAAACCTACTTTACTGCTGGCGTACAAGAAGTACGTGCATGGACTGTTAAAAAAGGCGCAACAGCCCCACAAGCAGCAGGGGTGATTCATACCGACTTTGAGCGTGGCTTTATTCGTGCAGAGGTAATTGCCTATGACGAATACGTTAAAAACAAAGGCGAACAAGGCTCAAAAGAAGCAGGCAAAATGCGCTTAGAAGGTAAAGAATACATCGTGCAAGATGGCGATGTGATGCATTTTAGATTTAACGTTTAAGCACCTTAAACACTAGGCCTCAGTTAGGCCTAGTGCCACAGCAACCCATGAGTGCAAGTGCTCCGGCATCTGCACTCATGCGTTTAATATTAAAACTCCGCATTACCACCTATCCTCCCAAAATTATCTCCCATGGCAATATTGCATAGCCACAGTTTGCATTGAACTACGCTGCCGCGTATTTAACCGTGCTCGCTGCACTGCCTTTGTGCACCCACGTATCACCTCTCCATCTCAGATAAACACTAAAAATTAAATTATCATTTAATATCAAATGGTTAAGATTAACTAAAGCAATGGCACGCCTATTGCTTCTAGTAAAACAATCGCACCATGTGCAAATAACAATAAAAATTTACAAACCCAATGAGTGGGCATGTAAATAGCGATAAACATCAACACTGATGCCAATGGCGGCATTAAGTGGCTCAAAGCTTGAGCATCATGAATTTAAGACAAAGGCGTCTTTCAGACTGAGTTTTTTACTCGGACAGAAAGACGCCTTTTTTATTAGCGTTGTCATGTTCTTAAATTTAGCTAAGACGCAATTTGAGGTAGTTATGGCTAGAGATGGAATGACGAAACATCTAGTACAAGGTAACTGTATTACCTAACATATTTTAACCATTAGATAAGGAGCAGGCATGTCAAGCAACAGTACGTCTAATCACAAGCAGCAGCTAGGTACGTTGAATAAATACCGCGGCATTATATTAGCCGTTACACTCTTTTTGGTATTTAACTTGGCAGTGCTCGGCCTTAACTTCTACACATCATCCACTCTTGATGGTGACGCTGTTTCCATTAACCTATCAGGGCGGCAACGTATGCTCTCACAGCGTACCGCCAAGGTGTTGCTAGCAATTCAGGTTGATGCTGCACAGGGAAAATTTGATGCAAAAAATACGGAAGAGCTAAAAAAAGTAAGTTCTCTGTTTGATACCACCCTTAACAGCTTTAAAACCGGCGGCATGGTGCTGGGTGGCAATGAAAAGCCAGTGTTTCTACCCAAGGTAAATGATGCGGCCTCCATCAAAGCTGTAGATGAAGCACTGCTCATCTGGCAACCATATAAAAAGCTACTGGAATCCATCATCCAAAGCCGAGTGATAGACGAAGTCAGGCTGGATCTCGCCACAGATTATGCGCGTGAGAATAATCTGAAGTTATTAAAGCTGATGAACAACCTGACCACGCAACTGGAACAAAACACCAAAACCAAGGCCAGTCACTTACAGCTGATTCAAACCATTGCATTGGTATTATCACTGCTACTTTTTGCCAATATTGTATTCAATGCGCTACGCAAACTACGTGCTGCCGATGGTGAAATTGAGAAAGCACAACGCGAAACGACCGAGATTCTTAATACCGTGAAAGAGGGGCTGTTTCTATTAGACCCCGAGCTTGCGGTAGGTAGCCAGATTTCACGCTCCATTGATCAAATATTGCAACATGAAGTAAGCGCCAACATGCCGTTTATGCCCATTTTGCAGCAACTGGTTTCAGATGAAATTTACACATCCTCCAAAGACTACATCCAACTACTATTTGGCAACAAGGTGAAAGAGAGCTTAATGCTGAGCCTTAACCCACTCTCGCAAGTAAAGGTGCTAACCAAGGACGATTCAGCACCACGTTACCTGAGTTTTCAGTTCAATCGCGTAGTGGAAAACAAACAAGTACTGCACCTATTGGTCACCGTACAAGATGTTACCGAGCAAGTCACCCAGGCCGAAGAGCTAGCTAAGCTTAAAGGTCAATCTAACATTAACCTAGAGCTACTCAAAGCACTGCTGCAGGCCGATGCGTTCCAGCTACGTCAGTTCTTAAATCACACACATAGCAACTTAGCTGTCATTAACGACATATTAGCCAATGCAGATAAACGCGCCGCCACGCACACTGACATGGTTAATCAATGCTTCCGTATCATCCATGCCATTAAAGGTGAATCTGCCGCTATAGGCTTGCAGGCTATTCAAGCGCTAGCACATCAGTTTGAAGAACATCTGGTATTTCTGCGTAAAAAGAACGAATGGGATGCTCAAGAAATTTTAAGCTTACCGGTAATGCTAAGCGCCATACTTGAGCAAATTACGCAAATTGAAACGATTACAGACTTTATGCAAGCGCATCATCAAGCTAATCATAGCCCAGAATCCCCACCATCTATCTCCACCAGTGTAGCTAACAACCTAAAACGCCTCGCAGAACAAGTAAATCAAAGCCAAAATAAGAACGTACAGCTAAATTTAGAACTCACGCTGCTGGATCAGATGGACACAAAAACAGTGCACCAACTGCAACAGATTGGCATCCAACTCATCCGTAACGGCATCTGCCACGGCATTGAATCTGCTGACGCAAGGCTGGCAAAAGGTAAACCATCGCATGGCGAAATATCCATCACCACACGTATGAACCAAGAAGGCATTATCGACTTTATCGTACGTGACGATGGGCAAGGCATCGTCCCCAACCGCATCCGCGCAGCCATGCTCACATCAGGGCGCTACTCTAGTGAAATAGTGCATCAGTTATCAGACAAAGAAATTGTCGCCAAACTGTTTGAGCCCGGCTTCTCAACTTCCAACGGCACAGACCAAGATGCAGGGCGTGGCGTAGGCATGGACTTAGTGCAATCTCTTATAAATGAAATTGGTGGTGAGCTAAAAATTGACACCAAAGCCGATGTCTTTACGCAATTCTCCTTCCGCATCTCCAAACACGCAAAACCATCTATTAACCTAAATGCGACAGAGGACGTAATATGAAATTAATGATTGTCGATGACTCCAATATTATCAGGAGCCGGATTTCCAGAATTATCGCAAACGCAAAGCTCCCCCCTATCGAGATAGTAGGCACCGCATCCAATGGTACCGATGCGTTTGCATTATGCGTGGCACAGCGTCCAGATATCGTAACGATGGATCTCACCATGCCTGAGATGGATGGGGTTGAATGTACCGCCCTGCTAGTTGAGTTCGACCCTAACATCAAAATTCTCATCATCTCTGCACTCAGCGACAAAGCCACTGCGATTGAAGCGTTAAAAAATGGCGCCAATGGCTTCTTATATAAACCTTTTACGGATGAAGAACTCGTCAACGCGCTACTGGAGCTAATAAAAGAAAATGAGTGACTTAAGTGAAAAAGACATCGAAGTCTTTATTGAAGCTATCGGCAACTATTTCAAACAAGCAACCAAAGAGGCTGCAGCGATTAAAGTAGCTTACCTTGCCCAAAACGCATTCCCCATGAACGACTACACTGGCAAAATCATGGTCAGTGACGGCTATGAAGGCGCGCTCTACTTCTCTGCCCCTAGCGCCATGCTGCGGCACCTGCTTACGGTGATGAAAGAAACCAACCAATCAGAAGAAAATCTGCTCGATGCCGTAGGGGAAATCGCCAATACTATCTCCGGTAATGCACGTAAGTATTTTGGCGAAAATATGGTGATCTCCATCCCTGAAAAAATAGCCAACCTATCTGAAAATCTGGCGCAACAAGCACGCTCATACGCCTACGTGATTATCATCAAATGGAAACACTACAGCGCATCACTCATCGTAGATATTTCAAGAAACCGTTAAGGCAAAAACCAAACTGAGAGATAGCAAATCGCCATGCAATAGATTAGAAAATTAATTATTAGAATTAAATCAAAAAAGTGAAAACTATTTTTGACAATTCGCCACTAAAACACTAGAATTGCGACCTTGCTGAAATTGAAGCAAACCAGTTTACAAGGTGATGTAGCTCAGCTGGTTAGAGCACAGGATTCATAATCCTGGGGTCGAGGGTTCAAGTCCCTCTTTCACCACCAATAAAGACGCCTCATTCGAAAGAATGGGGCGTTTTTCTTTCCGGCAATTGAAGTTATAAATAATATTGCTCTAGCAACTTCGGCACAAACACAAATAACACAGTCAACATATATAACTCAGTCAATAAGTGCCGACTTATAGCTAGCCTAGATGATTATCGCAACCTTGCATAACTAGCAATCGTTCATTACTTCTCTTGAATACATTTCCAGATTTATAGCCTCCAGTTTGCAACTTTATTAATTTAAAGGCATCATAAGTGCTGTGAGAAAACAATTTTTACATTTACTAGTCACACTCTTAGTATTGTTAATGCCAATGCAGGCTATTTCTATGCAAATGGCTATGAACCAATCTAACAGTGTAGGGCATGGTCAGCATGCAGCAATGCTTAATGGGCAAGATTCACAGCAAACTGCGGCCATGAGCGAGCATTGTAAAATGCAAATGCATCAAGGCAAGCAAACCCAGCAAAAGCCTGCCTATTGTTTAGGTAGCACTTGTTCGGTGATATGCGCTGGCTTGGTGCTATTTATGCCATTGTTTACTTTAGCAACTAGCCCGACCGTGAATGATTTCAGTTCATTTGTTGCGCCCCACTTTTACTCTCAGTCTCCTGACTCCTTAGAACGCCCTCCTCGCACCTTTAGTTAATTTCTCTTGATACCGGCTTTTTTGCCGGTAATTAACAATTTAGAAATTGATTAGGAGTGTAATCATGCAACTTTCCAGTTGCTTCAAGTTTTTACTCAAGCTTGGGCTTTTTGTATGCAGCGTTAATGCAGTTGCCGGCCCCATGGGTTTTAAAGACTCGTTTATGGCGATGGGTGACTTTAACAAAAACTGGCGTGAGGTGTTTGTGAATTACGCCATCACCCCTCGTGATGCCTTTGGTGTAGGCGCGACTTACATGCGCTCTGACGATGAAACAAAAACACGCACCCTAGAAGAGTTCACCTATACCAGCTTACTCAAGCGTTGGAACTTGCCAAACTCACAAGCCAATCTATGGTTTACAGGCGGTATTGGTGCAATACAAGGTGAAAACGATTCAGTGGAGAAAGGCCATCATTTTGACAAGGTGATGGTCACCCCAGGGATTCAGTTCGATTATGAAACTACCCGTGTTTATTTTGCGGCAGCACATCGTTTATATCGTGCGGAAGATATTAATCATGACTTCACCAGCGTGCGTGCGGGCTTCTCGTTTTATGAAACAGATTACGACAAAACTCAACCGTGGGCCATTTTGGAGGCCCGCAATATGAATGGCTTATCTGAAAAAATTGAAGTCACGCCCATGCTGCGGCTCATTAATAAAAGTTATTTTGTGGAGGCTGGCATCAACAACTCTGGCCAGCCACGCTTTAACTTTATGTATATATTTTAATGATTATTAAGGAATTTATTATGAAAAAACTATTATTAGCATCATCTATTATCGCTGCATTATTTAGCCAAGCCGCATTTGCCACACAAACCATTAAGGCCAATGTAAACGGTATGGTATGTGCCTTTTGTGCACAGGGCATTGAGAAGAAAATGCGCGCGCTTTCACAAACTAAAGACGTTTATGTCAATTTAAAGCAGCGTATCGTGGCAGTAGAACTGAAGGATGGACAAACTTTATCTAACGACACGGTAAAAGATTTGATTAAAGATGCAGGTTACGAAGTAACTAGCATTGAGATCAGCAGCCATCCTATTGAACACATTAAAGCAGAAATGGAGTCAAAGTAAATGTCACCTACTTCTGCCAATCATGAAATGGCTAGCCTTAGGAAAACAAAGTCTGCGTCATTTATCTCACTATTTACCAGTGGTGGCACGCTGATTTGTTGTGCGCTACCTGCCACGCTGGTGGGCTTGGGTGCAGGTGCGGCTATGTCGTCATTAGTGAGTAATGTGCCACAATTGGTATGGTTTTCTGAGCATAAGCTAGGTGTGTTCGCATTTGCTGGCCTAATGCTTGCGCTATCGGGCTATTTGCAGTGGCAGGCACGCAACCTACCATGCCCGGCAGATGCACAGCTAGCGGCAGTATGTATCCGTACACGCAAAACCTCACTGCGGGTATATATTGCATCTGTCATCATATTTTTAATTGGGGGGTTCTTTGCTTTTGTCGCACCATTAATCTTTTAGTATTTAATATGTTACGTATCCGGATTTAGATACGTATATATAATTAATTAAAAAGTAAAACTGATTGAAATTTAATGAGTTTTATAATGATGCGGCTAAGTGTTAGTTACCCACATCGCGAATAAAGACGCCTCATTCCAAACATGAGGCGTCTTATTATTTTGCAAAAGTTAACCCAAGTTTCAAATACGGGAGCTTATACTTTTTTTCACAATTGAAACAATTAGTTAACTATCTGAAATAATTCATTAATTACTGCCCAGTATGATGGCCACATATATTGAATTGATTTGCAATATATACTCTCTCAAAGTTTGTAGCGCTTTTTTGCAGAAGCGCTATTTTTTTGCCCATTTTCTTAGTAATCATCATATTATTCATTTTAGTGCCGCTAATTTATTGCTAGCAGGCAAGGCATCATCAATGCTTAAAGTACCAAACACAAGCAATATGATGCCTTAAACCACCGTAAAAACACCAATTTCCTCTCTAATTTATTAACAGTTTATAGGTGCCATCTCAGCCATCTACGCGGCTTTGCTGCGTAATTGGCATATAGAACAATGACTCCCACACCCACACAATGTTTTGTAAGACAAACACCTACAAAATAAATAGACAAATAGCCATTGGTCGAATCAGACTAAAGAGTTACATTTCACCAAGCCAATTGCAACACGGTTTTTACAATAGAAACAACGAATTAGGAAGCAAAATGAATGTAAAAGATATGATGTCCGAAATCAAGGACGCAAATCTCAACTATTTGATGATGGCAAAGCAGCTCATCAGTTCAGATAAAGCGACCGCAATGTTTCTTTTAGGCATCAGCAAAGAGATTGCTGATTTGCTGGAAAGCCTAAGCAATATGCAGGTTGTTAAGCTGAGCAGTACAAATATGATGCTGACTCGCTTCCGATTTGACGACAGTGCAGTACTCGGTATGCTGACTGATTATTCAAAAGACCGCGATCAGGCGCATTTACACACATCTGTTCTGCTGGCGAGTCAATCGGCCGAGCAAATTTCCTAATAAGATTAAGTATGAATATAAAGCAATTTTTTGGTATTAACTCTCGCGAAGCGCTCAAGCAAGTGCGTATGGAGCTTGGCGAGGATGCCATTATTTTATCTAACCGCGCAGTAGATGGCGGCAATAGAATCACCGCGCTGAAAGAAGAAGATCTAGACGCGATTGTTGATAACGTAGCAACGATGGAGGCGTCATACCGTACCCACACAGAGGGTTTTGGTGAAGACAACCCATCAGCGCTAATCTCAGTCATCAATAAAAAAATTGAGGGCTTTCATAGCAATCAGGCGCAACCTTTTGCACCTAGCATGATTGAGCCAGAAGTACCTGCGGCTAAAATGCAGGCCGAACCTGTATTTGCACAGCCGGCACCAGATACCATCATGCAAGCATCTATGTTAGATGCCAGCCAAAAAATGACTGAGATTTTGAACGAAATGCGTAGCATGCGCGATGTGTTTGAATCTCAACTCACTACGATTGCCTGGAGCAACACACAGCAGCAATACCCTACAAAAACAAGAATACTCAATGTACTGCTATCTTCTGGCTTTAGTGCTGCACTTGCCAGAATGTTATCTGAAAAAATGCCGGCTAATCTGAATGAAGCTAAAGCACTTGCTTGGGTAAAAGCTATTTTGAGCAAAAACCTAGACACTATCCCTAACGAAATGGGTATGCTGGATCAAGGCGGAATTTTCGCGCTTATCGGCCCTACTGGCGTTGGTAAAACCACCACAACAGCTAAGCTTGCCGCACGCTATGTAATGAAACATGGCACTGAAAGCCTAGGCCTGATTACTACCGATGCTTATCGTATCGGGGGTCACGAACAACTTAGAATCTACGGCAAGATTCTTGGCGTAATGGTACACGCGGTTAAGGATGAAGCTGATCTTAAAATTGCACTCCACGAACTAAAAAACAAGCGCACCATTCTGATTGATACCGTTGGCGTGAGCCAGCGCGATACCATGGTAACAGAGCAAATTGCAATGCTCTCCAACACCAACGCTGGTATTAAAAAGCTGCTGTGCCTTAACGCAACCAGCACCGGTGAAACGTTAACTGACGTTATTAGAGCTTACAAAGGTAAGGGGCTAGATGGCACCATCATCACCAAGCTGGATGAAGCTGTCACTATTGGTGGTGTACTCGACGTTATTATCAGAGGCAAGCTAAAGCTTTATTACTTGGCCAATGGCCAACGTGTGCCTGAAGATATCCATTTATCAAACAAGAGCTATCTGATTCAGAAAGCACTAAAAATTGGTGCGGATGGTCACTCATTACAGTTCAGAAATGAAGAGTTGCCATTTATCATGGCCAATACTAGACCTTCAGTAAATACTTTATCTACAGAGATTAGCCGTGGTTAGTTTTAAAAATGATCAAGCGGCAGGTTTACGCCGCATCATGGCGGCGCCTAAACCTCGTGTAGTGTCAGTGATTTCTGCATCAGCAGCAGATCAATCACGCATGATGATTAACTTGGCAGCATCTATTCGTGCGCAAGGGAGTGATGTGCTAATCGTACATGCATCCAACACGACGCGCGAAGCTAGTTATGAAGTTGATAAAACACCCACGCTGTTTGAGGTTGCAAAAACATCAGCATCGCTATCTTTAGCCATTAAAAACACCAAGCAAGAGTTTGCCGTTGCCAAATTACTACCTAAGAATCAAATAAACACGCCACTCAATAGCAAAGCTGGTGCAGCACTGAACCAGTTATTTGACGAGCTAGTAGTGCAATATGAGATTGTATTAGTGGATGCAACACTAAATAGCGATGACTTGCTGCCATTACAAACACTCAATAACAGCGACATTTTGATTCAACTCACACGCGAGCCAGCGTCAATTAAAGATGCATATACGCTTATTAAGCGCATCTGCAGCCAGCTTGGCAGACGCTCTTTTGGCATTATTGTAGATGACGCTAATGACGCACAAGCTGAAGTGGTTTTTAACAACATCGCACAAGTAGCCAAACGTTTTATGCAAATTGAGCTAGAGTTCTTTGGTGCGATTCCAGCCGATGTGCATTTAAACCGTGCGGCCAAGCTTGGCCGCCCGATCGTTGACGCATTTCCGTTAACCCCAGCGTCTAATGCGTTTAAACAAATTGCCCAACGTATAAATAGCAAAGGCGTACGCATGCCAGATATCAGCATGCTACAAAGCAGCGCTATGGCATAGACTGCGTTAACGCATCATGCAATAAAAAAGGCTC
>NZ_PQVH01000013.1 GCF_004661485.1 Methylotenera oryzisoli
GAGCCTTTTTTATTGCATGTGCAAACCTTTCTCCACGATTAGCTTATCAGCCGCTACAATTTACTAAGCGCGTACACCCAGCTCCGGACATCAATGTGTTACAGCGTATATAGATACGTGTGAATTTTTTCAAGTGCAACGAGTCAACGATATATTGGCTATAACGTTCAGTGAGTTATAAACGTTTTTTGTTACCAAAAAGGATATATGATGAAAATTACACACATGTTATTAACCAGCTCTTTATTGCTAGGCTCAGCTACCGTTGCTTACGCAAACCATCACGCTGGCGAAGAGGGCGGCAATCACTGTGAACATGCGGACACTAACAAAGACGGTACAATTTCGCGTGAGGAGTTTATGATGAAACATCAGAAACGCGCAGAAAAAATGTTCACCAGAATGGACACTAATAAAGATGGAAAAATCGACGCCAACGAGCGCAAAGCTGCGCATGAAGCAATGGAAGAACACCACCGAACAGCACCAGAGAAGAAATAACAATCAGGCGTAAAAATTTGGCGGGCATGTTTGAATATAAAAATACTACTGATTTTTTTGCGCAGTAGCCATGTAGCAGCAAAAGATAAAGCCTCCACCTAACTGCTTGGGGAGAGGCTTTATCTATTCCAACGCATAAAAGCTCTACAGATAAGAAAAGCTTATAACCACCATGTTAAGTTGGCTTAACATTTTCATTGAATGCAATTTCTGCATAGAGCATGCAAGTCAACGCTAAGAAAAGCTGATATTTTATACTCTGTTTTTCCCTAGCACCCTCAGCCAAAGAAAACCTAAGATCCCAGCAGTCAAAGACGTTAACAGAATCGCCATCTTGGAGGTGTTGATCACTTCAGGGCTGCCTAAAAAGGCCAGATTAGTAATAAAAATAGACATAGTAAAACCGATACCACCGAGCATACCTGCGCCAGTGATGTGCGCCCACTTCAGATCAGAGGGTAACTGACATATGCCGATCAAAACTGCAAAGTAACACATTAAAACGATGCCGAGTGGTTTGCCAATAATTAAGCCCGTGACAATACCAAGACCGTTCAAGCTTGCCAGACCGCTAAACCAATTTGAGTCGAAAGTAATGCCTGTATTTGCCAATGCAAAAATTGGCAAAATTACAAATGCTACGGGTTTATGTAAAAAACTCTCTAATCGATGTGAAGGGGATTGTTTGTCATTATCTTTCGCTGAAAACGGAATCACAAAAGCCAACATGACACCAGCAATTGTTGCGTGAATACCAGACTTCAGCATCAGAAACCACATGACTAGACCGCAGATAATGTATGGTAAAAGTAACATTACCTTTAATGCGCGATTCAGCATCAAGAGCAGCGCCCAAACAGCAAAAGCACCTGCAAGATATGCAGCCGAGAGTTGGGCCGTATAAAACAAAGCAATAACCACGATTGCGCCCAAGTCATCAATAACGGCAAAAGCAACGACAAATACTTTTAGCGATGCTGGTATACGTTTACCAAGAATCGCCAATACCCCTAATGCAAAGGCGATATCGGTTGCCATTGGTATGCCGATACCATCCTGTGTTGGTGTGCCATGATTAAAGGTGAAGTAAATTAGCGCCGGAACAAGCATCCCGCCTATAGCAGCCACAATAGGAAGTAGCGCATTTTTAAAGTTAGAAAGCTCACCGATATAGAGTTCACGCTTGAGCTCTAACCCTATAAGCAGAAAAAACACCGCCATCAAGCCATCGTTAATCCAGAGTTCCAAACTTAAACCACCAAATTTAACTTGCCAGAAGTTTAAGTACGCATGGCCAATTGAAGAGTTGGTCATCAAAATTGCGATCAACGTGCAGAAGATGAGCAAAATTCCGCTCGACTTCTCTGACGCAAAAAAATTGTTGAAGGTGTTGGATAGTTTTACTGATGCTGAAATCATTTGCTACTCGTAATTTTTTCTAAAGTGAATAATATATGTATTTGCCAACTTGCGCTCTGTAATTAACTTTGAGATCTAAATGGCGCACGTTCGTCTAGCTCATTGGTATAAGCCACAAGCCCTGCGGACTCTTGTGTGACAAAATCCTGAATGGCTGACGCAAAATCCGGGTTGGCAATCAAGTGAAAAGAACAAGTAGACCTAGCTTTAAAGCCACGTGCCAACTTATGCTCACCTTGCGCCCCACCCTCAAAATACACAATACGCTCAGCAATACAGAACTCCTGAGCTTGATAATAACAAAGCTCAAAGTGTAAATTGGGCACATATTGCAACGCACCCCAGTAGCGACCATACAACGTGGTTTGATCATAGATATTTAAAGCTGCAGCTATGGGCTTCCCATCCAAATAAGCAATAATTAACAAGATATGCTGCGGCATACTGCTACCTATATTCTTGAAAAAATCACGCGTTAAATATGGCGTAGATCGGTGCTCATGATAAGTGTTTTCATAACACTGATAGAAAAAATCCCATTGCTCAGCAGTAATTTCACTGCCTTTAATTGATTTGCAAACCACGCCAGAAGCTTCGACTTTCTTACGCTCTTGCCGAATCTTCTTGCGTTTATCATGGCTTAATTGACCTAAAAAATCTTCAAAACTGGTATAGCCAGGATTATGCCATCGGAACTGCACGCCATGCCTTTGCATCCATCCCGCCTCTTTAAATGCCTTTTCAGAACCATCATCAGGGAACAACACATGTGCTGATGACATTTTGTTTTTCTGCACAATTTGCAGCAACGCGTTGATGAGTAATCGCTTCGCTTCAGGGTCAGTTGTAAGCAAGCGTGTGCTGGTAATTGGGGTAAATGGAATAGCGGAAACAAGCTTGGGGTAGTAATTCAAGCCATTACGCTCATACGCCTCGGCCCATGCCCAATCAAAGACATACTCGCCATATGAATGATACTTTACATAGAGCGGCATAGCGCCTATTAACTGCGCATCATCATACAGTAAGAGTGGAGAAGGCTGCCAGCCAGTGCCGCCGCCGACAGACTTTGAAGTCTCTAGCGCACTCAGAAAAGCATGCGTCAATAGGGGCATGCCATCTAGCAAGGCGTCCCAAGTCTGAGCCGGAACTTGTGCTACACCATCGCCAACCTCAAGCCTTAACGCCATACACCAACACCGTATCTGTTCATGATTGATACCTAATTATGCACCAAGGTAAAGGGAAGGTAGTACACCTAACTTTAAATGCGATGATTAAATCGAAGGAAAAAAGGAAAAAGAGAAACTGGCACCAATATCGATTAAATCAATATCAGTAATGAGTGGATGGGTACTGAAGAACGGGGACGACTGGAACAAGGTTAGCTATTGTCAGTGCAGCTTTATAGTGCCTTTTTTTTGGAGGTATTTGTCGCCTGCTTATTTTTAGCTTTAGCGTCCTCTAGTGCTTCAGCCTCAATGGCTTTTCTTTGTTTTTCTAGCTGTATTGCCGCTTCTGCAGCCCGACGGCGCTCAAGGATTCTCGCTTGAGCTTCTACCAGCTCGTTTAGAGAAATCACGCCATCTTGGTTTGTATCTACACTGTTGAAATGTCTAGCGATTTGCGGCAGTTTTTCTGTGGCTTCTTGTCGATCTATCGTGCTGTCATTATTTGAATCTGCTTCAAAAAAGCGTGCTTCAATACTTTCTTGCATCGCGCGTCTGCGTTCTTCAATTTGATCGTGACTGGGGTCAATAGAACGGGCGTAATCTTCGAGTGCTTTACGTAGCATTTCTCTACGCTCAGGGCTAAAGTTCAGGTTTAAAGTCTTTTGGTAGCCTTCTTTAGCATCATCTTCAGTAGCACGCTCACCATCTGTCGTACGCCTAGGCTTTTCAGCTGCGGCAGCCAGATTATTCCTACTCCCAGGGTTAGCGCTTAAAGTAAGGCTTAAGCTCATGCATAAAACTAGGCAAGCGTACTTGGTCAATGACATATTGTTTAGCAAAATCAAATCCAAAAGATCAAGGTTCCAATGTTAAGCATTACGATTGAAGTTGCATTATCATGAAGCACGTTTGTTAATTGAATGTTTCACTAAACGGTGAAATTGTAAGGAATTGTAAATTTTTTCGACATGAATCATGAGACTGTAGATAAAATTGCAAGTTCAGGCACATAAAATTTAATATAAATATAAATTTAGCATACACTTTGCAGTTATTGAAAATAATATTGTTTTACAAATATTCAACACAACGCTATTAAAAATTAAGGTTTAAACATAATGATGGCCGATCAAAATAAAAAAATCTTAGTCGTAGATGATGATGTACGTTTACGTGAGCTCTTGCAGCGCTACCTCACCGAGCAGGGGTTTACCGTTAAAACCGCCAATGACGCCAAAGAAATGGACAGCATTCTTGCTAACGATGCGATTGACTTATTAGTGCTGGATTTAATGTTACCGGGCGAAGATGGCTTGTCTATTTGCCGCAGAATGCGCGGTAACGCCACAATGATGCCAATTGTGATGCTCACTGCGCGCGGCGATGAAGTAGATAGAATTATCGGCCTGGAAATGGGTGCGGATGATTACCTACCCAAACCATTTAACCCTAGAGAGTTATTAGCGCGTATTAATGCGGTGCTTCGCAGGCATGAGCGCTTGGTGCCAAGCGCGCCAGCCAACGCGGCAGAAAACATCACCATTGGTGACTTTGTGTTCAATGCTTCAACGCGCTCACTTAGCCGTCAAGGCACGGCCATTGCCATTACCAGCGGCGAATTTGCATTGTTAAAGGTGTTTGTTGACCATCCGCGCCAGCCGCTATCTCGCGACAGGCTGATGCAACTCGCCCGTGGACGTGAACTAGATGTGTACGACCGCAGTATTGACGTGCAGGTTTCACGCTTACGCAAATTGATTGAACCAGACCCCGCCCATCCACGCTACCTGCAAACCATGTGGGGCTTTGGCTACGTATTCATCCCAGATGGTGAAGCTGACAACTAAAAACCACAAGTCAGGCAATTGTCCTAGTCATAATGGCCTGACCGTACGCTAATTTTAATTACTTAAGCCAACCACATTGCGCCTGTTACCCAAAAAGCTACTCTCAAGAATCATGTTACTTATCGCTGTTTTATTAGCGATAGGTCAGTTTGCATCTTTGCAGATTTTTGAATACTTTGAGCGTGAGCCACGCGCACAAGCAACGGCATTACAAGCTGTCACGGTTGTTAACTACACGCGCGCATCCCTGATTGCGTCGCAAGAAAACCTACGCTTAGCTTTACTTTCTGAATTAACTGGTAAAGAGGGCGTTCGTATTTATTACGCCGACTTTATGGAAGAAATTGCCCCACTGCCAGATGATCCCTTCATCCAATTGGTGGCCGATAAGATTAGAGAACGCCTGGGTGAACAAACCATCATTACCACCAAGCACTATGGCATTAGTGGCTTATGGGTCAGTTTTGGCATTGATCAGGATGACTTTTGGGTTGTTATTCCGAACGTACACGTAGAGCGCCCGTTCCCTTGGCAATGGCTAGGCTGGATCGCCTTGGTCTTGAGTTTATCTTTAGCAGGCGGTTATTTGCTTGCCGCACGTATTAACAAGCCACTAAACCTGCTGGTAAGTGCAGCTGACAAACTGCGTAAAGGTGAGCAACCAGAAAAACTGCCAGAAGACAGTGTGACTGAACTACGCGAAGTAAGCACTACTTTTAACAAAATGGCAGAATCTCTGGCTGAGCTTGATGCAGAAAGAACCTTGATTCTAGCTGGCGTTTCACACGACATTCGCACACCTTTAGCGCGCCTGCGTCTTGCTGTAGAAATGCTACCCGAACAGGACTGTGGCTATCTAAAGTCAGGCATGGTGCAAGATATTGCTGACATGGATAATATTATTCATCAGTTCTTAGATTTTGTACGCGGCACAGAAGGTGAACCAACGCTGATGGTGGATATCAACACCCTGCTGCAAGCGCTGCATGAGAGGCAGCAGCGCGCTGGACGCGACTTGGTGATTCAACTTGCACCAACTTATAAAGTACCGATTAAGCCACTGGCTATGCAGCGCTTGCTAGATAATCTGGTCGGTAATGCGTACAACTACGGCGGCGGACAAGTTCGCGTTAGCAGCCAGATACAGGCAGACTGGATTGTAATCAGCATTTTTGATAATGGCCCGGGGATTCCCGAAACCCATCTACAGAAGTTATTACGCCCATTTGAACGGCTTGATACCGCACGTAGTAACGCAGGGGGTAGCGGCCTAGGCTTGGCGATTGCAGACCGCATTGCGAAGCTACATCACGGCAAACTTGAGCTAATTAACCGGCCTGAAGGCGGCCTAGAAGCTAGGCTGAGTATTCCAATTAAGAACTAGTAACTAGCTGGCGTATTAAGCGCCAGGCTCAAACCAAGCCAATTTCTCACGCAAATGCACCACTTCACCAATAATGGTGAGGCATGGCGCTTTTAGGCCAGCTTCGATGACCTTCTCCGACAAGTCTGCCAAGGTTGCAGTCACCACCTTTTGGCGTTGAGTCGTACCCTGTTGCACCACTGCCACTGGCATATCCGGGGAAACTCCGTGCTTGATGAGCTGCTCACAGATTTGTGCCAACCCAACCAGACCCATATAGATGACGACTGTTTGCCTTGGGCGTGCCATCGCCTCCCAATCTAAATCCAAGCTACCATCTTTTAAATGCCCAGTAATAAACAAGCAAGCTTGTGAGTAATCACGGTGGGTTAACGGGATACCTGCGTAACTGGAAACACCATTAGCAGCGGTAATCCCTGGCACCACCTGGAATGGAATGCCATACTCCATCAAGGTTTCGATTTCCTCGCCACCGCGACCAAAAATAAATGGATCACCACCTTTTAAGCGCAGTACGCGTTTGCCTTGCAATGCCAACTTAGCAAGTAACACATTAATTTCCTCTTGCGGCAACGTATGCTGATCACGTGATTTGCCTACATAAATCAGCTCCGCATCGCGGCGCACCAGCTCCATCACCTCTGGACTAACCAATTTGTCGTAGACGCATACATCACACTGCTGCATCAAACGTAATGCCCTGAACGTGAGTAGGTCTGGGTCACCTGGACCGCCACCGACTAAAAACACTTCACCTTTGTTGGCGGTGCCATTTTGCTGGTCAATCAAATCTTGCAATAAAGCGCGCGCTGACTGCTCTTGCCCTGACAAAACACGCTCGACTAGCGGGCCTTGTAGCACATCTTCCCAGAAGCGACGGCGCGCTTGGGTTGTAGTGAATTTTGCCTTTACTTTATCGCGAAACTCACCCGCAATACCAGCAATGCGTCCATAGCCGGCAGGCAGCATAGTTTCAATTTTGGTACGGATGTAACGTGCCAATACCGGCGCATTACCTTCACTGGAAATTGCAATCACTACCGGGCTACGCTCAATAATCGAACCCATGGTAAAGGTACATAAATCAGGGGCATCCACCACGTTGACCGGAATCCCCAATGCTTTTGCATCCATTGAAACTGCTTTATTCACTACCTCATCATCGGTTGCGGCAATCACCAGACATGCACCCTCAAGCTGAGGTTTGCTGTAGGTTGCCTGAACGCATTGAATTTTTTTCGCTTCAGCCAAAGCTTGCAGCTCGTGACAAATTTCTGGTGAAATCAAGGTCACCGCTGCATTTGCCTTTAACAGCATGCCAACTTTACGAGTTGCGACATCGCCACCGCCAATCACCACACATGATCGATTGGTGATATTGATAAAAATAGGGAGTGCTTGCATGTTTTGAATGATTATCTATACATTAAGTTAATCATTTTACCTTGTAGTGAACAACTTTGCGTGAGGCAAGTGAGCAAATACGTTAAAATCATATTTTGCGTTTTGGCTATAACACCTTGAATACACCTAAAAAAGTTTTTATTAAGACCTTTGGCTGCCAGATGAACGAGTACGATTCATCACGGATGGCAGATATGCTGTCTGCGTCTGACGGCATGGTAGAAACACTGACGCCGGATGACGCAGATGTCATTTTGCTCAACACGTGCTCTGTACGCGAAAAAGCAGAAGATAAAGTATTTAGCCATCTTGGGCGTTTTATTCCACTGAAAGAGAAAAATCCCAATCTGGTGATTGGCGTGGGTGGCTGCGTGGCGTCACAAGAAGGTGACAATATTATCAAGCGTGCGCCATACGTTGATGTTGTTTTTGGTCCACAAACCTTGCATCGCCTGCCAGAAATGATTAAAAACAAGCAAGCGAGCGGCACCTCACAAGTGGATATTAGCTTTCCTGAAATTGAGAAGTTTGACCATTTACCGCCACCGCGCGTAGAAGGGGTGAGTGCATTTTTAAGCATTATGGAAGGCTGTAGCAAGTATTGCAGCTTTTGTGTAGTGCCTTATACGCGCGGCGAAGAAGTCTCTCGTCCATTTACCGACATTTTGACCGAAGCAGTGCAATTGGCAGAACAAGGCGTGAAAGAAATTACGCTATTAGGCCAAAACGTTAACGCATACCGCACTGAATACGACGGCGTGGATGCAGACTTAGCCATGTTAATTGAAACCATTGCTGAAATCCCGCAAATTGAACGCATCCGCTTTACCACTAGCCATCCCAATGAAATGAATGAGCGCCTGATTAACTGTTTTGCCACTGTACCTAAATTGGCCGCACAATTACATTTACCGGTGCAGGCTGGCAGCGACCGTATTTTGATGGCCATGAAGCGCAATTACACCGCTCTGCAATTCAAATCGATCATTCGCAAACTCAAAACAGCTAATCCTAATTTAACATTCACTTCAGACTTTATTGTTGGCTTTCCGGGTGAAACTGATGCAGATTTCGAGGCAACGGTAAAACTGATGCAGGATGTAGGCTTTGACGCAAGTTTTAGCTTTCTGTATAGCCCGCGCCCAGGCACGCCTGCTGCATTTTTAAAAGATGACACTACACAAGAAGTTAAACTTACACGTTTAGATAAGCTTCAAGCGATTAACGAAGCGCAAGCCAAGGACATTTCTGAAGCAATGCTTGGCACCACGCAACGCGTGCTGATTGAAGGCGCATCGTGGAAAGATGCCAGTTTGCTAGCTGGCAAAACCGATAATAATCGCGTGGTTGATATCGCAGGCGATGCCAGCTTGGTGCATCAGTTTGTGAATGTAAGAATTACCGACGTTTCTAACCCAAGACGCTTAATTGGCGAGATCGTATAACCATGGAAATTACCCTAACCCCTGAAGATAATGTTCGCCTTGCTAACTTATGCGGACCGCTGGATGAAAACATCAAGCAAATTGAAACCGCACTCGAAGTGAACATTAACCGCCGCGGTAGCACGTTTAACGTCAGTGGCAAACTAGATAACACTCGCCTTGCCGCGCAGCTGATTGAAAATTTTTATGTCCGCGCCAAAAAACCGATTGAACTAGAAGATGTGCAGCTGGGTTTAGTCGAAATCGACAAGCTAAAGCCTGAAGATGTGGTTTCTACTGCTATGCCTGTACTGATGACACGCCGTGGCGATTTACATGGCCGCACTCCACGCCAAGTATCGTATTTGCAGCAAATACAGGAGCATGACATTACGTTTGGCATTGGCCCGGCAGGTACGGGCAAAACATATTTAGCTGTTGCCTGTGCAGTCGATGCCATGACGCGTGACCGCGTTAAACGTATCGTACTAGTACGCCCGGCGGTTGAGGCTGGCGAGCGCTTGGGCTTTTTGCCAGGTGACTTAAACCAAAAAGTAGACCCTTACCTACGCCCTTTATACGATGCACTATATGATTTAGCCGGTTACGACACCGTGAACAAAATGTTTGAACGTGGCGCCATTGAAGTAGCACCGCTTGCTTATATGCGCGGACGCACGTTGAACCAAAGCTTTATTATTCTGGATGAAGCGCAAAATACGACACCGGAACAAATGAAAATGTTCTTAACCCGTATCGGCTTTGGCACCAAGGCAGTGATTACTGGCGACGTGACACAAATTGATTTACAGCGGCATCAAAAAAGCGGTTTAGTAGAAGCGCAAAAGGTATTAAAAGATATCAAAGGCATCGCCATGACGCACTTTTTATCTGGTGATGTAGTCCGCCACCCGTTGGTACAAAAAATTGTGAATGCCTACGAAGAATACGAGTCACAGCAAAAAAATTAACGGATATAAAGCAAGCACATAGCGCAACATTGCTGCACCTTGATATACCATGCGAGAATAGTGCAAGGTATAATCAAAACGACGATGCATAATTTTTGAGATAAAAAATGACACCAAATAAATACAGCAAGATTTTGCAAAAAGGCTTAAGTATTGTTGAACAAGTAGTATTGATTGTAATTGGCATTGCCACCATTTTTGGCGTGCTTCAGGCAATCTTAAATATTTGGGATGAGCGCACTATTCACGTTGGTGACCTATTACTGCTCTTCCTTTACCTTGAGGTGATGTCGATGCTGAGCCACTACCTCACAGCAGGGAAGCTACCAGTCAGGTATCCGCTATATATTGGCATTATCGCCTTAGCCCGCTTCTTGGTGCTGGATATCAAAGAGCTAGACGCGATGACTATGTTTGCACTTTCAGGCTCCATCTTATTGATTGCACTGGCCATTTTAGTGGTGCGCTATGGACACGTGAAGTTTCCATATACCGATGGCACAGACTTGCAATCTAAAACCGATTAAGACGACCTATGCCTAAATTAGCTGCAACCATTCAATACGCCAGCGTCGCTGACAGCATTCCCAGTGCTAGTCAGTTTCGCAAATGGGCAAAAGCTGCGCTGCGAGTAGATACCGAAGTGACCATCCGCATCGTCGATGCCGAAGAAGGCCAACTGCTCAATAACACCTATCGTGGCAAAGACTATGCAACAAACGTACTGACCTTCCCGCTCACTGAAGAACCCTACCTGATGGGTGACATCATCATTTGCGCACCGGTGGTGGCAGCAGAAGCTGAGGCTCAGCAAAAAAGCCTAGAGGCACATTACGCGCATTTAACAGTGCATGGCATCCTGCATTTGCATGGTTACGACCATGAAATCGATGCACAGGCTGAGCTGATGGAGGGCCTAGAAACTGCAATTGTCACGAAATTAGGGTATGCTTCACCCTATCTCATTACAGAGGACGCCAACTAATGGCAACCGAGTCGGAAAAACCAAGCAACCATAAATCAATTAACAAGCCTAGCTTGTTGGAACGTTTAAGTAATTTCTTATTGCGGGAACCTGAAGACCGCGAACAGCTGGTCGAGCTACTGCACAGTGCATATGAAAACAGCTTAATGGATGCGGATTCGCTCGCAATGATTGAGGGCGTGCTGCAAGTAAGTGAAATGCAAGTGCGCGACATCATGATTCCGCGCTCGCAAATGGATGTCATCGACATCACTGAACCTCCCGAAGTATTTATTCCCAGTGTGATTGAAACTGCACACTCGCGCTTTCCTGTGATTGAAGGCAATAAAAACGATGTCATCGGCATTTTGCTGGCAAAAGATTTGTTACGTTACTATGCGGGCGAAGACTTTGAAGTCCGCGACATGTTACGCCCTGCCGTATTTATCCCTGAAGCCAAACGCCTCAACATATTACTGAAAGAATTCCGCAGCAACCGCAACCATATTGCCATTGTGGTAGATGAGTACGGTGGTGTGGCTGGCATGGTCACCATTGAAGACGTGTTGGAGCAGATTGTTGGCGATATCGAGGACGAGTACGACTACGACGAAGATGAAGACAACATTATTCAAAACGCAGATGGTCAGTACCGAGTAAAGGCACTCACTGAGATTGCAGACTTTAATGAAATTATAGGCACAACTTTCAGCGACGAAGAGTTCTCCACCATAGGCGGCTTGATTGTTAGCAAGTTTGGCCACTTACCAAAACGCAATGAAGAGGTCAGTTTTAACGGCATTCACGTAAAAGTATTGCGCGCAGATAGCCGTCGTCTGCACACCATTTTAGTTTCGGTTAAAACCGAGTCTGCAATTCAGAGTGAAGGCTAACTAAAACCAATCTTAACTTCATCTATTCCATTTTAAATTAGGTAGATAGGGAACTAAGTCTAGAGATTCATTTCATAACTCTGTGTTGTCCTGAATCTCAATTCTTTAGTCCAATTTAACTGGAGTTCGTTATGAAGCACTTATTGTTTGTTTGTCTTTTTGTTGCGCAGGGGCTATTAATACAAACTGCAATGGCAGAGGAAGCAACGAGTAGCCAGGCTACTATACCCACAATAGAGCAGGACTTTGTAAAATCAATCAATCAATTTAGCAAAGCCCAAATTATTGAACAGTTTGGTGAGCCCGCAAAGTCAGACGATGTCAAGGTAAAAGGTTCGGGTAAAGTAGTGGCTTCAATTTGGCTGTACCATTTTATCAATACCGCGGCGGATGGTTCTTACTATGAAACTACCGAGTTAGACTTTATTGATGACAAAGTAGTGATGGTTGCATTTTTAAAGAATGACGGTAGTGAAGGCCCTGAAGCAAGCCAACAGTATGAAGTGCCGGTTCAATAACATGCACATATAAAAAAGCGCCGTTTACGGCGCTTTTTTATATCCAAACTTAAAGTCTATTTCTTTAATGCATCACGAATTTCACGCAACAGAATAATATCTTCTGCCGTTGGTGCAGGTGGTGGTGCTGGCTCTGCTTTTTTCAGACGATTCATTTGTTTCACCAACATAAAAATCACAAACGCCAAGATGACAAAGTTAATCACAATGGTTAAAAAGTTACCATAGGCAAGCATAGGCACACCCGCTTGTTTAAGCGCTGCATACGTACCTGCATTACCTTCCGGGATTGCTGCCAATGCAACAAACATATTACTAAAATCTACATTACCCACAACCTTACCAATCAGCGGCATAATGATATCGCCCACTAAAGAATCAACAATCTTTCCAAATGCAGCGCCAATGATGACACCTACTGCTAAATCCATGACATTGCCTTTTAAAGCAAATTGTTTAAATTCGGACGCGATACTCATGCATTTCTCCAGTCATATAGTTGTACAGACAGATGAACATCTGTAACGGGTATAGTTAACTTCAAATATTTTTCTTACTTGGTCATTAAATATATGTCTTATGTAACCACCATGTCAACATATGCCAATCTGTACAGCACAATTTAGATGTTAATTTTTGTTATCTGAGGCACTAACAAGCTACAATTCGCAGCATGCTATTTTCTATCTCCAACCCTGTCATCAAAACCGTCACGCTCTTTGCACTTGGTGCTTTTGGTGTGCTTGGTTTTGCGCCCTACTACTTTTACCCTGCCAGCATACTCTCGCTGATCGGCGTTATCTATTTCATTACCCTAAGTGACTCAGCCAAGTCTGCCGCCATCAGTGGCTTTACTTATGGCTTAGGACTATTTGGCGTTGGAATTTACTGGATTTACATTAGCCTGCATACCTATGGCGGTATGCCTGGCATCATGGCGGCTTTTTCCACTTTTGTATTAGCTGCATTTTTAGCGCTATTCCCTACCATGGTCGGTGCATTGAGCAAGAAACTGGGGCAACATCCTACTTCAACCATCATCGCCATTCCAGTGCTTTGGGCACTCGCAGACTGGGTAAGAAGCTGGATATTTACCGGGTTCCCGTGGCTGACGATTGGCTACAGTCAGGTCCCAGCCAGCCCATTGGCAGGCTATATGCCAGTGACCGGTGTTTATGGCGTTACCTTCATTACAGTGCTGATTGCCAGCGTGATTGGCGTTGGACTAGCAAACAAAGCAAAAACCTCAGTCTGGCAACGTGGCGCAGTCGGTACCTTGCTATTACTGATTGCTAGTGGCTACGGGCTAAAACAGATTGAATGGACGACCCCTATTGGTAAACCACTCAGTGTGAGTCTGCTACAAGGTAATATTGAACAAAACCTAAAATGGGTGCCAGAGCTTGCTGAACACACCATGCAGCAATACCTGACTATGACAGAACAGAGCAGTGCAAAATTAATTGTACTGCCAGAAACTGCGCTACCCGTGATTGCCAGTGAAATTCCGCAAGAGTTAAAAACAAGGCTAGTTGCACATGCCCATAAAAATCAGGGTGACATCTTGGTTGGAATGATTGAGCGCGAGGATGGCGAATATTTTAATAGCGTATTGAGTTACGGAAGTGAGCAAACACTAACGTATCGTAAATCCCACCTTGTGCCATTTGGCGAGTTCATTCCGCTGAAAGTAGCGTTTGGCTGGATATATCGCGACTGGCTCAACATGCCATTGAGCGATTTATCGCGCGGTGCAAAATATCAGCAGCCTATGCCCGTGGCTGATGCAAAAGTAGCGGTCAATATTTGTTACGAGGACGTGTTCGGCGAGGAAATCATACGCCAGCTACCGGCAGCCACATTATTAGTAAATGTGAGTAACGACGCATGGTACGGTGAATCATACGCAGCAGATCAGCATTTACAGTTTTCTCAAGCACGCGCACTTGAAACCGGGCGCATGATGCTGCGTGCCACCAACACGGGCGCGACCGCGATTATTGATCAAAAAGGCTATCTCACAGCGCATGCGCCGCACTTTGTGCAAACTTCACTGGATGGATACGCACAAGGCTACACTGGCACAACCCCTTATGTATACTGGGGAAACTGGCTATTTCTAACCATATGTTTCGGCTTATTACTATTCATATGGAAACGTAACAGGGCGTCATCAAGATAAAACCTATTGCAAGATTACAAAACCAAGTAAAATTGCACTTTTCGCCAATTTCAACAAACACATCATGGCTTTAACATTTCAAGAGATTATTCTCACCCTACAAAAATACTGGAGCGACAAAGGCTGTGCGCTTCTGCAATCTTACGACATGGAAGTTGGCGCTGGCACCTCGCACACCGCTACCTTTTTACGCTCATTAGGCCCAGAGCCTTGGAAAGCCGCTTACGTGCAACCAAGCCGCCGCCCTAAAGATGGTCGTTATGGCGAGAATCCAAACCGGTTACAGCATTACTACCAATTCCAAGTAGTATTAAAACCAGCACCGGCAGATATTCTGGAACTGTACCTAGGCTCATTAGAAGCGCTAGGTTTTGACTTAAAACAGAACGATATCCGCTTTGTAGAAGATGACTGGGAAAACCCAACACTAGGCGCATGGGGCTTAGGCTGGGAAGTTTGGCTCAACGGGATGGAAGTCACGCAGTTTACTTACTTCCAACAAGTAGGCGGCATTGACTGCAAACCGATTACCGGCGAAATCACCTATGGCTTAGAGCGTTTGGCCATGTACCTACAAGGGGTGGATAACGTATACAACCTGACTTGGACCGTGGATTCAAATGGTAAAGCCTTGAGCTATGGCGATGTGTATCTACAAAACGAACAAGAGCAAAGTGCTTACAACTTTGAGCACTCTGATGCTGACTTCTTGTTTACCGCGTTCAATGCACATGAAAAACAAGCAAAGCACTTGATGGAAAACCAATTGGCGCTGCCAGCTTATGAGCAAGTGCTCAAAGCCGCGCATACCTTTAACTTACTTGATGCACGCGGTGCAATTTCTGTCACTGAGCGCGCAGGCTACATTGGCCGTATTCGCAACTTGGCACGTTCAGTTGCTGCCAGCTACCTAGATAGCCGCGCCCGACTTGGCTTCCCGATGGCGCCAAAAGATTGGGCAGATGAAGTGCTAGCCAAGCTCGATAAAGAAAAACAAGAAAAAGATAAGAAGGTTGCTTAAATCATGTCACAACAAAACTTACTTGTAGAATTATTTGTAGAAGAGCTACCGCCAAAAGCACTGAAAAAACTAGGCGAGGCATTCAGCAACACACTATTTGAAACCTTGAAGCTTCAGGGCTTATCTGCTGAAAACTCAGTCGTGACCTCTTTTGCTACACCGCGCCGCTTAGCAGCGCACATGACTGCCATAGCAGCGCAAGCCAAAGATAAGCAAATCTCGCAAAAGCTGATGCCAGTGAGTGTAGGTTTGGATGCAAACGGCAATGCCACCCCTGCCCTGATTAAACGTTTAAACGGTATGGGCTTAGATGAGACAGCAGTTTCACAGCTCACCAAACAAATGGATGGCAAAAACGAAGCCTTGTTTTTAGAAGTCACGCAAAAAGGTGCAGTGCTGAACGATGGCTTACAAAAAGCCATTGAAGAAGCCATCCAAAAATTGCCTATCCCTAAAGTGATGACCTACCAACTTGCCGATGGCTGGAGCAGCGTTAACTTTGTGCGCCCTGCGCATGGTTTAATCGCACTACATGGCAGCGACATTGTTGCGACCAGCGCCCTAGGCTTGAATGCCGGCAACCAAACGCAAGGCCACCGCTTTGAGGCTGCATCAGCCAACGTTGTGATTAAAAACGCAGACAGCTACGCCGAGCAACTTAAAACCGAAGGTGCAGTGATTGCCAGTTTCGCTGAACGTCGCGCTGAAATCGTGCGCCAACTCACCGCAGCGGCCGCTAGAGAAGGCCTAAAACCAATTGACGATGAAGCATTGCTGGATGAAGTGACTGCATTGGTAGAGCGCCCCAATGTATTACTTGGTCAGTTTGAAGAAATCTATTTAGAAGTACCGCAAGAGTGTTTGATTCTTACCATGAAGGCGAATCAAAAATACTTCCCATTATTAGACAGCAATAATAAATTAACGAATAAGTTCTTAATTGTGTCTAACATTTGCCCTACTGACCCATCGGCAGTGATTGGCGGTAACGAACGCGTGGTACGCCCGCGCTTAGCCGATGCTAAGTTCTTTTTTGACCAAGACCGCAAAAAAACGTTGGAATCACGCATTACCAGCTTAGAAAAAGTGGTTTACCACAACAAACTAGGCTCTCAAGGCCAGCGTACAGAGCGCGTAGGTACGATTGCTAAAGCAATTGGTCAACAACTGGGTGGTGCAGAATTAGCAGCCAAAGCGGGCCTAGCTGCTCAACTGGCAAAAACAGACTTAATTACCGATATGGTAGGCGAGTTCCCTGAGCTGCAAGGCATTATGGGGCGCTACTATGCGCAGCATGAAGGTTTGGATAACGAAGTTGCTTTTGCGATTGAAGACCATTACAAACCACGTTTTGCAGGCGATGACTTACCACGTAATCAGGCGGGCCTCACCGTCGCATTGGCAGATAAACTTGAAACACTAGTGGGCTTGTTCAGCATTGGCGAAAAACCGACTGGCGATAAAGACCCGTTTGCGCTGCGTAGGCAAGCACTAGGCATCATCCGCATGCTGATTGAAAGCAAACTACCGTTGGCTTTTGAGCAACTGATTCACGACGTGCTCTCTGCATTTGAGCATGATGCGACCAATACCGCAGCAACCGTACAGGCCATCAAAGAGTTTTGCTTTGACCGCTTGAGCGTTAACTTGCGCGAAAACGGCGCTACTGCACAGGAAGTAGACGCAGTACTGTCACTCGACCCGGCTCTACTCAGTGAAATTCCACAACGCCTTGCGGCTGTCCGCACATTCGCTGAGCTTGCCGAAGCACCTGCACTCGCCGCAGCTAACAAACGCGTCAGCAATATCCTGAAAAAAGTGGAAGGTGAAATTCAAGCACAAGTCAATGTAAGCTTGTTACAAGAGCCTGCTGAAATTGCACTGAATAATGCACTGATCACAGTAAAACCAGAAGCTGATCAACAGTTTGAAAGTGGCGACTACACCAGTTCATTAAAAGCGCTGGCTGCATTAAAAGCGCCTGTCGATGACTTTTTCGACAACGTGATGGTGAATGCAGAAGATACAGCGCTTAAAGCAAACCGCCTAGGCTTGTTAGCGACATTGCACCAAACCATGAATCGTGTCGCTGATTTATCTAAACTGGCAGGTTAATTACCAATACAATATGCTCACCAGGTTAAGGTCAGTACGTTACAAGAACCTTAAGCTAGTGAGCATACCCCCTATTCAAACAAGATTGGTTACCTTATGAAGTTAGTGATACTAGATCGCGACGGCGTCATTAATCAAGACTCCGCCAATTTCATTAAAAACCCTAATGAGTGGATTGCAATCCCAGGCAGCCTCGAAGCTATCGCACTATTGAATCAATCCGGATTCAGAGTAGTGGTCGCCACTAACCAATCCGGAGTGAGCCGTGGCTTGTTTGATATGGCTACCCTCAACAGCATTCACGACAAAATGCACCGCGAGCTGGCACTGGTTGGCGGGCGTATTGATGCAGTGTTTTATTGCCCACATTCGGCGGATGACAATTGCAACTGCCGCAAACCAAAAACTGGCATGATTAAAGAAATCGGCAAGCGCTTCTCTGTAGATTTAAGTCAGGTATGCGGCATTGGGGATGCATTACGCGATTTACAAGCATTTGCAAACGCAGGTTGCCAACCTATTTTAGTGCGCACTGGCAAAGGTGAAACCACACTAGGCTCTGGCGAATTACCGGCGAATACCATCGTGTTTGCCGATTTAAGTGAAGCTGCGCAATATATCATTGCAGAAAACAACTAACTCAGAATACATCTAAACTTAAGAATACGCCTAGCCCATGCTGCTGTTACGCTCTACATTATTCCTTCTCGGGCAGATTATTACTGCACCAATTTTTACATTGATTGCCCTGCTCTCAATGCCGCTGCATCCTGTTACTCGTAACGTGCTGATTTCTGGTTGGGCACGCAGCATGATTTGGTGGCTGCGCATTACATGCAATATCAAGCACGAGATCGTAGGACTAGAAAATATTCCAGCAACGCCCAGCATCATTCTGGCAAAGCATCAATCTGCATGGGAAACCTTAGCATTTCAGGCAATTTTCCCTACGCAAGTTTACGTGCTTAAACGTGAATTATTGTGGATTCCAATATTCGGCTGGGGCCTGGCAATGTCATCACCCATTGCTATTGATCGCAGCGCAGGACGCGAAGCACTGAAAAAACTCGTGGCTCAGGGTAAAGCTAGACTGAGCAAAGGTTTATGGGTAGTGATTTTTCCTGAAGGTACCCGTATGGCACCAGGTGAACACGGCAAATATCATATTGGCGGCGCATGGCTGGCAACCCATACCGAAACACAGGTCGTGCCTGTCGCGCATAATGCAGGCAAGTTTTGGGCGAAAAACTCATTTATCAAAAAACCTGGTGTTATTCAGATTCATATCGGCAAACCGATACAAACCGTCAACGTTAAAACTGATGCATTAAACAACCAAGTTGAGCATTGGATAGAATCTGAAATGGCAACGCTGGGCTAACGTTAAACCTATGAGCCACAGCATCCAACTCCCCTCTGGCGAGCAAATTCATTACACACTGGAGCGCAGGCAGCGCCGTACCGTTGGGCTAAAAATCACCCAAGAAGGCCTGATCGTACATGCGCCCAAGCGCATCGCACAAACCTATCTGGAAAGCCTGATTGTACTGAAAGCGGATTGGATACTTAAGAAATTAGAAGCGCGCAGCGCTAACCAACATCCGCCTATGCAATGGCAACACGGTGACCAGCTGTTATTGTTAGGCAACACCATCACACTCGTGACAAAACAGGACACCCGCTCACGAGCAGTTGAATATACGCCGGGTTTTTTACAACTGGCTATGCCTAATCACAGTGAGCCAAGCGCAGTGGAAAGAAAAGTACTGCAATGGTATAAAAAACAAGCACTGACTGACTTTTCCAGGCGCTTAGCACTTTTTGCCACTAAGCTCGGCGTGCCGACGCCTGAATTGTTTTTATCCAACGCACGTTCACGCTGGGGTAGCTGCAACTCCAGAAAAGAAATTCGGCTCAACTGGCGCCTGCTGCAGGCACCGCCACACATTATCAATTATGTAGTGTGCCATGAGCTAGCGCACTTAAAAGAGATGAATCACTCGGCGAAATTCTGGGCAGTGGTTGGCAGCATTTTCCCTGATTACAAAACAGCGGAAAAAGAGCTTAAAGCATGGTCGCCTAAGCTACATATCATTTAGGCTACTTGGCTTATTAACGCGCCATGCCGCAACTACAGCAATTTCTGAATATCACTCGCGATCATATCTGGCTTAGTCCCATAATCCACATACAGACGAATCTTACCGGTTTTATCAAACACATAAACACCCGCGCTATGGTCTATGGTGTAACCACTACGTCCTTTGTTTTCAACTTTTGCCGCAAAAATCTTAAAATCTTTAAGCACCGCTGCTGTTTGCTCCTTAGTCCCATACAAACCAATAAAGCTAGGGTCAAAAGCGGGTACAAACTCTGCCAGCAATGCTTGCGTATCACGCTCTGGATCCAATGTCACAAACAGCACTTGTAGTTCACTAGCGTTTGCACCGAGTAGCTTCTTACTTTGTTTCATATCGTTAAGCGTGGTTGGACAAACATCTGGGCAGTGCGTATAGCCAAAAAACAAGGCAACCACTTTACCCTTAAAATCACTCAATGCGCGCGGTTTACCAGTGTGGTCGGTCAGGTTAAGCTGGCTACCAAAATCCACTCCAGTAATGTCTGTGGTATTAAATTGTTGCGCATTCTTTGCAGAGCCGCAACCGACCAGCAACGGCAACAAGAGCCCCAACAATATCAATCTCATGAATTTATTCACCGAATCACACCTTTGCAACATCGTTAATAGATAAAGATTCTACCATGCACAATAAATTCAACATGTTGCATGATAAATTTATCTACAAATCAGATAAATTACTGCAAACCAAGTGCGCACTCGTTTACAATATTACTTTTGCAAAACTTCAAGCATTTTAAGGACTCAGCATGGCTAACCCTGCAGCAACTTCTGGCGGTATGGCAGACCGCGACGGCGTAATTTGGTATGACGGTAAAATGGTGAACTGGCGTGATGCCACCACTCACGTTTTAACACACACATTGCACTACGGCATGGGCGTGTTTGAAGGTGTTCGCGCCTACAAAACAGACAAAGGCACTGCAATTTTCCGCTTGAAAGAGCACACAGACAGATTATTCCGCTCTGCGCATATCTTAGGCATGAAAATGCCTTACAGCAAAGAAGAGCTGATCGAAGCACAAAAAGCAGCAGTACGCGATAACAATCTTGAATCTGCTTACATGCGCCCAATGGCATTTTATGGCGCAGAAGCGATGGGGATCTCCGCTAAAACATTATCAACACACGTGATTGTTGCCGCATGGAAATGGGGCGCTTACATGGGTCAAGACGCTTTAGATAACGGTATTCGCGTAAAAACTTCCTCATTCTCACGCCACCATGTGAACATCACCATGTGTAAAGCCAAAGCAAACGGCAACTACATGAACAGCATTTTGGCGCACCAAGAAGCTGCGCAAGACGGCTACCAAGAAGCCTTATTGCTGGATGTTGACGGCTTTGTTGCTGAAGGCTCAGGCGAAAACATTTTTATCGTACGCAACGGCAAACTGTACACACCAGACCTGACCAGTGCGCTAGAAGGCATCACGCGCGACACCATCGTGCAATTAGCGACTGAATTAGGTATTCCAGTGATTGAAAAACGCATCACACGCGACGAAGTTTATGGTGCTGACGAAGCATTCTTCACAGGCACAGCTGCTGAAGTAACACCTATTCGCGAGCTAGATAATCGTGCCATCGGCGCGGGTACTGCAGGCCCAATCACTAAGCAACTACAAAAACTGTACTTTGATGTAGTGACAGGTAAATCTGCAAAACACGCAGACTGGTTAACATTAGTATAAAAACTAACACTCCCGCGCAAGCGGGAGTGCTGAAATGAAGGATCTTTTAATGTCTAACGCGAATGAAATCGAAGTGTCAGCTAAAGACCTGCCACTGCACTGCCCAACGCCAGAGGTGGCATTATGGTCATCTCACCCACGTGTATTTTTAGACGTAGCAAAAACAGGCCATGTGGCTTGCCCTTACTGTGGAACAAAATACAAATTAAAAGCCGGCGAAGCTGTTGGTCACCATCACTAATCTAAACACAATTTACACCCTTAAATGATTTCAGTACGCCCAATCTCTAATACTGATTATGAGGCTTGGTGTACTTTATATTTAGCTTACGCAGAGTTTTATCAAGTAACGCAAACAAAAGAAATGCGCGACCAAGTTTGGTCTTGGTTGCACGAGGCCAATCATGAAGTGAATGGTTTGATTGCCTTAGATAATGAAGGTAATGCTGTGGGCTTAGCTCACTACCGTCCATTCTCCCGACCACTGTCAGCATCAATCGGTGGTTTCATCGATGATTTATTTGTAACACCATCGGCACGTGGCAACGAGATAGGCAAAAGGTTAATTGAGGCAGTTGCACAAATCGGCAAAGAAAAAAGCTGGTCTGCTATCCGTTGGATTACTGCTGAAAACAACTATCGTGCACGAAACACCTATGACAAATTAGCCACCAAAACCCAATGGCTGACTTACGACATCAAGCTATAGCAAGCTAACCTGCGCTGGCTGTCGCCATAAACTCTCCACCACTTGCCTTGCATTCTCTGCGGCACTATTTGTCCAAAACTGCACGCTTCCTGTCTGCAGGTCGCTGGTGAGTAAATCCAGCGCAGCCAACCGTTTTTGCAACTGTTTAGCTACCGCGGCGCCGGTATCAATCAGGCTTACCCGCTCACCTACCACCTGCTCTATCAATGGCCTGACAAATGGGTAATGGGTGCAGCCAAGCACAATGGTATCCGCGCCTTCATCTAGCAATGGCTGGCAATACTTCTTAACCAGCTGCAAAGTAGCAGGGGCTTGCAACTCCCCACGCTCTACACACTCCACCAAACCAACGCAGGCTTGTGTGACTACTTTGACATTGCGGCCATAACTTTCTAACAAGCCGGCAAACTGGGCACTTTTTAATGTGCCGGTGGTTGCCAACACACCGATAATGCCATTTTTTGAGGCCGTTGCCGCAGGCTTGACTGCTGGCTCCATGCCAATAATAGGTAGCGTATATCGCTCACGCATCATATCAATCGCCGCCGCAGTCGCGGTATTACACGCCACTACGATAGCCTTGGCACGCTTTGCGATTAAAAAACCTGAAATTTCTACACAACGCGCTTGAATTTCCGCCGGACTTTTATTGCCATACGGCGCGTACTTGCTGTCCGCTACGTACAGCAATTGCTCACTAGGCAACAATGCATGAATGTGCTGTAAAACCGAAATACCGCCCACACCAGAATCAAAAACAGCGACTGGACTTTGCTTGACATCATGCATAGCGGATTGATCGTTCATGGTTAAACAGTCATGGTTAAGCGGTTAAGTTACAATGCAGACATTATAAACTGTTGGCATGATTTAATGCTCAATGGCATATCGCAACATAATCTGGCATTAGTGATGGCAGGCAAATGAGCATAAGGAATGAATAATGGGTAATCGTTTAAGTAAAATTTACACACGCACCGGTGATAATGGCACCACAGGGCTGGGCGATGGCAGCCGCATCAGCAAAGATAGCATCCGCGTGGAAGCAATGGGGGATGTAGATGAGCTAAATTCAGTGATAGGCTTAATGTTGGCAGAGGGAGTCCCTCCCCACTTACAAACCACGCTCACAAAAATTCAGCACGACTTATTTAATCTAGGTGGGGAAATTTGCATCCCAGGTTATGTCCTGTTAACAGTCTCATGCGTGGATGATTTAGAACAAAGCATAGACACGCTAAATGCCGAGTTGAGCCCATTAAAAGAATTTATATTACCTGGTGGTACTAAAAGCGCAGCTTTCTGCCATTTAGCCCGCACCGTATGCCGCCGTGCAGAACGAAAATTAATTGAATTACACCACAACGAAAAAGTGACTGAAATTTCCCTGCAATATTTAAATCGCCTCTCTGATTTATTATTTGTGATGTGTCGTATTATTAACAAAGAAGCTGGCGTGAGTGACGTATTGTGGAAAAACAAGCAGGCTTGAACGCCGGCAAGCAACTAGCCTACGCGATTCAAGACACAAACCGACAAGCACATCTAGCATGCACTGCCACATCATTCAGATTTTAGAATCAATATAGGTTAAGCTATAATTTCAACATGATAAGAAAACTGTTCAACAAAATCTTCAAGCCTAGGCTCGCTAAAACTGCGCACGAAACACCAGTGCGGGCCAAGCCAGAAAACGCGAAAACGCAGCATGCAACGCGCCCCATCCTAGGGACAAAAAAATCTGCCAAAAGAAGAGGTAGCAATACAGACAACGCCATCAGCATCCCGCTAAAAAAGCACCAGATAGACCGCAGGCTGTTAAGCAATGCCGCAATAAAAACCATCGAGGGCCTGCAAAAAGCAGGGTTTGAAGCCTATATCGTAGGCGGTGCAGTGCGCGATTTACTGCTGCAACGTGTGCCCAAAGATTTTGACGTGGCCACAGATGCCACACCTGAAGAAGTAAACCGTGTTTTCAGGCGCTCGCGCATTATCGGCAGGCGCTTTAGGCTGGTACATGTGTTATTTGGTGATGAAACCATTGAAGTTTCTACATTTCGCGGACATCATGAAGCGAAAGGGGATGCCCACACCAATGAAAGCGGTCGTATCATTCGCGATAATGTGTTTGGTAGTCTGGAAGAAGATGCCACACGCCGTGACTTTACTGCTAATGCCCTGTATTACGACCCAACCAGCGAAATCGTACTAGACTTCCATCAAGGGTTTGCAGACATTCAGGCAGGCATCCTGCGCATGATAGGCAAACCTGAAACACGTTATGCAGAAGACCCAGTGCGCATGCTGCGCGTAGTACGCCTGTCGGCAAAACTGGGGCTAAAAATTGACCCAGCCACCATGGCACCCATTGCAAAAATGGCAGACCTGCTACAAGACGTACCGCCTAGCCGCCTGTTTGATGAAATGCTCAAGCTATTTTTATCCGGCCACGCCATTGAAAGCGTAAGTGCATTGCGCCAACAGCACCTGCACCATGGCTTGCTACCTATGTTAGATGTGGTATTAGAGCAACCGATGGGTGAGCGCTTTGTAATGCTTGCGCTCAAAAATACAGATGAACGTATTTTGTCAGGCAAATCTGCCAACCCTAGTTTTCTGTTTGCCACCTTGCTATGGCATGAAGTACTCGCCGCTTGGGAAATTTATAAGAAAGATGGCAGCCCACCCATCCCCGCACTACATATGGCGATGAGCGAAGTACTTGCCTCACAGGCGGAGAAACTGGCGATTCATAATCGCTACACCGCAACCATGAAAGAGATTTGGGGCATGCAGCCTCGTTTTGAACAGCGTTCAGGCAAACGTCCATTTGGCTTATTGATACATCCGCGCTACCGTGCCGGTTACGACTTTTTGTTACTGCGCTGCGAGTCTGGCGAACTGCCAGCAGAACTAGGCACATGGTGGACCACATTTGCAGAAGCGGATAACGAAACACGCCAGGCGATGCTGGAGGCGGACACCGCGCCTAAAAAACGCAGAAAAAGAAATCGCAAGAAACCAAGTAGCAGCACACCATCTGAATCATGATGAAGCGCGCTTTTGTTGCACTTGGGAGCAATCTAGAAAACCCCAAAGCGCAGGTAGAAGGTGCGTTGCTTGCCTTGAGCCAGCTGCCGGAAACGCGCCTCCTCAAGCAATCATCGCTTTACCAGACCGCACCGATTGATTGCATAGCGACTGCACCAGATTTCATCAATGCGGTGGCTGAAGTGGAAACCACACTCTCACCCGAGGCCTTACTCGACGCCATACTCAACATTGAAAATATTGCAGGGCGTGAGCGCCCTTATATCAACGCGCCTCGCGTATTAGATTGTGATTTGCTGTTATATGAAAATGTAACGCTAGATACGCCAAAACTCACCTTACCGCACCCGCGCATGCATACACGTGGCTTTGTTTTATTGCCATTATTTGAAATCGCACCGGATATTTCCATCCCAAATCATGGCAAAATAGCCGCGTATATGACGCCGGAATTATTGTTTGGCATCAAAAAATTACCATCTGCAGATAATTACCCTCAGTAAGTGAAAACATGAGCATTTTTAATAAATTTCCGTACATTGTTGTTGAAGGCCCCATCGGCTGTGGCAAAACCACGCTCTCAAAAATGCTGGCTGATAAATTTCCAGTGGACTATCTGTCTGAAAAAGCAGAGGCTAATCCCTTTCTGCCGCGTTTTTATCAAGATGCTCAACGTTATGGCTTACCTACGCAGTTATTCTTTTTATTCCAGCGTGCGAATCAAATCAAAGAATTAAGCCAGCGCGACATGTTTGCAAGGCCCATTATTGCCGATTTCTTTTTAGAAAAAGACCCGATATTTGCCAGACTTAATTTAGATGATGAAGAATATGCACTGTATCATCAGATCTACCAGCACCTGCAGCTAAAAGCGCCTAAGCCGGACTTAGTAATTTATCTGCAAACCCCAATCGACTCATTAATGGAACGGATTGAAGAGCGCAGCGTGAGCTACGAGCAAGATATTCCAAGAGAATATATAGAGCGTCTCTCCAATGCATATAGTGACTTCTTCCATAACTACGACACATCTCCAGTCTTGATCGTCAACAACGAGAAGCTTAATATTGTTAAAAACCACAGCTCACTTGACTTGTTGCTCAATCGCATCATGCAGATTAAAGGACAGCGCGAGTTCTTTAATCCTAACTTTGAATAACCTCTGGGTATACGTATATGACATTACCTAAGCTAAATGAAATGGCCGCCAACGGCGAGAAAATCGCCATGCTCACCTGCTATGACGCCACTTTCGCTAAGTTAATGGCATATGCCGGCGTGGATATCTTGTTAGTAGGCGACTCGCTAGGTATGGTATTACAGGGTGCAGAAAATACACTCAATGTGAGCATGCATCACATGACCTACCATACCAAAAGTGTGGCTGCTGGCGCACCTAATAGCTTGATTATTGCCGACATGCCTGTAGGTAGTTACGAACATGATAACGAGGCTGCTTACAAAAATGCAGAGTGGTTGATTCGTTCTGGTGCGCAAATGGTTAAATTTGAAGGTGGTGGTGATCGTATAGAAACCGCACGCTACCTGATTGAGCGCGGCATCCCTGTCTGTGCACATCTTGGCTTCACGCCGCAATCAGTCAATCAGCTTGGTGGCTATAAAATTCAGGGTAAAACTGAGGAAAGCGCCCATCAAATCATGCAGGATGCCATCGACATGAGTAATGCTGGTGTGAGCATGATGGTACTGGAAATGGTACCGGCAACATTAGCAAAACAGATTACAGACAGCATTAAAGCACTGACTATCGGTATTGGTGCTGGCGTAGATTGTGATGGGCAAGTGCTCGTCATCCAAGATGTGCTGGGGATTTATAATGGCGTAGCCAGCAAACACCCGAGCGAATTCAAAGCCCCAAGATTTGTAAAAAACTTCTTATCCGATACCAACAGCGTGCAGCAAGCTGTAAGCAACTATGTAAAAGCCGTGAAAGACAAAACCTTTCCCGCACCTGAGCATAGTTATTAAACCTCGACTATAGCCACATATGCAACGCATCTACACCGCTGACGAGCTCAGAGCCACACTCAAGACACACAATAACATTGCCTTTGTGCCCACCATGGGCAATCTGCATGATGGGCACATCGCACTGGTGAGCATAGCTAGGCAGCATGCACAATGTGTAGTTGCCAGTATTTTTGTTAACCCGCTACAGTTTGGCCCCAATGAAGACTTGGCTAACTATCCCCGTACGCTGGAGGCAGACTGCAAACGGCTAGAGGATGCTGGCGCAGACATTGTGTTTATTCCTAGCGTGCTAGAAATGTACCCGGATTTTGATGGCGAACAACTGCATCAAACCATGACAATCACCGCGCCGCCTATTGCCTCGGAGCTATGCGGCGCCTCGCGCCCCGGCCATTTTTCTGGTGTTGCCACGGTCGTCATGAAGTTGTTTAACCTAGTCATGCCGCAAGTGGCTATCTTTGGCAAAAAAGACTTCCAACAAGTATTTGTCATTAAAGAGCTAGTGCGGCAATTTAACTTACCGATCCAGATTATTGCCGGCGACACGGTGCGCGAGCCAAGTGGCCTCGCCATGAGCTCACGTAATGGCTACTTAACGCCGGCACAAAAAGCTGAAGCGGCACAATTGCACCAATGCCTGGTGAATATCGTCAATCAGATCAAGCAAGGCAATACCAATTTTGCAGATTTGTCCCAGTCAGCATCAGAAGCACTTGTGCAAAAAGGCTGGCTGGTTGACTATATCTCCGTGCGCGCAGCCCACACTTTACAGCCTGCAACGAACCAAGATAGCCAACTTGTTGTCCTAATTGCTGCAAAGCTTGGGAATACCAGACTGATTGATAATATTGATTTTTGCGCTAAGTGATTGAAAAGACTATAATGCAATCCCTTTTGAAAAACGGTTAAGCACATGCAAAGAACCATGCTTAAATCTAAGTTGCACCGCGTACACGTCACGCACTCTGAATTACACTACGAAGGTAGCTGTGCGATAGATGAAGAATTACTAGAAGCGGCGAATATTCATGAATACGAGCAAATCAGTATTTACAACGTTACCAATGGTGAGCGTTTCTCTACTTATGCGATTCGTGCCGATCGCCACTCTGGCATTATTTCAGTGAATGGTGCTGCCGCACACAAGGCAGACCCTAAAGACATCATTATTATCGCGAGCTACGCGAACTATAATGAAGCTGAACTAGAAAAGTACACGCCACAACTTATTTATGTGGATAACGAAAACCGCATAAAATCTCAACGCAATGCAATACCAGCACAGGCCGCTTAAATGACACAAGACACACAGAAAGCCGCTTCTAATAATTTAGATTTAGAAGCCATGAAAAACGCAGTAGTAGATGCAATTGAAGATATCAAAGGTTTTGATATCAGCGTGATGGATGTGCGCAAGCTCACCAGCATGACCAATTACATGATTGTTGCATCCGCAAACTCTAGCCGTCAGGCAAAAGCTGTCGCAGATAACGTAAGAGAAAAAATCAAAGAAAAAGGCTTTGCGATTCGCGGTACTGAAGGCGAAAAAGAAGGCGAATGGGTTTTAGTAGACTTAGACGATATCGTTGTGCATATCATGGTACCGGCAACGCGCGCATACTATAACCTTGAGCAACTATGGGGCGAGGCAGAAGCACGCCGCGGCCACATTACACCCGTTTAGTGACAACAAGCACCCTGCGCCGCTAGGTAGCAGGGTTAAATTTGCACACCCCTCCTCACACCTCCACCTAACGCCACTTGAAACTCCGGATTATTTCTGTCGGTCACAAAATGCCAAGCTGGGTAGAAACCGCCTGCGCAGAATATATCAAGCGCATGCCGCGTGAACTCAGTATTGAGATTGTTGAAATCAAACCAGACAAACGTGCGGATGGAAAAAACAGCACTGTAGTACAAGAAGCTGAAGCTAAACGTATTTTGGAAGCGGCGGGCAAAGATTGCTTGGTAGTCTGTGATGAGCGCGGGCAAGAAGTCACCACGTTGCAGCTTGCCGAGAAAATGCAATTCTGGCAATCACTGGGCAAAGATATCAGCATTGTCGTCGGCGGCGCCGATGGCATCCATGCCAGCCTCAAACAGCAAGCCAGCTGGCTGTGGGGTTTATCCAAGCTCACTCTACCGCATGCCTTTGTGCGCGTACTCTTATGCGAACAACTCTACCGCGCCCACACCGTGATTCAAAACCACCCGTACCACCGCGAATAAACACCCATTCTTCTGGCATGCTTAATGCTTAATCTAGAGACATCAACAAGATAAGTGCCTAAATTTACTGACTTATGCACCATTACATTGCATTTGTAGCTAATTAGCACTTTTTTAGAAAAATTCTCTGGGAGTCATTATGGATAATCAATGTTTAGTTGTATTGTCAAAATTCTCTGTAGCAGCTAGAAAAGTAATAGGCGCAGTTAACCCAGCCAAACTAATTAAAGACCGCCAATATGCGACCGAAGTCTTTGAACGCGTAGATGCACTGGGTGATGAAGAGCTGATTTTATTATCACTAGATTTACAACTGCTACTTGGCTTACTCACGCCTTCCAGCAGCAATGAAACCACTTCTACCCCACCACAAAAGTACATGATGGGAGCAAGAAGCTAAACAAAGTAGCATCATGCTATCGTCTCAATCACTAGGAATGTGACAACTGGAGTAAAATCACTACACCTTAATCAACCACTGATAGCGCATGCAATATTCCACATCCCTAGTCTGGTTTCGTCGTGACTTGCGCAACTATGACCATGCGGCTCTCTATTACGCGCTCAAGACCTCACAACAAGTCTATTGTGTATTTGTTTTTGATACGGAAATTTTAAACCATCTGCCAGACAAGGCCGACCGCCGTGTAGAGTTTATCTGGGAGAGCGTGAAAGAGCTCAAAGCCGCACTCCAGCAGCACGGCAGTGATTTAATCGTGCTACATGGCATGGCACAGCATGAAGTACCACAGTTAGCGCAGGCGCTTAAAGCTCAGGCAGTATTTACCAATCACGACTACGAACCGAGTGCGATTACACGTGATACCCAAGTTGCACAGCAACTGCAAACACACCAAATTGATTTTCATCATTACAAAGATCAGGTGATCTTTGAAAAAGATGAAATATTAACCATGGCACACAAGCCATATAGCGTATTTACACCATACAAAAACACCTGGCTCAAAACTGTTAACGACTTTTACCTCAAGCCGTACCCGGTTGATCGCTACCTAGGCAACCTTGCCAAACTCGAACCACAGACATTAACAAGCCTTGAGTCACTCGGGTTTCAGCGCACTAATTTATCCAGTATGCGTTTACCTACAGGCATGAGCGGCGCAGCAACACTGTTCACTGACTTTATAGAGCGCATCAAACATTACAAAGAAGCACGCGACTTCCCCGCGGTCAAAGGCGCGTCCTATCTATCCGTGCATTTGCGCTTTGGCACCATTTCCATCCGCCAGCTGGCCAGAACCGCGCTGCAGATAGGTGGTTTCGGTGCAGAAACTTGGGCCTCTGAACTCATCTGGCGTGACTTTTACTTTCAGATACTGCATCACAACCCACAGCTTGCTACGGGTAAAGCCTTTAAACCTGAGTTCGAATCCATTCCCTTCCCTAATGATAGCGCGCTATTTTCAGCATGGTGTGAAGGAAAAACGGGCTACCCATTGGTAGATGCCGCCATGAGGCAACTCAACAACACAGGCTTTATGCATAATCGCCTGAGGATGGTAGCTGCCAGTTTTTTAGTAAAAGACCTGCTGATAGATTGGCGCTGGGGTGAACGCTATTTTGCAGAAAAACTGATTGATTTTGATTTCAGCGCCAATAATGGTGGCTGGCAATGGGCAGCCTCTACCGGCTGTGACGCCCAGCCTTGGTTTAGAATTTTCAACCCAATGACGCAAAGCGAGCGCTTTGACGGACATGGTAAATTTATCCGCAAATATGTCACAGAGCTGGCACGCTGTAGCGATAAAGAAATTCACGCACCTTGGTTAATATCGGCACAGCGGCAGACTAGCATCAACACTGTTATTGGGCAGGATTACCCTAAACCGATTGTAGATCATGCTACGCAACGTGAACGCGCACTCAGCCTATATAAAAATACGGTTTGAGTATTTAATTTCCTCTATATTACATATCACATACAAATGCTTACACACAAAACCATGCCTGAATTTTTGTTGCATAAATGTAACAAATGGTTTATTTTACAAGCGTTAATTATCGTCATGCGCCGCTATCAATATTTACTTATCAATAAATTGGTATAATGGTTTACTACTTTTCGACAAGTCTTTAAATAAGAAACATAAAAATGTATAAAAAAATATTCTATTTATTCGCCTCATGCCTTATGGCTGCGATGGTTACTGGCTGTGCGTCTCAAGCTAATAAAGACCCGTTGGAGAGCATTAATCGCGGCGTTTACAAATTTAACGATGTTACTGACCGCGCTGTATTCAAGCCTGTCGCCACTGCTTACAAAACAGTCGCACCTACGCCTATCCGCACTGGCGTAAATAACTTTTTCAATAACTTAGGTACACTTACCAACGTATTGAACAACTTACTGCAGTTTAAACTTGCGAATGCATTCAGCGAAGCAGGCCGCTTTGTGATCAACAGCACATTCGGTATAGCAGGCTTTATTGATGTTACTGGTATGGATAAAATCCCAGTGCATAAAGAAGACTTCGGTCAAACGCTAGGTTACTGGGGCGTAGGCCCAGGTGCCTACTTGGTACTGCCATTTGCAGGCCCGTCTAGTGTTCGTGATACTACAGGCTGGATTTTTGACCTATCAACCACAGACCCTATCACTTACACACACAACATCGGCGAAGTACGCTTGCACAACCAGCTACGTGCCGCGCAATTTATAGACAAACGTACTGAGCTACTTGATGCAAAAGATTTGGTAGATGACGCATCACTAGACCCTTACGCCTTCATGCGCGATGCTTACCTGCAACGACGTGCAAGCCTAGTACAAGACGGCTTAGTACCGAGTGAATTAATCAAAGACGAGTTCTTTGAAGATGAAAAAGAAATTAAAGAGACTAAGTAAGTCTTAAAATAAAAAGCCCACTACTCAGTGGGCTTTTTTTATAGCAAAACCTTTTATCTTTACAATGGCATGCAGCCGACGTCAAAGTAGATTATTTCACACTTGACTTGCCGCTTTAGCGATTTATCGCAGCAATCAGCTGCAGTCAATTGGAAAGCCATGCTGGCTTACACGCATAAAACCGCAAGGGCCTTGTCCGTGGAGTATGTGCTTAAGCCAGCATCTGACTTGCCCTTGGAATATATGCGCTAAAGCGCATTATTCACACGCCACAGTCATGCGTTCAATCAGGATAGAACCCACTTGTTTTGAACCTTGCACCAAAACATCATTGCCAACGGCTACAATCATTTTCAGCATTTCCGCCATGTTGCTAGCAATTGTGATTTCTTCTACCGGATGCACAATCACGCCATTCTCCACCCAGTAACCCGCAGCACCACGTGAGTAATCACCGGTTACCATATTCATACCGTGCCCAAGCAACTCTGTCACGACGAGCCCGGTTCCCATCTCTTTTAATAAGCCGGCAAAATTCAGTGTGCCTGGCTGCACGATTAAATTATGATTACCACCGGCATTGCCTGTGGTTTTAAGCCCTAGCTTTCTGGCTGAGTAACTGGATAACACATAGCCTTGCAACACGCCGTCTTTCACTAACTGACGCGCACTTGTGGCCACACCCTCATTGTCAAACGGGCTACTAGCCAATCCTTTTTTTATAAAAGGATTTTCATAGATATTCAATAGTGGTGAAGCAATTTGCTGGCCCAAACTATCAAGCAAGAATGATGACTTACGATATAAGTTCCCGCCAGAAATCGCGCTGATTAAAGTAGATATCAGCCCACTAGCTAAAGGCGCCTCGAACAACACCGGTACTTGGCAAGTTTTAATTTTTCTGGAGTTCAGGCGTTTAACCGTGCGCTCACCGGCAAGCCTACCAATCTCCACAGGTGATTGCAGGTCTTCTGCTGCGCGTGCAGTGGCATACCAGTAATCGCGCTGCATGCTGTCACCTGACTCAGCAATCACTGAACAGCTTATGCCATGACGTGAGCTTGGATATCCGCCCGTAAACCCATGGCTATTGCTATACGCAAAAAAGCCTGTGCCAGTTGAAACACTAGCGCCTTCTGAGTTAGTAATGCGCGCATCTACCGCTAAGGCGGCTTCTTCACATTGCTGAGCCAGTAATGCAGCCTCATCCACAGAGAGTTGCCAAGGGTGATGCAGATCTAAATCTGGAATTTCGTTAGCCATTAAATCGGCATCTGCCAATCCGCAAAACTCATCTTTGGCGGTATATTTAGCAATATTACAGGCAGCGGCAACTGTATCTTTCAGCGCTTGGGGCGATAAGTCAGAGGTACTGGCATGGCCTTTTTGTTTACCGAAGTAAACCGTGACCGACATGCCTTTATCACGGTTATATTCAATATGCTCGACTTCTTTCATGCGCACAGAAACATTTTGCCCAATACTCAAGCTCAGCTCAGCCTCAGCTTGGCTCGCACCAAGGCTTTTGGCTACTTTAAGCACGTCTTCTGACATCTGCTTAATTTCATCTAATGTATAACTAAACCCGGAATCTGACATAACGCTTTCTACTATAAAAAATGTACTTTTATCACTCAACTGCATAAATGATATAATACCTCAGCATGAAACCTAAAAAGACAACTAAAGATACAGAATTAAGTAACGATGCAAATTTAAATGCGGACTTACCTACGAGTAAAACCAAATTAAAAGCTGAGGCAGATGCACAGCAAGCGCTGGGCGTTAAGCTATCTGCACTTTCTAAAGATAAGCTCAATAAACTTAACCTGCCCGAAGAGTTACTGACAGCCGTACTCGATACAAAGAAAATTACCGCGAATGGTGCAATACGTCGCCATCGGCAATACCTAGGACGCTTAATGCGCGACGTTGATACTGCGCCGATTATTGAGCAGCTATCACGCTGGGAAGGCAAAAATACCGCCGAGAATGCCTACTTCCATGGGCTTGAGCGCTGGCGCGATCGGTTAATCAGCGAGCCAAATGCATTATCTGAATTCATGGCCTTGCATCCAAGCACTGATAGCCAGCAATTACGCGCACTCATTCGCAATGCGCAAAAAGAGCATCTAGCTAATAAGCCACCAAAAAGCAGTAGAGAGATTTTTAAACTGCTGCGCGAGATCACCAGCAGCGGAACCTCTGTCGACTCTGCTGAGTCTGACGAGTCAGAAGCAGAGTAACGCTTCGGTACTGACGTTAAAGAATAACGTTCTGTACTAACATCGTGTATGGCAATCTTGCCGTATTAACGTCAATCACATACCGGCACTAGCATATCCGCTTCGGTATACCCTAAAACAAGGTAGAAAAATCATGACGATAAATTTCGATACTGTACTTGATGTACGCCATGAGGACAGCCCAATTCCAACCATTCGCACAAAAGAAGTATTAGATGCACTGCCAAACGGACAGGTCTTAAAAGTGATCACAAACAAAGAAAGTAGCGTTAGAAACATACGTACATTGGTTGCAAATAACCCATTTACATTGCTACACGAACTAAAAAATGCAGAAGACTTCCTCTTTTTTATTCAAAAATAATTGCATAAAACTGACCGTCACCCAGCGGGGCTAACTGCCTCGCTAAACATCTAGAAAATGTTTCTATCATGCTGATGTTAGCAGGCTTTTTTGCTTACTCGCTGGACTTAATACGCACATTCCGTGAAGTTAATTTTAAATAATATTTAACCGTTTTAACTCAGGCGCTCAACACAGTACCAGTAGCCAAGCTATATGCGCCTAGTTTATTTACGGGCGTTCAATTGCACAAACTGCGTCATTGTCTCATCACCGCGTTGCAACGCTACTGCCACCTTTTGCCCTGCATAGCGTTTGACTGCTGCAAATAAGTCATCTGCAGTATTTAATGTGACATCACCCAGTTTTAATATTGCATCACCCCGTACTAAGCCTATGTTGTAAGCTGGGGAGGTTTTAATCACTGCAATCACTTTCAAACCAGGCAAAACTTTAGGTGCAGCTTCATTTGCACTGTCCTGTTTCAGCTTAATCACATGCACGCCAAATAAAGGCATCGGCAACTTAGCCCAGTAACTTGCATGGTACTGATATTGTGTAGGTCCTTCTTCTAGATCATTCGGGTCAATTTCACCACCTTTTTTTGCAGCTTCTTTGATTAACTGCAACTTAGAACTTGCCATCTGTGCAGACTCATATTTTTGATACACCATCACAATATCGGCTTTAATGGATTTCGCATGTTGCAATGCAAGCCCTGATGCCGCTTCTGCCGCCGAGAAGCCTGAAGTTCCCATCAAATCGTAACCGTCTTCCAACATAGTGATGTTGTCTTCATTTTTATGGTTTCCAACAAACATCTTAGTATCTGGCGTTGACTGTAATGAGCGTAAATCTCCAGCGCTCTGCTTCCTGTAACTCTGCTCATAAGGGTTTTGATCTGCCGCATAAAGCTGATGCGCAAATAGCACCAAACCTAAACTTGCTAGGGAATACAGCATAAACTTTACTAAACTGACGTATGAATTATTGGTGCTAACGGCTGGCATAAAATATCCTTTGAGCTTGGTAATGGTATGATTTAGTCTTGCTTAAGTACTAGTGACTCAGAAATGACCAAAGAATTCATTAAAATCGGATTAGTTTCAATTAGCGATCGCGCAAGCAGCGGAGAATATGAAGACAAAGGCATTCCCAGCCTGCGCGCATGGCTGGCACAAGCCCTTACCTCACCGTTTAGCCTCGAGGCGCGATTAATTCCAGATGAGCAAGACGAAATTGAATCCACCCTGATCGATTTAGTCGACTTTCAAGGCTGTCATCTGATTCTGACCACCGGTGGCACTGGCCCATCTTTACGTGATGTCACCCCTGAAGCAACCCTAGCGGTTGCCGATAGGGAAATGCCGGGTTTTGGCGAGCAAATGCGCCAGATTAGCCTGAACTTTGTACCCACCGCCATTTTATCAAGGCAAGTCGCCGTGACGCGTAAGCAATGTCTGATTATCAACTTACCAGGCCAACCTAAAGCGATTGCACAAACCTTAGAGGGACTAAAAGACGAAGCAGGTAACACGCTGGTGCACGGCATTTTTGCTGCAGTACCATACTGCATAGACCTGCTCGCCACGCCAGACAGCCCAATGCCCAGAATAGAAACCAATGAAGCCGTGGTTAAAGCATTCAGGCCAAAATCTGCACCTGCAGCCTAATTGATTAGAAAATGTCCGAGTTTAATTTAATTGCCAAATACTTTACCCGCCCTGTCCAACATGCAGACTTAGGGGTGGGAGATGATGCAGCGTTGCTTCGTGTGGCGCCAAGGCAACAACTCGCAATTTCAGCAGATATGCTGGTAGCGGGCACTCACTTTTTTCATGATGCATCGCCCTATAGCATTGGTTGGAAATCTTTAGCAGTGAACATATCAGATATGGCGGCCATGGGCGCACAGCCAAAATGGGCTACGCTTGCGATTGCACTGCCTGAAGTGAACGAGCCATGGCTGGCAGCGTTCTCTAAAGGCTTTTTTGCATGCGCCCAAGCATTCGACGTTGATCTAATTGGCGGCGATACTACAAGAGGACCATTGACGCTGAGCATACAAATCATGGGAGAAGTGCCGCTAGGCCAAGCAATTCAACGCAATGGTGCAAAAGATGGTGATGATATTTGGGTGTCTGGAATCATAGGCAGTGCCGCACTTGGGCTGGCACACCTGCAAGCTAAAGTTACGCTCACAGAACCAACGACGACGCACTGCTTAAACGCCTTAACCACCCCCACGCCACGAGTAGCGCTTGGCTTGGCACTACGTGGCATTGCTAATAGCTGCATTGATATTTCCGATGGCCTGACAGCAGACCTCAACCATATACTCAAAGCATCTAATCTAGGCGCAAAGCTCTCTCTAGAAAATATCCACTGCCACGATTACCTACGTGCGCACTTAGATGATGCAAATATCAAGCAATGCATCTTGGCAGGAGGCGATGACTATGAGCTTTTATTTACTGCGCCCAAATCGCAACGTGACTACATCCAACAACTAAGTCAGCAATTGCAATTACCACTCAGTTTAATTGGCGAGACTACGCTACAGTTAGGATTAACAGTTACTCACCACCAGCAAGCTGTAGACATCACCAAAAAAGGGTTTGATCACTTTGGCTAACGTCCCAACACAACCTACGTGCAAACTATTGCTTTCACATCCTGCCCATTTTTTTGCACTGGGTTTTGGTAGCGGACTGGCCAAAAAAGCCCCTGGCACTTTTGGCACAGCGGTGGGGTTGCCTCTATTCTGCTTCATTGACAGCCATAGTCTCACAACACAATTAGCACTGATTGGTCTATTGTTTTTAGTAGGCATTTATTTCTGCGACAAAACTGGTAAGGCATTAGGCGTATCCGATCATGGTGGTATCGTTTGGGACGAAATTGTCGCCATGATGTTAGTACTCACTTTTACCATAAACCAATGGCAATGGTGGTTAGTTGCATTCTTGCTATTCCGCTTATTTGATATTTGGAAACCATTCCCCATCCGACAATGTGATGCCAAAGTAAAAGGCGGCCTAGGCGTGATGCTTGATGACCTGCTGGCTGCCATTTACGCCATCCTCAGTCTAAAGGTTTTAGCATGGACGATCACTCAACTTTAGCCTCAGCCCTCGGCCACGCACTCAAGCAACGCGGTTATTTACTAACACTGGCCGAATCCTGCACGGGTGGCATGGCGGCGCAAGCCATCACTAGCATTGCCGGCAGTTCAGATTGGTTTGACCGTGGATTCGTGACTTATAGCAATTCAGCTAAAATAGAAATGCTGGATGTCGACAACACCACACTAGAAACCTGCGGCGCAGTTAGCGAACAAACTGCGGCAGAAATGGCGATAGGCGCCTTACAGAATAGCCACGCACAAATTGCCGGCAGCATTACCGGCATCGCAGGGCCAAGCGGTGGCAGTACGGAGAAACCCGTGGGCACAGTATGCTTCGCACTGGTAGGCAACCACCTACCAATGTTCACATGCACCCAACAATTTACGGGCGACCGTACGGCAATCAGGCAACAAGCCACCGCATTTATGTTGGCAACACTAACTGAACAACTCAACCTGCTGAACAGGCTAAGTTAACACTTCACACTAAGCACTATCTGCGATAACCATCGCGGTGACCGTATCCTCGATGATGGCGATGCCCGGAATAATAGCCTCCGTACACGCCATAGCCGCCACGATAAACAGTTGCAGGGTAATAATATCGGTATGCATACGGCGTATCATAATAAACGCTGTAGCCTGGGTAATAAACTGCTGGCGGCGCAACATACTGCACCTCCGCTGGATAGGCATAATAACCAGGGGCGCCGATATTAAGTGAAAAACTGACGGAATCCCGCGCTTGTGCACTAGATAATGTGGCAACACCTATTGCCAACACCACTAATAGTGAACGAAATACTCTCATTGTCACTCTCCTTAACATTACACAACTACGCTCACACTTAACGAATCACAAAACATCTCGTTGACCTCAAGTGCAAGATTATTATTTTCATCATGATTGCCATAAATACACATGGTTAAGCACCTATGAGACTTACGCTAAACTGTAAAATATGGAATAATTGAAAGCTAATTTAAGCACTTCAAAATAAAGGTAAAAACCCAATGGATGACAACAAAGCCAAAGCACTCTCTGCCGCACTTTCACAAATTGAAAAACAATTTGGCAAAGGGTCCATCATGCGTATGGGTGACAGTGATATTGGCGAAGATATTCAAGCCGTTTCAACTGGCTCTCTCGGCCTTGATATTGCTTTAGGCATCGGCGGGTTACCGCGTGGCCGTATCGTAGAAATTTACGGTCCAGAGTCTTCAGGTAAAACCACACTTACCCTGTCAGTGATTGCACAAATGCAAAAATTGGGTGGCGTTGCAGCATTTATTGATGCAGAACATGCACTAGACCCACAATACGCAGCTAAATTAGGTGTCAATGTACCGGATTTATTAATCTCACAACCAGACACTGGTGAGCAAGCGCTTGAAATTGCAGACATGTTAGTCCGCTCAGGCTCTGTAGATATCGTAGTAGTGGACTCAGTGGCAGCACTGACCCCACGTGCAGAGATTGAAGGCGAAATGGGTGATTCACATATGGGTCTGCAAGCACGCTTGATGAGCCAGGCTCTGCGTAAATTAACTGGCAACATCAAACGCACGAATACCTTGGTTATTTTCATTAACCAAATCCGTATGAAAATTGGCGTGATGTTTGGCAACCCAGAAACAACCACAGGTGGTAACGCCCTTAAGTTCTACGCTTCTGTGCGTTTAGATATTCGCCGTACTGGTGCAATCAAAAAAGGTGATGAAATTACCGGTTCAGAAACTCGCGTAAAAGTGATTAAAAACAAAGTAGCACCTCCGTTCAAGCAAGCTGAGTTTGACATTATGTACGGTGAAGGCATTTCTCGCTTTGGCGAAATCATTGAGCTTGGTGCAAATATTAAACTGATTGAAAAAGCAGGGGCTTGGTATAGCTACAACGGCGAGAAAATTGGCCAAGGTAAGGAAAATGCAAAAGAGTTCTTGCGCGAGCATCCAGAAATCGCAGCAGAGCTTGAAGCTAAAATCCGCGCTAATGCTAAATCGCTGAACGAAGCGATGGCTGCACCACGCGGTGAGGATGAGTAAAGAGTTTGTCGCCAAGTCATTACGGCAGCGGGCTTTAGATTATTTAGCCAAGCGCGAGTATTCTTATACCGAGCTTGGCAAAAAACTAAAAACGTACGCGGATGAAGAAGATGACATTCAGGCTCTATTGGATGACTTTAAAGCAAGAGGCTGGCTTTCCGACCAACGATTTACTGAGCAAATCATTCACGCAAGAAAAGCCAAGTTTGGCACAGCCAAGATAGCGCATGAATTACGTGAAAAAGGTATTTCAGACCAATTAATTACGGATGCAGTAGAAACATTAAAAACAACAGAGTTAGATAACGCGACAGAAGTGTGGCGTAAAAAATTCAAAACCTATCCACAAAATCGTGAAGAATGGGCAAAGCAAGCAAGATTCTTACAAAGTCGAGGCTTTGGCTTTGATTTGATAAAAAAAATACTAACCGTTGATGATAACGATTAAACAAGCGATTAAAACTAAACTTTATGACCATACAACTTAGCAGCACCCCAAGCAGCAACGAAATTCGTCAGGCATTTCTTGATTTCTTTGCATCAAAAGGCCACGAGATTGTTAGCTCTAGCTCACTAGTACCGCACGGCGACCCTACTCTCTTATTTACCAATGCTGGGATGAACCAATTCAAGGACGTATTTCTTGGCTTTGACAAACGTCCATATACACGCGCTACCTCAAGTCAAAAATGTGTACGCGCCGGTGGTAAACATAATGACCTCGAGAACGTAGGTTACACTGCGCGCCACCATACATTCTTTGAAATGTTAGGTAACTTTAGCTTTGGTGATTACTTTAAAGAAGATGCCATCAAATACGCATGGGAGTTACTGACAGAAGTATTCAAACTACCTAAAGATAAATTGACCGTCACGGTATACGCCGAAGATGACGAAGCTTACGCCATATGGAACAACATCATCGGCGTACCAGCAGAACGCATCATTCGCATTGGCGATAACAAAGGCGCACGTTACGCATCTGACAACTTCTGGATGATGGGTGACACTGGCCCTTGCGGTCCATGTACAGAAATTTTCTATGACCATGGCGCTCATCACTTTGGCGGCCCGCCAGGTAGCCCAGATGAAGATGGTGACCGTTATATTGAAATCTGGAACAACGTGTTCATGCAGTTCAACCGCGATGAAGCAGGTGTCATGCACCCGCTACCAAAACCATCAGTGGATACTGGTATGGGGCTGGAGCGTATTTCAGCCGTATTGCAACATGTACATGCCAACTACGAAATCGATTTATTCCAGACTTTAATCGCTGCCGCAGCACGTGAAACCAAAACAGCAGACTTAAGCAGTCCGTCTCTCAAAGTGCTGGCTGACCATATCCGCGCTTGCAGTTTCTTAATCGCAGATGGCGTGATTGCAGGCAACGAAGGCCGTGGTTATGTACTACGCCGTATTATCCGTCGTGCAATTCGCCATGGCTACAAACTAGGTGTACGTAGTGCGTTCTTCCACAAAATCGTACCGGATCTAGTGGCTGAAATGGGTAGCGCTTATCCTGAGCTTACAAGCAACCAAGCACGCATTACCGAGATTTTAAAACAAGAAGAAGATCGCTTCTTTGAAACGATTGAAAACGGTATGGCAATTTTAGAGTCAGAACTTGCCAATACACAAGGGGTATTCAATGGTGAAACCGCATTCAAACTGCACGACACTTACGGCTTCCCGCTAGATTTAACTGCGGATATTTGCCGTGAACGTAATGTGGCAGTGGATACCGACGCATTTAATGCGGCAATGGCGCGCCAAAAAGAGCAAGCACGTGCAGCAGGCAAGTTCAAAATGGCCACCAATTTGGAATATGAAGGAGTTGCCACTCAATTCCACGGCTACGATAAGTTAGAGACCAGCGCAACTGTTACTGCTCTGTATAAAGACGGCGTTGCTGTCACTAAACTGGCAGAAGGTGAAATCGGCGTCGTCGTACTTGATAACACGCCATTCTACGCAGAGTCTGGCGGCCAGATTGGCGATTGCGGCGAACTACGTGGCACAAACGGTATTTTCGAAGCAGAAGACACGCAAAAAATACAAGCAACAGTATTCGGCCATCATGGTGTACTAAAAACCGGAACATTGAGTGTAGGTGAGCAAGTGAGCGCACGCGTTAACACGCAAGCGCGAACCAACACAATGCGCAACCACTCGGCTACGCATCTAATGCATAAAGCGCTGCGCGAAGTGCTCGGCGCACATGTGCAGCAAAAAGGCTCATTGGTTGATACCGATAAAACCCGTTTTGACTTTGTGCATACCGCACCCATGACCGATGACGAAATCGCAAAAGTAGAACAAATTGTAAACGCAGAGATTCTAGCCAACGCCGCCTGCCAAGCACGTGTGATGGATATTGAGTCTGCACAAAATACTGGCGCGATGATGTTGTTTGGCGAAAAATACGGCGATGAAGTGCGCGTCCTAGACATCGGTAGCAGCCGCGAACTATGTGGCGGCACCCATGTCAACCGTACAGGTGATATTGGCCTATTCAAAATCACTTCTGAAAGCGGTGTAGCCGCAGGTGTGCGCCGTATTGAAGCCACCACAGGCGAAGGCGCTTTAAAACTGATTAATGCACAACAATCATTGATTTCAGCATTAGCGAATGATTTAAAAGCACCGGTAAACGAGTTGGCCTCGAAAGTAGCTCAACTTAGCGACCATGCTAAATCATTAGAAAAAGAACTAGCACGCCTAAAATCCAAACTAGCTTCATCACAAGGTGATGATTTAGCCACACAAGCCATTGAAGTTGCAGGCGTTAAAGTGTTAGCTGCTACATTAGATGGCGCAGATGCTAACGCACTGCGCGAAACAATGGACAAGCTAAAAGACAAACTAAAATCAGCAGCAATTGTGCTGGCTAACGTAACTGACGGCAAAGTCAGCCTAGCCGCTGGCGTTACTGCTGATTTAACCAGTAAAGTGAAGGCTGGCGAGCTCGTCAACTTTGTTGCAGGCCAAGTTGGTGGTAAAGGCGGCGGCAAGCCGGATATGGCAATGGCTGGCGGTAGCGACGCAAGCAAGCTTCCGCAAGCGTTAACCAGCGTAACAGATTGGGTAAAAAGCAAACTAAATACCTAGTATTGGCTAGCAGTGGTAACAGGCTAGTCAAATACTGGAAAATGCACTATCTGCGTCACCTAACAGCAATTTGCTGTTAGCAAAATTAAACATAGTTAAAACAGTTAATAAGGTTAAAAGAACTTTTATGGCACTTATTGTACAAAAATACGGCGGCACTTCTGTTGCCAATCCTGAGCGTATTAAAAGCCTAGCTGCGCGCGTTGCCCGTTACAAGGCACTGGGCCACCAAATTGTCGTTGTTGTTTCTGCCATGTCAGGTGAAACCAACCGACTGATTGCATTAGCAAAAGAAATTATGCCGGATCCAGATCCACGTGAACTGGACGTAATGGTTGCCACAGGGGAACAAGTGACAATTGGGATGACGGCGTTAGCATTGATGGAGCTTGGCATCAAAGCAAAAAGCTACACGGGCTCACAGGTCAAAATCCTGACAGACAACGCTCACACCAAAGCTCGCATCTTAAGCATTGATGAGCACAACATCAAACAAGACCTAGATGACGGTTACGTAGTCGTGGTTGCGGGCTTCCAAGGCGTAGATGCTGATGGCAACATCACCACGCTTGGCCGTGGTGGCTCTGACACCACAGGTGTAGCACTGGCTGCTGCATTAAAAGCGGATGAATGCCAAATCTACACAGACGTAGACGGCGTTTACACCACAGACCCACGCGTTGTGCCTGAAGCGCGCCGCTTAGACAAAATTACGTTTGAAGAAATGCTAGAGCTAGCCTCTCAAGGCAGCAAAGTGCTACAAATTCGCTCTGTTGAGTTTGCAGGCAAATATAAAGTTAAATTACGCGTGTTATCAAGCTTTGAAGAAGAAGGCGATGGCACACTAATCACATTTGAGGAAGAAAATACAATGGAACAACCCGTTATTTCTGGCATTGCCTTTAACCGCGACGAAGCCAAAATCACTGTATTAGGGGTACCGGACAAACCTGGTATTGCTTACCAGATTCTTGGTCCAGTGGCTGAAGCAAATGTTGACGTGGATATGATTATCCAAAACACAGGCGCTGACGGCACAACCGATTTTACATTTACTGTGCATAAAAATGAAATGAACAAAGCGCTAAGTATCTTGCGCGACAAAGTACAAGGCCACATTGGCGCACGCGAAATAAATGGCGACGACAAAATCGCTAAAGTATCAATTGTAGGCGTTGGCATGCGCTCACACGTAGGTATTGCAAGCCAAATGTTCCGCACATTGGCTGAAGAAGGTATTAACATTCAAATGATCTCTACCTCTGAAATTAAGATTGCAGTAGTGGTAGATGAGAAATATTTAGAGCTTGCAGTACGCGTTCTACATAAAGCATTTGAATTAGAAGCGGCATAATTGCAAGTTAACGTTGATTTTTAAAAGCGTTTAGCGTAGTATCACGCCCTCGTAAGAAGCGTAATTGAAGTAAACGGAGAGCTGGCCGAGTGGTCGAAGGCACTTCCCTGCTAAGGAAGCATACGGGCTTAAATCTGTATCGAGGGTTCGAATCCCTCGCTCTCCGCCAAGTTTTATAAGTGTGAAATATTTTATTATTTTGCTGGAAAAAATCCCAGCTTCGAGTATAATGCACGCTTTCGCGCCCGTAGCTCAGCTGGATAGAGTACTTGGCTACGAACCAAGGGGTCAGGAGTTCGAATCTCTTCGGGCGCACCAAACAAACAAAGGCTTACAGTTTAACGACTGTAAGCCTTTTGTATTTTATATCTCTCTTATCCAACCTCTGTAATCCACCAGCGTTATTAAGACAGGCTCTATTATTAGAGCGTATGGCTCCCAGACAACAACACACTTACTGATGCAATTTATTAGTATCTACAATGTCTCAACATATGAGGAGGTTTGAATGCGCCCGTTGCATTAGAACTTAACACTGCGCTGCTACCGACGCTGTTGCGTAGTAACTCAGTTGCTGTTGAGGCGATGCTTAGGTGCAAGATAAAGATAGAAGATGCAGGAAAGCTAGCAACAAAGATTAAATACCAATCCTAAAACTGGTATTTCACACTAAGAAAGGCCTTCTAAGCTTTCTATCGTTTATCGAAAGGAGGCTGAAATGAGCAAAATTCTTTGTGTGCTCTATGACGACCCTGTCTCGGGTTATCCAACATTATATCCACGTGACGGAATACCCGATATCAAGACCTACCCTGGGGGGCAGACCTTACCTACCCCAGAAGCCATAGACTTTAAACCAGGTCAATTATTAGGTAGCGTCTCTGGTGAGCTCGGTTTACGAAATTATCTAGAATCTCACGGTCATCAGTTAGTGGTCACTTCAGATAAAGATGGGCCTAACTCGCGACTAGAGAGAGAGCTACCGGACACCGACATTATTATTTCTCAACCGTTTTGGCCAGCGTACCTCACTGAAGAAAGGTTTGCCAAGGCGCCTAAATTAAAGTTAGCCATTACTGCCGGCATAGGCTCTGACCACGTAGACCTACAAGCTGCCATTAAACATGGCGTCACTGTTGCAGAAGTGAGTTATAGCAACAGTATTAGCGTTTCTGAACATGTGGTGATGATGATTCTAAGTTTGGTACGTAATTACATTCCTTCGTATCAATGGGTAGTGAACGGTGGCTGGAACATTGCCGATTGTGTGACCCGATCATATGATTTAGAAGGCATGAATGTCGGCACAGTGGCCGCTGGCCGTATCGGTTTGGCTGTGTTAAGGCGGCTGAAACCATTTGATGTAAAACTGCATTACACAGACCGGCATCGGTTATCACCAGACATTGAAAAAGAACTGCAACTCACTTTTCACCCTAATGTGGAGTCTATGGTAAAAGTGTGCGATGTGGTGACCATCAATTGCCCATTACACCCAGAAACAGAACATATGTTCGATGATGCGTTAATTGCCAAGATGAAACGAGGTGCCTATATTGTGAATACTGCGCGCGGCAAAATATGCGACAAGGATGCAATAGCACGGGCATTAAAAAGCGGCCAGTTGGCTGGCTACGCAGGTGATGTGTGGTTTCCACAACCGGCACCGAAAGATCACCCATGGCGCACTATGCCATACCACGGGATGACACCACACGTATCTGGCACCAGCCTCAGTGCACAAGCACGCTATGCTGCTGGTACGCGTGAAATTCTGGAATGCTGGTTTGCAGGCAAACCAATTCGTGAAGAGTATCTGATTGTAGATGGTGGTCATTTAGCTGGTACAGGTGCGCACTCCTACAGCACAGGCAACGCAACTAAAGGCTGGGAGGAGGCAACACGTTTTAGTGCAGCCGCATGACAGAGCAAGGCTATGTATTTCTATCGTTCTCCGGTTATGCCGGAGAACGATAGAAGCGTTCTTGCAATCCAGCTAATCAGAACTTTGAAGCTTGATGGGGGTCTGACTTCAATTGGCGTAACTTACGCATTTGTCCTGCGCCAATGTGGCAATCGGTTGTGCAACGTGGCTGAAAGCGTGTCACGGCGAGCATCGACAAGTGAGCATACATGCCAGAAATGGCTGTTGATAAAGTTGCATTTAATTAAATGTAGCAATCAATCGAAGCAATTGTTAAATAGCCATAGATGACTAAGTTAATTGAGCTAAGCATCATGCACCTCAGCTAGTCAGTCTAAGCTACTTACAACTGCGAATCAGATAGGAGAACGCGATGAGACGTAGACTTTATTTCGTGTTACCAGATATTAAAAGCGCGCAAGTGATGATGAATGAATTGTTACTGGCTCGCATTAATGCTAATCATATTCACTTTCTGGCGAGGCCAGACAAATCATTGGGAGACCTGCCTGCGGCAACTGTACTAGAAAGATCAGAAGTCGCTTTTTGCGCAAGTGTAGGCATGCTACTGGGGGCAGTGCTAGGCGCGCTGGCTGGAGTACTGGCTATTATGGTTCCATGGTGGTTCGGACCGGTTTCTACGGCAATTATCCCCTACACCATGCTGATTGGCGCGGTAGCGAGTGCAATGTGGGCTGGAACCTTAGCAACAGGGGTTCCCAACCACAGGCTAGAGGCATATAAACAACCAATTAATGCAGGGAAAGTATTGATGATTGTTTCTGTGCCGCTGCATAGACTCATGGAGATTCGCGATATCTTGATTAAAAGACATCCAGAAGCCGTCTATGAAGGAACTTGGCCAACTGACCACGTGTTGTTTCCTTAAGAGTGGATCAGTACGCAGTGATAGAAATGGCTAGTATTGCAGGCATCTAATGTGAGTGCCCACTTGCTGTCTATGCCCACGTAAAGTGCGGAGTGGTTCTTGACTGCTGATGCTAAGCTAAGAGTGGTATGCCTTGGCCTGCAACTTCAAACAGCTACAGGCAAAGCGCTATATAGCCGTACTTAACTTGAGTCCGACGATACCGATAAAGATGAATGATAAGCTTAGCAACCTACCTAAGTTAGCAGATTCACCAAATAACAATATGCCGAATATTGCAGTACCGATGGCTCCGATCCCTACCCATACTGCATACGCAGTGCCTACAGGTAATGATTTCATTGCCATTCCTAGCAACCAAACGCTGAGCACCATTGCCAGCACGGTGCCTAAAGTTGGCCAAAGTCGCGTGAAGCCTTCGGTATACTTTAAGCCAATCGCCCACACCACTTCTAACAGCCCGGCTGCAACAAGAATCGCCCAACTCATCTTAAATACCTCACAAAAAATATTGGGTCGTCCCTAGATTAATTCAAATAAGTAAGGTCGTCCTTACCTATCACATACAGCATCAAGTTTAGCACCAGAATCAAATATCAGCTTACTTTAAGTCTGCCTAACGACATTAATTAACAACACGATTGTGCACAACAAGTGCATATCAAGCACTATTGCCGACCTTGCTTGCATAGGACAAACAAGCAACCCGCTCAAATGCGGGGTCTACAATTTGTGCAGTGCCGGATTTAACTAGCTAATTAATTCATGCAATTATTGCATCATGCATGATGCATATTTTACTATTTATTTATACAAATCAATAATGTAGGGGCTTGGCACATATACTGCTGTTACCTTGAGAATATTTCAAATCAAGGCACACCCTATACTATGCAGTCAATGAATCCAGAAGTTATTGAGAATACGGCACTACCAAAACTTTTGAATCAAACACAAGCGATATTGCTAGTTGTTATGTTCATTATGCTGACAGGCAACTTTGCTCTGTTTCACGGCATTGTGCATATATACCCACTTACAGTGGCCAATATTCCTTTTTTAGCCTCATTGGCTTTATTCTTTAGCGCACTGACCGCTATTTTCTTTTTATCCATTTGCCATGGAAAATTCACACGCTGGATATTGGCGCTGTTTGTCATTATTGCATCACAAGCCGCTTATTATATGGATCACTTAGGGGTCATTATTGATACCGTCATGATTGATAACATCATGCAAACTAATACAAACGAGTTTGCAAGCTTAATCACTACCAGCTTAATCGTAAGAACTTTAGTATTAGGTTTCATCCCGGCATGGTTCATTGTGAAGTACTGCCCATCTCCTACTAATTTCAAAGCAGAATTTAAATCCAGACTTAAAACGATCCTCTTTTGCATAGTGAGTATTGTTTTATTAGTAATACCGTTCACTGCTGACTACAGCTCGTTTATACGCGAGCATAAAATTGTCAGGTTCTACGCGAATCCTACTTACTCAGTATACTCGGCGATAAAATACCTTACAGAGCAATCAAAAATCGCAAGTCATGCGGTGTTACATAAAACTGCAGAAGATGCAGTTTTAATTGATCCGATTACCAGCAAAAAAGAGCTGATTATATTGGTTGTAGGCGAAACTGCGCGAGCAGACCGATTCTCGTTAAACGGGTATCAACGTGATACTAACCCATTACTTTCCAAACAAAATGTTGTAAGTTTTAGTAATGTCAGCTCATGCGGCACATCTACTGGAGTCTCTGTACCATGCATGTTTTCATCTTTAGGGCGAGATAAATACGATAAAGAAAAGGCATTAGAGCAAGAAAATGTCTTAGACGTACTCAAGAAGAACGGCATCGAGGTACTGTGGCGTGACAATAATTCAGACTCAAAAGGCGTTGCCACTAGAGTAAAATATGAGGACTTTAAGTCGCCAACGCTTAATCCAGTTTGCGAGGGTGAATGCAGAGATATCGGCATGTTAAGCGGGCTTGATAAGTATATTGATGCGCACAAATCCCAAGACATGATGATTGTATTGCACCAAATGGGTAATCACGGCCCTGAGTACTACAGAAGATACCCCAAAACATTCGAACGCTTTACACCTGCCTGCCAAACCGGCGAGTTGAGAGATTGCTCTAAACAGGAAATTGACAACGCCTATGATAATGCAATTTTATATACAGACTACTTTTTATCCGAGGTGATTAGCTTCCTCAAAAAATACGACAGCACACACGAAACCGCAATGCTATACATCGCAGATCATGGGGAGTCTTTGGGTGAGCATGGCATCTACTTGCATGCCGCTCCCTACATGATAGCGCCTAGAGAGCAAACGCATGTTCCAGCGATTGTATGGACAGGGAAAAACTTTGATTATCGTTTAGACGATATTCGGTCTTATAAAAATCATGTGTTAAGCCATGATGATTTATTTTGCACCGTACTTGCATCTTATGAGTTAGATTCACATATGTGCGCAGCGGAAAAATACATGCTATCAAAAAATATCGCGATAAAATCAGCGGCAGTAGCTAACAGTCATTTAAATAGAAATGTAGATTAACATAATATGGAACGCTGGATTTTATACGCCATTATCTCCATGCTGTTCGCTGGCTTTACTGCCGTGATTGCAAAACAAGGGCTAGTCGGCATTTCTGCTGAGCTAGGCTTAACGTTAAGAACCTTGTTTGTTTGTGCATTTATTATCTCCTTTGGTTTGCTCAGCATTACCCCATCTGAAATTAAAAACCTGCAACAACAGCACTACATTTGGCTAGGATTATCCGCAGCGACCACCGCTGGCTCTTGGATTTTTTATTACAAAGCACTAAAAATGGGAGATGTAGCAACCGTGGCCTTAATTGATAAAGGCAGCGTTGTTGTATCCGTACTATTGGCATGGCTATTGTTTAAAGAGGTCATCACCTTGCGCATGATAATGGGCGCTATCCTCATCGTTGCCGGAGTCTTCTTACTGTCCAAGAAATAACATCAAGGATGATAAGTGATGAGGCTAGGAATAAGTAATATGCAGATAGATAGCTGTTAAGCAATTTAACCTCTGGCTGTATTGGGCGAGCATTGTCGCTACAACAACCGTAGGCGGATTTCGCAGATCGATCGCTTGGCATAGGCTACGCAGGGGGCACTCTACTCTTGCTCACCCTACTCATGTCATTACTGTTGCTTTGGTATCGCACACTGGGTGCCGTTGTTGGCGACTTTCTTGATAAACCTTTAGCCGCCGGTGGTTTAGCTCTTAGCCGCTATTCCGCCTCTATGGTTCTAATAGGGCTAATTATCGGCTCCATCATGATATTCAAACAATCAGCAGCCAAACATAGCCATTAACTTAAGTCTACCTTAGTGAAAAATGTAGTAATGCTTAAAAATTCATCACTTTTTGGCTTATTGCACAGGCCGCATTTACCAATTTTTAATAAATAACCAACCTAATTTCCATGATTCTTTATTCTATTTTTATTGCTGCCTTACTGGCATTTTCCATGAGCGTGATTTGTGGCGGGGGTGCAGGTTTATTGCTAATCCCAATCCTAGGCTACGCATTGCCTGCATCACAAGTCCCTGCTGCCTTGTCCATCGGCACCTCAGTGAGCTCAACTACCAAGCTTTCTTTGTTTTACTCAAAAATCGATTGGAAAATTGTTAAGCTGTTCTTACCGGCAGCACTACCTGGGGTAGTGCTAGGTGCATGGTTATTAAGCTATTTAGATCCAACTTACATTGAGCTATGTATGGCTATTTTCTTAGTCTCCAACTTGCCTTATGTGTTTAAAAAAGAGGACAGCAACAGTAATAATCGCCAATACTCCAATCATTTCTTACGGTTTATAGGATTATTAGCAGGGTTTATTTCTGGCTTAACCGGTGCAGTGGGCGTGTTATTTAATGGCGTATATTTACGTTATGGCTTAGATAAAACTGAAATCGTCGCCACCCGCGCCGCAAATGAAATTCTGCTACATATCATCAAGCTTTTTTTATATGCTTACCTAGGCTTATTTACCCTTAAAGTGTTGAAAATCGGACTGATTGTCGCGATTGCCGCAGTGTTTGCTACCTATTTGATGAAGTTTATCTTACCTAGAATATCCATTGGTGTGTTTAGCAAGTTTGGATATGGCGCAATGGTAGTGTCGGGCTTTCTACTATTTAACAGTGCAATTTTAGGTGTGCAGGAAATACACAACCCAAGCTTACATGTAATGCGCATGGCAAAAGGCTACGACGCTACATTGAGCTGGGATGATTTACTCTATAGCGTTGAGTTTAAGTATAACGAAGGGTTTGAGCTTGAAAGAATCATTCCATTGCCCTCATTAGCTTTAACCAATCAGGCGTTGGTGCATGCACACAAAGGTGATGCCGCTAAGATTGTGATTGAAAAAGTATACTCACTAAAAAAAGTTTCTCATGAGGCCTACTACTACGACGCCAACAATCAATTAGTTAACAAAGTTAAATTTTAATTCACTACAAAACATGCTGAGTATTAGCCAGCAATTCAGGCAAACAATCATCAGTAATACTATAACGGTGTAAAACAAAGGAACCGCCTCAAAGACAAGAGATTTTAAGTCTCTTGTCTTTTTATTTGTATCAAAACACTCAAAAAACACCATCAATATTCCTCTAAAATAGGCATATAAAAAAATCCTTACAAAACATAGATATGGGAATTAAAAGAAATAAATATCAATATATTGTGTTTTAAGTATTGAAACATCACGCTATGTTGCGTTATAGTGCTTACACACGGTTCTTACTTTTCAGTCGAAAATTAAGATAATAGGGAATCCGGTGCGAAGCTTGTTCTAAGCAAACTTCAATTCCGGGGCTGCCCCCGCAGCTGTAATCAGCGAGTCATTTTGTGATTACTTAGCCACTGAATCTAAGGTTCGGGAAGGCTAACAAAATGATGATGACCTGAAAGCCAGAAGACCTGCCGTAGACATTTTTCACACTGCACTTGTGTGAATACTTTTATAACGTTTGAGGCGGGGTGTCCTCGGCAGATGGGTAGATTCAATCTATCCGCCATGCTGGTCTTTGTTTGGCGTATTTTTCTATTGCAGAAGATGCTCGCCTATAAAGCGTACCTGCCCTTTATTAAAAAAGGGAAATCTAAATGGATGACATAAAACCATCTTCAAGTACTGATTCAGTACAATCTACACTATTGCCAATGTTGCAGGTAATTCGCCGTAATGGTGCCGCCGTAACATTTAATTTAGACAAAATTGCTATCGCAATCACTAAAGCATTCTTGGCAGTTGAAGGCAACCAAAGTGCCGCCTCACAGCGCGTGCGCGACCAAGTTAGCTCCTTGAGCCAAATCGTTAATAACGCCTTAATCCGTCGCTTGCCTGCAGGCGGCTCTATCCATATTGAAGACATCCAAGACCAAGTTGAACTAGCTCTGATGCGTAACGGCAACCATGACGTGGCACGTGCTTATGTGCTTTATCGTGAGAAACGTAATGCTGAACGTGCGGCAGAAAAAGCAAGCCATGCCGAAATTGAGCCTATCCATGCGCTTAATGTAAATATTGATGGCAAACTTTTGCCGCTTGACAGTAAGCAACTCAATGCCATGGTGACAGAGGCCTGCGCAGACTTAGGCAATTCAGTGTCACCGCAACTGGTGGTTGAGCAAGCGGTACGTGATTTATACGATGGCATCCCATTCACAGAAGTGTACAAAGCGCTGATCTTGTCTGCGCGTAGCCTGATTGAAACTGAGCCGGCTTACAACTACGTGACTGCGCGTTTGCAATTAGATTTGGTGCGCGCTGAAGTACTTGGCGAGCGTGTAAGCCATGCAGAAATGGATACACATTACGTTGAATACTTCCCACGCTATATCAAGATTGGTATCGCCGCAGATTTACTAGACCCACGTTTAGCACAATTCGATTTAGATAAATTGGCAGCCGCTTTGGTAAAAGAGCGCGACTTTCAATTCGGTTATTTAGGCATTCAAACTTTATACGACCGTTACTTCTTGCACATTGAAGAGCGTCGTATCGAACTGCCGCAAATTTTCTTTATGCGCGTGGCGATGGGCTTAGCGATTAACGAGATTGACCGCGAAGCGCGTGCCATCGAGTTCTACAACGTATTGAGCACATTCGATTTTATGAGCTCAACGCCTACGCTATTCAATGCAGGCACCTTGCATTCACAGCTATCATCCTGCTACCTCACCACTGTGAGCGATGATTTGGATGGTATTTACCAAGGCATTAAAGAAAATGCTTTACTGCAAAAATACGCAGGCGGCTTGGGCAACGACTGGACACCAGTACGTTCATTAGGCGCACGTATCAAAGGCACTAATGGTAAGAGCCAAGGCGTCATTCCATTCTTAAAAGTGGTGAATGACACCGCGGTAGCAGTGAACCAAGGCGGCAAGCGCAAAGGCGCAGTTTGCGGTTATCTGGAAACATGGCACTTAGATATTGAAGAATTTCTAGATTTACGCAAAAACACCGGCGATGACCGCCGCCGTACGCATGACATGAACACCGCGCATTGGATTCCAGACTTGTTTATGCGCCGTGTGACTGAACAGGGCGAGTGGACATTGTTCTCACCATCTGATGTGCCGGATTTGCATGACAAATATGGTAAAGCGTTTGAAGCGGCGTATGTGGAATATGAGCGACGTGCTGATAACGGCGAAATCAAGCTGTTCAAACGCGTGCCAGCTGTGCAGATGTGGCGCAAGATGCTTTCCATGCTGTTCGAAACTGGTCATCCATGGATTACGTTTAAAGACCCATGCAATATTCGCTCACCACAGCAACATGTGGGCGTGGTGCATAGCTCAAATTTATGCACAGAAATTACGCTGAATACCTCTGATACAGAAATTGCTGTATGCAACTTGGGCTCCGTGAATTTATTACAGCACTTAACGGAAGTTAACGGCAACTTAGTGTTAGATAACGACAAGTTGCAAGCAACGGTTAAAGTCGGCATGCGTATGTTAGATAATGTGGTGGATATCAATTTCTACCCAGTAGGTAAAGCGCGCAATGCCAATACACGCCATCGTCCAGTGGGGATGGGCATCATGGGTTTCCAAAATTGCTTACATGCAATGCGTATCCCATACGCCAGCATGGAAGCAGTGGAGTTCGCCGACCGTGCCATGGAAATGGTGTGCTACAACGCTTATTGGGCTTCAACCGCGTTGGCAGAAGAACGCGGCCCATACTCTAGCTTTAAAGGCAGCCTATGGGATCAAGGTATTTTGCCATTAGACACGCTAGATTTGTTGGCGAGTGAACGTGGTGGCAACGTGGAAGTGGACAGAAGCAAAACCTTGGATTGGGATGCGTTACGCAGCCGCATCCAAAAGGTCGGCATGCGTAACTCCAACTGCGTGGCGATTGCGCCAACTGCGACGATTTCTAACATCGTGGGCGTTTCTGCCAGCATTGAACCTGAATACCAAAACTTGTATGTGAAATCTAATCTGTCAGGTGAATTCACGATTGTGAATGAGCAGCTGGTGAATGACCTGAAAGCACGTGGCTTGTGGGATACCGTGATGGTGTCAGATTTGAAATATTTTGATGGCTCATTGGCACCAATCGAACGTGTACCGGCTGACTTGAAACAGCTGTATGCCACGGCATTTGATGTGGATCCTAGCTGGTTGATTGAAGCAGCAGCGCGTCGCCAGAAGTGGATAGATCAAGCCCAATCGCTCAACTTGTATTTTGCTGTACCTTCAGGAAAAAAACTGAACGATACCTACCTATTGGCATGGCAACGTGGCCTTAAAACCACGTACTACCTGCGTTCATTAGGTGCAACAGCGGCAGAGAAATCAACAGGTTCAGGCGGTGAGTTGAATGCAGTTGCAGCTAACACCACAGAGCCGGCGCCGAAGATGTGCAGTATTGATAATCCCGATTGCGAATCCTGCCAATAAGTAAGCGTCTGCGAGCCATCCATTGCTTTGTTACTGCAATGCTCAAATACTGCGCCGTACTATATGTATTGTCTTGTGTTTTGCGCTTGTTGTGCCTTGCACTGAATGGCTCTCGCCAGCTTGCTTTTCCCAAATGATCAATAAAGATTTAAGGAAAAAAATATGCTTTCATTTGAAGATGAAGTTTACGAAGAAACGCCAGTCATGGTGCCAAAGTTGGCACCAATGGCAACAGCAATATCAACACCAACGGCCACGCCATTAACCGCTAACCAGCCGTCTATTTCAGGCCGCGTAAACGCTTCAGACAAGCGCATGATTAACGGCCAAACCGATGTGAATCAATTGGTGCCATTTAAGTACCATTGGGCTTGGGATAAATACTTGGCAGGTTGCGCCAATCACTGGATGCCACAGGAAGTTTCCATGAGCCGTGATATCGCACAATGGAAAGACAGCACAGCACTAAGCGACGATGAGCGTTTAATCGTCAAACGGAACCTAGGCTTTTTCACCACGGCGGACTCATTGGCTGCCAATAACATTGTGCTCGGCACCTATCGCCATATTACTGCACCTGAGGCTCGTCAATACTTGCTGCGCCAGGGGTTTGAAGAAGCGATTCATACCCATGCCTATCAATATATCGTGGAGAGTTTGGGTTTGGATGAGTCGGAAGTGTTTAATGCCTACCAAGAGGTAGCAAGCATTAAAGATAAGGACGATTTTTTAATTCCATTTATCAACACGTTGACTGATCCGGCATTCAAAACCGGCACGCCGGAAGCTGACCAGCAATTACTGCGATCACTTATCGTGTTTGCCTGCATTATGGAGGGTTTGTTCTTTTATGTGGGATTTGTGCAGATTCTGGCACTGGGTCGCCAGAACAAGATGCAGGGTGCCGCGGAGCAATACCAGTACATTCTGCGTGACGAGTCTATGCATTGCAACTTCGGTATTGATGTGATTAATACTATCAAGCTAGAAAATCCGCACCTTTGGACGGCTGAATTCCGCGATGAGATTAAGAGTTTAATTCAGCATGGTGTTGAGCTTGAATACCGCTATGCGGAGGCGACGATGCCGCGCGGTGTGCTAGGTTTAAATGCCACTATGTTTAAAGAATACTTGCGCTTTATTGCCAACCGCCGTTGCCAGCAAATTGGCTTGGACGCGCTGTATCCGGGCGCGACCAATCCATTCCCATGGATGAGTGAAATGATAGATTTGAAGAAAGAGAAAAACTTCTTTGAAACGCGCGTCACTGAGTACCAAACGGGCGGTGCATTAAGCTGGGACTAAACTAGGAAAAAACCGGTTGGAACCGCCTCAACGGCAATTCCAGCCGGCACTCAATAGGTTGCGCCTTTTGCCTTTAACAGCTCTATTAGCTTAACGTTACCTGCATCTTCTGCGAGTGATAGGGCAGATTTACCGTTCTTACCGCGCGCCAATATATCAGCACCACGCTCGATAAGTAGCTCAGCAACCTCAAACTGACCTGATGTCAGGCTAAGTAATAAAGGCGTAAAACCAAGGCTATCCCGATCGTTGATATAAGCCCCTCTTTTGATCAACATTTCTGCAATCGTTTTATAGCCAGGCAGTTGCTGGCCACATACAAGTAAAAGCGGGGTCATGGTCTTACGGTCATAGGCGTTCACATCCGCACCTTTTTTGATCAGTATGCTGGCAATCACCGTGTAGCCTTTTTTTAAAGCGACTAACAGCGCTGGCGTGCCATCCGGATCTGAAATATGGATATTGAAATTACTACGAACAAACAAATCAACCACCGCCTGATTACCTGCATGAATCGCCGCCAGCAATTGCTCTGAGCTACGCTTAATGCCTAGCCGCTCTAACTCTTTAATCGCACTATCTATACCCTCAGCTTCACGGATATGCTGAGACTGCCGTACTTGCCGTAGCCTGAGAATATCTTCCATCACATCTTTTGGGAAACCTTGACGCCCACCGCGAGAGTCAATAATCAGTTCACTGAAATAATCATGGATTTGTGGCGTAGACCACAGCTTCTCAATGCGCACCAAAATACGATCAAACTTATCCTCAAGCGCATACGGGTAGTTCTCGCCGAGGTATTCAAAAAAAGGATGTTTCACAGACATAACGGATATAGTAACTTAATCTAGCTATTTAATTGAGTGAATGACTAATGACTACCAACAACTCAGTAAAATTCATTATAATCAATTTTAGTATGTAAAGCTGATGGCGTTGCATAGTTTATTCACGCTCAAATGCGTAAGTAAACGAAAGGATTGTTTTGTTGAATTTCGAAGAAATGCATACAAAATTACCACCCACTTATCGTTACCTAATTGCGATAGTGCTATTCTTTATCGCTTTTTTTCTGCGTCTCAAGTTCACAGCTGCGGAAGAAAATGTTGCATACATTACCTTTTATTTGACAACACTTATTTGTTTTTACTTGCTTGGCACCGGCCCCGGCATTGTAGTGGCCATGCTATCTGGGATAGCGGGTGAATACTACTTCGTAAAACCGTTTGAAGTATTGCTTAGCACGCAAAAAAGCTATATTCCTTTGGTATTTTTCTCACTAACATCCTGCCTAAGTGGATTAATCATTACCAGACTTAGGCAATATAGCGATGAACTTAAACAGGCCGAAGTCCGAGAGAAGTTCCGCAGCCATGTTCTAGAGCTGATTACCAAAGGCGCGCCGCTACCCGATATACTCAGAGCGATCATCCTGTGGGTGGAGCAAGAAAATCCAGCGATACGCGGCAGTATTATGTTGCTCGATATGGAAGGCAAGCGCCTGCTCGCAACTGCAGCCCCCAATCTGCCCAGATTCTATGTGGCCGCTATCAACAATCTTAGTATTGGTGAAGGTGTTGGTTCGTGTGGCACGGCCGCATTTACAGGAAAACGGGTGATTGTTGAAGATATTCAAAAACACCCCTATTGGCATTATTTTAAAGAGCTCGCAGGCCAGGCTAGGCTAGGGTCTTGCTGGTCCGAGCCAATACGCTCAACGCAAGGCAAAATACTGGGAACTGTTGCCATTTATCATCAGTACACGTATCGGCCAACTGAAGCCAATATTATGCTGATTGAACAAGCTGCTTATCTGGCAAGTATCGCTATTGAAAAAAACCACAGTGAACTTGCCTTAAAGAAGAATGAAGAACGCTGGAGATTTGCGTTAGAAGGCGCAGGAGATGGGGTTTGGGAATATGACTTTCAGACAGGAAAAACTGAAGCCTCTCCTAGACTTATGGAAATTTTGGGCTTAAATGCTAATTTGCCGGAGGATATCGAAAGGTTTAACCACTGGGCAGCACATACGCACCCAGACAGCATCACCAGCACCATGATGGCAATACAAGCCATGACAGACAATAAGACAGATCGATACCAGATAGAACAGCAAAAACTATGTGGCGATGGGTCTTATAAGTGGCTATTGAACAGAGGCATGGTGATTAGCCGTAGTAGTGACGGAAAACCGTTACGTATGATTGGCACATCTACCGATATCACCGAACGTAAACAGCTTGAAGATGAGTTCAAACGTCAGGCACGTATTGATTTTCTCACTGGGGTCAGCAATCGCCGCTATTTTATGGAGCAGGCCGAGCAAGAAATACAGAGGACTAGCCGCTACGACGCGCCACTTTCGTTCTTTATGTTAGACATTGACCTGTTTAAACAAGTCAATGACACATATGGCCACAAATCAGGTGATATCATCCTTAAAAGGATGGCGGCCGTGTGCCGTGAAACCTTGCGAGAGATTGATATTATTGGCCGCGTAGGGGGTGAAGAGTTTGCTATTTTGCTACCGGAAACAGATAAGGCACAGGCCGCAGAAGTTGCCGAACGGCTACGTGCAGTGCTTGCCAATCAAAAAGTGCCGCTGGAGGCTGGCGTTCCGATTCAGTTCACTGTTTCAATCGGTGTAGCTTCAAGAGTATCCAAGCAAGACAACATCGACATGCTACTGAACTTAGCTGATGAAGCACTATATCAGGCTAAAAAGTACGGTCGCAATCGTGTCTACATCGCAATGCAGTAAATGAATCAATCTGGCAGATGACCAGTGTGATTATCATCACACCAGATGCTGAATCCAGCTACTTGCAGGCACAGGCTTACTGTACAAGTATCCTTGGTGGATCACTTCTGCTCTGGCGTTTAAAAAGTCTGCTTGCTCTTGTGTTTCCACACCTTCAGCCACCACGTTTAATTGCATATGTTTGGCAATTGCCAGTACAGATTCAACCAAAGCGGCATCATCCGGATCATGCGGCGCATCCTGCACAAAGGTTTTATCTATCTTTAACTCATGAATCGGCAACCGCTTAAGATGACTGAGCGAGGAGTAACCGGTACCAAAATCATCCAGAGAAAAGTGTATCCCCAGTAAAGTAAGCTCGGTCATTTTAGCAATCACTTCACTAATGTTATCAATCACCAACCCTTCCGTTACCTCCAACGTCAAATGGGTTGGGTCAGCACCTGTATCCGCTAAAATTGTTTTAATGCTAGAAACGAAACTACGCTGACGGAAGTGTCTTGGGCTAATATTGACCGATACGCGAATCGGCAAACTGTAGATATCCTGTCTTGCCAGAATCCGACAAGTTTCAGTGAGCACCCAAACATCCACATCCACAATCAAATCGGTCTCTTCAGCCACTGGAATAAATAAAGAAGGCGGGACCAAACCACGCTCGGGATGTTGCCAACGCACTAAAGACTCTGCGCCAACCACCACGCCGGCCGCATTCACTTGCGATTGCAGATACAGCATTAGCTCCCCGGCAGGGATTGCTAAACGCAGTTCACGCTCAATTTTGAAGCGCTGCTCAGCCACGCTGGCCATCGACTGCTCGAACAAGATACTTTGATTACCACCATTCTGTTTGGCACGATGCATGGCAGTATCCGCTCGGCGAAATACATCACCCGCATCATCTTCAATACTCACAGGAAAGGTAGCAATACCAATACTACCTGAAGCAATGAGTTCGTCGTCTCCCAGCTGAATTGGAAGCTTAAGTTGCACCCTAATTTTATCCAGCAAATGGTTAACGACAGAGTCTATCTCTGTTGTATCGTTGACATTTCGCTGAACCAGCACAGCAAACTCGTCTGCAGACATTCTAGCTAGCATGCCATCAGCCTCTACCAGCAGTTTAAGCCTATCTGCGATATAACATAGCAGCATATCGCCTACCGCATGCCCACGCGCTTCATTGAGCGTTTTAAAACGGTCGAGATTTAATAAAATGAGCGCGCCTTTAGCACCAGTGTTTTTGCACTCCAACAAGGCACGATTAAGACGATCAATCTGCAGTGAGCGATTCGGTAAGCCGGTCAATGAATCGTAGTATGCCAAACGGTGTAGTTCAACATGACCATGCTCTTTCTCTTCGTAATCCTGAAAAAGCAGGAAAATGAGCATCGTTGCCACCGGATAAAACAAAATAATCGTGGGGCCAAGCTGCTTATCAATCCAAATACCTATGCCGTCAGGTAAATATAAAAAGAGTAGCAACATCACGATGTGCACCAGCAGCCCGGCGCCTAGCAGTTGCAGTGCGTTCAAGGAGCCGCCCACACTTTTACGATAATAATAAAACGCAACACCGGTTAATGCAGCCATCACGGTGACAATCACCCCAATATAAACACCAGCGCCACCAAGCCATATCCGGTATGCGCCAATAATCGATGCACTCAACGCCGCCACAAATGGGCCGCCAAACATGCCTGCAACAAACAAAATAATGGAGCGTCCATCAAAGATAACGCCATTACCGTACTGCACGGGGGTCATCATGCCAATCACACCGGCAATACCAAATAAGAACCCAAAAAATAATGTTTGTGTGAACGGATTTTTTTTATTACGGGAGGAGGCGACTTGGTAGATTGTTGTGAGCGCAACTAACAAAGCAGTATTGTGAATCAGCTCAATAAAAAACATGACGCTCCCTTAAAGTAGACCAGACAAAATCAAGCTGAATATTAACTTATATGCTCACTAATTAATAAGCAGAAAAAATAAAAATTAAGCTTTTCACAACCACGCATCACACCTAACATCCAAAAACAGCGTGACCAGACAACAACACTAGGCGGCCGCACACACCCGATTACGCCCCGACTGCTTTGCCTGATAAAGTGCCTTATCCGCGCGGCTGAGCAACATATCAATATTGTCATCAGCAGATAGCACAGAGGACACACCGATTGAGACCGTATATTGCACAGGCAAACCATCCTTCATCGGAACTTCGGAGTTAGCTACAGCAAGTCTCAGGCGCTCAGCTGCTTCAAGCGCCTCTACATGATTGGTTTCCGGCAGCAAAATAGCAAACTCCTCACCCCCAATACGTCCAATAATATCAACCTCACGTAAAGTTTGGCGACACACATCTGCTAATTTTTTCAGCACTATATCGCCAATTTTATGGCCGTGACTATCATTAATTTTCTTAAAAAAATCGATATCCATCATAAAAATGGCCATCTCTTTTTGATAGCGCTGGCTTCGGCTAAGCTCTTTCTCTGCCAGCTCCATAAAATAACCGCGATTATTGAGCGCTGTCAGGTAATCAATTTGTGCCTTTTGGCTAAGCTCAAGCTCCAGCAATTTACGGCTATTAATATTGGCATGCACCCCTATCATACTCACCGGCTGGTTCTGCTCGTTAAACTCAGCAATCTTGAACACGCTACTCATCCAAACCCAATCTCCATTTTTCGCAAGGCGCCGATAATCAACAGAGGCTGAGTCACCGCCCGCCAAGCACGCATTTAATATAGACATCACTCTAGCGCTATCTTCAGGATGCAATGCTGCCTGCCACTCCTGCAAACTATGATCTAGCTCGCCTTCTGCGTAACCCAAAATTTGGGGATACTCGTCACTTGTCGTCATCTCACCCGTTTTGATATCTAAATCAAACCAAGCTTGGTTTGCCGCCAGTAAGGCAAGGCGCATTCTATCTTCACTTTTACGCAGCCGCGCCTCAGCCTCCTTCAAGTCGGTAATGTCTCTGGCAATACCAAACAAACCAATAATATTGCCGTCCTTATCTTTCATCGCATATTTTCGGTTATCAACCCAACCAAGCTTACCGTGATTATCCAGTAGCGGCTGTACCTCTTGCGCCATAGGTAAAAACCCATTAAAAATCTTTTTCTCTAAGGTGTAATAAATATCGGCATATTCTCTGGATAAAACATCGTAGTCGGTCTTACCAATCAAGTCTGACCAATGCGTAATACCTTGAGTGACATCCACTAGCGTTTGGCTCGCACTAGTAAACTGATGATTGATATCCTTAAAATAAATGTAATCATCCGTATTTTCCAGCATCGCAAAAAAGCTGTCATACATCATGCCTTGTGCAACCTCAAGGTTGAGCTCGGGCTGAGCCAGCGTGAGCGTAATAAGTGTTTTTAATTGATCGACATCCAGATGTTTCTGATAAGTAGCCCTCAAAATCTTAGCCTGTCCCTTTTTATCAACAATCCGGAACGTCAGGCTAACGGGCTCTATCTGGGATGAGTGTGAGAAAATGGCATCATAAATATCCAGGTCGTCTGGATGAAATAAACTTTTGAGTGTGGGGTTAGATACGGACAGCCGCGCAGAACTCCATCCGGTTAATGGCTTGGCATCCCCCTCTATCTGCTCGCAAACGAGCGCATCAAGCGCTAAAACAAACATGAATTTAATAGCGGATGTATTTTCTTGTTGTTTGCTAGCCATCATGTTGACTTTCAATCAATTAAACAAGCGACCATTATCAAAACCTACTGTGCTACCAGCGCTAGAGCTTGTCAAGAAATATACATCGCCGTAGCGGCTAGCTACTTTTGCCACCTCGCCCAGCCAAAACAAAACAGCCTAATCAGATGTCGATTAGGCTGTTTTTTTTGTATCACATACATATAGCACTGAAGCTGGCATTCATTATCCGGATCAGACTATCCGTCGCATCACCCCAAGATGCGCCTCCGTTGGTTGGCATCTAAAAATGTCCAAGCCACGATGCGACTTTGCTTTTGGCCTTGCGTCATTTCTATCGTTTTCACCTCGTGTGCATGCACGTTTTTGAGTGCTCGATAAACGCTAGGCAAGTTTGCGGCTTTTGATACCAGTGTAGTAAACCATACACACTGTGCCGCAAACTGCTTACTCTCCTTCACCATGCTAGTGACGAAGGCCTCCTCACCGCCAGCACAATACAACTCGGCCCCTTGCCCACCAAAATTCAATACGGCAGACTTACCACTTACGCCAGGTTTGGCTACATGCTTACCCAAGCCTCTCCACTTACGTTGCGTACCCGCCTGTGCCTCAGCTAATGAGCCATGAAACGGCGGATTGCACATCGTCAACGCAAATGACTCGCCCTGCTGAATCACGCCCTTAAGAATAGATGCTGGCGTAACCTGCAAACGCAGTTCAATTACATCCGCCAGTGCGTTCGCATCCACAATCTGCTGTGCATTCCGCAGTGCTTTAGCATCGATATCCGCACCTACAAACCGCCAGCCATATTCACGGGTACCAATCAGTGGATAAATCATATTTGCACCTACACCGATATCCAGCACGCGCGCAGATGGCCCACGCGGCACTTCACCACCCGTCTCCCCCAACAAATCGGCAAGGTAATGCAAGTAATCTGCACGCCCGGGGATGGGCGGACATAGGTAATGTTTAGGAATATCCCAAACATCCACCGCATAAAACTGCTTAAGTAAGGCCTGATTAAGCGCTTTAACACTTTGCGCATCTGCAAAATCAATAGAAGCATCGCCGTACGCATTTAATTGCACATGCGGGGCTAGCGCCGCGCTAGTTTGAATCAGCGCATCGAAATCATAGCGCTCGCGATGTCGATTACGCGGATGCAACGCAGATTTGGTGTTTTCAGGTTTCACTAATATTTGATAGGCAGATTAAAAAGATAAGTACCCAAAGGCTACATGTACGGATTAAATAATAGCGCTAATCGGAAGTGATCGCACAAAAGAAAAAGGCTTAATCATTTCTGATTAAGCCTTATATATCTTGGTAGGGTGTGCGGGGATCGAACCCACGACAAACGGATTAAAAGTCCGCTGCTCTACCAGCTGAGCTAACACCCCATTCATTTCGTAATTAATCGTGCTACTTACGAAAGGTCGCCATTATATAGAAACTATCAGGTTGGTCAATGAAAAATTCACAAATAACTTAATTATTTTGTAAAAAAGTTTTCGCTTTTCCGTAAGAGATTGTTTTAACAAGACTTACTAAAATTATACTGATCCACCCAAACCACCCATTAACGCATTCCCGGCAGTTTGCCGCCCATCAAGCCACCCATGCTGCGCATCATTTTTGCCATGCCGCCTTTGCTAAACATCTTCATCATTTTCTGCGTTTCTTCAAACTGCTTCAATAAACGATTCACTTCCTGCACTTGCACCCCAGAACCATCCGCAATACGTTTTTTACGCGTTGCCTTAATCAGCTCTGGTTTACGACGCTCCAACGGCGTCATGCTATTGATAATACCCTCAATGCGGCGGATGCTCTTATCTGCATCATCTGGGTTCACTTTGGCTGCCATACCTGCCAGTTGTGACGGCATTTTATCCATCAGTGCTCCCATCCCTCCCATTTTGCGCATTTGAGACATTTGCGCTTTAAAGTCATCTAAATCAAAGTTCTTACCTGATTTAACTTTATCGGCCAGCTTTTGCGCCTCAGCCATGTCTACATTTTTATGTGCTTGCTCAATCAAGCCCAGTACATCACCCATCCCGAGAATACGGGATGCCATACGGTCTGGATAAAATGGCTCTAAGCCGTCCACTTTTTCACTCACCCCAATGTACTTGATGGGTTTACCTGTCACATGGCGAACCGACAAAGCCGCACCGCCGCGTGAGTCACCGTCTAGCTTGGTTAAAACAACACCTGTTAATGGCAGAGTATCACCAAACGCTTTCGCCGTATTAATAGCATCCTGACCCTGCATCGCGTCGACCACAAATAAGGTCTCAATCGGGTTCAAGAAGGCGTGCAATGCTTTGATTTCAGCCATCATCGCTTCATCAATGCCTAGGCGACCTGCCGTATCGAAAATCACCACATCGTAATAACCGCGTTTTGCAAAATCCAAGGTCGCAGTGGCAATATCAAGCGGTGCCTGACTTGCATTACTGTCAAAGCACTCAATCTCCAGTTGCTTCGCCAACGTTTTAAGCTGCTCAATCGCGGCAGGACGATAAACGTCAGCACTCGCTAACAACACCTTCTTTTTTTGCTCTTTTAATAACTTTGCCAACTTGGCCGAAGTCGTGGTTTTGCCCGAACCCTGCAAACCTGCCATTAAAATAATAGCTGGCGGCACTGCTGCCAAGTTCAAGCCTTCATTCGCCTTACCCATGAGAGAGGTCAACTCATCATTCACCACTTCAATCACAGCCTGACCTGGTGTTAAGCTCTGCAACACTTCTTTACCTTGTGCACGCAGCTTCACCGCAGCAATAAAATCCTTCACTACGGGCAAGGCAACGTCAGCTTCCAGCAAGGCCATTCGAACTTCACGCATCGCATCGGCGATGTTTTCTTCAGTTAAGCGTGCTTGCCCACGTAAGTTTTTAATGACGCCCTGCAAGCGTCCGGTCAGGTTTTCTAGCATTTTTATACTCGTACAAATAATATTAGGCCTAATTTTACATCAAGCGCCAGACGTGTCCTATTAATACATTTGTTTAATCAATCCAATATTTTAAGTAAGTATAAGCTTTGGTACTGGTAGCTAGATTGCGTTACTGCCTACTGGCGTATTGCGCCATGTGATAAATCTTATATTTATTAATCTCAACTATTATATTTACACGCTAATTGCGCCATAATTGCACTATGCAAAAATTAATTCCTTATTTTATTGTTGCGTTCATTTATATGGCAGTGGCTATTGATTTCTGGCGCGGTGCAAAAGCACCAAACCATGCCAATATAAAACCTGATGCATTGAAACTGCACTCAGCAATGATTGCCTTGGGCTTACTGATTCATGGTTGGCTATTACACCAAAGCATTTTCGCTATCGGTTTTAATTTAGGCTTTTATCAGTCAATTTCGGCAATACTTTGGTTAACGGTTTTGGTGTATTGGGTAACGGACCGCAATCATCAGTTATATAGCCTGCAAGCGTTTGTATTACCACCGGCTGCGGTATTCTCATTGCTACCTGCCTTCTTCACCGAAACGCATTTCTTGCCGGAATCTGGCAACCCGCTGTTTATTGCGCATATCTGGGTAGCCATGATTGCCTACAGCCTATTTACGTTTGCTGCACTACATGCATTGCTGATGACCATTGCAGAACGAAACCTGCACCACAAAACCACGCTGATTAAACTACCTAGCTTTCCGCCATTAATGGTGATGGAAAGCCTGTTATTTAAAATGATAGGGTTTGGATTTATTTTACTCACTGCAACGTTAGTGAGCGGTATGTGGTTCTCTGAGGCACTGTTCCACAAGCCAGTACAATTCAACCATAAAACCATCTTTTCGATTGCCAGTTGGTTTATCTATGCAGGGCTATTATTTGGCAGATACCAATACGGCTGGCGTGGATTAAAAGCCATTCGCTGGACCCTCACCGGGTTCGTCCTGCTGGTGCTGGCTTATATCGGCAGTAAGTTTGTTTCGCAGATTCTATTAGGACACTAGGCGGCTGGAACAACAAGCGCTAGAAGCATCGGCGGCCTCTAGCGTAAACGTTGTGTAGATTATTAATCAGCGTAGTATGAATACGCCGACTATGCAGAACGCCTTATGAGCGCAAGCTAATACGCGGCCAATCATGTTGCTCCGCATAGCTAGCAAGTGTAGCATCCGCATCAACAGCGACAGGGTTGGTCACTAACTTCATTAACGGCAAATCATTGTGTGAATCACTGTAAAAATAGCTTTTCGCGAAATCACCTAATTGCTGACCTCGCGCATTTAACCAAGCATTAATACGCGTTACCTTACCCTCTTGAAAGCTCGGCACGCCTTGCACGCCTCCCGTGTATCGGCCATTGACCATTTCCGGATCGGTACCAATTAAATGCTCAATCCCATATGCACTGGCAATCGGCTTTGTGACAAAGCTATTGGTTGCCGTAATCACAACGCATAAATCTCCTGCCGCCTTATGCTGATCTACTAGCTCTTGCGCCCTCACGGTCATCATCGGGCGAATCACTTGCTCCATATATTTCAAATGTAGCGTATCTAAAAACTCTTTAGAGTGTTCACTTAACGGCTTTAGCTGAAACTCAAGAAATTTATAAATATCCAGATTGCCGTTTTTATAATCTTGATAAAACTGGTCGTTGCGCGCTTGGTGTGTCTTACCATCCAGCAAGCCTTCACCAATCAAAAACATGCCCCAGTTGTAATCACTATCACCAGCCAGCAAAGTATTATCTAAGTCAAACAACGCTAAATTCTGCGCTGGAGTTACGTCTTGTTTCATATTAAATATCTTTATCGTTCGTTACAGAAAGTACTAAAAACACACCGACCAAAATCACACCCAATGCGACCATTTCAACCATGGTCACATGCTCCCCCGCCCACCAAATCCCCACAGCAAACGCCACGATCGGGTTTACAAAAGTATTACTGCTGGCAACCAAAGGCCGCACCGTTTTCAGCAAGTACTGGTATGCACTGTATGCAACTAACGACCCCAGTACAATCAAAAACAACAGCGCGCCCCATGACTTAGGCGACACTTGCTGAGGCCATGCCTCACCAGCGTAAGCACTTGCTAACAACAGCGCCAGCCCTCCTACAAGCATCTGGCACGCGGCGCCCATCAAACCCGCCGGCATCGCTAAATGCTTACCCCAAACCGAGCCAAACGACCAACTCGCCGCAGCAAATATCAGTAAGAAGGCGCTAGTAAAATCACCTTCAAAACTGCCGCCCAAGTTCAGCAACACAATACCCGCTAGACCGATGGCAATACCTAACCACTCTTTTAGCGTAATTTTATGCCCCCAAATTGAGGAAAAAATTGCCATCCAGATCGGTGCGGTGGCAATTGATAGCGCAGCAACGCTGGATGAAATCGTTTGCTGCACATAACACACAGTACCATTACCCAATGCAGGCAGCAGTAAACCGACCACGCCCGCACCAAGCCATTCACGCCCAGAGGGCATAGCCGCACCCAAGTAACGCATCACCACAAACAAAACTACGCCGGCGACAGTGAAGCGTATTCCTCCCATTAAAAATGGCGGAAAGCTTTCTATCCCAAAACGAATGGCTAAATAGGTTGAGCCCCAAATAAAGTAGGTGCAGAACAGTGCCAATACAATCAAAAGCGATTGCCGACTCATACGTAGACGCATATTGTTACTCTGCTAGAACTTAGCAAGTTTCCAAAAAAAATTGTCCTGCCCTAGCAGTAGTTTAGAAAGCTCATCCAAGAATGTTGCATCCACCTGATCAAAAGGCATTTCCAATTCCATCTCACCTAGCTTTGCAATATTTTTTAAGGAAAAATGCAACACTTCAGAATCAGATAATGCCGTGACCAGGATTGAACCTTTGACTTGCCAGGGAATAGTAAAAGAGACCCCGGCCACCCGTGCATACTCATTTTTCACATCTTCTGCAGTATGCACAATGCCATAACGCCACAACACATCTTTAACGCGCTGCGCAATACCTAACTCCCGCTCAAACTTAAAAACCTGAGGCGCTTTGTAAAAATAGAACAATGAAACATGACTAACCTCGTCAGAGAAAGTCTCATTACTCAAGAGCTTATATCGGTACTCAGCAAAAGGCTCGGTCACTCTTAACCCGGACAAATCACCGATGCTAGGTAATGAAATTACATGGGCGAACTCAGGCTCAATTACTCTAATTAGCTCAGAGAATTCACGCCAATAATTGAAAACCTCTTTAAGCTTTGCATTGCGCAAAGCGAGCGAATCAGCACTTAGTTTGCTTTGATTGCTTTTCTCCTCAAGCGTTTGCTTCGCTTGAAGCTTCATCTGCCCTAACAAACTCATGGATTCGCCCGACTTAGTTTAACAACACATGCGCACTCAAAAACTACACTTGAGGATGCGCACGCTCTAGCTTGCTATGTAACTTATTCAAACCATTTAAATAAGCTTTTGCTGAGGCCACCACGATATCAGTGTCCGCACCTTGACCATTGACAATACGCCCACCCTTAGAAAGACGTACGGTAACTTCGCCTTGGGCGTCTGTGCCGCTGGTAATGTTATTCACGGAGTAAAGCAATAACTCAGCACCGCTATTTACAATATGCTCAATCGCCTTGAATGTGGCATCTACAGGGCCACTGCCATCAGCCTCAGCTTTTTTCTCACTGCCGTTATCACTCACTGTAATCAAGGAGTGTGGCACTTCACCTGTTTGTGATGCTACTTGCAAATACACCAACTTATAATTTTCGCTTGCTTCAGATATAAACTCATCGCTTACCAAAGCATGTAAGTCTTCATCAAAAATTTCAGATTTTTTGTCTGCCAAATCTTTAAAGCGTGCAAACGCTGCATTTAACAAATCATCAGTTTCAAGTTCAATGCCTAACTCTTTCAAGCGAGTTCTAAATGCATTGCGGCCAGACAATTTACCCAAGGTTAATTTATTTGCGTTCCAACCCACATCTTCAGCTCGCATAATTTCGTACGTTTCACGATGCTTCAACACGCCATCCTGATGAATGCCAGACTCATGCGCAAAGGCATTAGCCCCTACAATCGCCTTGTTAGGCTGCACCGGATAGCCAGTGATAGAAGAAACCAACTTACTGGTTGGTACGATTTGTGTTGCGTCAATGCTTGTCGTTAAATTAAAGATGTCACCGCGTGTTTTCACCGCCATGACCACCTCTTCCAAACTTGCATTACCTGCACGTTCACCCAAACCATTAATCGTACACTCAACCTGACGTGCACCAGCCATCACCGCAGCCAAGGAGTTTGCCACCGCCATGCCAAGGTCATTATGGCAATGCGTAGACCACACCACCTTGTTACTGTTAGGCACACGTGCAATCAATTCACGCATACGCTCGCCCCATGCCGCAGGGATAGAATAGCCTACGGTGTCTGGCACATTAATGGTTTTGGCGCCGGCTTGAATCACTGCGTCGAATACACGAATCAAAAAATCTACATCTGAGCGCACAGCATCTTCAGCAGAGAACTCAACATCATCTGTATATTCCAACGCCCATTTCACCGCCTGCACCGCGCGCTCAACCACTTGATCTTCTGTCATACGGAGTTTATTTTCCATATGGATTTTGCTGGTGGCGATAAATGTATGAATACGTCCTTTTGCAGCAGGTTTAATTGCTTCACCGGCACGGCGTACATCGTTCTCGCTGGCACGCGCCAATGAGCAGACTGTTGAGTTTTTAATGATTTTTGCAATTTCATGAATCGCATCAAAATCGCCAGGGCTTGCCGCCGCAAAACCTGCTTCAATCACATTCACACCCAACTTCTCAAGCTGGCGTGCAATACGGATTTTTTCTTCTTTGGTCATTGCTGCACCTGGGCTCTGCTCGCCATCACGCAATGTCGTATCGAAAATAATAATTTGGTCTTGTGTCATGATAATTACCTTAAGTTTTTATTTTGTTTGAGCCTGTCACTACAAGGCAACAGGCTGCTAGCTGGCATCTCATGCAAACAATGGATGCGCGTAAGTAATACTTGAATTGGGGGTATGTTTTAGTCTGCGCACTAGCGCAGAAAGCTAAGAAGGCGTAAAGCAGATAATTTGCGTAGCAAATCGGCGCTGGCATATTGATGCAGCGCATACTGAGTAAATGTAATATTAAAATTAAACATAGTACTAGCAATATAATGTTTTTTAAGTGGTTTCGCAAGTGCTTAAGTATTTGAATTTATTTATCATGATGATCAATAAATCTTAATTAACCTTGTGTATTACTTAAGCACTTGGACTTGGGGATCAATTCACCAGATTCAAACCAAGGAGATTTAAATTATCTGGCAGTAAATTTCCCACGTAGCCACATCACATAGCCTGAAAGTGCATAGATTGCCATGATCAGAAACAATACTTCAGGCGGGCTATATGAAATCAGCACAAAGCCCAACATAATGCCGAGGATGACAAAAAACGGCACGCTCGCTTTCAGGTTGATATCTTTACCGCTGTAATAACGTAGATCACTTACCATAGAGGCGCCAGCAAATACCGTGATGCACCATGCCATCCATTTCATTTGCAACACGCCAAAAAACACATCGCGGCCATTTACGCCATACTCATAAGACACCCATACGAAGCCAGCCAGCAAAGCGGCAGCCGCAGGGCTAGGCAAACCTTGGAAATAGCGCTTATCTTGATTCACATCATCCAGCTTGGTATTAAATCTAGCCAAACGCAGTGCCGCACAAGCACAATAAATAAATGCTGCAATCCAACCCAGCTTACCTAAAGGCTTAAGTGCCCAAACATACAAAATAAGTGCCGGAGCAACACCAAACGACACCATATCTGACAAGCTATCGTACTCCGCACCAAAAGCACTCTGTGTATTCGTCATCCGCGCGACCCTACCATCTAAGCCATCCATCACCATTGCGATAAAAATTGCAACAGCAGCCTGCTCAAAGTTACTATTCATGGCTTGTACAATTGCGTAGAAACCAGCAAACAAAGCCGCAGAAGTAAATAAATTAGGTAATAAATAAATACCACGTTCACGTAAAGATGGTGAGTCAGCGTTACGACGAAGTGTTTTTTGTTTAGGTTCAATCATGTTTTACATCATACCTTTATATATGATCATATTTAAATTTTTGATTAGTATAGCAAAGCCTGTTGCGATACTCGAAATCAAATTTCAGGACTACTGACTTTAAACTTTTTCTAAAACACTGACCTTTAATCTTAATGCTGATACCAAGGTGACCTACAAAACAAAGCCGGCAAATAGCCGGCTTTGTTTTAGCGCCTATTGCTCACCATAAAACAAGCGAGCGCCTACATTACTTAGCTGGTTCAGCTACAAAAATTTCGACACGACGATTTTTTGCACGATTTGCAGCAGTATCATTGGCGAACAAGGGCTCACGAGAACCTCTGCCTTCAATTGCAATACGGCTGGAAGCCACACCACGTGCTGCAACATAATCACGCACACTCGCAGCGCGATTTAACGATAGCGGGTTATTAACAGCGTCGCTACCTGTACTGTCCGTATGGCCAATCACAGTCACGTTACTTGCCGGATTATCCATCAAACTGGTGGCAAAAGTATCCAGCACAGTTCTAAAATTTGATTTGATGTCGGCACGACCCACATCAAAGGAAATATCACTAGGAATGTCTAGCTTCAAGCGATTATCTGCGGTCTGTGTCACACCTACCCCAGTACCAGCTGTCGCCTCCTCCATTTTCTTTTTTTGCTCTTCTTGACGTTTCGTCCAGACGTTGCCAGCAACGGCACCTGCAGCAGCGCCAACTGCTGCGCCAATTGCAGCACCTTTACCTTTACCCGCAATCGCACCTACAACGGCACCTGCACCCGCACCAATCGCAGCACCTTTGGCCGTCCCTTTTTGGGTTTCTGTCATATTGGCACAACCACCAAGCACCAAAGCCAATATTACCGAGCTTACTACCATTTTATTTTTCATCATATCCTCCAGATATTTATATTAATGCTAACCGTTGGATTGCAGCCAGCCAAAATAGTTTTAATAAGGCTCAACATTCAGAATATTTAAGTCCCTAAAGTTACAGCATGTCAGCACTAGCTGACTCCTACAAACATAAACATATTATGTTAGTATCGCGACATTCAAAATATTATTGTTTTACCATGCAATTTACCTTACACAAACAAGATGGTCTCGCACGTCGCGGCACTTTAGAACTAGCGCACGGCAAAGTGGAAACGCCTGCGTTCATGCCAGTTGGCACTTACGGTACAGTTAAAGCCATGTCGCCGCTGGAGCTAACCGAGATTGATGCACATATCGTACTCGGCAATACATTTCATCTATGGTTGCGTCCAGGGCTAGAAGTGATTGCGGCACATGGTGGCCTACACAAATTTATGGGCTGGGATAAACCCATCCTGACGGATTCAGGCGGCTTCCAGGTTTGGAGTCTCGGTGATTTACGCAAGATTACGGAAGAGGGCGTTAAATTCCGCTCTCCTATCAATGGTGACTCATGCTTCCTCACCCCAGAAGAATCTATGCGCATCCAGCGTGTTTTGAACTCAGATATCGTCATGATTTTTGATGAGTGCACGCCTTATCCTGCCACTCTCAAAGAGGCAAACGACTCTATGCAGCTTTCACTCAGATGGGCAAAGCGTAGTAAGCAAGCGCACCAAGGCAACCCGAATGCCTTGTTTGGCATTATTCAAGGCGGCATGCACGAAGAACTGCGCGACGTTTCTCGCGAAGGTTTAGAGCAAATTGGGTTTGATGGTTATGCGATTGGCGGCCTTTCAGTAGGCGAACCTAAAGAGGATATGTTACGTATATTGGCGCACACTGCACCCAAGATGCCGCAAGAAAAACCGCGCTATTTGATGGGTGTTGGCACGCCTGAAGACTTGGTCGCTGCCGTATCACAAGGCGTAGATATGTTCGACTGCGTCATGCCAACGCGCAACGCACGCAATGGCTGGCTCTTTACGCAATATGGCGACGTGAAAATTAAAAATGCCAGCTACAAAAACGACACCAACCCACTGGATGCAGACTGTACATGCTATACCTGCCGTAACTTTACACGCGCATATCTGCACCACTTGCATAGAATTGGTGAGATTTTGGGCTCACGCCTCAACACCATACACAATCTGCATTATTACCAGCAACTGATGAGTGGCATGCGTAATGCGATTGAAGCAGGTACGTTTGACAAGTTCAAGCAAGAGTTTGCAGCAAAGCGCAAAAGCTTGACCTGAGTCAACTGAACGAAAATCTACACCGTCTGCATTCAGATACAGTATGTGCTAGAATTCAAGGCTAATTTTTAGATCATTTTTTAAGTTTTTTTAAAGAGAGTTATATCGTGTTTATTTCAAATGCTTATGCTGCAACAGCGCCTGCTACAGATTTCACTAGCTTTTTACCACTAATCGTAATCTTTTTACTGTTCTTCTTTATGATTATTCGTCCGCAGATGAAACAAGCAAAAGAGCAACGTAACATGATTGCTGCACTACAAAAAGGTGATGAAGTAGTTACTTCTGGCGGCATTGTTGGCAAGGTTACTAAGGTAACTGATGCATTTATTACGCTGGAAATTGCAGCTAACACTGAAATTACCGTGCAAAAGCATGCAATTCAAAGCGCATTGCCAAAAGGTACAATTAAAAGCATCTAAGCCCAAGGCTTTTAATCCCTAAGCACCATCCTAAATTTAACTAAACATTTTGCATCACTGCTTTTAAGTACCTGCAAACCGTTGACTAGAGTCTGACTATGAACCGCTACCCACTGTGGAAAAACATTTTTGTTGTCTTCATGATTCTGATGGGGTTGATTTACGCCATCCCCAATCTGTTTGGTGAATCACCCGCAATTCAAGTCACACCTGCAAAAAGTACCAGCAAGGTTGACCCTACTTTACTTGCGCAAGTAGAACAGATTCTGCAAAAAGAAAAAATTGCATACGACGGCATTTATTTAGATGCACGTGGTGTAAAAGCGCGCTTTGCAAATACCGACACGCAAATCAAAGCCAAAGACCTGCTACAAGCAAACCTAAGCAGCGACTATACTGTTGCCTTAAACTTGCTATCACGCTCGCCAGACTGGCTACGCAGCATAGGCGCTAAACCTATGTACTTGGGCTTAGACTTACGCGGCGGCGTGCACTTTCTGCTTCAGGTGGACATGAAGGCCGCACTAGACAAAGCCGCAGAACGCTTTGTTGGTGACTTCAGAACGGCATTGCGTAAAGAGCGTGTTTCATACGCTGGCGTAACGCGCGAAGGTCAAACCGTACAAATCCGCTTCACCAGTGCGACTGAACTAGCAAAAGCCAGAAAAATCATCAGCAATCAATATCCTGACCTTACGCTTAAAGATAGCGTCAATGGCGAAGATATTGTACTTAGCGCTTCATTGAATGCGATTGAGCAAAAACGTATTCAGGAATTTGCACTAAAACAAAATATTCAAACACTGCACAACCGAATCAACGAACTAGGTGTTGCTGAGCCTATTATTCAACAACAAGGCACAGACCGTGTGGTCGTGCAGTTACCTGGCGTGCAGGATACCGCCAAAGCTAAAGAAATTTTAGGCCGTACTGCTACGCTTGAGATTCGTTTGGTAGATGAAGAAAAGTCAGATGCCATGACTTTAGAAAAAGCTGAGAAAGGGCAAGCACCTGTTGGTACCGATGCCTTTAAAGACCGCGAAGGTCGTGCGATTCTCGTGAAAAAGAACGTAGTACTCACCGGCGACTACATTACCGATGCCGGCCCTGGCGTGAATGGGCAAACAGGGCAATCAGTGGTGAACGTAACACTGGACGCACGCGGCGCTCGCGTATTCCAACAAGTCACACGTGAAAACGTGGGCAAACGTATGGCCATTTTGCTAATTGAAAAAGGCAATACCGAAGTAGTCACCGCACCAGTGATTAACGAAGAAATTGGTGGCGGCCGTGTACAAATCTCAGGTATGGCTAACACACAAGAGGCAACTGACATCTCTTTACTATTACGTGCCGGTGCATTGGCTGCGCCAATGGACATCATTGAAGAACGTACCGTTGGCCCAAGCATGGGTGAAGAAAACATCAAACGCGGCATGCACTCTACCTTGTGGGGTTTCGCAGCGATTGCGGTATTCATGATTATTTATTACCTAGCATTTGGTGGCATTTCAGTACTGGCGCTAGGCATTAACCTACTACTACTCGTGGCTATACTTTCCATGCTGCAAGCAACATTAACCTTACCTGGATTGGCGGCGGTAGCACTAACGCTGGGGATGGCGATTGACGCCAACGTATTGGTTAACGAGCGTATCCGCGAGGAGTTGCATAGCGGCAATACGCCGCAAGCTTCAATCCATATCGGCTATGACCGTGCTTGGGATACGATTCTAGACTCTAACGTCACCACTATGATCGCCGGCATTGCCTTATTCTTATTCGGCACAGGCCCAGTGAAAGGCTTTGCAGTTGTACACGTACTAGGCATCCTCACCTCTATGTTCAGTGCGGTAGTGGTTTCACGTGCGATTGTTAACTGGGTTTACGGTAGCCGTCGTAAAACAACACACCTTTCAATTGGTTAAGCGCTCCAGTTAATTTAGCGCCCTCAGACAAAAATATAGAGTAAAAACTATGGAATTTTTTAGAGTAAAAAAAGACATCCCCTTCATGAGCTATGGCCGTTTAACCACAGCCATTTCCATGATTACCTTTGTACTCGCAGTTGTGTTTCTTGCTACACGTGGGTTGAATTTTGGTGTGGACTTCACCGGCGGCACCATGATTGAAGTGAACTACCCGCACGCCGCAGACCTGAACAAGATCCGCACCACGATTGATAGCATCGGCTTGAAAGATGCAACCGTACAAAACTTTGGTACTAGCCGTGACGTGCTGATTCGTTTACCAGTCAGAACGGGTCTTACTGGTGCACAGCTTTCAGACAAAGTACTCGGCTCACTTAAAGCAGTTGATGACTCAGTACAAATGAGCCGCATTGAGTTCGTAGGCCCGCAAGTGGGTACCGAGCTATATGAAAAAGGCTCGCTAGCCCTGTTGTTGGTGATTGCAGGCATTATGATTTATCTAGCACTACGTTTTGAATGGCGCTTTGCAGTTGCGGCAATCATTGCAAATATGCATGATGTAGTTATTATTTTGGGCTTTTTCGCGTTCTTTCAATGGGAGTTCAACCTGACAGTACTGGCAGCAGTACTCGCAGTATTAGGTTACTCAGTGAACGAATCTGTGGTGGTGTTCGACCGAGTGCGTGAGAACTTCCGCAAAATGCGTAAAGCTACTGTCACCCACGTGATTGATAATGCGATTACACGCACCATGTCACGCACTATCATCACGCACTTTTCTACACAGCTGATGGTGCTGTCTATGTTGCTATTTGGCGGTGAAGTGTTACACAACTTTGCCCTCGCACTGACCATTGGTATTTTATTTGGTATTTACTCATCAGTGCTGGTAGCTTGCCCGATTGCCATGTGGTTGGGTGTTAGTCGTGCCAACCTAATGAGTGATGTGGAAAAGAAAGACAGCGATAAAAAAGAAACGCATCCTGATCCAGACCCATCAGAGTTTGCTTAAAACAACGATAGCGCTACAACAACCTAACAAATCTAAAGGTTGCTGTAGCGCATTGCATTCCCTATACAAAGCATTTTAGCCACTTCCGCTTCTTAGCCATTCAGTATAAACCCCTCTCAGTATGGTGCAGAGAATCACGGCACTTGTTCTAACCCCTTATCACGTATACACTACCTCTTCGTAGTAACCATCACATCATACTTTGGACAACATACCCATTTCTTGGCAGCTTGGCGCCTTAGCCGTTCTGCTGTTAATTTCAGGCTTTTTCTCACTAGCTGAAACCAGCTTGATGTCGGTTAACCGCTATCGTTTAAAACATTTAGCGAACCAAGGGCATCGTGGAGCAAGGCTAGCAACATTTTTGCTGCTAAAAACCGACAAGCTGCTAGGGGTAATCCTACTCTGCAATAACTTTGCCAATGCAGCATCCGCTACTTTAGTCACCATTATCGTCGTTGAGCTGTTTGGTGAAGGGGAATGGACCCTGATGTTTGGCACCATGACCGTGACTTTTGCTATTTTAGTGTTTAGTGAAATCTCGCCCAAAGTCATCGCAGCGGCATACCCAGAAAAGCTAGCGTTTTTCGCAAGCTACATTTTGTACCCATTACTAAAAGCCCTATATCCAATCGTATGGTTTGTTAACTTGTTTGTTGTGGGCTTATTACGCATACTTAGAGTTAAAGTGAATTTTGATGCGCAAGCACAATCACTCACCATGGACGAACTACGCAGCATTGTGACTGACGCTGGCCACTTTATGCCAAAGAAGCACCGCACAATATTGTTAAACCTGTTTGAGCTAGAAAAAATCACTGTAGATGATGTCATGACGGCGCACACCATGATTGAAAGCATTAACTTTGACGCGCCATTAGAAGATATCCTGAGCCACATTACCAATACACACCACACGCGTCTGCCTGTGCGCCAGGGCGAGTCTGAAGAAATCATTGGTATTTTGCATGTACGTAGAGTGATCAATCAACTGCGTGAGCACTACCTACGAGATGACTTTAGTAAAGCCGCGCTGCTTGAAGTGATTGATGATTCTTACTTCATTCCATCCGGCACACCTTTATTTACGCAAATCCAGCAATTTCAGGAGAACCACGAGCGGATTGCGCTGGTGGTGGATGAATATGGTGAGCTAAAAGGCTTGGTCACCTTAGAAGATATTTTAGAAGAAGTGATTGGTGACTTTAATACCCAATTGCCTTCCAGACTTGGCAGCTACCACCAAGAAGAGGACGGTAGCTGGCTAGCTGATGGCACCAGCACACTACGCGACCTTAATAAAAAATTAAATCTTGAATTGCCACTGGATGGCCCTCGCACGCTCAACGGCCTGATTCTTGAACATTTTGAAGACATCCCCGAGCCTAACACCAGCTTCAAAATTGGCCCACACCGTCTCGAGATATTGCAGACACAAGATAGAATTGTAAAAAGCGTCAAAATCTTCCCTTAGCCTAAGCAGTCACTGATTGCCTGTTCGCAACAATATCTCTTGAAGATACACCAAATTACACTTGAATTTTTTTCAGTTTGGCTCAAAATAGACTCATACTATGGCAAATAAACCGCACGAAAATGACATTGCACTTAAGCCTGAGGTTGCAAAACCAAAATTACCCCCCATGTTTAAAGTGCTACTGTTAAATGACGACTACACCCCAATGGAGTTCGTTGTTGAAGTAATTGAGCGTTTTTTTAACAAGAGTCGTGAACAAGCAACGCAAATTATGCTCAAAGTACATACTGAGGGTGCTGGTATATGCGGCATTTACCCACAAGACATTGCAGAAACAAAGATGAATCAAGTAGTGAGCTATGCAAGGCAATCGCAACATCCATTGCAGTGCATCATTGAAATGGCATAAATGTAGGCGAGATACATAATAGAAAGTTAGGTACCGAGATGATAGCGCAGGAATTAGAAGTTAGTTTGCACATGGCGTTTATGGACGCAAGACAAAAACGCCACGAGCTCATCACGGTTGAGCATTTGCTGCTCGCAATGATTGATAATCCAACCGCGGCAGAGGTTTTGCGTGCCTGCGGCGCAAAATTAGAGACATTACGTACCGAGTTAAACCAGTACATTGAAGAACACACCCCAACCGTGATTGGGCAGGATGATGTGGATACGCAACCAACACTGGGCTTCCAACGTGTAATCCAGCGCGCTATGTTGCATGTACAGTCCTCAGGTAAAAAAGAAGTGACGGGCGCGAACGTGCTCGTAGCCATTTTTGGTGAAAAAGATTCACACGCGGTATTCTTCTTGCATCAGCAAGGCATTACTCGCCTAGACATTGTCAACTTCATTTCACATGGCGTTTCAAAAATCGGTGAAACTGCTAAACCAGAAGGTGGTGAGCAAGAAGCCGAGCCAGAGGCCGCGCCGAATGGCGCACTTGAGAACTACACCCTCAACCTGAACTTACAGGTTGTCGCTGGGAAAATAGACCCGCTGATCGGCCGCGCATCTGAACTGGAGCGCGTGGTACAGACCTTATGCCGCCGCCGCAAAAACAACCCATTACTGGTAGGTGAAGCTGGCGTTGGTAAAACGGCGATTGCTGAAGGTCTGGCTCGCCGTATTGTAGAAAAAGATATTCCAGACGTACTTGCCAACGCAGTGGTGTACTCACTCGACATGGGTGCCTTGCTTGCCGGCACTAAATACCGTGGCGACTTTGAACAGCGCTTAAAAGCGGTAATGAAACAGTTGGAAGAAAAACCTGACGCGATTTTGTTTATTGATGAGATTCACACACTGATTGGCGCAGGCTCTGCCAGTGGCGGCACATTGGATGCAAGTAATTTACTGAAACCGGCATTATCTAATGGCTCACTTAAATGCATAGGTGCAACCACTTACCAAGAGTATCGCGGTATCTTTGAAAAAGACCACGCGCTATCTCGCCGCTTCCAAAAGGTAGATGTAGTAGAACCTAGCGTAGCTGAGACAATTGAGATCCTCAAAGGGCTTAAATCACGCTTTGAAACGCATCATAGCGTGAAATACACAGCGGCGGCGCTCACCACAGCGGCAGAGTTGTCTGCTAAATATATCAATGACCGTCACCTGCCAGATAAAGCGATTGATGTGATTGATGAGGCGGGCGCGGCACAACGCATCTTGCCAAAATCGAAACAGAAGAAAGTCATTGGCAATAAAGAAATTGAAGACATTATTGCCAAAGTGGCACGTATTCCGCCCAAAAACATTTCTTCAGACGACCGCAACGCGCTAAAAACACTAGAGCGCGACTTGAAAGCCGTGGTATTTGGTCAAGACAAAGCCATTGAAGCGCTATCTTCTGCCGTTAAAATGGCACGTAGCGGCTTGGGGCAAAATAACAAACCTATTGGTAGCTTCCTGTTCAGCGGCCCAACTGGTGTGGGTAAAACAGAAGTCGCCAAGCAATTAGCTTATATTATGGGTATTGAGCTGATTCGTTTTGACATGAGCGAATACATGGAGCGCCATGCGGTTTCACGCCTGATTGGTGCGCCTCCAGGCTATGTAGGGTTTGAACAAGGTGGCCTAATGACAGAGGCGATTACGAAGCATCCGTACTGCGTATTGCTATTAGATGAAATTGAAAAAGCGCATCCAGATATTTTTAACATCTTATTGCAAGTGATGGATCACGGTACGCTCACAGATAACAATGGCCGCAAAGCTGACTTTAGAAACGTTACCATCATTATGACTACCAATGCTGGTGCTGAGAGTTTATCTAAATCCAACATGGGCTTTACCACTGCGAAACAAGCTGGTGATGAACAGGCTGATATCAAACGCTTATTCTCTCCAGAGTTCCGTAACAGGTTGGATGCTACCGTTTCATTCACAGCGCTATCGCACGACATCATTATCCGCGTTGTGGATAAATTCCTGATTCAGTTGGAAGACCAGTTGCATGAGAAAAAAGTTGAGGCAACATTTAGTGATGCTCTCAAGACCTACCTCGGCAAAAAAGGGTTTGATCCACAAATGGGTGCTCGCCCAATGGCAAGGCTGATACAAGACACTATCCGTAAAGCGCTGGCTGATGAATTGCTATTTGGCAAACTGGCTAATGGCGGCAGTGTACATGTGGATATTGATGACAAAGACGAAGTAAAACTCATCTTTGAAGAAAATAATCAGAACGAAGCTAAAGACTTAGCAACCACTTAAATCTCACTGGCTGTTTGCTGACCAGCATCGTGCTGCAACGCACGATGCTGTTGTATTGTTGAGTAAGCAAACAGTCACCCACTTGTTATTAAGGTATTAAGCCATGGTTGATGTCACTGCATCCACGCTACAAGTGGCTATTGAGATTTTTGCCACCTCAGCTTTTGCGCTTTCTGGGCTGGTTGCTGGCGCTAGAAAAAAGCTAGATGCCTTTGGCGTGTTTGTCGTCACCGGGGTGGCGGCCTTTGGTGGCGGCACTTTACGCGACGTACTGCTTGATCGGCGCCCCTTCTTCTGGGTTGATCATGCCAACTGGATATGGCTCATGTTATGCGTATGTATGCTGGCCATGTTGTTCATGCGCAATAAACATATACAACTTACCGAGCGCGCCATTCTCATCCCCGATGCATTAGGCTTAGGTTTATATGCCGCACTAGGCACACAAATCGCATTACAGCAGCAACTGCCTGTGATTGTTTGTACCTTAATGGGGGTAATGACTGCGGTGTTTGGAGGTGTATTACGAGATATTTTTTGCGACGAAATCCCCAAAGCTTTCAGTGATTACCAGCCATATGCGGTGATTGCGTTTTTAGGTGGCTTGCTGGTGTGTTTGCTTAACCAGCTCAATCTGGCATCCTGGCTTTGTATCTTTATTCCTGCTGCCTTGATGACGATATTACGTATCTTGGCGATTTATTTTGAATGGCGCCTACCGCACTGGAAAACAGAGTCGAACTAAACGTTGGCGATTGATAGCCAACTGACTTAGGGCGCAGCGTAGACCGGATGCTTCTCCATAATGCTATTAAACAGCACAGACGACAGCATCAAATCAAGCCATGCCTTTAACTTAGGATAGCTTGCGTACTCAAACCACGCAGCATCTACCGCAGAAAATTGGCGAATAAATGGAAAGATAGCAATATCGGCTAAGGTCAGCTTAGCTCCCATCAAAAAGGCTGTTTGGCTTAGCTTCTGCTCCAGCTTGGCTAAATACACCTCACCAAGTGAACGATAGTCCTCCATCGCTTGCTCAGGAAAGCGTATCGCGTACTTATAGCGATCTAAAGCCTGCTTAAAACTGGTATCGTTCTCAGTAATGAGCTGTTGTGTTTGCGCTACGTCTGCCGAGAGCCAGCCGTCTGGATCGTTTTGTTGCAATGCCCAATGCATGATATCCAAGCTTTGTTCAAATACCGCACCATGGGCTGTCACTAATACAGGGACGGTACCCTTAGGTGAAACTTCGAGCAAATGCGCAGGTTTATCACGCAATGATATCTCGCGTATTTCTACTGCAATACCGGCATACTTTAATGCCATGCGGGCACGCATGGCATAAGGACAACGGCGATACGAATATAAAATCGGCAGGGTCATCGACAGAAAACGGAAATTAGCCCAATGCCTGCGCTACGTCACGAATAAGCTGCGGGCCTTTATAGATTAAACCACTGTACAACTGCACTAAGCTCGCACCGGCCGCAATTTTCTCTACCGCATCAGCACCACTTAAAATACCGCCTACCCCAATAATCGGTAACGCGCCTTGCAGGCGCTGCGATAACTGCTGAATCACTACTGTAGATTTATCTCGCACTGGCGCACCAGACAAGCCACCAGTTTCTGCCGCGTTTTGCATGCCTTGTACCGCATCACGCGAGAGCGTGGTATTGGTGGCAATCACACCATCAATTTTATGCGTCATGAGCAAATCTGCAATTTCATTGACTTGTGCCAGCTCTAAATCTGGCGCTATTTTTAAAGCGATTGGCACATACCGGCCATGCTGTTCAGCAAGCTTTAACTGCTCGGCTTTTAATGTTGCCAGCAAGTCAGACAACGCCTCTTTTTCTTGTAGCGCACGCAGGTTTTTTGTATTTGGTGAAGAAATGTTCACCGTGATATAGCTAGCATACGCATATACTTTACGCATACAAATCAAATAATCACTCACCGCATTTTCATTGGGTGTATCAAAGTTTTTACCGATATTAATGCCAAGCACGCCTTTGTACTTAGACGCCTTCACATTTGCTATCAGGTTATCTACACCTAGGTTATTAAAGCCAAAGCGATTAACGATGCCTTGTGCTTCAGACACACGGAATAAGCGTGGCTTAGGATTACCAGGCTGCGGTCTTGGTGTAACAGTGCCGACTTCAATAAAGCCAAAACCTAAGGCAGCCATCCCATCAATCACCGCTGCATTTTTATCTAAGCCAGCCGCCAAACCAACTGCATTAGGAAAGGTAATGCCCATCACTGTGCGAGGCTGACAAACAGGCGGGGATGCACACAACTTTAGAACGCCTAACCGCTCGGCGGTTTTTAAGCTTTTTAAAGTAAAATCGTGAACAGATTCAGCATCAAACTGAAATAATAAAGGACGAGCAAGCGAGTAAATATTCATAACATGATTTTACTGCATTCTTGAACATCCCCAAAATCAAGGTGTGTGCTCCTTGCAAAATATGAGAGCTATACACTGCCAACTAATGGAGCTATTTTTACGCCACTAGCTTACCCCAACGCCACTTCCACCAAATTATCACTAAAGGTAGTGGAGTGCCCCATATCCCCAAACTCAGCCGAACTAATACAGTTCACCGTCCCATTATTCAACTGCCGCCAATAACCTAGTGTCGCTACCACAATCCCAGCGTTAACATCGTCTGAAATTCTCGCCACACCTTCAAATGCACCACGGTCGTTGAACACTTTTACGACATCACCTGCTTTAATATTGCGCGCTGTAGCATCTAGCTGATTAATCATTACAAACTGCTCGCCTTGACCCTTAATTTTTTCTGTGACATTGGCATAGCATGAGTTTAGAAAGCCATGACTCTTAGGTGAAATTATATTCAAAGGATACTTGGCGGCAAGTTCAGGGTTGGTTGCCGGCGTTTCACGTGATGGCACATAGTCTGGCAGGCTATCTAAATCTTCGCCCGGTTGGAAACCATCATACATTTGGCGGAAAGGCCCTGCCACAAAGTTTTTTGCCCCTTCCACTAAGAAATGGCACTTGCCACTAGGCGTAGGAAACTCACCTTTTGCATGGCGCGCGCGCGTATCTTTATCACCAAACGCCTTTAAACGTGCAAAGCCGTGTTGCCGTAAATAATCTAAATCGATACCGTCACAGGTAGGTGAATCCCAATCTACATAATTCTCTAAGCACTCAGTATCATTCCACTGGAAATTAGCATCGGTGTAACCCATGCGCTTGGCTAGCTGTCTAAATATCTCATTATTTGGAAGCGCTTCCCCTGGTGGATCTATGCATTTTTGATTGTAAGTCAGGTACAAATGCCCCCATGAGAGCACCATATCCTCCATCTCAGCGCCCATCGCAGCTGGCAAGATAATATCCGCGTAGGCAGCAGTGTCGGACATAAAGTGCTCAGCCACTACCAAGAATAGGGCCTCACGCTCCAGGCCTTTGACTATTTTGTCCGTTTCCGGTGCTTGAGTGAGTGGGTTGGTGTTCCACACCATCATCGATTTAATCGGTGTTTTAAGATCTAGTTCACCTGTAAGCGCCCGCCCTAGTTGCAGGTTATTGACTACAGGGGTTCCTTCGGGAATTAGATCTGGGCGGGAAATCACATCGAATTTATATGGATGCTCCCATACCGGAAACTGTAGTGCACCGCCACCCACATGGCGCCATGCGCCAATAAGTGCAGGCAAACTTGTGACAGCACGAATGGCTTGGCTACCACCGTAACTTCTTTCTAGCGCAACGCCTAGGCGGATTACGGCTGGCGGTGTGGTCGCATATTCACGAGCAAACTTTCTAATATCATCAGCGGAGATGCCGGTGATTTCTGCAGCCCACTCTGGCGTTCTGGTTTTAGCACGTTCGGCTAACTCTTGATAACCTATGGTGTAATGATCGATGTAGTCTTGGTCTGTTAAGCCTTCACTAATAATCACATGCATCATTGCCATCGCTAAGGCACCATCAGTACCCGGTTTAGGCGCAATATGCCAATCTGCCTCTTTGGCCGTTTTAGAGGCATAAGAGTCCACTACCACCACTTTAGCACCTCGTTTTTGTGCCTCATGAATGATGTGCCAGTGGTGTAAGTTAGTACTCACTGAGTTACAAGCCCAGATCACAATATACTTAGCGTGCGCAAAGCTTTCTGGGTCTACTCCTGCTGTAGGCCCTACCGTCAGCAGCCAGGCTGTACATGAGCCTTCGCCACAGAAAGTACGCTCACACACCGTTGCACCCATACGATTAAAAAATGCATCACCACCATTGAGCCCATGCACCAAACCTTGGTTACCTAAGTAACTATTTGGCATGATGGCGTGCGGCCCGTCTGTATCAATAATCGCTTTCCACTTATTTGTAATCTCATCCAAGGCCTCATCCCAAGAGATACGCTTGAATTGCTTACTACCCTTGGTGCCGATACGTTTTAGCGGGTAGAGCAAACGGTCTGGGTGATAATGACGCTTTTCGTAATCTTTTAATTTCACACACAAGCCGCCACGCGTCATAGGGTGAGATTTATTACCCGTCACTGAAATGAGTTTTTTATCTTTAACCGTGTACACCATTGAGCAGGTGTCTGGACAATCATGCGGACATCCGCCATGAAAGGTTTGAACAGAAGAGTCAGTAGGAGCGCTCATCATTAATAATCCTTAAAAAATAATATAGCGATGATTCGTGATATTAGATTGCAACAGATTGATTTAATTTTTACACTTTTTCACTAATATATACTCACCTGTATAGTAATGCAATGGCATAATTATTCACTGAACTATTAATCAATCAAGCACATGCATAATCTTAACCAACCACTACAGCTACTAGGCGGTATCACTGCCAGCGAATTTTTAGAACACTATTGGCATAAAAAACCTTTACTGATTAAAAATGCCATTCCAGAATTTAAGGGACTATTGAGCCCAGATGAGCTAGCAGGGCTAGCTTGCGAAGAAGAGGTTCAATCCCGCATCGTGGAGGAAATTAAAGGAAAATGGCATGCAAGTCATGGTCCATTTGATGAAAGTGACTTCGCGAACCTTCCTGAAAAACCAGACCCTAAGCACCGCTGGACCTTGCTGGTACAGAGTGTGAATCATCACTTACATGAAGCCGCTGAACTGCTGAGCCAATTTAATTTTATTCCACATGCGAGGCTAGATGACCTAATGGTGAGCTACGCACCGGATGGCGGTGGTGTAGGGCCGCATTTTGATAGCTATGACGTATTCTTACTGCAAGGCCAAGGCAAGCGGCTATGGCGTATTAGCGAGCAAACCGATTTAAGTTTGGTCGAAGGCGCACCATTACGCATTTTAAAAAACTTTGATACTGCACAAGAGTGGCTAGTGGAATCCGGCGACTTGCTCTATTTACCGCCACACTTAGCACATTGGGGCATCGCCGTGACAGATGGCAATACGGACTGCATGACCTACTCCATTGGGTTTAGAGCACCCAAAGTGCAAGAACTAGCCACAGAGTTTCTTGGCTTTTTGCAAGATAAACTCAATAAAGATGCAAACGCCTTGCCTGGTATCTATCAAGATGCCGATTTAACTCTACAAGAACACCCAGCCGAAATTGGCGGCGAGATGATTAGCAAAGTAGCCGATATTTTAAAAACTATTCAATGGTCAGATCAGCATGTGGCAGATTTCTTAGGGTCTTACTTGTCCGAACCTAAAGTTGACGTGTTTTTTAATCCAAACAAAAAAATATCTTTACGTAAATTCCATGAAAACCTGCTGCAGCAAGGTATCTGCCTAGATTTAAAAAGCCAAATGCTGTTTTCTGCGCAGTATTTTTATTTAAACGGTGAATCTATTGCGGCGACAGGCGGGTCAGCAAAGTTACTCACCGCACTGGCCGATTATCGTAAATTGACTAGCGACGATATTAAACAAGCAGGCGAGATAGAGACCACAATCATTGAGCAATTACATGCATGGTATCTGGCTGGTTACCTTTACTTCAATTAAGCATAGCGCGTATTATTAACATCATGGACAGCATATTAATGCCGGATAAAATCATGGTAGGAGAGCATTTGTATAACGAGGCCATGCAACTCATTATACAAAGTGCAGAGCATGAGCTTTTAATCTTTGACCAAGATTTAAAGCGAGGTGAATTCTCCAGCTTGGCTACCTATGAGTTGTTACAACAACTCTTAAGCCAGCAGATTACCAGCCGTGTATCGATTATTCTGCAAGATAGCGCTCATTTCCAAGATAAATGCCCTAGGCTACTTAATCTGCTTAAAACCTTTGGGCACAAAATGAGTGTACATGTCACCAACCAGTCCGCAAAGCATGCGAAAGACTGTTTTATTCTGGCGGATGGCAAACACTACATTAAGCGCATACATATCGACCAAGCACGATTTAAGTATGCTTATGATGACGTCGCAACGGTTAAAGCACTTCACACCAGATTTGAGGAACTGACAGAGGCAATCCAAGACACAGTAAGCATCACACCATTAGGGTTATAGGGCATCAACATGATACGACTATTGATAAAAAATCGCTGGCTATGGCTGTTATTGGCATTAAGCCTCACGCTGCAAAGCCATGCCGCTAATGACTTCAAAATTTTCACCCTGCAGCATCGCTTTGCGGAAGAGGTGCTACCAACGATACAAGCTGTCATTGGCAACCATGGAACAGCATCCGCCATACAAAACCAGCTTATCGTCCGCACCGATAGCAAAACGATGGCCGAAGTTGAGCAAACCATTGCCACACTAGACACTGCACGAGAAAATTTCACCATTAGCGTAAAGCGCCAGAATAACGTTACAGGCACTAGTCGTAACACTACAGTAAAAGGCCGCACCCGCATTGGCAATGTCGCCATACAGACGGAAAATGATGCTAGAAGCGGCAGGGATGGCATCCAAATAGGCCTAGAAGATAACCAAACCAGCTCACGACAAAGTAGCCAACAGTTTATTCGGGTTACAGATGGCGCACCTGCCTATATCAGTGTCGGTGAATCCATTCCCTACACCAGTGAATGGGTAATGCTCACTCGCCGCTACGCAGTTAGGCAAGTCAGTACGGAATTTGTAGATATTGGCACAGGTTTTACAGTGCGCGCTCGTAGCATAGGCAGCCAAGTTGAGCTTGAAATCACCCCGACATTTTCTAGCTTGCAGCAGAATGGTCGCATAGAGTTTGAGCAACTCTCGTCTACAGTACGGGCACAACGTGGTGAGTGGGTCAATCTAGGTGGCATGATGCAAGACAAAGATGAGGTGAGTCGCGCGATATTGGCCAGCAGTAGCGGGCAATCTTCCCAAAATAACCAGCTTTTTATTCGTGTTGAATAATCATTTTCAGGTAAGCTATACGAAAGCGGGAACTTTTTTACTATATTTCAGCTTAATATTTGAAATGTAGTGTTTTTTTTTTTAATTCCTGCTAGAATTTGCGCCACTCGATATAGTTATTAGTCACTTTTTAAGTAGTATCGAAAACAGTTTTTTAACCAGTTAAACTCATAAGGAAATTTAAAATGACACGTTCTGTTTTGTTAGCTGCATTGTTAGCTCTTGCTGTTACTGCTTGTGGTGAAAAAGCTGCTGAAGCTCCTGCTGTTGAAGCTCCTGCTGTTGAAGCACCAGCTGCTGAAGCTGCTCCTGCTGAAGCACCAGCTGCTGAAGCTGCTCCTGCTGCTGAAGCACCAGCTGCTGAAACTGCACCAGCTGCTGAAGCTGCTCCTGCTGAAGCTGCAAAATAATTTATTGTTTAATCAATAGTTATTAAAAAAGCCGACGCAAGTCGGCTTTTTTACGTCTGAGCACTGAACCTCAGCAATTAGCATCAGCTTTATTCACCAGGCAAACTAGCTAATTTGACGCCAGTCAAATCCCAAGGCCTGATCAGCAACACCAATCCAATCCAGCGCACAGTCAGCAACCCCTGCTAACGCAGATTTCGCAAGCAACGGCGTATTATTTTTTGCGCTTAGGTGCGCAGCTAGCAGATGCTGCAATTTGGAACGATCTAACTTCGCGAGCAAATCAGCTGAGGCTGAGTTCTCCAAATGCCCCCATTCACCCCCTACCCGCTTTTTTAAAGAGGCGGCATATGGTCCATTGCGTAGCATAGCGCTATCGTGATTACATTCCAGCACCAGCGCATCACAACCGCTCAACTGCTGCTCAATATGCAAGGTAGTACGCCCAACGTCTGTCAGCACCCCTAGGCGATGCTGACCATCACCAAATACACACTGCACTGGCTCACGCGCATCATGCGGGACAGGGTATGGGCACACTTCAATATCAGCCACGTTAAATGGCGTGTGACTATCAATCACATTAAGTTGCAGGTCGTGCTGATTCGGAAAATATCGCTCGGCCATTTTGAGTGTGCCATAGGTGAGCCAAACGGGGATGTGATGCTTAGCCGCAAACTTAAAAGCGCCGCCAGCGTGATCGTCATGCTCGTGCGTAATGACAATGCCGGCCAGATCTTCAGGCTTTAAATTCAAACGTGCCAGTCTACTGGTGGTTTCCTTAATGCTAAAGCCACAGTCCAGCATCAAGCGCGTGTTATTGACCTCAACCACTAGCGCATTGCCAGCGCTGCCACTTCCGAGCGAAGCAAAGCGCATCTTTGATCTCTCTTCTATAAACTGACAATAAACAAAGGTAAGTTAGCCAAGCTATTAAGAAAGTAAAAGCCTGAGAACATATAAATCCAAGAACTACAAATCATGGCAAATAGCGGTAGCCCTATTCTTACCCTAAAACTTGCCGCATCACCAACAAAAAAGGCGGCCAATAAGCCGCCTTATATTTAGTTAGCGTAACTGCTCATACATCAGGGCAATAATTCTATTTGCCGTTGTGGTACGCACGCGTGCACCTTCGGTATCAACCACGGTCACCACTGCACCGTTATCACCGTCACTCACTTTGATGCGGTATTGACGATCGCGATTCGCCTTTTGTTTGTCGTCACTACCCCAGAACTTTAAGCTATCTACGATGCTTTTATCTTCTTTTTTAGCGACTGACTCAGGCTTTTTCTCTTCGTCATCACCCCAGAATTTAATGCTCTCGATCAAGCCTTTCTTTTTCTTAGGTGCATCATCAATATCTACATCAGCATAGCGCACAAAGAAAAGGCCATTAGAGCGATCTCTGTCTTCGATTACAAAGCCAACGCGGTCTAGAGCCAACCCTACACGACGCCATGCACGGTCAAACTGGTCAGTCAGCAACAATCTAGCACTACCGTCAGCCTCCTTCACCACCTCGGCATGTTTAGCAGCTGTTGCATCAGCAAGAATCGTTTGCGATTTTTTCTCTTCTACCCCTAACTTCACCATCAAGCGGCGCAATAGCTCAGCATCAAGCTCCGCATCGAACGCATCACCTCTAGGGTTAGTTGCCGCTTCGGCTTTGTAACCGGTTTCAATTTCACCCAATTGGGTTCTAATGCGGGTTTTACCGTCGTCTGGCGCACCAACCACTGAACGGTGCGTCATATAAATCTCAGTTGTGCCAGTATCGTTACCATGCTCCAAACGTGTACGGAATTTTCTCTTATCAGCAAACCCAGATAATTTATCCAGCCATTTGTCAAACTTATCTAAAGCGTTGCCTGATTCATCTTTTTTCAGTGCTTCAGCATCAATCCACTCTGTTTCCATCACGCCAATCTGTGGGTTCTCTACACGTACAGCAAAGCCCATGTCGGTCCAGAAGTCACGAATCACCGGCCATATTTTGTCAGCTGGCGCATTTACCACCAACCAGCGCTGTGTGCCTGACTTTTCCATGCGTACACCATCAGGGTTTTGCAGCACTTTCTCAACACCGACTTCTTGCCCCTCTTGCGCTTGGCTATAACTAGAGTAACTTGCGCTACCTGGCACGGCATAGGCATCACTCACTGGACTTGCGGTTAAATCAGGCGGCACTTCCAATGGGCGTGAACGGCCTGCGCCTTTGTAATCTGATTTTGTATCAATAAAAGGAATAGAATCACAAGCACTTAAACTTGCCATTAAAAACAAAGGTAGCACTAAAGACTTTGCTTTACGCAACACGCCTAGACGATAAACGCCTGCGTTGAAATTAACTTGTTTCATTCAAACCTCGTGTAGAACTCTATTGTTCGTTATAGAATTTGTGCAGGCTCACAAGCCTTGCGCAATACTTCATGATACTGAGCTGATAAATTAACCATTGGCAATCGAATGCCAGTTTTAATCATGCCCATCTGTGCCAATACCCATTTAACCGGGATTGGGTTCGCCTCTACAAACAACTTCTGATGTAAACCGAACAGTTTGGCATTGATTTCACGTGCGACTTTTACATCTCCAGCCAACGCAGACACACACATGTCGTGCATCAACTTAGGCGCAACGTTGGCGGTGACTGAAATCACGCCATGCCCACCTAACAACATTAAAGACAATGCGGTTGCATCATCACCACTGTAAATAGCGAACTCTTTTGGAGCACGTAATAACAAGTCAGTTCCACGCTCAATACCACCTGTCGCATCTTTGATACCTACAATATTGGCATGGGTGGCTAAGCGCAGCACCGTGTCATTGCTGATATCACAACCCGTACGACCAGGTACGTTATACAGAATTTGTGGAATAGCTACAGCATCTGCCACAGCTTTAAAATGCTGGTACAAACCCTCTTGTGTTGGCTTGTTGTAATAAGGTGCAACCAAAAGACAAGCATCAGCGCCCAGCTCTTTTGCCTTTTGTGTCAGCACAATAGCTTCTTTGGTTGAGTTAGCGCCTGTACCCGCAATCACTGGCACGCGGCCAGCCACTTGGGCCACGGCTGTTTCAATCAGCAAACAATGCTCATCAAAATCTACAGTAGGTGACTCCCCCGTAGTGCCAACAATCACAATACCATCCGAGCCTTGATCAATATGAAAATCAATCAATGTTTTTAAAGATGGGATATCTAAACGCCCATCTTCAAACATGGGCGAAACAATAGCAACTAAACTGCCTTGCAACATAGGAAATCTACCTGATTCATAATGTTATATTTTAACCTGAATGTTTCATAATTTTCTGTATTTATTACGCACAATTTCCATTTGACGATGATTTTATAGAAACATTCGCCAGCATCTTTTCAGCAGACGTCGCCAATCGTAAAGCTTATCGCACTTGCAGCACTAAATCACATAGGTAGATTACCACTACCAGTATCAACCTGCAGCCAACTCAATGATAGTCAAAACTTATGACAGCATTTATATATCAAACACTTAACTCAAGTGCGTCCTTAACTGATTTACACCGTAACAAACGCTGTATAATCTAAAAAATTATCGCTGAAACCCATATTTAAAATATGACTTTCGATTTTCATCATTACATCATGATTTTGATTGGCACCGTGTTTGTAAACAACATCGTGCTAGTAAAGATTTTGGGCTTGTGCCCATTCATGGGTGTTTCTAAAAAATTAGAAGCGTCTATCGGAATGGCAGGTGCCACTGCGCTGGTGTTAAGCGTGGGCTCAATGACAAGCTGGGGCATCAATCACTACCTGCTAGAACCGAATGGCCTGTTTTATCTGCGCACACTATCTTTCATTGTGATTATTGCTGGCGTTGTGCAGCTAACAGAAATGGTCATGGAAAAGAACTTCCCTACCCTACACCAAGGCTTAGGCATCTTTCTACCGTTAATCACCACAAACTGCGCGGTGCTTGGCATTCCACTCCTCAATGCACAAGCAAGCCATAGCTTTTTAGAATCACTGTTCTTTGGGCTAGGTGGCGCACTTGGTTTTTCATTGGTGCTGATCCTGTTTGCGTCCATGCGAGAACGATTAGAAGGTGCAGACGTGCCTGCTGCATTTAAAGGTTCGGCTATCGGGATGATTACCGCTGCATTAATGAGCTTGGCATTTATGGGATTTATGGGCCTAGATAAATACTAGACTCAAAGATAAATACTAGACTTAAGCACTCAATCTTCAGCCGCTAAAAAACATTGTATTAAAAGATTTGGGTGTCGCCAAACCTCGTTAAACAACATAAAGAACTACTAAAATATTAGCCACTTTATTTAAAGATAATCAAAAAGCGATATGTTATTAACCTCCATCTACGTCATGCTTGGGCTAGCCTTAGTGCTGGGTGCCTTGTTAGGCATTGCGGCATTACTTTTTAAAGTAGAGGGCGACCCAGTGGTGGCACGTATAGATGCCATTCTGCCTCAAACACAATGCGGCCAATGTGGCTACCCCGGCTGCAAGCCATACGCTACCGCCATCGCCAATGGTGAAGCAGATATTAACCAATGCCCGCCAGGCGGTGACGCCGGTGTGCATGCGCTGGCTGATTTGCTGGGCGTCGAGTATAAACCCCTCAACGCGGAGCACGGCTTGCCTAAACCCAAGTCTGTCGCCTTCATTGATGAGGCCACTTGTATTGGCTGCACTTTATGCATACAAGCGTGCCCAGTCGATGCCATCTTAGGTGCGGCTAAACACATGCATACGATTATTGCATCAGAATGCACTGGCTGCGAGCTATGTTTGGCACCCTGCCCGGTAGACTGCATTAGCATGGTAGCGCTGGCTGAAACGCCTGATAACTGGAAGTGGAAGTATCCAGTGTTCCCCATCAAGGCATTGCCTGTAGATTCCGGCAAGGTGCCTTCATGAATACCATTATTCAATTTGCCAGCAAGCTGATTAAAAACCTCGCTACCAACACTGCAAATGATATACATAAGTTTCATGGTGGCGTGCACCCGGATGGTCACAAATATGAATCAACCACACGCCCGATTGCGCAACTCCCGATTCCACAGACGCTCACGCTACCATTACGTCAGCATGTGGGCTACATTCCTAAACTAAAAGTTAAAGTAGGCGATTACGTTTTAAAAGGGGAGATGCTTGCCGAGGCGGAAGGCACAGTATCTGCCGCCATCCATGCACCGACTTCCGGCACCATTACTGCTATTGAGGAAGCAGTGATTCCGCACCCGTCCGGCTTGCCTGACATGTGTGTGACTTTGACACCAGATGGTAAAGATCAATGGAAACCATTAACACCGATAGACTGGAAAAACACTGCGCACAGCGAACTGATTAGCAGCTTACGTACATCGGGCATCGTGGGCTTAGGTGGTGCGACATTCCCCACACATATTAAGCTGCGTAAGGATAGGTCATCAGCTATCCACACCCTGATTATCAATGCAGCGGAGTGCGAGCCTTACATTACATGTGATGACATGCTCATGCGTGAACGTGCTGAGGAAATCATTCAAGGAATAGCTATTGCCCAGCATCTACTGGGTGCGGCTAAAGTCGTCATCGGTATTGAAGATAACAAGCCTGAGGCCACTCAGGCGATGGCTGGCGCTAGCCAAAGCCTGACCAATGCAGTTGTGACAACCGTGCCGACTCTCTACCCTAGTGGCGATGCACGCCGGCTCATTCACTTATTACTTGGCGTAGAGGTGCCGCATCACAAACGCTCAACTGAAGTCGGCATTCAAGTATTTAACGTAGCAACCGTATTGGCGATTTATCGCTATTTCGCCTTTGGCGAGCCCAGTGTCAGCCGCATCGTCACTGTCACCGGCAATGTCACAACCCCACAGAACTTTGAGGTCTTGTTAGGGACACCAATCCCATTACTCATGGCTGCTGCCGGCGGTGCAAAACCAGACACCACCCACTTTGTGATGGGCGGGCCCATGATGGGTTTTGACTTACCTACGCTCAATGTGCCCGTGACCAAAGCTGCTAATTGCATTATTGCCGCTAGCCCAGCCTTGTTTGCACCGCCGCCGCCAGCTCAGCCCTGCATACGTTGCACACGTTGCGCGGACGCGTGCCCAGTTAATTTACAGCCACAAGAGCTGTATTGGTTTGCGAAGTCTGACAATTTTGAAAAAGCACGAGATTACAACTTATTTGATTGCATCGAATGTGGTTGCTGCACTTATGTTTGCCCCAGCAATATCCCGCTCGTGCAATACTACCGCTACGCAAAAAGTGAAATTATTGCCCTCGACAAAGCCCAAGAAGCAGCAGATTTGGCACGTGAACGCAATGACTTTAGGCTAGCTCGCATTGAGCGCGAAAAACTGGAACGCGCGCAAAAACATGCAGAACGGGCAGCCAGCGCTAAAAACAACGAAGCTAAACCAGAGCTAGCAGAAACAGAAAAAACCACTAGCAATCCAGATGCTGTTGAAGCGAAAAAAGCCGCAATTGCTGCAGCTGTAGAGCGCGCAAAAGCACTAAAGCTGGCGGCGGCCAACATTGATGCAGCCAAAACAGGCACAGACCTACCAGTACAAGCTGAATCAACTCCAGATAACACATTGCCTAATATAGCTGAGGCAAAGCCTGATGCCACAACATCGGCAACTAATGAGGCGCAAGCCAAAGCAGACAAGCAAGCACTGATTGCCGCGGCGATTGAACGTGCCAAGGCGCAGAAGCTAGCTGCTGCGCAAACTGGCGCTACACCTAAAAATACAGAAAACCTGAGTGCCAAGGTCAAAGCTGAAATCGATGAAATCGAAGCTATACGCACTAAAGCACAACAAATGATTAAAAGTAAAGCACCTGATTAATGACTATACCCACTCTATTGTTATTAGGATACGACGATTGAACCGCTCACCTTACATCACTGATGCACCTAGCGTAAGCATGATTATGCTCAAGGTGCTGCTTGCGCTGGTACCGGGCATCATCGCTTACACTTGGGTCTATGGCGGTGGTATTTTAATTTCGCTCACGCTGGCCACAATCACCGCATTAATCACCGAAGCTGCTATTTTAAAAATTAGACAGCGTCCGATAGCGCCTAGCCTAGCAGACCTTAGTGCTGTGGTAACGGCATGGCTATTGGCACTAGCACTACCACCGCTCGCACCATGGTGGCTAGTGGTGGTAGGTACACTATTTGCGATTGCAATAGCTAAACAACTCTACGGCGGATTAGGCTACAACCCGTTTAACCCAGCCATGGTTGGCTACGCTGTACTATTAATCTCCTTTCCGGTAATCATGACCAAATGGCCAGCGCCACTAGCACTGGCAACAACACCATTAGCATGGACTGAACAATTTAGATTAATTTTTGGCAACATACTGCCCACTGGCGTGCCACTGGATGCCGTGACCTCGGCCACACCGCTGGACTACCTTAAAACTCAGCGCATGCTGCAGCAAGAAGTAACCACCATTTCACAAGCATCCATTTTTGGTCATTTTGGTGCAAAAGGAGGGGAGTGGGTCACTGCGGCGTATTTGCTCGGCGGCCTATATTTAGTGCAGCAACGCATTATCTCCTGGCATTTACCCACGGCATTTATCGCAGCCCTAGCGTTCATTTCCTTTATTTTTAATATCGCGCAACCTAGCCAATTTGCCGGCCCTGGCCTGCATTTAATGGCTGGTGCTACCATGCTGGGCGCGTTCTTTATTATTACCGATCCGGTCAGCGGCCCAACCACACCTAAAGGCAAACTATACTTTGCGGCAGGTGCAGGTGTACTCACTTATTTAATTCGCGTATATGGTGGCTATCCAGATGGCGTTGCATTTGCAGTATTAATCATGAATATGTGCGTGCCACTGATTGATGCGCACACCCAGCCGCGTGTATTTGGGCATAAGCGTTAATTCATCATCAACAGGCTGAAGAATGTCAGAAACCATTATTAAACACGCCATTAAAACAGCAGGCACGCTCACTGCATTTGCGCTAGTGGGAACGGCCATACTTGCTTATATATTCATCATCACGCGCGCGCCAATAGAGGCAAGTGAAGCCGAGGCACGCCTGGCTCTGTTTTCGCAGATTTTGCCGCATAACACTTACAACAATAATCTACTGAAGACAGAACTTACTATCCCGCCTAACCCCCTACTGGGGAACCGTGTTCCTAGTAAAGCCAATATTGCCAAATTAGGAGATGAAACTGTGGGCGTCATCCTAGAGGCAATTGCACACGATGGTTACGCTGGTGACATTAAGCTATTGCTGGCCATCCGTGCAGATGGCGCTATCAGCGGCGTACGCGTGCTCGCACACAAAGAAACACCGGGACTTGGTGATTATATAGAAATTGAACGCAATACCTGGATCACACAGTTTAGCAATGAATCTTTAACTAAAACCGTTGCCAAAGATTGGGCGGTGGTTAAAGATGGCGGCAAGTTCGAATACATGGCAGGTGCTACAATTACACCGCGCGCGGTCGTTAAAGCAGTGGCTAAGGCATTGCAGTTTTTTAATGAAAACAAACTCTTGTTATTAGAAAACAAAACTGCAGATAAAGTAGCGCAAAGTAAGGACGCGACATGAGCATCTATAAAGAAATTACCCTGAATGGGATCTGGAAGCAAAACCCGGGCGTAGTGCAATTATTGGGCTTGTGCCCAACGCTGGCCGTCACCACTAGTGTCGTCAACGGAGTCAGCCTTGGCTTAGCAACAGTATTGGTCATGGCGGCAGCCAATGGCACCATTTCCCCTGTGCGTAAATATGTTCCCAACGAAATTCGCGTACCTGTATTTATTTTAGTGATTGCAGCGTTAGTCACTGTGATTGATTTATCGATCAATGCGTTTGCACACCCACTGCATAAAGTGCTGGGGATATTTATCCCATTAATTGTAGTAAATTGCATCGTATTAGCACGCGTTGAGTCATTTGCTGCCAAAAATGCGCCAATACCATCGATTCTAGACGGATTTATGATGGGGATAGGCTTAACCTTAGTATTAGGATTGTTAGGCGGGATGCGCGAACTTGTAGGTAAAGGTACCTTATTCTCAGGCCTAGACCTTGTGTTTGGCCCAGCAGCCAAACAGTTTGTACTCACGATCATCCCGGATTATCACGGGTTCTTATTGGCAGTGTTACCACCAGGGGCATTTCTAGGCCTAGGCATGTTGATTGCGGCACGTAATTGGATGGATATTAGAAACAAAGCAAAATCAGCTGACGAGCATACAACTACATCTGCACTGCAACCAGCGCTCCACCCCTAACCTGTCAATACAACCTATGAATGCAGAAAAACGCTTAGAGATATTTAAACGCTTAAAGTTAGCCATCCCTAATCCAGCCACAGAACTAAATTACAGCACGACTTTTGAATTGCTGATTGCGGTAATGCTGTCAGCACAGGCCACGGATAAGAGCGTGAATCTAGCCACAGATAAGCTTTTTCCTATCGCCAACACGCCAGAAAGCATTTTGGCATTGGGACTTGAAAATTTAGAGCATTACATTAAAACCATCGGCTTGTACCACTCTAAAGCCAAAAATGTATTAGCTACCTGCCAAATATTGATACAAAAACACCAATCGCAAGTGCCACATTCGCGCAGCGCATTAGAGGCGTTGCCAGGCGTTGGCCGTAAAACTGCCAACGTGGTGTTAAATACAGCATTTGGTGAACCTACCATCGCTGTGGATACGCATTTATTTAGGCTGGGCAACCGCATCAAGCTCGCTACAGGCAAAACCGTGCTGGATGTAGAAAAAAAATACATTAAAACCATTCCGGCAGAGTTCATGCAGGATGCGCATCATCTGCTTATTTTACATGGGCGCTATGTCTGCACTGCACGCAAACCTAAGTGTGCAGAATGCTGCATAGAAGACCTATGCGAATATCAGGCCAAAGAATACTACCTGCCACCTAACGCTGGCGTCACCAAAGAATGAAAGTCGCCACCAGCATTGTATTGGGGCGTCAGGCACAGCCTGCACTTGCTGCGCAGGCCGTGAACAATGCCATGAGCAAAGCTGGAATCACTAGCGCCAACGCTGTGATACTGTTATTGACCTCAGAGTTTGCAAGCAACCCGCAAGCTGCTATTAAAGCCGCGGCCAAGGCTGCAGCTTGCACGCAAGTCACGGGTTGCTCGGCAACTGGCATCTTTACTGAAGAAGACTGGGTGTTGGATACGCCTGCAGCCGCAGCAATGGTGTTTGGCGGCGATATCAAGCTCGAGTTGGCACGCCACAACCATAACCTGCAGCCACTGTTGACGATTGCAGCACCGAGTGCAATTAATAGTACATGGCTCGACCACCACACGCGCTATGGCGGTATTTCTGGCGACGTTACCGGACAAGGGCCATTCTCGGTATGGCAAAATGCAAAAGGGGATGTAACAGGCCATATCGAGATGTTTATATCTGGAGTAAAGATGGCAACTCAGGCCGCGCATGGTTTAAGCTTGCTTAGCCCCCCCAAGCTGATACAGACCAGCCAGCAGTTTGATGTGCAGCAGCTAGGCAAACATAAAGCGCTTAGATCCTTACAAAAAGCTTGGGATAGCTACCGCAAGACACCAGAGCCCTTACCGCTACATTTAATCATGGCGGTATATGGTGATAGTGAAAAGGCGATTCTGCAGGGGAATTATCATCAAACCACGATTATCAGTTGTGACGAAGCTGACGGCAGCGTCACACTCGCACACACCTTGCCCGTGGGGCAATATTTAAGCTGGGCACTGCGTGATGCCAACAGCGCCCAAGCGGACATGCTGCTAGCGACAGACGCACTATCAACAGCGCTAGGCAGCACCCCAGACTTTGGCCTACTATTTTCCTGCCTAGGGAGAGGACCATACTTATACGATGGAGAAGACCTAGACCTAAAAGTCGTGACCAAGCGCTTCCCAAACATGCCATTATTAGGCTTTTATGGTAACGGTGAAATTGCCTGTATCAATGGGCAGAATCAGCTACTCCCCTACTCTACCGTTCTTTCATTATTTTCAGCGTTATAGCGCAATAGGTATTTTATGAGTTTATATAACCCGAGCCGCGACCAAGCCAGACAGTTTTTATTTGACGCATGGGCAAAGTTTAAACAACACGTCCAGCTCTCAGATTTAGAGAAAATTGCGATCGAGGTGATGCAAATGCACCCCGAATATCACACGATACTAGATGCGCCAGAGCGCTATATGCAGCAACAGTACTTTCCAGAAATGGGGGAAACCAATCCGTTTCTGCATTTAAGCCTGCATTTATCTGTGATTGAGCAAATATCCATCAATCAACCCATCGGCATTCATGGTATTTACGAACAGCTCAAACAAAAACATCAAGACCAACACCTTGCACAACACGATATCTTAGAATGCCTCGCCGAAACCATATGGCAATCACAGCGCAATAACACACCATTAGACTCTGCGCACTACCTGAGCCTATTACAACAAAGAGTGGCGGCTTGATATGCACAGCAATGTTCACGACTGGCTGAATGAACATGGGGATTACTTATATCGCTTTGCCCTAGCGCGATTAAAAGATACGCATCAGGCAGAGGACGCCGTACAAGAAACCATGCTCGCAGCAATTAAGCACAATAGTTTTGCAGGTGATTCATCAGTACGCACCTGGCTCACCGGCATACTCAAACATAAAGTAGTGGATATGCAGCGCAAGCTGATCCGTGAACAGCCGATATCAGACATTATTGATTTAGATGCTGGCGAAGAAAGCATGGATGACTTCTTTGACAAAACCGGGCATTGGCTAGACAAGCCGCAATCTTTTGACATGCCAGACCATGCGCTAGAGCAAAGCCAGTTTTTAAGTGTACTGGATGCTTGCATGCAAAAACTACCAAAGAAACTTAAAGCCATTTTTATGTTAAGAGACGTACATGAAATGGAGAATGAAAATATTTGTAAGGAACTCGATATTACGCCGACCAATGCTTGGGTAATGTTGTATAGAGCTAGGATGGTGTTAAGAAAATGTTTAGAGATGAACTGGGTTAAAGGCTAGGTGATGAATATGATGACCTGTAAACAAGCCAGCAAACTCATCTCGCAATCTCTGGACCGTCCGTTATCTTGGTCTGAACTTATGCAGTTAAAACTGCATCTCATGATTTGCGGTGCATGTAACCGATTCAAAAAACAATTGAATCTACTGCGTGTAGCACTGCAAAGCATCAGAACCAATATGGAAAACAATAGTGCTATTACGCTCCCATTAGCAGCAAAGGCGAGAATAATTGATCAGATAGAATCTGATCAGCAATCTCAGTAACTTTCGTTAATTGCAATTAGCGGTAACTCTTTAAATTAAAGGAAACGATAATGAACAAAACACAAAAAACCATTTCTCTTGCTATCGGTGGCGCATTAGCGCTTTCAGTTGCAGCAACCACAGTCAATGCGGCAGAAAACCCATTTACATTAAAAACGCTTGCTAATGGCTACCAAGTAGCTGATGCGCACGATGCAAAATCTGCCGATGGCAAATGTGGCACAGGTAAGTGTGGCACCGCTGAAAAAGCCAAAGAAATGAAAATGCAAGATGCAAAATGTGGCTCCAGCAAGACCAGCAGTGCAGAAAAAGCAAAAGAAGGCTCATGTGGCGGTGAGAAAGCCAAAGAGGGCTCTTGCGGCGGTGAGAAAAAATAAGCACCAGCAGATTGATATAGTGCATGATGAATCGTAGTCCAATTCATGGCGCAGGTCTGGGGTTGAAGCGTGAGCTGATACCCCAGATTCAGTCACTCGACAACCAAACATTAATTTCCAATCTCCAGTTTGTAGAAATAGCACCAGAAAATTGGATAGATGCGGGCAGCAAAGCAAGCAAACAGCTAGATTGGTTTGCAGCACGCTATCCTATCGTATGTCATGGTCTTTGCTTATCCCTAGGCGGCATCAGCCCGCTAAATATTGATTTCCTGCAACAAGTGAAGCAGTTCTTAAACCAGTATGACATTGATATCTACACTGAGCATTTAAGCTATTGCACAGATGGTTACCAAGGTAAGCAGGGCTATTTATACGACCTGTTACCCATCCCATTTACCGAAGAAGCTGTACATTATGTAGCAAAGCGCATTCGCCAAACCCAAGACATACTAGGCAGGCGCATCGGCATAGAGAACGCCTCGTTTTATGCGGCGGCTCCAATCTCAGAAATGAGCGAGCTAACCTTTCTTAACGCAGTGCTAAGTGAAGCAGATTGCCTGTTGCACCTGGATATTAATAACATATACGTCAACAGCGTGAATTTCAATTTTGATGCACCTTCATTCTTGCGTGGCATACCGCATGAGCGCATTATTTATAGCCATATCGCAGGGCACTATCAACAATCGCCAGATTTACTCATTGATACGCATGGTGAAGATGTCATCGACCCGGTTTGGGCGCTCTTAAAAGACGCTTACGACTTATTTGGCGTGTTCCCTACCTTACTAGAGCGCGATAGCAATATTCCAACGCTAGGCACCTTGATACATGAAGTGAACAAAATCGCTGATTTGCAGCGTCAGGCGATACCACGCCCCAGTAAGCTTGATGGAAATCGGCCTACACCTCTGACCATTTCAATCAGTTAACCATCATGACCAACGAACTGCCCAGCTTTCAGCAATATCAATTAGCCTTTACTGCACGCTTACGCGACACACGCAACCAACCGATTCCGGTGGGGGTTGCGCCTGAACGCATGGCAATTTATGACGAAATTGTATTTAACAATCTGTTGGAATCTGTCTCTGCATGTTTTCCAGTCGCACGTAAGACCATCGGTAAAGCTGACTGGCTAAAGTTGGTACGAGCTTTTTTAAAAGAGCACGCTGCAGATTCGCCACTATTCCGCAAAATTCCAGAAGAGTTCTTAGCCTTTTTGCAGCACACCAATCTGGCGTTGCCACCTTATTTGCAGGCGCTATGCCACTATGAATGGATAGAGCTTTACCTGAGTGCCTTACCCGCACCCAATCATCAAGATGTAGACATACATGGTGATATAGCGCGCCAAGTTTTAATATTTACACAGACTATGCAGCTGCTGGCGTACGACTACGCCGTGCACAAGATATCCCCTAGACATAAACCTAAGGATAAAGCGCCCACGTCTCTGCTGGTACACCGTGATATAAACGACAAAATTAAATTTATCGAGCTAAATCCGATGACATTTAAATTGATTACGCTATTAAAATCTGGAGAGTTGACTGCACAACAAGCACTAAACATGCTTGCGGATGAATTAAAACACCCCCAACCACAAATCATCATGCAATTTGGATTAGGAGTTTTACTAGACTTGAAAAACCAAGGAATTATTCTTGGTACAGCACCACAGGTATGATCATCGACGCCTGCCGAAGAACATACCATTGCCCTTATTTAATCGAAACTAACGGTCTCGCCCTGGCGCGTTTCTAACACAGAAAGCAAGCTCTGCTGCTCAGATGGGTGCATATCCCACCACCCCTTAATTTCTGGAATGGTACGATAACATCCATGGCAAAAGCCTGTTGTTTCATCAATGCTACAAACCCCGATACAAGGGGATTGCACTTCTACTGTATTGTCTGACATTGCTAACCCTATTCTTAACTTAATACGCCATGGCACTGCTTGTATTTTTTACCCGAACCGCATGGGCATAGGTCATTACGGCCTACTTTAACGCCATCACGCACCATCGGCTGCTGCGCAGCAACATTCGTCTCAGCGGCATCTGATGTATCACCTGCCAGCGCTTCTGCATAGTCTGCATGTTGGTATTGTACGTTTTCAACTTCTACTGGTCTTTCCACCGCCTCAACATCCGCCTCAGTTTTCACCTGTACCAACATAGTCACTTTGGTTACTTCTGTTTTGATGATATTGAGCAAGCCTTCAAAGAGTTCAAATGCCTCACGTTTATATTCCTGTTTAGGATTTTTCTGTGCATAAGAACGTAAATGAATTCCTTGGCGCAGATGGTCCAACGCAGCCAAATGTTCACGCCAGTGGTTATCTAGACTTTGCAACATCACTGAACGTTCAAACTGACGCAAGATATCTGGGCTAGCCAAATCTTCTTTTGCTTGATACGCCGCATTGGCCGCTGCAAGGATGCGCTCACGCAATGTTTCTTCGTGCAGGTCGGGGTTCTCTTCCAACATTTTCTGCAATGGAACCTCTAACCCAAGATCAGCCTTCAACTCACGCTCTAACGCTGGCACATCCCACAGTTCTTCCACGCTATCAGGCGGAATATGGGTAGCCACCATGGTCACAATCACGTCTTCACGCATGGCTTTAATGGTTTCACCGACATCCGCAGCTTCTAGCAGCTCATTGCGTTGCTCGTAAATTACTTTACGTTGGTCATTCGATACATCATCAAACTCTAATAATTGCTTACGAATGTCAAAGTTACGGCCTTCAACCTTACGTTGTGCGTTTTCAATCGCACGCGTGACCCAAGGATGCTCAATAGCCTCGCCATCCGGCATATTCAGCTTGCCCATAATCGCTGAAACGCGATCAGAAGCAAAGATTCTTAGTAATTGGTCTTCTAAAGATAAATAGAAGCGGCTAGAGCCCACGTCACCTTGGCGACCTGAACGTCCACGTAGTTGATTATCTACACGACGTGATTCATGGCGTTCGGTACCTACGATATGTAAACCACCGGCTGCCAACACAGCATCATGCACCTGCTGCCAAGCAGCTTTAATCTCGGCCACGCGGCTTTCTTTTTGCGCAGCGGTCAATGACTCATCATCATGCACTGCAGCGATTTCAGGCTCAGGATTACCACCCAACACAATATCGGTACCGCGGCCTGCCATATTGGTAGCAATGGTAATTACACCCGGACGCCCTGCTTGTACAATAATATGTGCTTCACGCTCATGTTGCTTCGCGTTTAATACCTGATGTTCCAGATTAGCCTCAGTCAATAATTTAGAAATCAGCTCGGAGTTCTCAATTGAGGTCGTACCCACCAACACTGGCTGTCCGCGGCTTTGGCAATCTTTAATATCTAAAATTACCGCCTCGTATTTCTCACGTGAGGTTCTGTACACTTTATCCATTGCATCCTTACGTTGCATCGGGCGATGTGTAGGAATCACAACGGTTTCTAGGCCATAAATCTGGTTAAATTCGTAAGCTTCGGTATCGGCAGTACCTGTCATCCCAGACAGCTTGTTGTACATACGGAAGTAATTCTGGAAAGTAATGGATGCCAGCGTTTGGTTTTCTTTTTGAATCTCAACGCCTTCTTTAGCCTCAACGGCTTGGTGCAGACCATCAGACCAGCGGCGGCCAGCCATCATACGGCCAGTAAACTCATCCACAATCACGATTTCACCATCACGCACAACATAGTGCTGGTCGCGATGGTAAAGGTTACGTGCACGTAGCGAAGCATATAGATGATGCACTAAAGTAATATTAGATGCCTCATATAAACTTGAGCCTTCAGCTAATAAACCAGCCTCGGCCAACACCGCCTCAGCATGCTCATGGCCTTGTTCAGACATCACCACATTCTGTGCTTTTTCATCCACCCAGAAGTCGCCTTCGCCTTCTTCCTCTTTTTGCGGAATCAGTTTGGCAGCCACTTCATTGATTTGCGTATACAGGGCAACGCTATCATCTGCCTGACCTGAAATAATCAGCGGCGTACGTGCTTCGTCAATTAAAATCGAATCTACTTCATCGATCAATGCATAGTTCAACCCACGTTGCACGCGCTCTTCACGGCTATACACCATGTTGTCACGCAGGTAGTCAAAACCAAACTCGTTATTGGTACCGTAAGTAATGTCTGCCGCATAAGCTGCACGTTTAGCTTCATTAGGCATTTGCGATAAGTTAATACCGATTGATAATCCTAAAAAGTTATAAAGCTTACCCATCCACTCCGCGTCACGCTTTGCTAGGTAATCATTCACTGTAATGACATGTACGCCTTTACCAGTGATCGCATTCAGGTAGGTAGGCAAAGTTGCTACCAAGGTTTTACCTTCACCAGTACGCATTTCAGAAATTTTGCCAGCGTTCAGCACCATCCCGCCGATGAGCTGTACATCAAAGTGGCGCATCCCTAAAGCACGGCGACCGCCTTCGCGTACCACAGCAAATGCTTCTGGAAGCAATTTTTCCAAAGATTCGCCATTGGCAAAACGTTGCTTAAACTCCTCTGTTTTCGCGCGTAGGCCATCATCACTCAACGCCTGCATTGCAGGCTCTAATGCATTAATTTGCTCTACTTTCTGTGCATATTGCTTAACCAGCCTATCGTTACGGCTACCGAATAATTTTTTGAACAACGTAGATATCATGAAATGAAATACTTTCCGCTAGAGGATAAACAACTTTAAATTGAGTAAAGATTGAAGTTAAGTGTGAGATTGTAAACTCGAAATGCCTGACAGGTAATAAATCATAAGGTATTAAGTGGGGTTTATTTTTACTATTTCAATAGTTAGCGCGATGCACTAAGATATTTTCTTGGGTCTAACGGGTTACCATTTAACCTGATTTCATAATGCAAATGCGGTCCGGTTGAGCGCCCGGTACTTCCCACCTCGGCAATAACTTGTCCTTTTGCCACACGCTGCCCCACAGTCACCAGCAACTTGGAAGCATGAGCATAACGTGTTTCCAAGCCAGAGCCATGGTCAATCTTGACAATTTTACCATAATCAGGGGTCTGCTCTGCCGTTGAGACAATACCGCCAGCGGCAGCGTAAATCGCAGTACCGGTTGCTGCAGTAAAATCCAAGCCTTCATGAAAAGCTTTACTGCCATTAAAAGGGTCTAAACGCCAGCCAAAACTAGACGAATTAAATGCGGCATCCACTGGGCTACTGTTTGGTAAAGTGTTTTTTAACACACTTTGCTGTAGCAGCTTTGCTTCGATATCGCTTAAATATTCGGTTTTAAGCTCGATTTTCGCCATCAAGTCGGCAATCTTAGCTTGCAGCTCCGCTTCGGACAACGGCGCACTTTGCACTAACGGCCCACCCTGATTAGCGCCGATTGAGGCATTTACTACAGGGTTAGCAAGTGCTGAATCAAGGCTGGAAGTCGGTGAGTAATTTGGTTTAGGAGTGATGCTGGGTTCAACTTTATTATTGCGTATGTTTTTCTTCTCACCTGCCAGCTTGGCCAGACGCTCGCTTTGCGCGTCCAAACGCATCATACGTGCCTGCATTTCACCTAACTGCACTGCGTAAGCATCCAGATGTTTTTGTGGATTATTGAAAGAAAAACGTAAATGATGTGGAATCAGTGACTTTACGCCCTTCTGTGCAGACGGCTCCTGTGGCACAATGAACATAAGCATGAACATGACTGGCAACATTACTAGTGCAAACACGATCATACTGACTTGCAGTATAGACAGCGTTTTGGCTTTTGCCATATTGTTTGAGACTAAAATGATATTCATACTACCCCTAATCCCTGCCAGTCACTTATAAAAGCACTTAACTACAAGCACTATGCAAAGATTTAATACATTACTTAAGCAGCCTGAGTTAAACGAGCTGAATCAACGCACCCTGGAAGCACAGGCTTCGCAAAAACTTTGGGCGGAGATTGCGCCTGACGGCATGGCAAATTATAGCCATATCAGCGGCATCAAAAACAAACAATTTACCGTGTATGCAAACAACAACGCGGTGGCTGCGAAAATTAAACTTTTAATTCCTAGCTTATTGATTAAGCTAGAAAAGCAAGGGTACGAAGTTACTGCAATTCGCATAAAAGTGCAAGCAAAATCTAACCCGCTACCCACGCCAAAATCCACAAAATCACTGAGTTCAGAGGCCATTAGTCAGCTGCAAAAACTAGAACTAAGACTATCTGGCACTACCTTAGGTGACTCACTCACCAAGCTCCTCAAGAACGCAAACAAGTAACTGGGCACGCTACAATCAATCGTTAGCAAGTACTGCTATTGTTGACCTAGCCTAATAGTGCAATAATGAAGTCATGTTACATTTTATTTACAAATTTTAAGGAGCACTAAACCTCAACTTAAGCTTTATCTGCCACAGATGTTTAGCACTTGGTTTCGTTTTCACACTAGTTTTATTTTGCAGTTTTAATAAAAATTTAGATAGGGAGAAGTCATGTCAGTCGAACTAATGATTGCCATAGGGGCCGCGTTATTAGCGGTACTGTACGGCGCAGTAATGAGTAAGTGGATTACAGGTTTACCTGCTGGCAATGCACGTATGCAAGAAATTGCCAGTGCAATTCAACAAGGGGCAGCCGCATACCTTGCCCGCCAATACAAAACCATCACCATCGTTGGTATCGTCCTAGCCGTTTTAATTGGTATATTCCTAAACATCACCACCGCCATTGGCTTTGTGATAGGTGCAGTGCTATCGGGCGCATGTGGCTTTATCGGCATGAACGTCTCGGTCAAGGCCAATGTACGCACTGCCCAAGCGGCTACTAACGGCATTGCCCCTGCGCTTAATGTAGCATTTAATGGCGGCGCAATTACAGGCATGCTGGTAGTAGGCCTAGGCTTATTAGGTGTGACTGGCTTTTATGCTTATCTGGGCGGGGAGGCAGCGACCAATCTGAACCCCTTAATCGGCTTGGCGTTTGGTTCGTCGCTTATCTCAATTTTTGCCCGTTTAGGCGGCGGTATTTTTACCAAAGGTGCGGATGTTGGTGCCGACCTGGTAGGTAAAGTGGAAGCCGGCATCCCGGAAGATGACCCACGCAACCCGGCGGTAATTGCCGATAACGTAGGGGATAATGTGGGCGACTGTGCTGGCATGGCAGCTGACTTGTTCGAAACCTACGCTGTAACCTTGATTGCAACAATGGTACTAGGTAGCTTACTGCTCACCAGCGCAGGCGCTAATGGCGTCATTTACCCACTGATGTTGGGCGCAGTTTCTATTGTGGCATCTATTATTGGCTGCTTCTTTGTCAAAGCCTCCCCTGGCATGAAAAACGTCATGCCAGCGCTTTACAAAGGCTTAGCGGTAGCTGGCCTACTATCACTGATTGCCTTTTACTTTGTCACCACCAAAATGTTCCCAAATGGCGTGACTGCTGGCGAGCTAGCTATTTCTGCCAATCAACTATTCGGCGCTTGTGCTGTTGGTTTAGTACTAACCGCCGCTTTGGTGTGGATTACTGAATACTACACTGGTACGGATTACGCACCGGTTAGGCATGTGGCACAAGCCTCTACTACCGGCCACGCAACCAACATTATTGCCGGTATTGGTATTTCCATGAAATCTACCGCATTACCTGTTATTTCGGTATGTGTGGCCATCTACACCTCATACCATTTAGCCGGTTTGTATGGCGTTGCAACTGCGGCAACGGCAATGCTGAGCATGGCAGGCATAGTGGTAGCGCTAGATGCCTATGGCCCCATTACCGATAACGCTGGCGGTATTGCAGAAATGGCCGAATTACCTAGTAGCGTGCGTGATGTGACTGACCCATTGGACGCCGTAGGTAACACCACCAAAGCCGTCACTAAAGGCTACGCCATTGGCTCAGCCGGTTTGGCTGCGTTAGTGCTATTTGCTGACTACACGCACAAACTGGAAGGCGCAGGCATTGCGGTCAAATTTGATTTAAGTGACCCAATGGTGATTATTGGTTTATTTATTGGTGGTTTGATTCCGTTCCTGTTTGCGGCGATGGCAATGGAGGCTGTAGGTCGTGCCGCAGGTGCCGTAGTTGAAGAAGTTCGCCGCCAATTCCGTGACATCAAAGGCATTATGGAGGGCACGGCAAAACCAGAATACGGTAAAGCAGTAGACATGCTCACCACCGCTGCAATCAAGGAAATGATGATTCCTTCACTGTTACCAGTGGCTGTACCGGTGGTCGTAGGCTTGACACTCGGCCCGGTCGCCCTTGGCGGTTTACTCATGGGAACCATTGTGACCGGTTTGTTTGTTGCAATCTCCATGTGTACCGGTGGTGGCGCTTGGGATAACGCCAAAAAATATATTGAGGATGGCAATCATGGCGGCAAAGGCTCTGAAGCGCACAAAGCCGCGGTGACCGGTGATACAGTGGGTGACCCATACAAAGATACCGCAGGCCCTGCCGTGAATCCATTGATTAAAATTATCAATATCGTGGCATTGCTGATAGTACCTTTACTATAAACACCAACGCACAGAGGGCGGCTTAGGCCGCCTTTTTATTCGCCTTATTAGTTTACGAGCATTACAGAAATGGATAGAGCAGCAGCAATTTAAACATATCCAAACTTACGTTATACAATAACACTACGTTTAACTTTAAGTGAAGAACCCTTCATGCGACACTCAGAATTTCACCGCTCACACCTTATCGGATGGCTGCGCGCTGCGGTACTCGGAGCGAATGATGGCATCATCTCTACCGCCAGTTTAATCATAGGCGTGGCATCGGCTGGCGTATCGAACAGCAGCATAGTCATTACCGGTGTTGCTTGCTTAGTTTCAGGATCAATGTCGATGGCGGCAGGTGAGTATGTTTCTGTGAGCTCGCAAGCCGACACTGAAACAGCAGACCTAGCGCGGGAACGCTTAGAATTAGCCAGCGACCACGAAAGCGAACTAAAAGAACTTACGGGCATTTATATCAACCGCGGCTTAACACCAGAGCTGGCGCATCAGGTAGCCGTGCAACTCACCCATCATGATGCCTTGGGCGCACATGCCAGAGATGAGCTTGGCATTACCGAAACCATGAACGCGCGCCCGATGCAGGCAGCGCTGGCCTCTGCCGCAACCTTTGCAGTCGGCGCTTTATTACCGCTACTGGTCACTTATTTTTCACCTGTAGCTAGTACCACACTGTACGTAGGCACATCCTCCCTTCTATTCTTGGCAATACTAGGCGGGCTAGCGGCACAGGCTGGTGGTGCTAATATTATGGTAGGCGTGGCGCGAGTCGCCTTTTGGGGAGTGGTAGCCATGGCTGCCACGGCCATTGTGGGTAAACTATTTGGCGTGGTGACGGCTTAGCCTTTTAATATCAGAATCGTCTAAAACCATACCTTAAATGCAAAAAAGGCAGCTTACGCTGCCTTTTTTTATTTAAACCTATGTTAATTAAAACGCTGGCTTAACTTGTGCATTATTGTAATTCTCTACACTGTTCAGGATTTCTTGTTTAGCGGCTTCGATATCGCCCCAGCCATTAATCTTAACCCATTTGCCTTTATCTAAATCTTTGTAATGCTCAAAGAAGTGAGCGATCATGTTCAAACGCCATTCTGATACATCAGTATGTGCTTTCAAATGACCATATAAACCACAAACTTTATCGACAGGCACTGCCAACACTTTTGCGTCCATACCTGCTTCATCTTCCATCAGCAGCACACCTAATGGACGGCAACGCACAACCACACCAGGAATCAACGGCACAGGTGTCATCACCAATACGTCAACAGGGTCGCCATCATCTGACAATGTGTGCGGCACGTAACCATAGTTGGTTGGGTATTGCATTGCAGTACCCATGAAGCGATCAACAAAGATTGCTCCGCTCTCTTTATCTACTTCATATTTTACTGGATCACCCTGCATTGGAATCTCAATAATTACATTGAAATCGTTAGGGACATCTTTACCGGTTGGCACTTGGTTTAATGACATGGTCTATTCCTAAATATAAATACTACTAATGAATTTTTGTAGGCGCAATTATAGCAAGCCCACAATAAACGCACAGAAAAAAGTCGTAACAAAGTGTAGTGGCGCCTAAATCTCTTTTGCCATGGCTGCTGCGTGTTGCACTTGCTCTCGGCAGGCCAGTACTACACTGTGAGGAATTAATAACAAGGCAAAGTACAATAAAGCTGGAATAATCACCAACTCATCAAGCTGACCTAATATTGGGATAAAGTCTGGGATTAAATCAAACGGCAGTAATAAATAACCCACAGCCAGCCATAGCAAGCATTTTGCCAGCCAAGGAGTTTGTGGGTGCTTTAGTACCAAACGATAAACAGCTAGCTCTTGCTTGAGCTGCTTGGCCAATGATTTCAGTTTTTCTAACACGTTACAAATACAGTGATTGACTAAAAGTAATCACCTATTTAAGCGTCAATGGCTGACCAGTTAAACGCTCAAACGCTTCCATGTATTTTTCGCTGGTTTTGCTGGCAACATCTGCTGGCAATGTTGGTGCTGGCGGGGTTTTATCCCAGCCACTAGCTTCTAACCAATCACGTACGTATTGCTTATCGTAACTAGGTGGATTTTTACCTACTACATAACTCTCGGCCGGCCAGAAGCGTGAAGAGTCGGGTGTTAAAACTTCATCCATCACATGCAACACACCGTTTTCATCTAATCCAAACTCAAACTTAGTATCGGCAATGATAATACCGCGTGTAAGCGCATACTCAGCAGCCTGCGTGTACAAGGCAATGGCGGCTTTGGCCACCTGTGCAGCCATCTCTTCACCAATCAGCGCTGCGCATTGCGCCAAGCTGATATTTTCATCATGCTCACCCACCGCTGCTTTGCTAGATGGTGTAAATAATGGCTCAGGCAATTTAGAGGCCTCTTGCAAGCCCTCTGGCAACGGGATATCACACACGGTGCCTTTGGCTTTATATTCTTTCCAGCCGCTACCAACCAAGTAGCCCCGTACAATCGCTTCTATCGGCAATGCCTTGAGCTTTTTGACTACTACAGCACGATTGGCTAGCTGGGCCTTTTCAGCTGGGTCAGTCACCACACTAGTTGGCTCAATACCGGTTAAATGATTAGGCACTACATCTTTTAACTGCTCAAACCAAAAATTAGCCATTTGCGTTAGCATTGCGCCTTTATTAGCAATACCCGTAGGCAAAATAACATCAAATGCCGACAATCTATCTGTAGATACCAGCAACATCGTGTTGGCGTCGATATCATAAATATCACGCACCTTACCTTGATGGATACGTTTTAAACTTTGAATGCTGGTTTCTAATAGTGGATTATTCATGAGTGATGATGACTATATAAATGGGTAAATTAACCTAAGCAGATATTATAAACGTAGTTTAATTCTGATGAATTTAAAATGCAGAATCCAGCACAAAAATATTGGAATAAATTAAGCTTGTGGGACTAGCAACCACAAACACGGCAAAGTGTTATCCACGATAGTGTAAATAGGCCTTAATCTTTCCGATTTTCGCCAATTCTAATGATTTTAAGCGTATTGGTACCGCCCGGATGGCCAATCGGCTCACCAAAGGTTAACAATACCAGATCCCCCAGATTGACGACACGTTGCCTGAGCAATACTTGCTCCATCTCCATGATAATCTCATCTCGATTTTTACCGGCCTGCTCAATTGGGTAAGGATACACACCACGATGCAAAGTGAGCTTTCTACGTGCGTACTTGTCTGGTGACAAGGCGTAAATCGGCACCTCGGCATCAGCACGTGACAGCCATTGCGCAGCATTGCCGGATTGTGTCAGCGCGGCTATCGCCTTTACTTTTAGGTGTTGCGCGGTATAGATTGCAGCGGCAGCCAAAGCCTCATCGGTTTTAATAAACACCTGATCAAGCTTTTGTGCATGGTGCTGGCTAAAGTACTCTTTCTCTGCCTCAAGGGCTACGCGATGCACCGCCTCCACTGTTTCTAGCGGGTATTGCCCTGCTGCAGTCTCAGCAGACAACATCACCGCATCTGTGCCATCCAGCACTGCGTTGGCAACATCAGAAACTTCCGCCCGGGTTGGAATTGGGCTGGTAATCATCGACTCCATCATCTGCGTTGCGGTAATCACTAATTTATTTTGCGCGCGCGCCATGCGTATCATGCGTTTTTGCAGGCCAGGCACGGCGGCATCGCCTACCTCAACGCCCAAATCACCGCGCGCCACCATGATGGCATCTGAAGCATCAATAATTGCTTCTAAGTCATTAATCGCCTCGGCTCGCTCAATTTTGGCAACAATACTTGCGGTACCACCAGCCTTGCGCACCAAAGTTCTTGCCAACTCAACATCCAGTGCAGACTTAGGAAATGAAATTGCAATGTAATCCGCATCAAGCGCCACCGCAGTTTTAATATCTTCTCGGTCTTTTTTTGTTAACGCATCTGCAGACAAGCCGCCACCTTGCAGGTTAATCCCTTTGTTATTAGATAACACACCGCCGCTCAGCACTACGCAATGAATCTGGTTGCCTTTCACACGATTAATTTGCATCGTAATGCGGCCATCATCTAGCAATAAGATTGCATTCTCCACCACCTCTTGCGGCAACGCTTTGTAATCTAATCCAACGTGATATTGGTCGCCTAGCTCACAATCGGCATCCAGAATAAAGATATCACCAGTCTTGAGCGTAATTTTACCCAGCTCAAATCTGCCAATGCGGATTTTAGGGCCTTGCAAATCACATAACACCCCGACAGGGCGGCCTAACTTCATCGCAATATTACGGACAATCTCGGCGCGCTTGATGTGGTCTTCCGCATTACCGTGTGAAAAGTTCAAGCGTACGACATTGACTCCGGCAGTGATCATCCTTGCCAACATCTCATCACTACTGGATGATGGGCCTAATGTCGCTACAATCTTTGTTTTACGTAGTGTCAAACTGTTACCTTAATTTCTCAAAAAATAACGCTCGCAAAATAAAAATGGGGCTACTAGCCCCATTTTTAAAGTCTTACTTTTTAGCACTAAAGGTTCGAGCTAGTTAACTTTTAGCACGTAATTCCAAAATCTCCACTGCTGGTAATTTTTTACCTTCTAAAAACTCCAAGAAAGCCCCACCCGCAGTTGAAATGTAATCTACTTTACTTTCAATACCGTACTTTTGAATCGCAGCGATCGTGTCACCACCACCCGCCAATGTAAATGCGTTTGTGTTTGCAATCGCATGCGCAATCGTTTTAGTACCTTCACCAAACTGATCAAACTCAAACACACCCACTGGGCCATTCCATACCACAGTGCCTGCATTTTTAATGATCTCTGCTAATTCATTAGCAGATTTCGCGCCAATATCAAAAATCATATCATCTGCTGCCACATCAGCCACGTCTTTCTTGACTGCTGGCTCATTTGCATCAAATTTCTTAGCACAGACTACATCAACTGCCACTGGCACGGCTGCGCCTCTTTGGGACATTTTGTCCATTAAGGTGCGTGCTACCGGCGCTAAATCATCTTCACACAATGATTTACCCACTTCAAAACCAGACGCTTTTAAGAAGGTATTGGCGATACCACCCCCGACTACTAGCTGATCTACTTTTTCAGACAAGCTCTCAAGCACTGTCAGCTTAGTTGAAACTTTGCTGCCGCCAACAATCGCCACCATCGGACGTGCCGGACTCAACAACGCCTTAGTCAGTGCTTCTAACTCATTTACCAGTAGTATGCCGGCAGCTGCCACTGGTGCAAACTTTGCAACACCATGTGTGCTGGCTTCCGCACGATGTGCCGTGCCGAAAGCATCCATCACAAAAATATCGCATAGCTTGGCATATTTTTGTGACAATTCATCGTTACTTTTTTTCTCGCCTTTGTTAAAGCGGCAGTTTTCCAATACCACCAACTCCCCCGCAGCTACATCAAAGCCACCGTCCACCCAATCCTTAATCAGGCGTACAGGTTTTGCCAGCTTTGCTGAAATCACATCGACCACTGGCTGCAATGAGTTTTCTGCTGAGTAAACGCCTTCTTCAGGGCGGCCTAAATGCGATGTCACCATCACTTTTGCGCCGGCCTTCATGGCAAACTCTATCGTTGCCATTGAAGCAGTAATACGCGCATCTGATGTCACTTTACCATCAGCAACCGGTACGTTAAGGTCGGCGCGGATCAATACGCGCTTGCCGCTCAAATCCAGATCTGTCATTTTGATCACGTTCATGACAAATCTCCTTATTTAGCCGACATCATAGCGACAACGTTATCTAACATACGACAGCTAAAGCCCCACTCATTGTCATACCATGCACATACTTTTACCAACATACCATCTTTAGTGACTTTGGTTAGGGTTGCATCAAAGTTAGATGAGAAATCAGTGTGGTTGTAATCCACAGAAACCAATGGTGCCTCGTTGTAAGACAATATACCTTTTAACGCAGCACTATTTGCCGCTTCGTGCATAATATGGTTCACTTCTTCTTTGGTGGTTGGACGTGATGGTGTGAATGTTAAATCTACCAATGACACGTTAAGCGTTGGTACACGAATTGCGAAACCATCCAACTTGCCGTTCAACTCTGGCAACACTAAACCTACCGCTGCTGCTGCACCTGTTTTGGTTGGAATCAGTGAAGTCGTTGCAGAACGTGCACGACGCATATCTTTGTGATGCGCGTCAGTCAGCACTTGGTCATTAGTGAAAGAATGGATAGTATTCATCAAACCATTCACGATACCTATCTTCTCGTGCAACGGTTTTACCATAGGCGCCAAGCCGTTTGTGGTACATGATGCATTAGAAACTACAGTATGGCTTGCTTTAATGACATCATGATTCACACCATAAACGACGGTTGCATCTACATCTTTATCGCCAGGTGCTGATAACAATACTTTTTTCGCGCCTGCGTCGATATGTGCTTGCGATTTGGCTTTGCTATTGAAGGCGCCGGTACATTCCAGCACGACATCAATCCCTAAATCACGCCATGGTAGCTCAGCTGGGTTACGCGTTGAAAATGTTTTGATTTTATGGCTATTGATAATCATGTCATCGCCATCAACACCTACATCGAATGGGAATCTGCCATGCGCACTGTCATAACGCGTCAGATGGGCATTCGCCTCCGCATCTCCGCCTGAACTGTTGATCGCGATAATCTCAATATCTTTACGACCAGACTCATATAAAGCACGCAACACCATGCGTCCAATACGACCATAACCATTAATTGCCACTCGAATTGCCATGATAATTCCTAAATATTTTCAATTAACTGCAAGCCAGTTAAAGCCATACATAGCTTAAATTCATCTACTACTTAAAGCTAGATACCCGCTACAAAAAACATCAGCTCTATAAAAAATTAAGGCACCCCAAACATGAGGTGCCTTTTAAAAACTAACTGACCAAACTTAATGACTGATGAGCTTGGTCAGCAGTAGTGTATTAAAGCACCGATTTAACAGTTGCAACTACGTTTTCAACTGTGAAGCCAAAATGCTTCATCAATACACCACCAGGTGCTGATTCGCCGAATGTAGCGATACCAACTACAGCACCTTCTAAACCAACATATTTACGCCAGAAGTCTGGGTGAGCAGCTTCCACAGCAACACGTTTAACGCCAGCTGTTAATACGCTGTCTTTGTATGCTTGATCTTGACGATCGAACACGTTAGTTGATGGCATTGAAACCACACGTACTTTAGTACCAGCAGCATTCAATTCAGCAGCAGCTTTAATTGCCAAATCTAACTCTGAACCGTTAGCGATGATGATTACGTCAGCTTTACCAGCCACGTCTGAGAACACATAACCACCCTTACGGATTAGGTCAAAGTCTTTAGCATCATGTTTGATACCAGGCACGTTTTGACGGCTTAATACCAAGCTTGATGGACCATTTTTACGTTCTACAGCAGCAACCCAAGCGATTGCAGTTTCTACTGAATCAGCAGGACGCCATACATCCATGTTAGGAATGTAACGTAAACCTGATGTGTTTTCGATTGGTTGGTGAGTAGGACCATCTTCACCTTGGCCGATAGAGTCATGTGACAAAACAGCGATAGTACGTTGCTTCATCAACGCAGCCATACGCAATGCGCTCTTCGCGTAGTCAGAGAACATGTGGAATGTACCGCCGAATGGAATCAAACCACCGTGCAATGCCATACCGTTCATGATTGCGTACATACCGAACTCACGTACACCGTAAGAGATGTAGTTACCTGGCTCTTTACCAGATACGTGTTTGAAGCTAGCAGCTGCAGTCAGGTTAGAACCTGTCAAATCAGCAGAACCGCCCAAGAACTCTGGCAATAATGGTGCTAGTGCAGTAATTGCATTTTGTGAAGCTTTACGTGTTGCAACGCCTTCTGCTTTTTCGTTTGTAGCAGCGATAAATGCATCAGTTGCTTGTTTCCAGTTAGCTGGCAAGTCACCTGCCATACGGCGTTTGAATTCTGCAGCTTCAGCTGGGAATGCAGCAGCATATGCAGCAAATTTTTCGTTCCAAGCAGCTTCAGTTGAAGCGCCTTTAGCTTTTTGATCCCAACCAGCGTAAACGTCAGCAGGAATAACAAATGGCTCATGTGGCCAGCCGATGTTAGCGCGAGTAGCCGCAACTTCTTCTAAACCTAATGCAGAACCGTGGCAGTCATGTGAACCAGATTTGTTTGGTGAACCCATGCCGATGATGGTTTTACAGCAGATCAATGATGGTTTGTCTGTCACTGCTTTAGCCGCTTTAACCGCTGCGTCGATAGCAGCAGAATCGTGACCATCTACTGATTGAACGTGCCAGCCGTAAGCTTCAAAGCGCTTAGCTGTGTCGTCTGTGTACCAGCCTTCAATGTGACCATCGATAGAAATACCGTTGTCATCCCAGAAAGCAACCAATTTACCTAAGCCCCATGTACCAGCCAAAGCACAAGCTTCGTGTGATACACCTTCCATCATACAGCCGTCACCTAAGAAGCAATATGTGTAGTGGTCAACGATGTCGTGACCTGGTTTGTTGAATTGGTCAGCCAATAGTTTTTCCGCCATTGCGAAACCAACTGCGTTGGTGATACCTTGACCTAATGGACCTGTCGTTGTTTCAATGCCTGGCGCGTAGCTGTACTCTGGGTGACCAGCACATTTTGAGTGCAACTGACGGAATGTTTTGATTTCATCCATAGGCAAGTCGTAGCCTGTTAGATGTAACAATGAGTAGATCAACATTGAACCGTGGCCGTTAGAGAGCACAAAGCGGTCACGATCAGCCCAGTTTGGATTTGTTGGATTGTGACGCAAGTGGTGATTCCACAATACTTCTGCGATTTCAGCCATGCCCATAGGCGCACCTGGGTGGCCTGAGTTAGCTTTTTGCACTGCATCCATAGATAACGCACGAATTGCATTAGCTAGGTCTTTACGTGTTGCCATTGTTTTCTCCCTAATGATTAATACTTGAGGACTTATAAAGATAGCGTTTTGCGCGAAACCTCATAAACCTTAATTGAAGTTTTCAAAAAGACAGCAAAATCCACTGCTTTTCCGTGAAAGCTAAATTATTGCTTAGATAGCTTTTTTCGGCAAGTACAACATAAGAAAAGTGGCGACCTCCTGCAAAGCCCCACTTTCAAAATATTGGCTAAATGCCGTTGAATTTAATCCATTTTAACCAAGCGCTGGCTGGCAACAGATTGCAGTACCGCCTCAATTGCTTTGCAGTTTGCTTTTGCATCTGAAAAAGTAAGATGTGTAGGTTGGTTGTTGAGTACACAATCACTGAAGTGCTCAATTTCCAAATTAAAGTGGTTGCTTGGCGCAAAGCGCTCTTCAGCATATTTACCATCTTCAGTCGCCCACGACACAACAGGCACGTCATTCTGGAACACCCATGCGGCATGGCATTTCACCCAGCCCTTAGTACCGATGATTTCATACTCCGATTTGCGTGAGCGTTCAAAACTCACATCAAAATGACCAAATAGCGCGCGGCCTTCTGTATCGCGTCCAAAATCCAGCACGCCACTGGTAACAGTGTCTGCACCCACGTCGTTCAATTTGGCGTGCGCCATCACCGATACCGGCTCTAGCGGCTGCACATTATTGCTGCCAGCCTGCAAACCCATCACCCAACGTAAAGAGTGGATGGCATAAGGGCCAATATCCCACATCGCGCCGCCGCCTTGTGCGACACCACTGGCAATACGGTACATACGCGCAGGGCGCATTAAAAATGAGTAACTGGCACGTGCAGATAACACATCACCAATCAAGCCAGACGCCACTATCCCCTGAATACGCGCATGTTGCGGATGAAAGCGATACATAAAGCCTTCCATCACTTTTACATTATTCTTTAGTGCTGCTTGTTCAATCCTCTCGATATCGGCTACGGTCAGCGCCATCGGCTTCTCAATCAGCACATGCTTACCGGCATTGATTGCCTTAAGCGCCCACTCTGCATGCTCATTATTGGCCATCGGACAATAAACAGCCTCGACATTAGCATCGTTAATCAGCGCGTCCATCTCGTCATAACACTGCACTTCACTCGCATGACATGGCGCATACTTTTGCAAGGTAGCGTTGGCTGCGCCAGCACGACGGCTGGCAATCGCTACCAGCTGGGCATTAGGCGCTTCGATAATCGCTGGCAGCAAACGCTCGTTCACACGCGCTGCTCCTAATATACCCCAGCGTAATTTCCTATGTTCAGTCACGGTCTGCGTCACAATCTATCCTTTATTCTCATTAAACCAACTTAAAAAGTGCGCTCTAGCTGGCTAGCCAGACACACGATAAAACATATTGCCACTTAGAATATCACCACTTAGCCAGACAAAGCTCTCAGATTAAAACTTAAAGCCTTGATAAAGTTTCTCATACTGCGCAGCATACTCCTGCAAAATTAGGTGTCGCTTAATTTTCAAGGTGGGCGTGAGCAGGCCATTTTCTATGGTCCACGGTGTAGACAGCAAAGCGATTTTTCTTACTTTGGCATAACCGGGGAAAGACTTCATCTGCGCCGCCACGCGTGTAAGAGCAAACGCACAGACCTGACGATCTGCCAGCCCTTCAGGCCAAGCGCTAGGCAAATGATGCTTTTGCGCCAACGCCAGCCACTTTTCCTGATTCACCACCGCTAGCAAGCCTAAATACGGCCTACCCTCACCAACCAGCATTACCTGCTCAAACAAATGGTCTGCCATAATTGCAGCCTCAATATCAGTGGGTGGCACTTTCTCGCCATTGGAAAGCACAATAATCTCTTTAATCCGCCCGGTAATAGTAATACGACCACTTTGGTCAATACTTGCCACATCTCCGGTTTTCAGCCAACCATCGGCGGTAAATATGGCGTTGTTTGCATCCGGGTTATTCCAATAACCCGGCATCACATTGGGGCCACTCACCTCTAAGCCACCGGATACATCCAGACGCACCTGCACACTTGGTAAAGCTTGCCCCACGCTGCTTGGCACATTATTCTCTGCCTTATTTACGCTAACCACCGGGCTGGTTTCAGTCAACCCATAGCCCTGAACAATGGGCACGCCCAAGCCAATAAAAGTACGCGCACTATCTGCCGACAAGGCAGCACCGCCAGCAACGGCCAAACGTAAGCGTCCACCTAAACGCGCTTGTAATTTGCTGGCAACCAAGCATTTTAAGATTGGCCACAACAAATGCCGCCAATGCCACTTGGCTCGACCCTGCGCATATTCAAAACGGCGATAACCCACATCCACCGCCAATGCAAATAAACGTAGCGCATAAGCCGGCCCCGCCTCCAATTTACTGCGTAACGCAAGCTGGATCCGCTCAAAGATGCGCGGCACGGTGACGATGATAGTGGGACGCACTTTCAGCAAATCATCCTGCAACTGCTGCACGGAGCGTGCAAATGCAACAGTGGCGCCAGACATCATTGGCAAACAATACCCAGCCATCCGTTCCAACGCATGCGACAGCGGTAAGAAAGACAGAAACACATCATGCGGGTAAACAGCGAAATACACTAACGCATCACTAGCGTTATGCATGAGGTTGCTGTGCGTAAGCATCACACCTTTCGGCCTACCAGTCGTGCCTGATGTATAAATGATGGTTGCTAGCGTATTAGCGTCTGATACGCGGTGCTCAAACTCATTTTGTGCGACTGAAGCTGGCAGCCATGCATCTAGGCTAGAGATGCGCTGATCACCATTATCTGCTGGCAAAGGCTTGCAGACAACTACACGCTGCAAGCTTTTGAAATCAACACCAAGCGCACCAACTGCCTGCCAATCGCTAGCACAATTAACCAGCAATAATTTGGCGCCGGAATCCTGCAGCACATGCGCGATATTTTCAGCTCGATCGGAGACATAAAGCGGCACTGTGACCAGCCCCAAGCCTAAGGCAGCCTGATCAAAAATGACCCAACTCGGGCAATTTTTAAGCATAATGGCAACGCGGTCGCCAATTGCCAAGTTCTCACGCAACAACGCCTGCTGCCACCTAACTGCCTGCTGCATGGCAGATTGCCAGGTGATCTCGCGCCAATCACCCGCGGCTTCATCAAAATAGCGATACGCGACATGATGGGGCGAGCGCCTGACCCGCTCATGAAACAAGCCATCTAGCGTGAATGCAGCCTCAGGTGAAATGTAATCCACAACACACGGATTCATCGCTAACTTTTAAATGGACTCCTGCGGGAACCATTTAATACTACAGCCGATACTTGCTATTTGCTCTTTAGGTCCCTCACCGGTTTCAGCGATTAGCTTCATTGCGTTAAACAAGTCTCTAGGATGATTTTCATCTGATTGACGGCGCCCAGCTGCATCAAACCGCCCACGATACTGCAACTCCAAGTCTGCATTAAAACCAAAAAAATCAGGGGTACAGACAGCACCGTAAGCTTTTGCCACTTCCTGTGTTTCATCCAGCACATAAGGGAAAGGGAAGTTGAATAATTTAGCCTCCTCCATCATGCGCTCGAATGAGTCTTCCGGGTAGTTCTCTGTGTCGTTACTCTGAATCGCAATCGTGTTGATTCCATATTGCAAAAGCTCTCGGCAATCGTCAACGAGACGGGTTTTAATGGCTTTCACATAAGGACAGTGGTTACAGATAAACATCACTAGCAAGCCGTTTTTACCTGCGCTATTTGCTAACGTGTATCGCTTGCCATCCACCCCTAGCAAATCGAAATCTACCGCTGGTTGACCAAAATTACAGACTGGGGGATTTAAGCTAACCATTTTATTCTCCTTATTTCGTTATACTTATTACTCTGACAACGTTAATGTTTATATTATCACTTTTGTTTTATTGTTTGCTTTACTTTTGGAGTCGCCCGCTTTATGGCTAATTTGCGCTTTTACACCCCTTCAACTTTAGCACTTGGTGCATTGGTTCAACTCTCAGAAAGTGCGGCCGCGCATGCCACACGTGCGCTACGCCTTAACGTTGGCGATGATGTAGTTTTGTTTAATGGTGATAGCTTTAATTACAGCTGCACACTCACCGATATCAAAAAAAATAGCGTGACAGCAATTGTGAACAGCGCCACCGAGGTGCATAACGAATCACCACTCAACATCACGTTGGTGCAAGCGATTTCCAGTGGGGACAGAATGGACTTTACCATTCAAAAGGCAGTGGAACTTGGCGTAAAAAACATTCAGCCAATTAGCAGCAAACGTAGTGTAGTAAAACTATCAGCCGAACGTGCGGAGAAACGTACCGAACATTGGCAAAACATTGCCATTTCGGCTTGTGAACAATCTGGCCGTGCTTATGTACCCAACGTACTCGCCCCCACATCACTTGAACAGTGGCTGAGCAAAAACCCTAGTGCCAATAGCACGCGTATTTTACTTAATCCAATTGGCGCGATACGACTGACAGAAATCCCCAAACCCACAGATGAGATTCAGCTATTGATTGGCGCAGAGGGGGGGCTTAGCCAGGAAGAAATTGATTTAGCCACCTCACATCACTTTCAGTCTATTGTATTGGGCCCACGCATTTTACGTACAGAAACCGCTGCCTTAACTGCAATAGCCGCTATGCAGTTAGCTTGGGGGGATTTTTAGTTAGTCAAAGCCATGTACCTGAGAATAGGCACTTAGATTACCAAGCTCAGCTAGCGGCTACATATGACGTTAGCCTTCACTTCGCCTATGCTATACGGCACCACGTCTGACCAACTGGTCTCTGCTTCTGGCAGGCGATAGGTCGTTAACACATCGCCTTGTGCCATATTGCCAACATAATATTGGATAGATAGCGCTTTAAATTTCTTATTTTTACAATCATGCAACTCCAGCCACTGTGACGACATTTCGCCCTTGACCTGCTGCACATAATAGTCATTCAAGGTTGATACCGTCACTAAACCCGCAGACTTCTGCACTGTATCAAAATCAATATACATATTGCCATTATCGTTAGTTTGAACCATGGTCCAATCAGCCAGCGCTTGGCCAGACCACACAACGAACACGACCATTAAGAATTTATGCATGCTTTACCTTGGCGCCTTAATATAGATTGCAACTCTGATGCTGGATTTTATAGGATTTAAGCCTGATACAAACTAAAAATAACGCATCAAATAGGGCATACAAGCTGCTCTTCTATAAAATACCGACGCAACAGCATTATTAACTCAAGGCTCAATATGCAAGAATCTCCTTCATCATGGATTGTAAAATTTGCACCACTCATCAAAAGCCAAGGGCTCGTATTAGATTTAGCGTGCGGCAGCGGACGCCACGCTAAATGGCTAGCGCAGCAAGGCTACCAAGTGGATGCACTAGATCGCGACCCGATTGCAACTTCTAGCATGCAAGGCATTGACGGCATACGTATCCAACTGACAGATCTAGAAACGACTGAGCCGCCAAGTTTTGAGCACAGTTATGACGGCATTATCGTCAGCCGCTACCTGCATAGACCCATATTGACCTCACTGGCAACAATACTCAAACCGGGCGGCATCCTGATTTATGAAACCTTTATGCGCGGCAATGAGCGCTATGGAAAACCTAGCAATCCTGACTTTCTATTAATGCCAGATGAACTACTGAACACCTACTCACCACTACTCAATATAATTAGTTTTGAACAAGGTGAAGTAGTGGAACCCAAACCAGCGATGTTGCAGCGAATTTGCGCACAAAAGAACATTTAGCCCACGCGCATGGCAAACCGCGCATAAACCACATGTTTAATTTGTATTTTTTACATTTTTAATTTACATTAATGTAAATAATACAAATTAACTCTCAGGCACAAACTAAGGTTTAATCATGTCACTTGGTCAATGCATACGCAATAAACGTAAATCACTCCACTTAACGTTACAACAGCTCGCGTCCAAAATTGATGCGGATGCGGGCAATTTGTCACGTATTGAGCGCGGTGAACTTGGTGTTTCAGAATCACTACTACGCAAAATTGCATCCGCGTTAGATACAACGCCTGCCAATCTTTATGCTGAAAGTGATGCCATACAACCAAACAGCCAAGCAAATGAGCAAGCGCCCACTTACGCCAGAAACCAATCAGAGCAAAACAACAGCATTAATGCGAAAGATTTTGTGCAATGGTTCCGCTCGGCTACACCTTATATCCACGCATTTGGCGGGCGCACGTTTGTAATTGCGTTTGGTGGTGAGGTTGTAAGCGAGCAGCAGTTCATTGCACTATCGCATGACTTAAACCTGTTAGCCAGCTTAGAAGTGCGCTTGGTATTAGTGCATGGCTCACGCCCACAAATTGAACAGCGGCTAAAACGCGACAACATCTCCCCGCTATTCCACAATGGATTACGCGTTACTGACGATGCGGCGATGGAGGCAGTAAAAGAGGCCAATGGCGCTATCCGCGTAGAAATCGAAGCCCTACTCTCCATGGGCATTGCCAACTCACCAATGGCAGGTGCAGATATCCGTGTGGCAAGCGGCAACTTTGTGACTGCCAAACCGCTCGGCGTACATGATGGGGTGGACTTGCAACATACGGGCGAAGTGCGCAAGGTAGATGCGATTGGCATTCAAAAACGCTTAGATGACAATGAGATGGTTTTGCTATCACCATTAGGCTACTCGCCAACAGGCGAGGCATTCAACTTAAGTCTGGAAGACGTCGCCGTCAGCACTGCGGTGGCACTCGATGCAGACAAGCTCATTTTCTTAATGGATTCAGAAGGCGTGCATAATCTGCGCGGTGAGCTCCTGCGTGAAATGACCGTAGAAAAAGCCAAAAACCTGTTAAGAAACGTAAGAGAAACCGAGCAGGCCATTAACATATCTGAAGATGTAACCTATTACCTACCGGCGGCAGTTCGCGCCTGTGAGCATGGCGTTGCCAGAACGCACTTAATCAGCCGGCATATCGACGGCGCTATCATTCAAGAACTGTTCACACTGGACGGCATTGGCACCATGGTGACAGAACTGAGCCTAGAAAGCATGCGCCAAGCTAACATTGATGATGTGGGCGGCATTTTAAAGCTGATAGAACCATTGGAAAACGATGGCATTTTGGTCAGGCGTGGTCGTGAACGGTTAGAAATGGAAATTAACCATTTTCATGTGATGGAGCATGACAACCGCATCATCGGCTGCGCAGCACTCTACCCGTTTGAATCAGAACAGACCGCTGAGTTTGCATGCCTAGCCATCGACCCGGCATACCGCGGTGGCGGGCGTGGTGATAAGTTATTCTATTACTGCGCCAACGTAGCCAAACAGCGTGGCCTTAAAAGTTTATTCTGTCTGACCACGCGTACCGAGCATTGGTTTTTAGAGCGTGGCTTCACTGAACAAGGGGTAGAAAAACTGCCCGCAGAGAAACAAAAACTTTACAATTACCAACGCAAATCTAAGGTGTTTAGCAAAACATTGTAAACAAAATTTAGTTACAATGACGGAAAACAAATTGACCAAAATTTAAGCTTACGGAAAACTCATGCTAAACCAATCCACCGCTGCAAAAAAAGCAAAGACGCTGGCTGAGGCGTTACCCTACATTAAACGTTTTTTTGATAAAACCATCGTGATTAAATACGGCGGCAACGCCATGACCGATGAGCACTTGAAAGAGTGCTTTGCAAAAGACGTAGTGTTGTTGAAGTTAGTCGGGATGAACCCGGTAGTGGTACATGGCGGTGGCCCGCAAATTAACGAAATGCTGGACAAACTAGGCAAAAAAGGCGAGTTTATCCAAGGCATGCGCGTTACCGATGAAGAAACCATGGACGTGGTGGAAATGGTACTCGGCGGGCAAGTGAATAAAGAGATTGTGAACTTAATTAACCGCCATGGCGGTAAAGCGGTAGGCCTCACCGGCCAAGACGGCAACTTCATCCATGCGCACAAATTATTGATAGCAGATAAAGATGACGCCACCAAAATGATTGACATTGGGCAGGTAGGTGAAATTTCCGCGATCGACCCGAGCATCATCAACTTTTTAGACACAGGTGACTTTATCCCTGTAGTTGCGCCGATTGGTGTGGGTGCTGACGGCGAAACCTACAACATCAACGCTGACGTAGTCGCCGGAAAGTTGGCTGAAATACTCAATGCTGAAAAATTGATTCTGCTCACCAATACACCTGGCGTGCTAGATAAAAACGGCGAGCTACTCACTGGCCTAACACCAAGACAAATTGACGACATGGTGGCAGATGGCACGCTATCAGGCGGCATGTTGCCTAAAATCAGCTCAGCGTTAGATGCCGCACGCAGCGGCGTAAAAGCCGTGCATATTATTGACGGCCGCGTTGAGCATGCTTTGCTGTTAGAAGTGCTGACAGACGAAGGTGTTGGTACTCTAATTAAAGCTAAATAGCCAATAAGGCACAGATAGCTTACTACGGAGCTTCTTAACAAGATAAAACCGTGGCAAAGCAATCTGTGCCCCACATAAAATCTCTACATCAAGCATGAGCAGAATCTGGATTTTTGACCTGGACGATACACTGCATAATGCCAGTGCCCATATTTTCCCGGTCATGAACCGTAGCATGACGCAGTACATCATGGATGAGCTTTCCATGAGCGAACCTGAAGCCCATGCACTACGCCAACACTACTGGCGCATTTACGGTGCCACCCTTAAAGGACTGATGCGTCACCATGGGACAGACCCGCACCACTTCCTGCATGAAACACACAGATTAACCAGCTTGCCCGACATGGTGATTCAAACCAAACGATTGAAACACATGCTCAAATCGCTACCAGGGCGTAAGTTAGTATTCACCAACGCACCACGCAGTTATGCCATGCGCGTATTGGAATTGCTAGACATTGCGGATGTATTTGAGCTAATTTTCAGCGTGGAATCCACACAATTCCATGCCAAACCATCCACCCGCGGCTTTCAGCGTTTACTGAACACCATTAATGCTAAAGCAAGCGACTGCGTGATGCTGGAAGACAGCCTACCCGCACTTATGACCGCCAAGCGCCTAGGCATGAGAACCATATGGATATCAAAACAATTAAATAAACCAAATTTTGTGGATTATCGCCTAACCTCAGTGTTAGCACTTACTCACATTAAGCTATAATTAAATCAATTATTTGTTAAGGAAATAAAATGGCCGGCGAACGTAAACAGCAAATTCTAGAAACTTTAGCAAAAATGCTGGAATCTCCAAAAAGAGAGAAAATCACCACCGCATCATTGGCAGCAAAATTAGAAGTAAGTGAAGCCGCGCTTTACCGCCACTTTGCCAATAAAGCACAAATGTTTGAAGGTCTGATTCTGTTTATTGAAGAAACCATTTTTGGCCTGATTAACAAAATTAGTACAGAAGAACCAGAAGGCCTGAGACAAGTACAACGCATTGTCACTATGCTCATGGTGTTTGCAGAAAAGAACTCAGGCATGACGCGCGTACTGATCGGCGATGCGCTGGTGAATGAAGACGACAAATTACAATTACGCATTAACCAACTATATGACCGTATTGAAGTCACACTGAAACAATGTTTGCGCATTGCTGAAACCCAAACCGGCCAAAAGCAAGACGCAGAGGCACAGGCAAATTTGATTATTTGCTACATTATCGGGCGCTGGAACCAATACGCAAAAAGCGGCTTCAAACGCAAACCTACAGAGTTTATTGAGCAGCAACTGCCTAACTTACTGTAATTAAAACCACGAGCCAACCCCACTTAGGAGATCACGTTGGAAGGTACAATTTTTGGCTTCACTGAAGCACAAATCACCGAATTTGGTATGACATTTGGCGTTGGCGGCTTAATGCTGCTAATGCTATTTATTGTGGGACACCTGGCTTGGGAATCAAAAGCCGGAAAGTTTGGCGCATTTGTATTATTTCTAGGGCTGACCTTTGGGTTGGTAGGCTATATAGCTAAATACTTTATTCAGAACTCGTTAGGCATTTAAATCGCGCTACTACAGCAAACAACAATTGTGTAGTTAGTATCACACCAGATAAACCTTCACAACGGTGCACGGCACGAGCGAACACTAAAGTACACGCTTAATTGCGCTAACTCTTGCCTCAAAAATCGCAGCTTTAATTTTTTCCACCTCGGTGTGGGCGCTAGCAACAGCACCCGCATCAACACTCAGCGCGGCATCCAATACCTTAAGCATTAAATCTGCCGCTGGCGTGGGGCACTGTTCGAAGCCGGTTCTGCCACGCGAATCAGCCTCGCACGCCAGTAAAAACTCTTTAAACCTTGCCGGCTGCCTGATTGCATCTAGCTGGGTTAAAAATTCCAGCAAGGTACTGGGGCGCATGTCTAATGATTGGTATAGCTTACCGTGGAACTTAGTGACGATTAACGCAAGCTCTTTACAATCATTCGGCACACGCAATCGTTTGCATAGATCTTTCACCAAATGCACGCCACGCTCTTCGTGGCCGATATGTCTGGGTAAAATCTCTTTAGGTGTAGTGCCTTTACCAAGATCGTGCATTAATGCGGCAAAACGCACGGGCAAAGTAAAGTTTTGCTGAGCGGCGTAATCTACCACCATCATCACATGCACTCCGGTATCGACCTCGGGGTGATATTGCGGCGGCTGCGGCACCCCCCATAGCCTATCTAACTCCGGCATAAGTCTATTTAAGGCACCACATGCACGCAACACTGTAAACATACGCGACGGCTGAGACTCCATTACCCCCTTAGCCAGCTCTTGCCATACACGCTCGGCAACTAGCGCATCCACCTCACCCGCTTCGACCATTTGCTGCATCAGGCTTAGTGTTTCCGGCGCCACATGAAAATCTGTAAAGCGCGCTGAAAAGCGGGCAATACGGAGAATGCGCACAGGATCCTCCGCAAATGCATCACTAACGTGACGCAGTGTTTTGGATTGTATATCGGCAACACCATTAAACGGGTCGAACAGCTCGCCTGACTCACTTTTGGCAATGGCATTGATGGTTAAGTCACGTCTGGCTAAATCTTGCTCCAGTGTGACTTCTGGTGATGCGTATACCGCAAAACCCTTGTAACCTTTAGCAGTTTTACGTTCGGTGCGTGCCAGCGCGTATTCTGCCTGCGTGGCTGGATGCAAAAACACGGGAAAGTCTTTACCTACCGGCCTAAAACCAGCTGCGACCATTTGCTCCGGCGTGCTACCAACAACCACATAATCTTTATCTTTAATCGCATAGCCCAGCAGCTCATCACGCACTGCGCCACCAACGATATAGGTTTGCATGACGCCGCCTAAGTTAGCGTGCCGCTGAGCTACGGAAGCGATCATAGGCGCCACGCGCGTTACGGTCCACCAAGTACTCTGGCAACACAGCCTCTAATGCGCTAGGCTCTACCGCTAACACAGCAGGTAGCGGCTGCTGGCTAACGCTATCAACCTCCATGGACTTAATATTGTCACGTGACATTAACTTAACCGGCAAGAACTCCATGGTTAACGCCTGTACATAGGAAAGTGTATTATTCAAGCCAATAATCGGACGTTGAATCGACAAGGCTTGCATGATTTGCTGCAATAGCTCACGGAAGGTATATACTTGAGGCCCAGCCAGCTCATAGGTCTGACCATAAGTATCCGTATTCTCCAGACTATTCACAAAGCAGCTCGCTACATCTTCCACCCAGATTGGTTGAAACTTAGCATTAGGTTTAGCTAACACTACCACTGGCAACAGTTTAATCAGCGTGGCGAAAAGATTGGTAAATTTATCACCGCGCCCGAAAATGATAGACGGCTTAAAGATGGTGATATTAATTTTGTCTTGCAGTGCCTTTAATGCCGCTTCACCAGCTGCTTTTGAGCGCAAATATTGGCTTGGTGCATGCTCACCTGCCCGTAAACTACTCATCTGAATCAGGCGTTTGATACCCAAATCAACACAAATCTTGGCGAGCTGCGCTGGCAACTGGTGATGAATCGCATTAAAGCCTGAACGATGGCTCTGATGCAAAATACCAATCAAGTTAATCACCGCATCAGTGCCTCTGAGTACGGCATTCAAAGCGTGATAATCCAGCACATCACACTCAACCACACTCACATTGGGCAACAAAAATAAATGCTTGGCAGTCTCTCTTCTGCGCGTCAATACGGTTACCTCGTACCCAGCTGCATCCAGCTTAGCCACAATAGCGCTACCGACAAATCCTGAACCGCCCAACACACATATCTTGTTTAACTGCATGACTATCCTTCTAACTTACGTATTCACTTTAAAAATATCACCAACCGTCTACTATACTCATTATTTGGCAAACTTGGCATCTGACAAGCGTCGCAAAGGCAATGTTTAACTAATGATGAGACAAGCCTTACTCATCAATCAACATTATTCAACATCCGCCAATATCACCTCTGGTTTTGTGCGTCCTGGAATCGTCCCCATTCTGGCTTTTAAGGTCTGCACTGGGTAACCAAGCTTAGGTGCATAAATCTGCGCGTTTGCCATCACCTTTTGCACATAACTTCTGGTTTCACCGTATGGGATAGTCTCAATATAAATAGCAGCCTCCATCGGCTCATCTGCCGCCCAGCGCCGCGCACGGCTAGGGCCTGCATTGTATGCGGCAGTTGCCATCACCGCCTGCCCATTCATCGCCTCTAGGGTATAGCGCATGTAGTAGGTACCAATACCAACATTAAACTTAAGGTCATGAATCATCTCTTGGCTGTAGTCACTTAAGCCCATGCGCTGCGCTGCCCATTTAGCAGTAGCTGGCATCAGCTGCATTAAGCCAGATGCGCCCACGCCTGATTTAGCATAGTGCATAAAACGGCTTTCCTGACGGGTTAAGCCATAAATCCATGCCTCATCTACGTTCTCGTTAACAGCTGCAGCACGGAATAAATCACGATAGGGGATAGGATAGCGCAAGTTAAAATCATGCAGCTGCTTGGTATTATCCGCGGTACTAATTGCAACATCGTACCATTTCTGGCGCTGGGCATACTCTGCGGCAGCCAGTAACTGCTTATCATCAAAGTCGCGCGTTACCCACACCCATTCTGCTTTAGCCTCCCAGCGCATGTCCTGCTTTTGTAACTCTAACGCACGCTTAATGCCAGGCTGGCTGGCAATTGCCATCACTTCTTGCTCTATTGGCGTGTATTGCTGCTGCGGGCTATTCATCACACTGCCTAACTCCTCCAGTGCAAGCCAGCCATAATAGTGACGCTCGGTAGACAATGGGCCTAATATTTTATTAGCATCCACCACCATAGATTTCTCTTTGAACGCGCGTCCTTTCCAATAACGCCATGCGCCCTCTTGCTGTTGCTCTGGGTTCATTTTAGCAATCGCGTCTAACAACATATCCCAGTTTTGAGCGCGCATTGCAGCGCGTGCCATCCATGCCAGCTGCTCTTTATCTAATGGCGTTTCATTGGCTTTGGCATAAAACTCAAGCGCCTGAGGGTGATGCGTGCGTGCTGCGTGATAGGCAATACGTCCCCATGCAAAAGCCGCATCCTGTGCAGACCATCGTTCCTGCAATGCCTGATTTACCACAATCGCATCTAATATATTGGTGCGCGCCAATCGATCTAGCGCGTATAGATTCACCTCTATATCATCACGTGTTTTAAAAGCCGGTGTTTTTAATGTGGCCTTTTTATTATTCATTTTGATGTTCACGGTTTTGCTGGTGAGCAAAAGTTTTGGCGTTTGCTCTGCCACCGCGAGTAACTCCAGATTGCTTTTATCAAAATTAGGCAAACGTGCAATGATGCTCTTGGCGACGCTAAGTTTGCCATCCTGCAAGGCGATGCGCAGTCTAGCCCAGATATCATTAGCACTCAGCGTGCCTGCTTCCTGCATCGCATCAAATAATGGGGTGCAGCTACTTGGCAAGTCAGCAGAACTCATCCATATTTTCTTAACCTGTGCGGATACTTCCTGATGATCAAACTGGTGTTTGCCATATAGCGCGTAACATTCCACCGCAATATCAGTGCGTTTGAAATTTGGATAATGCTCAAAGAACAATACCCAGTCTTGTTTCTTACCCAGCTTTTTAAGCCACTCACCCCGTAAGCGGTCTACAAAGGCCATATCGGCATATTGTGTAATAAAAGCCTGCACCTCGGCGTTGTCCGCTTGGTCTAGCCGAAGCAACATTAACCAATAAGCGGCATATGGGGCCAAGATGTATTGCTGGCTATTGAGTTGGCTCACATCCTCGGCCAACACCAACTCATTCTTTTTAGCATAAGCCTCACGCGCATGCTCGAACAATGCCTGATCTGACATGGCAGCAGCTTGGCCAGACAGCAGTAACGCGCCTAAGCACAGCTTACTGAGCTGCTTAGGCATAGCGACTAGGGATAATTTTTCGAGTAGGCTAAACATAGAGGATACGACGCAACACAAAAAGGACGGCCGTGACTAAGGCCAAAAAGAAAGTATATTTAATGGTTTGTTTGAAATAATGTAGATACTTTTTATCGCTTGATAACAAGTACAGGCCTAGCAACACCATCGCGGTAATCACTAATAAAACGAATATCAGGCGAATCATTAACATATACGCCTCCTCTGCATCATGACTAAACTTGGTTGACTATGTCACCAATTATTTTTGCTTTAACTTAATACACAGGCTTAGCGAGCAACTGGGCTGGCTGCGACAAAAAAGTAGCTGGTGCATCTTCCTGCTTTTCAAAGGTAGTGTATTCCCACGCTGTGGTATCCTGCATCAGTGCACGCAACAGCTGGTTATTCAATGAATGTCCTGATTTGTAAGCATAAAAGGCCCCCAAGATTGGATGACCCAACATATACAAGTCGCCAATTGCATCTAGCACTTTATGTTTAACGAACTCATCGTCATAACGCAGACCATCCGCATTTAAGACGCGATACTCATCCAGCACGATCGCATTATCCAAGCTACCGCCACGCGCCAAGCCATTGGAGCGCAAATACTCAACTTCATGCATAAAGCCAAAAGTACGCGCACGACTAATTTCTTTGATATAAGAATCTGCAGCGAAATCAATTTTGACGTTATTACCTGAGTGTTCAAATACCGGGTGGTTAAAATCAATAGTGAAATCAATCTTGAAGCCATGGTATGGCTCAAATCGCACCCACTTATCACCCTCTTTTACTTCGACTGTTTTTGTAATCCGTATGAATTTCTTGGCAGCAGCTTGCTCAACAATACCCGCTTCCTGCAACAAAAATACAAAAGGACCTGAGCTTCCATCCATAATTGGAATTTCAGAAGCATCAACCTCTACATACACATTGTCTACACCCAAACCTGCAAGTGCAGACATCACATGCTCAACAGTAGCAACGCGCGCGCCATTAGCCTCCAGCGCAGAGCACATTCTTGTGTCATGTACTACGCCTGGAGTAGCCACGATTTCATTGGGCTGAGGCAGATCAACCCGTTTGAAAACAATACCAGTATCAGGTGCAGCTGGGCGGAGGGTAAGAGTAACCTTTTCGCCATTGTGCAACCCGACGCCTGTGGCGCTTATCGCTTTTTTAAGTGTACGTTGCTTTAACATGCCTAATCTATTTCCATTCTCTAAGTTTCTGTGCAGCGCACGAGCCACCATCAATACTTAACTATTTGCCTTATGAATCAACTAAATAATAACATAATTCACGGCGACAGCTTTTCGCTGGCTACATTGCCTTATCTACACCGACCCTTAGCGCAATGTCAATTAGTCAGCTTGTTTACGTAAAAATGCTGGGATGTCATATTCTTCAACCCCTGACATTTTCATCGCTTCCACTTGCGCACGGCGGCTGTTTGAACCAAATACTGCCGGTGCTTCATCATCGGTGGCGATATTGGCATTACCAACAAAAATCGGTTGGTTAGTCGTACCATCACGTACCACTTGTTGTGGCATTACACGTAACTCTGGTTTTTGTTGACGGCGTTGTGCACCAGTCAAGCCAGTTGCCACCATCGTTACACGTAGACCATCACCCATGCTGTCATCAAACACGTTACCAACGATGACTGTTGCATCTTCCGCGGTGAACTCTTTAATCGTATTCATCACATCGTAGTACTCTTTCATTTTGAAAGCAGTTGATGTTGTAATATTCACTAAAACGCCACGCGCATTCGCTAAGTTGACATCTTCAAGCAATGGGCTTGCTACTGCTTGTTCAGCTGCGATGCGTGCACGGTCTGGGCCAGTTGCTAGTGCAGAACCCATCATGGCCATACCCATTTCAGACATCACGGTGCGTACGTCAGCAAAGTCTACGTTTACCATACCTGCACAATTGATGATTTCAGCAATGCCAGATACTGCATTGTGCAATACATCATTAGCAGCTCTGAAAGCCTCTAGGAATGGTACATCTTCGCCCAATACTTCCATCAATTTTTCATTAGGAATCACAATGAGTGAATCCACATACTTTGATAATTCATCTAGACCATCAGATGCAACTTTAGTGCGCTTACCTTCGAATGAAAATGGCTTAGTAACGACGGCTACCGTTAAGATGCCCATTTCTTTAGCGATTTGTGCAATCACCGGTGCAGCACCGGTACCAGTACCGCCACCCATACCGGCAGTGATAAACAACATATCAGCGCCATCAATCAGCTCTGCGATTGCATCGCGGTCTTCTAACGCAGCTTCACGGCCAACTTCGGGTTTGGCGCCTGCGCCCAAACCGCGGGTCATTGCCTCACCAATTTGCAATACTGTTTTGGCTTGGCTCTTTTTCAACGCTTGCATATCAGTATTAGCGCAAATAAATTCAACGCCGCCCACATTTTTTTCAATCATGTGTGCAACTGCGTTGCCGCCGCAACCACCAACACCAATCACCTTAATCACGGCTTCTTGGGAATTTTTTTCCATAATCTCAAACATTTTATTGCCTCCTCTTTTTAGCGTTTACTTTAACTGTTACTTCTGCCTTACTACTTTTCACTGCTAAACACTTACTACAACTTACCTTTTAAAAATTACCTTGGAACCAGCTTTTCATTCTTTCCAAAATGCGTCCGAATGAGCTTGATTCCATCTGGCCGGTTAAATGGCGCTCCAATTGCTGCTTACCCATTAACACTAGCCCCACACCTGTTGCATAACGTGGATTACTTACCACTTCTGATAAACCACCAACATAGCGCGGCATGCCTAAGCGCACTGGCATATGGAAGATTTCCTCACCCAACTCCACCATGCCGCGCATCATGGCTGAACCACCAGTGATGACGATGCCTGATGCAATCATGTCTTCCATACCGCTGCGACGTAATTCGTTTAATACCAACTCATACAGCTCTACTACGCGAGGCTCTAAAACCTCAGCTAGGGTCTGTACCGATAACTGACGTGGGTCTCTGCCATCTACCCCCGGCACCTCCACCACTTCACGCGGGTCAGCTAGCTGACGCAATGCACAACCGTGTTTAATCTTGATATCTTCTGCCGATTGCGTAGGGGTGCGGAAAGCAACCGCTACATCGTTCGTCATTTGGTCGCCAGCGATAGGCACCACTGCGGTATGACGAATTGCACCTTGTTTGAATACCGCGATATCTGTAGTACCGCCGCCGATATCCACCAAGCACACGCCTAATTCTTTTTCATCTTCGGTCAGCACAGCTAGGCTTGAAGCCAAAGGCTGCAAAATCAGATCACTCACTTCAATGCCGCAGCGTTTAATGCACTTCACAATATTCTGCGCAGCAGCAACTGCACCAGTCACGATATGCACTTTCACTTCTAGCTTCATGCCGCTCATGCCCAGCGGCTCGCGTACGTCCTCTTGGCCGTCGATAATGAACTCTTGAGTAAGGATGTGCAGAATCTGTTGATCCGCCGGCAATGCAATAGCGCGGGCAGTCTCAATCACACGGTCCACATCCATTTGTGAGACTTCAGCATCTTTAATTTTGACCATGCCGTGTGAGTTAAGGCTCTTGATATGGCTGCCAGCAATACCGGTATAGACGTTATTGATTTTGCAATCAGCCATCAGCTCGGCTTCTTCTAATGCGCGCTGAATTGATTGCATGGTAGATTCAATATTTACCACCACGCCTTTTTTCAGGCCACGGGACACGTGCTGACCTAAACCGATCACTTTCAGCGTGCCCTCTGGCTGCAACTCGGCAACAATCGCCACAATTTTAGATGTGCCGATATCCAAGCCTACAATTAAATTCTTATCTTCTTTAATTCTGCTCATTCTTCATCCCTTCCGTGAATTAGGTCACGGTTCCCGTACGTTTTTTCACTACTTCGCTTTTAATCGCCTTGGTATCGCCTTGCTTAGCCTTAGCACTATCTACGCTAGCGACTTTTTCTTTTTCTGGGTTTACCACCGCTGTCGGTCTACGCACCGCAAAACCACTTGGGTAGCGTAAATCCACATAAGTAATTTTCTTATTCAGCCCAACCAAAGTACTGCTATATATATTGGCAAACTTTTCTAACCTCACTTGCATTTCCACTCTGCCCAGTTCCAGCACGATGCCGTTAGTGGTTGTCACCTGCCAGGCACGCCTAGGGGTTAACGCCAAGGTTGCCACCTCTAAATGAGCGCTTCGTAGCACTTTATTTAAAGAGTCATATTGTGATGCCACTTCAATCACGCCATTATCTGGGCCGTAAAACACAGGTAAATCACTACCTGAAGCCGCATGAAACAACTCCCCCTGCTTATTCACCAATGCAGTACTACCCCAGCGCGCCAGCGCCTGATGCTCTTCAATCACCACTTCCAGTCTATCTGGCCAGCGGCGGCGTACACTCACACTGCGCGCCCAAGGCAATTTTTCAAACGCATCACGCGCATTAATTAAATCCAGCGTGAAAAAGTTACCTTTCAAATGCTTAGCCACAATCAGCTTTACCTGTTCGCGGCTTACATGGTGCAACTCGCCATCCACCTTAACTTCGCGCAATGGGAAAATCGGCAGATGCACCACCACATATACCACTGCGTATAACATCACTACCATACTAATCGCGTACAGTAGATTTGCTACCCAGTTAAGTAATGCAGGCTTATCCCACATGCGCTAATCTCAAAACTCTGACTACTAAGTCATCAAAACTGATACCAGCCGCCTTTGCAGCCATCGGTACCAAACTATGATCTGTCATGCCTGGGCTGGTATTGACTTCTAAAAAGTAGTGATTGCCTGCCTCATCCATTAAGAAGTCGACACGCCCCCAGCCTTGGCAACCAATGGTATTAAATGCCAGTAAAGCCTCTTGCTGTATCTGTGCTTCTTTTTCTGCGCTTAAACCGCAAGGACATCTGTACTCGGTGTCATCACGCAAATACTTGGCTTCAAAGTCATAAAACTCATTCTTAGGCACGATGCGTACAATCGGTAACGCTTGGTCACCCAAAATACCCACGGTATATTCGCCACCGCCTACAAACTGTTCTGCAATTACCAGTGGATCAGATTTTGCGGCTAGCTCATAAGCCGCTTTCAACCCACCAGCTTGCTTCACTTTACTGATACCGATACTGGAGCCTTCGTTAGCTGGTTTTACAAACAAAGGTAAACCCAGTTTTTTCTCAATCGCATCAAAATCTGAATCTGCAGTCACCACTTCAAATGCTGGGGTGCTCACCCCGGCTGCTGACCACATCATTTTGGTGCGCCATTTATCCATACCAATCGCAGATGCCATCACGCCACTGCCGGTATATGGAATACCCAGCAATTCTAAAGCCCCTTGCATTGCGCCATCTTCACCAAAGCGCCCATGCAATGAAATCATGGCTAAATCAAATGACTCTAAATCGTGTAATGGTCTTGTTGCTGGGTCAAACGCATGCGCATCAACCCCTTGTCTTTGCAATGCGGCAAGCACAGCCGTGCCGCTTTTCAGCGAAACTTCACGTTCGCCAGACTTACCACCTAACAACACTGCTACTTTTCCAAAGTCCTGCATTATTCTCTTACCTCTAATTCGCCCAGCACTTTCACTTCCTGTTGCAGTGCTACGCCTTGTTTTTCCAATACTGTTTCGCGCATATGCTGAATCAGCAGTTCAATATCCAGCGCATTTGCGCCGCCAATATTCACAATGAAATTGGCATGCTTTTCTGACACTTGCGCCCCGCCGATAATGTAGCCTTTTAAGCCACTTGCCTCTATCAGCCTAGCTGCAAAATCTCCCGGCGGATTCCTGAAAGTAGAACCAGCACTCGGTTGATTCAATGGCTGAGCGGCTAAACGTTTTGCCAGCAATGTCTTAATTTTCTGCGCTGACTCCTGCGCATCACCTGGCGCCAAGTTCAACCATGCCGCTATAAACCATTCATCGGCAACAGGCATATCAATATGCCGATAACTTGGGATAAATGCGGCAGCATCACGTGTATTCAGTTCTCCGCGTTTATTAATCGTGGTCACACGCTGCACTACATTCCAGGTTTCGCTGCCATAGCATCCTGCGTTCATCGCCAGTGCACCGCCCAACGTGCCAGGAATCCCCGCAAAAAACTCGGCACCCTGCTTAGCTTCTTTTGCGCAGAATCTTGCCAACTTGGCACAAGTCACACCGGCTTCGGCATAGACGGCATCGCCATCCATTTGCAGCGCGGTTAATACGTTATGCATCAACACCACCGTGCCGCGTATGCCACCATCACGCACCAAGAGGTTTGAGCCAAGCCCAATAAAATAAGTAGGCTCAGCGGCATCTAAGCCTTGTAAAAACACACTTAGATCTTCCAAACTTTCTGGAATGTAAAATTGATCCGCACGACCACCCACACGCCAGCTGGTATAGCGCGCCATGGGTTCGTTTAAGAGCAATTTTCCTTTCAGTTGGGTCATGCTGCGGCAACCCCTTGTGATTGCGCTTTAGTCAATGGCAACTCTTTGGTTTTTAAAGCCACTTGGCCAATAGAACCCGCGCCCATTACAATCACCACGTCATCCGCACGTGCAATATCTAGAATTGCCTGTGGCAACTCATCTGTTGTTTCTACAAATAACGGTTCCACCTTACCTGCAACGCGAATCGCGCGGATAAGCGAGCGTGTATCCGCTGCCACAATCGGCGCTTCACCTGCCGAGTAAACTTCCGTCAGCAATACCACATCCGCGCTTGATAGCACACGCACAAAGTCTTCAAAGCAATCTCTAGTACGCGTATAGCGATGTGGCTGGAATGCCATCACCAAACGTCGATTTGGGAAAGCACCGCGCGCAGCTGCTATCACAGCTTGCATCTCTACCGGATGATGTCCGTAGTCATCAATCAGCGTAAACGTACCGCTGCTGGTTTCGTTGCGTGGCATGGCTGGTACTTCACCATAACGCTCAAAGCGTCTGCCCACCCCTTTAAACTCTTTAAGCGCCTTAATAATGGCTGCATCCGGTACGTTCAACTCACTGGCAATTGCAATCGCAGCTAGCGCGTTTAATACGTAGTGATTACCTGGCAAGTTCAAGGTCACATCAAACTCTGTAGTCACTCCATTAATGCGCTGTACCGTGAAATGCATCTTGCCATCATCGGCGCGCACGTTCTTAGCGCGGATACGTGCATCTTCACTCAGGCCATACGTCATCACAGGTTTAGTCACGCGCGGCAATATTTCGCGAATATTGGCATCATCCACACACACCACCGCCATACCCCAAAACGGCAATTGCTGTAAGAACTCTACAAATGCACTTTTGAGTTTTTCAAAGCTGTGTTCATAGGTGTCCATATGGTCTTGGTCAATATTGGTGACCACTGCCATCACTGGTGTCAGGTGTAAAAATGACGCATCTGATTCATCAGCCTCAGCAACGATATACTCGCCTGTACCTAATTTAGCATTAGCATTGGCTGCCTCTAATTTACCGCCAATCACAAACGTTGGGTCCATGCCTGCCTCAGCCAAAATGCTGGCGATTAAACTCGTTGTCGTAGTTTTACCGTGCGTGCCGGCTACGGCTATGCCCTGTTTAAAGCGCATTAGTTCAGCCAGCATCAAAGCACGTGGCACCACTGGTATCTTTTTCTCGCGTGCGGCTTTAACCTCAGGATTCGCCTCGTTGACTGCTGAAGACACCACGACCACATCTGCATCTTTCACGTTTTCAGCTTCGTGGCCTTGATACACGGTGGCGCCAAAAGCAGCCAAACGCTTGGTGGTTGCGTTTACAGCCAGGTCTGAACCACTGACGTTAAAGTCCAGGTTAATCAGCACTTCAGCAATGCCGCTCATACCTGAGCCGCCTATGCCTACAAAATGTACATTTTTTACTTTATGTTTCATTTCGCGACTCCTTGCTCTGCCATTTGTACGCAAACTTTTGCAACATTAGCAGTGGCCTCTGGCTTGCCTAATACGCGTGCTTTTCTTGCCATCTCCAGACACTGCTCACGACTTAACTCATTTAAAATTTTTGCCAATTTATCTACACTCAATTCTTTTTGTTGCACCAAAATTGTGGCGCCTGCATCTGCCAAATATTGAGCGTTGCCAGTCTGATGGTCATCCACCGCAAATGGGAACGGCACCATCATAGAGCCCAAGCCCGCAGTAGAAATCTCCGCCACAGTGAGTGCGCCTGAGCGGCAAATCACAAAATCTGCCCATGCGTACATCTCTGCCATGTTTTCAATATAAGCACGCGCATCTGCCACTACTCCTGCTTGCGCATAATGACGTTTTAAATCTTCAATATGCTTCACACCCGCTTGATGCACTACCTGCGGACGCTGTGCCGCTGGCAACTTGGCCAAGGCCTGCGGAATCACTTCGTTCAATGCTTGCGCGCCTAAGCTACCGCCAACAATCAATAAACGCAGTGCACCGCTTCTATCTGCAAAGCGCTGTTCTGGCTGTGCAATATTTGAAATATCCGCACGCACCGGATTACCCAATAAATCCGCCTTAGCGCCAAATGCCGCAGGGAATGCCGCTAAAACCCTTGTAGCCACTTTTGCCAATACCTTATTGGTTAAACCAGCAACGGAGTTTTGCTCATGAATGACCAGTGGCCGACCTTGCAAGCGCGCCATCAAACCACCAGGGAATGCAGCAAAACCACCCATGCCTAAAACCACATCTGGCTTAAATTGATTGAGCGCTTTTAAACTTTGTGTGAACGCCGTGATTAACTTCACAGGCAATAACAACCAACCCAATAAACCTTTACCACGCACGCCTTGCATCGTAATCATCGCTTTATCGTAAGCTTTGCCCGCAATCAGCTTGTTTTCCATGCCGCCTTCAGTGCACAACCAGACAATATGCCAACCTGCATTTTGCAAAGCGTCAGCCACGGCCATGGCTGGGTAAACATGCCCGCCTGTACCCCCGGCCATCACCATTAAAGTTTTGCGCGCTGGTTTATTCATGCTGGCAACCCTTTTTGCAATCGACGATTTTCAAAATCAATGCGCAGCAATATGGCAAGTGCGATGCAGTTAGCTAAAATGCCGCTACCACCAAATGACATCAAAGGCAGCGTCAACCCTTTGGTTGGCAGCAAGCCCATGTTCACGCCCATGTTGATAATACTTTGCACACCAATCCATACACCCAAGCCTTGTGCTAATAGCGCTGAGAAGTAACGCTCATTCTCTATTGCCTCTTTTGCTATCCCAAATGCGCGAATCAATATCCACATAAATAGGCCAATCACAGTGAGTACGCCAACAAAACCAAGCTCCTCTGCCACTACCGCTAATAAAAAGTCCGTATGTGCTTCTGGCAAATACAGCAACTTCTCTACGCTGCCACCCAAGCCCACGCCAAACCATTCTCCACGGCCAAATGCAATCAACGCATGTGATAACTGATAGCCTTTACCATACGGGTCTGCCCAAGGGTCCATAAACCCGATGACGCGCTCTAGGCGATATGGCGAGCTCCAGATCAGGAACACAAAGCCAACCACCAGCAGCACAATCAAACCACCAAAGATTCGCGCATTGATTCCGCCCAGCCACAGGATAGAAATTGAGATTGCCGCAATCACAGCAAACGCACCAAAATCCGGCTCATTCAATAGCAAGCCACCCACCAGCAGCATCACAAACAACATAGGCATAAAGCCTTTGGTGAAACTATCCATTACCGCAGCTTTACGCACGGTGTAATCTGCCACGTACATGGCAGCAAATAACTTCATAAACTCAGATGGCTGCAAGTTAATCACAAACAAAGACAACCAGCGGCGGCTACCCCCTACCACCTTACCAATGCCCGGGATGAGTACCAGCACTAACAATGCCAACCCCAATAAAAATAAGTAAGGCGCCATTTTTTGCCACCAAGCCATCGGCACGTTAAAAGCAACGAAACCGGCGGTTAAGCTCACGATTAAAAATATGGCCTGACGCACCAAGTAATAGCTGCTGTTATAACCGAGCGCTTTATCTGACTCGGCAATCGCAATCGATGCTGAATACACCATGACCAAGCCAATCCCTAGCAAAATGAGGGTCACCCACAGCAAGCTCTGATCGTAGCTTGGTGAGTTGATGCGATCACGATTCAACATGGCAGTTATCATGCGGCATGCTCCATACGCTTCACCGCCGCTACAAACACTTCGGCACGGTGTACATAGTTTTTAAACATGTCAAAACTGGCGCAGGCTGGAGATAGCAGTACGGCATCGCCCACTTGCGCGAGCTTTCTTGCAATCGTCACAGCCTCTGGTAAGTCTGCGGCATGGTACATAGGCACATCGGTGGATAAGAGCTCTGCTTCAATCAACTGTGCATCACGGCCAATCAGGACCACCGCGCGCGCGTTGGTACTAACAGCTTCTTTCAGCGGAGAGAAGTCCTGCCCCTTGCCATCACCACCGGCAATCAGCACTACTTTTTGTGATAAGCCAGATAAAGCCGCACAAGTTGCACCTACGTTAGTGCCTTTTGAGTCATCGTAATAATCAACGTCATCAATATTGGCAACCCACTCCACACGGTGTGGCAAGCCTTTAAAGTTGTATAAAGTCTGAATAATCGGTGCAAAGTCCAAACCTATGCCACGGCATAATGCAATAGCCGCCAATGCATTGCTGGCATTGTGTAAACCGGCAATTTTCAAATCGCGGATATTCATTAGGTCATGCGTACCGCAGCTCAGCCACGCCTCGCCATCCACTTGCTTAATACCATAGTCTTGCTCAGCAACAGCGTCGTCCAGACCAAATGTCACTTGTGCCAACTTAGCGCGTGACATCATCATGCTCCATGCATCGTCACGATTGAGCACCTGCAATTTTGCATGGTAAAAAATATGCGCTTTGGCCACAGCATAGCTTTGCATGCTGTCGTATCTATCCATATGGTCTTCTGACAGATTCAACATGGTGGCTGCATCTGCTAACAGACTATGAGTGGTTTCTAACTGAAAGCTAGAAAGCTCCAGCACGTAAACATCCGGAGTTTCCATACTTAAGGTATCAAGTACAGGTAAGCCAATATTGCCAGCTACGATAGTTTTTAATCCCGCCGCTTTGCACATCTCGCCCACCAGTGTGGTGACTGTGGTTTTACCGTTGGCACCGGTAATCGCAATCAGTTTGGCACTAGCTGGACGATATTGTGCAAATAACTCTACATCCCCCACTACCGGCACACCGCGTTGTATTGCTGCTTGAATTTCAGGCTCACTCAACGGCACACCTGGGCTAATCACAGCTAAATCCACACCATCAAAGACAGTTGGTTTCAACGCACCGGTATACACCACCACGTCAGGTAGTTCAGCTTTTAATGCATCCAGCCCCGGCGGCATGTCACGAGTATCAGCCACAGACAAACGTGCGCCTTGGCTATGTAGCCAGCGCAATGCTGATAAGCCGGTGTCACCCAAGCCTAGCACTAATACTTTTTTGTCTTTTAACGCGATTTGCATGTTTAAGTTCACTAATTACCTAATTTTCAGACTAGCCAAGCCAATCAATACCAGCATCATGCTGATAATCCAAAAACGCACCACTACCTGTGTTTCTTTCCAGCCTTTTTGTTCGTAATGGTGATGCAGCGGTGCCATCAAAAATATGCGTTTACCAGTACCGGTTTTATATTTGGTATATTTAAAGTAAGTCACCTGCGCCGCTACCGACAAGGTTTCCATCACAAATACGCCACCCATAATGAATAAGATCACTTCCTGACGCACCACCACTGCAACAATCCCTAAAGCCGCACCTAGTGCCAGCGCACCAACGTCACCCATAAACACTTCAGCCGGATAGGCATTAAACCAAAGGAAGCCTAAGCCTGCGCCCACCATGGCAGCACAGAATACAGTCAGCTCACCCGCACCTGGCACGTAGGCAATACTTAAGTATCTTGAGAAGTACAAGTGACCAGTCACATACGCAAAAATAGCCAGAGCACCTGCTACCATCACCGTTGGCATAATCGCTAAGCCATCTAAACCATCAGTTAGATTAACGGCGTTGCTACTGCCAACCACCACCAGATAAGTCAGCACAATAAATGCCAAGCCACTCAGTGGAATGACCAAATTCTTAAAGAATGGAATCAGCAATGTCGTTTCCGCTGGCGTTGCGGCCGTTTGCTGTAAGAACACAGCCACACTTAAACCAACCACTGACTGCCAGAAATACTTTTCTTTAGCAGACAGGCCTTTAGGGTTGCGATGTACCACCTTGCGCCAGTCGTCCACCCAGCCAATGACACCAAAACCTAGGGTAGTAAATAGCACCACCCAAACGAATCGATTACTCAAGTCAGCCCAGAGCAGGGTGGAAATTGCGATCGATACTAAGATTAAGGCCCCTCCCATGGTTGGAGTGCCTGCTTTAATCAAATGGGTTTGCGGACCATCATCGCGCACGGCTTGACCCACTTTATATTGGGTTAATTTACGAATTAAAGTTGGCCCTACCATCAATGAAATCACTAATGCAGTAAGCGTGGCCAAAACAGCACGCAAGGTAATGTAATTAAATACATTAAACCCGCGGATATCATGTGCTAACCATTGCGCTAGTTCGAGTAACATTTTCTTTCTCCCAATTCGCTTACTTTTGTATTGCTACCAACAATTTCACTACGCACTCCATTTGCATAAAGCGCGAGCCTTTAACCAGCACAGTCGTACCTTGCTCAAGTGCAGGCATCACCGCCTGTGCGATGGCCTCTGCCGAGCTAAAGTGCTCCGCACCCTGCCCGAAGCTACGTGCAGTCTCTATACTTAAATTACCCAGGCAATACAGCGTTGTTAGCCCAGCCGCTTTGGCATAAGCACCAACTTCTGCATGCATATTTTGCGCATCGGCACCCAGCTCACCCATATCACCCAGCACCAGTATCTTTTTACCCGCAAGTTTTGCTAAAACATCGATAGCAGCCTTCATTGAGTCTGGGTTAGCGTTATAAGTATCATCAATCACCACGGCACCATTAATACCGGCTTTACGCTCTAAGCGCCCATATACACCAGTAAAGCTGGCTAAACCACGACCAATATCACTTAATGAAACCCCTAGTGCGTAAGCTGCCGCAGCCGCAGCCAATGCATTGCTAATATTGTGCTCACCTTGCACACTTAACTGCACGCTGATCTCTTCATCGGCGGCAGTCAGCACTACACTGGCGTAACCATCAAGCGCTTGATAGCGAGCACTTACATCCGCAGCCTTTTTCAGCCCGAACGTCACAATTTTTCTGTTTGGATTCAGTGATTTCCAATAGTCTGCATAATCGCTGTCAGCATTAATCACTGCCACGCCATCCGGCTTGAGCCCTGCAAAAATCTCACCTTTAGCTTTGGCAATATTGTCACGTGACCCAAGTTCGCCAATATGTGCGATGCCGGCATTGTTAATCAGCGCCACATCGGGCTGGGCAATATGCGTTAAATAATCAATCTCACCTAGGTGATTCATGCCCATTTCCACCACGGCATACTGATGGCTTGGTTGCATTTTCAGTAAAGTAAGCGGCACGCCGATGTCGTTATTTAAGTTACCGTAAGTGGCATGCACAGATGCTTTACCTTGCGCCACCACACTTAATATTGCGCTCAGCATTTCTTTAGTAGTGGTCTTACCGTTACTGCCGGTCACGGCTAGCACAGGCATATCAAATTTCTGGCGCCAGTATTTAGCCAACTCGCCTAAGGCAAGTCTGGTATCAGCAACCACGATACGTGGCTCAACCTGCACGGATTCATCAGACACCAGCACAGCTACCGCACCCAGTTTTAACGCTTCTTGTGCAAAACTGTTTCCATCAAAGTTCGCACCTTTAAGCGCCACAAATAACTGACCCGCCACAATATTGCGGCTGTCACTGCCCACAGAGGTAAATTGCACATCAGCACCCACGTGCTGCACGCCTAATGCCGCTGCTGCCTCTGATAGCATCATCATTTACCCACCGCCATTGCCTGATCAGGCACCCAATTTAATAACGCAGATTGGGCAACACTGATATCGCTAAAAGGTGTTCTTACACCGTTAATTTCTTGATAATCCTCATGCCCTTTACCTGCCAGCAACACAACATCATCCTTATTTGCAAACTTGATTGCCTGTTGAATCGCAATCGCACGGTCTGGCGCAATGCTTGGCAACACCGTCATGCCGTTAATGATTTGCTCAATAATTAATGCAGGGTTTTCATTACGCGGATTATCGCTAGTCACCACCACATGGTGTGCAAATTTCTCGGCAATCGCGCCCATCAATGGGCGCTTACCTGCGTCACGATCACCACCGCAGCCAAATACACAAATCAACTTGCCTTGTGTTTGCTCACGTAAACTCACTAACACATTTTCTAAAGCGTCTGGTGTATGCGCATAATCCACCACCACCAGCGGTTTATCATTACCGCCAAATTGCTGCATGCGCCCAGCCACTGGCTTAATTTTTGCAATAGCAGCCACCGCATCACTTAATGGCACTTGCCGCGCCAATAAGGTTGCCAGCACAGCCAGCAAGTTATAAGCATTAAAGCGCCCCAACACTGGCGCGTTTAGCACTGCTGCACCTTGCGGCGTAGTCACCTGCATGCTGATTCCGTTCGCGCCCAAAGTGAGCGTGTTAGCACGCACATCGCCATGCGCCAAACCGTAAGTCAATAATGACTTGTTGTCTGCAAGTAGTGATGCCGCCACTTTTTTGCCAAAGTCATCATCCGCATTCAAAATTGCGATGCGTAAATTTGGCCAGTTAAACAGCTTTTGCTTCGCGCTGGCGTAAGCATCCATTGTTTCGTGATAATCCAAATGATCACGTGTCAGGTTGGTAAATACTGCAAAATCAAACTCAACTGCATTGACACGGCCCTGATCTAAGCCGTGCGATGAAACCTCCATCGCTACCGCATCAGCGCCTTGGTCCGCGTAATCCGCCAACATTTTTTGCAGCAAAATCGCATCCGGCGTGGTGTTACTGGTTTCCACCAAGCCGCTGCCACTCGCATCGGCAAAGCCGCTACCAATGGTGCCGATTACTGCCGTTTTCTTACCCAAAGCCTGCATTGCCTGGGCAATCCATTGGCTCACTGAGGTTTTGCCATTAGTACCGGTCACGCCGATTACATCCAGCTTACGTGATGGATATTGATAAAACTCAGCAGCAATCTGTGCCACTTGGTTTTTCAATTGGCTCACACCAAGGTTATCCACCTTGATTGTCGCATCCCAAATAAAACCCTGGCTTTCCCAAAGCACAGCACTGGCACCCGCGGCAACCGCCTGTGTAATGTACTTGCGGCCATCGCTATGCACCCCCGGATACGCCAAAAACAAAGCACCCGGTACAACTTGTCGGCTATCCGCTGTAACGGTAGTAAATGACTGACTAAATGATGTGAGCAAGGTCATATACTTTCCTTCACATCTTCAACATCATTAGGTATCACCACGTTATTATTCGGTGCATCTTGTGGCACTGACAACATACGTAATGCATCGGCCATCACCGCGCTAAATACAGGCGCGGCAACCGTGCCGCCGTAATACTCGCCGCTGCTTGGGTCATCAATCATCACTGCCATAATCAGGCGCGGATTAGAAGCTGGCGCCATGCCTACAAACGAACCTACATATTTGTTCTTTTCATAGCCGTGATCACCAAGCTTGTGCGTGGTGCCGGTTTTACCTGCAACACGATAGCCCAGCACCTGCGCTTTTAATGCCGTACCGCCAGGTAACACGACCAATTCCAGCATAGACTTCACTTCATTGGCAGTTTTTGCACTAAACACTTGCGTCCCCACAGGTGCGTCTTTTAATTTCAACAAAGACACTGGCTTTAATTCACCGTCATTGGCAAATACGGTATAAGCCCTAGCCATTTGCAACAAAGTCACACTGATACCGTGCCCATAAGACATAGTTGCCTGCTCAATAGGGCGCCATGTTTTGTAATCACGTAACCTGCCAGAAACCTCACCAGGGAAACCAATGCGGGTTTTTGAACCGAAGCCGATTAAATTAAATACGCCCCACAAATATTGAGGTTCAAGCGACAACGCCATTTTTGCCGCACCTACGTTTGAAGACTTCTGAATCACTTCCGACACTGTCATCAAGCCATGAGGATGCGCGTCATGAATCGTAGCTGGGCCTATGCTCATATAGCCAGGTGCTGTTTGAATCAACGTATCTGGTGTGTATTTCCCAGCTTCCAAGGCCGCTGCTGCCGTGACCGTTTTCATGGTTGAGCCCGGCTCAAAAATGTCTGTAATGGCACGGTTACGTGTTTTACCTTGAATATTGACAGGATTATTCGGGTTGTAGGTTGGCACATTCACCATCGCCAATACTTCTCCGGTTTTAGCATCTAACACAATTGCTGCACCCGCATTTGCCTGAAACTTCTCGACCGCTTTTGTCAGTTCACGATGCGCTAAATACTGAATCCTGCGATCAATAGATAACGTAATATCTGCGCCGTCCTGAGGCACCTTAACCGCTTCCAAATCCTCAATAATACGGCCAGCACGGTCCTTAATCACCTTACGGCTGCCATTTTTACCTGACAACGCACTGTTCATCGCCAGCTCAAAACCTTCTTGGCCTTTATCGTCAATATCAGTAAAGCCCACCAAATGCGCAGTTACCTCTCCAGCAGGGTAGTAACGTTTATACTCACGTTGCAAATACACGCCGGCAATACCCAGTTGCATGATTTCAGCTGCTAATTCCGGAGAAACGCGACGCTTTAAATACACAAACTCACGTGTATTGTTGGCTAGTTTTTTATCAATGGTTTCTTTTTTAAAACCAAGCAATTCAGCAAGCTTTTTGGTTTGGCTTGCACTAATTTTCACATCAGACGGATTTGCCCACACCGATTCCACGGGCGAGCTAATCGCCAGCAACTCACCGTAACGATCCGTAATCTTGCCGCGCTGTGCCGGTAACACCAAAGTACGGCTATAACGCGCATCACCTTTTTCTTGCAAAAAGCGCTTGTGAAAGCTCTGCAAATACACACCCCTGCCCAGCAATGCGGCAAACCCTAGCAGCACCAATACCAGCAATAGGCGGCGACGCCATGCTGGCAATTTAACAATCACTAAGGGCGTGTGCATAGCCATTAAGGTTTACCCTCACCTTGCACAGTTGCAGGTTGATTGAATGCTGGCTGTGCCACCAAACTCACCACTTGAATTCTTTTTGCATCAGGCACTTGCATTTGCAATTGCTGCGTAGCAATTTGCTCAATACGCGAATGCATCGCCCAAGTACTCTGCTCCAACTGCAACTGACCATACTCTTGGTTGTACTGTTTTTCAGTTTGATTCAAGTGTTCTAACTCTATGTACAATTTACGGGCTTGGTGCTGCGCATTGACCAGACCCAATGACGAAAAAATTAAGGCAAAAAACAAAATCACATTCAGGCGCGTCATACCACTGACGTCCTTTCCGCCACGCGCAATACCGCACTGCGTGAACGTGGATTCAATCGCACCTCTTCATCGCTAGGCTTAACCGCCTTGCCCACACTTTTCAATCTGGGCTGAGGCAAATCAGCCGCACGCACCGGGAAGTTTGCCGGCAGGTCATCGCGATCCTCCTGACCGCGAATAAACTGCTTCACCATGCGGTCTTCAAGCGAATGAAAACTAATGATTGCAAGCCTGCCATGTGGCGCGAGCAACTGCAGGCATTGCGGCATGGTTACCGATAGTTCCTCAAGCTCCTGATTGACGAAAATCCGTAAAGCTTGAAATGTGCGCGTTGCAGGGTTCTGCCCTGGCTCGAAGCGCGTGACTGCACCTGCCACGACCTGGGCAAGCTGCCCAGTAGTGGTGATGGCACGCCCGTCATTGCGCTCCGCAATAATCGCCCTTGCAATCGACTTAGCAAACCGTTCTTCACCATAATTTTTTATAACCTCCGCTAATTGCTGCTCTGTTGTACGGCTAAGAAAGTCTGCCGCTGTTTCCCCACTACTTTGATCCATGCGCATATCAAGCGGCGCATCGTATCTAAAACTAAAACCACGACCTGCTTCATCAATTTGTGGCGATGAGATACCTAAATCCAACAAAATCCCATCCACATGATGCACACCAAGCTCAGCCAGACGCGCCTGCATTGCCGCAAAATGACTATGCACCAACGTAAAACGCGGATCATCAATCGCTTTACCAGACTCGATAGCAGCCAAATCACGATCAAATGCAATCAATCGGCCCGCCTCACCTAACTGCGCTAAAATTTTTCTGGAATGACCACCGCGACCAAACGTACCATCCACATAGATACCATTTGGCTTAATGTCTAAAGCATGCACAGCTTCATTCAACAGCACAGTAATGTGCGCGTTAACGGCAGAAGCTTCATCTACCATGCTTTGATCTTGATTTGAATTTGAGACTGACACTTCTTGTGGGTACTTTTCTAACTTATCAGCGTTTTTTAGAGACGCTTTTTTTGAAGACAATGATGCTTTGGTGGGCGCGCTGTTCACGCCCTTAATCACAGCGAAAATCCCTCTAATTCTGCGGGCATTGCAAAACCATCATCTTGCATTACTTGCTCTAACTGGGCACGCCATGCAGCGATGCTCCATAATTCAAAATGGCTACCCTGGCCAACCAACATTACTTCTTTATCCAGCCCGGCAAAGTCACGCAACACTGGCGACACCAGTAAACGGCCTGCACTATCCATGCTAATGTCTTCAGCAAAACCAACCAGTAAGCGCTGCAAAGCACTAGACTGCTTATCAAATGACGACAAAGCCATCATTTTCGCTTGAATCGGCTCCCAAGCTGGCTGCGGATAAAGCAACAGACAACGATGAGGGTGCGCAGTCAACACCAAGTTACCGGCGCACTCAAGCTGCAACGCTTCCCTGTGCTTTGTGGGCACAGCGAGCCTGCTCTTGGCATCCAAACTTAGTGATGTAGCACCGCGAAACATACGTCTGTTATTTTCCTTAAAGTCCGATTAAGCCTAAACAAACAATTTCAATATAAAAAATGGGGAACTGCCAAACATCATCACAAGACACCAATCAAATAACCCTTAGTAGTTATCTAACGAGCCAATCTTTACACCACCACACCTGCACTTCACTTACACAAGAATGAGCAATTCCCCACAAAAACCCACTTTTCCCCACTAAGATGCACTATAGATAAAAAAATTACCGAATGCAAGCGCTTTTTTGCTATTTTTTCTTTACAGGTCAAGGACTTAGCGCATTTTTATGATAAAAATAAAATCGTTATAAATTAAGCACATACAAAATTGTGTGAATGTAGATTGTTAGGATAAGTGCGAAAGCGTTTGAATTGTAATTAAGCCGTCACAAAGACTATTTTCTACTCGTCAATTAGCCAGATTTTTCACATACAAGGCGACAAACCAAGCCCATGCTTGTTTGAGCAAATAAATGACGGTAAAAATCGACATCACGGCGCACGACATTCCATCGCTAAGCGAGCATTTTTAACATTGAAATAATAAAAATTGGGATAAAAAAACATGATGCAAGACAGGTGCGCAATGCACTGAGGGATAAAAAACTAAAGATTTAGATTAAATTGAAGCTGGCCGATAAGCCGGGTTCTGTTTGCGTTTTGCAACGCATGACAGTCATTCATCTAGGCGCACAATTACTTGTGCGCTCAAGCAACCTACCCGCTGGCAGCGCGAGCCACGCCAATACCAGCCTATTTGGTCTTGCTGCGAATGGAGGTTACCGCGTTTCACCGTAACTTAATACGCTCGTCTCTGTGGCCCTATTCCTCGCCTTATACCTTGCGGCTTTCAGCGGACGGCCGTTAACCGTCATCCCGCTCTATGCAGCCCGGACTTTCCTCCCTCCACCAAGAGAACCCACAAGGAGCTCTCCCGCTTAACTAAACCAGTAAACTGGTAAGTTAAATGTGAACGGCGACTGTCTAGCCAGCTTCAAGCGTATTTTAACATGCACGAAGCCAACCTAGCCGAGTTTATTAGCCAATGGTTCAGCATGCAGAAAGCCTGGGCAACATTAAGCGTTAATTGATGTAAATCAGAATGGAGGTTTTGGAGCACGAAATACACACACCTTCTTGCAACTAAACTAGCTGGACGTTTGGAACTCGGCCTATCTAAAGCGCAAGGCGTGAAAGAAACACAAAAGAACAGACTGAATAAGCAGACGAATTCCCTAACTACGCGAAGGTATCAATCGCATTACCGAGATTAGGCGGATTGTTAGGTAAAGACTGCGTAGCGGCCTGAATAAGCTGCAACGAGTTTTGAGCACTGATGTCGACCGCTTTTTTAAATACCGCCAACTGCACATCGCTGGCAGTTTTGTATTGCGCCAGATTAGCTGCCGCCGCCGCTATTCCTGAAACATCCATATCAAACTCCTAACCACAAATACATTAAGCTATGCATTAATGTCGATGATAGTACCCATCAACATATCATTATTGGATTTAAATACCGACAGATTAGTCATGTAAGTATTTCTGGCCTTAAGCTGCTCAACCATATCAGCCTCTAAATTACTGCCGGCCTGTGCCGCGTTTTTAATATCCGCCACTTTCGTACCACCTTGTGGCAAATCAGCCTGCACAACTTCTTTTCTTGTAAAGTTATCAGTACTTAGATTGGCAATATTATTCGCTGCCACATCTAATCGAGCTTGCGCAGCATTCATACCAGATAAAGAAGTGTTCACATTCATAATTTTAATTTAATTCAATAGATTAGGCTCACACTACCAAGTAGCGCAAACACTGTCAACCCATATAATTCTTGCATATATTTAAGTGGATTAATGATATAAACACACCTATGACAAACACTCAACATAACAACCCATTACATGGTGTGACTTTAGAAGCTATTGTGACCTATTTGGTAGATTATTACGGCTGGGAAACACTCGCCGATAAAATTCCTGTCAATTGTTTTAGCAACGATCCCAGCATTAAATCCAGTTTAAAATTTTTACGCAAAACACAATGGGCACGTGAAAAAGTAGAAAACCTCTATTTAGCCACCATCCCAAAGCACAGCTAAGCCTTAATCTGGTTCAACTCCAAAATAATTAGCCACGCTAACCACTTTCAGGCGCCTGGATTGCCCATGGGGGAATGGCCAATCAATCACCTGCCCCTCTTTCAACCCCAACAATGCAGAGCCCACGGGTGAAAGCACTGAAATCTTACCGTATTTCAGGTCCGCCCCCTCAGGAAACACCAATTCCACTTCGCGGCTCAAACCGCTACTTTCATCCAAATAGATAACGCGTGAGTTTATCCTGACCACATCTGCCGGCACCTGATCCGCTGGCACAACCATCGCCCTGCTCAATTCATCCCCCAGCAACTCATCATTGGCAAGCATAGAAAGCCGCGCATAGTCTTGATCTGAAAGTATTAATTTGTCAATTTCCATTATCTTCCCCAACACATCGTAAAAATGCCGAACACAATGCTCGGCACATCAACATATTAATGGGTACAAACAGATTAAATAAGACCATCAAATCGCACATAACTGTTTCCAATATGGCTACAATGAGCTTATGTATGATTTAAATTTAATGATAATTTTTGCCCATGTGGTCAATGAGCAGGGCTTTTCAGCTGCGGCAAGAAAGCTTGGCGTGTCCAGATCTTCCGTCAGCAAGGCTGTTGCCAAATTAGAACATAGCCTAGGCGCCAGCTTGCTCAACCGCAGCACACGACACCTAAGCCTAACCGAGGTTGGCGCATCTTTTTTTGATTACTGCACACGCATTAATGATGAGGCAGACCAAGCGCATAAGATGATTGAAAGCCTAAATGCACAACCACGTGGCGTGCTTAAGGTTGCCGCCTCTGTGGCATTTGGCACATTACATATTGCGCCAGCAGTAGGCGACTTCCTGCATCGCTACCCAGAGCTTGATATTGATATGACCATTACAGATCGCGTGGTCGATTTAGCTGAAGAAGGCTATGACTTAGTGATATGCGCCACTAGAAATCCGCCCGAGGCGCTGGTTGCAAAAAAACTGGCCCCGATAAGACGCAGACTATGTGCAACACCTGATTACTTTAAACAGTTTGGCATTCCACAGTCGCCACAGGCATTGGCACAGCATAATTGCCTTGATTACATACACTCGGGGGACAGCGGGTTATGGCGCTTTGAAGTTGCTGGCAAAGAGATTTTGATTCCAGTTTCAGGGCGCTTACGCATCAATGACGACGAAGCGCTATCTCAGGTAGTATTAGGCGGGTTTGGACTTGCGCTACTCCCCACTTTTATTATTGGCAAAGATATACAAGCCAAGCGCTTGCAGTCAGTCTTGCCGGAATACATTCCTATTGACCAACACGTATACGCACTTTATCTGCCCAAACGCAATTTACCGCTAAAAACACGTGCTTTGATTGACTTCCTCAGTGAGCGCTTTGGCCCAGAACCCTATTGGGATAAAGAATCGCTCTAGCGCGCTGCGGTGCCTTGCACAAATGGTAACGCTGACTGCAATTTGCGCCAGCTGGATAAACACTGGCGCAGCCTACGCAGCGCAGTTTACTTCAAGCGTTAGTAATTACAGCATTTTCCAACTGAGCATTTGTTCTGCACGTAGCGGCACTAGCACATCACCTTCATACGGTAAGCTACCTGGCACCTTCCAGCTTTCTTTCACTAAAGTAATTTGCTCTGTATTGCGTGGCAATCCATAAAAATCAGCGCCATAAAAACTCGCAAAACCTTCCAGCTTATCTAAAGCATCTGCCAGCTCAAATGCTTCGGCATAAAGCTCCATTGCTGTATGTGCTGTGTACATGCCAGCGCAACCACACGCAGCTTCTTTTGTATGCTTCGCATGTGGCGCACTATCCGTACCCAGGAAGAACTTAGGACTGCCCGATGTTGCCGCTTTTACCAATGCTACACGGTGCTCCTCACGCTTTAGAATAGGCAAACAGTAGTGATGAGGCTGAATGCCACCTTTAAACATATCATTACGATTCATCAGTAAATGATGCGCTGTCACCGTAGCGGCTACATTGCTTGGTGCCTGCGCTACAAAATCCGCAGCGTCTTGCGTGGTGATATGCTCAAACACCACCTTTAAACCTGGGAACTTCTTGAGCAAGGGAATCATATTGCGCTCAATAAACACGCGCTCACGATCAAACACATCCACATCACTATCGGTCACTTCCGCGTGCGCCAGCAGCGGCATACCTAGCTTTTCCATGGTTTCCAGCGCTTTCACACAGTGCCCAAGATTAGTCACGCCCGAGTCGCTGTTAGTGGTAGCACCTGCAGGGTAAAGCTTTACCCCATGCACAATCCCACTTGCTTTAGCGTGCTCAATTTCTTCGGCGCTCGTGTTATCAGTCAGATACAAGGTCATCAACGGCTCAAAGCTTGCGCCTACCGGTAGCGCGTTTAGGATACGTTCACGGTATTCAATGGCCAATGCTGTTGTAGTCACTGGCGGGCGCAAGTTCGGCATCACAATCGCACGTGCAAACTGCCTTGCAGTGTCTGGCAGCACGGCTTTAAGTGCGCCGCCATCTCTTAAATGTAAGTGCCAGTCATCTGGACGTGTAATGGTAAGTGAGTGCATAGGCTTATTCATATTCAATAACTCTGATTCAATAGTACGGATAGTTTATTCAGACTGCTGTTTTAACTGTAGTGCAAAATCGTATAAAACATTCTTTTTTTCATGGGTAATTTCTGTGGCCAGTTTAACTGCCTGTTTGAGGGGCAAGTCAGCTAACAATAATTTCAATACGCGCACCGTCTCTTCAGGCATTTCTTCTGCGTCTTTAATGGCAGCAGCCTCGATCAGCAGGACAAACTCTCCGCGTTGCTGATTGGTATCAGCCTCTAACCAAGCGACCGCATCTGAGAGTGCGCAGCTATAAATCGTTTCAAAAGTTTTAGTTAGCTCACGTGCAAAAGTAACACGCCGCTCGCGGCCTAACACTGCACACATATCGGCCACACTATCTACAATACGATGCGGCGCCTCATAAATAACCAGCGTCACAGTTTGCGTTCTCAGCGCTTCCAGCACCTTACGCCGCGCAGCGCCGCTTGCAGGTAAAAAGCCATGGAACAAAAAGCCATTTTGCACAATACCGCTAGCAGACAGCGCGGCAATGACCGCACTTACACCTGGCACCGGCACCACTCTCACCCCGGCTTTACGCACCAAATCCACCACCACAGCGCCAGGGTCACTGATACCAGGCGTGCCGGCATCTGTCACCAGCGCAATACTCTCGCCGGCACTCAGCTGCATCAGTAACTTTTCTGCGGACTGATGTTCGTTATGCTCGTGCACTGCAATCAGCTTTTTGCTAATACCAAAGTGACTTAACAAGCCAGATGTATGGCGCGTGTCTTCCGCTGCAATCGCATCAACTGCTTTAAGTGTATCCAACGCCCGCAAGGTAATATCTTGCAGATTTCCAATTGGCGTTGCGACAACATATAATATGCCCATAGGATACAAAATTTAATGACCAATAATTTAATAAACATCATTTTAGCAACATGCCTGCTTTTTAGCAGTTTAAATTTAGCCGCAGAGCAAATCAGCCCATCCAGCAGCAGAGGTGAAACCCAGTTTTTAGCTGGGGAAGCTTGCCTTAAACAAGCCAATACTGCGTGCGCCATGGCTGCACTGGCTAAAATACCCAGCAGCTCACCTTATGCCAAACTGCTCCAAGGTGAAATTGCCTATACCAACCAAGCACTAGACCAAGCATTGCAATTACTGCTACCACTGCAAGCGGAAACGCAGTTCACCACGGCTGCAAAAATCAGCTTGCATCAATACCTGGCAAAAGCCTTTACCAAATTACAGGATGCAGAACAAACACTGGTACATTTACTACAGGTTGATCTAACGCTGTCAGCCACAGCTAACAATAGCCAAAAAGATGCGATTAGTGCAAACCAGACACAAATATGGGATCTACTTAGCAAGCTAGATCAAACCGAACTTCTGGCGATGCGTGGCAATAACTCTGACGACAACTTCCAAGGCTGGGTTGATTTAGCCCTTGCGGCAAAAAATCAAGACTTAAGTAATAGCTTAAAAAGCTGGCAAATTAACTATCCAGACCACGCAGCAACAGCACTAGCGAATAATTTGCAGCAATCAAGTGCCAATCAAAATGCACCACAAGCACTCAAACTTCCATCAGCCGAGGCGATTGCGATTAGCTACGTCCCAACTTCTGATGCAGACAATCCAAAAGCCGAGGCGTTTAAAGCAGGTTTAACGACTGCTCTGGCACTTCACGGCCTGAATAATGCCATTCAAATTTATACAATCGACAATGGAGCTAACAACGATCAAGACAAAGATAACCATGTGACGGATAATCAAGGGCAAAGCTTGCCTGACGACAATACAAAAATACCTGAAGCAGATACCCCATACGCCATTAGCTTAGACTTTACGAATGGCACAGCCAATGCTGCCACATCCCAAACAAACAACCATCAAACGCTAACACTAGGCCTACATCTGGAAGAAGAAGCTGAACAAATTGTAAAGTTTGCAGTTAAGAACGCGATTAGCCATGTGGCGATTCTTACCACTGAGAGCTTCACTTCCGCCCAAATGTTAAAGTGCTTTAGCACGGCATGGCAGAAAGCGTTCAATCTAAGCGCAGAGCACAATAACTTCAACATCATCACTTTGCCGCAAAACATCGCAGCTAACGATCCAGGTTTGCTCGACATCCAAACAAAAATCAACGCCAAAGCGCATGACATGGTCATACTGGCGCTACCCGCGGCTGACGCTCGCATCATAAAACCCTACCTGAATGCTGGCACTCCCACTTTGGCATTCTCAAATATACATGAGACCGCCACTGACCCAGCATTAAACACCGTGCGCTTCGTAGAAATCCCTTTTCTACTACCATCCAACACACAGTTCACCGCATACCAAAGCGGCGCAGCCTCACTGCCCACTAACGACTTACTACGATGGTATGCGCTAGGCGCAGATGCATTGCCTATTTTAATCGCCACACAACAAGCGAGCGAAAAGGAAGTGCTATTGAACGGACTTTCTGGCAAATTCAGTATCAAGCGCAACAGCATCACGCGCCAGCTATCTATGGCAAGATTCAGTTACGAAGGCATCAACCAAGAACAGTAGCATAATCAAGCACATGACCACGAAACCACTAGCCAAAAACATCACGGAAGGGCAGGCGGCGGAGCAAGTTGCTGCAACTTTTCTGCAAAACAATGGACTCACTGTCGTGGAAAAGAACTTTCGCGCTGCATATGGTGAAATTGACCTCATCATGCGTGAGGGTAAAACACTGGTTTTTGTAGAGGTGCGCTTACGTAGCAATACAAAATTTGGCGGCGCGGGCATGAGTATCAACGCCAGCAAACAACAAAAACTAACACGAACTGCAGAACGCTACCTACAGATACATGGTGACAGCGCCTGCCGTTTTGATGCAATTTTAATGCATACTCTTGATATAACCGCAGTAGAATGGATAAAAGACGCGTTCTGAACTACTTTTATCGCCCGATTAACCCACCCCAATCATCTGAGGAACTTCACTATGAAACTACCGATTAAACTATTTGCCGCTGTAGCATTGGCTACTCAAATCAGCGCTTGCGTACCTGTGGTAGTAGGCGGCGCAGCAGCCACTGGCGTGATGGCAGCAGATAGACGTACGTCTGGCGTCTATGTTGAAGATCAAAACATCGAACTAAAAGCAATTAAGAAAATTCATGACGCATTAGGTGAAGAAGCACACGTTAATGTCACAAGCTTTAAAGGCAACGTGCTGTTAACTGGTGAAGTCCCTAATGAAAATGCAAAATCTCAAGCTGGCAACATCATCTTAGGCACAGAGAGTGTACGTAGCTTAACCAACGAGCTAGCAATTGGCCCTAAAACCACACTCAGCTCACGCGCTAACGACTCATTCTTAACCTCAAAAATTAAAACTCAGTTTGTAACTGAAAATCGCTTTAGTGCCAATTACGTCAAAGTAGTGACTGAAAACAGCATCGTTTACCTTATGGGCTATGTCACACAAAAAGAAGCTGACGCAGCAACAGAAATCGCACGTAACGTAAGCGGCGTCACCACCGTGGTAAAAGTATTTGAATACATGCCTTAACCCGCATTAAGTAAATGATGCCAACGGGTAAACCGGCCTGAACAAAACAGACCAAGTCTATCAGGCAGGCTTACCCACAAATGCACATACGCTGCGCATAGTGCAAGCAATCCCGAACAGTTCCAAATTATTATGTTGCTTTTAAAATCAGGCACATTTTCATGAAGACTGGCAATGCTATAATGCAGGAAATTTTTAAGCTGTTTAGCAGCACATTCATTGGTAAATAAAATGACTACAGACCACAAAAACGCTCATGAGCTACAAGAAATCATTATCGAAGGCAACACGCGTGCAGGCAAGCCGTTCCGCCCTAGCGATTGGGTTGACCGTATGTGCAGCACTTACGCAACCTTTGGCGATGACCGCAAACTAAAATACTCACCCTACTTAAAACCAAGAGTGGTGAACGGTGTGCGTTGCTTAGCAGTTGATCTGAAATTAAAAGTGGTAAACCCTGAAGGCTACGCACAATTGATGCATTTTGCTGATGAAAACCAGCTCAACGTGCTAGATAGCAGTGGCAACAGTATTCCTGTGCCGCACTAGCCATTATTGACGCAATCAAAAGCTCACATATATGCACCACAATATACGTGAGCTTTAATCGATAAACTAACCTAAGCAACCCATGCAAAGCCTAAGGGCTACTTACCGCCAGATTTCATCAGACCCTCTACATACGACTTAGTCACTATACCGCGCTTTATTTTGACCAACTTACCTTTGGGGTTGTAGATAAAAGTGGTAGGCATTACGTCTGCTGCCCCTATCTGCTCCACCACGCTATCATCGCCTAATACGATCGGGTATGACATCAGCATGTCATCGACATATGCTTTTACTTCATTCACGTCTTTATAATCAAACACCACACCAAGTACCATCAGGTCTTTTTGCCGATGCTGATCATACAAGTTGACCAAATCAGGCACCTCTTCCAGACATGGCGGACACCAGGTTGCCCAATAGTTCACTAAAACCCACTTACCTTTGTAATGTGAAAGCTGATGCTGCACACCTGCCATATCTTTAAGCAAAAAATTAGACTTAGCAGCCACCTCAGCACTGACAAACTGACTGGATAACAGCATTAACAAACCCAATAAAAACTTAACCATAAATCCGCCACAGAAACAGCAATCAACTATTGACCGCCTAAAAATCGAAATGCTAGCAAAAACAAATATTTAGATGTATGCTAGCCGTAACATATTGTTTATACTAACTTTCACATAAGCAATATCATACAATCATCCACACACATAAATTGATTGCAAAAAAAATAATATGGCATTAAACCTGAATATTCCAGCATTACAAGAACATCCTGTATTTATTGCGGAAACTCGCCCGCAAAGAATACACCAACTATTGCAAGAAATTAACTCGCAAGACCCGGCAGACATCGCCACGCATTTACACAACGAATTGGAAACGCTAAATCGCCAGAAAGTCTCCCCAAGCCAAAGAACGCAGGCACTGGACTGTTACCGTAGCCTGATTATCAACGTAACTGCGGTACTTTCTGCCGACTACATCAATTCCACGTTGCCACTTGAAGATAAAGCAAAATCTGCTGCAACCGCCTGCGAATCACTATGGTTAGAACTAGGCTACGGCTACAAACTGGTTTTAATCGACCTACAGAACCAACTGATTAAACTACGCACAGATAAAAACTCAGCATTAGCCATCCAGCGAGCAATGCACGCAATTGCCGAGTACACCCTAGTACACTACCAAACCTACTTAACACCACCCAGCCATGTCTGGAGTGATTTACACCAGCTTTATTTCTGCGCCGCTAAACTTGGCATACTTTACACGAGCATTCCAGCAGACCCAATTCCAGCCCAAGCTAAAAGCTACGCTAGGCTGCTCACCTCAATCGAGGACACTTATAAACATACATTGCTGGTTAGCCTAGCGCAGCCACACCATCTGATACAGCAAGATATCAGCGCAATTGCTGACTATTTAGCGCATCATATTCAGAGCGCAAGAGTGACTGCAATAGAGCCCTTAGAAAACAGCTCGGGCGCATTTATCATTAACTTAACGTCAGACGCACCACCCATCCCTTACAGCAAACTCAAATCAGAGCCTAACCCAGATTCCGAGCTACTATTACATACCATAGACCTGATTCGAGGTATTCACGAGGATCTGAGCAAACTGCAAAATCGTAGCACGCCCACCAACGGCAGCATTGATGCTGATGCGAACCATAATGACTACATTGAGCTATTGTCCTACCTCATCACCAACTGGGGCATCTCGCCCAAACGTATATTTAACCGCTCCGCTAAAAATGGGGATATTGACATAGTTGCAGGCATTGATGATATACACAACACTATCGCAGCCACACCAACAGCCAACATGCCAACCAATAGCAGCAACCCTGTAGCGCAGGCCTATCAGGTCACGCCTTCACACTGGAAAATATTAAACATCAGTGCAACCGGCATATCCATCAGGCGTTACCACACCGCACAAAAGAATATCAAAGTCGGTGGTTTAATTGCACTAAAAGCAAAGCATGAACAGCAGTGGTCGATTGGGCTAGTGAAATGGGCCAATTGCGGCACTAGAGACCGTTTGGACATCGGCGTACAACTGATTGCCCCTCATGCAGACAGTGCGATGGCTCAAACCTTCCAGCACAGCGGCCATAGCAAAATACTCATACTGCCGGAAATCACTGCGATGAATCAAGCTGCAACAATCATCGCACCAAGAGGCACTTACATCCACGGTCGCCAGCTTACATTTACGTGTAATCAAAAAACCGTGCAGGTGTCACTAAACCGCCTGATAGAAAGAACGCATGAGGTAGAACGCATCCAGTTCAACATCGTGAATTAAATCTTATTCAGCATAATTAGGCTTCACTAAAACATTTTTTTTCGTTACGATACACATTTTCAAGTATTATTTAGTCATATTCAATTTAAAGGTTTTTTCTATGAGCGAACACATCACACACCTTAGCGATGCAAGTTTTGAACAAGATGTTCTACAATCGCAAATCCCAGTTCTTGTAGACTACTGGGCTGAGTGGTGTGGCCCATGCAAAATGATTGCACCAATTCTAGATGAGATTTCAAAAGAATATGCTGGCCGCATCAAAGTTGCTAAACTAAATATTGATGACAATCAACAAACGCCACCTAAATACGGCATTCGTGGCATCCCTACACTGATGCTATTTAAAAATGGCAATGTAGAAGCAACAAAAGTTGGGGCGCTATCTAAGTCACAATTAACCGCTTTTATTGACAGCAACATCTAAACACATTACCCTAAGCATAAATCAAGCGCTTGGTTTTAAACAATTAAAGCTTTAAAACCAAGCACCACACCCTTCAGGCATATAACTTAGCCTCTGGCATTTAATATCTAAAGCCTTAAATTACCTCTATACATCTTGTTTTAGCGAGACTTCATGCATCTATCAGACCTCAAACATCTACCTGTTACTGAATTAGTAGAAATGGCCATTGCCAACGAAATCGACAATGCCAGCCGCATGCGCAAACAAGACTTAATTTTTGCCATTTTGAAAAATAAAGCAAAAAAAGGGGAAAGCATCTTTGGAGATGGCACTTTAGAGGTTTTGCAGGATGGGTTTGGCTTCTTAAGATCACCAGACACCTCTTATTTAGCCGGTCCTGATGATATTTACGTTTCACCTTCTCAAATCCGCCGCTTCAACCTACATACGGGCGATAGCATTCAAGGCGAAATACGCATCCCTAAAGATGGTGAACGTTATTTTGCTTTAGTTAAAGTTGACATGGTGAATGGCGAAGCGCCAGAAAACACCAAACATAAAATTCTGTTTGAGAACTTAACACCTTTATTCCCAACTATTCCACTGACACTAGAGCGTGATATTAAAGGCGCGGAAAACATTACTAGCCGCGTCATTGACATGATCGCGCCTATCGGCAAAGGTCAGCGCGGCCTGCTGGTTGCCAGCCCCAAAAGCGGTAAAACGGTGATGATGCAAAATATTGCACATGCCATTACTGCCAACCATCCTGATGTTATTTTAATTGTGCTGTTAATCGACGAACGCCCTGAAGAAGTGACAGAAATGACACGCTCAGTTAAAGGTGAAGTGGTTGCTTCTACGTTTGACGAGCCAGCGACACGCCATGTACAAGTGGCAGAAATGGTACTGGAAAAAGCCAAACGCTTGGTTGAGCATAAAAAAGATGTAGTCATCTTACTAGACTCTATCACCCGCCTGGCGCGCGCATACAACACTGTGATTCCATCATCAGGTAAAGTGCTTACCGGCGGTGTAGATGCCAACGCACTGCAACGCCCAAAACGCTTCTTTGGTGCCGCCAGAAATGTTGAAGAAGGTGGTTCACTCACCATCATTGCGACTGCGCTAGTGGATACCGGCTCACGCATGGATGACGTGATCTACGAAGAGTTTAAAGGTACCGGCAACATGGAAATCCATCTTGACCGCCGCATGGCAGAGAAACGCCAATACCCAGCAATCAATGTGAACAAGTCCGGTACACGTCGCGAAGAGTTATTAATCGAAAAAGATGTATTACAGAAAATCTGGGTATTACGCAAACTACTCTACCCGATGGATGACCTTGAGGCGATGGAGTTCTTGTTGGACAAAATCAAGTCAACGAAAAACAATGCGGATTTCTTTGACAGTATGCGTAGAGGCTAAGTCCTTTACTTTAAACAATTTACCTTGCATAGCTTAAGCAATATAAATATAATGCTGAGTTATCGCAAAAATTTGCAACATATGCCGTATCGTTCGGCAATCAATTAGAGGCTATTATTATGAAAGATGGAATTCATCCAGAATACCGCGAAGTCGTATTCCAAGACATTGGTGCTGACTTTAGCTTTATCACACGTTCAACTATCGCTGCTCGCGACACTATCAAGTGGACTGACGGTAAAGAGTACCCATTAGTTAAGATTGAAGTATCTTCAAAATCACACCCGTTCTACACCGGTAAACAAATGATTCTTGATACTGCTGGTCGTGTTGATAAATTCCGTAAAAAATACGGCATGTAATTCAATAAATACGAACCTGCGTGCAGATTATCGTTTATCAAAAGGCAGCTTAGGCTGCCTTTTGTTTTAGTATGTTGTTTATACAACCCACTTGCTCATATAAAATGGGCATACTTCAATGATGCAGACTCCGAGCTAATCCACATGCGCTTCCAACTTGATCATGACTGGCAAGGCAATATGTCCACACCGCGCGCGCGCATCGGTGAGAACACAAAAACACAACTCCTTATCCTCTTATCTATTATTTGGATCTTTCTTGGACTGATTGGTCATGCGCCTTGGAAGCCGCTAGAAACAACCAGCATCAGCATTGTTAAAGACATTCTGGATAACGGCCACATCATTGCACCGTTAGCCGTAAACCAATCACTTGTAGACCTACCACCGTTATATCATTTATCCGCTGCAGGCAGCGCCAAGCTATTTAGCTACCTGCTCGATATACATGATGGCGCACGCCTCATTAACGCGCTCTGGATGTCAATCACGCTACTCATGATAGGCATGACAGGGCGTGAGTTATGGACGCACGGCGTGGGGCGTTACGCTACATTTATCATGATTGGCACCATTGGCCTTATTTTAAATGCACACAGCCTGAATGCCGAGGTTGCCATGCTTGCCAGTACTGCAACCGGCTTTTATGCACTTGCGCTCTCCAAACGCAGACCGTGGCGAGCCAGTTTACTCCTAGGCTCAGCGATTGCTGTTGGCTTTTTAGCCAAAGGTCTTTTGCCTGTGCTAATCTTAATCGGCACCTCATTATCTTTAGCCTTAATATTCAATCATTGGCGCACCAAAAGTTTTGCAGTATTTTTCAGCACAGCCATTCTTGTGGCACTACCACTAGTTGCTTTGTGGCTAGTGCCTTTCGCACTGTACTTTCCAGACCTATTTAGCGCATGGTTCCATACAGAACTTAACAGCTTCAATAACGCCTACCTTTCATACTTCTTTAAGATATTAATCTGGTATGCATGGCCTGCACTACCCTTGGCACTATGGAGCCTATGGCGCCATCGCACTCACTTATTGAGTAAACCTAGGTTTCAGCTCATTATTGTATTCTTCATCGTGAGCTTAATTACCCTGGGTGCAGGTGCAGACAATAAAGATATCAATGCGCTGACATTATTACTGCCTTTGGTGGCGCTCGGTGCGGGCAGTGTGGATCATCTTAAGCGCGGTGCGGCATCCGCATTAAACTGGTTTAGCATCAGTTTATTTGGTTTAGCTGGCTTTTTGATCTGGTTAGGCTGGTTTGCTATGATGACAGGCTATCCTAGCCGCATCAAAGAGCGCATGCAGTTCCTATCTGGCAGCGACAGCACCAACCTTAGCATCCTCAGCCTAACGCTAGCTATCATTATCACCAGCATCTGGTTATTCACTTGCGTTAGAGTTAGGCAAAGCAACCGCGCTACCGTCACTAACTGGGCCGTAGGCATGACTTTCGGTTGGGGGTTACTCATGACGCTATGGCTACCATTAATTGATAGCGCAAAGAGTTACATGCCAGTCTTTACGCAGCTACAGCAGTCACTTGGCAATAATAATTCTTGCATCAAGAACTTAAACGTAGGTCAATCACAACGCGTATTACTAAACTACTATACCAATCTCCATCTGGAGCCTATGGACGCGCCGCAGTCGACTCACTGCGAGTTTTATCTGATACAAGATGAACGCGGCATGACCAGAATGCAGCCTAGCGATGAGTGGACATTAATTTGGCGAGGCAAACGTGCCGCCGATAGGAAAGAAAGCTTTAGGCTTTATCAACGCCAGCACTAAAGCTATTACAGAGATAAACATCTAAGGAAATTGCGCTAAGCCAGCCACATATTGACTATGTGATTGGCATTAGCGGAGTCTGGTAGTTATGTATACCGTGCAGAGATGATGTGACTTAGACTTGTATGTGCGCTTTGATGGCTGTTTGCACCATTTGATGCAAACCATTACCACCCTGCACATTTACATATTCAGCAATTTGCTTACGCATAGGCAGAGCCCAAAAGCTATTCAGATGCTTGGCGATATTTTCTTGCGCTTGGCTCTGATTCGGATATGACTCATAAAAGTCACCAATCTGATTCGCCATCGAAATTAAACGTTTAATATCCATATACTCTAGCTTCTCTGTATTTTATTGATTCAAAATTCTTTCGCCGTGGCTATACGCTACATATCGATTCTCGCGTGCAAAACCTAGCAAGGTTAAACCGCAGGCTTGCGCCACACGCACCGCTAAGCCAGTAGGGGCTGACACAGCCACCAGTAAGCTCACACCTGCTCTTGCGGTTTTCTGCACCATTTCAAAACTGGCACGGCTGGTGGTGATAATGAAACCACCATTAGCCACACCCGACTTCAATTGACCTCTTTCCAGCGCACCGACCAGCTTATCCAACGCATTATGTCTACCCACGTCTTCACGTACAAGGCTAATTGTGCCGTCAGACAGCACATATGCACTAGCGTGCGTGGCACCGGTCTGCTGCTGCAACACCTGCATTGCCTGCATGGCATGTAAGGCACGCCTGATACTTGACGCAGTGAATACAGATTGAGACTGCAACGGCTCAGGATAACGTACGGCCTGCCCTAAGCTTTCTGCACCACATAACCCACAACCGGTCTTGCCTGCCAAGGTACGGCGCCGCTCTTTCAATTGTACAAATCGCTCACTTGCTATCTCGCAGTGCAATTCAATGCCATTGTCACGCACCTGAATATCTACATCATATAGCTCACTCGCTTGCTCTATGATGCCTTCAGATAGCGAGAAGCCCAAGGCAAAATCTTCCAGATCCTGTGCTGTTGCCAACATCACAGCATGTGAAACGCCGTTATAGACTAAGGCAACTGGGGTTTCTTCTGCCAAGCAATCCGAGGCCAGTTGCAGCTCTCCATCTTGCCACTGTGCAACCTCAAACTGACTGGTAGATGCATCTAATATTAAAGACAGCCTAAACTCCTAACTAACTTTTGCAGCTTCTGCTTTTTTACCGGCAAAAGCAATTTGCGCTTCACTAAATGTTTTGTAGTGTTTTTGCCAATCAGACAACTGGCTAACACGTGACACTTGCACCGCGGTTACCTTAAACTCAGGGCAGTTGGTTGCCCAGTCTGAGTTGTCAGTGGTAATCACGTTGGCACCAGACTCCGGATGGTGGAAGGTTGTGTAAACCACACCCGCTTGTACGCGGTCTGTAATTTTGGCGCGCAGTACGGTCTCACCCGCACGGCTCACAATACCTACCCAATCACCCTCTTTAATACCGCGCTCTTCTGCGTCATGTGGATGAACTTCCAAAATATCTTCTGCATGCCAAGCAGTATTATGCGTTCTACGTGTTTGCGCACCCACATTGTATTGAGACAAAATACGACCCGTAGTCAGAATCAATGGGAATTTAGCATTGACTTTCTCAGTGGTTGGCACGTACTGGGTAATAAAGAACTTACCTTTACCACGCACAAACTCGTCGATATGCATGATCGGCGTGCCATCAGGATGCTCATCATCGCATGGCCACTGTACGCTGCCCATTTCATCTAGCTTCTTGAAGCTTACACCACGGAATGTAGGCGTTAACGCAGCAATCTCATCCATAATTTCTGAAGCGTGGCTGTAGTGCATTGGATAACCTAATGCCTCAGAAAGTTTGGTGGTAACTTCCCAATCCTCATAACCATTTTTTGGACGCATCACTCTACGTACAGGTGAAATACGACGCTCAGCATTGGTAAACGTACCACTCTTCTCTAGGAATGAAGCACCTGGGAAGAACACGTGCGCAAACATTGCCGTTTCGTTCAGGAACAAGTCTTGAACAATCACGCACTCCATATTTTCTAATGAGTGAGTTACGTGTTGTGTGTTTGGATCTGACTGAACAATATCCTCGCCAACACAGTACAGACCTTTGAAATTACCTTCACCAGCTTCGTCCAACATATTTGGAATACGTAAGCCTGGCTCTTTGCTTAAAGGTCTACCCCAAGCTGATTCAAACAAGGCACGTGTTGTATCATCTGCTACGTGGCGGTAACCTGGGAACTCATGCGGCATAGAACCCATATCACATGAACCTTGCACGTTGTTTTGACCTCGCAACGGGTTTACACCTACGCCTTCACGGCCAAGGTTAGCAGTAGCCATCGCCAAGTTAGCAATACCCATCACTGTAGTAGAGCCTTGGCTGTGCTCAGTAACACCTAGGCCATAATAAATCGCGGCATCGCCGCCTGTAGCGTACATACGTGCTGCAGCGCGCATCGTTTCTGCATCCACACCCAATTCATCAGCAAGTGCTTCAGGCGAATTTTCTGGCTTAGCCACAAAATCACGCCATTCTGCGAATGAATCCCACTCGCAACGCTCTTTAACGAACGCCTCTTGCACCAAACCTTCCGTCACAATTACATGTGCTAAGGCTGAAACCAAGGCAACGTTTGTACCTGGACGCAATTTGAGGTGGTAATCCGCACGAATATGTGGGGAGTTCGCAACCAAGTCAATTTCACGCGGGTCAGCAATAATAAGCTTTGCACCTTCACGTAAACGGCGTTTCATTTGTGACGCAAATACAGGGTGACCATCCGTTGGGTTAGCACCGATAATGAAAATCACATCTGAATGCATTACTGAGTCAAAGGTTTGCGTACCTGCAGACTCACCTAGCGTTTGTTTTAAACCATAGCCGGTTGGGCTGTGACAAACACGCGCACAAGTATCTACGTTATTTACGCCAAATACTGCGCGAATTAATTTCTGCGTTACATAAACTTCTTCATTGGTGCAACGTGATGACGTAATACCACCAATTGCATCGCTGCCATATTGTTTCTGAATACGGGTTAGCTCGCTCGCTGCGTAGTTAATTGCCTCATCCCAACCCACTTGTTGCCAAGGGTCTTTGATGCTCTTACGAATCATCGGTGTAGTGATGCGGTCTTTATGTGTTGCATAACCCCATGCGAAACGGCCTTTTACACAAGAGTGACCATGGTTAGCGCCGCCGTTTTTAGTTGGCGTCATGCGAACAACTTCCTCGCCTTTCATTTCCGCATCAAAGCTACAACCCACGCCGCAATATGCACAGGTAGTTGTTACGCTGTGCTCTGGCGTACCGGCTTCAATCACGGTTTTTTCTATCAAGGTAGCTGTTGGGCAAGCTTGCACACAAGCACCGCAAGAAACGCACTCTGACTCTAAGAAGTCTTTATTGCCGGCAGAGACTTTAGATTCAAAACCGCGACCAGAGATAGTTAGCGCGAATGTACCTTGCGTTTCCTCACAAGCACGTACGCAACGTGAACACACAATACATTTGCTAGGGTCAAAAGTGAAGTATGGGTTGCTTTCATCTTTGACTGAAGCTAAATGGTTCTCACCGTCATATCCATAACGCACTTCACGCAGACCTACTGCACCAGCCATGTCTTGCAGCTCACAGTCGCCGTTAGTTGCACAAGTGAGGCAATCTAATGGATGGTCTGAAATGTAAAGCTCCATCGTGCCACGGCGAATGTCAGCAAGTTTTGGCGTCTGCGTATGCACTTTAAGGCCTTCAGCAACCGGCGTTGTACATGAGGCAGGATAGCCACGACGACCTTCAATCTCCACCAAACACAAACGACATGAACCAAACGGCTCTAGGCTATCGGTTGCACATAATTTAGGCACCATTACACCCGCAACTGCCGCCGCATGCATGATAGAGACGCCATCAGGTACTGTGATTTCTCTGTCATCTATCGTCAGCGTCACTTGCTTTGCCGATTGACTTTTAGGGGTGCCGTAGTCGATGCTCGAATTGTATTTAATTTCGTCCATTATTCTCTCCTAACCCACTTGCGTTTCAGCAGGTAGTCCAAAGTCTTGCGGGAAGTGATTTAGTGCACTAAGTACTGGGTAAGGGGTCATGCCGCCAAGTGCGCACAGTGAACCGTTTAGCATGGTGTCACTTAAATCGCGTACTAACTGAATATTTTTAGCGTGGTCTTTACCTGATCGGATCTTATCAATCACCTCAACACCGCGTGTTGAACCGATACGACAAGGAGTACATTTACCACAAGACTCAACGGCACAGAACTCAAATGCATAACGTGCCATTTTTGACATATCCACCGTATCGTCAAATGCAACAATACCGCCGTGACCGAGCACCGCCCAAATCTTAGTAAATTCCTCGTAGTCTAAAGGTGTGTCAAACTGACTCTCGGGCAAGAATGCACCTAAAGGCCCGCCTACCTGCACCGCACGGATAGGCTTACCGCTCGCGGAGCCGCCGCCAAAGTCATATAACAACTCACGCAAAGTTGCACCAAACGCCAACTCGACCAAGCCATTATGTTTAAGATTACCAGCCAACTGAATTGGCAGCGTGCCACGTGAGCGACCCATGCCGTAATCAGCATAGAATTGTGCGCCCTTATCTAAAATAATCGGCACTGAAGCCAGTGAAATGACATTGTTGACGACCGTTGGTTTACCAAACAGACCTTCAATTGCTGGTAGTGGCGGTTTAAAGCGTACCAAACCACGCTTACCTTCCAAGCTCTCTAGCAATGAGGTTTCTTCACCACAGACATAAGCACCGGCAGCACGGCGTACTTCCAAGTGGAAAGCTTTGCCGCTACCTAAAACATCATCACCTAAGTAACCCGCTTTATTCGCGGCTTCAATCGCTTCGTTAAGTGCCACTAGTGCATGTGGATATTCTGAACGCAGGTATATATAACCTTGTGTAGCGCCTACAGCAACACCTGCAATCGTCATACCCTCAATCAGCACGAAAGGATCGCCTTCCATAATCATGCGGTCTGAGTATGTGCCTGAATCGCCTTCATCGGCATTACACACCACGTATTTCTGTTCTGATACACAGCCTAGTACGGTATTCCACTTAATACCAGTTGGGAATGCTGCGCCACCACGGCCACGCAAGCCTGAGTCGGTCACAGCTTTAACGATTTCAGCACCGCTAAGTTTTAGTGCGTTTTTCAGGCCTTTGTAACCATCATGTGCAATGTAGTCATCCAGTGACACAGGATTTGTTACACCGACACGTGCAAACGTTAAACGCTGCTGCTTTTTGAGCCAGTCGATTTCTTCCGTTAAGCCCAAATTTAAAGCGTGCGGTTTGGCGTTGATAAAATCAGCATCAAATAGTGAAGGTACGTCTTTAACTTTTACGGGGCCATAAGCAACACGGCCATTAGGGGTGGATACCTCCACCATAGTTTCCAGCCAATACAGGCCACGAGAACCATTACGTACAATTTCTATGTCCAAACCACGGTTTTTAGCTTCTGCGGCAATCGCAACTGCCACTTTTTCTGCGCCCACTGACAAAGCACTAGAGTCGCGTGGAATATAAATCTTTGTTGTCATGCTTTTGCCTCCGCAATCAATGCATCTAAATCCGATGGAGACACTCGACCATAAATCTCATCGTTCATCATCACAGAAGGTGACAATGCACAGTTACCCAAGCAATACACGGCCTCTAGGGTAATCGCGTTATCCGCTGTGGTTTGGTGATAATCAATGCCCAGGCATTTCTTCGCATGCGCTTCCAATGCTTCACTACCCATAGACTGGCATGACTCCGCACGACAGATCTGCATGACATTGCGGCCGGGTTTATGTGTTCTAAAGTGATGGTAGAATGTAACCACGCCATGCACTTCTGCTACGGACAAAGCCAGCGCTTTAGATATCTGCGGATAGGCAGACTCAGGCACATAACCTAGATTGTCTTGGATCGCATGCAACAAAGGCATCAATGCGCCGGGACGATGTTGGTGTTCGGTAATTAAGCGACTAATTAACGCATCAGCATCTTCTAGTGGTGTATTTGAATCAAGCAAGCTAATATCTCCAAAGCAACTATTATGACGATACTACAATCCTACTATAATATTAATGTAAAATGTTAATGAAATGTAAAATGCTAATAGATACGACAACTCGGGACTTAAAAAGTGCCTGACTCAACATCCAATTACCCAGACAAGCTGATTGACCAATTTGGCCGTCAGGTTGACTACATTCGGCTTTCTATCACAGACCGCTGTGATTTTAGGTGCACGTATTGCATGGCTGAAGAAATGACATTTCTGCCACGCGACGAAGTGCTCAGTTTAGAAGAGTGCTTCCGTCTGGTAAAAGCGTTTGTGCAATTAGGTGTGACCAAGGTACGCATCACGGGCGGCGAGCCACTAGTGCGTAAAAACGCACTATGGTTATTTGAAGAAGTGGGCAAACTTGAAAAGCTAAAAGAGTTAGTGCTTACCACCAACGGCAGTCAATTAGAGAAGCAAGCCATCGGCCTAAAACAAGCGGGCGTTAAGCGTATTAACATCAGCTTAGATAGCTTAAACAGCGAACGCTTTAAAAAAATCACACGCACTGGCGAGCTAGACAAAGTACTGCGCGGCATACAGGCTGCCAAGCAAGCCGGTTTTGACAATATCAAACTCAACACTGTCCTCATGCGTGGCACCAACGACGATGAAGCAGAGGCGCTCGTTGACTTTGCCATCAAGCAAGCCATTGATATTTCTTTTATTGAAGAAATGCCATTAGGTGAAGTTGACCATACACGGGAGTCTACTTTCGTCAGCAACGCAGAAACCCTCAAAACCCTGCAAAATAAGTACGCACTGACTGCCAGCACCGTCAGCACAGGTGGTCCTGCACGCTACTGGCGCGTTGCCGATAGCAACACAAAAATTGGATTCATTTCACCGCACTCGCACAATTTCTGCGAGGCATGCAATCGCGTGCGCATTACTTGCAAAGGCGAGCTATTTCTTTGCCTAGGACAAGAAGACAAAGTGGATCTTATGCCACTATTGCGCAACCACCCTAACGATGACCAGCCATTAATTCAGGCCATTCTTGATAGCATGTCGATAAAACCTAAAGGCCATGATTTTGATTTGCAACGTGCCAAGCCTGCGGTGGTAAGATTCATGTCACATACTGGCGGCTAAGTGTCGGTTTCAGCGCTCATTCTTGCCGGCGGACGGGCCACACGCATGGGCGGTGTTGACAAGGGTTTAGTGCAGTTTCAGTCCCAACCGCTCATCCAGCATGTTATCTCCAGACTTGCACCACAAGTCGATGAAATTATGATTAATGCAAACCGCGAATTAGCGTACTACAACACGCTAGGTTACCGCGTATTGCAAGATGAAGTCGCAGATTTCGCAGGGCCTTTGGCCGGGATGCAGCTTGGGCTCAAGCACGCAAGCCATGATTTGGTACTATTCACACCATGCGACTCACCGTTACTCCCGACCGATTTGGTACAGAAACTCAAAGCTGGATTATTGCAAGCTAATGCAGATATTGCCGTAGCAAGTTGTGGCAGCAACAATCATCCTGTATTTTGCCTATGCAAGAAAACACTACTCCCCAGCCTCCATCACTTTCTCGCCCAAGGCAACAGAAAAGTACAGGCATGGCAGAAAAGTCAGCATTACATAGAGGTGGATTTTGGTGATGACAATGACGCATTTGAAAATTTAAATAGCCCAGATGACATAATCAAATTAGAATCAAAACTGGCAAAAGCTCACGTTGATTAAAGCAACAGTGCTATAGATGTTGCCGATTTATCTGTAAGACCTAACCAATTCTTTTAACGTAGTAAACTAAACTGTTAACGTTCAATACATACGCAACCCCACATCCACATGACTAGCGACACATCACTCCAAACCTTAGCCAACAATCCCAGCTGCATGGATGATTACGACCCTAACGCCATGCACGTAGCAAAAGCCCGTGAGTATATTCAGCAGCTCTTAAATCCGGTGTCTGAAGCCGAAACACTGCTGTTGCACGATAGTCTGGGGCGCGTGCTGGCAGCAGACATCACGTCACCAGCCAACGTGCCAAATTATGACAACTCGGCAATGGATGGTTACGCACTTAAAACCAGCGACATCGCCACACCACGCCTCAAGGTGGTGGGAACTGCATTTGCTGGGAAAGCATTTGATGGCACGGTAAGCGATGGGCAGTGCGTCAGAATCATGACCGGCGCTGCCATGCCTGCCGGCACCGATACGGTTGTCGTGCAAGAAAAAACTGTCACCGACGGCGAGTTCATTAACATTAGCGAAGCACCCAAACCACAGGCGAATGTACGCTATGCAGGAGAAGATTTAAAGCTAGGACAAAACGTACTGAGCAGAGGCCACCTCATGCGCCCTGCGGATTTAGGCTTAATCGCATCGCTAGGGATTGCAGAAGTACAAGCTTACCGAAAATTAAAAGTCGCATTCTTTTCTACTGGAGATGAACTGGTCGGCTTAGGACACCCCCTTAAAACTGGGCAAGTTTACGACAGCAACCGCTACACACTGTTTGGCATGCTAACTAGGCTTGGTGTAGAAGTAATCGACATGGGCGCAATCGCAGACGACCCGATACAGCTTGAAGCAACGCTACTTAACGCCACACAACAAGCGGATGTAGTTATCACTAGCGGCGGCGTCTCTGTAGGTGAGGCCGACTACATGAAACTGCTGCTGGCCAAACATGGCCAAGTCATGTTCTGGAAAGTGTCCATGAAACCAGGGAGACCACTCGCTTACGGCAAGGTGGGTAATGCACACTACTTTGGACTTCCTGGCAACCCAGTGGCGGTGATGGTCACGTTTTACCAATTTGTACGAGACGCTTTGCTGAGGCTAATGGGTCAATCCACCCCAGTACCGTTACCCATGTTTTCAGTACAGTGCACACAGGCAATTAAAAAACTGACAGGCCGTACAGAGTTCCAGCGCGGTATATTATTTACTGACACTGACGGTGTATGGCGTGTAAAACCAACTGGTGCACAAGGCTCAGCCCTATTAAGCTCCATGTCATTAGCCAATTGCTTTATTGTGCTAGACGACACGGTTGGCAATCTGGATGCCGGAGCAACAGTCCAAGTTCAGATGTTAGATGGTATTATCTAACATCATATTTATTAAGTTGAGTGAGCGTTAAATAAATCATGCATGATATGAACAATAAGCAAAGTACAATCCTCCAAAACAGCACCCTAGCAATCAGGATTGCTTGTTGTATAATTTCGTGTCATTTTTAACCAACACCCAATCAATCAGGTCTTTTTTTCTTTGAACTTCGCGGCAACTCAGCCCTCTTTAAAGGGACACACCATCGTATGGGCAATTATTTGCTCAATGCTGTTGCATGGTTTGCTCATACTGATTATCCCCAACATTCATTTTGATGCTGTACAAATGCCTGAGGTTTTAGAAATTCAATTAGTTAAACAGCCGGCACCAACCCCGCCTGCACCACCACAACCTGCTCAACCGCCTGCTGAAGTTGTCGAACCACAAACTAAAAGCATCCCCAAACCGACCCCTAAGCCAGTTGTAAAGCAGACACCCAGCCCTATCGTTCAAGAGGCTAGACCAATCACAGAGACGCCAATCACCACAGTAGCACCAGAGGTCATTGCAGTTAAACCGGCACCGGAACGTCCAGCACCAACGCACACTCAGCCAGTTGCTGAGCCTGTCAAAGAAACACCGCCCATGCCTAGTCAGGCCGAAATTGACAACGCTACAGGGCGTTATGGCAACTCACTATGGAATGCCATCAGCAAGCATAAAAAATACCCCAAAATTGCCCAGATGCGCGGCTGGCAAGGTGAGGCCATTGTTGAGCTAGAGCTTGATGGCAGCGGCAAATTAAAATCAAAAAAGATTACGCAATCTAGTGGTTATGAAGTATTAGATAAACAAGCACTGGAAATGGTGGAAAAAGCCGTCCCATTCCCGACACCGCCAGAAGCATTACGTAACAGCAATTTCACGATTGTGATTCCCGTACCATTTAAGCTCGAATAATCACCAAACCTACTGCTGTGGCTAAAAAAAAGACCTCTCTTAAAGACCTTTTACTCATTCATGAGCTAGCCTTTATCTTACTCATCTTCTTAGTCGCTTCAATTGGCGCGATTGGGATTCAGCTCCAAGACCAATCCAGCCAAGAATCCAACCGGATCAACTCATTGATTCAAGAGGTGCAGCAAACACGCGGCGACCTATACCGCCAACTCAAAGAGCTGTTTGATGCTTACTTTTTAGACGACCCAGAAGCGCGCACCGAATATAACCAATTCACGGTTTCAGTAGAAAATCACTTTCAGCAATTGCAGCGACTCGCGGTAGGCGATGCCGAAAAAGCCGCTATTCATGATCTGCATGCTGGCTATCAGGCATTTGTCTCTGAGACCTCCACGCTGTTTGATCAAGACTCGCACCTTAACCGCAACGACCTAAAAAAAATCCTGAATACAGATCTGGAAGCGGGCATATTTAATCGCTACGAATCGCTACTGGCAAGCACGGAGCAGCTCCTGAACCAGAAGCAGGCTGAGTTAGACACACAACTTAAAAACAGCAAACATAAATCCAACTATTTACTATTTACGCCACTCGCACTAGCGATTCTGCTTCTAGTGTTCTCACGTGTGTTTCTGAAACGTTCCATCGTGCGGCCGATTGAAGGCGTACTGCACGCCACTACTGAAATCAGTGCCGGGAACCTGACACACAAAGCCCCAGATGAAAATATTGAAGAACTAGCCTCCCTCTCTAAAGCGGTAAACGAGATGGCGGATAAGTTATTAAATAGTCAGGAGAACTTAATCCGCACCGAAAAGCAGGCCGCACAAGGTTTGCTGGTACCTATGCTCGCACACAACATTCGCAACCCACTTGCCAGCATTCGCGCCACAGCGCAGGTCATGGATGACCCCAGCAACAATGCAGAAACGCAAGAGTCCATTTACGGCATTATCAATACCGTAGATAGGCTAGAACGCTGGACCGGAGCATTACTGGCATACTTACACCCACTGCAACCGCAGCCTGTTTATACGAATATGCGCGAAATTGTGAATGGCGCACTCAGCCCATTGCAGCAAAAAATCGCGGAAAAAGCTATTCAGCTCAAATTACCTGACTGGCCTAAGCCTAATGCCAGTTATAACGATAAAATATTTACCGACCATCACCTGCTTGAACAAGTAATCTATAACCTCCTGCTGAATGCAATCGACGCGTCAGGCAAGAACGCTCCGGTAGAAATAGTGTGCAAGATAACTCAAGATACATTCGATTTGTTCTTGATGGATCGCGGTAGCGGCATGCCGTTTAAACCAGATCCCAGCGCTATGAGTGCACCTACGACCAAGCGATTTGGCACCGGCATAGGCATACCATTTGCGTTCAAGGTATGTGACGCATTAGGCGGCACACTTCAGTTCAGTGCAAGGCAGGGTGGCGGCACGATGATTACCATCTCACTACCGAGAATGCTCAATACGCATCACGACCCTGTCTAAAAGCTCACAAGCCAGACGAAACCAATATTTTTCAAAATTATTAGCATTTACTTGCGATATAGACTTGCCTTAATAGGGCTTTTTATCAACAATGTAACTAACATTTTATATCAGCGATCAATTTCCTTATGCTTAATCAATCTGTACCTGATTTTCAATTACCCGCAACCAGTGGCAAAACATTCCAACGCTCAGATTATTTAGGTAAGCGACTTGTGATTTACTTTTACCCAAAAGACTCCACGCCAGGCTGCACCACTCAAGGCATGCAGTTTCGGGATGCTTATGCGGACTTTCAAGCCAAAAATACTGAGATTTTCGGCATTTCTCGCGACAGCCTAAAGTCGCACGAAAACTTTAAGGCAAAATTCAGTTTTCCTTTTGAGCTGTTAGCAGATACCGAAGAGGTGGCTTGCGCACTATTTAATGTCATCAAAATGAAGAACATGTACGGTAAGCAAGTAAGGGGAATAGAGCGTAGCACCTTTATCATTGATACTGACGGCACACTTATTAAGGAGTGGCGTGGCGTAAAGGTAGATGGTCATGCAGCAGAGGTGTTAAGCTTCATCAGTGCGTTATAGTTTTAGCAATCACTCAACTAGGTTGGACAATTTTATTAATCGTAGCATCACATGGAATAGCAACATCTCAACGCAGTATGCAGTTAGTAATTTTTTAACTTAATTTAACTCCATTACATTCATCACTTATTAGAAAGTCTTTTATGTCCAAAAAAGATACTGGTATATCTAAACTATTTGTTCTTGATACGAATGTACTCATGCATGATCCTTCTTCACTGTTCAGATTTGAAGAGCACGACATCTACCTACCGATGGTCACGCTGGAAGAGTTAGACAACAATAAAAAAGGCCTTACAGAAGTTGCACGCAACGCACGCCAAGTCAGCCGTAATTTAGAAGAAATCGTCAGCTCAGATTTAACCAACTTAGAGCTAGGCTGTGCCTTATCACGTAACGGTAACAAGCAAGCTACCGGCCGCTTATTTTTACAAACAACACAACTACACCTAGATTTACCTGGGCTAGCCGGTAGCAAAGCCGACAACCAAATCATCAGCGTAGTGTTATGCCTACAGAAGCAGCACGCTAACAGGCAAGTCATCCTTGTCAGCAAAGACATCAATATCCGCATCAAAGCGCGAGCGATGGGCGTATTGGCTGAAGATTACTTTAACGACAAAGTATTAGAAGATACCGACGTTCTCTACAGCGGCATGAAAGAGCTACCGCCTGACTTCTGGGATAATCACAGCAAGGCAATGGAGTCATGGCAAGAATCTGGCCGTATGTTTTACCGACTGACAGGCCCGCTCTGCAAAACTTTTTTGGTCAATGAGTTTGTTTATTACGAGTTTGAGAAGCCATTCCATGCTATTGTGCGCAGCCTAGAGAAAGACACTGCAGTACTTGAGGTAGTAAAAGATCATTTAATACCAAAACATAATGTATGGGGCATTACCGCACGCAACCGTGAGCAAAACTTTGCATTAAACCTACTGATGGACCCAGAAATCGATTTTGTTTCTTTACTGGGACAAGCAGGTACGGGTAAAACACTGTTAACATTGGCAGCCGCACTGACTCAGGTACTGGATAAGAAAATTTACTCAGAAATCATCATGACACGTGTAACGGTACCAGTGGGTGAAGACATCGGGTTCCTACCTGGTACAGAAGAAGAAAAAATGACGCCGTGGATGGGTGCATTAGAAGACAACTTGGATGTATTAAATAAAAGCGATGAAGAGGCTGGTGATTGGGGACGTGCTGCGACTCAAGACTTAATCCGTACTCGCATTAAAATTAAATCATTAAACTTTATGCGTGGTCGCACTTTCTTAAATAAATTCTTAATTATTGATGAAGCGCAAAACCTAACGCCTAAGCAAATGAAAACCCTAATCACCCGTGCGGGGCCTGGTACTAAAGTCGTCTGTTTAGGTAATATCGCACAAATCGACACCCCTTACTTAACAGAAGGCAGTTCAGGGCTTACTTACGTGGTAGATCGCTTTAAAGGCTGGAACCACAACGGGCACATCACACTACAACGTGGTGAACGCTCGCGTCTGGCTGACTTTGCGGCGGAAATTTTATAGGTTCAATTATGTGCAACTTCAAGCTCAACAACCAGTGCTGTGTTATCAAAGGTGATTTCTAATGCGGATGTGTAAAGGCTTTTATACCTTACTCACAGCGCAGTTTTTATCTGCCCTAGCTGACAATGCACTGCTGTTTGCGGCAATTGCACTGCTTGCTAAAATCCACTCACCAGATTGGCACACGCCCCTATTACAGCAGTTTTTTGTGATCTCCTACATTGTACTTGCACCATTTGTTGGGTCATTTGCTGATGCCCTACCCAAGGGGCGCGTGATGTTTCTTGCCAATGCAATTAAGTTCATTGGTAGCCTTGCTATGCTGCTTGGCGTGCCGCCACTCTACGCTTATGGCATTGTTGGTATCGGGGCTGCAGCCTACTCACCTGCTAAGTACGGAATCTTGACCGAACTACTACCTCCAGAAAAACTGGTCAGCGCCAACGGTTGGATGGAAGGCTCCACTGTAATTGCAATCATATTAGGTGCACTACTTGGTGGCAGCCTTGCCAGCCATGACCCTTACTTTGCCATGATTTTCATCACCCTGCTGTATTTGGTCGCAGCGGTATTTAACATTTATATTCCCAAACTACCGATTGACCATAAGCTGCCCAAGAAAAACCCGGCGTTTATGCTTTACGACTTTTGGCAATCGTTCAAGGCATTATGGTTAGATACGCGCGGACAAGTTTCACTTGCTGTCACTACTTTATTCTGGGGCGCTGGCGCAACACTACGCTTGGTAGTCATTGCTTGGGCCGCCAGCACACTTAACTTTGGTTTAGAACAAGCCACACAGCTAATGGCAATACTTGCAGTAGGCATTGCTGCAGGTTCAGTAGTTGCAGCAACCTATATCAAGTTAGAAGAGTCAACCAAGGTACTACCCGCAGGCATTGTCATGGGCGTACTGGTGGTGGTCATGGCGTTTGTGCAGCATTGGCAGCTCGCAGTGGCATTGCTATTTATTATCGGCGCACTAGCCGGCTTCTTTGTAGTCCCATTAAACGCACTATTACAGCACCGTGGGCATGAGTTAATTGGTGCAGGCCACTCTATTGCCGTACAGAACTTTAACGAGCATATCGGCATCCTGCTTATGTTAGGCGCCTATCTATTAATGGTAAAAGCTGAACTTCCCATCAATATGATCGTGATTGTATTTGGTGTCTTTGTTAGCCTATGTATGACGATCATTAATAAGCGTTACAGAAATCTCGCCTAACTCTCATCAACATCTTTGACGCATCTTGCAGGGCATGCAAGGTGCAACCCTAAGGCTAGGCAGTTAGGCTCCGCTACTGACTAGCACATAAGCCTAGTGCATTATTCATACTGAACTTGTAATGTACGCACGACTCACTTCTATATAAAGCACACTACAAATCACAACGGGCGCATTAA
>NZ_PQVH01000014.1 GCF_004661485.1 Methylotenera oryzisoli
TTAATGCGCCCGTTGTGATGACTAGAAGCAAATATAGATTAATGTAGCTTCACGTGTGCTTCAGTACGTTTTGCAATCATTCTAGCTAATGTTTGTAGTGCCATGCTCCAGAACCCATGTAGTGCCATCAAATGCAGCTTGTAGAGTGACTGGTACATCGTACGCGCAATCAAACCTTCAATAAATAAACTGCCGCCAGATAATGCGCCCATCAAATTACCTACGGTTGTGTAGCTACCTAGATTCACAAGAGAACCATAATCTCTGTATTTAAACTCAGGCAGGTCTGCCTTGCCAGCAACACGGTATTTTAATGTTTTAACTAACATACTCGCTTGCTGATGTGCGGACTGGGCACGTGGTGGCACGGTCACACCTTGACTGTGCCCTACCCACTGGCATGCCGCACAATCACCAAATGCAAAGATATTGTCATCCAGTGTTGTTTGTAACGTAGGTTTAACTACCAATTGGTTAATGCGGTTAGTTTCCAGCCCATCAATCTCACGAAGAAAGTCAGGCGCCTTAATACCTGCAGCCCAAACCACAAGTGCGGATGGAATAAAGCGGCCACTATGCGTCTGCACACCTTTACTTGTCACCTCAGTCACACGCTCACCCATATACAAGTGCACGCGTAGCTTTCTCAGCTCCAAGTCTACAGAATTAGAAAGTTTTTCCGGGAGCGCAGGCAACACACGCTCGCTCGCCTCAATTAATGAAATATGTACATCACGGTCTGGATCAATTTTATCCAGCCCATAAGCCGCTAATTCACGTGTTGTATTATGCAGTTCAGCTGAGAGCTCAACCCCGGTTGCACCAGCACCCACAATGACCACCTCTAACTGACCGGCTTGCACAGGCTCAGCCTGAGTTTGCGCACGCAATAACGCATTGTGTAAACGTCTGTGGAATTTTTCAGCCTGATCTTGCGTATCCAGTGCAATAGAGTGCTCACGCGCACCTTTAATACCAAAATCATTGGTAGTGCTGCCCACCGCTATCACCAAGGTGTCATATTTAATGGTGCGGCGTGGGATAACCTCTACACCGTCTTCATCATAGTTTGGCGCAATAGAGATTTCTTTTTTAGCGCGGTCCAGACTATCCATACTACCCAGGCGGAACTTAAAATGATGCCAATGTGCTTGCGCTAAATAAACTAGCTCATGCTTCTCTGGGTTCATACTGCCGGCAGCAATTTCATGCAGCAATGGCTTCCAGACATGCGTCTTTGATTTATCAATCAAAGTAATCACAGCCTTACCTTTACGCCCTAAACTATCGCCCAGCTTAGTTGCCAACTCCAAACCACCAGCTCCACCACCTACGATGACGATTTGATGCAGTTGCTCTGCTTCCGCTTTACCCATTTTGCACTCCCTGCATACACTATTATTAAACTCTTAAAATAAAAAAACGCTTACTGAATCTCAGTAAGCGTTTTCTATTTTTAAATCACTTACTCGTTCCCAGTGATTGCTGAATTGCTACGAATCCATGCAATAACTTTTAATACTTCATCTGGTTTCAGACCATCAGGTGGGTCAGCTTGCATTAAACCAAAGCCTTTAGCCCCCATACCACCGTTGGTACCATGCCAAATCGTTTCAAACATACCTTTGTTTGTCGCATTCTTAGCATATTTGAAATTCGGGCCTTGCAAGCTTGGGCCTACTGCACCTTCTGCGCGGCCGCCATGACAGGCTACACATGAATATAAGCTAAATTTCTTTTTGCCTGCCAGAATCTCAGCCTCAACACCAATGTATGGGTTTTTACCTGTTGCAATAAACTCTTTTGCAGCTGGCGTATCAAACAGTTTTGCGTCAATTTTTAACGCTGAACCATCTTGAGTTGTTACCAAATCAATCATCTTTATTTCTGAATCAGAACCTGCGCCAGCATCTGCACTTTTAGAGCTTGAACCTTGACCACATGCAGCAAGCATTGAAATGAGCGCCACTAAAAATAAATGTTTATTCATCATTCACTCGATTAATTATGAAAAGTTTAATAATAACGCATTTGGTCATAATAAAAAACGGTCGCAATCGCGACCGTTTTTTTACGACACAAAGCAATTAATTATTCGTTGCCAGTAATTTTGCTGTTGCTACGAATCCAAGCGATTACTTTCAACAAATCATCAGGTTTCAAGCCTTCTGAAGGATCTTCCGGCACCATCAAACCCAAACCTTTAGCACCCATACCACCATTAGTACCATGCCAAATCGTTTCAAACATACCTTTGTTTGTAAGGTTTTTAGCATACTTCATGATGTTACCGGTCAAGCCTGGTGCAATTGCACCTTCACCGTGACCACCATGACAGGCGTTACATGAGTACAGGTTGAATTTCTTCTTACCTGCTTTAATAGCATCTTCATTACCAATGTATGGGTTTTTACCTGTTGCTAAGAACTCTTTTGCAGCTGGCGTATCGAACAACTCTTTTTTAATATTTAAAGGTGCACCATCTTGCGTTGCTACTAGGTTAATGTCTGCTGCCTGCACATTTACAGATACTAAACCTGTTAATGCCAACATAGAAACTAATAATGTTGACGCTAAAGTTTTATTGCCTAACATGTTATCTCCTAATTTTAATTCACATAAAATGAGTTACGTCCTAATCATGCTAAGCGCATTCTTCAACGTATGGTCATTCAACGTAGGTATTTATATATCGGTTGACTTAACAACGCAAAATAAGCGCACATTTTACTCTGTTTTTGGGATTGCGTCACCGCGAGTTTCTTTATTAACTTCTTTTCCCTTACGATAAACTTTCATAATGCTGTCACCTTCAACAACAGGCATATGCGGGATACCGTAATCATCTAGAATTTTGTTAATTTTGTCTTTATTTCTTTCCAGCGCAGCATCAATCATTGCCATACGCTCTTTATCAGCTTTACGCACACCGACTGAGATGTTCCAGTTAGTTTTACCTTTAGCATTCACCATTTCATAATCTGGCACCATCACAACCTCTAGCGGCTCTTTTGATTGTTTAGCGAAGTAACCACCGATTGGGCCCCACATAATCGCTACATCAATATCACCAGCAAGCAAGTCATCAATTAAATAGCTAGGCGGTAAGTTGAGGTCGCGCTGCATACGATATGGTCTAGCATTCGGCATAAGGCCATAATCATTTAAAGCAATCGTTGCTGGGCTTTGACCCACAATACCAATAGTTGCTTTTTTAAGATCTGGGCTATCCCAACCAGTAATTTTCATACCGCTGCTTTTTTTGTAGACAAATACATGGCCTGCGCGATAGTACGGTTTTGATGTTCTTAATGCATCGTAATCTGATGTTGTACCCATAATGACATCACATTTTTTTGCACTCAGGGTATTTCTGATGAAACCCATTCTGTCGTACCAGAACGTAAAGGCAAGTTTCTTATTTAAATCATTTGCCAACACTTCAGCAATTTTATTTTCGAACCCTTCTAAATTCTTATTTGAATAGGGTAGGTTATCTTGGTCTGCACAGACTCTAAACTCTGTACCATCATCCACACGCTGCACTTCGCCAGCCCGGCCTGAAGAGTAAACATCTTCTGCCTGCACACTGCCTATTGCAAGAAAACCCATAATAAGACCAAGCAATTGCATTCTTTTAAACATTTTTATTCCTTATCATAAAAATGCGGCTCTTACTCCACCGCGCTATGTAATAGAGTAGTAACTTAATCAAAAGTTCTCCCTATTAAATCCCTCAAAACCGACATTCGACTATACAGGATAGCCTATGCATGAAACAGCAGATTTTCATGAATCTGGCTTAAATATTAGCTATTTCTTAATGGCTCTTTATTGAATCAACATGAGTACAAACTCAGCATGCCCAACCGCAAAGAATGCGCTATTCCTATCACGTCCTCAATAAAAAAACACCCCGACGAATCGGGGTGTTTTTAGTTACTACTTTGATACTAGCTTACGATATTAGCTAATAATTTTATTGTTTTTCAACAATCAATTATAGGCTGAATACGTTCAATGCACCGCCGCCAGGAGCAGCGTTGTATTTAACTAGTTCAGCATAACCACCAGCAGCACCTAAAGCGTCTGTTGGAGTAGTCATACCAAGGTTCATCGCAACACCAGCCCAGCCACCGATACCTGATAGCACGCCAACGTATTGTTTACCTTTGTTACCGTATGTGAATGCGTTACCAATCACGCCAGAACCAACTTGGAATTTCCAAAGTTCTTTACCTGATTTAGCATCAACAGCTTTGAACCAACGATCTAAAGTACCGTAGAACACTAGGTCAGTTGCAGTAGTTAAAGCACCACCCCAAGCTGAGAATTTCTCTTTGTTGTACCATACTTTTTTGTTTGTCATTGGATCATAAGCGCCGAAGCCACCCATAACACCGTCAGGACCTGGGAACATTGTTAATGTAGCACCAACCCATGGTTGACCAGCAACGTATTTAGACTCAACTGGCTCGTATGTCATACATACGTGGTTCAATGGAGAATATACTAGGCCAGTTTTTGGTGAGTATGCAGCTGGTTGTTGGTCTTTTGTACCCAATGCAGCTGGACATACGCCTTTAGCGTTGTAGTCTTGGTGAGTAGAAGCTGATGCCAATTTGTTTGGTACACCAGTTTTCATGTCAACGTCAGTTGCCCAGTTCACGAATGGGTGAACTTTTTGAGCAGCTTGTAATTTACCGTTGTGTGCATTCCATGTGTAAGCGAAGCCGTTACGGTCATGGTGCCAAGCGTATGTTTTACCACCTTTGTCGAACAAGATTACTTCGTTGATGCCGTCGTAGTCCCACTCGTCATGTGGAGTCATTTGCATACCCCATTTTGCAACGCCAGTGTCTAAGTCACGTGCGAATACAGTCATTGACCATTTGTTGTCGCCTGGACGTACGTCTGGGTTCCAAACTGATGGGTTACCTGTACCGTAGTAAACTAAGTTTGTACGTGCATCATATGGCCACCAGCCCCATACAGAGCCACCACCATGTTGCCAACCATCTTTAACTGCTTGTGGTTTCAACCATGTACGTGTACCTAGATCTTTTTCGCCAAACTTGATTTGGTCGTTAGGTAATTTTTTGAAAGAACCGCCTTCTTTGTTGCCGCCGTTTACGTCTTGGTAAACTGACAATGCACTGTATTCAGGAGTTTCTTTGTTGAAATCTGCACCGATCAACACTTCAGAATCTGGACCTGTTGAGTATGCTTTCCATGCTAAAGAACCATCTTTAGCGTTGTATGCTGCGATAAAGCAACGTACGCCGAACTCAGCACCTGAACAACCTGTCAATACTTTGTCTTTGATTACGTGTGGAGCGTTAGTGTTAGTCGCGCCAACTTTTGGATCGTTGATCAATGTTGACCATACTTTAGCACCAGTTTTAGCGTCTAAAGCTACTAAGTTACCATCGTTTTGTTGTAGGTAGATTTTACCGTCGCCGAAGCCAAGACCACGTGAAACGTTGTCACAGCACAATACAGCTTGTACTGATGGATCTTGTTTAGGGAAATATGACCATACGATTTTTTGGTTGTTGTCTAAATCTAAAGCGTATACGTTGTTTGGGAATGCTGTATGTACATACATCATGTTACCAACAACGATTGGTGAACCTTCGTGACCACGGTTTACACCAGTAGCGAATGTCCAAGCTGCTTTAAGATTTTTAACGTTGCCTTTGTTCACTTGTGACAAAGCGCTGTAACCGTTGTTGTTGTGCTGACCACGTGGGTGAGCCCAGTTGTTCGCGTCTTTCATTGCTGCTTCTTGATCTGCAGCGGCTGATGCTACTAAAGGCATCGCCATACCTGCTACCAAGCCAAGTGCTAACTTGATTTTGTTGATTTGCATATTAATCTCCAAAGTTAAACTACTAAGGTTTAAATAAATAGATTCATATCTAAAGCCAATAAATTTTTGATGTTCCTCAAAATTTTTACTAGCTTTTATGAATCTATTTGTAGCACACTTAATGTGCTTGAACAGAACTATAAACCAGTGAATCATGAATTGCAATACATTGTTTACAATTTATTTACATTTAACTTAACATATTGACGATTAGCACTCACAACTGCCGCAAAGCATTAGGCCAAAGAATACCAAAGTTTAAAAAAGTCATTTAAAATCAAACAGAAAGAGAAACTCCCGCATGCAAACCGATATTTACAAGTTGTATCCAGAACTTGATACATTTAAAGAATCTACGATTAAAGTGGATGATTTGCATGAAATTTACTATGAAGTTTGCGGCAACCCTGCGGGTGTGCCGGTAGTGTTCTTGCATGGCGGCCCCGGTAGCGGTTGCAACCCGACACAAAGACGCTTTTTTGACCCCAAGCATTACCGCATTATCCTACTTGACCAACGTGGTTGCGGGCGCAGCAAGCCTTTAGGTGAGACAAGCAACAATACCATTGATGACTTAGTGCATGATATTGATTTGATTCGCACACACTTAGGTATTGATAGATGGCTAGTATTTGGTGGCTCATGGGGCAGCACGCTTGGCATTGCTTACGCCTTAAAACATACACAACATGTAACTGGACTGATTCTACGCGGCATCTTTTTAAGTCGCGACAGTGAGCTTAATTGGTTTTTAAACGATGTAAAATCTTTTTACCCAGAACCTTGGGAGGCTTTATGTGACTACTTACCTGCGCACTCAAGAGCGAACCCGATTAACGCATACGAGAAACTCATTTTTTCGGACGATACAGCTATTAGCATCCCAGCTGCAATTCAATGGAACCAGTTTGAGAGTAGCATCATGACGTTATTGCCTAGACCCTCCAATGAACAGGAGGTGAATGGGGCTGTAGAATTGGCACGTGCCAGAGTGCAAATTCACTATATACAACAGCAATGTTTTGTTGGAGCGCGCGATTTACTAGCCGAAGCCAAGGAAAAACTATCCCATTTGCCTACCATTATCGTGCAAGGACGTTATGACATGGTTTGCCCGCCAATCACGGCTTGGGAGCTAAAGCGCGCAATGCCGCATGCTGAGTTACAATTTGTTGATGATGCAGGGCATTCTGCCATGGAGTCAGGCACCACATCAGCGCTGATTGCCGCGACTGAGAAATTTAAGAATTTAGATTAAACATACATTAATATTGAGAAAGTATAGTGCTAAGATTCTTAATAGATATTTGTCTTATACTTTCTCATTAATCGTATGCCAAGGTGACTTCACCGCAATATCTATACATGGAAATTTAAGCGTCATGCCTATCCATCAAGATTCAACTAAACACATCGCCGCATGAAGAAGATCACTTTCACTCCAAAACCAAATTTAGCGATACGTGACAACTTACGCAAAGCGATTAATATGCCTAGTGAGGTTTACGCTAACCAACGATATAACACGCCACTATTTGTATTTCATGAAATGTTTAAGGCGTTTCAACGGCACAACGCATTGGGCTTATCTGCATCCTTATCTTTTTATGCAATGTTTGCATTGATTCCTTTAGTACTGCTCATGTTTTTTCTATTGAGCCAGATTATTTTCAGCTCAGATTATGCAATTGTTAAACTGGCTATCATTACCAGCAACTTGGTTCCGCAATTTAGCAACGCCATCATGACCGAGGTTTACAGCACGGCGAAACACCAAGTCGCATGGGGCGCTTTGGGTCTATTCGTACTGCTTTGGACAGTAACACCGCTGGCTGGAGCGATGCGCGCGGCTTTTTACAGTATTGCAAGCCTGGTAGAGGCGCCATCATTTGTTAAAAGAAAGATAAAAGACATTTTTGCCATTATCGGCATGTTGCTACTCTTCTTTTTATTTACATTTGCCGGACTGATGCTCGAGAAGGTCATCATCTTTTTAGGGGCTAGCAGCCGCTTTATACATTACGAAACATTCACAACGTTAACCTCACTAGTGTTAACCACGCTGCTAATCAGCGCTTTCTATTTTGTATTCTTTCCTGCACGCTTATATATTAAGCATATCTTAATCGGCTCTTTATTCACCGCCATACTCTGGCTGCTGATGCGCCCTGCATTTACTTTATTTTTATCGATGAACGAATCATACGGGTCAATTTTTGGCAGCATGAAGAATCTGTTCATTTCTATCACTTGGCTCTATGTAAACTTTGCAGTGTTCTTACTCGGCACAGAACTGATTGCCACTTTAAGAAAAAAGGATGTCCTGCTCCTCAAGGGACTGTTTGATGAGTCATTAGAGCATCATGTGGCTACACAGTCTCACTATGTAAAGAAGCTGATGCAGCGCTATGGCAAGGTATATGCGCAAAATGACACTGTTTTCCAACATGGGGAAGCAACCGACCGCTTGTACTATTTGGTGTCAGGCGAGGTGCATATCATTAAACATGGCAAAGTGTTACGCACGGTGCATGCCGGCGAGTATTTTGGTGAAATAGCCATGCTATCCAACACACCAACGGTTGCAGAAGCAAAAGCCGCCTCAACTCAAGCAGAAATCATTACAATGAGCACTGATAATATTGAAACATTACTGCTAGACGAGCCTAAAGTCGCCATGAAGTTTTTACGCAAATTGGCAATCCGTCTGCAACAACAAGACGAATAGACGTCACTCTCATGCAATACAGAATTTGATATAGTTTAGGACAAATGATGGCAAAGCAAGCACCTTTCCCCCCTCAACCCAGCCAAGCTGAAATGCAACCTGTCCTGCATTTATTCAACTCTGGAAAAATGGCCGAAGCGGAACAAGCCGCAAAAAAACTGGCAAACCGCTACCCTAATACATTTATTCTGTATCAGATTCTAGGAATTGCTCAAGATAGCTTATCCAAACCGCAAGCGGCTATTGAAAGCTACAAAAAAGCATTATCGATTCAGCCCAATACGCCGGACCTGCATTTCAACTTAGGCATAGCACTTACCAACATTGGAGATTTACAAGGCGCTAGTGGCCATTATCAGCAGGCAATTGCATTACAGCCAAACTTCTTTGAAGCCTACGGCAACTTAGGCGCGCTATTACAAAAGCAGGGCTTATTGGAAGATGCGATCAAGAATTACCAGATAGCACTCAACATTCATGAAGATGCGCGTGGCCATTTTAATATGGGCACTGCATTACGCGATCAAGGTAAACTGGATGAAGCGATTAAACACTTTAAAGATGCAATTCGCTTGTTTCCTAACTATGCTGACGCGCACAACTATCTGGGTGAATGCTTGCGCGACCAAGGTAATATGGAAGATGCTGTTAAGAGCTACCTAGATACGCTCAAGCTCAACCCAGAACATGCCGGTGCAAATTACAATATGGGCGAGTTTTTATATCTGGCGAATCGCTTTGATGAAGCGGTTGAGCACTTTGAACGCTCACGCTTGGATGATTGGCAAGAACGAGCCTTGTATTGCACCTATAAAGCTGAGCACTTTGATGCATTTAAAACAAAGTTAGATGAAATTGTACGCACACACAAAAAGCATGATGCGCCATTTCTCGCTACGTTATCCTCACACTACGCCCGCAATTTTGGGGTAGAAGACCAGTATAACTTTTGTAAGAACGGTTTTGATTTTGTTTACCAAAACAGCATTGCAGAACTCGCAGAGCCTAATAGCCAATTTCTCAAAGACCTGCTTAATGACATAGACAACACTGCGATTGAAGTACGTGCACAGGGCATGATTATTAACGGCAAACAATCAGCCGGCAATTTATTTAAACGCCCGGAGGCATCCTTCAGAAAGCTGGGGGAGTTAGTTAAACAAGAGTTTATTAACTACAAAAACCGCTTTGCCGGCGCTGACTGTGAGCTGATTAAATCATTTCCGGAGGAACTGGAATTTACCAGTTCATGGTATGTACGATTACGCCGTGCGGGTTATGTAGATCGCCATATCCATGAAGTGGGTTGGATTAGTGGCGCTGTGTATCTGGTGTTACCTAAAGACCGCAAAGACCCGCTAGAGGGCTGCTTTGAATATGGGCTGCATGGTGACAATTACCCACAAAAGCACAATGACTTCCCTGTGGGTGTCGCATCACCTAATGTTGGCGACATTGTGCTGTTCCCGTCCTCGCTGTTTCATCGCACCATTCCGTTTAACTCAAATGAAGAACGAATTTGCATTGCGTTTGATTTAAAGCCACAAGGTGAGATTTTCAGGCGATCTAACTATTAAATAGTTAAACACATCTACCCACTAGGTGCTGATTTGATCTGCACCTAGTGGGTAGAAAGTTTGCACTCACTTACCGTCAAAGCTAATCTGCGTCAGGCTCTATAAGTTTACGCGCATCTTCAATCATAAATTCCAAACGCGCTTCGGCAATATCTACCTGTGTATCCATAATCGGGTCGATACACTTACTGCCGAAGATAATCTTACCTTCCAAGTTAGCTTGGCTAGTCAGGCGCGTATAGTCTTCCACGATACAGTTCTTGATTACTGCACCGCTCTCAACCACACAACTTGCGCCCAATACTGCAGGGCCGACAATCGTGGCGCCTGGCTCAATTTTAGTACTGCCGCCGATATAAACCGGTGGCGTAATGTTGACCCGATCAAAATCGACATTTAGATTAATCCCCACGTGCACGCCGGGTTTCACCTCGCGCCCCGGCATTTTAAAACCAGCGACTTCACCGTTTAATATTTGGCTGGTCACTGTCCATACATCCTGCACATTGCCAATATCTAGCCATTGAAACGGCAAGTTAATGCCGATAAAAGGCAGGTGTGCTTGCGCCAGTTTAGGGAACAATTCACCACCAATATCATAGGCAACACCAGAGGGAATGTAGTCAAAAATCTCCGGTTCAAAGATATAAATACCGGTATTGGCCAGATTAGAAATTGCGTCTTCTGGATCCGGTTTCTCTTGGAACTGTAAGATGCGATCATCTTCATCCAGCGCCACGATGCCGTATTTAAACACCTCATCATTCGGCACTTCACGAATAATAATGCTGGCAATCGCTTTTTTCTGGCGATGAATCTCTAGCGCTTTACTGATATCCAAATCGATCCAGGCATCGCCACACAGCACGATAAACGTTTCATCAAAAAAACCTGAAAAATCCTGAATCTTTTTCATGCCACCAGCTGAACCAACCGGTGAGCTGATAGCAATGCCAGACTCGACATACCCCTCGTATGAGTAAGCCATACTCACACCAAACTGCTCGCCATCTCTAAAATAGTTCTCGATAATTGGTGCCAAATGGCTGGTATTGACCATAATCTGATCAACACCATGCTTTTTAAGCAATTCAATCAGATACTCCATCACTGGCTTGCGTACCAATGGAATCATTGGCTTAGGAATTTCATGGGTGATGGGCTGTACTCTAGTACCTTTACCAGCCCCAAGTATCATTGCTTTCATGTTTTTCTTAACTTCAGATTTAATTATTTAATAGGCTCTATTATGCCTAATAAATAACAAGCTGACACGATTTGCTTAAGCAGAATGCGTCTGAAAGAAACAGAAGCGAGCATAGCTGGACCACGCAACCACCATTGAGTAGATTGCAGTGCAGCTAATGGTGTGTTGCCTTTTGTTGATACATGGCAGCATCCGCCGACTTGAGCAACTGATTGATTGTTTTTTCATTCCCTTTGAATAGCGTAATACCCAAACTAACAGTCACTTGGTGCTCAAATAACTGCAACTTAAAAGGCTGTTCTACAACTGCACGAATCTTGTCAGCTACCTGCATGGCTGCCGCATTAGCTTCTGTAAGCTCAGGACCCAACTCACTTAGAATAACAACGAACTCATCCCCTCCTAGGCGAGCAGCAGTATCTACATCCCGAACACAACTTTTGATTCTTTTCGCAACCTCAATCAAAAGCAAATCGCCAGCATCGTGGCCCTTTGTATCGTTAAGCGCCTTAAAGTTATCAATATCCAGGAAAATAACCGCACCATACTGTCCACTGCGCTCACTCACGGCCAAGGCTTGTTCAAGCCGGTCTAACATCAGCATCCGGTTAGGGATTCCCGTTAGTCCATCCTGATTGGCAAGCTTCCACAACATATTTTGGTGGTTAATATGTTTTAATCGGCCACGCTGAATAGCGCGCAAATACCTGTAAAGAATCGCCGAAGAGGCTAATGACAATACAGCCATTAACCCTATCAAGCCATAACTTAAGTCAGTCCAGCCGGCTTGTCTGGTCATTAATATTAAAAAAGGCTCACCCATAGTGGCCAACGATTTTTGATGTTTAAAAACTGGGAATATCGCCACCTCGATTGCGCTGCGGGTACGCCCAGCCACAGAAAACAGCTGACCTTTTGAGTCTTGCACGGTGAAGTCTTTATGATAAACCGTCGCGGTAAAGCCATCTCGCATCAGATTATCGCCCGGCCGCTGCAGCTTATCTGCATCGATAATCATATCAACGATCATGTTTTCTTCTGACTTTATCGGGCAGAACACTACATAAGCAAGATTCCCCTGTATCAGTCTGAATGGATGACTCGCGACTGGACGCCGCAGTGTAATTGCCTGAGTCACTGCACTTTCAAGAAAAGGGACACTGGACACATCCAAGCCAATAATTTCATTTGAGCTTGATGACAGCGACTCCATATAAATGACTGGGTAATAAAATGGCTTATCTTGAGGATGCTCCCACCCGCGATGCCCACCAAAAGAAAATGCCTTAAGCGTAAAGTCAGGAGTGCCACTGAGCCGCCTGCTGATAATGAAATCTTGGAGTTGTTTCTTTGCTACTTTTTGTATAATTTCTAATGCAAAAATTTGATCATTAGTATCAATCACACTTCTGACATACACCGAGACTTTTTCAGGACTGGTATTACCAATGGCTGCAAACAGCGCAGAAAAACCCTTCAACACTGTTTCGCTACTCACCATACTTCTGTTGAGCTTATCTACGTAGTCCTCACCATGTTCAGTGAAGCTTTTTTCAGCATCGCGGAGATTAAGATTAACCACTGCCCACAGCGCCACCAAGCAAAGTGACACCCAAACCACTAAAGCTATCAAGATAGCTAGGGTTGAAATTGGTTTAATATCATTTAACTTAGCGTTCATCACACCCCGCTAACCAATCAGGACTAAAGCAAAGCTCACTCACTTGCCACCCACTTACCGCGGCCATTGATGATGAGCGATCAACTCACGGTGGCAACACTCTACAAACGAGAGATGCACACATCATGCTACACCTCGCTTACTACCTCTGCAAACAAGTATCCTCGTGGCGCTGCAGTTTTGCAACCACCCTAAAGCATGCATCGCTTCATTTTTATGCAAAACTATGCATCAGACGAAAAGGTAAATGCACCCGCGCAAACCAATACTTTTTAGTAATGGATATCCTGATAGTTATTAACAATTGCCTGAATTTCTGCACGCTGCTCTAACAATACATCAACGCAATCTGCGTCCAGTTTACCAAGTTCTACCATATGCTTTAGCTCAGCAAATGCATCGTCTAGTGGCCAGCCTGACTTATACGGCCTGCTACTGACCAGTGCATCCAATACATCGGCTGTTGTAACAATACGCCCCTCAATAGGTATAGCGTCACCTTTAACTCCTTTAGGATACCCCGAGCCATCCATCAACTCATGATGGAATGCCACAATATTACGCATCACCTTAGATTCGGCAAGCTGCTGTAAGTTAAAGTCGCCTAGTATCTTCTCAATAATCTCAATACCTTTTTCAACATGCGTTTGCATGATTTCTTTCTCGTCGGGGTCTAGCCTACCTTCTTTTAGTAATATTTTGTCTGGAATACCAATCTTGCCAATATCATGTAAGGGTGCAAACAGGTATACATGCTCAACAAACTCATCTGCCAGCCCCAGTTTGTTTGCTACGCCTTTTGCAATCACCCTAGAGTAGCGCGCCATTCTTTCAATATGTGCCCCAGTCTCAAAATCTCTGAGGTTTGTCAGTTCCTTAGCCATTTCAACCGAGGCAATCACCGTACGCAACGCCGTCATCTCAGTAGATAGCGTCATATTAATCAAACTTGAAAACAGCAGCAGGTCACGCTGAGTTTGTGGGGTAAAAGCGGCAGACGCGGCAGAATCAAAAAACAAGAAACCAAGAAGCACACCTTGGTCATACATTGGAATCGTAAATGACGATTGATAGCCCTGCTCCAGCAGCCAAGCAGAATGCTGATTAGTTGGTTGAATGGACTCTTGAATAGAGTCAATCACGCGTGGGCTACCGCTTAACGCAATATCTGATAGGGACATGCTGTCGCCCAGCTTAATTTCATAGCCTGAAATCGGCACGCCTTGCCTAGTGCTATTGACAAAGGTTTTTAACCGATCCTCTTTAGCATCATAAATCGCGCATCCAATTCGATCTACTACAGGCACAGACTCTAGCATCCGATCATGCAAATGGCTCAAACGCTCATTTAAGGTATCGCCATGCTTTGTTACATCAAGTAATTGGGGATTTATCATATCTTCTTAGTATTATTGACCAATAGAACACTATTATGGGACTGGCTTTTTCATAAACATTAGGCAATTTGTACCGGATGCCTCAAACACTTCGCTACATGGCATGCGCCTGCTTTGAAAATTTAACGCGCGGCACCCATAAGGAAAGTTTGGCTTATATGTAATGAAATAATGAGCACAACGAGAGCATAACTTAGTATCAAGATGATTTGAATCATTAACCATAGGTTTTATTTGCAAAAAAATAGCTACTTCTCAGTAGCCAAAACACGGCGCATCCATCACCCATGATGTTGCGTCCAACAAAAGCACCAACCACTGCCTTCAGCACTAAAGGCCGCTATCAATCAACTCTGCGCAAGCCAGAAACTCACCCGCGACAGCCTACAGTCAGCTCAACTCTCCGCATACAGAACCAACAGCCAGCTTAGGCGCGGCGTCTAAGTTCAAAAGCGGTTTTTTGGTAATCATGCGCAGCTAATGGATGGTGCACTACACCATCTTGCATTACGACTTCTTCAGGCAAAGGTAACTCGTTGATTGCACGTTTCAATGCAAGCTTAGTTGCCTCGTAATTCCAGTCTTGGATTTTATTGTCATCGGCTGCATCCCAATGAATAAAAACCCCAACACAAATGAACAAGTCATTTGCTTCACCAATAGGAATCAAACCTTCTTTCACGCTATCAGCGACGGCCTGCGCAACCCCACACTGAGCGGGACCAAACATCTGAACAGCCTGCTTAGCGTTCTTGATATCAACTTTATTAAACATCACCGTGGCTGGTTTAGCCATCATATTAGGCGCAAGCACTGCCAATAAACCATTCACACCACGTTTTTGATTAGTCAGTGTATTACAAAATGCTGTTTCAGCTGGGCTGCCGCGTGGGCCGATGATTAAGTCGACATGGGCAACCTCATTGCCCTCACCATACAAGGCTTCGCCGACAAACACCTTGTTGATTTTCATTGTGTTCATGATAAACCTCTCACTTAATCTGCTATTGGTAAGCACATTGAAAGATTTATCACTCTTCATCGTTAGCTACAATCGGTATTACGGTAAGGAGCATTCAAGTAGCTATCGACCAAATTCAATCACTTACCTCAAGCTATCTCCTCAATAACTAAGACTGCTGTTAAGCAAGAGAGTTCTGGTTAAACTAGCAAGCTGGGCACAAAATCGTTAATTGATATTACGCAGAAATACATCGTGAATGGCTTTAACCCGGGTAGGCTTTAACAGGATATCCGTCACATTAAGAGACTTAAGTTCGTACAACAATTCTTCAGTAATTGCGCTCGTCATTACAACTATCGGCACACTTTTATCTGTTAATGTCATGCCATTTCTTATCAGCTCAATAAAGTGCTTTTCTTCATGCTCTTGACCCATGCCAATAATAATTAATTCAAAAGCATTGGTCTGACATAAATTGTTGGCTGTAGCCAAATTTGCTGTTTCCATCACACTCGCTTTAGCGGTTTGATTCGCTAACAATGCAAAGACACTTCTGATCATATATTCAGAATCGTATAACAACACTAACGGTAATTTAGAGTCTTTGTAGGCATGTAGTGACATAGGCTTTACCAATTAATGATTACTGACCGATAGACTTGTCCCTATTTGCCACAAGCTCAGTAACTACCATCTGCCTTAGCGTAGACAAAATACTAAGATCATTTTCATCCAGCGTTCTGGGCTTTCTGTCTATCAGGCAAAAAGAGCCTACAGCCTCGCCTGTGGGAAGCACCAACTGTGCCCCGGCATAAAAACGAATATGCGGCTCTCCTATCACTAATGGATTGTCATGAAAGCGCACATCTTGGGCTGCATCCTCAATCACCATAATCTGATCTTGCAAAATGGCATGACCACAAAAAGAAATGTCTCTGGATGAACTGCAAAAATCAGTGCCGAACGTAGATTTACACCATTGTCTATCGTCATCAATCAACGAAAGTAGCACAATAGGCACATCAAACTCAAAGGCGGCAAATGCCGTGATTCGGTTAAACCGCTCTTCAGGTGGCGTATCCAGAATAAGCAACGCCCTCAACGCTTGCAATCGTTTGTCTTCATCATGAGGTATGGGCGCTGCGATCATAAAATTAGTCTACCATAAGCATTATTGAGGGGTTATTCCATCACGACTAAACGATACTATAACCATTTAAATAACTATACAAAAAATAAGCGTTATTTCATGGTCAGCTTGTGAACCACAACGGCACACCAATACACTCTACTTGTTTTTAAGCTTACCAATGCTAATGGCTAGTTCACTTCTATTCTCTGCACCAAGCCCACCAAACCATTGCGGCCAGACTTAACAGCATCTTCATAAGCAGTGCGCCTGCCGTTCAGACAATTTCAATCACCCGCACCGCTTTACCCATGCTTAGTAGCTGTTTTTCATGACACCAGGCCAACACTACTCGAAAATAAGGCGTCTCTTCGTCATTGGAATGATGCCGCATGAGCGTGAATCGGAATAAATAAGAATCTGCTTCATGCACTGTATTTTAAATATTTTGCATACTTTCTTTACTCTGCCACCAATGACCTGCTCCCCGTTTGCCCATCCCATCAACTATACCTCTTCAACCTTATCACTCATCAGGTTTGTACATAGGATTTAAGTATAACTTCCTTCAAAAAAATATATATTACAAACATAATATATATTTGACACCATAATTTTTAAGTCGCATAATTAAATTATATTCATAATATATAACACAATTAACTACACACACAAAAACTAAAGGATACTAAAATGAAACCAAATCACTTAATAATGAGCTTAGCTATCACCCTATCGGTAATGAGCACACAAGCGAGAGCGTTAGACACAACAGCAGTGCTAAACTTAGAAACAGCAAAAAAAATGGCGGCCGGCTGTCAAGCTAAAGCCATGGAAAAGGGGTGGAGAATGAGCATCACGATTGTGGACGCAGGTGCCAACCCTGTATATTTCCAACGTATGGATGGCGCATATATTGCATCTGCAGAGCTCTCACAACTTAAAGCCGAAAACTCTGCAAAGATGCAAATGCCTACTTCTTTATTTGAAGAGTTTGCCTATGGTAAAGACAAAAAAGGTGGCCTTGCCCCAGGTTTAGCAGAGTTGCCAGGATTTGTTACATTAGCTGGTGGCATTCCTTTTAAAACGAGTAAAGATTTTCTTGGCGCAATTGGCGTGAGCGGAGGCTATCCAAACGAAGATGCCGAATGCGCACAAGCAGGTATCGACGCTGTTAAATCACTTTTGAAATAACCAATCATAAGAGCCACTAAAATGAACATGAAACCACTCCTACTATCAATCTTATCCGCATTAGTTATGAGTGCTTGTGGAGAATCAGCAAAGCATGATATTTCAACCGGCATGGGTGCTCAGCCTACACTCCCAGAGCCAGTAAAAACCCTAATACCAACTGTGCATGTAGCAGCTGTAGTGGGGTGGAATAACGCAAACAAACCAAACGCAGCACCAGGTCTTAAGGTGAGTGCGTTTGCCGCTGGGTTAGAGCATCCGCGTTGGTTATATGAGTTGCCTAACGGTGATATTTTAGTGGCTGAAACCAACTTTGAGATGCAAGGGTTAGAGGGCAGCATTAAAGGTTGGTTTGCCAAATACTTTCTGACTAAAGCTGGTGCAACAGGTGTCAGCCCTGACCGTATTAGCTTACTTAGAGATGCCGATGGCAATGGCGAAGCAGAGACCAAAACAACCTTCATAGAGGGCTTGCACTCCCCCTTTGGGATGGCGCTTATTGGCAATACCTTTTATGTGGCAAATGCAGACAGTATTGTGAGTTTTCCATATAAAAATGGCGAATCCAACATCAAAACAGCGCCCACCAAGTTGATTGATTTGCCAGGCTTACCGCTTAATCATCACTGGACGAAAAATATTTTAGCCAATGCCGATGGCACTAAACTGTATGTCACTGTAGGTTCTAATAGTAATATTGGCGAAAACGGCATGGACATCGAGAAGGATAGAGCAGCCATTCTTGAGGTGGATATTCAAGCTAAAAATTATCGCACTTACGCATCGGGTTTACGTAACCCTAATGGCCTTGCTTTGGAATCAGAAACTAAGCAGCTATGGACCGTAGTGAATGAGCGTGATGAAATCGGCAGCGATTTAGTGCCTGATTATTTAACTTCCGTTCAAGAAAATGGATTCTATGGTTGGCCGTATAGTTATTATGGTCAGCATGTCGATCAACGTGTGCAACCACAAAACCCTGAGCTTGTTGCTAAAGCCATCAAACCGGATTATGCGCTTGGTGCACATACAGCCTCATTAGGTTTAGCGGATGCAAAAGGCAATAATCTTGGGGCACAATATGCGCAAGGCATGTTTATTGGTCAACATGGCTCATGGAACAGAAGACCTTACAGCGGATATAGAGTGATTTTTATTCCCTTTGCTGGCGGTAAGCCATCAGGTAAACCTATCGATGTACTCACCGACTTTATTGATGCTAATGGCGATGCGCAAGGCCGCCCAGTAGGTGTGTTAGTTCAAAAAACAGGTAGTTTACTAGTGGCAGACGATGCAGGGAATAGGGTATGGCGAGTTTCGGCACAGTAGTTAGTAAGTCATTTGAGGAAAAGCAATGAAAGTGAGCAAAGAAAAGGCTGTTGAGAACCGGGAGTTAGTGCTGGATACGGCGGCAACTTTATTCAGACAAGTAGGCTTTGATGGTGTCGGTGTTGCTGACATCATGAAAAAAGCTGGGCTCACGGTGGGTGGTTTTTACAACAACTTTGAATCAAAAGAAGACCTCATTGCAAAAGCGTGCGACAAGGTTGGTGTAAAGTCATTACAACGTTGGCAGGCACATATCGATAATCCGGATATCGCCGACCCACTCAAACGTATTGGCTCCTCTTATCTTTCCGCAAAGAACCGTGACGACCTAAGCTCCACCTGTATATTCTCAACATTAGGTGCAGAAGTACCTAGACGCGACCTTATCGTACAACAAGTGTTCGCGCAAGGCGTTGAATCCACAATCGAGCTACTCAGCACACTGGTTGAAGGTAAATCGGAAGCTGAGAAGCGAAATAATGCGATAGCAATGTTCTCGCAATGGTTGGGTGCACTCATCTTATCAAGAGCGGCATCCGCCAGCCCATTATCAGACGAAATTCTAGAAGTCGCAAGAAAATCATCTCACCTAGAGTAATACAAAGGAACTCATATGAAATACACAACACTAGGCAGAAAATCAGGATTGCGCGTATCCGAATTAGCCTTAGGTACTGGCAATTTTGGTACCGGATGGGGGCATGGCGCAGAACCAGCAGAAGCTAAAAAAATCTTCGACATGTATGCCAATGCTGGTGGCAATTTTATTGATACCGCTAACGTGTATCAATTCGGGCAGTCTGAAACCCTGTTAGGGGATTTCATTGCCTCAGACCGAGATCACTTTGTCATTGCTACCAAATACACCAACGGTACGGACTCAAGCGCCAGAATTTCAGAAAAGGGAAACAACCGCAAAAATATGATGCGCGCGGTAGAAGAAAGTCTAAAACGATTAAAAACGGACCATATTGATCTGTTCTGGGTGCACATCAGCGATGGCATGACGCCCATGGAGGAAATCATGCGTGGGTTTGATGATCTGGTCAGTGCGGGGAAAATTCTTTATGCGGGGCTCTCAAACTTTCCAGCTTGGCGCATTGCGCGCGCAGATATCATGGCAGATTTACGCGGTTGGGCGCCAATTGTAGCCATTCAAACAGAATATAGTCTGGCAGAACGTACAGCCGAGCGTGAACTGATTCCAATGGCTGAAGCACTAGGTTTAGCGATCACCACTTGGTCACCTCTAGGTGGCGGATTCTTAACGGGTAAATACAGAGAAGCATCTACGGATAATCGATTAAGCAAATTAGGCATGCTCGTCCATACCGAAAAAACTCAAAAAGACACCTTATTAATCAATACGATTTTCGATATCGCAAAAGAGGAAAACGCGACGGCGACGCACATTGCTATCGCTTGGTTGCTTTATAAAGCATCGCACTCAAACACAGCGTTAATTCCAATATTAGGGTCAAGAACGGCTGAACAATTAAATGCCACCCTCAGAAGTCTCGATGTAGTGTTGAATGAAAACCAAATAAACAGGCTAGATACAGCCAGCGCCATTACTCTCGGCGTTCCGCATGAACAGATAGGGGCATCTGCAAACAATCTAGCTGCGGGCAATCAAGTAAACTTTTATTTAGGTCGCGCTGATTAACGGTCGATTCAAAGCCCAATCTAGGCAACTTCCCGATTGAGGGAGCCGTTAGATCGACATAAGTCACATCCATAAATCATCATGCGAAAATCGTGTAATGAGCTTAATCCACTACGATAAGCACATCGTAATGTTAGAAATCAGATAGTAAAAAAAAAGACTCAAGAGATTAGCCTTGAGTCTTTCTATAAATGGTGGCCCCCTGTGAGTCGAACACAGCACCAACGGATTATGAGTGCAAGTGAGTGGTCACTATCACCTCAGAAAGCCACAGAATTGTAAGTAATTTTTTGACCGACCCTGCATTGTATTCTGCCAACCGAACCTATACCGAACATTTTTGTAAAGAATCACGCTTAGTTATGAAATAAAATCCATTAAAAACAATCAGTTGAGACTGTCTTTCTCCGAACCTAACCCGATCCTGTGTTGAAATGCAAAACCCACAAGAAGTCACATATGAAGTGATATGTGATGCTTTGGAATCAACACTGAATTCCAGCCACCTTTGCCTACCCGATTGCCTACGTAATGCTTATATGAAATTGGATCTTTAGGATTCTTACATTTATGGCGATGCTGATTACAAAAGTGACATGCAGCAACAATATTACTTTCACCGTCTTTACCGCCATCTTGTCTAGCTAATAAATGTTCGGCAGTGCATTTAAATAAAGCTGCACCTTTGGCAGTAATTTTGTATTTCTTTGCAAACGCTTCAGGATCATCCGTCCACATCGGTAATTCACAATAGATGCAGCGACCTTGTTGAAGATTAAAAGCTTTAGTACGGGATTTGATTAAGGTTGTCGGCATAGCGAGCTCCAATAATTAAGGGAACCCCATACGCCTGAGTCAGGACTGACTGGGAACCAGTCGACAGTATCGAATCTGGCCAAAACAGTACGCAAAAATAATAAGACGCACCACTAGTAATAATATTTACTTTCTAGCAGCAATGCAACAATTGATTCAAACTAAATATAAAATGATCCCTCTTTGCACTAAAGCTAAAGTCTCACAATAATGAGGCAACATAATGGCGCGTTGAAGCTTCGGGGATAGGCTGAGTATCGCCTCGTTCCAAAAATCACGTACGCCTCAAAGTAACTAGCGAGGTGAGTCGAAACTGCACCCGCCCCATCGAAACTACCTTTCGACATCCACTTCCAATTGCTGAGTTAAGTGAGAGCCAAAAGGTTAGTTCGTAAAGAATTAGGAGTAATCAGCGATAATCCGTAAGACAGGTTCCAACAACTTAGCTTCGTCCACTGACGTACCGGTTCTGAGATATGTAGGGATATTTTCCAAGAACTCTGCTTTTGAACACGGTAAATGCTCTAACAATGCATCTAACATATCTTGTCTTAGCAAGCGGCTGCTTTCTAATGTATCTGGATAAATTGCACGAATGTGACTATTATCAAATGCGATAAGTCGATCACGCAGGCTAATTACCTCAGTCTCAAAAGATTCATCCTGAACTCTCTCATAGCCATTCTCGATTTTCCTGAACTTGACCCCACCAGTTTCAACAATGTCTCCAACATTAGTTTTTGAAAAATTCATTGTTGACTGATTGTGAGACACTTCGAGGTGATCGTTATCAATGCTCTCATAACCCGATTCGGCAAGAATCTCAACTGATGCTTCCTCAACCTCCTGGGTTGGTTCAGAGGTTACAGGTGTTCTCAAAGACTCAAGATCAAGAAGAATAGGTTGAATTTGAGCCTGTGGGTTTTTAAACCAATCAGTGGACCAAATACGACGGATCTTCCATCCAAGTCCCTCGAGAATATCCTGTCTCAATCGATCTCTGTCACGAGCCGACTTTGCAGAATGATAAGTAGCACCATCACATTCAATACCCAATAAGAATCGACCTGGTTTACCGGGATCTTTCACAGCAATATCTAAGAAAAACCCTGCAACACCCAACTGAGGCTCACACTCATAGCCATGCTCCTCCAAAGCTTTAAGCACAGCAACTTCAAAATCACTGTCTGGTGACTTACCAGTATGGATGGAGTTATGAAGATGGCCGCTCTCAGCAAACTCCAAAAAGGCTTTCAATGCTTTAACACCTCTACTACTCCCGGAGCCGATAAGAACATCACCAGAAGTCATAGAAGAGTAAATATGCATGCGCTTTTTCGAGCGAGTGAATAGAACATTTAATCTCCGCCAACCAACATCTGAATTAATTGGGCCAAATCGTTGCATGGTCCTACCGCCGACTTGTTCAGGCCCATAGGTCATAGAGATATAGATAACATCTCTTTCATCGCCTTGAACATTCTCAAGATTCTTGATGAACAAGGGCTCTTCACTCAGCTTATTATCTTCATATGCTTTATACAAAGCTGGATTTTCTTTGGTTAGCTGATCTAATTGACGTTCAATTTCATCCCTTTGCTCAGAGTTCATAGCAACCAACCCTACCGATTCTTTGGGCTTACGCATCAGATGCTCAGCAACAGACCTGACGAGCTCAGTCGCCTCTTCAACATTTCGACGGTTAAAAAATCGACCGTTACCTACGAGTGAAAGCTTTATGCCGAAATCAGGAGAGACTTTAAATGGTGATGGAAACAAGACAAGATCAGAGTCATAAAAATGTTTGTTTGAGAATGCTATTAAAGACTCGTGTTTTGAGCGGTAATGCCATCTCAGTCTACGGGTATTAAACATAGGCATGACAGACTCTAAAATACTTTCTGAATCTTGAAGGCCAACGATTTCCTCTTCAGCATCCTCCGTGACCATTTTATTAAAGAAGTTAGTAGGAGGGAGTTGCTTAGGATCCCCCACAACAACAAGTCTCGAACCACGAGCTATAGCACCCAGCGCATCTTCTGGACGAATTTGTGAAGCCTCGTCCATCACCACAAGATCAAAGTTAAACCTACCTGGCTCTAGATATTGCGCTACAGACATAGGGCTCATCATGAAACATGGCTTTAAATCTTGAATAGCCCTACCAGCACGCTTAATAAGTGATCTAACAGCAATATGCTTGGACTTTTTAGTTGCTTCATGCTTAATAAGCGAGATTTCTGTGTATTCACCAACTTTACCTGAAGAGACACCAACAGGAGGTTTAACTCGCGATGCTTTATATGCAACCCTCTTGCGCTGTAGCGTTAAAAGCTTGTGATCATACTCTCTGAATCGTTCTTGTATTGCCGTCTGCTCTAGACCAGTGAAGTTGGCAAGATCAGGATGTTCATCGAAGATCTCCCTAGCTAACTGATGACTAGTAACCAAGCCGACAATATCTTGAAGATTCTGCGACCCCATGTCTGAAGATTCGATTACATTTATAAAGTTTTTGAAACCCTCACCATATAGTTTATTTTTTAAGCGAATATAGTCGAGCCAAGTGTTAAGCCAATTAGGGTTATCAAGCGCCAACTTATTACGAGCTACTATTGAAGTAATTCTAGTGCCTGCAGAAGCGAGCCAATGGTTTAAATTAACATTACCCAAATTTTTGAATGATACACATAACTTATTTACGTCACTCAATTCCACAGAGAGTTGATTGGATTGTTTACGAATATATTCATAACGACGTGCACTAGCATCTTTATCGATAGCCTGTTTAAGATGACTATTACTACATATTACTTTAGCAATGGCTAATATATTTCTAGCAACTGCTAGATTCAACTCGGAGAACTCACCTGCGGCAATGCTAAAAGTTCTATTGAACGGCTTAATAATCTTTAGTAATTCACTAGATTGCCATCCAAGAGATTTTTCTAATATATTTTCTATATCTTCGCCATGCTGCTTTAGGGCGTCAAGGAGCATATCTTTGGTCTTTACAACTTTTGAGAGTTTATCAAGTATCAGTGTTATCTCACGCGAAAGTTGGTTTAGCGAGCCAGCATCCCCAATAAGAGGCTTATCCTGACTTTTGCTTATAGAGTGGTAAGGGTAATGCTTATTTAACTCAGATACTGTCGTTAATATGTCGAGAGCTTTTTGTCTAAGATTTTTGTTAGCCTCATCTATCAAAGATAGTCCAAATTGCCTATCGATTTTTAGGAGCTGACTACCAAGTTCAACCCTTTCCCCAAAACCAATCCCATACTCCTGCCTTACATCTCTGTACCATTTACGTAGCACATCAATACGATCGATAGGCGTATCGAGACCATCAAACTGATTGCCAAGAACTGGATTCTCTTTATTAATACGAGCAATTTTCTCTTGCTCTTCAGTAAAAGTAATAATTTCAGGGAGCAAACCCAAAAAGGCTTTTTTATTAGGATTTGTCTTCAATGAAAGACCAAGCACAGCTTTTCTAGCAGCCCTCCAGTCTGATGAAAACCACTTAAATAATCCACCATTTTCCAACGTTGACTGATAGTCTTTTAGAACACCAGAGCTGCCGACCCTCTCAAAAGCAACCTCATCTTTTAATATGCTGAAGTAAGGTGCGATGAAGTCCAGCCTTTGCTTTAGCAATGGGATAAGGTTATCCAAATCTTGATTATCAAAGATATCGTCTCGGTACTTCCATAAGTCAGAAGGCAAACTCTCCAATAGTTTGACAAATATAATCAGCTCATCTAATCCTTTAGAGCTTAGATTAAATAGAAACTGTATTGGTAAAGGAGCGCTTGGTCGAATGCTTGAGAAAGTCGCCTCAAGCTCTAACGCATGCTGATTTGCCTTATCTAGTTTAGCGAGATCTTCAGCGAGCACGCTAATTGGCGCACTATTCTGGAGACCTGCCCTCTTTAAAAAGTCGACGACCTTATGTATTATTTCCGGAGTTGATTTTGAATAAATAGCGTCAATGTGGAAATTGGTTGAGAGCGCAATAATGTCTTTGTGCAAAATCTCATAAGTATTTAGCCAGCCATTTAAATAATCGTGCTTCTGATGAATAGATTCAAGAGTATCAAAAGTCTCGCCACCCAAAAGATCGGGTAATTTAGATGATGCATAAACGAAAGACTCCACCTCAATAAGGCGGCACAAATCAGGTTCATCAAGCCCAAAGTCTTGGAGAGTTTTGTACCAACTGATTTCTAGCTGACTTAGACTATTAGACCAACCCTGCAAACCTTTAATGAGAGTATTAAGATCATCTGAGGTCAAGGAGTCATTCTCAACACCGTACCAAAAGTGATTCCTAATTTCCCCGTCTTTGGCTTGCTCAGAAATTTGGTTATAAATACTTCCAAGCATATGAGCATAATCACTAAGTTCATTTTGTCGAACAGGCGTCAAGTTATTACCATTTAATCCATCAATTTTTAATGTGGATGGGTTAATACAGTACTGCTCCCTGAGTCTGGTTGTTTTCTGTAGAATTTCATGTATTGAAAGCCCTGTATTTTTCCAAATCCCATTAATCTTATTAACATAGTTGTTCAACTTGGATTTCAAGCTTTCATAACGATCAATATCTGCTTCTATCCCTTGTGGAGAGACAAACAGAGATTGTTTTGAAAGTCGTGAATTAAGATCACTTAGAATTTTTTGCTTATTGGTTTTATGGCTATGTAACTCTAGGCAAAAATCTCCAAGCCCGGCTTTATCTAGGCGGCTTTTAACAACATTCAAAGCAGCCATTTTCTCAGCAACAAAAAGTACTTTGTGTCCATTAGCTATAGATGCTGCTATTAGGTTTGTAATTGTCTGAGACTTACCTGAACCTGGTGGCCCTTCAATAACTAGGTTTTTGCCATTAACGATGTCAATTACTGCGCTGTGTTGAGAGCTGTCGGCATCATATATCAATGGATACTGATCATGAACGTTAGCTATATCATCAAGCTTATGTTCAGATTCATAGGTAAAACTGACGGCATCCCCGTTATCTACATTTGAAGCAAAAAACATTTGAATTAAAGGATGCTGCTCAATATTTGCATTTGCTGGCCAATTAGCGGGATCAAGATCCTCATACATGGCCTGTTTCGTAAAATTCAATAGCACCAATGAGGCCTGCCTACGTAGCTTCCATCGCGGCTGATGCTTTAGAATAGTGCGCTGAACCTGCTGAAAGTAAGATTCAGGTGATGTTTCCTCGTCTATAGGGGGGAGAATAAGATCGAAATCATTAGCCAGCTTCTCCCGAAGAGTGACGTTCGTGATTAAACCGTCATCCTTTAACTGCACAGTATAGCGATATGCGCCAGCCTTTTTATCTAAATCGGACCTTTCAAGCTGAACAGGTAAAGTAAACAAGGGAGACATCCTTGCCACATCGGAATCTCTAGACTCATACCACTCGAGAAAGCCTAAAGCCAAATAAAGAATATTCGCGCCACTCTCCTCTATGGCAACATCTGCTGCCCCCCGTATAGACCTAAGCCGAGCTTCGAGCTCAGGTGCATAAAAAAGGGTTTGAAGATTTGTGTCTAGGTGCTTAGCCTGCTTACTAGATGCTGTAATTTCAGGCAAATCATACGAGACAGTCAAACCTATATGCTTTGCCCATTGCTCTGCAGTCGGGTAGTCGCTGACAATACGCTGCCTAGTCTTTGTATCAATTTTTATGTAACTAGCATTAATTAATTCTTGCTCGGTTGGCTCGCTTACTGGAATTAATGTGAACTTGGCTCCACTTTCCAATACTGAATAAATTTGATCCGGCAACTCGTCAATAATTCTTATGCAACCGGACTTGGGGTGTTTAAAGTTAAGAAGGTTATTGCGGCCACTAAGGTCGAGTAGCCTTCTGCGGATAGCTGCTAGAGACGTAAAAGAGAAGTTTTCTGGAGTAGATAAATCTTGAGTTTGAGTTGAGCTTTCTTCAAACGACTCAAATGAGGATTCAAGTTTATCAGTCATCGTTAATGGTCCAAGTCTATATTATTTATGTATTGTTGTTACTAGCTACGGTCAACCACTCGCGCTAATTTTATTCAGTTTACAAGTAGATCTATTTATCTCCAATAGAATTTAAATTAGCATAAAAAATATTGGTTGAATCGCCACTAGTTTACTAGACGCCTTTGAGCCGTAATAATGGCAACCAAAGAAAGGCGACAAATGAGTGGTAAACGATATCCAGAAGAATTCAAACTAGCAGCAGTCCGTCAAATCACAGAAGGCGGATATACAGTCTCCGATGTGGCAAAGCGACTCGATGTGACTGTAGACAGCCTATATGCTTGGGTCAAGAAGTATGGCCCCAATGCTTTAGTAAATCAAACCAAGCATGCAGAGCAATCGGAGTTAATCCAGTTACGTAAAGAGCTTAAGCGCGTCACTGAAGAACGAGATCTCCTAAAAAAAGCCGCGGCATACTTCGCAAAGCAGTCCGAGTAAGATATGCCTTCATTAAAGATCATCAGGACTGTTGGCCAACAAGATGGCTGTGCCAAATGCTAGAGGTCCACCCTAGTGGCTTTTATGCCTGGTTAAAGCAGCCACATTCAACACGCGCTAAGAATGATCAACGCCAAACTGGGTTGATTAAGCAATGTTGGCTGGAGTCTGGTGGTGTGTATGGCTACCGTAAAGTGCATAGCGACATGCGTGCCTTAGGTGAACGAATTGGTATTAACCGTGTGTACCGCCTGATGTATAGGCATTGCTTGAAGGCACAGGTCGGCTACCGTAAACCAAGGCATTACGGTGGCAAGCCTTACCTGACCAGCCCCAACACGTTAAATAGGCAGTTCAATCCCGCTTACCCAGATCAGTCATGGGTGACGGATATTACTTATATCCGCACCCATGAAGGTTGGCTCTATCTGGCCGTTGTGATGGATTTGTTCTCCAGACGCATTGTGGGGTGGTCTATGCAATCACGTATCACCAAAGAGCTGGTGTTGGATGCGTTGCTGATGGCGGTGTGGCGCAGGAAACCTAAAAGCAAAGTATTGATACATTCTGATCAGGGAAGCCAATACACCAGTGAGGATTGGGATGTGTTTTTAAAAGCTCACAACTTGGAATCCAGTATGAGCCGACGAGGCAACTGCCATGATAATGCTGTGGCTGAAAGCTTCTTTCAACTACTAAAGCGGGAAAGGATTAAACGAAAAATATACAACCATCGTGATGATGCAAGGCAGGATATCTTTGACTACATTGAGTTGTTCTACAACTCAAAACGACGCCATAATTCCAATAACTTGTTATCTCCGATAGACTACGAAAATCAATACAAGAATACGGCTATAGAGTGTCTATAACACTAGTGGCGATTCAAAAAATCCGTTAATATTATTAACGGGCGGTACTGAGTCTGTTCTAGCTAGAACAGCCTTTCAAACATAATTACATGATTTTGTTTCCCAATAATTGTTCATGTATTTTCTCTAAAGTTTTCACCTCTTCTTTAGTTAAGCCTTTTTCTTTAGAGCCATCATGAGCATAACTATTTCTGTAAGTATTCAACAATGATAGCCATTTAGTCTTATCTGATTTACTGTTAAACCCATGACCAACATCGATTGAAAAAATATCTTCAAAATTTCTAAAGCTGTCACTTGATTCCTCAGGTAGTTTTGTCCAGAATTTTTCAATTATTGTTTTATAGTCAAGAATATGAAACATATCCGTCCATGGAATATCTCTTCTACCAAATCCTTCTTTATATCGTTTCTCTATGTCTGCATTTGCCCTATTCACACATTCGTTTTTAATAGAACCTATCTCAAGATCCCAATCATCCTTGAAAAGAATTTTTAAATTATGTATTACGTTCTTTTTAATATACTTTTCAACCTCTGTACCATATCTACGACCATCCTCTAGAAGGGCCATATCTTGCCTTTCTATCCAGTCCGCTAGGCCGTCTGGGAGAAAGTGGGGGTATTTCTGATGAACTAAAGATTGGAAGTATCTAAACCAATAAGTGTCAGCACCAGCGCCAAGCTTCCCTAATAACCTCTCTTCTTCTTCTTTTGGTAAATTCTGAATTTGAGACAGAAGAGCTTCAACATATTTGCTTATACACCTAAATCGTTCTTCAGGTTTTGTGAGTACGTTTACACTCTTATTATTTGATTCAAAAACATTTAAACTTCCTATTAATCTGATAAAAGCAAATGTTCCACGATTGGACATAATGAAATATCGGTCACGTGTAAAAATATCAGGGTATTTTTCTTCAACAAACTCGTAACACTTACTTAAAAACTTTACGATGCTATCTTGTGCATGCTGCATTGCACTATTATTGTCATGATTGTTGATATTGTATAAAGAGGCTTCCGACCCATTTATTTCGTAGTTATTACCTTTTGCCTTGGGTAGTAACCCAGAACCCATCAAAGCGTCACCAAATGGACTTGCAGAAAGTTTTGCTTTATCCTCCCCCAAGGAAATTTTATTATAAAGTGGCCCAGACATTGAAGTGCTGAGTTCATCAATAATGGATGACCTAAGTGCCTTTATTCTTGAATCGGCTCTGTCTGAATTCCAATATAAATCTTTTTCTAAAGTAATTCTTAATGTTGGACTAACAGCTTTTTGATTTTCATTAATATCCATAAAAATCTTAAGTTGTTCATTAGATTCCAAACCATAAAAAGCTACAACGGGAATGGTGTTACTTTCTTTAAAGTCTGACTGTGCATAGCCATAAACTCTATGCTGGCCATCAATAATATAGGCTATGGCGTATGCATTAGGTATTTTTAAAATGCCTAGACGTGACCGAGAGTCCTCACCTCTTTGAGATGCCTCGAATTGAAGTTGCTCATTATTGCTAAAATTCAAAATGATAGAATTGGGAAAATAACCACCGTCATCTATAAATTTAGATATCCCTTGTAACCTTTGTGGTACTAACAACCTTTGATAAGTGGGCATCTCTGCCTGATTGGCTCGGGTCCTATGCAAAATGAATCCAATTTTGAGCAACAGATGCGGCTCAATTGAAAACATATAATACTTTTTGTTACCCATGAAGCCTTCAATTGCTGGCACTTCTATTCTGTCTTTGTTAATTGACTTACCTTTGAATAGCAATGACATGAATTGATAATGAGCTGCTTTTTTATATGCTTTAATCAAGCTATTAACATACTCAAAAGTATTGTCATTATAAAAAAAAGAACCAGTTGATTTTAAACGCTGTATATCTACCCCATCCTCTTCTATTCTTAGATTTCGAGTAGCGAAAATGTATTTTACTTTTCTACTTCTGCCAAATAACTGCTCTAGGGTTTTTGAGAAACCCTGAAGTTTGACTTCTAGACTTTCAAATTCTGTTTTGAATGAGGAAGCTTTACTTAGTGTCTGGCTAGACTTACATTCAATAAGAAGTATTGAATCATCATTTACTGCAAATACATCTATTTGTTTTTTCTCTAATACGTCTTTTCCAAAATTTAATCTGAAGTCATTACCTGTATTAAGACAACGATAGCCTAAGTCATATAACTGACACCAAATATCATCTTCAAATTTTGTGCTATGACTTTTACGTATTCGCAGTTTAGTTTTTGTCTTAAGTTGGCCAATTTCTTCCCAGCCATCCTTAATCATTGCATCTGCAAGGTTATGATCTACATTTCGAATGTAGTAATCGCTTTTCTTTGACTTATAAAGTTTTCCGAGGGTGGAAGGGTCTTCAGTAAATTTAGTTTTAAGCTGTTCTATCTCAGCAGACTCTATAAAAGCCATATTATTATTTTTCCCTTCTTTAGCATTTACATGTTGAGCAAATGTCTAGCCACTATGATGCCCACCCAAATCTCATAATTACTTCGCTAGTAGTCTTTCTGTTACATGATTTCCCAGCAATCACGCTGCTTCGCTCGATCTTTTGGATTTTACATAGTCCTGAATATAGATCATGAATCGACTCATGGTCTGCATTGCTCATTGTTAGCATTGCGCCCCTGCCTAATGCAGAAATGATGGAATTTTTTAAACGAATCTGATCATCCCAACTAAATATTTTTTCATTGTATTCGATGAATCCATTTAAATTGTGATTTACTGTGTAAGGTGGGTCAATGAAGACAAAGTCACCATGACCAGCCATAGATATAGTTTTTTCGAAATCTTGATTTAATATTTTGCCTTGACCTAGTCTTGCAGCTACAGCTTTGAATTTATCATCATCTAGAAATGCATTATTTCTTGTGCCAATTGGCACGTTGAATTTACCCTGTTTATTAACCCTGTATAGGCCATTAAAGCAAGTGCGATTTAGATAAAGAAACCGAGCAGCTCTAGTCACATTGCTTTCAGGCTCCTCTGCTCTGATCTGATAATAATATTCTTTAGTATGCTTAGCTTGATGGACCTCTAATAACCCCTGAACTTCTTTATAGTCCTCTTTGATAGCGATATAACAGTTAATCAAATCTTTATTGGTGTCAGATATTATGAAGGGCTTATATGGCATTGAGAAAAACACTGCTGCACTACCCAAAAATGGCTCAATATAAGTGTTGTAATTGAGTGGTGCTATATGGTTTTCTTTTTTTATTAGCCATCTTTTACCTCCTGCCCACCTTAAAAAAGGTGCGAGTGATGTATTTTTTTCGTAATCTAATTGCATCTCAACTCAAGCTATTCATTATGATAAATACTACAAAAGAATCTAGATTAGAAATTAATCTTTTAAATTTAATTGATTTAGTAGTGTCGTATAAAGCGTCAACTCACCGCTAGCACCAGGTCTAAAGTTATCTATAGTAAAGTCTTCGTCCTCTAAATCACTTTTGCGCAGAATCTGTAAAAACTGCATCTTTGTTGGCACTTCACCGGGTCTTGCAAGATGCAAATATACTGGTCTCAGTAACTTAATCAAGCCCTTATATCCGTTAGTCTTATTGAGCATCAACCCCTCTCCTCTATGGTCCCAAGCAGTGGGCCATCTTTCTTTTACAGCTTCAAAGTAATGCCTAATAATATCTGCAATCTCAATATCTTTTTCTTCAATAAACATATTTCGGAAAATTAGTTTCTTTGATTCTAATGCGTCCGCTTTTACTGTGTAGGTTTAATAGTTTCTTATCTTTAAATGCGCTGAAGCTTATTGATACTTTAAATTTTCTTATAATTAAATACTATAGAATATCATTTAAACTAAATTTTGCTAATTGCATAGTCTAAAATCATTTTGAAAATATATAAACATGCTGATTTAATTGATTAGGCATGATGGTTCACTCTACTTTAGATTAAGACTAATAATCTTGCGGCTTACATAAGAAAAACGACCTAGAGATTTCTCCCTAAGTCGTCTTATTCTTGGTGGCCCCCCTGTGAGTCGAACACAGCACCAACGGATTATGAGTCCGCTGCTCTAACCAAGCATGAGCTAGGGGGCCTAAACTTTTGAAGTCGTTATTTTAAACTAATCTTGTCCAGTTTCTAAGAAGCTTCTTAATCTTTCTGAACGAGTTGGATGGCGCAATTTGCGCAGCGCCTTCGCTTCAATTTGTCTAATACGCTCACGCGTTACATCAAATTGCTTACCTACTTCTTCCAAGGTATGGTCTGTGTTCATTTCGATACCAAAACGCATACGCAATACTTTAGCTTCACGTGGTGTGAGTGACTCCAGCACTTCAGAAGTTGCATCACGCAAGCTTGCATAAACCGCAGCATCCACTGGGGCTAAGGTTGTGCTGTCTTCAATAAAGTCGCCTAAATGTGAATCTTCGTCATCACCGATTGGTGTTTCCATTGAAATTGGCTCTTTACTGATTTTCAAGATTTTGCGAATCTTGTCTTCAGGCATTTCCATTTTCTCCGCAAGCAATGCTGGATCTGGCTCAACACCAGTTTCTTGCAGAATTTGACGGCTAATACGATTCATCTTATTAATCGTTTCAATCATATGCACAGGGATACGGATGGTACGTGCCTGGTCAGCGATAGAACGTGTAATCGCTTGGCGAATCCACCATGTTGCATAGGTTGAGAATTTGAAACCACGACGGTATTCAAATTTATCTACCGCTTTCATCAAGCCGATATTACCTTCTTGAATCAAGTCTAAGAACTGTAAACCACGGTTTGTGTATTTTTTAGCAATAGAAATCACCAAACGCAAGTTAGCTTCAATCATTTCACGTTTAGCACGACGCGCACGCGCCTCGCCTGTGGTCATTTGCTTGTTAATTTCTTTCAGTTCTTTGGCTGAAATACCAACTTTGGCTTCTAAATCAATAATGCGTTGTTGCTGGTCCAAAATTGAGTGATTGAAACGCGCCAATTTTTCATTGTAAGGCTTGTCAGATTTAAGCTCTTCTTCCAACCAAGCTAAATTACTTTCATTGCCTGGGAATGATTTAATAAAGTATGGGCGTGGCATACCTGCTTTTTCTACGCAGAAGTCCAACACTTTACGCTCATGGCCACGCACTGTTTCAACTAAACCGCGCACTTGATCACATAGCGTTTCTACCTGTTTTGGTGAGAAACGGAATGCCGTCAACTCAACCAAAATTTCAGACAACAATGCTAAGTACTCAGGATCTTGCGAGCCTTTAACCGGCAAGATGACCGTCATTTTTTGGTGTGCTGCACGTACTACTTGGAAGCGTTTAAGCAGTTCTTCTTTCAGCTTAGCTAATGCTTCTGCAGAAATAGCTGCGGCTTTTGCGCCGTCTTCGTCGCCTTCGTCTTCATCTTCATCAACTTCTGGCTCTTCATCGTCTTGCGTATCCTCTGTCATTGCGTCATCCAGACCAATATCAGAATCAATCAAGCCGTCTACCAAGTCATCTACACTCAGTTCATCACGTTCAACTTTGTCCACCATTTCCAACAAAGCAGCAATCGTGGTTGGACAAGCGGCAATCGCCTGCACCATGTGTTTTAGGCCGTCTTCAATGCGGCGTGCAATTTCAATTTCGCTTTCGCGTGTGAGCAAGTCTACAGTACCCATTTCACGCATATACATACGCACTGGGTCAGTAGTACGACCAAACTCTGAGTCTACCGTGGCAAGCGCTTGTTCAGCTTCTTCCACCGCATCGTCATCAGTTACCGCTGGAGGTGCATCAGACATTAACAACGCTTCAGCATCAGGCGTTTCTTCGTACACCTGAATACCCATGTCGTTAATCATGCCGATGATGCCATCAATCTGCTCAGATCCTTGAACATCATCTGGCAAGTGATCGTTAATCTCTGCATAAGTGAGGTAGCCGCGCTCCTTACCTAATACGATTAAGCTTTTTAGACGAATGCGGCGCTCTTCAGCACTGACTTCTTGCAACTGTTCTGGACGAACGTAGTCTTCTGCATTTTTTTCAGCTTGTTGATCACTTTTCTTTGGTCTTGCCATGTCTTACCTCTAAAATTTTAGCTCAGCCATGATGCCTACATCACATATGGTGAATAAGATTACCGTAACCGTGCATTATAACAGAATATAGCCTTATTTTGGCTGGGGTTTATTGCCTACAGATTTCAATAATGCGATTTCATCCGCCGTTAAAGCGCTTAAAGGTTTTTCGCTAATTCGCGCTAACAGCGAGGCACCTTGTCGCTGCGTATGTACTGCTTGCAACTGCTGACGAGCACCTGCAACCTCTTGCGCCTGATCCAGCGTATCATCCAGCAACGTTAGTTCACGCTGCAACTCTTGCAGGACACCAACATCAACCCTTCTCTCCAACTCACGCAACAGCACCGCAGGTTTAGAATGGGGATGTAGCAGGCAGATTTCAATCACCTGCCGCAACAAAGCATCTACATCATCCCGCTCATCCAACAAAGCTAGATCATCCTGTTGCGCCAGCGCTGGATGCATCAGCAGCATCAAGCCAAAGCGCTTTTGCAATGACATCGTGGTGCGCGTCAATTTTGGCTTAGCCTTTACCGGCGCCTTATTCAGGTTAGGCAATTTTAACAACGCCTGCATTTCATCTTGCGACAGCTGCGCCAGCTCAGCCACTTTTTTGCGCAAATACATCGCACTACGTGGCGCATTGATTTGCTGCATGATAGGCTCGGCCTCGTTCAAAAATCGCACGCGATCTTCCTGACTTTGCAGAGGATTATCTTCACTCAAGTGCTGCAGTATGTACTGAGACAACGGCATGGCCGAATTAATTTCAGCTTCAAATTTTTCTTTACCAAATTCACGCACATATGAGTCTGGGTCATGCTCTTTAGGTAAAAACAGAAATGAAAGCTTCAAGCCATCCGTCAATGCTGGCAAGGCATTCATTGCTGCACGCCACGCTGCGGTGCGGCCGGCATTATCCCCATCAAAGCAAAATACAATTTCATCTGCTTGGCGCATTAATTTCGTAATATGGTAAGGCGTTGTCGCGGTACCAAGCGCTGCTACTGCATATTCAATGCCGTATTGCGCCAGTGCCACCACATCCATATAACCCTCAACCACTAGAGCACGGCCTGCATCGCGGATTGCCCTGCGCGCCAAAAACAAGCCATACAATTCATGACCCTTTTGAAACAACGGCGTTTCTGGCGAGTTGTAATATTTAGGGGTGTCTTCCGGGTTAATCACCCGACCACCAAAGCCAATCACCTGCCCTTTTTGATCATGAATCGGAAACATGATGCGATCACGAAAGCGGTCATAGCGCTTGCCCTGATCATTCTCCACCACCAAGCCGGCAACATTCAGCGCCTCATTCTCATAATGCGGGAAAACGCTCTGTAAATTTTGCCAGCCCGCAGGGGCGTAGCCTACCTGAAACTTGGCAGCCACTTGACCACTCAAGCCACGCGCCTTCAAATACTCAATGGCACGCGGGGATTTTTTTAGCTCAGCTTTATAAAAATTAGCCGCCTGCTGTAGCGCCTCCTGCAAACCCACCACCACCTTAGGCGCAGGCTTGTCGTTATCGCGCACCTCTTGCGGCACCGTCATACCGACCATTTTAGCTAGATCATGTATCGCATCAACAAAGCTAACCCCTTGATACTCCATAATAAAACCAATGGAAGTGCCATGCGCGCCGCAGCCAAAGCAATGATAGAACTGCTTGGTAGGACTTACGGTAAAACTAGGGGATTTTTCATTATGAAACGGGCAGCAGGCAGAATAATTGGCACCGGCTTTTTTGAGCGGTACGCTTTTATCAATCACATCGACAATATCAACGCGATTTAGCAACTCTTGAATAAAGCTCTCAGGTATCAAAGTGTCTGCTTTAGCTAAAAATAACTACGTGAATAGAATTTGCTAGCAATTCTAGCGAATTTCAAAACAAAAAAGGAGCATATCGCTCCTTATAATGTCTACTTGCATTTATCGCTACAGGTTAACCTAGACGAGTTTTAATCAATCCGGATATTTTACCCATATCAGCACGGCCAGCGACTAACGGCTTAATCTCTGCCATTACCTTGCCCATGTCTTTAATACCAGAAGCGCCTGTATCAACCACAACTTTTTCCAAGATGGCTTTAATCTCATCTTCAGTCAGCTGCTGCGGCAAATACGTTTGCAACACAGTAACTTCAAACTTTTCTACATCAGCTAAATCATGACGATTTGCTGACTCATACGCAGCAATAGAATCGCGACGCTGTTTGAGCATTTTTTCGATCACAGCAATCACATTGCTATCATCTAATTCAATACGCTCATCCACTTCACGCTGCTTAATAGCCGCTTGTAATAAACGTATTGCACCCAAACGCACGCTATCTTTAGCGCGCATCGCGGTTTTCATGTCCTCAGATATCTGAGCTTTTAACGACATGCTAATAACTCTACTTAGAGACTATTAGTACAATTTTGCTGGTAATGTTTGCTTCATCAAGCGACGATATTGACGCTTAACAGCAGCAGCAGCTTTACGCTTACGCTCCCATGTTGGCTTCTCGTAAAATTCGCGAGCGCGAAGATCATTCAACAAACCAGTTTTTTCAATTAGGCGCTTAAAGCGACGTAGAGCAACGTCAAACGGCTCATTTTCTTTTACGCGTACACTAGACATTTATTCTCTCTTATCTGCAACAATTTAATTAGGTGATGCTCAAGCTCGCCAAACAAAGGCTCATAAACTTGAGAAAAGTCCACCATTTTAATCGTATAATTACTTTTATTCAATTACTTTTATAGCTTTGTGTTATAAAAATGCACTTTATGACAAAAATGGAACAAAATAAATGTTAGTTTTAGGCGTTGAATCATCGTGTGACGAAACCGGCATCGCCTTATATGACACAGACCACGGCTTATTATCACATGCCTTACACTCACAAGTGGAAATGCATGCAGAGTATGGTGGTGTAGTGCCGGAACTTGCATCGCGCGACCATATTCGCCGCGTATTACCACTTACCGAACTTGCTTTAAAAGATGCCAATAAAACATTACAAGACATCGATGCGATTGCCTATACGCAAGGCCCTGGTCTTTCTGGTGCACTACTTGTAGGCACCAGCTTTGCCGAGTCATTAGCATTTAGCCTGCAAATTCCCACTATTAATGTCCATCACCTTGAAGGTCATTTATTAGCACCATTGCTAGAAGACAACCCACCAGCGTTTCCATTTGTTGCTTTATTAGTTTCTGGCGGCCATAGCCAGCTCATGCGTGTTGATGGCATCGGCCAGTACGAATTACTTGGTGACACTTTGGATGATGCTGCTGGCGAGGCATTTGATAAAACTGCCAAATTATTAGGGCTAGGCTACCCTGGCGGCCCTGCACTATCCAACTTAGCAAAAACAGGTAAACCGCGTTTTAAATTACCCCGTCCATTACTCAATAGCGGTGACTTGAACTTCAGTTTCAGCGGACTTAAAACCTCGGTATTAACATTAGTAAACCAACATCAACCACTGGATGATGAAACCAAAGCCGATATTGCTTATGAGTTTCAGGAAGCCGTGACGGAGGTACTCACCATCAAGTGCATGAGTGCACTACGTGAGACCGGGTTAGATAATCTCATTGTGTCTGGCGGCGTTGGCGCAAATGCAAAACTGCGCGAGAAACTCAACGCCGCTACCAAACGCAAGCTATGTAAAGTCAGTTATCCACGTTTAGAATTTTGCACAGACAACGGTGCCATGATCGCATTTGCAGGCGCAATGCGCCTGAAAGATATGCAAAGCAATACGGATAAAAATTACAGCTTTAGCGTGAAACCACGCTGGAACTTAAGCGAGCTACAAGCACCTTAACCATCATGCCTTGCAAGCAAGGCATGATGAAAGCACGCTTATTTCTTTTTACCGAAGCCTGACTCCGTACCAGCCAATAGTTTTTTGATATTGCTTCTATGGCGCCATATTAGGAATACGGACATCACCAATACCATCTGCACATAATCTGATACGCCAAGCGCATTATCTGCATTAGCCAGCAAGTACCATGCATACACTGGCGCCAACGCGGCAGCCACTAGTGCCGCAAGCGACGAGTAACGCGACACCGCAAACACCACAATCCAAGTTAGTACCGCCGCCAAAGCGAGTATAGGATCAATCGCCAGCATCACGCCTAGTGCAGTCGCCACCCCTTTACCACCTTTAAAACCATAGTAAATTGGGTATAAGTGACCAAAGAATACCGCCAAGCCTACAGCGCTTACTACCCACATAGTCATACCAGACTGCAAAGCCAGCCAGACAGGAAACCAGCCTTTAAACACATCGCCTAGCAAAGTGAGAATGGCGGCTGACTTTTTACCACTACGCGCAACGTTGGTGGCACCGATATTGCCACTCCCCACTGTGCGTGGGTCAGGCAAGCCAAACAACTTACTCACCAAAATACCAAAAGCAATAGATCCCAGCAGGTAAGCCGCAACTATCCACACAGCAGGCACCAAAGTAACAGGAATAAAACCTAACTCATTCATTTAAACACTCTCTCCAATTGTCATCCCGATGTAACCGGGAATCCATTTTTTATTAGCGCAACACCACAATAAATTGTGGTTTAATATTCAAGATATTACTGGATTACCGCCTTGGCGGGAACGACGACATACAAATAAGGCATTATGGACACCATTTTTTTAAGTGAAGTTAAAGTACAAACCAAGCTCGGCGTGCCCGAATGGGAGCGCATGACACAGCAAACCATTATCCTGGATATAGAAATCGGCTACGACCTCAGCAAGGCCTGCCAAAGCGACCATGTCAACGACACCATCGACTACGGCGCAGTGGTTAGCCGTGTACGTGAAACCCTGCAAGAAAATAGTTTCCAACTAGTAGAAAAACTTGCAGAACACCTATGCCAATTGATATTGAAAGAATTTAACGCATTGAACGTGAAGATTAAAGTAGCTAAGCCTACGATATTGCCAGGGTTGAAGGCTTTGGGGGTGGTGATTGAAAGAAAATTGAGTTAATTTAAATTGACAAGTTTATTTAAATACATGCCTGAGAAATATTTAAATGGCTTTTTAAAAAATGGTGAGTTGCTATTTCGCTCCTTATCGTACTTTCAAGATTATGAAGATACAGACCGAGGAGATATGTTTGAAGGTGCGAGGCTGTATAAGCCCACAACTGGTTTAGAGATTACTAAGTCTGAGACAGGTGAAAAAATTTTGTTACCAGAAGCTACTTTTAAATCACATATAAGTACCGATGATATTTTCATATTTTGTACCAGCAATAAACTCAGCAATGAATTGGCGACTAATTTCAAAAGCAATGTATGTGTTGAGATAACCAACATTGCGAAATTTATATCAGGCATTCGAGGAGCTTTATCGATACGGCCAAGCATTAAAGACAAACAACTTATTTTTGGTGAGATTAACTACTATTCAATCAATAATCCTCCAATTATTGATTGGGCACTGCCAGAAAAAATTGCTCTATCGAAACTTGATTGCTATCGAAATCAAAGTGAATACAGATTTGCTTTTGCAATTAATAATGCTTGGCATATGAGCAATACAAAACAAGCTATTGATTTCGGTGGTAATCGAGTTAATAAAATCAGGGATAAATACCCTGAAAAAAAGTTAAAAATTGGAAATATATCAAAATTCTGCAAAATTCATAGGTTCGACATTACGTAACCGACTCATCCCCTTGTGCCACGTCGAGCAACACAGACATAAAGGGAGTTTTCAGTAATCGGCTGTTTGAGCGTAGCGAGTTTCCGATTGCTGCCCTTTATGTTGAGTAGCGCAGGGAAGGCGTAGCCCGTGGTGTGGGGTGCCGTTTTCTTTGGTTACTTTTTTTTCAGGCAGTTAAAAGAAAGTAACTAGCTGTCGGGCTACCCCCGACATATCTCAAACCCCACCTCTTTACCCTCACCCCAACCCTCTCCCTTAAATGGAGAGGGAGCATCCATCGGAAAGGGAGAAAACGTCAGCCCCGCGGATGATGCACACTATGCAACCGCTTCAATCGCTCCCGTGCCACATAGGTATAAATTTGCGTCGTTGAAATGTCAGAATGCCCAAGCAACATCTGCACCACCCTTAAATCCGCTCCATGATTGAGCAAATGCGTAGCAAACGCATGACGCAACACGTGCGGTGACATATGTTTAGTGATGCCAGCCAGCAAGGCATAACGCTTAATCATGTACCAAAACGTTTGACGCGTCATGGCATCGCCACGGTTTGTTACAAACACCGCATCACACAAACGATTTTGCAAAATATGCGGTCGCGCTGCTTTTAAATAGCGAGAAATCCACTCTACCGCATTTTCACCCATCGGCACCAAACGCGTTTTACTACCTTTACCTGTCACACGAACTACGCTGTCGCTCATGCTAATTTCGCTTATTTTAATCGAAACCAACTCTGAAACACGCAACCCACTGGCATACAACAACTCAAGCATCGCTTTATCGCGCAAGCCTAGTGCATCATCAACATTCGGCGCATTAAGTAGCGCCTCCACCTCTTCCTCATTTAGGCTCTTAGGCAAACTACGCGGTAGCTTTGGGGACTCAATCTGGAGGGTGGGATCTATCGCGATTTGGTTCTCACGCAAGCTATAACGATAAAATCGCCTAAGCGTAGCGATTAGGCGACCGATACTACGCGGCTTGCTGAGCGGAAACTTAACCGCCAAATATTGCTGAACATCCGCTTTGTCAACACTGAGCAACTGCCGACTTTGTGACGATGCCCAGATAGCAAAGGCGGTTAAATCTAACCGATAACTCTCTAATGTATTTTTAGATAAACCATCTTCTAGCCATATGGCATCGATAAACGCATCAATACTTGCCGCATCTTCTGGTGCAACCGTACGCTCACTCATGCCTACCTCCGCCAGACATGGATGACTCATGCTGCAACAACCATTGCTTAATAAGCAGCCCATTGTGTGTACCTTGCATAAAGCCGCCCAAGCCGCTTTTAGCCACCACGCGATGGCATGGTATCAACAATGGCAAACGATTGGCTCCACAAGCATTGGCGACCGCACGTGGGCCAGAGCCAATTTGCTGCGCTAACTCACTATAAGTGCGAGTTTGCCCACATGGAATAGCAGCAATTGCCTGCCACACCTTTTTTTGAAAAGCAGTGCCGTCTTGCTGTGTCGCTAAGTCAAAAGTCGAACTGGCGTGCTGTAAATATTGCAGAACCTGCTGAGAGACGAGGATAAGTAGCGGATGAGTGGACGCAGCCTCTAGCGTTACCTCAGCATGCGATGGCAACACCTTAACATCGGCTGGCAGCGCTAACAGTTCAATCATTAGCTGATGATCATGTATAGCAATACGTACCCGACCAAAAGGCGCTTTAATAAAGGTATCATTACATACGGTTTGGAGCTTAATATTCATCTTGCCATAGTAAACCAAAGCAAAGTTAAACTAAAGCAAGCTAACCCTGCGCAACCACACCAACTTAATGTCAGGCAAGAAAAAATCTGCCCACCGCAAAATGCTTATATTGATAGTGCATACCTCAGCTAACAATAATTGACACCTGACGCACGCACATAACAAAAAACCCCAATGATTTTCATCAATTGGGGTTTGCTGTGTCTTACAACACCAGAACTAGGTTTTACGCTTTTTCTACTGGCGCTAAAACGTCTCTGTCACGTGCTACTAATTTTTCTTTAATACGTGCTGATTTACCTGAACGCTCACGTAGGTAGTACAGTTTCGCACGACGTACATCACCGCGACGCTTCAATTCGATTGAAGCGATCAATGGTGAGTAAGTTTGGAATGTACGCTCAACACCTTCACCTGAAGAGATTTTACGCACGATGAATGATGAGTTCAAACCACGGTTACGCTTAGCAATAACAACGCCTTCGTATGACTGCACACGTTTACGTGTACCTTCAACTACGTTTACGCCAACTACTACTGTGTCGCCTGGTGCAAAGTCAGGGATTGTTTTGTTTAGGCGGGCAATTTCTTCCTGCTCTAACATTTTAATAATATCTGCCATCTTCTTTATCTCTTCAGGTTGCCCGTCGGAGTTCCTTTTAATTGTGAAGAAACTTGTTCCTGCTACTAATCTTCTTGTAGCAGCCGTGTTTCCTCTTTCGTCAACGGCCTTGCGGCCAATAAATCGGGACGTTGATCCCGGGTTCTGTGCAATGACATTTTCAAACGCCACTGCTTAATCTTGGCATGATTACCAGACATCAACACCGCTGGTACTTTCACACCGTTATATTCTTCTGGTCTTGTGTAGTGCGGGCAATCTAACAAACCATCTACAAATGAGTCTTCAATCGCAGAATCACTATCACCCAATGCACCTGGCAGCTGGCGGATAATCGCATCCATCAACGCCATCGCAGGCAGCTCGCCGCCACTTAACACATAATCACCAATTGATATTTCTTCATCCACCTCAGCATCAATCAGACGCTGATCGACACCTTCGTATCGACTGGCAAGCAATACCAAGCCTTGCTTCTTGCTTAACTCCATGACCTTTTGATGGGTCAGCGGTTTACCTGCAGGAGATAAATGCACCACCCAGCTATCGGCTTGCTCTACGGTTTGCGCGGCCTTAGCTGCGCCAATCGCTTGCTCAAGAGGCTGCACCAGCATCACCATGCCAGGACCACCACCATATGGCCTATCATCCACAGTCTTATGATTGTCACTAGTGAAATCACGCGGATTCCAGAAGCCAACCTCATAAATACCCTGCTGCATCGCCCTGCTGGTAATGCCATGCTTAGTGATGGCATCAAACATCTCAGGAAACAGGGTCACTATGTCAAATTTAAACGCCATGATTCAATTTGTATGGGTTGATTTTAACCAAGACTAAAAGTCTTCGTCCCAATCAACTAACATGGTTTTAGCGTCCAAATCAACCGCCAATACAACGTCTGCAACAAACGGCAACAGGCGCTCTTGCGGCTTACCTTTCCCTGCATCTGCCGGCGCTACATCAGTCTTAACTACATTATCCGGTTTAACCACTAGCACATCATTTGCACCGGTTTCAAACACTTCAGTAATTAAGCCAAAATCAACACCCTGACTGTTGGTAACACGCAAACCGACTAAGTCTGACCAGTAATATTCATTCTCGTCAGGCTCTGGCAACTGCGCTCTAGGCACAGCAATTTGTTTACCTTTGCAAGCAAACGCAGCGTCACGGTCATCAATCCCTTCTAACTTCACAACAATCACATCGTTATGAATTTTAGCGGTTTCTACCACCATTTCGCGCCAGTCGTCACCTTTACCTAGCCACCAAGTGTCATAATCAAACAGACCATCAATCGCTTCTGTGTCCGGCACTACTTTGAGCCAACCATAAACGCCGTAGGGCGCAACAATGCGCCCCATTACCACCATGTTATTCACAGCCATTTTAATTGCTTAGGTAAATTACCTAAGCTTTTTAAATTAAGCGTCAGCAGCTGGTGTTTCAGCAGCCGCAGCTTCGGCAGCTTTAGCTGCAGCAGCAGCCTCTGCGGCTTGAGCGTCAGCTTCTGCCTTAGCAGCGTCAGCAGCTGCTTTTAATTTTGCAGCTTCTTCAGCAGCAGCTTTAGCTTTAGCAGCTTCAACTTTAGCAGCATCTTTTGCTTTAGCAGCGATAGCAGCTTCTGGGCCTTTAGCGTGGAATTTAACCAAACGTGCAACTGTCTCTGACAATTGTGCGCCGTTATTTTGCCAGTGAGTAACACGAGCTAAATCAATACGTAAACCTTCAGCATTTGCGCTAGCTGATGGATTATAAAAACCAACACGCTCAATAAAGCGGCCATCACGACGATTGCGTGAATCAGCTACAACCACGTTGTAGAAAGGAGTTTTTTTCGCGCCACCACGAGCTAAACGAATAATAACCATAATCTTTGTTCTCTTTTGAAAAATTTAAAGCAGAAAGGCGCGGATTTTACGTTATTTATGCACCACTTGGCAAGCTATTTATCGATATTTCTTATCTACCAATCGATTTATATAAAAATCGCCTGCCTACCAAGTTTACAAATGCATTTTATAACGAGTAGGGTCCGCTAACCCTGCGGCTAAAAAGCCATCGCGCCGCAAGCGGCACGAGTCACACAAACCACAAGCCTCACCTTCACTATCAGCCTGATAGCATGAAACCGTCATGGCATAATCGACACCCAATTCAGTGCCTAGCGTTACGATTTGCGCCTTGGTCATATCAATCAATGGCGCATGAATCGTAATAGTTTTTCCCTCCACTGCACTTTTAGTGGCGAGGTTGGCCATCGCCTGAAACGCCTTCACATACTCACCGCGGCAATCAGGATAGCCAGAATAATCTAAAGCATTCACGCCAATAAAAATATCCTGAGCCTGTAATACTTCAGCCCAGGCTAACGCTAGCGACAACATGATCGTATTGCGTGCTGGTACATAGGTAATGGGAATGCCTTCGGTTGCACTTTCCGGCACGGCGATGGCATCGTCAGTGAGCGCAGAGCCGCCAAATAGCGACAAATCTAGCTGTGCCGTTTTATGTGCAGCTGCGCCCATCACCTTCGCTACATTTTTAGCGGCGTGCAACTCTGCAATATGTCGCTGGTGGTAATCCAAACTCAGGCAATAACACTCAAAACCCTGACTACGTGCATAGGCAAGTACAGTGGCGGAATCCAGCCCGCCAGAGAGGAGTACAACTGCGTTCTTCGTCATTTTCCAGGCACCTCGCCCCATAAAATCTTGTGTAACTGCAATTGCATGCGCACCGGCAACTTATCTGCCAGCACCCAATCCGCCAAATCTGCAGGCGCCAGCTGACTGTAGACCGGTGAAAACAGTACCGAGCACTTTGCTGTGAGATGTTCTTTCACCAGCAAATCCCTTGCCCATTCATAATCTGCACGGCTACACAGCACAAACTTTACTTCATCAGCTTTTTTAAGATGGGCTAAGTTACCCCATACATTGTTCTTTAGCTCGCCAGAGTCTGGTGTTTTGATATCTAAAATGACCGATACACGGGCATCTACTGGGCTAATGTCAATGGCGCCACCCGTCTCCAACGAAACGCTATAACCCTGATCACACAAAGCTTTGAGCAACACATGGCAATCCTTTTGTGCAAGTGGCTCGCCGCCAGTCACAGTGACATATGGTGTGCCGAACTCCGCAACTTTAGCGAGGATGTCATCAATTTCCATATTACTGCCACCGCTAAATGCATAGGCAGTATCGCAATATACGCAGCGCATTGGACAGCCAGTCAGACGCACAAATACCGTAGGCAGCCCTACACGTGAGGACTCGCCTTGCAGCGAATAAAAAATTTCATGGATTTTAAGTTTCATCTAATACTTTGCACATCAACAATGAATCACGCAAAAAAATAGCGCCAATAATGAATGGGCGCTATTTTAACTTAAAAGCTTTATTTACCTAAATATAGGCAAATAAACAACTTTCTGAATTGCTTATCTAATCGCCTCTAGTGCTTTTAGGCGCTTCTGCGCAGTTGGCGTCAGCTCACTATTTGGGAATTTGGCGATTAAATCACGCAATGTTTTTTTAGCACCCGGCACTAAACCTAGTTGAATCTGACTATTGGCCATATTAAACATCGCATCAGGCACCTTAGGACTATCCGCATAAGTATCAATCAGCTTTTGCTGTGTAGCGACGGACGACTTATAGTTCTTTAACGCAAATTGCGAGTAACCTAAACCGTACATCGCATCAGCTGCCTGCGCACTGTTAGGATAGTCTTTTAAAAACTTGTCATACTCTTTAAAAGCCTCTTTATGCTTAGACTCTTTTGATAGGCCATTGGCTAATTCCAACAGCTGGTATTCTTGTGTATTTTTCTCAGCCACCGCTGGCACAGGTGCCACAGCTTCAGCAACTGGAGCTGCCTCTAACTTACGTAAGCGCTCATCGATATCGGTATATAAATCTTTTTGGCGTTGAAGTGCGGTTTCAGCTTTATGATTAGCGACTTCCAGCTCGCCTTTCAATCTTGCATTCTCTTGCTTCAATGCATCTAGTTGCGATTGCATATCAGCCAAACCATTTCTTGTGACAGCATCTCGCTGCTCATTTGATTGCTTTAAATCACGGATCGCAGATTGCGTAGCCTGATTCTGAGTTTGCAAGTTCTTCTCAACTTCCAGTATTTTCTTTCGTGCCTCATCGTCATCGAACAATGCCGAATGGCCGCTAATAGAAAATAATTGCGTTGCTAAAAACACGCTAGACAGAATCAGGTTTTTCATCATTTTTTAAACGTAATACCTAAAAAATTAATCGTTTTCGTAAACTACATCTACGCGACGGTTTTGTTGGTTGCAAGCTTCATCTGCACAATTTGCTGTTGCTTTTTCTTCACCCAAGCTTACTGTTTCGATTTGCTTATCTTGCACGCCTAACAAGTTCAATGATTTTTTAACTGCTACTGCACGGCGTTGACCCAATGAAACGTTGTACTCACGTGTACCGCGCTCATCCGTATTACCTTGCAATACTACTTTAGCGTTGCTGTTAGCTAGCAAGTATTTAGCGTGCGCTTCCACTAGTGGACGGAACTCCGCTTTTACTGCGTCGCTATCAAAGTCAAAGTAGATGTTTCTTTTTGACAAGATATTGTTTGGATCTTTCAATGGGTTGTTACCATTGTTAGCATTGCTATCAATCACTACTTCTTTAACGCCAGAAGTGTCTGCTGAACCGTTAGCAGATGATTGTGTTGATGCACCTGCTGGACTTTTATCTTGTACGCCAGCTGGTTTATCTGTCATTGGTGTGCTTTTACAAGCTGACAATAATGCTGCTAACACTAATGCACCCAATACTTTTTTATTAAACATTCCCTTATTCATTACACTCTCCTTTAGTAAAAACAAATCTATCTATTACATACTACTAATTCAGTAACGGGCCCCAAGCTGGCTCACGGATATCTCCGCCAGACTCGCTCAGACGCTGCTTCACGCGACCATCTGCAGACACGGCAGCAAGTGCACCACGACCCGCAGTTCTGGTCGCATAAAGCAGCACACGGCCATTAGGCGCAAAGCTAGGTGACTCATCCTGATTACCTTCGCTTAGAATCTGCACTTGCCCAGTTGCTAAATTTTGTAATGCGACGCGATATCTTCCACCGTCATTACGAATCATCGCCAATGACTTACCATCCGGTGAAAAACGCGGGCTTAAATTGTAAGGGCCATCAAACGTAACGCGCTGTGCGTCACCACCGATAGATGACACTTTGTAAATTTGCGGACTGCCGCCTCGATCAGAGCTGAAATAAACCCATTTAGCATCCGGTGACCACACTGGCTCAGTATCAATCGCATTGCTTTTGGTCAGTTGCCTCAAGCCACTGCCATCAGCGTTAATTAAATAAAGCTGTGAATTTGCAGCATGCGTTAATACGATAGCAAGTTTACTACCATCTGGCGACCATGCAGGTGCACTATTATTGCCTTTGAAGCTGGCTAAGGTAATGCGTTGCCCAGTCATCAAAGACTGCACAAAGATAATAGGCTTTTTCTTCTCAAATGAAACGTAAGCGATTTTAGTGCCATCTGGTGACCATGCCGGAGAAATAATCGGCTCATTAGATGACACTACCGTTTGTGGGTTAACCCCGTCAGCATCAGCCACTTGCAGCGCATAGCGTCCTTTAGATTTATTAATGTAAGCAATACGGCTAGCAAATATCGCCGACTCACCAGTTAGCTTCTGGTAAATCACGTCCGCAATCTTATGCGCTGTCATCCGCAATTGACTAGGCGTGATGTTGTAGTCCATATCGGCCAACTGGGTTTGCTTGAGTACATCACCCAACTGGAAACTTACCTTAAGGCGGTTACCAGGCAATGCCTCAATTTTACCTACGGCAATGGCCTGCGCCTGCAAGCTAGCCCAATCACTATACTTCACTTGTGACATCGCACTAGGCTTGCTCGCGACACCAGCAGTTTCTAACACACGAAACATGCCGCTACGGCGCAAGTCAGCACTGATGATATTAGCGATATTTTCTTGGTTCTTAACTGCATCCTGATTAAACGGCACAATGGCGATAGGCAACTGCTGCGCATTACCACCACTGATTTCAATTTCCAAGGCGGCATGGCTTACTGAAGTCATCATTGCAGATACGGCGACTGTGCAAACAAACAACACAGTCTGAAATAAACTAGGCATTTTTTTCATATAGCGTATGGTCAGTAAGGTCTTAAAAAGTTCATGAAATTTTACTGCAATCTGCAATAGATGCCAGCGCATTTACACTTGCTTACATTTCAGCCATACAGCACTTAGTCTTTGCTGGGGTGGAACGTCAGCTTTAATGTCCTGAACTGTGGAAATAAAGTTTTATCTTCAGGTAGCGGCAAAGGCTCGGAGGCACGGATCGCGCGCTCGACAGCATCATCGCAACCAGCAATACCGCTAGACTTGGTAAGCTTAGGCGCTGCACCCAACTCACCAGTAGGCAAGAGAGCGATTTCAAACTTCACTTCTGGGTTGCCATCACCGCATAGGGATTTATTCACGTTATTGCGGATTTTAGTTTGTATCTTGGCCTTAAACTCATCCACTACACCGGCTTTGGCCGCGCTGACTTTAGGCTCGGCTGATGTACCAGAATCACTCAGGCTTTCTTGTTGTAGCTTTTTCAGAGCATCATTGACTGGCGGCTTCTTAGGCTTTTCCACCGGCTCTTGCAATAGCTGCTTTTGTAGCTCCGCTAGCTGATCAGTTTTTTTGACCGGCTTCACTGGCTCTTTTGGCGGCTCTTTAATTGGTTCTTTCTTAATCGGCTTTTTAGGCGCCTCATGTTTAATCGCAATTTCCGGCTCTGGCTTAGGTTCTAGCTTGGGCTCAACCACTGGCTCAGGTTTTGGCTCCAGCTTCGCTTCTGGCTTAGGGGGTTCTTTGACCACAGGCACTGGCGGTGTCACTTCAGGCTTGGGCACGTTAACGGCGGGCAGACTATCCCATAACTCAACCTCGGCAATACTGACAGGGTGAGTCGTTTTCCAGTTAAATGAGACCAACAAAGCACCCAGTAATATGGCATGCACAGTGATAGAGAGCACACCGGCTTTGAATGAGTCTGGATTTTCGCGCTGACGTAACATAGTGTAATTAAGAGCTAACCGCACACCTTAAGCCGGTTTTAGCAGCAAACCAACTTTATTGACATGGTTAGTTTTAAGCAGATCCATAATACCAATCACATCTTCGTATTTAACGTTTTTATCCGCAGCAATCACCACAGAACGTTCCGGAGATTTTGTAAGCGTAGCCTGTACTGCCACCAACAACTCATCACGCTGCATGGCTTTACTATCTAGCTCTATACTGCCATTTTTTTTCACAGTCACTACCACTGGTGGCAATTTAGGCTGACTGAGCGCTTGCCCGGCTCCCGGCAATTCAACAATACCAGGATTGGTCATGGGTGCGGTAACCATAAAAATAACCAACAACACCAAGGTCACATCGATGTACGGCACGACGTTGATTTGATTCATCATCCGGCGTTTACGTGTTCTGCTCATCACGCAACTCCTGTTGAAATTAGTTTAAAAGTAACCATCAAACGCGCCGCCATTTAAGACTTGCGCTGCAAAATATTCGTAAACTCTTCCATAAAGCTTTCGTAGCGCACGGAGAGTCTATCCACAGAACTGGCAAAACGATTATAAGCAATCACAGCTGGAATCGCTGCGAACAGGCCGATCGCTGTGGCTACTAATGCCTCAGCAATACCGGGCGCCACTTGGGTGAGAGTTGCCTGCCCAACACTGGATAAGCCTCTAAACGCATTCATAATGCCCCACACAGTACCAAACAAGCCAATATACGGGCTGACAGAACCTACTGACGCAAGGAAAGGTAAGTGTGCATCAAGCTCATCCATCTCACGGTTGTAAGCGGCACGCATCGCACGGCGTGCGCCTTCCATTACATCGGATACATCCATACGTGTCTGCTGCTTGTGGCGCGCGTACTCTTTAAAACCTGCTTCAAAAATACTTGCCATGCCTTGCGGTTTACGGCGATGAGAGGTGATGCTATCGTACAGTTTATTAAGATCGCCACCGCTCCAGAACGTATCTTCAAAATCTTCAGCATCCCGCTCTGCGCGTTTGACGGTGGCTACTTTGATAAAAATATACCACCAAGAAAATAAAGAGGTGATAATCAAAATAAGCATCACCAACTGCACTGGTAAACTTGCACCTGCCACTAGGCTGAAAAAAGACATATCACTACTAGCGTTCATAACTTCTCCACTTTTTATCTACCGCTCTTTTGATCTAATAGCTGTTAAGCAATGTGCTTATAGGCATTGCTGAGAGGCTGTTGCCATGATTTTAATCTATTAACCACGCCAAACTGCACGCCGTTAACAACGTTAATTAAGCATCGCTTGTTTAATTTGTGCTGGAATCCCTAGAGGCTTGAAGGTTGCGGCATTCACAAAAGCCGCTTTCACATGCGCGTTAATCAACAACTCGCCATTACGCGTAATCGTTTGCGCCAATTCGATACTACCGTGTCCAATTTTAACGATATCACAATGGATTTCAAGCACATCATTAAAATATGCAGGTTTCTTAAAGCTAATAGACAGACTATGTACCACGATAATCACCCCATGGCTGTCTTTCAGTTCGGTCTGCTCAAAACCTAAAGCGCGCAACCACTCAGTACGCGCACGCTCCATAAAGTTCAAATAATTAGAATGGTAAACCACGCCACCAGCATCGGTGTCTTCATAATACACCCGCACTGGCCAAGTAAATTTAGCTAGAGGCATCACGGCTCCTGCCACGACTCGCCACTGGCAATCGCGCCCGGTACTGGCAAACCAAAGTGCTGGTATGACTGGCTGGTGGCAACCCTGCCGCGTGGTGTGCGCATCAAGAAGCCTTGTTGAATTAAATACGGCTCGAGCACATCTTCAATCGTATCGCGCTCTTCGCCGATCGCAGCAGCTAAGTTATCTAAACCCACAGGCCCACCGCCGAACTTCTCCAACACCGCGAGCAGCAGCTTTCTATCCATCACATCAAAACCAAGCTTATCCACATCAAGCATTTTCAATGCAGCATCGGCAATATTGGCACTGACTTTGCCATCTGCTTTAACTTGGGCATAGTCACGCACACGGCGCAATAAGCGGTTAGCAATACGCGGGGTGCCGCGGGAGCGCTTGGCAATCTCCAGAGCGCCAGTATCGACCATTTCCACATCTAACAAACCAGCCGAGCGCTGCACAATACGACCCAGTTCATCTGAGGTATAAAACTCTAGCCGGGAAACAATGCCGAAGCGATCTCGTAGCGGATTGGTCAGCATGCCAGCACGTGTAGTGGCGCCCACCAAGGTAAATGGTGGCAAATCCAGACGTACACTACGGGCAGCCGGCCCTTCACCAATCATGATATCCAGGCGGTAATCCTCCATCGCGGGATATAGAATTTCTTCCACCACTGGGGACAGTCTGTGTATTTCATCAATAAACAACACATCATTTGGCTCTAAATTAGTCAGCAACGCAGCCAAGTCACCCGCTCGCTCCAACACAGGCCCCGAGGTTTGGCGCATATTGACGCCCATTTCTTTAGCAATAATATGCGCCAACGTGGTTTTACCCAAGCCAGGCGGACCAAACAGCAACACATGATCCAGCGCCTCACCACGACCACGCGCAGCATTGATAAATATCTCTAGTTGTGCCCGGGCTTTTTCTTGACCAATATACTCATCCAGCACTTTGGGGCGGAGTGCACGTTCTAGCGCATCCTCCTGCGGGCTCACGACATCCGGAGCGATTAAACGATCAGTTTCTATCATACAACTTCATCTGCTCTCTTATTTTGCAAAACTACCCAATGTGAAACCAGTGTAAATCCAACCGCTAACAGGGTTGGCCCTAAAAAAATACCGATAAAACCAAACATCAGAATGCCACCTAATACGCCCAGCACAACCAGTAACAAGGGCAAATGTGATGAGTGACTAATCAAAATGGGTTTAACAACATTATCTACCATGCTAATCACTAGCAACCCGTAAACCAACAGGAAGATTGCCCACCCTTGATCGCCATGATTAAACAGCCACAATGAGGCTCCGCCCCATACCAATGGCGGACCGACTGGAATCACCGATAAGAAAAATGTAGCCAGCGCTAATAATAACGGCGCAGGCGCACCCGCCAGCCAAAAGCCAAACAGTCCGACACTGGCTTGTGCCAGCGCAGTACCAAACACGCCCAGCATCACACCCTTCACCGTATTACATGACAAGACCAGCATTTCCTGCCCCAGTTCGCCACCCAAGCGCTGTACTATGGCCGTTATCGCGGCTGCCAGCTTTGTGCCATCGCGATAAAAGAAAAATGCAACGAATACCACGAGCACTAACTGCACAAACCCACCCATGACGACCTGCACGACCTTCAACAAAAACTCACGAATCGGATCTGCATACTGGTTAAGCAGATGCATTAATTCTTCATGGCTCACAACGACACGCTGCCAAGATTCAGCTAAGGGAGTGCCAACAATTGGTAGGTTCTTTAGCCATGATGGCGCAACTGGCTGCACACTTTGCAACACAGCCTGTGCCTCATCTAGCAACAACGTAGCAGAGTCTGCAAGATTCATTGCCAAATAGGCCATGGGCAGAATCATTGCAAACAGCAAGAGCAGCGTCATGGTGACGGCAGCGAGCATATCGCGTTTACCGAGCAGCTCCCATATGCGCTGGTATAGCGGCCAAGTAAACACACAAATGATGGCAGCAAACAGCATTGCGGCCATAAATGGATACAACACAAAAACACAGCCTACTATCAGTAGCGATATCGTGGTGATACGGGCGATTTGGTTAGTGTTAATCATGCAGAGCCCTCAAATTGTGGGTGGCCTACCTATTAAAGCCACACGCCACTACATCATACTGCATCCTACTTTGAAAGTAATTTTAATGCTTGCTTAATGCCGTCTGTCACACTGATTTCTTTATCTAGCAATTTCACAGCAGCAACCGCCTCGCGCTCGTTGTAGCCAAGCGCCAACAAGGCATTCAGCACATCGCTGGTGGCAGATTTAGGCTGGTGCTCGTTCATGGCAGCTACACCATCAATCGTGAACTTATCTTTTAACTCTAACAATAAACGTTCTGCTGTTTTTTTACCGACACCAGGCACGCGCGTTAGCATGCTGGGCTCTTGCAAGGCCACCGCTTGCACCAAATCATCAATGGACAATCCGCTTAAAATAGATAACGCTGATTTAGCGCCAATGCCATTAACTTTTAGCAATTGTCGAAATGTGGCACGCTCTTGACTGGTACCAAAGCCATATAACAGTTGCGCATCCTCGCGCACCACAAAGTGGGTGAGCATGACGACCTTATCGCCGATAGCAGGCAGGTTATAAAATGTGCTCATTGGCACTTCGCACTCGTAACCCACCCCATTACAATCAATCAACACCAATGGAGGCGTTTTTTCTAATAAGGTACCGCTTAATCGACCAATCATCTGGCATTCCATTACAAAATAATAACGAACAATAACGCATGGCTACGTATCCCAGCAAGCGTAGATTTAAGCATACTAGTCAGCATCTTAAAACCAAGCCCGCACACAGCCAATATCTACTGACTACACAGCGTAAATAGGGAGAAATGAAACGAGAAAAATGAACCAGATAGTCGCGAGGGCGACAGCCCAACCAAGTGATTATCCAAACGAGTAATCAGCCAACCAGGCGCCCGCCTCGCACACGGAAACCGGCAGTTGCCATCAACCCCAACCCTTGACCACCATGCGCATGGCAAATGGCACAGGCCAGCGCATCTGCAGAGTCTGGCTTGGGCGCAGCAGGTAGCTTGAGCAATCGCTTCACCATTTCCTGCACCTGCTCTTTTTGCGCATGCCCATTACCAACAACCGCCTGCTTCACCTGCAGCGCAGTATATTCGGCAACACTCAAATTGCGGATAACGGCAGCACTGATGGCAGCACCACGCGCCTGCCCAAGCAGCAAAGTCGACTGCGGGTTAACGTTCACAAATACTTTTTCAATCGCTACCTGATTAGGCTGGTAAGTATCGATCACCTCAAACAAGCCATCTAAGATGATTTTGAGGCGAGCAGGCAACTCTTCACGTTCAGGGTCACCCTCGACCTTGCTTTTTTTGCCACTGGCGGTTTTGATAGTACCACTGGCAACGTAGGTGATTTTCTCACCTACTTTTTCAATCACGCCAAAGCCTGTTAACCGCAGACCCGGGTCAATGCCGAGAATTCGTGTAACACTCACAGCATGCCCTTAGTGGGTTTAGTCATGCAGACTTATTCTTCAATCACGGCAGATGTATAAACATCCTGCACGTCATCTAAGTCTTCCAACGCGTCCAGAATTTTTTGCATTTTTACGGCATCGTCACCGGTAAAGATCACCTCAGCATCAGGCTTCATGGTGACCTCACCCATCACAGCCTTGAGGCCTGCTGCTTCCAGCGCTTCTTTAACCGCCACAAAATCAGCTGGCGGTGTAATCACCTCAATACTGCCATCATCGTTAGTCAGCACATCCTCTGCGCCAGCTTCCAGTGCGACTTCCATTACTTTATCTTCTGAGGTACCTGGCTCATACACCAAGCTACCACAGTGTTTAAACATAAAAGCCACAGATCCATCGGTACCCAGATTGCCACCGTGCTTGCTCAATGCATGACGTACATCCATCACCGCACGCTGCTTATTGTCGGTTAAGCAATCAATAATGATAGCCGCACCGTTGATGCCATAGCCTTCGTAGCGGATTTCTTCGTAGCTGACGCCTTCTAACTCACCCGTACCTTTTTTAATCGCACGTGTAATGTTATCCGACGGCATGTTTTCTTCTTTTGCCAAAGCAACGGCCGCACGTAAACGTGGGTTCATATTAGGATCACCGCCACCCAAACGAGCTGACACTGTGATTTCTTTGATGATTTTAGTAAAAATCTTACCGCGCTTTGCGTCTTGGCGACCTTTGCGGTGTTGAATATTTGCCCATTTACTATGACCTGCCATGTTTAGATCCTAATTTCCAACTAAATAAGGCGAATTTTATCACATGCGTTTACCCAAATTACAGGCTTTTAAATGAGGGGGCTTAGGGAAATGTCTTAGGTCAATAGTATCTAAGCACTAAATGCTTAGATACTACTCACTCACGTTTACTCTTGTCCGATTGCCGGGTCAACAGGGGCGTGCTTTTTAATGCTGACGAAAGAGATAATCACTAAGGATAACGCGATCAATACCATGCCAATCAACTCCATACGATTAGGCACTTCATTTAACTGTATCCATGCCGCCAGCACGCCAATCACAGGTGCCAGCATAGATGCCATACTGGCTACACCCGCAGGCAAAATCTGCAAAGCATACAGCCATAACAACCAAGCCAGCGCACCGCTCAGAAACACATTGAACAATACGGATCCGATAAAATAACCAGTCCATTGAATCGGCTGTGCCGGTACGACAAAGGCAATCGCCAGCATAGGCACAGAGCCTAGCAACATCGGCCAAGCTGTCAGGTTTAATAAATCCAGATGCGGGCTGCGCTGATGTAGCTTTTTAGAAATAATGGCAGACAGCGCCCAAGACACCCCTGAAATAATAGCCAGAAACATACTGAAACCATCGGCTTTGATATGTAACGGATCAAAAATCAGCAACATGCCAAACACGGCAGAGATTACAGCCAACCACTGCCAACCTTGCACTTTTTCGCCCAGCATCGGCCAAGCAAACAGCATCACCCAAAACGGCATAGTGTAAGTGAGCACCGCCGTTTTACCTGCGCCACCCTCCACCAACGCCCAAATCAATAAGCCAGTAAAACCTACCGTTTGCAGTAAACCCAATACCAACATGGTAGGGAACTCTTTAAGGCCCAACGGGCGCTTGGTGGCATAGATGACAACAAAAAGCACGACCGCACCAAAGAACACACGCAAGGCAGCAAACTGAAACGGGCCTGCATATTGCAGCGCGCTTTTCATCACCACCCAGTTGTAGCCCCAAATAATGGTGAGTACGATTAGCGCAACAAATGCGCTAATGATTTTTTTTGTACTATTTTCCATCTGTTTTCTATGCCTTAATCAATTTGCTTGCACAAACTGCTTAGTTCCAAATATGCGTAACTGCTTTCCATGTGCCATCCGCTTGTTTACGATAAACCAAATGCACGTTGCCACCAAAAGTTTGTTTTTCGCCTTGTGCATTCAACATTGCACCGGCCCAGTTACCACGTTGATAAGCCAAATTGCCATCTTCTACGGCATCGGCCAAAGTGAGTTGATGCTCAATGACACCCGCATCAATCAGCCCAGCAAAAAACGTTTGGATTGCAGCAGCGCCTACCACAGGCTCGCCTGCTGGCGCTGGCATCACCACCGCACTGTCAGCATACAGTGCGCCAATCGCGGCAGCATTTTTGGTGTTGAACGCATGGTCAAAGCTTTGGTTGATTGCACTAATTTGTTGTTGGATATTACTCATGTGATCTCCTAATTTCTTGAAAATAATTTACTTCTGCTTGGTTAGTTCCGGAATGCCTAAATTGATTAAATCCAGCATCTGGTGCATCTGCTCACGCTGCGCTTCACTAAGGCCTTTCATGCACAACCTCAAGCGCTGGTAGTAATCAGGCATGACTGCATCCAGCTTTGCTTGCCCCGCCTCGGTGAGGTGAATCGAGACACTACGCCTATCACTTTTGGTAAACACCCGCTCGACTAAGCCACTCTGCTCCAAACCATCAATCAAACCAGTCATGGTTGCGCGTGTAACACCAGCTTTATCTGCCAGCACAGATGGTGTTGATGCTTGAGTCTCCTCACGCATCAACAAAATCAGCACCCACCAGCGTCCTTGCAATAAGCCATGTTTACTCAAGCAAGCGTCCAACGCGATAGATAAATCGGTTGCCACCCGCATTAAATGCAAAAAGCTCGACACTGCCGTGATATCCGCATCAGGATATCGTTCAGCAAACTTATGGAGCACACCAGTTGTAGGTAAGTCTTTTAGTTCTAGCATAATTAGGTACATTATAGTTAGCTAGCTAACTATGTCAAGGGGATATTAATCCTAAATAAAGATATGGACTGACAGCCGTAACTACTTCTAACAATAAACGAAGTATAAAAAATCTGGTGAACCCAAAAACCACTATGCAAGCACTCTCACAATAACGCCTATATATAAGCCTTAGCAGACAACAGCAACCGATCATCAATGACTTGATAACAGTCAATCAGATTGATCTGTAAGTTTTTCATTTAAACTAGCGCTACTGAAAACTTAGCAATTACGCTGTAAAATGCAATGCGAGTAAGTTATTTTTAGAAATAGTTTTTCGACTTTTACCGGTTTAATAAGGAACATAATGAAACGCTTTTTGATGTTATTAATGGTTGCTATCACTTGTGTCAGTTTTATGTCTTCAATAGCAGAAGCAAAACGTTTTGGCGGAGGCAGCAGCTTTGGCAAAAGCAGACCTGCACCGACAAAACAATCACAAAGGGCACCAGAATCTACACCTAAACCTGCACAGTCTGGAGCGAGTAAATGGCTAGGTCCATTAGCCGGTTTGGCAGTTGGCGCCGCACTTGCGAGCATGTTTGCTGGCTCGGGGATGGGTGATGCCATGGGTTCTATATTAATGGCACTTGCAGCTGCTGCCGCCATCATGTTCTTAATCGCAAGATTCAAAAAATCGCAGCAGCCAACCATGCAATATGCAGGGAACAGTGGCGCATACAACGCGCCTAGCCCTAACATCGAGCAAGCACTTAGCAGTGGCGGCACACCAAGAAGCAGCCATCAAATTCCGCATGACTTTCCGGTAGATAGCTTTTTGAGAAGCGCCAAAGCGTCTTTTATACGCTTACAGGCAGCCAACGATAGAAAAGACATTAACGACGTGCGCGAATATACAACCCCTGAAGTATTTGCAGAAATCTCTATGCAAATGCAAGAACGAGGCAGTGATGTGCAGACTACTGAAATTGTTGCGATTAACGCAGAGTTATTAGAAGTAGCAAATGAAGATACATACGTAATCGCCAGCGTCCGCTTTACGGGCCAAATGCGTGAGAACAATGGCCCACTGGAAAGCATAGATGAGGTGTGGCATATACAGAAAGACACGACCAATAGCCAAGAAAAATGGCTGCTAGCCGGGATTCAACAACTAAATTAGGCTTAACGCGAGCTTGATTGTCAATTGCAAGAATCAGCGGGCAGTGGCTATGGCAAAAGATATTTGCATAGTCACTACCTGCTGTTAGCTAGTAGAACCGCCTTGCGATTGCACTAGAAAAACATTAACATCAAAATATGGGGAATTAGCAGCCTCCCCGTTTCAAGACATTCACGTCCAAGGCCTGCTCAAATCTTATGGCATAATGCCTTAGAGGAGAAGCGATGGACGCTCATCACAACAAAAACCTAAACCCAGCCCCCAACCCAGTACCGTTTGTAGAAGCTGTTTTCTACTGGCTCAAACTTGGCTTTATTAGTTTTGGCGGCCCCGCCGGACAAATCGCCATCATGCACCACGACCTAGTTGAAAATAAACGCTGGATTTCAGAAAAGCGCTTTCTACACGCATTGAATTACTGCATGCTACTGCCAGGCCCGGAAGCGCAGCAATTGGCTACCTACATCGGCTGGCTCATGCACCGCACTTGGGGTGGTATCGTTGCTGGCACCTTATTTTTCCTGCCCTCATTTTTCATTCTAGTAGGTCTCGCCTACATCTATATGGCCTACGGTTCAGTGCCTGCAGTTGCCGGGGCGCTATATGGCATTAAGCCTGCTGTGGTTACGATTGTGATGTTCGCCGCTTATAGAATCGGCCTGCGCACACTTAAAAACAAGCTGATGTGGGGTATTGCAGCTGCGGCTTTTTTAGCTATTTTTATACTTAAACTACCTTTTCCGCTCATTGTGTTAACTGCCGGCCTGATAGGTTACGTAGGCGGTAACCGTTACCCCAATTACTTCAAGCTGGGCGGTGGTCACGGCGCTGCGCAAAAAAGCTACGGTACAGCCCTGATTGATGACGACACACCCACCCCATCACATGCATTATTTAGCTGGCATAGATTATGGCAAGTAGCCATCAGAGGCATAGCACTATGGCTCATTGCCATGGCGGCGCTAATGGCAAACTACGGCTGGCATGGAGCATTTACCCAGATGGGCTGGTTCTTTACCAAAGCGGCTTTACTGACTTTTGGTGGTGCTTATGCGGTCTTACCTTATGTGTATCAAGGCGCAGTTGAACACTACCACTGGCTAACACCTACGCAAATGATTGATGCACTAGCCCTTGGCGAAACTACGCCCGGCCCGCTGATTATGGTGGTGACATTTGTAGGGTTTGTTGGCGGCTGGGTGACGCAGGTGTTTGGTGCAGATGCCCTATTTTCCTCTGCTTTTATCGCCGCAACCATTGTCACCTTTTTTACATTTTTGCCCAGTTTTGTGTTGATTTTATTGGGTGGCCCATTCATCGAGACTACGCATGGCAACCTTAAATTCACAGCACCATTAAGTGCCATTACCGCAGCAGTGGTCGGTGTCATCGTCAATTTAGCACTGTTCTTTGCGTACCATGTATTTTCGCCACAAGGGCTTACAGGCCAAATTGACTGGCTCTCAGTTGCGCTGACCGCTTTAGCGACACTTGCCATATTCAAATACAAAGCCAATGTCATTTTGGTGATTGTAGCTGGCGGCATACTAGGCATGGCTTGGCAGCTACTGGCATAACCACACAAGAAAAACTAATGCACTCCCATCTAAGCTCAAGGGCTAGTACAGCTTATTAAAAAGTGCAAACATCGATTAAAGCAGCCTAGAAATTAACTATAAACTAGAACATTTCAGTTAACACACACCAATCATCAAATTTACAACTCAAGAATAAGTTAGCCAATTGACTTTAAGTCTTTAATATCATTGGTAAAACTAATTATTGGTGTATATTTACTATTTATACAGTATTTTTTGCACAACACTTTTTTGGACGTATTTTTACGCATCACAAGGGAGAGCAGCATGAAAACACTACAACAATTACTAGATGGTAAAAAGTATAAAGAAGTCATTTCAATCGCACCGCACCGCCCTGTATTCGACGCGTTAGTCATCTTAGCTGAATACAAAATTGGCGCTTTAATTGTGCTGGATGGGCAAAACTTAGTCGGTATTTTTTCTGAACGCGATTACGCGCGTGAAGTGATTCTTAAAGGCAGATCATCTAAAACCACCTCAATTAACGAAGTAATGACTAGCAAGGTGTTGACTGCCAACCCCAATGACTCGGTAGAGCACGCATTGTCACTCATGACAGAGCACCGTATCAGACACTTACCTGTAGTGGTGGACGAGAAAGTGGTAGGCGTACTCTCGATAGGCGATTTAGTGAAAGAAACTATTGCATATCAGCAAGAGCTGATTAAGCAGTTGCAAAGCTATATTAAGAGCTAGCTTGCCAATAGTGAGGCAATGGCAACTAAAGTACCGTCGTCATTATTTACCACGCACCATCGCGCCGACCAAGTTTTTGCCTAACCATTTAGATAACACTGTCACTGCCAGCAAATGCAGAACAACCATGCCTTGCAATAAGTAAGATAAAGCTTCGTGCAAATCAACAGGCCAGTCCTCACCCCACAACTCATCCGTGCGACTGAGCCAGCCTGTCAGTGCCAGCAATAAAATCAACGCCCACATTACGTAAACCGCATATTGCCCCAACGGGTTGTGCCCAACATAATCATGCTTCTCTCGCTTTAATAACGATTGAACATGTGACTTAATCGCTTTAACCTCAGGCAAATGCAGCTTTGAAGCCTCTACACGCGCAAAGAACAAACCATTAATTAAGCGTAACAGCACTAACCCAGTGCAGATGTATCCTATCAAGCGGTGCGTGTAACCAGATTCATTAAAGAAATTCACAATCACCCCAGCAGCGACTAGCCAATGGGTTAACCGTACTATCAATGTCCATTTCATCATTATTTTTCTATCGCATTCGCGCCAAACTAACTTAACTCAAGATAGGTGACTTAACTTAATATCAGCTAAGGTAGCAGCACCAGAAAGCGCCATGGTCATCTCCAACTCATCGCGCATTAAACGTATGACGTGCGCAACACCCAAGGCACCCGCAACTGAGAGCCCCCAGACATAAGGGCGGCCAATCATCACGGCATCGGCACCAAGCGCTAGCGCTTTAAATGCATCCTGCCCACGGCGAATGCCGCTATCAAAAAGCAGGCAAGCCTTCCCGGCAACCAAATTGGCAATTTCAGGCAACACGGCAAGGCTAGTCGGCACGCCATCTAACACGCGTCCACCATGATTAGAAACCACTAGCCCATCGCAGCCCAGACGCAAAACACTTGCAACATCTTCGGTATGCAGTAGGCCTTTTACTATTAGTGGCACGTTGATTTGGTCTCGCAGCCAAGCTACATCATCCCAGCTCGGCGCCTGCGTCATCCAGCCATCAAACACCAAGCTTTGATGGCCTTGCACAGGCGGCTGCGACAATGGGGACTCCAGATTCACGGCGCGCACGCCGTCAGGCAGTTCCATAACAGCCTGTTTAACCGGCGCATCCACAGTAAACATCACTGCATTGTAACCTGCTGACAATGCACGATTGAGCAAGCGCAAAGTGCGTGAGCGATCTCCTTGCCAGTACAACTGGAACCATAAAGGCTGACCAGCCGCCTCAATAATTTCTTCTAACGATTGGCTGGCAAGGCTACTAACGACCATTTGCCCGGCCTGCGCATTGGCGGCCATGGCAGTGAGCTTTTCACCATGATCATGAAACAAGCGCTGGTATGCGATTGGCGCCAGCAATAAGGGATGCTCAAAATCTTGCCCAAATAAATTGAAACGGGTGTGGCCACCTTTTACATCCACCAAAGGTCTGGACATCAATTGCACATGGTCAAACGCCTCTAAATTCGCTTTGAGGCTAAACCCTTTACCAGAGCCGCCTTCAAGGTAATGCAAAACATCAGGGCTTAATCTTGGCTGGGCGTGTGCAAGATAATCTTGTGCAGTTTGAATACCGGGCGGAATCGCTGTCAACTTGTTCAGCAAAGCCATTACTCAGCCCATAGCCGTAAAAGATTGTGGTACACACCCGTTAGATGCACGACTGCCTCAGACTCACCTACCGTTTGACGCAGCTGCGCCAGCGAGATATCCATGTCGTACAACAGGCGGCGTTTTTCGGCGTCACGCACCATGCTCTGAATAAACATAAAACAAGCCACTCGTGCACCTTTAGTCACAGGCGTCACCTGATGTACAGATGATGATGGATACACCACCATGCTGCCTGCTTTCAACTTGAATGCATGGCGACCAAAGGTATCCTCTATCATCAGCTCACCGCCTTCATATTCATCCGGTTCTGATAAAAATAACGTCGCAGAGACATCGGCACGCACATAACCACTACCATCTGGCATCATGCGCATCGCGTTATCGACATGAAATCCATAATGATTGGTTTGCCCAATATAACGGTTGAAAAATGGCGGTAAGATTCTAGAAGGCAGTGCCGTGGAGAAAAATAGTGGGTTACGGCCAAGCGCCATATGTACTAACTGCCTGAGGGCGCGTATTTCGGGCGCATTTTCCGGCAGCTGTTGATTATTTTTCACAATTGCAGCTTGCGTTCCCGCGGTGACCCTGCCATCGACCCAGTTCGCGCTGGCCAGTAAACGCCGCGCTTCCACCAACTCTTCCGCCGTTAATACATCAGGCACATGCTGCAACATACGATTCCCTTGGGTTACGCTAATTGTTAGATTGTACTAACTTTGGGTTAGTCTTTAATACCTTCTGCCTTGATAATTGCCAAGGTTTTGGTATCAAAGTAGATTTCTACTTTTTTGCCATCTTTATTGCGGCCGTAAATCTCATAACAATTACCATCCACTTTAAACTTCTTGATGGTATATCCTTCATCTGCCAAAGCTTTTTTCAACGTGTCTTCTGATGCCCACTCTTCTTTTGGGTGCACAGGGCAATCTGCCGCCGCGTGTGCGTAAATAGGGAGCAAAGCCAATAAGGCGAACAATGTACGCATATTCAAATCCTTTATCAATTTAGGTTCTAGCCCACGTGTGAGCCATGTTGTAATGATGGCGGTGCTTCAATCACCGCTATGCTATCGACTGCATGCAAGCAAAATTAATTCAATTATTAGGCGCACACAACTTAAAATAATGCACCTCGAGCCCGCTTTTAAAAACCAGATAATAAACAGAAAAAGCCATGAGGACTACTCATGGCTTTTTTAGCATCATAACTTAGAACTTGATCTCTGTTGTTAAGATTGCCGTTCTGCTGTTACCTGGCGTCAGGAAAGATCCGTTATCGTAAACATCGCCATAATAGACTTTATCAAACAGGTTTTTCACGTTTAAACGTACGGCCCATTTTTTTGCCTCATAGGCTGCCATTACATCCCAGCGGGTATAGCCAGGCACCACATTAGGCTTGAATGCACCATTCACAAAGTTAGTACCTGCACCACCGCTTGGATTATAACCAGTACGTTCGCCTTTAGCCTCAAAACCACCACCAATTTTCCAGTTACCCGCGATGGTATAGGTTGTCCACATATTGGCTGTCATGGCGGGTGTATTACGTGCGCGTTGGCCTTTGTATCCTGCGTAAGCATGTGTAATCAGACCGGTGTTTGCATTCACGTTCTCTGCAACTTCCAGAATTTTTGCATCCATAAATGCCACACCACCAAACACTTCCCAGTTATCCGTCAAATGCCCCGCCAGTTCAAACTCCAGACCATCGGTGCGACGTTTCTTAGTAAGGATACTTGCGGTAGCCTCTAAATCGGTACTACGTTCCCAGTCTTTAGTTGTACGGTATAACGCTGTACGAAATGATAAATCACCATCTAGGAACAACCATTTAGCACCTAACTCAACTGTCTTACTTCTTTCAGGCGGCAATGGCGCAACTGTCAGCTGATACAAATCTGCTGTTGGGCTGAATGAATCGCTAAAACTAAGATAGTAATGGCTATCTGGTGTTTGGTGCCAAGACAAACCGGTACGATAACTATTTTCACCATAGCTAAGTTTTGGTGATGTAGCACTTGAATAGTCTGCGCGAAGTTCATCTCGACGCAAACCCACTAACAAATCCCAGTTTTTTACAAACTCAATCGTATCTTGTGCATAAACTGCGTAGTTATCTGCATCAAATTTAGTTGGTGTCCCTGTTACTTGGCTTTCAGTGTAACCAGGCACAGAGGCAGTTCCTATATTTCGTAAGCTCTGACGATATGAGTCTTCTTTCAAATACTCAACGCCCGCCAATACTTGATGTTTCATTCCAGCCAAATTTAATTTTGTGCTGAAGTCTGATTGCAAATTCAATGTATCGTAGCTTGATTTTCTTGCCTGATTCTGACCTAGGACTAACGAAGCATTAGTAGGCACTGCATTTGCAGCGGTTTGATGTGGCGTCTTTGCCCAATACGCACGGTCATAACTTGCACTTCTCAACTGAGTGCGTAGCTGCGTATCTTCCGAAAACTTATGGGTAAAAATACCGGTAGTAACACGCGTATCGCTATTATCAAAGTTTTGATTGCCACCATAGAAAGTCTTGTCATCAATTTTACCGGTTGCAACGGTACGGTTAGCTGGACGCTTATTAAAGAATGAAATACCAAAATCTGGTACATCACGTGTTTGTGTGTAGACGTGATTCAAATAGAACTCATTATCCGTACCGATACCAGTGCCAAAGCTAACCGCAATACCTTGACGGTCAATCTCAGGATGATCACCCGTCGCAGGGTTTCTACGATAGTTTTCTTCATGTCTATCCATCACATTGACACGAATCGCTGTGGTATCGCCTAGTTTCTTATTAAAATCACCAGTAAGCTGGTGGTAAGAGTAACTACCCAAACTGCCAGTAACCGTATTTTTATCTTCAAGCTTAGCCATTTTAGTCACTTGGTTAATCACGCCACCCGCTTGACCACGACCAAACAGCATTGCTGCAGAACCACGCAGTACATCCACTTGGTCCAAGTTGTATGTTTCACGGTAGTACTGCGCTGTATCGCGCATATTATCTAAGTAGATATCACCAAATGTGTAGAAGCCACGCAGATTAAAGTTATCGCCGCCACGGCCGCCTTCAGCCGCGTTAAAGGTTAAGCCAGACACGTTGCGCAATGCATCGCGTAGTGAGCTTATTTGCTGGTCATGCATTAAATCATGCGTCACTGAGGTAATTGCCTGTGGAACATCTTGTGGATCTTGCAACACTTTGCCTACGCGGGTTTTTGTTGCTTGGTAGCCACCAATCTCATTGACTGAAACAGCTTTTACATTCACTTCTTCTAGTGTTTGTTGTGGCGCTACTTCTGCCGTTTTTTCTTCGGCAATTGCGTTTGCGGCTGGTAAAGCCAGCATCACCGCTAAATACAGTGATTTTTGTGTCAGTGATTTATGTTGTGTCAACATCATGCTTTAGTATCCTAATGATAAATGTCAATCGCTGGCTAACTAAGTCTATTGCATGTGCAACACTTACTGGCTGGCTAAAAATGATTAATTAAGCTTTACATAACCCTTACAAATGTAAAACTAAGTAAATTAAGCGCTAATGATAACTGTTCTCATTTAGAATTGCAACTATTATGTATGATTAGCTTCATAATCATTAACCAGTCATTTTCAGCAATGACGACACTGACTGCTTAGGGATAAAATTTGCATCATGCGCCTCAACCTCAAAATCGATTCAATATAACATTGTGCCAAAGACCAATATAAACATACGCTTATGTGTGGCTAGCTTAGTGCTGATCACTCACCAGGCTTTTGCTGAAGATAGCATCTGGTACCAAGATCAACATGCCAAGAAGAACGACCCACTGCAAACCAAGCTATTTGCATTGCCAAAACTCACGGATGGCTATCAGTCACTAGATGCACCCTGCGCAGACCAGCTATCCGCATCAGCTTTTGCCAAACCCCTCACATTGGCAGAAGTTGCCAATGCCAGTTTGTGTAATAACCCACAAACCAGTGAAGTTTGGGCGAGTGCGCGCGTACAGGCAGCCCAGCTTGGTATTGCAAAATCAGCTTACCTACCCACTTTAACCGATAATATAAGCAGCAACCTGAGCGTGCTACACCCGGAATCAGCAACACGCAACAACCCGAACCTGAATTTAAGCAATAGTCTGGTGGCGAGCTACCTCTTGTATGACTTTGGGAACCGCAATGCAAATTTAGAGAGTGCGCGCCAATTATTGCTCTCAGCCAGCGCTAGCCAAAGCAGCACAGTACAGAATGTACTGCTTGCAGCTACCGTAGCGTTTTATCAAGTGCAAGCCAAGACTGCCGCAGTAGAAGCTGCATTACAGGCGGAACGTGCAGGTAACGAAAGCTTTAAAGCAGCCGAAGCAAGATACAACGCCGGCGTATCAACCCCCGCAGACAAATTGCAAGCGCAAACCGCTTACGCACAACTGACGCTGACACGCATTACCAACGAGGGCAGCTTGCAAACCGCTTATGGCAACCTAGCAAATGTCATGGGCTTACCGGCCAACCAACAAATACGCTTAGTGAGCAATACAGTTATACCATCTGCCAACATATTGAGCGATGTTAACTTACTAATAGAGCAAGCCAGCTTGCGACGGCCCGACCTGATTGCCAGCGAGGCGCAACTGAAAGCAGCACAAGCCAGCATTGATGCAAGCAAGGCCGCAGCAAAACCTACTATTTCGGTTTCTATGTCCAACAACCTACAGGATGGCTCTAGCCTGGCAACCAGCAACAACTCAACCTTGGGCTTGACGGTGGCAATTCCGCTGTTCAACGGATACGCCCCAACCTACAGAATACGTGCAGCTGAAGCGACTGCAGATTTACGTGCGGCACAACGTGATCGCTTGCGGCTGCAAATTTCGTTAGATGTATGGACGGCCTACCAGAACTTACGCACCGCACTGGAATCTGTGAGCGCGACCGAAGTGCTGGTAGCAAGCGCGGAGCAGTCTTATCGCGTAGCGCTTGGGCGCTACAAAGCAGGTGTAGGTAATATTATTGATACACTCAATGCACAAAGTGCCCTAGCCAGCGCACATCAACAGCAAATTCAGGCTGCACTTAACGCCAACATTACACGCGCTACACTAGCTCAGGCGATGGGCTCCTTGGATCATGCAATGATTCAGTCACTGCCGAGCGCGACCGTTAATGCTTTGCCTACTACCAATACTCCATCAATAGATTAGCCTGCTATGAAACTATTTAAAAACATCATTTTGATTATTGCGTTCATCGCGTTAAGTGCTGCCGCTTATTTCTATTATCAACGCACGCACCAGACCAATCCGGCTGATACTTATCGCTTATCGGAAATCACACAGGGCGATATTGAACAAACAGTCTCGGCCAACGGCACGCTCAACCCGGTAACGCTAGTGAGTGTGGGTACACAGATTTCCGGTATCGTTAAAAAGCTGTACGTAGACTTTAACGATGCCGTCAAAAAAGACCAGGTACTCTTGGAGTTGGACAACTCGCTATTCATGGCGCAAATTAGCCAATCGCAAGCCAGTGTACGCAACAATCAAGCAGCGGTTGAGTTAGCGCAGGCCAATGAAAAACGTATACGCCAGCTATATGTGCAGGAGTACGTATCAAAACAGGAGTTAGATACTGCAGTACAAGTGTTAAAGTCTGCCAAAGCACAACTAGACAGCGCACGCGGCTTGCTGGCTCGTGACCAAACCAACTTAAACTTCACCATCATCCGCTCACCGGTTTCAGGCGTGGTGGTGGATCGGGTGGTAGATGTCGGCCAAACCGTTGCTGCGAGCTTTCAAACACCAACCTTAATTAAAATTGCGCAAGATTTATCAAAAATGCAGATTAACTCCAGCTTTGCCGAAGCCGATATTGGCAATATCAAAGTGGGGCAAGTCACCAAGTTTAATGTGGATGCATACCCCAACCGCAATTTTGAGGGCGTAGTTAAACAAGTGCGCCTCAATCCAACCAACACTTCAAACGTGGTCACTTACGATGTAGTGATTTCAGTTGATAACAACGAGCAACTACTACTGCCAGGCATGACCGCCTACGTGAACATTGGCGTTGCCAAGCGTGAGCAGGCGTGGTTAGTACCCAATGCGGCGCTACGCTACAAACCAAAATTAGACGACAACACTGCAGACAGTGCGAAAAACGAACCCCGTAAAAATGCGAGTGGCCGTAAAAAGGGAAATAAAGGCTCAGACCTCAACACAGGTAGCATTTATATCTTAAAAGATGGCAAACCTTTAGCGATTAAGGTGCGCACAGGCATTACTGATGGTCGCTATACCGAGATTACCGGCCAAGATTTAAAAACACATGGCATCAATATAGGCACGCAAGTGATTGTGGCTGAATTGCAAAGCAATGGACAAGCGCAGGCTGGCGGCAACATGCGCGGGCCTAGAATGTTCTAGATTGGATATAGGCCATGCAAAATAGCGTTATTGAAGTCAACCACCTATACAAAGACTACCAAACGGCGGCAGGACCATTCCCGGTACTGAAGAATGTTAACCTAAGCATTGAAAATGGTGACTACGTAGCCATTATGGGGCATTCCGGCTCAGGAAAATCCACGTTTATGAACATCCTGGGCTGCCTTGATAAACCAAGTAAAGGTGAGTACATATTAGATGGACACCCTGTTGCCGATATGGAGCAGAATGCGGTGGCGCAAGTACGCAACAAAACCATAGGTTTTGTATTCCAAGGTTTCAATTTACTGGCGCGCTCTAGCCTGCTGGACAACGTAGCGTTACCACTGGTATATGCTGGTGTTGATAAAGCTGAGCGCCATGCCCGTGCCAAATTACTATTAGAAAAAGTAGGTCTGGCTAAATACCTGAACTCGCGCCCCAACCAAATCTCTGGCGGTCAGCAGCAGCGCGTGGCTATTGCACGCGCGCTGGTAAACAAGCCCAGACTCATATTAGCGGATGAACCCACAGGCAATCTGGACAGCACCACTAGCGAAGAAATCATGGCACTATTTTCTGAACTCAATCAAGAAGGCATCACTATCGTATTAGTAACCCATGAGGCAGACATTGCAGAACACGCCAGCCGCCAAGTACGATTTTTAGACGGAAGAATTGTGCAAGACACGCGCACCAAACAAATTGGCATGACCACCACGCAACCAATGAGCGAGGCTATTTAATGTTTACTGCAATGCTAGGTGAAGCATGGCACGCCATGGGCGCTAACCGCTTACGCACGTTTCTAACCATGTTAGGCATGGTAATAGGCGTGAGTGCCGTAGTATTGATGATGGCGATTGGCCAGGGCGCGGAGGCTGCAGTTAAACGCTCTATCAGCGCGATGGGCAGCAACCTATTTGTTGTACTCTCTGGGCCGCCAACTGCGGGAGGTGCGAGATCAGCCACAGGTAACGCACCATCACTGAATGTGAAGGATGCAAATGCAGCTACTGAGCTTGACGGTGTTATTGGCGTTGCACCCGTCACTATGGGCAAGGCACAAATCGTATTCGGCAGTAACAACTGGAATACCGACATCATCGGCACCACCCCCAGTTATTTAGAAATACGCGGCTGGAGTTTAAGTGACGGCTATGCGTTCTCTGAATCGGACCTGCGCTCTGCCACCCGCGTGGCATTGATAGGTAAAACTATCGTACAGAATATCTTTGGCGACAATATTGACCCTATCGGTAAAACTATCCGTATCAAACAGAGCCCGTTTGTGATTTTAGGCGTACTGGATAGCAAGGGCCAAACCTTAGATGGCCGCGATCAGGACGACACCATTATCGTGCCGCTCACCACCGCGCAACGTAAGCTCTTTGGCAACCAACTCCCAGGCAGCGTCAGGCAAATCATGGTACAGGCAGAATCTGACAACACCATGTCCATGGTGGAAGAAGGCTTAAATAGCTTACTGAATCAACGCCACAATATCCGCGAGGGTGCGGAAAGTGACTTCTCGGTACGCAATCTAACCGCGATTGCCAACTCTGCCGCAGAAACCACACGGACCATGTCACTGCTACTAGGCGCGATTGCCTCTGTCTCCTTACTAGTCGGCGGAATCGGCATCATGAACATCATGCTGGTATCAGTGACGGAACGTACTCGTGAAATAGGCATACGCATGGCAATTGGTGCGCGTCAGCGAGATATCCTATTGCAGTTTTTGCTAGAAGCCATCGTTATTTCGATTGTCGGCTGTTTAATCGGCATTGCGATAGGGGTAGGTGGAGCCATTATGGTGAACACCATCACCAAGGCAGAGATTATTATTTCAGTAAACTCGGTCGCCATCGCCTTTGGTGTGGCCGCCAGCATAGGCGTATTCTTTGGCTTTTACCCAGCACGTAAAGCCGCAAGACTCAACCCGATTGAGGCATTGCGCTATCAATAAACCTATCTAGCCGACTACGCACATACTGATAGTGCAGGCCTTGTGCAAAAACCTTAGTCCGCTACTCAGCCAGCCCATGCTAGCCACAATATGATTGTTTTAGTATGGGCTGGTAAGAGAGTATTATCGTAACTCTAGTAGGTAATATGCCAAGGGAGAAACCATGGCTAAAGATTGTTGCAGCAGTGGATGTAGCAGCACTAAGCAACTGACACCTCAATATCGGAAGATACTGTGGGCTGCGTTAATCATCAACGCATCAATGTTTATAGTAGAGCTTTTGAGTGGGGTCCAAGCGGAATCAGTATCACTCATGGCAGATGCAATCGACTTTTTTGGCGATGCCATAAACTATGGGGTCTCTTTAGCGGCGCTCTCCATGAGCCTTGCATGGCGCGCGCGTACTGCCTTGCTTAAAGGGCTAACCATGGGTAGCTTTGGATTATTGATACTCGTCACAGCCGTATGGTCTACGCTGCACGATGCAACCCCTAAAGCTGAGACTATGGGCTTGATAGCGCTTATCGCCCTACTGGCAAACGTAAGCGTCGCTATGATGCTTTATGCCTACCGCGACGAGGATGCCAATATGCAATCGGTATGGCTGTGCAGCAGAAATGATGCTATCGGCAACATGGCCGTTATGATGGCCGCACTGGGCGTATGGGGGAGCAAAAGCGCATGGCCTGATCTGGTAGTGGCAGCAATCATGGCAAGCTTAGGCGTATCAGCAGCAATGCAGGTGATCAAAAAAGCACGGTCAGAATTAAATCATCAACAATAAACGATGAGTTTCGGCTTCTATCTGGCCCAGATTACCTCATGCGTTGCAGGTAGTGGGTTGAGCACTAAGCGCATGCCGATTACAAAGGCATAGAGCCCATAACCCATATACATTAAGCGCAAAAAAAATGGCGCAATTACTATTGCGCCATTTCCTATCAATTAAGTTAGCAACTACTTACTCTCGCTGACAAAGCCTAATTTAGAGACTCCTGCATTTTGTGCATCAGCCATTACTTCAGCCAAAATCTGATAACGCGTTTCTTTATCTGCGCGGATATTCAGTTCAGGTTGTGGTTTCTTTTGCGCCACTTCCTGCAACTTTACTTTCAACTCACCATCCACTAGCGCTGCATCATTCCAGTACATTTTACCTGCCCCATCAATCGCAATTGAAATCACCTCAGGTTTTTCAGGAATAGGCTGACTGCTGGTTTGTGGCAGATCAATCTTTACCGCATGCGTGAGTAGCGGCGCAGTAATAATAAATATCACCAACAACACCAACATCACGTCGACTAATGGTGTTGTATTAATCTCAGACATAGGGGCTGAATGAGATGAAACACCTGCGTTATGACCTGACCCTATCATGCTGATGCACCCACCACATGCATGGTTTGCTGTACGGCATCATGGTGCTTGTGCGCATCACGCTTAGTACTCATGACTGCACCAGTAATAATCAAGGTATGTAGCTCATAGCCAAACTTTTCTAATTCAGCAGACAAGGCACGGTTGCTACGTACAATTGCGTTGTATGCCAGCACAGCAGGAATCGCCACCGCCAAACCAAATGCCGTCATAATCAATGCCTCACCTACTGGGCCTGCCACTTTATCTAGCGTTGCCTGACCACTTAAGCTAATGCTTGCCAGTGCGTGGTAAATACCCCAAACCGTACCAAACAAACCCACAAATGGAGACACACTACCAACAGATGCCAACACGGTAAGGCCGCTCTCCATGTTTGCACTTTCTTCAGCAATACTGCGGTTCATTGCACGTGCAACAAATTCGTCTTGCGCAACAATTTCTACGGCTTTAGCTGCGTGTAATTTATGATGTTCAGCGGCAAGAACTGCTTTTTCTGCCAATCTCGCCATGCCTGTCGCTGAAGCCTGCTGACCTTGCTTTACCGCAGCCGCTAAACTTGGTGCTTGCCAAAATGCAGCCAGGTAAGCTTTATAGGCACTACGTGTGCGCCATACTGCAATGCTTTTTGTCACAATAAAATACCAGCTTGCAACAGACATCACCAACAGCACCAAAGCTACCAGTATAGAAACTGGTCCGCCAGCCGTGATAAATTCCCAACTATTAAATTCATACCCGTTTTGCATCATTTACCTCGCTTCATTTGTAATCTGTACATTAATCTTACGGCTTAAATCTTGTAACTTAGCTATTCAGTGAAAAGTTGATTGGCACTAATACGTATGCGCTCATTGGTTTGTTGCTGCGTTTTGCCGGCACAAAGCTCCATTTCTTCACCGCTTCAACAGCTGCTTCATCTAACTTGCTATGACCACTGCTTCTATCCACTTGCACAGTGGTAGCTTTGCCTTCTTCTGACACCAATACTTTGAGCAATACTTTGCCTTGCTCGCCCATACGTCTGGCTGACATAGGGTAAGCCGGGGCAGGGTTATTAAGGTAAGCCGCACCAAAACTCGGTGGCTCAATCGCTGGCTCAGGCGCTACTTTTGCCTTTGCCACTTCAGCTACGACATCTGTAGCCTTCGCCGCTGGCTGTGCATCGGTTGGTGTATTTTCTGCAACAACTGGTGTTTCTACCTTCTCTGTTGTCACAGGCTCTTTTTGTTCGATTTTTCTCGCTGCATCATCGTTCACTACGCGTGGTTGCTCTACCACTTTCTGCGGTTTAACAACGGCTTTTTTAACTACCGGCTTTTGCTCAACCACTGGCAACGGTTTTTCTTCCGGCATATTTTCAACATGGCTCACCAAACTCACCATCATCGGCGTCTGTGGCTTTTCTAGCTCAACAGTTTCCGGCTTAGCGTAAAGAATGCCTATCAGCCCTGCCATATGCAGCACTAACACGGTGACTAGCCACTTATAAGAAACTTTATCTTCTGCTGAGGATGCTGTACTAGCGTATGCATTAAGCGGCGCAGCTTTTACATTTTGCTTATTGCTACCCTCTACACTGCTCACAACAGGATCCAAGAAGAAATGAGGATTCACCACTAGTTCTGAATTTGACACCATATCTTCCTCCCATCCTATTGCAAAAAACCAATTTTCATTGGTCGCTATCAGCTCTACTTCGTTAAAATCAACTTACCTTGATTCGTGAGTCTTAAACGGTAATCCTCACCAAAATGCTTAATCACCAACTCACGTGCACCTGCGAATAAAGCCTCACTCGTGGTCTCTTTCACTGGGGTAGCCTGCGCAAGTTTAGGTGCATTTTTCTTGTCATTAAGCATCTTCGTCTAACTTTATATTCGGTTAAGTTTTTTAGATGCTTACACATCAACAAACTCGAAGCACAATGATAATTGTTATCATTTAGATTTGTCAATCAATTTGTTAACTAATCATGCGCTATGTTATTGATTCTATTTAGTTGAACGCATCAATGCACGTTGTAATTGATGGCTGTTTGCTTGCTATAAACCGCCTGCTCTTGCTGATATAGTGTCAATCGAGTCGCGGCATCTGCCAGCAACATTTTTAGGGAATTAAGCGCACTGCCCTCTATACGCAAACTAATTGCGCCAATTTCCAACTCAGCCACACTACAGCCCTCACAAAACACTATCCGACCTATTTCATTTTTTGATAACAAAACACGCGAGCATGACGGTTCGTTGTTCATTGCTAGCTCCTGCTGATTATTTTTTTCCATGTCACACCTATTTAGTGAGTATCAATTTATTTTGTTTGGTCACACGTAAAATGTAAGTCTCGTTCTCGTGGTCGATCATCACCTCTTTTACGTTGGTAAATAACTTATCACTGTGCAATCTCTTAATCCTTGAAATCTTAATGTCTTCATGCGTACGCGCAGTGTCTGTCACGATTGCTATATCAAAACTCATGTGCTCTTTAGAGGTTAAATTAGTAATAATTTTCATGATGGCGGCCCAATTGATACGCTCAATTTAAAAAGATGGTCGGCTAACATAAGTGATTAAACCTAACGCGACCATTAAATGACCAATTAAGATCAAGGAGACGCATGTTGCCATGCATTTACTACATTCAAGCCACTGTTAGTAGGCGGCTTAAATTCTGTCGCTACCGTTACACGCGGTTAGCGTAATACTCAACCACCAGTTGCACATCAACCGGGAAAGGCACATCAGTAATCGCCGGCAAGTGCGCCACTTTTACCAACTGTTTATCCGCCTCCCAAGCTAGCCACTCCGGACGCTCCAGTGAAGGCTGTTTAATCGTTTCAACCACCATAGGTATATTTTTACTTTTTGCTTTAATCGTGATCTCATCCCCTACGTTTAAGCGTATCGAAGGGATATTGGCAGGCTTGCCATTCAACATAAGATGCCCATGACTGACCAACTGGCGAGCAGCAATCACAGTAGGTGCAAACCCTGCACGAAATACCACGTTATCCATGCGGCGCTCTAACAACTGCAACAATCTTTCACCAGTTGGCTCTTTGCCTTTACGCGCGTCTAAAATCAATCTGCGCATTTGTGTTTCAGTCAGTCCATAGTTAAAGCGTATTTTTTGCTTTTCATGCAACTTCACCCCAAAGTCAGAGCGACGCTTGCGTGAGGCTTTATTACCATGCTGGCCAGGTGGCGTCGGGCGCGCTTCTATCGTTTTACGTGATAAGCCTGGCAAATCAATCCCCAGTGCGCGCATCACCTTTAATCTTGGGCCAATAAATCGTGACATCTTGTTTCCTTATCTATTTATTTGATATTAATTAACTTATTGCAGTGTGCGATGGCTAGCTAGCAACCAGCTATCTTCGGCACCGTATTCACTCACGATACGCGCCCATTGCTGCACCAAACGCTCGGCAATATCTTCTATTAACTTGCTATCTGCATATTCTGGCGCCGTCAGCTTATTGGCTAAATCACTGGCCAATATCGCCAACTCTTGCGACGGCTTCAGTGCGTATTGCGTAGCGACACAGCAAATTGCCGCCATTAACTCTTTAGCAGTTGGCAACTCTGGGTCAAACAATTCACTTGGCGTCTTTAATGATGAAACTTGTTTTTGCATGTTTTTACTCGCTTGTAATTTGACTTAACACTTACGCCTGATGCAACTCTGTTTGCATCACCAATCTCGCCACTGCTTTGCGCATCATTTCATTCATCATAAAAAAATTGCGCACCTCAAGCCGTAAAGACGTATCACCAATTTCCAGCTCAACAATGTCTTTAGCTTTGTTGTACAGCACTTTGCAATCCTCATTACCGGTTAGCTTTGCTTGGCTAATAATTAATTGCTTACTCATGATTTACTCCAATCCAGAAGTTAATTAAATGATAATGATTCTCATTTAATATGTCAACCGTTAATTTTGACTAAATTAGTAAGGTATTATTGATGACCATTATTCAACACAGCCCACCCCAAAATAATTGATCGCGATTAGCCATATATGTTAAGTAACTGAGGGCGCTCTCATGATTAATATGAAGCATCAATCATGAATACATATAGCTTGCAAATCGGTACATACGCGCATAATCACTTTCACGAACCAGGCTAATGTGTATAAAAATGCTGGTTCTAAATTAAAACTATTTTTTATGGAGAACGATTATGTGGACATCACCATCAGCAACTGAAATGCGTTTCGGCTTTGAAGTAACAATGTACGTAATGAATAAGTAATTTGATTTCAGCAATAAAAAAGGGAGCAATTGCTCCCTTTTTTATATCAAACTACCAATTTACAGATATTTCACTACCATCGCATTACTTAAGTCCCCGGCAACGATTGGCAACTTCACATAGTAGCCACTACCTGAAGCCTCTTGTATCGGTTCACCCTTTTTATTAAATAGGCTTTCCACAACAATGTCCTGATTACCCGTTGGGTGAATCACCTGCAGACGGTCACCCACGGCAAACTTATTACGCGCCTCAACATCAGCCAGGCCTTTTTCTGCGTCATACGCGACCACGTCACCGACATACAAACTACGGCTGGAACTAGAGTAACCTTGCTTGTAATTTTGATGCTCTGCCGTGTGATGGCGCTGATAAAAACCATCGGTATAGCCACGATTAGCCAAGTTCTCCAAATCCCCCAGCAAGTTCCAATCAAATGGACGGCCAGCCAATGCATCATCAATGGCCTTGCGGTAATTTTGGCTAGTACGTGCCACGTAATAGCGTGATTTGGTACGGCCTTCAATCTTGAGCGAATCCACCCCCATTTTAATCAAACGCTCGACATGCTCAATGGCACGCAGGTCTTTACTGTTCATGATATAAGTGCCGTGCTCATCTTCTTCAATTGGCAACAACTCACCTGGGCGGCCTTTTTCCTCAATCAGATAAACTTTATCTGCCAATGGATGGCGCGGCAAACTGCCACAGCCAGACAAGCTGGATTTTTCCATCTCCGCTTTAAAATCAAACTCATCTAAACGGATCACCCCTGCAGCATCTTCTGCCGCATCATGCACCTTATAATCCCAACGGCAGCTATTGGTACAAGTGCCTTGGTTAGGGTCTCGCTGATTAAAATAACCCGAGAGTAAGCAACGCCCAGAATATGCAATACACAAAGCGCCATGCACAAAAACTTCCAATTCCATTTCGGGGCAGCGCTGACGAATATCCTCAATTTCATCCAGAGATAACTCACGCGATAAAATCACGCGCGTTAAGCCTAGCGACTGCCAGAACTTCACCGTCGCATAATTCACAGTATTGGCCTGTACAGACAAATGCACCGGTACTTCAGGCCACTTCTCACGCACCATCATAATCAAACCAGGGTCAGACATAATCAGGGCATCAGGGCGCATCTCAATCACAGGCGCCATATCTGCCATATAGGTTTTAATTTTTGCGTTATGCGGTGCAATATTGCTCGCCACAAAAAACTTCTTACCGCGTGCATGCGCTTCTTTAATGCCAATTTCAAGGTTGGCCATCGTAAAATCATTATTGCGCGCGCGTAAGCTATAGCGTGGCTGCCCTGCGTAAACGGCATCTGCACCATAATCAAATGCAGTACGCATACGGTCTAAATCGCCCGCTGGGGCCAAAAGTTCGGGTATCTTCATCATCTTTACTTCACTTAATCTCTATAAAATCAAAACAACATCGCCATACGGTGTTATTTTGGCTTTATTCACCAATAATTTTCACTAGTACACGCTTCTTACGTCTACCGTCAAACTCGCCGTAGAATATCTGCTCCCAAGGACCAAAATCCAAATCGCCATTGGTAACCGCTACTACAACCTCACGCCCCATGATTTGGCGCTTCATATGCGCATCTGCGTTATCTTCACCCGTATCATTGTGACGGTAACTGCTCACTGGCTCATGTGGCGCAAGACGCTCTAACCATTGCGTATAGTCATGGTGCAAGCCGCGCTCATCATCATTAATAAACACGCTGGCTGTAATATGCATGGCATTGACTAACACCAGCCCTTCACGCACGCCACTTTCACGCAAACATTCACGAATTTGCTCAGTAATACGGATAAATGCAACACGTGTAGGTGGGTTGAACCAAAGTTCTTTACGATAGCTTTTCATCAAATAGTCCTTAATTTTCAATAGCCTAATTTTAACATCGCATTATCTGTTTCAGATAAACAATTTCCACATTTTAATCATGGTCAAAAAAAATGGCCTCACATTGGAGGCCATTTCATTATTAATTCTCAACTTTAACGTTATATTTTTACATCATATTGTTGGCTAAATGTCTTACCTTCATTATCTGTCGCTACTGCCTCCAACTTGCCTGCTGAAGCGGGAATAAAACTAAATTTGAAATAAGGGTCTTCTGCCGTACCCACCCCGACATCTACAGTCATCAGTGGCTTACCATCATAAGCAAAATCAACCTTATTAATATAAAACGCCGGTACATAGCCTTGAGACACCAAGTCGCGTTGCAGGCCTGTGCGCATAATATGCTTGATATTAAAAGTTGCCATGGTTGGTGTGCCAAACTTGGCAGGCGTTTCTACATTCATTTTAATACGGCCTGCAGCAGCGCGAATCTCTGCCTCATTATTCTCTACCATCCCGCCACAGCCGCCAGCGGCACGAATCACACGTGACCCTAAATAGAGCTTGCCATCTTCAGTTTCACCAACTAAACGCACGTAAGCGTCAGTCTCAAAGCGAATACGTGTTGATAATTGAAAATCACCCAGCGCATCCGTTAAATGATAAGTAGCGGTTAATGGAATCGGGTTTGCATCCACAAACGCATATAACTTTTTGATGACCACACCGTTAGCCGCCGCACGATCAATACTGTAGGTGACAGGTACCTGCGCGCCACTTTCAGCACGCTTAGGCGCTTCAATCTTGATAAAGTCCACTTCTTTCATTTCACGCTTTGCGAAGAAAGCTTCTTTCATTACTGCCCATAGTTTAGGGTCGGCCTCTGCATAAGTATTAGCAATAAAAGCTAGAGACAACCCCACCGCAACAGCAAGTTTACCTACCCATCTTTGAAACTGCATAACCATACGATACGCTCCCAAACAATATTTATTTTAACAAACCTAAGACAAGTAACTTTACCAAATAGTTCTATAGGCTAACGACTAGCAGAGAAAGCAACACCACCGCATTACACACGCTCATTTTCCATATAAAAAAACAACTCTATGCCATTGCCTACCGGATCTTTAAAATTGATTTGCCTCACGTTCAGCACCGGCAAGTCTCGGGTGGTGTATTGAATACCATGGCTTTTTAAATGCGCCTCCATTGCAGGCAGGTCCGTACAGGTAAATGAAATATGATCTATGGTGGTAAGCACATTGGTTAATGGCTCCCCTTCACCGCGATACTCGGCCAAGTGCAGCACATGCGTATCGCCAATATATAGCCAAAAACCTCTACTGGTAAAGCCCTCACGCGGCCCAACCTTTAAACCAAGTACATCACAGTAAAAGTCCTTGAGCTTGAGCATCGTCTCGTAAGGCGTGCGTAAGTTGTAATGATTAAGTTGGGTAACTGGCATAGTATGATTTTAGTAAATTGAAGTAGTTAAGCCGATAAGCTTTCGGCGACATTAATTGATACACTTTAACATCTTTGCAGCATCGCGTAACTAGCGCAAACAGATGAAATAGATGATTAATCGCCTTCAAACTCGCATAGCGAATAAGGCACCAGCCCAGCATCAGCTAAGCGTTGTGATCCGCCTAGATCCGGCAAATTAATCACAAAAGCACAACCAACCACCACGCTACCAAGTTTTTGCAGCAAAGCCACTGAGGCCTCAGCAGTGCCGCCTGTCGCAATCAGGTCATCCACTAACAGCACGCGCTCGCCTTGCGCAATTGCATCGGTATGAATCTCCACACGGTCAGCACCGTACTCCAAAGCGTAATCATGCCCAATCGTTTCTGCAGGTAATTTGCCAGATTTACGTATCGGCACAAACCCCACGCCCAGCTTATACGCCAAGGCAGCGCCAACAATAAAGCCGCGCGCCTCTATGCCAGCAATTTTATCTATAGGCTGGTTAGCATAATGCTGTGCAAACGCATCAATCACCATACGAAAACCTACGGGGTCTTTAAGTAAAGTGGTGATATCGCGGAACTGAATACCCTGTTTTGGGTAATGGGGGATAGTGCGGATAAGAGATTTTAAAGGCATAAACGCTTACACCATATTGAAACACATTGAACTGCCGACCCCAAAAACATTGGAGCCAACCAGTTCATGTGCGAATTTAGAAGCAATACTTAACCTTCCAGAATGCAATTCGCGATACGAGCACCAGACACATCCGCGTTGACAGTACAAGAGTACGACAAGCGGATGTAACAACGTTATCGTGAAGTGAAATGCATTTTATGCGGCTGGGTTCTGTGAGCGAACACGAATATGCAACTCACGTAATTGCTTCTCATCCACTTCGTTCGGTGCATTGGTCATCAAGCACTGAGCACGTTGTGTTTTAGGGAATGCAATTACATCGCGGATAGATTCAGCACCCGCCATCAATGTCACCAAACGGTCTAAACCGAATGCCAAACCACCGTGCGGAGGCGCACCGTATTGCAATGCGTCTAGCAAGAAGCCAAACTTCTCTTGCGCTTCTTCACGGCTGATTTTTAATGCATCAAACACTTTAGATTGCACTTCTTGCTGATGGATACGCACAGAACCGCCGCCTACTTCCCAGCCGTTTAACACCATGTCGTACGCTTTTGATAAACACGCACCTGGGTTAGTTGCTAACAAATCTTCGTGACCGTCTTTTGGTGCAGTGAACGGATGGTGTAACGCCACCCAGCGATCAGCATCTTCATCATGTTCGAACATTGGGAAGTCCACAACCCATAGTGGCGCCCATGCGCGGCCATCCACATGGCCTTTATCGTGACCAACTTTAAGGCGTAATGCACCTAAAGCTTCATTCACTACCTTAGCTTTATCAGCACCGAAGAATATGATATCGCCGTTTTGTGCGCCTGTGCGATCAATAATCGCTTGCAATGCATTCACGTGAATGTTTTTCACGATTGGTGACTGTAAGCCTTCTTCGTTCAATTTAGTGATGTCATTAATCTTGATGTAAGCCAAGCCTTTAGCACCGTAGATTTTTACAAACTCAGTGTAGGCATCAATTTCGGAACGGCTAATTGCCGCGCCGTTAGGCACGCGTAAGGCAGCCACACGGCCACCCGCCATATTGGCAGCGCCTGCGAACACTTTAAAGTCCACGTCTTTCATCACGTCTGAAAGCTCGGTGATTTCTAAAGTCACGCGCATATCTGGCTTATCTGAACCGTAACGGTTCATCGCTTCAGCAAATGGCATACGTGGGAACTTAGCTGGCAAGTCTACGTTTTGAACTGCTTTAAGCATTTGGCGAATCATTTCTTCCACCAAATCCATAATGTCGTTTTCTTCCATAAACGATGTTTCAATATCCACTTGTGTGAATTCTGGCTGACGGTCAGCGCGCAAGTCTTCATCACGGAAACATTTAGTAATTTGGAAGTAACGGTCAAAGCCTGACACCATCAACAATTGTTTAAACAATTGTGGTGATTGTGGCAATGCAAAGAACTGACCATGATGCACACGGCTAGGCACGAGGTAATCGCGCGCGCCTTCTGGTGTGCTACGTGTCAGCATGGGTGTTTCAACTTCAATAAAGCCGTTCACATCCAAGTAGTCACGCAAGGTTTTAGCCACGCGATAACGCAACATCATGTTTTTTTGCATCGCAGGGCGGCGCAAATCAATATAACGGTGCTCTAAACGCACGGTTTCAGTCAGGTTTTCATCATCCAACATGAACGGTGGCGTGAGTGATGGGTTTAGTACCTCAATCTCAGTCGCTAACATTTCCACCTCGCCCGTAGGCAAGTTTGGGTTAACTGTGCCTTCTGGTCGCGCGCGCACTTTACACACCACTTTTAGCACGAACTCACTACGGATAGTTTCCGCTACCGCGAATGCGTCTTTGGTATCTGGGTCAATCACGATTTGCGCCAAGCCTTCACGGTCACGCAAATCAATAAAAATAACACCGCCGTGGTCACGGCGACGATGTGCCCAACCACATAATGTGACAGTTTGACCAATGTGTTCGCGGTTTAAATGGCCGCAGTAATGTGTACGCATCATAATTTAATTGTTTGAATATTGAGTTAAAAGTTTTGGAATCTTAGGTACAGGCGCAACCACGCCCATAGAAATAATATATTTAAGTGCTTCGTCTACGGTCATTTCCAGCTCCACCACATCCGCCTTTGGCATCATCAAGAAAAATCCGCTTGTTGGATTGGGCGTGGTTGGCACAAAAACACTGACATAATCGCCTTGCAAGTGATTTGCAACATCACCGCCAGGGGTGCCGGTTAAAAACGCGATGGTCCACGCACCCTCCCGCGGAAACTGAACCAGCACTGCTTTACGGAACGCATTGCCCGAATCTGAAAACAAAGTATCAGACACCTGCTTAACACTAGAGTAAATCGACTTCACCACTGGTAGATGATTAAGCAGTTTTTCCCAGAGTATAATAAGCTGCATGCCAAAGAAGTTGGTCGCAATCAGCCCTGTGGTTAAAACAATCAAAACGGTTAGAATCGCGCCGATGCCAGGGATATCCCGCCCCAACAAGGTATGCGGATGCCAAGCTTCTGGTAACAGTAACAAGCTTTGATCCATCACCGCGATGAAGGACTTGAGCACCCAGATGGTAATCACCAACGGCACTAACACTAACAAGCCTGTAATAAAGTATTTTTTCATTCGCGTGATTTATTCAGCAGTCACTAATGACACGCGCAACCTGTGGCGCAAGCCGCTGGCGCTGCACTGGATTCGCTAGCTGACTCAGATGCTGCAGAATCTGCTGGTTTAGCGGATTTACTGGCACCACCCTTAAAGTCAGTTGCGTACCAGCCACTGCCAGTTAACTGAAAGCTCGGTGCTGACAACTGCTTGGAGAACGTCTCCTTGGCACATTGCGGGCAAGCCTCTACGCTTGCAGCACTTACTTTGCGCATGACCTCTGCTTTGTGTCCACAGCTACTACATTGATAATCGTAAATAGGCATAGAAAATCACCATTCTTAATACGTTAAATAACCCACGATTATACCTGAATCCATTGCAATTTTATTGCAGCTAAAACCGCCTGAGATTTAACCAGCAAACACTACCAAGTCTTACTCATCACTATCATCATCTTGCTGATTCTTCAGGCGGCGCGCTTTCACGCTTTCTGCCAGCAGATCCAATAGCGGCAATGTCTCTTCCCAGCCTAAACACGCATCGGTAATCGACTGACCATAGGCCAATTCGCAACCTGGGGCATGGTCCTGACGCCCAGCTTTCAGATGCGACTCAATCATCAAGCCCATAATGCGATCATCACCCGCATGCAACTGCTCTGCTACGTTTGCAGCCACTTGCGCCTGTAACTGATACTGGCGCTGGCTATTAGCGTGAGAGCAATCAATCATCACCTTGGCGTTAAGGCCAGATTGTGCCAACTCAACAGCGGCCGCTTCTACACTTGCCGCATCGTAGTTAGGGGTTTTACCACCGCGTAAAATCACATGGCAATCTTCATTGCCAGTGGTGGAAATAATGGCTGAGCGACCTTCTTTGGTTACCGACAAAAAGTGGTGCGGGCTAGCCGCTGCTTTAATCGCATCAACTGCAATACGGATATTACCATCGGTACCATTTTTGAAACCAACCGGACAAGACAAGCCTGAAGCCAACTCGCGATGAATTTGGGATTCTGTCGTGCGCGCACCAATCGCGCCCCAGCTCACCAAGTCTGCCGTATATTGCGGCGTGATGGTATCTAAGAACTCGGTGGCGGCTGGCAAGCCTAGTGCGTTCACTTCCAGCAAGAAGCGCCGTGCCAACTCCAAACCCGCATTGATATTGAAGCTTCCATCCAGATGCGGGTCATTAATCAGGCCTTTCCAGCCGACAGTGGTGCGTGGTTTTTCAAAGTAAACCCGCATCACGATTAACAGCTCGTTACTGTACTTGTGGTATTGCTCTAGCAAACGCTTTGCATACTCGATACCTGCCGCATAATCATGAATAGAACACGGCCCAATCACCACCAGCAGGCGGTCATTTGCACTATGCAGGATACGGTGTATATCCGCACGGGTTTTGACGATCATATCCGTGGTGGCTGCGCTAGGCTCAAGTTTATCCAACAGCACAGACGGCAACGTCAGCTCTTTGATTTCGATGATGCGCACATCATCAGTAATAATTTTTTGGACTGGGCTCATTTAGATAACTCATTGGTTGCAACAACGAAAAGACATTGCAACAACAAAACACACAAACAACAAAGCCCGTATAGCGCGGGCTTGTAAACAGTAATAACGATGGCACAAATGACGATGGCACAAATGACGATGGCTTTTGCAGTACGCTCAAGCAAAATCAAATAAGCTGATTTTTCACACTTTTCTGCTTTTTTGCCTTTAAAACCAATCGCCTTGTACGATTTTAACACTTTACAGCATACTTGATACAATTTAGTGGCATTTACGCCACTACAATGAGATAAACTCAGTTAGACAAGCCAGCCGAGACTAGCCATCAACGCAACAGGCTAGACAACATCAGAGCAAGCCTTCAAACACATCTACGGGAACAGGCTGGCTAAACAAATACCCCTGATAATACATGCAGCCACTATCCAACAGTATGCCCTGCTGCACTTGCGTTTCTACCCCTTCTGCAATCACGTTCAGGTTTAAAGTATGCGCCATGGCGATAATCGTCCGCACGATCGCCTGATCACTGCTCTTACTTGCGATGTCCTGCACAAATGAGCGGTCTATCTTCAGCTGGTAAAGCGGTAACAAGCGGAGATACTGCAGAGAAGAATAGCCTGTACCAAAGTCATCCAATGAGAACCTTACGCCAACATCCTTCAACGCATTCATGATTTGAATTGCGTCTTCAATATGATCCAGCAATGCAGTCTCTGTTAACTCCAGCTTCAGGAGCGCGGGATTGATCGCATGACGCGCAACCACCATGGTCACTTGCTCTACAAAATCCGCCTGACGGAATTGCTTAGCACTGACATTCACAGAAAGCGTTAAATCACGCGTAAGCTCCCCCGACTCCCAACGTTTTAATTGTGCACAGGCTGAATCCAGCACCCATGCACTTATCGACAGAATCATGCCGGAGTCTTCCGCAATGGGTATAAACTCATTTGGCGCAATTAATCCGCGCTCCGGATGCACCCAGCGAATCAGCGCTTCCGCCCCCACGGCGCGGTCACCAAGGCCAACCTGCATTTGATAAAACAGCTGAAACTCGTTTTTATCAAGGGCTTTACGTAACTCATGCTCCATATCCACACGCGCCTGTATCCCCTCTTGCATTTTGGGGTCAAAAAAGCTCAGTGCATTACGCCCCAATTTCTTCGCTTGATACATGGCAATATCAGCCTGCTTTAACAGCTCGTCTGATTTCAGGTTGTTTTTACCAAATAATGCAATGCCGATACTAGACGTAATATGATACTCATAACCTTTAAACTGAAAAGGTTGAATAAACCTAGTCAGGATTTTTTCCCCTACGACTTCTGCCTGAGTTGCCGCCTCAACTTGCTGCTCGCTCAAGCCCTCCAGAATCACCACAAACTCATCACCGCCCAAGCGGGCAACCGTATCGCCTTCTCTCACGCAGGCAATCAGGCGCTCAGCAACTTGCTGCAACAACAAATCACCCACATCATGGCCCAAGGTATCGTTCAAGGTCTTAAAGTGGTCTAAATCCAGGAACAGTAAAGCACCGCCACGTCCGGTACGCGTAGCAGAGGCCAGTGCATGCGTTAACCGATCTAACAATAAGCGCCTATTGGGTAGATTGGTCAATGGGTCATAAAGCGCTAAGTAATTACTTTTATCTTCCGCCGCCTTGCGCTGTGTAATATCGGTGCGGATGGAAATGTAACTCTGTGGCTTGCCATCATCGCCGAGAAAGGGCGCTATCGTGGTGTCCACCCAATATAAACGACCATCTTTAGCACGATTGCATATTTCATCATGCCAAACCTGACCGTTAGCTACGATACGATACATTTCTTTAAAGTATCCCTTGGGATGATAACCAGAGTTTAGAATGGCATGATCTTGCCCGATCAACTCTTCGATCGAATAACCGCTAATTTCACTGAATTTATCATTAGCATATGTAATGCGCCCCTTCACATCCGTGACGGCAACAATGGCATGCTTATCTAGTGCATACTTCTGGTACTTCAATTCCTCCAGCGATTGCTTTGCAAGGGCCTCGCTCAGCAGCAACGCATCCTGCGCCCGCCGCAAATCGGTGACATCATAGAACCAGCCTAATATAGCGGCTGCCCCTTCATAATGTACTGGGCGGTAGGAGGCCATCACCCATACCGGACCTTTACCATCCACAATCAGCTGAATCAATTTATCATTGATAGCGTGCCCACTATTCACCTGCGCCAACAACGCCTCGTACTCATCGGCATGCGCATAATAAAATTTAGGGTTACGCCCCATCACCGTTTCTGCCGGGCAATTAATCAGCTCGGTATAACGTTTATTCGCGAACAAGACCTTATCGCCGGATGACGTGGCAATGCGTACAGCGATTGGGCTGGTCTCCAACATCTGAATCACTCGCTCTTTACTTTCACGGTCAGCATCTGCTGCCAGCCGCTTGTCTGTCACATCATGAATAACACAAACCAACTCGGCGGACTCGCCTTGCTCTCCATACACCACATGGCGACTATCAGACACCCAGCGCACCGTACCATCAGCCAATACAATGCGATACTCCAGCGCCACGCGGGACTGCTCAAAAACAGCCCCCATCACCAATTGGGCCTGCGCACGATCATCGGGATGAATAAGGTTAATCCACGTTGCTATATCATCGATCAGCGCTTGCTGCGATAAACCGCAAAGCTTTTCTATCGCGGCATTCACGTGATTCACCCTAAAGTCTGGCGCGCTCGCAGTCCAAATCACTTCTTCAACTGAGTTAAGAATATTGGTGAGATAACTTTCGGTTTTTCGGATGAGTGCCTCACTATTTTGACGCTCAGTGACATCCTGCACCGTTCCACGAGAGTAAGTGGGATTACCTGCCGCATCATAATCAGACGCACCACGCTCATGCACCCACTTCACAGAGCCGTCAGCCAGCAGTAAGCGGTGAGTAATCTCGTAAGGGGTACGGCTCGCAACCGACGCCTTGAATGCACAATCTACCGCTTCACGGTCGCAAGGGTGTACTGCATTTAAAAACGCTTCATAATTTGCATGGAACTGGTGTTTATCAATTTCAAATAGATGAAAAATCTCTTCACTCCAAATCAATTCCCCTGTCAGCCAATCTAGTGACCAACTGCCAACCTGTGCAATACGTTGCGCCTCCACCAAAAGCGCTTTACTTCTAAGCAGACTTTGCTCCGCATGCGTACGCTCCACATCATGCGCATGCAATAGACTTTGCATTTTTGCCAGCTCGGCCAGCACGCTATTATCTTGTTCAGGCTTGACGATAATGGGTATGGAAAAATCACCGGCACCGATTCTGAAGATATGCCGATACACCTCATCCGCACCCGCACCCAGGGTTGAATGCAGCGTGCGATAGGCTCGCCATATATAGAATATCGACCAGAACGCAACCAATATAAAAAGTACCCGGAACAGTGTTGCCACCCGCTTGGCGTGCGCTACCGCAGTTAATGTACGGAGATCCATCATCAAAAAGGTTTCGTTAATTGGCCCCATGATTTTGGACTTGGCTTGATGATAACGACTATCCAGCAGCATCTGCGCGGCTTTTAAACGATTCGCATCGACATCCGGCGTTTTCAATTCAGCCAACCGCATAGCTTCAAATTCCAAGGTGGTTAAATCATCTGAATATTGCTTGGCAGAAGCGAGCTTATCCAGCTCGCCTTGTGTAAACCCGGCATCACGCATCATCTCTAGTAGCGCAATACCTGTGCCACGTGTGGATGGCGGTGGCAACTTACCCACTAGCACCATATCCCAGTAAGAATGAAAATACCCTTCGGGAAGCGGGATTTTACCGTTACGAATATCTATAATATTCTGGAAATAAAGCTTGTATCGGGCATCACCAGTCAATACATAAGAGCGCACCATCCGCGTCAAATCATCTGAGGTCTGCCTGAGCTGGCTGGCTAACTGATGAGAAACATAGCGAGACTCACTGGCTGCATCCAGCTGCTTCTCGGTATAAACATAATAGCTAAACACAGAAGCTAAAACTGCCAGTATTAATATGGCAAACCCAGTCTTCTGGCGGAAAAAGTACGCAAGTGTATTCATGTTGAGCATCGCCGCATCACCTTAAACCGCTAAATGCGATGACCAACTAAACACAGGTCAACTTTGATTTGGCCGCGAATGATTTGGCCGCGAATATAGTACAGATTTTGAATATGCAGATTAACTACATCGTGAAGTACACCACACATAAACCTTAGCCCCTTTAAGGAATGCTTGTTTCATTATGGATTAATCCAATAACAAAACCCTTGGAGGCGGCTTCTAGACCCCACTCACATTACATACCAACTGTAGATTAGTTTTGAACACCATTTTCAATGGTTTAGGCAATTTAACAAACTTAATTCGCTTAATCAATCAAAGATTACTTACTATTTGATTTAAAACAAAGACTTCACTCATTAACGCTTGCTTGAGATAGCATCGATTAGCGAGTTTTCAACTGATTACACCTAGCTTTCCAGCAAGATTAGATAGCGAACCAAGCACAGCTCTGTGCTCAGCTGATGATGGTGAAATTTTTGCCACATTGTAAGCAAGCACCGATTTACACTTAAACGGACTCTTTGAGATGCGCCCTGATAAATGCAAGCTCCTGCACAGAAGCTTCTTGAGATTTAGCGATGAGCGCATGGTAGTTTTCCAACACTTTAATGCCAAACTCAGTGAGCTTAGCTCCACCACCGTGACTACCGCCAACACTGCTCGCTACCAGTGGCTGATCAAAGCACTTATTCACTTCATCCACCAACTGCCAAGCGCGGCGGTAAGACATTTTCATTTGCTTAGCTGCGGCTGAAATCGAGCCGCATTCATTGATTAAGGCTAAGAGCTCAGCTTTCCCAGGGCCCATCGCAGTTGCAGGCCCATTAGATATTCTAATTTTGATCTGATTATTTAGCATATTGCTAATTATAGTGCCTAAAAATTTAAAAGCATCTAGCCATTCAGTAAATATGGGGGGCAGCCATCATTAATACTGCAAAAATATTATGCTAATGCCATCGCTATATCCATTGAAACATAGCGAGCTTTGTGATTAAATTGCGTCTTCTTTAAAAATTACAGCAATTCACCCAGATGAAAAATCTCTCCAAAACCGCAAACCACAGCCCATTTCGCACCAAGTCATATACAACTGCGTTTTGTGCACCTATTTTATTAGCGGCAAGTATGCAGTACGCATCCGCAGCCGAGAGCAGTAATGGCTCATATTATGTCGAGCGTAAAAGCTATGGCACTTCATTAGAAACTGAACCGCCAAAATACGTAAAACAGCTTAATAAAACATGGTTAAAAGAGGTAAGCGGCCTTGAGGATGCGAACTGGCTGGATATCGGCTTAGACCACAGAATTCGATACGAGCACCGCGACAATGACTTTAGACGCGCCAAAGACGTGATAGACGACCCAATTTTGCTCAGAACACGTGCCTATGTTGGCATTAAAGATATTTTAGACCCGTTACGTTTTGCCGTAGAGCTTGGCGATGCCAGACGCAATCACAGTCAATTCAGCCGCGAGTACGACACACGCGATGTTAACCAAAGTGAAGTAGTACAGGCTTATCTGGAACTGTTTTTTAAAGAAACGCCATTAGGTAAAGATGACTTAGGCAACAATCGCCCGATTAGCATTAAGGTTGGCCGCCAAGCGCTGGAGCAAGGGGATAAAAGACTAGTCGCGCGTAACGGCTATCGCAACACCACCAACAACTTCGAGGGTGTGCGCGCAATCATCGGGCAACAAAGCAATGACTGGCAATTAGAAACATTTGCATTTAAGCCTGTGCAACGATTTACCGTTCAGGCAGACGAAGACAATGATGCGCAACATTTTTATGGCGCGCTGGGCAATTGGAGAAGATGGTCTGATGTGATTAACCTACAACCTTATTACTACTTGCTAAAGCAAGACGGTGACAAAGTTAAATATGACCTTAATGGCCGAGATGAAACAAGCGCCACACGCAGAATCGACCGCACCATCCATACCGCCGGCTTACGTGCATACGGTGTATTAGGTAAAACTGGCTGGGATTACGACACCAATTACGTTAAGCAATGGGGTGAGCAAGACACCAGCCTAACCAATAAAACTAAAATTGATCATGACGCTTACGCCTACAACGCAGAGGTAGGCTATACGTTTGACCAATCCTGGAAACCCAGATTAAGTGGTTTCTATGGTGTGGCAACTGGCGACAAAAACGCAACAGACAAGAAAAACCAGCGCTTTGAGCGCCTGTTTGGCTTTGCACGCCCATGGTCTAACAGCGACACCATGGAAATGTCGAACATACGCGCAACCAAGCTAAGAGTGGAGTTCGACCCTAAAGTAAGCTTTATCAAAAACCTGAAAATTGATGCTGGCTACAACTGGTATCGCCTAGAAAGTGACACCGATAGCTGGGGCCCTGCAACGCTACGCGACACTAAGGGCCTGAGTGGTAGCGACATTGGTGAGGAGTTCGACATTACAGCGCGCTTCCCAATTAATAGTCAAATCTACACCTCGATTGGTTATGCCCACTTTATGGCAGGTAACTTCACGAAAAATGCCACGCAAATCGCAAGCAACAAAAATGACCCAACACGCCGAGATGATTCCGACTACCTTTACGTGCAATTTGAAATCAGCGCGTTCTAAATTATTCACATAAGATTTTGGAGTTTATGATGCAATTCAATCTATACCTAAAACTAGCAATCGTCAGCATTTGCTTAGCATTCGCCCCTAGCCTGCATGCGGCGGATAACAAAGATGCTGTTGTAGTGTTCGCAGCAGCCAGCCTAACCAATGCCATCAATGAAATTTCAGCGAATTATGAACAAGAGAAAGGCGCACAAATTAAAATATCCTTTGCAGCGTCATCTGCACTTGCAAAGCAAATCGAGAATGGCGCACCTGCAGATATTTTTATTTCTGCAGACACAAAATGGATGAATTATCTAAAAGACAAGCATGCGCTAAAAGATAGTACTGTATCTAACTTATTGACCAATCATCTTGTGCTGATTGCACCTTTAGCCAAGCGCTTTGATGTTAGTATGAATAAGTCTTTCGATTTTTTTGGCGCATTTAATGGCAAGCTTTGTACGGGAGAAATGGCATCAGTACCCGTCGGCATTTACGCGAAGCAAGCGCTAACTTCACTGGCTTGGCTGGATGCTGGCCAGTCTAAGATAGTGGGCACGCAAGATGTACGCGCTGCGCTAACCTTGGTAGAAAGAGCGGAGTGCGCGGTGGGCATTGTGTATGAAACCGATGCAAAAATATCAAACAAGGTTGAAGTGATTGCCACCTTTCCAGATAATACGCATGAGCCAATTTTATACCCACTATCGCTCACTAAAGACGCAAGCACAAAGTCGGCAGACTTTTATGAATATTTAAAATCAGATAAGGCGAAAGTAATTTTTACTAAGTACGGTTTTACGTTCTTAGGAAAAAATAACAAATAATCACATGTTGGAGTTTTTCAGTTTTACGCCCGCCGAAATCACCATATTACTGCTGTCACTAAAAGTAGCAGTATGTTGCGTGATATTAATCATCTCTCCTGCGATTGCGGTGGCATGGCTGCTGGCTAGAAAATCCTTCCTAGGCAAGTCACTGTTAGATAGCTTGATTCACCTCCCGCTGGTACTGCCGCCGGTGGTACCGGGTTACCTGCTATTACTATTGTTCGGCAATAGTGGTCTGATTGGCAAGTTTCTCAATGAACACTTTGGATTTAGCATCGCATTCACTTGGATGGGTGCTGTTGTAGCGTCGGCAGTGATGGCATTTCCCCTCATGGTACGCTCTATCAGACTTGCGATTTCCCATGTGGACCGCCGCTTAGAACTGGCAGCCCAATCACTCGGCGCTCGCCCCATCAGCGTATTTTTTACGGTCACCCTACCTTTATCCATGCCCGGCATTATTACCGGCTTAATTTTGGCGTTTAGCCGTAGCATGGGCGAGTTCGGAGCCACCATCACATTTGTGGGCAATATCGAAAGCGAGACGCGCACATTGCCGCTTGCCATCTACTCCCTCACACAAACGCCAGATGGCGATTTAGCTGCACTACGCTTAGTGATTATTAGCATGACACTGGCATTAGGGGCGCTCATGATCAGCGATAGGCTGGAACGTAAAGCGAGCCAGCAGATTGGACACGGCCATGATTGAAGTTAACGCCAAACTTAAACGCCAGGATTTTGAGCTAGATGTATCGCTGGCGCTAGATCAGCACGTGACAGCGATTTTTGGGCCCTCAGGCTCTGGCAAGAGCACTTTGCTCAACGTGATCGCCGGCATTAGCAAACCGGATCGGGGTAGAGTGGTGGTGAACGGAGAAACGGTATTTGACCATGAAAAAAGGATTAATAAACCGATTCACCAACGTAGAATAGGCTTGGTATTTCAAGATGCACGCTTATTTCCGCACTTAAACGTAGAGCATAATTTGCGCTACCCACTAAAGTTTATTCCTGCGCATGAACAGCAGTTTCATTTAAGAGATATCGTCAATTTACTGGAAATTGAGCCATTACTAAAACGCACTACGCACCAACTATCTGGCGGTGAAAAACAGCGCGTGGCGCTTGGCCGCACGCTTCTGAGCTCACCTAGATTGCTCATGCTAGATGAGCCGCTAGCTTCTTTGGATGAATCATTAAAAAGTCAGATTCTGCCGTTTTTAAAGAAAGTGGCCGACGAAATTAACATCCCCATGATTTATATCAGCCACTCCAAGGATGAGATTATGCAAATCACCAATAACGTGGTTTACATCAATGCAGGTAAAATAGTAGATTAATCTATTGCAATTGCCATCCAGACGGCGACTTGTCATCACCAATTAAAAAAGCCCTGTAAAAACAGGGCCTTTTCTAAAATTAATCAACAAATATTAGAATTGTGTCGATCAGAACGGAATATCATCCTCAAAGTCATCAAAACCCGATCCACTGGTGGCAGGTTTTGCTGCTGGCGCTTGTCTTGCCTGACCTTGGCTAGGAGCTTGGTTGTAATCATTGTCAGCACTTTGGTCCATGCCACCATCATAACTAGCGTTTGAACCACCACCATCACGACCACCCAGCATTTGCATTTGGTCTGCAATAATTTCAGTGGTGTAGCGGTCTTGGCCCTCTTTAGTTTGCCATTTACGTGTTTGCAAACGACCCTCTACATATACCGGACGACCTTTTTTCAAGTATTCGCCCGCAATTTCCGCCAGTTTGCGATACATCACAATATTGTGCCACTCAGTACGCTCTTGCTTGGCACCTGATTTATCTTTCCAGCTATCGGTTGTTGCAATACTGAAGTTACATACGGCCTCACCATTTGGCATATAGCGCACTTCTGGGTCGCGGCCAAGATTACCAACCAATATCACTTTATTTACTGATGCCATGTTTATCCTCTCAACAATTGATACACTTGGGCGTCATCCCAATCATACGATTTATCTATCTTCAATATCACAGTGCGTTCCTGCGGCAACACTGCAGCTTCTATTACGCCAGCCAGCTTAGTGAGGCTACTTCGCACACTCGCCGCCACCTCTGCCGTCATTTGGTCAGCAGACGCTTCCATGGTGTACATTTTGGTTCTGACCGCTAACGGCGCCTGCATTGAAAGCGCTAATAATAGCCATAAAAGCATCATCATGCCACAAAATATAAACACGCTTGCAAAGCCGTAAACATGTGAAAGATAGCCACCTAATGCCCCCCCAACAAAAATCCCTAAAGACTGCGCGGTATTGTAAACACCCATGGCAGTACCCTTAGCTGCAGCCGGGGCGATTTTGCTGATTAACGATGGCAACGAAGCCTCTAGCACGTTGAAAGCAACAAAATAAACGGTGAGTGAGGCCACGATTCCCCAGAAGTAATGTATCGATATAGAAAACATCAATTGCGCCACTAACATCATGGCAATCGCAATGACAAACACACGCTTCATCTGGGATTGCTTTTCCGCATAGATAATCGCTGGCACCATGAGTACAAAAGATGCCAATACGATAGGCAAATAGACCTGCCAATGCTGGTTCTCATGCATACCACTGGCACTCACAATAGCAAAGGGGACAACAACAAACATCGCCATTTGGGCGGCATGCAAGGCAAAAATGCCATAATTCAAACGTAATAGCTGCTTATTGTTAAGTACATCCTTTAACTTAGCAGGCGTAGCGCTAGCATCAGAATGGTAATGGCTGTGCACTGGGTCTGGCACCACAAAGCGCACCACGGCAATGGCAGCCAAGGTCAACACACCTGTCAGGGCAAAAATACCCGTCACGCCTATCCATTGATTCAAAATTGGGCCGCCAACCAATGACACTGAAAACGCAACGCCTATCGTCACGCCTATGGTGGCCATGGCTTTGGTGCGGTGTTCATCGCGCGTCAAATCAGCAACCAACGCCGTCACTACGGCAGAAACAGCTCCCGCGCCTTGTAAAGCGCGGCCAATAATAATGCCTTCAATACTGCCGGCTAGTGCAGCTACTAAACTGCCGATGGCAAAAATAGCTAAGCCCAGATAAATCATCGGCTTACGGCCATATTTATCGGATGCCATGCCAAATGGCAATTGCAGCAAGGCTTGGGTTAACCCATAAGCGCCTAGCGCTAACCCCACCATAAAACTGCTAGGCTTGCCAGGCAAAGTGGATGCGTAAATTGCAAAAATCGGTAAAATCAAAAACATACCAAACATGCGCAAGCCGTAGATAGAGGCTAAACTCAAAGTCGCACGGGTTTCTGCCGGGGTCATTTTTTCTGATGAGAGATGTTGCGTTGATGACATGAAAAATAATTAAGCTAATTGCGTAAAAGTAGGTATATTAGCAGGTTGCCTTAATGTTAACCTGAATGTTTCATAAAATTGCATACGGTCAATTGCCCATTTTATAGCATGCAGCGTTTGCTGGCGTGGCTCATGGGTCAAAACACCACCTCTTTCACAAACTTTACCTACATCATAAAATACTGCGTGAACACGCGGCTATTTTATCAGACGCACAGGTGAGTAAAAGTACAATGGATTTAGCTATATGGATTTAATTCGCATTCGCGGTGCGCGCACGCATAACTTAAAGAATATTTCGCTGGATATTCCACGTAATCAGCTGGTTGTGATTACTGGCTTATCTGGTTCCGGTAAATCTTCACTTGCTTTTGACACCCTGTACGCAGAAGGTCAGCGGCGCTATGTAGAATCACTTTCAGCCTACGCGCGCCAGTTTCTGGCACGGATGGATAAGCCAGATGTTGACCTAATAGAAGGCTTATCGCCAGCGATTTCGATTGAGCAAAAATCCACCTCGCACAACCCGCGCTCAACCGTGGGTACCGTGACAGAAATCCATGATTACCTACGATTGTTATATGCACGTGCTGGCGACCCAGAGTGTCCTGAACACGGCATCAAACTTGAGGCACAAACAGTCAGCCAAATGGTTGATAGTGTATTGGCATTACCAGAAGATACAAAACTCATGATATTGGCGCCTGTGGTTTCTAACCGCAAAGGTGAACAAATTGATCTATTTGAAGAACTGAAAGCGCAAGGATTTGTAAGGCTGCGTATTGATGGCAAGATATATGAAGTGGATGCGTTACCGCAGCTAGCCAAAACCACCAAACATAACGTTGATGTCGTGATTGACCGGATTAAGGTCAAGCCAGACATGAAACAGCGTATTGCAGAATCATTTGAAACTGCGTTACGCTTGGCTGATGGTAAAGCGATTGCCGTGGAAATGGATACCGACAAAGAGCTGCTATTCTCTGCTAAATTCTCATGCCCAGTGTGTGACTACTCACTTGCAGAATTAGAGCCGCGCCTATTCTCTTTCAACAACCCAATGGGCGCCTGCCCAACTTGCGATGGTTTAGGCAACATCAACTTCTTTGACCCGAAACGCGTGGTTGCCTTCCCGCACTTATCATTGGCTTCAGGCGCAATTAAAGGCTGGGATAAGCGTAACCAGTTTTATTTCCAGATGCTAGCCAGCTTGGCAGCACATTACCAATTCGATTTAGATACGACGTTTGAACAGTTGCCAGAGCCTATTCAAAAAATACTGCTCAACGGCAGCGGCAAAGAGGAAATCCCGTTTAAATACCTGAATGAGCGCGGTGTGTTCTATCAAAAAATCCACACCTTTGAAGGCATTTTAAATAACCTTCAACGCCGTTATCATGAGACCGACTCACAAACCGTACGCGAGGAGCTGGCAAAATACCTCAACTCGCAAAGCTGCCCGGACTGTGCAGGCACACGCTTACGCAAAGAAGCGCGCCACGTAAAAGTGGGCAACAAAAACATTCATGAAGTGTGCCAAGTGCCATTAAAGTTAGCACTTACTTTCTTTGACTCACTCGAATTAACTGGCGCCAAGCTCGCAATTGCAGATAAGATTGTTAAAGAGATTAGCAACCGCTTAAAATTCCTCACTAACGTTGGGCTAGAGTATCTATCACTGTCTCGCTCAGCCGAAACCCTGTCAGGCGGCGAAGCGCAACGCATTAGACTAGCATCACAAATTGGCAGCGGCCTAACCGGCGTGATGTATGTGCTGGATGAGCCATCAATTGGCCTGCACCAGCGCGATAACGACCGCCTGTTGGACACACTCAAACGCTTACGCGACATTGGCAACAGCGTTATTGTGGTTGAGCATGATCAAGATGCGATTATGGCCGCAGACTATGTGGTCGACATTGGCCCTGGCGCAGGCGAGCATGGCGGACGTATTGTGGCCGAGGGCACTCCCGCGGAAATTAAAGAAAACATCAACTCTGTTACCGGTGAATATTTAAGCGGCAAACGCCAAATCACCTATAACAAAAAACGTACCGCACCAGACCCAGAGCGCTGGCTCACCATGAGCAATGCTACCGGCAACAACCTGAAGGATGTAACCTTAAAGCTGCCCGTTGGCTTACTCAGTTGCATCACCGGCGTGTCTGGCAGTGGCAAGTCCACCCTGATTAACGATACGCTATATCGAATCGTTGCACAGCATCTGTACGGCAGCAGTACCGAGCCTGCGCCTTATGGCGAAATCGACGGCTTAGCATTTTTCGATAAAGTGGTTGACGTAGACCAAAGCCCGATTGGCCGTACCCCGCGCTCCAACCCTGCCACCTACACCGGCCTGTTTACGCCTATTCGCGATTTGTTCGCTGGCGTACCAGAAAGTCGCGCACGCGGTTACGGACCAGGCCGTTACTCATTTAATGTGAAGGGCGGTCGCTGCGAAGCATGCCAAGGCGACGGCGTGCTACGCGTAGAAATGCACTTCTTGCCCGATGTTTACGTGCCATGTGATGTTTGTAAAGGCCAACGTTACAATCGCGAAACGCTAGAAATTCAGTTCAAAGGCAAAAACATCCATGAGATTCTAGGGATGACCGTAGAGCAGGCGCACGCCTTTTTTAGTGCTCAGCCGGTGATTGCTAGAAAACTGCAAACCTTACTTGACGTAGGCTTAGGTTACATTACGCTAGGGCAAAGTGCGACTACGCTATCGGGCGGGGAAGCGCAACGCGTGAAACTGGCACTGGAACTAAGTAAACGCGATACAGGCCGCACGCTTTACATCCTAGATGAACCGACCACCGGCCTACACTTTGCCGATATTCAATTATTACTAGATGTGATTCACCGCCTACGCGACGCGGGCAATACCATTGTGATTATTGAGCATAATCTGGATGTGATTAAAACTGCAGACTGGATTGTAGACATGGGCCCAGAAGGCGGCGATGGCGGCGGCATGGTGATTGCAGAAGGCACCCCTGAGCAGGTTGCAACAAGCGAGATCAGCTACACCGCCAAATACCTAAAACTGATGCTTTAGCAAACAAACTACAAACGCTGATTAAAATACAGATTGCGTATTTTAATCAGCGTTTCAAAAGCAATAAATAATTAGTTGGCGCTATCAAACCAGTTGCAGCAATGCCGCAACCTCAAGACTACATCATCGCATTAGCTTCTTGCAGCAACCCTCGGTAGTGCTCAATCAACAACGCCCAAGCATCCACCCTAAACTGCAAATGCTGAATCACTTCTGGGTTTAAAGACGCAACGATGGCATTCGCCTCATCTCCCCGTACCAGCCCTTGTGCAATCTGCACCGCGATATAAACCACAGGCGCAACTCCGCATGCACCTTTATCCAGTGGCGTCGCATAGTAATGCAATGCGCGTGAAATTTCGGATGGAAAGCCCCAGCGCAGCGCAAGCTCTTCGCCAATCTGACAATGATCTAAACCGATTACGTCACGCTCTGCCAAGCGCCGCTTTTCCGCGCAAGCACCCTCACACAGGGCATCTACCTGCAGCGACACCTCGGGCGACACCAAATGCAGCAACAAATCACCAATATTGTGTAATAGGCCAGCGACATATGCCACTTCAGCATCTCGGCCCAACTGCTTGGCAATGTCACGACTGATGCTAGCGGCAAGCAAACTGTGGCTCCAAAATCTTTTTAAATCCAAGCTAGGCACATGAGCAATCGCCCCAGTAACTCCACTAGCAATGACCAAAGAACGAAGCTTAGCCAAGCCCAAAATAGCAACCGCATCGTCGATATTTTTAACAGCTCGCGTCACCCCATAAAATGATGAATTGGCCATTTTCAGCACCTTAGCGGCAATCACTGCGTCTTGCTCAATAATGCTCGCCAGCTGATTAATATCAACATTATCATTGCTGAGCATCTGCATCACCTCTTGCACCACTTTAGGCAGGCTAGGTAAGCGAACAATCGAATTAAAAAAATCTTCTACTGACTGCATGCACCTCTCCGTTTAACGTGAGTGATCAATCCTGCCTCGGACACATCTCAAAACTTTAGTCATCCGCACGCCATACTTAGCTTAAGGCACTGGCACCATGTGCATTCTTGCCTGTATCGTGCCTGTGCGCCTATTCAAATAACGAGTGTACTGATGCTTATCGTAAAAACGTGGATTAGGGATCATTGCCGCCAGCCTCGCCGCCTGCCCTTTGCTTAATCCTGCTGCACTCGTTTTGTAGTAATGCCGCGCAGCAGCCTCGGCGCCAAACACCCCATTACCCCACTCGATCACATTTAGATAAATCTCTAAAATGCGCCGTTTAGACATGACGTTTTCCAACATGATCGTAATGATGGCCTCTTGCCCTTTGCGCCAAGGCGTTCTTTTGGTGGATAAAAACAGATTTTTTGCCAGCTGTTGGCTAATGGTCGAGCCGCCAGCCACAATCTTGCCTTTTTTCAGGTTTTTTTCATAAGCCTTCTGTATACCATCCCAATCAAAACCCTCATGATCAAGAAATTTTGCATCTTCTGAGGCAATCACCGCACGTTTTAAATGATTAGATATTTTTTCATAATCCACCCATTTATATTTCAGCTCGGCATCCGGACGATTTTCCTGAATAATTTCCAAGCGGTCTTCCATGAAGGCGCTAGAAGAAGGGTTAAATTTAACCCACCAGCAAATATGCAAAAATATCCAAACCTGATACAACAGCACAAAAGCAATAAAAAGCACAGCCGCACGCTCTAAATAAGCACCTACACTCAGCGGCGCTGCATTAGGTTTACTATTCATCAACCAAGTAATCATCTTGCCAGTGCCCTTATTTTATCCATCACCGGCTTAGTGTCAGGATGCACGCCGCGCCATAAATAAAATGCCTCGGCAGCCTGCTCTACCAACATACCCAGCCCGTCAGCCACTTGCGCACCATTGCGGCGTGCCTGAGCCATAAATGGCGTTTCACGACCATACATCATGTCGTAAGCCAAGCAACCTTCAGCAAAAATTGTATCGGAAATAGGCAGAGCGGTATCGGTCAAACCAGCGGATGTACTATTGATGATTAAGTCAAACTGCAAACCATCTAACTCCTCAAATCGCTTAGGTAAACTCAAGATGGCACTGTTGCTTGCTTGAACAATCTCAGCAAGACGATTGGCCGCCTCTTCCGCCTTAGCAAAGGTGCGATTAGCAATCACAATAGAGTCCGGGGCCGCTTCGACCAGCGGCTGAAGAATCCCATAAGCCGCACCGCCACTACCTAGCACCAGCACCCTTTTATGACGGATATCAAACTTAATATTATTAGTGATATCGTTCACTAGCCCCACACCATCTGTGTTGTCTGCAATAACCCCTGCATCCATATTAAATATCAGAGTATTTGATGCACCGGCCCTCGCCGCAAAAGAATTCACCTTGCCATGTGCAGAAGCAAACTTCAAAGCCTCAAACTTAAATGGCACCGTGACATTCAGTCCCTTATAACCATTTTCCCTAAGCGTTTCTACCGTATTCTCAAACCCATCTAATGGCGCCAGAATAGCCTCATAACTCATACTCTGTCCAGTTTGCTGGGCAAAAGCAGCATGAATCAATGGCGATTTACTATGTGCGATTGGATTACCGATCACCGCATATTTATCCACCATCATTAATTTGTCCAAGGTAAGCCCGCGTGCTTCCAACCGTTTATCAACGTGCGCTGCTTATATTCATTGGCATCACCTTCAAAGCCCTCCAGCACGTTATATACATGCATATAGCCTAAAGACTCAGCAACCACGGCTGCATTGTGTGAACGTCCCCCCGTTCTGCATAAAAACATAATGACCGTATTTTTATCCGCGCCTTTTTGGTTAAGCTGTGCCTGCAATTGCGCGGCAAAGTCTGGATTAGCCACCATTCCTGGGTAAAAAGCCCACTCTACGTGTAGCGCAGATGGCACACGTCCGACCAACTCTAGTTCCGCCTTGGTGCGTACATCCACCAGCTGTGCACTTGCATCCGCACGCAAAATTGCATCCGCCTCTTGTGGCGTCAGCGCACCAGTGTATGGCAAACGCTTTTCAATCGCACGCTGCTCTGCAAGCGCCAAAATTTCCTGTATATCACTCATGATGCATCTATCCTTAAATTACATGTCCAAAAACAACCTGTTAACACCTTTTTCTTAACACCATTACTGCCGTTCGAATTATAATAAACCATCTTTAAGATTATGCTTAAACCTGTTGAGACTAACCACGTCGCCAACACTCATTTGCACTTATTTTGTGCGTAAAATCACAAAATGCATCATACTGGTGCATCAATGCGAAGCTGTCTTAATTTATCCTCTAAAATTCAAGCGTTTACCGCTTTCCAGATTGGCACGTTTCCTGCTAATCTTATGAGTTGAATTTTTACTTGTTTTATTTTAACCCACACCACACCAATAGGAGATTCTAATGTCAGTGGAAAATGTAATGAAATTGGTAATCGATAACGACATTAAATTTGTTGATTTTCGTTTTACCGATACACGCGGCAAAGAGCAACACGTAACAGTGCCAGTGTCACACTTTAATGAAGACAAATTTACAGAAGGTCACGCTTTTGACGGTTCTTCTATCGCTGGCTGGAAAGGCATTCAAGCATCTGACATGCAATTGATGCCAGATCCAAGTACTGCATTTATCGACCCGTTCTTCGACGAGCCAACATTAGTATTAACTTGTGACGTGGTAGACCCTACTGATGGTAAAGGTTATGACCGTGACCCACGTAGCTTGGCAAAACGTGCTGAAGCATACTTAAAATCAAGCGGCTTAGGCGACACAGCTTACTTTGGTCCAGAACCAGAGTTCTTCATTTTTGACAGCATCCAATGGGATGTTTCAATGAACGGCAGCTCAGTACGCATCAACTCTGAAGAAGGCGCATGGTCATCAAACGAGAAATTTGAAGGCGGCAACACAGGTCACCGCCCAGGCGTTAAAGGCGGCTACTTCCCAGTGCCACCAGTCGACTCACTACACGACATCCGTTCAGCAATGTGTACAACATTAGAACAACTAGGCGTGCCAGTTGAAGTACACCACCACGAAGTTGCAACTGCTGGCCAATGTGAAATTGGTACAAAATTCAGCACATTGACACAACGTGCTGACTGGACTCAAATCCAAAAATACGTGATTTTGAACACAGCACACGCTTATGGCAAAACTGCTACATTCATGCCAAAACCATTCGCTGGCGATAACGGCTCTGGTATGCACGTTCACCAATCAGTTTGGAAAGATGGCAAAAACCTGTTTGCAGGTAACGGCTACGCTGGCTTGAGCGAATTCGCACTTTACTACATCGGCGGTATCATCAAACACGCTCGTGCATTAAACGCGATTACAAACCCAGGTACTAACTCATACAAACGTTTAGTACCACACTTCGAAGCACCAGTTAAATTAGCTTACTCAGCTAAAAACCGTTCAGCTTCTATCCGTATTCCTTTTGTGCATTCTGACAAAGGTCGCCGTGTTGAAGCGCGCTTCCCAGATCCAATCGCTAACCCATACTTGGCATTCTCTGCATTGCTAATGGCTGGTTTAGATGGCGTGCAAAACAAGATTCACCCAGGTGAAGCTGCAACTAAAGACTTGTACCATCTTCCACCAGAAGAAGATGCTAAGATCCCAACAGTATGCGCATCACTAGAGCAAGCACTAGAAGCACTTGATGCTGACCGTGAGTTTTTAACTAAGGGTGGCGTATTTACTAACGACTGGATCGATGCATACATCGCATTGAAAATGGAAGAAGTAAACAAAGTACGCATGACACCACACCCAGCTGAGTTTGGCTTGTACTACTCTTGCTAATGTGTTGCTAGCTTAAGCATCTGTTAGTTTGATTTAATTAAAAAGGGCGATTTATCGCCCTTTTTAATTTTTAATGCTTAAGCATTCCCCTCAAGAGCCAAGTCAACGCAATACAATGTACATCCGTTAAGCAACGAGCTAACCCTAATACAATCCATGTTGCCTTATTTGATTAACTCTAATAAACTCACCTCATGAAAAAACACTTATTTTTATCACTGATTGCTATTACGCTCTCAAGCCATGCATTTGCTGAAATTTATAAGCGTGTAGATGCAGATGGTCGCGTAACCTACTCCAATATTAAAAGTAAAGGCTCAACCCGCCTTGAACTAGACCCCGACGCCAACTCGATTACCAACGAGAGCAGACCCAAAGCTAGCCCAGCCCCCTCCAAGCGGACAGTTACGCCTGACAGCTTTCCACGTGTGGATGCCAACACGCAAAACCAGCGCGATGGCAAACGTAGAGAAATTTTACAAAATGAGCTTGAAGCTGAAAAGGCAGCACTAGAAGAGGCGAAAAAAGCCTATGCCGAAGGCGAATCAAATCCTGAAGTTTACAAAACAGCAACTGGGCAAACTTTTAGAAACGTTCCAAAATTCGAAGAAAAAATGAGAAGCCTGCAAGCCAATGTAGACAATCACAAAAAAAATATCGAGCTTTTACAAAAAGAAATCGATTCGTTACGCTAACAGCCTAACTTCAAACAACGAACAAAGCCGCTATCGCACCATTTAGGTGCATTGACGGCTTTTTTGTTTTCTATTCCTGCTATACTTAAACCCATTAATATCGGGAACTAATAGGTTCTACTAATCAACCAAATCCAGATATTCAGCATCACCATATTTTTTTAGCATTGATATTCAATGGGTTAATAACCAACATGCACAACTATGGCATATTTAAAAAACTTATTCATAACACACGTTAAAACTGGTCTGTCTTTTGCTTATGGTAAGTCAATCAATGAAATGACGAGTGAAGCACTATTATGGTTCAACCAACGCCAGACCACTTTGCTGGCTTAGAGCATTTAGCAACAGCAATCATCCTTTTGGATGATCACTGCCGCGTCGCTTACGTTAACCCGGGCGCCGAAATTATATTTGCCTTTAGTGCAACCCAAATCGTTGGCCAACACATCAATGAAGTGTTTCCAGACTGCGAAATCTTAATGCTTGCAGTCAACAACGCGATTAAAGAGCAAAGCCCGTTCCGTGAGCATGAGTTCACCATTAGCACCCATCGTCACAACTCCTTTGCCGTCACATGCACAGTGACCCCGATAGAGTCTGTGGTTGCTAGCTTGATTTTAGAATTCCAACCGATGGATGCACAATTAAGAATCGCCCGTGAAGAGCGCATGCTGATTCAACAACAGGCAAATGCAGAGCTATTACGTAATTTGGCACATGAAATCCGCAACCCACTTGGCGGCTTACGTGGGGCAGCGCAACTACTAGAACACGAACTGCCGTCACCTAGCCTGCGCGAGTACACGCAAGTGATTATTAAGGAAGCCGATAGACTGCAAGCGCTGATGGATAGACTATTAATTCCACATCGCGTACCTAAGTATCAGCCTACCAATATTCATGAAGTGTTAGAACGCGTGCGCAGCCTGTTACTCGCAGAATCTCCGCGCAGTATTTTAATCAAACGAGATTATGACTTAAGCCTGCCCGAAATTATTGGTGATCGCGAAAAGCTGATACAGGCAGTATTAAATATTGCACGCAACGCCGTACAAGCCATGCAATCGAGTAAAACACCAAACAGCCAAATTACCTTTAAAACGCGTGCAGAAAGACAAGTGACCCTTGCCAGAAAACGTTACCGTGTAGCCATTAAGTTGGAGATTATTGATAACGGGCCTGGCATTCCTGCTGATATACGTGATCGTATTTTTTACCCTCTAGTATCTGGTAGCGAGGGGGGAACGGGGCTAGGCTTGACGCTTGCCCAAACCTTTGTCACACAGCATCACGGCATGATTGACTGCGATAGCACACCAGGAAACACCCGCTTCACGATACTGTTACCCATTGAAACTACAGCCATTAAACCAGCAGTAAAAATGCAATAGGCTTGCTCCTTATGCTACAGAGCACGATATTAAATGAAGTAGATACAAAGAGAATAATAAGCAAAATTTTGTGCAACTTACATAGCACCACTGATAAATGAGAAACCTATGAAACCAATCTGGATTATTGACGACGACAAATCTATACGCTGGGTCTTTGAAAAAGCGCTCGCTCGTACCGACCTCGAGTTTAAAACGTTCTCATCAGTAGTTGAGGCGCTCAATGCGCTAGATCACGAACAGCCACAAGTAGTCGTCAGCGATATCCGCATGCCAAATGGCTCAGGGTTGGACCTTCTCAGCGAGATAAAACGCAGACATCCAGACATTCCAGTCATTATTATGACCGCTTACTCTGACCTTGAAAGCGCAGTTGCCGCCTTCCAAGGTGGCGCGTTTGAATACCTAGCTAAGCCTTTCGATGTTGACCAAGCCATTGATATCATCAAACGCGCTGTAGAAGAAAGTACCAGACAAGCTTCTGAAAACGGCTTCAGCTCAGTGGCAGAAGATACTCCAGAAATCATCGGCCAAGCACCATCAATGCAAGAAGTTTTTAGGGCAATTGGTCGCTTAAGCCGCTCACACGCCACGGTGCTAATCAATGGGGAGTCAGGTAGCGGCAAAGAACTTGTTGCGCGCGCACTACATCGCCACAGCCCTCGCGCTGACAAACCGTTTATCGCCATCAATACCGCAGCGATACCCAAAGACTTATTAGAATCAGAATTATTTGGCCATGAACGTGGCGCATTTACCGGTGCAGCCGCAGGGCGCCGTGGGCGCTTTGAACAAGCTGATACTGGCACCCTATTTTTAGATGAAATCGGCGACATGCCAGCCGACCTGCAAACGCGTTTATTACGCGTACTGAGTGATGGTCAATTCTACCGTGTTGGCGGTCACCAACCTATTAAAGTCAACGTGCGTATTATTGCAGCAACCCACCAAGACTTAGAAGAACGCGTTAAAAATGGCTTATTCCGTGAAGATCTATTTCATCGCCTAAACGTGATTCGCCTACGCCTACCTGCCCTACGTGAGCGCCGTGAGGACATCCCGCTACTCATTAAGCATTTCCTACAACACAGTGCCACCGAGCTTGGCGTTGAGGCTAAACAACCTTCTGTTGCTGCACTCAAATTCTTAAGTGCAGTCAACTGGAGCGGTAACGTACGCCAGTTAGAAAACGTATGTCACTGGCTTACTGTAATGGCACCTGGCCAAAATATTGACATTGCAGACCTACCGCCAGAGTTAAAACAAGACGGTAATAAAGTAGACTCAAATGGCTCATGGCAAGAAGCACTCGCTGCAGAAGTAACCGATGCACTCAACCGTGGTGAACAAAATGTACTGGAGTCACGCACACAAATTTTTGAGCGCATTCTGATTGAAAAAGCACTCGAGCATACTCACGGACGAAGGATTGAAGCGGCTAACCAACTTGGGATGGGACGCAACACGCTCACAAGAAAGATTCAGGAGCTAGGTATTGAGGAGTAGGCTATAGCACATGCACATACTGCCATCACACACTTAATAGATAAAGCAATTAGGAATTGTAGCTTTTTAATATGAATCAGAAAATATTCTATTTATATTCAAGAGGGTAAGCTTAAAGGCTCCATTATCCATATCAGATTAACTGACTTTTAACGCGCAACATTGGAAATGAGCTTTGCTTATTCGCGTCAATTTTATTAATAAAAAACACCTGTGCTAATCGTGCATTATGATTGTTATCCCCAAAAAACTGGTTAGCGCAGTGATGAATATCCCCCTCAAATAAAATTAAGGTGTTATATACGTTATTAACCCTAACGACCTCGTCAAACATACTGTGATAACTAAAGTCTATTGGAGAGTTACTCTTAAAGTTTTCATCATTATCTTTAATTGTCTTCCAGTACAACTCATCGTTATATGAAGAGTTTTTTCTAAATAAGGATGTTCCTGCATCTAAAGGCGCATTGGGGGTTAAATACAGCACACCCGAAAATACAGTATTTTGATCTTGATGAATTAAACCTGAGCCATACTCAGCACCCACAATTTGAAAGCTAGTGCTAATCTGCCAGCGCATTACATCGTGCTCAGGAATGTGAAATATGCTGATTAACTTCTTACACACCTTATCATAGAGAGATGCACTGATATCGCGTAAATCTTTCGTGCGACATCCAGGAAAAACATAGCTAGCATCCTTCATTTCATGACGATAGGTGTATTTCTGAGAAAGTGCATACTGCCTTATTTCATCGGGATTATCATAAAAATCGCTAATGACTGTCACTGGATATAAATTCATTACAAGATCTCTTCATATTTATTACTAAACAATACCTATAAAAAAACGGCAACCTAAGTTGCCGTTTTTTAATCTATTACTTAAACACTACAGGGTAACCCCTGCCTTATCCTAGAAGAATAAGATAGCGCCTAAAGAAACAGTTTTTGCTTTTGCAGTAACATCAGCTGCAGCACGTTTGTCTAAATCGCGCTCAGATTCTGAGTACTCAGCAACCAAGTTCAAGTGTTTTGTGATTGGGTGGTAAGCACCAACTGTCCACATTGAGTCTTGAACTTCTTTGAACTGTTCGCCTGAATTACCGTCAAGTGTAGATTCACCGTATGAAACACCCAATTTAGTACCTACACCTGGAAGTGTGTATGTACCTTGAACGTACCATTGGTCTGAATCACGTGAACGACCTTGAGCATCAAAACCATCGCGCAATTGGAATGTTTGGCCGATACCATCGCCTTTACCGTAGTAACCAGTTAAACCAAAACCAGCAACGTTAACTGTAGTACCGATATCGAATGCTTGAGCGCGATCAGCACCACCAGCAGACAAACCTGATACTTTTTGATAGATACCAGAAGCCCAAACTTTACCAGCTACATCGCCAGCCCACTCATAAGAAGCTTTACCTTCGTATGCTGATGATGCGCCACTACGGCCATCGCTTGTGCCGCTTAAGCTAACAAACGGACTTGTAGTTACGTTATTTGTAGTTGAGTTAGAGCTAGTAGCGTTCCAACCTTGTGTCAAACCAACAGTGAAACTGAAGCCATTCCAGTTTGGTGATGAGTAAGCAACTTGTGATTTCCAGTCAGCGTACATGAAACCTGAACCGATACGGCCTAATGTTGTTGTGTTGCCAGCTAATGAACCAGCACCACCACCAACGCCTAACAATGTCATGTCGTTCAAGATAGCGTCAGATGCGTAGATACCTAGATCTTTACCTAACTTGATAGAACCCCATGATTTGTCACCAAATGTCAAGAATGCTTGACGGTTTTCTTGTTGTGCAGCTTGGTTACCAGCAGCAGCTGTTGAAGCACCTGGGTTTAAGCTGATTGTGAAACCAACATCTAAGTCGTTTTGACGTGTTTTACCAGAAACTGATAAGTAGTTTGGCAACAAACCAGTAGTGATATTGTTTGATGATGCTGCATCACCATTACCTAAACCTAAAGCAGCTGTACCACCGTTGTCACCACTGTATTTAGTAGTTGTGTAGTAAGCGTTTACAACACCACCGATGTCCAATGTCCAATCGCCAGCTGGAATTGTGATACCAGCTTGTGCGCTTGAAGCTGCAGCTACTAAAGCTGAAGCAACTGCTAATTTAATTGTTGTTTTCATATAAATCTCCTAAAAAATATTACTATTTTTATTACTCGATTACCTCATCAGTTTGTTGCCGTACGGCAACCAAACCAAAGAGAAAGTTTGCAAACTCTCTCAACGTTTACTACTTAAGTAGCATTCACTAAGAAGGTAGAGCGTAGTATGCACAAAGATTTTTAGGCTTACAACTAAAAGTTGGGCTTTTTGTCACAATTACTTACATTTGTTGTAATTTTGCAACATTAAAGATTTCATCGGATATATTTATGAAGTAAGAGATTGCTAATGCGGCTTACTACTTACGAACCGCCAGAGAGCAAGCACCTATTTCTGGCGCCCATCGTGTCATTAGATCCAGACATGTAGCGAAACAATCCAGCCGCATATACACCAGCGGCATACTGTCATTACCAAAAAACTATAAATACTCTTCTACAGTAAATAGCTTACGGTGCTCTCTTATTGCAAACCGATCTGTCATGCCTGCAATATAATCAGCAACCGCCCGCGCTTTATCTACTTCGGCATATACTTGAAACTCGTTTGGCAACAATCCTGTATTTTCATAAAAACACGCGAACAACTCCTGCACAATTCTGACTGCCTTTGCGCTCATGCGATTCACTTTATAGTGCTGATATAAATTTTTGCGTAAGAACTGCTTTAGCTTTAAGTTTTGTTTAGCAACATCTTCACTAAAGCCAACTAATTGCGGTAGTCGCCTAATGTCGTCGATGCTAGCAGGTTGATGCTTTGCTATGTTCTTTGCACTATGCGTACACAAATCCACGACCAAGGTGTTAATCATGCGGCGTATTGTTTCATGCACCAGCCGCTTTTGTTCCAAGACTGGATACTTTACCTTAACCTCTGCTAGATTTTGTGCAAATAATTCCACTGTCGATAGCTGCTCAATAGTGATTAAACCCGAGCGCAGACCGTCATCAATATCGTGGTTATTATAAGCAATTTCATCTGCGTAATTTGTTAGTTGCGCTTCTAGGCTAGGGCTGGTTTTTTCGATAAAGCGCACGCCCACATCACCAAGTTGCCTAGCGTTTTTGATTGAGCAGTGTTTAAGTATGCCTTCTCTAACTTCAAAGGTGAGATTTAAGCCATCAAACTCCGCATAGCGTTGCTCTAACTGGTCAACCACACGTAACGACTGCAAGTTATGCTCAAAGCCACCGTAATCACGCATGCAGTCATTAAGTGCGTCTTGCCCAGCATGACCAAATGGCGTATGCCCCAGGTCATGCGCCAAGGCAATCGCTTCTGTGAGATCCTCATGTAGGTTTAAGGTTCTTGCGATGCCACGTGCCATTTGGGCAACTTCAAGGCTATGTGTCAAGCGCGTACGGAACAGGTCACCCTCGTGGTTGACAAATACCTGAGTTTTATATTCCAAGCGACGAAAGGCTGTGGAGTGAATAATACGGTCACGGTCACGCTGGAATGCGTTGCGTGTTGACGAGGCGGGTTCGGCGTGATGCCGCCCTATAGATTGATCTGGATTGGCGGCATAAGGAGCAAGAGTATTCATGCTTGTATCTTATATAGGTAAACCACTTCTAGCAAGCTAGCCAAACACCCTAAGCCACCACCAGACAACGACTGAAAAAGTTGCAGCTTACTTTATTGACTCACCACCTAGTGCTGTTAACGGGCGCTGAGCTGACATTTTGAAACAACAGCTACATAGATGACAAAGAGAGGGTTTCTTTTAGCTTTTCAGCGTCATAATCGCTGGTAATCACCGATTTACCTATCGCCTGCTGAAGTACTAGTCTAATTTTGCCATCCGCCACTTTTTTATCTAACTGCATTAGATTGAGGTACTTTTCCGCACCCAACTTCGGTGCATCTAATGGAAGCTTTGCAGCAGTTAAGAGTTGACGAATACGAACCACCTCAGTATCGGTTAACCACCCCATGCGCTGAGACAAATCTGCAGCCATCATGGTGCCAGCGCCTACAGCCTCGCCGTGTAGCCATACGCCATAGCCCATCGCGTTTTCTATTGCATGGCCAAATGTGTGACCTAAATTCAACAAGGCTCGTTCGCCTGTCTCATGTTCATCTCGCGCAACCACGTCTGCCTTATTTTTGCATGAGCGGTAAATAGCCTCGGTGATTGCCTGCTCATCTAATGCCATTAATTGCTCAATGTGCACTTCTAACCAATCAAAAAACTCAGCATCACGGATTAAGCCATATTTAATCACCTCAGCCATGCCTGCAGAAAACTCACGCGCAGGTAAGGTTTGCAAGGTATCAATATCCGCCAACACAAGTTGCGGCTGGTAAAAAGCACCTATCATATTTTTACCGAGTGGATGATTGATGCCAGTTTTGCCGCCAACAGATGAATCTACCTGCGACAAGAGCGTAGTCGGTATCTGTATAAATGGAACTCCGCGCAGATAAGTCGCGGCGGCATAGCCAGTTAAGTCGCCAATTACGCCGCCACCGAGTGCGATTAATGTAGTGCTGCGCTCGCAGCGATTTTGTAGCAATGCATCATAAATTAAATTTAGCGTTTCACTATTTTTATACGCCTCACCATCAGGCAATATAATTGGAATTACCTTCACACCTGCAGACTGTAGGGCATTGCTTAAAGTTTCAAGGTACAGAGGCGCTACCGTTGTGTTTGTCACAATAGCTACATGCTTACGCTTCAGGTGGGGCAGGATCAAATCAGCATTTGAGATCAATGACCGCCCTATATAGATTGGATAACTTCTATTCGCTAATTCTACTTTTAGTGTTTGCATAACCATGTTTACTTTTTCAATAAATCTTCAATATAAGTCGTGATCTCAAGTGCAGATTGGGCACCGGTATCTACAATATAATCGGCCAAACTGGTATAGATAGGATCACGCTCTAAATATAAACGCTCCAATTTTTGCTTCATGTTCCCGCCTTGCAGCAAAGGTCTGGTTTTATCGTGCCTAGTACGCTGGTATAAATCATTGACTTTGCCACGCAGATAGATAATTTTCCCACTATTTTTCAGTAAGACCCGATTCTCCGGCATTAGCACCGCACCGCCGCCTGTTGCCATAATTATATCGTTCAACTGGCAAAGCTCTTCAAGGGCAAGCGTCTCCCGCTTACGGAATCCATCTTCACCTTCCAACTCGAATATAAGCGGGATTTTTACGCCGGTTCTGCGCTCAATTTCAACATCAGAATCATAAAATTCTTTATCTAATTGTTTGGATAGCATGCGCCCTATGGTGGTTTTACCTGCACCCATTAGCCCTATAAAATAGATATTATTCAAATTAAAACCACCCCTTATTACCTACAAGACTCTCATAGCGCTGGCGCATTACAGTATCTCTATTATGTAATCACACAATAGCCTGTAAAACAAAATGCCCATCATATTCTAGATGGGCATTTTATCAAAACAATGAACTACATAGTCACTACATAATCAACATCATCTATTATTGCAGGGTCAGTCGCTCATCCACTATTTTTGGAGTGATAAATATCAACAACTCTGTTTTATCATTTTGACGAGTTTTCTTCTTAAATAAGTTACCAAAAAGTGGCAGATCTCCAAAGAAGGGTACCTTACTTACATCATCACGCTCAATTTGCTCAAAAATCCCCCCCAGCACAGCGGTCTCACCATTGCCCACTAACACCTGGGTATTGATATTCTGAGTATCAATAGACGGTACGCCATTGAATATTTGACCAACCTTATCTTTTTTAATATCAAGCTCCATGATGATTTTTTCATCTGGCGTAATTTGCGGCGTCACTTCCAAACTCAACACTGCAGGTTTAAATGCAACGTTGGTAGCGCCGCTGCTTGAAGCTTGTAGATAAGGAATCTCCGTACCTGCCGCGATTTTTGCCTTGTGCTGATTGGCGGTAATAACACGCGGGCTAGACACAATCTTACCTCGCTGATCAGTCTCCATCGCGGTTAATTCTAAATTGAGTAGCAAACCAGCTGCAACATTATAAATGCTATAAGCGATTGAACCTGTCGCGTTTGCAACTGCAAGATTGGACATTAAATCAGGGAGACCATCAGAACTGGTAAAGACACCGCCATTAGTTAATGTTGTTTGCACTGCACCGTTGTGAGTACCTTGCGTGACTGTCCCAGTAGCAGACACTGCTGTTGGACGATTACCTAAAGTGCCACTTAAAGTACCAACACTGCTACCAGGGGTACCTGTTTGGGTAACACCTAGCCTAGCTCCCAGTGCCTTACTATATTTATCATCAGCAATGACCAAACGCGACTCAATCATCACCTGCTTGACAGGGATATCTGTCTTATTAATGATGGCTTGTACCTGCTCTAAATATTTAGGTGTATCCTGCACAAAGACTGTGTTAGTACGTGGATCCAGCACTGCATTTCCACGCTTGGACAGAATTTTTTGTTTAGGATCACTTAGAATATTTTTCAAAGCCTCCGCTTTCATATACTTCAAAGTAAACACTTCCGTGCGCAGTGGCTCAACATCATCAATCTGCTGTTGGCTTTCAAAGGCTTGTTTTTCTTTAGCCGCAATTTCATCTGCAGGCGCTACCAAAATCACATTGCCATTCTTGCGCTTATCCAAGCCCTTGCTTTGCATAATAATCTCAAGCGCTTGATCCCAAGGCACATCTTTAAGACGCAGTGTAAGGTTACCAGTCACGGTGTCGCTAGTAATGATATTTAAACCAGTAAAATCAGCGATCACTTGCAACACTGCACGCACTTCAATATTTTGGAAATTTAAAGACAACTTCTCGCCAGCATAGCCAGGTTTAGAGCCGCGCACTAGTTTATTTGGATCTTCCACTACCTGACGTACGTCAATGATGAATTTTTTATCTGCCTGATATGCTGATTGTTCCCAATTGCCTTTAGGCTCAATGGTCATACGCCCATTTTTACCTTGTTTTATCGTGTCAACATAAAGTACTGGTGTATTGAAGTTGATTACATTTAAACGGCGCTGCAAATTAGCTGGTACATCAGTATTAATAAAATCAACCTCAATAGTTTTACCTTTTTGCTTAATATTGATACCCGCTGAAGCATCAGACAAGTCAACAACAATCCGCCCTTCACCATTTTTTCCGCGCACAAAGTCTATATTATTAATGGCAACCGCTTTATTACCCAAAACTGGCTCTGAGAATTTGGTCTCCACACCCGCCCCTGCTGATGCCTCATTCGCCTGCAACAGGATACTCACTTCATTACCTTTTGCTGTCGTGCTATAACCTACATTTTTTGATAGATTAAGTACCATACGGGTACGATCTTTACCCTGTGCCAACGTTACACTTTTTAATGCACCGGCTTCAGCTGGAATATTGTTTTTTGCTAAACCATTACCGACCTTGGGAAAGTCCAAAGCAATACGAGAAGGATTATTCAGTGTGAATCCAGCCGGTGGATTCGCCAATGGTTCTGTGGTTCTTACACGAATATTGACACGACCGCCAGGTAGCGTTGAATAATCAACACTCTCAATTTTATTAGTTAGCCCAGCCTGATCTTCGGCAATAGCTATTGCCGAACCTAAGGTTAAGCCAAGCAACATGGTCGCCTGCAAAAGTTTTGATATCCAAATATTCGTTTTCATTATTTCACCTTAAATCCCACTTCCTAAAAATATAAAAATTTCTAGGGCCTAATGCGCTATCACAATAATTTAACTACTTTTAAACGAAACGCCGCTTCAGTAAAAGCCAAAACAGAAATCAATAAACCCCACTGCAAGTTTGCTTTTAGTTGTCAATATCCATGCACAATTACTGCTCTTGCAATACCAAACTTGTAGTACGCTCCACCCAGTCACCGGTAAGGTCATCCTGCACAAGCTCCACCAACACTATTTCACCATCTTTAATTTGTGTCACTCTGCCGTAATTCTGCCCAACATAATTACCCAGTTTAACTTGCTGCACCGATTCATCTGGCGTTTTAAGTAACGCATAGATCAACTTACTTTTAGATAACAATCCAACATATTTCAGACTCTCGAGTGGATAAGCTTCCATCGGCTCTTTGGGCCGACTCAAGTTAGGCTGCAACGCACTCGATTTATTCACAGCCTTGCGAGCACGGAACGGATCAACCAGCGTGCCATCAGCGTTATATTGCAAAGCCATATACGGCTGCACCTCTGGCAGCGGCTTTACCCTAGGCTTTACATCTTTAGTGGCATCACGCATATATTGGTCAAGATCATCACCATCTTCAAAACTGCATCCAGCAAGCACCGCGCTCAAAACACCGCAAACTAAAAGTGGCATGATGATTGGCAAGGTAAATATTCGTTTGATAATGTCAGCCACGGTTACTATTTACCTTTCTGAGCTGCTTTAGCTTTTTCGCTCTCAGCTTTACGTTTTTCTGCAAGCTCATTCGCATCTAAATATCGATAAGTCTTTGCAACAGCCTCCATAACCAAGCCCCCATCATTAGGACCAGCCTTAGCATCAGGTTTGGCATCTTTATTTTTACCGGCAACATAAACGTCACCTAAGGTCACAATACGTGACAGTTTTGAGATATCAGTCGCAAAAGCACCTAAATCATGATAAGTACCGGTGACTTTAATCGCTATTGGCATCTCTGCATAAAACTCTGCCTGAGTTTCCTGCCCTGGTTTAAATAATTCAAACTCCAAGCCACGACTTAATCCTGCTTGGTTAATATCCGTTAGCAAACCATCAATTTGAGAGCGATCGGGCAACTGCTTCAATAGTGCGCCAAAGGTCTTTTCAATTTCAACCATCTGCGCTTGATATGCGGCTAAATTAATCGCCTGACTTTTTTTCTCGAAGTAGACCTTCCTCAACTCTTCCTCTTTTGCCTTTTCTGTATCAAAAGATTCCATTGCGGGACTCAATAACAAGTAATACCCTAACGCAAGCAGTACTAGAAAAACAACCCCGAGAAGCACCGCTTTCATTGGTGCTGGCAAACTACCAGCGTTATTGATATCTATATTATTAAAGTCTTCTAACTTCATGATTTTCTCGCACTTCCAGCTTTCGCTTTAGCACCTGCATCATCTGTTTCTGTTGTCGGCGTTTTTAAACTTACTTTAAGTGTAAATAGATTCTGCTTTTGGGCACCAACAGTAATTGCTTTAATTTCTATCAAGATAGGTGACTCCAACCAGTTAGACTGATTAAAGTTGCGTACCAATGTCGCCACCCTGGCATTGGTGTCCGCGACACCTTCGATGGTAATGACTTTACCCTCTTGCTTGATACTTTTGAGATACATGCCTTCTGGCAGCTGACGACTGAGCTCATCAAAAACAATCACGGCCTGGCTGCGATTGGTCTGCAAGTTCTCAACCACTTGCTTGCGCTCGAGCATTGCGCTGATTTGCTCTCGCAAATCTTTAATGTCAGCGATTTCTTTATCTAGCTTAGCAATCGCATTATTAAGACGCTGATTGCGCTCTAACTGAGACTCCACTTTGCTATTAATAACAGTGTAAGCCACAAATAAAATCGCACAAGCGGCAACTGCAGTAAACAACGCCATTAAGCCAAACTCACGCTGCTTCGCTTCACGCCTTATTTGACGATGCGGTAATAGATTGACGCGTATCATATTGCAAACCCCCGCATGGCAAGTCCGCAGGCAATTAATAATGCAGGAGCATCTGTAGCAGCTTGCTGTGCACGTACTTTGGCACTCATCGCCATACTATGAAATGGATTGGCAACAATCGTGTTGACTTGCGTGCGGTCTTGCACCGTTAAAGCAATCTCCGTAATGGAAGCACAACCGCCTGCTAGCACAATATGGTCGACACGATTATATTGGGTAGAGCTCGTGAAAAACTGTAACGCTCTCGCCACTTCCATTGCCAGCAACTGCACAAAAGGCTGCAACACTTCACTTTCATAACTATCAGGCAGACCGCCTTTACGTTTGGCTATTTCAGCCTCTTCTTGTGACAAACCGAAACGACGTTGTATTTCCTGCGTCAACTGCCCACCGCCAAAACTCTGCTCACGCGCATAAATCGGCGCGTTATTATGTAGCACATTAATGTGCATCATCGTCGCCCCAACATCCACGATCATCACGGTCTGCTCACGTCCTGCATTAGGGAGCTGACTAGACACTAGCGTATAAGCGGCCTCTGTTGCGTAAGACTCCACATCCATTACAATCACTTTCAATCCAGCGCCTTCAGCCGCCGCTACGCGATCTTCAATTTTTTCTTTACGCGCAGCTGCGATCAACACTTCAACTTCATCTGGATTATTGGGGGCAGGGCCAAGAACTTGGAAGTCGATATTCACCTCATCGAGTGAAAAGGGAATATATTGATTAGCCTCGGCTTCCACTTGCACCTCCATGTCTTCTTCTCGGAGATCAGCAGACATAATGACTTTTTTGGCGATCACTGCGGATGAAGGTAAGGCTAATGCAACACGTTTCTCGCGAGAGCCAAGCAACTTCCATCCGAGTTTGATAGCATCAGCGACCTTTTCAAGGTCTCCAACGTTACCATCAGCAATGGCGTCTTTGGCAAGGGGGGAGATTGAATAATTCTCAAGTTTGTAACCTCCACGCCCATCACTAATAAGCTCAACCATTTTCACTGAGGTTGAGCTTATATCAATGCCGACTAGCGGGGGTACCGATTCTGTAAAAAAGCTGAATTTCAAATTGAAATTCCTTTTCTGATTTCGTTAGTTACGAACATTTCTAATAATTTACATTAAATCCTAGCAACAACTTTAAACCCTGTAAAGCAATTTTTAATTTATTCATTTTTTTAAGCTTTATCACTCACTTTGTTCGCGTCAGCATCCATAGCAATTTATAATAGCCCTATATTTTTAGTTTATAGAAATCAAATCGCCCATGACTCCAAACAAATGGTGGCACTATCTCTTGTTAACGATCATTGTTAGCGGCCTATCTGCCATTGCTTTTGTAGGGATTGCCGTTGCAATCATTTACCCTAGCCTGCCATCGCTTGAAACGCTCACTGACTACCGTCCAAAACTGCCGTTAAGAGTGTACTCCGAAGATGGTTACTTAATCGAGGAGTTTGGTGAAGAGCGGCGCGCTTACGTCAAAATCGCAGATGTGCCAAAAAACATGAAAGATGCGGTACTTGCCATTGAAGATCGCCGCTTTTACCAGCACGGTGGCATTGACACTAAAGGCATCCTGCGCGCGATTAAGAATAACATCACCGGGGTTAGCCACGAGGGTGCCAGCACCATTACTATGCAGGTTGCCAAGAACTTTTTCACAAAACCCAATGGCAAACGCACTCTTGGCACCAAAATCAACGAGGCTTTACTCGCTATCAAAATCGAGAACAACTTAAGTAAAGATAAGATTCTTGAGCTATACATCAATCAAATCTACCTAGGCCAACGCTCCTATGGCTTTGCCGCGGCGGCGCAAGTTTATTTTGGCAAACCGCTAGAAAAACTTAACCTGGCGGAAACCGCCATGCTTGCCGGCTTACCTAAGGCACCATCTGGCTACAACCCCTACCTGCACCCTAAGCGCGCCATTGCACGCCAAATGGAAGTGTTGCGCGATATGCAGCGCTACGGTTTTATTGAGGAATCTGTTTACAAAAAAGCGCTTAATCAACCACTTAGATTTAAAGCATCCAGACAGTCTCGTGACTTATCTGCCGACTATGTTGCCGAAATGGTAAGAGAAAGCCTATACGCAACCTATCAAGATGAAATTTACAGTAGCGGGTTAAAGGTTTACACCACCGTACGTAAAACGAATCAAGAAGCGGCCAACAGCGCACTGAGAGATGGCATCTTGGATTACGATGCACGTCAGGGCTACCGAGGGCCGGAAAAGATACTTAATATCAACACAACAGTTACCGATGCCGACAAAGAGGTAATTACAGATGCGCTTAGCGACATTGATGTATCAAACGGGTTAGTTCCAGCCGCTATTACTAAAATTTCAGAAAAATCCATCACCGTGCACACTAAATTCGGAGATGACGTTGAAATCAATGGCAAAGGCCTAGCATTGATTCAGAATACACTGAATGAAAAGAAACCTGAGAAACGTTTACTAAAGGTTGGTGCAGTCATTCGCATTGTTAACGCCTCACCATCCACCCAATCGGGTCAATGGCGTATAACCCAACTGCCACAAGTTGAATCAGCACTGATTTCAATAGCCCCTGAGAATGGGGCAATTCGTGCACTGGTTGGCGGCTTTGATTTTAATCGCAACAAATTTAACCACGTCACCCAAGCATGGCGCCAACCCGGCTCTAGCTTTAAACCTTTTATTTACTCCGCCGCTTTGGAAAAAGGCTACACCCCAGCAACGATTGTTGAAGACGCGCCGCTTACATTCTCATCTGAAGAAACTGGCAACAAAGAGTGGACACCACAGAACTATGACGCCACTTTTGACGGCCCGATTCGACTCAGACAAGCTTTGGCAAAGTCAAAAAACATGGTGGCAATACGCGTGCTAGACAGCATCGGCCCAGGCTATGCGCAGGACTACATTACGCGCTTTGGCTTCGCTGCAAAAAACCACCCTGCCTACATGACAATGGCGCTGGGTGCGGGCTCAGCAACACCGATGCAAATGGCCAGTGCTTATGCAGTTTTTGCTAATGGCGGTTACCGTGTTAATCCTTATTTAATATCCAAGATTGTTGATCAAAATGGCAAGGTAGTCAGCCAAAGCAAATTTGTGACCGCTAGAAACGACGCACCGCGCGTGATCGATGCGCGCAACGCATTTATCATGAACTCGATGATGCAAGACGTGGTGAGGTATGGCACAGCTGCCAAGGCCGCACAGCTTGGCCGCGGTGACTTGGCAGGCAAAACCGGCACCACGAATGATCACTATGACGCGTGGTTTACAGGCTACAGCCCTAAACTGGTTGCAGTCACATGGGTGGGCTTCGACAAACCTAGGCGCTTAGGCCGCAACGAAACTGGCGGTTCAACTGCTCTGCCTATCTGGATCAAATACATGGCTAGCGCCTTAAGGAACGTACCTGAAACTGACATGCCTGTACCAGATGGCGTGATGGCGCTGCGCATAGATCCAACTACGGGCATCAGAGCAGACAATGATGAAAATGGTATTTACGAGTATTTCTATCACGAGAACCCGCCACCCGAAGTTGAGACCGAGTTACCGGGCATGCTAGAAGGTGGTGAGACTCTGCCACCAAGTCAGCCGCAGCAGATGCTGCAACCTGATATTACTTTGCTTCCTAGAAAAGACCTTGGTGCGAACAGGACCGCGAAACCGGCTGACGCAGCAAACGGCAAAGAGCAGAGCGCTCATAAACCTGCAGACCAAGTGCAGCAGTTACTTAACCCGCATTAAGCTCTAACACAACCGGGGTATGGTCGGATGGGCGCTCTAGCTTGCGGGGCGCCTTGTCTATATACGCAGCAACACAGAGCGCTTTCAGTGCATCACTCACTAGTATATGGTCGATGCGCATACCAAAGTTGCGCCGAAAACCCATCATGCGATAATCCCACCAACTAAAGCTTTTTTCTGGCTGTTCAAACAACCGGAAACTATCATTAAGCCCCAAACTCACCAGACGATTAAAGGCCTCTCGCTCCAGCGGGGAGACTAATATCTGCCCCTCCCAAGCCGCTGGGTCGTGGCAGTCACGGTCTTCAGGTGCAATATTGTAATCACCCAAAAGAGCCAATTTTGTATGTTGCGCCAATTCGGTCTTTAGCCATTCATTTAAGGCAGCAAGCCAGCGTAATTTATACTGATATTTGTCGGAGTCTACCGCCTGCCCGTTTGGAATGTAAGCGCACACTACCCTCACCCCATTAATATCGGCGGCAATCACTCGTTGCTGATCATCGTCAAAGTTAGGGATATTGTGCTGTACATTGAAAATGGGATGGCGGCTCAAAATAGCGACGCCATTGTAGGTTTTTTGGCCGATATGCGCGGCGTGGTAGCCCAACTCAGAAAACGCAGCATAAGGAAACTTGCTATCTTCCTGTTTAGTTTCTTGTAAACACAGCACATCCGGCTGATTCGCAGTTAACCAATCAAGTACATGCGGTAATCTCACATTCAGCGAGTTGACGTTCCAGGTGGCGAGTTTCATAGGCTTAAGATAGAAATGAATGAAGGGGGTCAGGTGCGCAACTCTAGCATGTGCCTATACGTGAGTCAAAAATCTGAATCCGTAAGCTAAGCGCTTTGCAACGCAGTAGACAATCTCTGAGCAAATACCTGCGTCAGCCATTCACGCCATATGATAAAGTCCACCTTTTTTACAACACCAATTTCAGAAAAGCTAGCCAGTGATAAAAGCCGCAATATTTGACATGGACGGTCTGCTGATCGATTCAGAACGCATCATCATGCAAGCCTGCATTAGTGCCGCGCAACAAGTCGGCATCACCTATACTCAGGCGGAATATGTGGAGCTGATTGGTCGCGCGGGGCCAGACTCCACACGCATTATGACGGCGCAACTAGGCGGCACGGAACGATTTAATCTGGTGGTGCAGGGCTTAGACGCCCGATTAGCAAGCTTGAACAACACATTCCCATTAAAGCCTGGTGTACACGCCCTGCTGCAGCACTATCAAGCGCACGATATTATTTGCAGTGTTGCATCGTCTTCTGCTAAACACCACATCACTCAGCGCTTAAGTCAGGTAGGTGTAAGTGATTACTTCCACCACATTACCAGCGGGCAAGAGGTGGGACGAGGCAAGCCTAATCCGGACATTTATTTGTTAGCCATTCAAAAACTAGGCCTACCTGCCGAAGCATGCATCGCATTTGAAGATAGTGAAATGGGCGCACGTGCGGCGATTGCAGCTGGCTTGAAGGTCGTAGTGGTACCAGACTTAAAGCAACCCAGTGACTTTGTAAGACGACACTGCCATCAAGTAGTCGACAACCTGTCGGATTGGTTAAACTGCATTTAATGGCTTAAGTCTGAACACATTTAGTCATGGAGTTACGCCCCGGCATAAATACGCATGCCAGCCTACGTAACTCCGCACACCGAGGATTAAAGATTATGAGGCCATGCCACTATGGCGCAGTAAAGCATCCAAGCTCGGCTCCCGACCTCTAAATGCAACAAAGGACTCCATTGCCGGACGGCTACCGCCCTTAGCTAGCACCTCATTTTTAAAGCGCGTGCCAGCTTCGCCGGACAACACACCCATTTCTTCAAACAGGCTGTAGGCATCAGCAGATAGCACTTCAGCCCATTTGTAACTATAGTAGCCCGCAGCATAACCACCTGCAAAAATATGCGAGAAACTGTTGGGGAAACGATTCCAGTGCGGTGGCCGCATCACCGCCACCTCGTCGCGCACTTGTTCGATTAAGTCTAAGGCCGTGAGTTTGCCGTTAGGGTCAAAGTCACCATGCAATCGCATATCAAATAGTGAAAATTCGATTTGGCGTACCATTTGCATGCCAGCCTGGAAGTTTTTCGCTGCCACCATTTTGTCAAACAGTTCTCGTGGTAATTGTGCGCCCGTATCCACATGGGCTGTCATTTGGCGCAGCACTTCCCACTCCCAGCAAAAGTTCTCCATAAATTGGCTAGGTAACTCCACCGCATCCCATTCCACCCCTTTAATGCCAGATACGCCATATTCATCCACCTGGGTGAGCATATGGTGCAAACCATGCCCAAACTCGTGGAACATCGTAATGACTTCATCATGGGTAAACAGCGCAGGCTTACCGCCCACTGGAGCTGAGAAGTTGCACGTCAGATAGGCTACCGGAAGTTCTACGCCATTGGCATGCTGGCGGCGGCTAATACATTCATCCATCCAGGCGCCACCACGCTTGTGGTTACGTGCATATAGGTCTAAATAAAAATAAGCAATCGGTTGATTTTCGCTACTACTGATCTCATAGAAGCTCGCATCAGGATGCCATACCGGCGCATCCACTTTACGCACATGCACACCAAAAATGGTTTCTGTTACCTTAAACAAGCCAGCCAGCACTTTGTGCTCGGGAAAATATTGTTTTACCTCTTGGTCAGAGAATGCATATTTTTCTTGTCGCAGTTTTTCACTGACATAGGCAACATCCCAAGCTTGCATATCGGTAATGCCGAGTTTGTTGGCATAGGCCGTGAGCGCTTCCATATCTTGCTGCGCATAAGGTTTGGCACGTTTGGCCAGGGTATCCAGAAAGTCCGTCACTTGCTTAGGTGTGTCTGCCATTTTGGTTGCCAGTGAAAGCTCAGCAAAGTTATTAAACCCCAGCATTTGCGCTTCTTCTTGCTTCAGCTTAAGAATATCGCGAATCAACCCGGTGTTGTCCCACTCTGGCTTACTCAGCTCAGAAGCACGTGTAGCGTAGGCTCGGTATAAAACCTCACGCAGCGCTCGATTATCCGCATATTGCAGCACTGGCATATAAGATGGAAAGTGCAGGCTAAACTGGTAACCTTGCTTACCATCCACTTTAGCAGCCTCTTGCGCTGCTTCAATCGCATCTTCTGGTAATCCAGCCAAATCTGCCAGATGCTCAACCGTATGCTTAAAATCGTTCGTGTTATCCAGTATATTTTCTTCAAACTTGGCGCCTAGCTTAGACAGCGCCTCACTCACTGCCTTGAACCTAACCTTTTGCTCTGCCGGCAGCTCCGCTCCACCTAATTTAAAATCGCGCACTTCTTTATTGATAATAGTTTGCTGTGTAGCAGTCAGCGTAGCAAAAGCCGCACTGGATTGAATCGCTTTAAATTTTGCATACAGGCGCTCATCTTGCGATAAGTCACTGTAAAAGTCTGTCAGCTTAGCTAAATTATCGTTATATGCCTCGCGCAGCTCCGGACTATTCACCACGGCGTTCATATGTCCAACTTGGCTCCAGCTACGGCCTAACTTTTCGCTATGATCCTCTAGCTTAACTGCAAAATTCTGCCAAGTAGGCGCTTCAGTACTGGTCGCCAGCTGCTCAACCAGTGCACGCCCCTCCGCAATTAAACTATCCACCGCCGGGCTCACGTGCTCAGGTTTGATTTCGTTAAATTTTGGTAAGCCAGCAAAATGTAATAATGGGTTTGACACAGGTAATCCTTAAAACTGCATGAATAAGACGCATTAGTTGATAAGACGTAAGCACAGTGGGTAGCGATAAGTCTCGCCATTACTAGTAGAGATGGCGGCGACTATACATAAAACAACATTGAACAACCAAATAATTCCCAGCAGTAAGAAACCAACCAAAATGGCAATCAGTACACCCGCAGCAAATTGTGCAATAAGAATGGTGATTTGAAAGTTCAGCGCCTCTTTGGCCTGCGCTGATAAATATTCGTTGTCGTCTTTCTTTAACAACCACACAATTAAAGAAGGAATGAACGAAAACAACACGCCACTCAAGTGCGTAATAGTTGCGATGTTTTTATCATCATTACTTGGAACAAATAACGCGTTGCTCATGACCAGCCCTCTCCTTATTGAATCTGATTAAACTTAGCAAGATTGAGTTCAATTTTTTCTATGTCTGTTAAGTTTAAAACTTTACGTGCCTGCACCTTGAGCTCAGCCAATTGGCTATGCAACACTTGCTGCTTAACACTCAGAATGTGTGAAGGGTGCATAGAAAGCTGCTGCAGCCCCATGCCCAACAACAGCTTGGTAAACCTTGCGTCACCTGCCATTTCGCCACAAACGGATACGGATTTGCCCAACTTAATGCCAGCTTTAATTGTCATTGAAATCAGTTTCAGAATGGAGGGATGCAGCGGGTTGTACAAATGCGCAACCGCATCATCGGTACGATCAATCGCCAACGTGTATTGAATTAAATCGTTAGTACCGATTGACAGAAAATCCAGCTCATTGGCAAAGGCCTCTGCGTTAATCGCCGCAGCAGGAATCTCTATCATGCCGCCCAACGTAATGTTTTCATCAAACGGGATATTGTCTTTACGTAAACTTTGTTTGGCACGCTCTAGCAACAGCTTGGTCTGCCTTAGCTCAGAAAGTGTGCACAGCATAGGGATTAAAATCTTGATATGCCCAAAGTGCGAAGCACGCAACAATGCACGCAACTGGGTATGAAAGAGCTGCGGCTCAGCCAAACATAAGCGAATGGCGCGCAAACCCAATGCCGGGTTGGCGCAACTCACAACCGTATCAGAATTAACCTGCTTATCAGCCCCGATATCCAAAGTACGAATAGTGACTGGCGCCCCCTTCATTGCCTCAGCTACTGCCTTATACGCCAAGAACTGTTCTTCTTCATCAGGCGTATCGTGGCGATTCATAAAAAGAAACTCGGTACGATACAAACCAATGCCGGTGGCACCAGCAAGCTTCACGGCTGCCACATCTTCCGGCACTTCAATATTCGCCAGCAAGTCGATACTAATGCCGTCAATGGTCACCGCCTTGGTGCTCTTGATTCGTTTCAGCTTTTGCTGCTCAAGCTCCCACTGGTCCTGACGCAGCTTGTATTCGGCCAAAATCTCTTTGGACGGGCTAACAATCACAATACCCAAATTACCATCGACAATAATCAACTCGCCATCATTGATTAGGTCGCGCGCACGCTGCAAAGCTACAATAGAGGGAATATTAAGGCTGCGTGCCAAAATGGCGGTATGCGAAGTCACGCCGCCTACATCGGTAATAAATGCAGCAAATTGATGCTGCTTAAATTGAATCGCGTCAGCCGGTGAAATATCATGGGCCACCAAAATCAGCTTGCGCTCCTGATGCATAGCGCTAATTTGTTGCTCACTACTCAGTTGACTGGGATGCCCCAATAATGCCTTGATGATGCGCTCAACAACTTGCACCACATCCTGTTTGCGCTCACGAAAATAGACATCTTCAATCTGCTCAAACTGCTCAACGATATCATCCATTTGCAGTTTGATTGCCCACTCGGCATTGCACTGCTCACGCCTGATAATATCCTGAGGCACTTCGGTTAAAGACTTATCCTCCAGCATCATCAAATGCGTACCAACAAACGCACTTAGCTCTGCGGGCGCATTTTTACGTAAACTATGATTAATCTGTTCCAGTTCAAATTTAACACTGGCAATCGCCTCGTTAAAGCGATCAATTTCTGTTTCAATCAAATGCTTGGGTAATTGATAATGCACAACCTCCAGCAAAGCATTAGACACGAGATGTGCCTGCCCGATGGCGATGCCGCTAGAAACGGCCACACCATGAATACTAAAGCTTGGGTTGGTTAAATTACTCATTCATCCTCACCGAAACGGTTATTAATTAAGTCAACCAAAGTGTCGATAGCAGACACCTCATCAGCGCCATTGGCTTCTAAGGTCACCATAGAGCCCTTTGCTGCCGCCAGCATCATCACACCCATAATACTTTTAGCGTTAACACGGCGGCCATTACGTGTAATCCACACCTCGCTAGCAAACTTACCAGCGGCTTGCGTAAGCTTGGTCGATGCGCGTGCATGCAACCCTAGTTTGTTAATAATTTCCAGTTCTTTACTAATCATGCTTTGGACCTAGTTATTTGTAAAATCTATTAATTGGAGGATTCCGGCTCATAACGTTCGCACTGCTGGCCGGTAAACTGCACCACCCCCTCACGACCGCCACTGATGGCTTTTTCTACAACGACAGCAAGGGGCTCTTGCCGGTAAGTCATGGCGCGTACCAGCATAGGCAAGCTAATACCAGCCACACCGGCCACCATGCCGGGCTGTATCAATTTGGTGACAATATTGCATGGTGTTGCCCCATACATATCAGATAGCACTAGCACGCCATCCCCGCTATTTAACTGCGCAACCAAAGCCTGTGCTTTGGGTAGCATAATATTGGGGTCATCCTGACTATTCACCGCCAGTGCTGCTGTTTGCGCTGGCGCTCCGCCTAGCACGTGGTTGGCACATGCAATCAGGCTTTCGCCTAGCGCACCATGCGTCACAATCAAAATACCTATCATTGTTTAATACCAATCCTATTTATTTTAATGCTTAGTCTTACTTTAACTCTTGCGTTTATTTTAATTCGCGGTGCCGTGTTAGGACCTTTTGTTTATCTTTAAAGTATTGACTCAACATTTCCACCAAATACACAGAGCGATGCTGGCCACCTGTACAGCCAATCGCCACCGTGAGATAACTGCGATTATCCAGTACAAAACATGGCAACCATTTTTCAACATAACTTCTAATATCATGCATCATATCGCTCACGGTTGCATGATCTTTTAAAAAGTCCTGCACTTTCTCATCTCGCCCAGTCAGATCACGGAGCGCAGGGTCATAATGAGGGTTAGGCAAGCAGCGCACATCAAACACAAAATCCGCATCTAACGGAATGCCATGCTTAAATCCAAACGAGGTAAACAACAAGGTCAAGCCTGTATGCTCGATAGAAACCACCTCTTTCACCCAGCCACGCAGTGTATTAGCACTGAGATAACTAGTATCGATCACATGCCCAAGGCTACCTAACCCACTCAGTAAATCACGCTCCAGCGCGATACTCTCGGCCAGTGTGATAGAGGCTTCACTCAACGGGTGTTTACGTCTGGTCTCACTAAAACGTTTAACCAAAGTTTCAACATTGGACTCTAAAAACAACACCTGTACATCAATATTTTGCGCCTTGAGCTGGTCAATATGCATCGGCAAGGTTTCAATCGCAGCGCTACGGCTATCAATACTGATAGCAATGCGTTGACGGTTCGCGTCTAGGTGCTCTGCAATCGTATCCAGCATAGTGGCAGGCAAATTATCAATACAGTAATAGCCACTATCTTCCAGTGCGCGCAATGCAATACTCTTACCTGAACCAGAAAGTCCAGTGACAATAATCAGTTGTTTCATTAGTATTAATGAGTCATTGTTGTTGAGTCGATACAGAAATTACTTGTGCTGCTTCATTGCGCGTTGCTGGCGCTGCATGAGCTGCTTAGTTGCGTTTATCCCACGGAGCAACAGCATATGGTTACGCACAGCCACCTCAACCAACACCGCAATATTGCGCCCCGCAGCAATCGGAATGTGTACCTTGGTCACCTTTAACCCAAGTACTTCTTCATGCTGCGTTTTAATACTTAGTCGGTCCAGCATCTGCAAAGTTTGCAGGTCTGCTTTTTCGAGCTGAATAATTAAATCCAGAGGCTTGGTCGGTTTAACTGCGTTATCACCAAACAATGCACGTATATTCAAAATACCCAAGCCGCGGACTTCCAGAAAGTCTTCCAACAGGGGTGGGCAACGCCCTTCAATGCGCTCAGGCGATATTCTGAAAAAGTCCACAATATCATCGGCAATCAAGCGGTGTCCGCGTGAAATGAGCTCTAATGCCAGCTCACTCTTACCGATAGCGGCTTCGCCTTTTAGTAGCACGCCAAAACCCTGCACCTCCATAAACACGCCATGCACGCTGATAGTTTCAGCCATCGCCTGCGCCAAGAAGTGGCTCAATATATCCATGAGCTCAGGGCTACGTAAGGTAGAGGTAAATAATGGAACGTTATGAAGATTGGCTGCTGCCAATAATATATCAAGTACTTTTTCCCCGTTAGCAACAATGACAGCAGCTAGGTCGGTAGAAAATAAATTATTAATTGCACGCTCTGCATCAGCAGTGGGCAAATTGGAGATATAGTCCATCTCGGCACAGCCTAACACCTGCACTCGATTAGGATGTACAAAGTTAAGATGGCCTATTAGCGCCAGGGATGGTTTAGTAACTGTTTCGCTGGTGAGAGTATTTGACCCGCCGTTGAGTCCTGCAACCCAACTTAACTTGAGTTTACGGCGGGTTTGTTTGAATAGCTCAGCGACGTTGAATTGAGCCATATTTAAGGTAACAAAAAGAATTAAATACTAAAAAACTCAGTCAATGTTTTGATGCTTAACTGCACCATTCGCTTTGTGATGATTCGTATTTTTCTCTTTATGTTTCACCACTTGACGGTCCAGCTTGTCGGTCAACATATCGATTGCACTATACATATTTTCATCTTGGCATTCTGCGTGTAAATCATTACCAGGCACATGCAGTGTAGCTTCAACCTTTTGAGCCAGCTTTTCGACACTCATGGTCACCTTGACATCGATCACATGATCAAAGTGATTGCTGATTTTAGTTAATTTACTGGTGACATAGTCACGTAAAGCGGGCGTAATTTCTAAATGATGACCTGTTAATTGTAAATTCATGACTTGCTCCTTTTGAAAATATTCCGCAAATATTAATTGTCAGAGATTCGTGATTAAGACTTACAGAACAATTTCAGTTTACAACTTTTCACTGGGTCTGTGGCAAGGAATTCAACAATTTTTTAAAGAGATTTCAACAATCAACTTATAAGGATTTTCTTAAGCTTGCCGGCGCAATGTTCATAGACTCACGATACTTCGCAATCGTGCGCCGCGCGACCACAATCCCCTGTTTTGCTAGCAAATCGGTAATCTGATTATCGGAGTAAGGCTTCCTTGGGTTTTCTTGATCCACCAACTGCTTAATCAAGGCGCGGATTGCGGTTGCCGAACAGGTGCCGCCAGCATCGGTTGCTACCGAGCTGCCAAAAAAGTATTTCAGCTCAAAAATACCGCGCGGTGTCAGCATGTATTTATTGGTCGTCACTCGCGAAATGGTCGACTCGTGCAAATCAAGTTCATCCGCAATCTCCCTTAACACCAGTGGGCGCATGGCAACCTCACCGTACTCCAGGAAATTACGCTGCCTGTCTACAATCGCCTGCGATACACGCAAAATCGTAGAAAAGCGCTGCTGAATATTTTTAATCATCCACTTGGCTTCTTGCATCTGACTTTGCAGGTACTGACTAGAGCTATCACGATTACGCTTCAAAATGCCAGCATAAAGCTGATTGATTTTCAGTTTAGGAATCACGCTGTCATTTAAACTTGCAATCCAGATACCCTTTACTTTTTTGACAATCACTTCATGCTGTATGTAGTGCTCTGAACCAATATGGCTAAAAGCGCTGCCAGGACGCGGGTTTAAGCTGGTGATTAACTGCTGCACTTGCTTTAAAGTTGCGTCGTCACAGCCCAGTTCTTTACGCAGCTTCACAAAATCACGCGAGGCCAACACTGGCAGGTAGTGCTTTGCGACCAGACTAGCTAACGCCAGATGCGGTGTATATTCGGGCAATACATCTAGTTGCAGCAGCAAACTCTCGCTCAAACTGCGGGCGCCTACCCCGGGCGGATCTAAATGCTGAACATGACGCAGTGCCGTTTGCAATTCAATCGCATCAATTTCCAGCTCTTCAGGCATCAGCTCAGCAATTTCTTCTAACGACTGCTCTAAATAGCCATCATCATTGATGCTATCTACCAACATTAGCACTAGCGACTGATCACGCTCTGACAACGGCATCAGCTTTAGCTGAGAGAGCAAGTGCTCACGCAAGCTTGTTTGCAGGGTTTCTTGCGGCTTGAAGTCACTGTCATCATCTGCCGGCATGGTATTTTCATCCCAGCGACTGCCATTTGAAAACTCATCAAACTCATCATTAAATTCAGCCGAGAATGTATCCGCATACTCGGTAGTCGGCACCTCAAACTCCGCTGATTCGGAGGCATCAGTAACACTAGACATGCCAGACTCCGAGCCACTGAACTCACCCACAGATTCTACATACTCAACATCAAAGCTTTCTGCATCTTGTTTGGCCTCACCAGCCTCAAGGCTGGAAGGCGACAAGTCAGTCCCATCGACCACAGGCTCAACAGCGTTGCCGTATTCATCTTCAGTATCATCCCCCCTCTCCAGCAAAGGATTGGTCTGCATCAACACGTCGATTTCTTGATTCAACTCCAGCGTGGAAAGCTGCAATAGGCGAATAGCCTGCTGCAACTGCGGAGTCAGTGATAGATTCTGTGAGAACTTTAGCTGTAAACCTTGCTTCATAGGCGGAAATCTTTACCCAAATACACTTCACGTACACTTTCGTTTGCAACAATTTCAGCCGGCACACCCGAAGCAAACACATGCCCTTGGTTCACAATATAGGCTCGATCACAGATACCTAAGGTTTCACGAACGTTATGGTCAGTAATCAACACACCAATATTGCGGGCACTTAAAAAGCGGATAATTTGCTGAATATCAATTACGGCAATCGGGTCTATGCCGGCAAAAGGCTCATCTAACAGTATAAAACTGGGGTCCGATGCCAGACAGCGTGCAATTTCCACACGGCGGCGCTCACCGCCAGACAAACTCACGGCTGCGCTGTCGCGAATATGCGAAATGTGCAACTCTTCTAGCAAGGATTCCAAACGAGCGGACATTTCCTCCTCAGAGATATCCTGCAATTGCAAAATAGCCAAAATATTTTCAGATACCGTTAGTTTACGGAAAATAGAGGCTTCCTGCGGCAAATAAGACAAACCCATTCTGGCACGCATATGAATCGGCATATGGCTTAAATCTGCGCCATCTAGGGCAATTTTTCCCGCGTCCAGCGCCACCAGCCCTACAATCATGTAAAAGCTGGTGGTTTTACCCGCGCCATTGGGGCCTAATAGGCCTACGACCTCACCACTTTTAATCGTTAAAGAGATGTCCTGCACTACCGTGCGGGCACCGTAGGATTTACGCAAACTTTCTACAGTTAATTCGCTCATCGTTGTTCACTTATCATGCAGTTATCGTCGTTTCAAAAATTATTGAGCGCTGGCAGCATTTTTGCTGACTTCCAAGGTACGGCTGAATCTTGCGTCTTTTACTGTAGGGATCGGGCCATTGCTGCTAGAACTCTCTGGTTTAGCCTTAGTGGCAGGCTCCACCGGCTTAACTTCTACTGGCGCTTTTTTGTTTTTAGGCTGAATCACTGCTCGCACACGGCCGGAGCCCGGTGTTGCAGACTGTGAATTACCACCTATCACCTCTGCATATTCGGCATTCGCATCGTACATAATGTAATCGCCATGCACTACATCCTCGCCACGCTTCACCCAAGCTTTGGTGTAGAGCTGCACTTTATCCATACGCCCATCATATTCAATGCGTTGCGCGCTACCCTGTATGTACTCACTCTTGCCTTCAAGCTTCTGCTTAAAGGTGGTAGGGTTGCCAAGAGAGGTGCTGTGCTGAAAACCTTCTTTGTCTTCACGCACCACCAATTTATCTGCATGTATCTCCAATGTGCCCTGGGTAAGAATCACATTACCGCTGTAAGTGCTGATTTGTTTTGCATCATCGACCTTCATCGTATCCGCTTCCAAATCAATTGGTTTATCGCGATCTGCCGCTTCTGCCCAAGCGCGTCCGGCTACACCCATCAACAAGCACCCACACAATAGGAGAGTCGAGAATGTACTGGTGTTAATCATAAAAAGCTGCCTATTCATAGCGTCTCCGAATGCGCGCATGGTTATTTGGTTTATCTTGCTGAGCCCCCACCACTGGCTTCTTAGCCTTAGGCGGGGCGTCATTTTTGGTGTCTGGTATCACTGCTTTTTTTGCTTTTGCTTTGGGTGGCTCGTAATGTGCTCGCACCTTATGTAGCAAAGTGACCGTTTGTTGCTTTTGTTCATAAATCATCCCCGTCGCGTGCACCACCGTGCCGGGCGCCTGTTTAATCACCACAGGCCTATCTGTTGTTGCATACTCTTCATTAGGTAAAATTTTGAGCGCGTCTGTTTCTATCGTCATGACGCCCTTTTCACCAAAAGCCTCCCGCAACACCAGCACATTACCCAATACATCAACCTCCTCACCATCACTGGAGACATTGCCAGTATCTCCCTCTAACTTGGTGTAAGGCTTATCCTTCGCAAACCGGGTAAAACGCGGCTTAATCAAATCTGTGGAGTCCTGATCAGGAAAGTGCTTCATTTCCTCCGCGGCCAATTTATAACGCAGCGCGCCATTCACATCGGTTTGCGTAGTCACGAAATTATGCATGATGTAATCGGGATCATGACGACTACTACCATCCAACTTAGGTGCCAACGGCTGCACCGCCTTATTAATCCAGAACGTCAGCAAAGCTAACAATAGTAGCAGCACCAATGGAAAAACAATTGCTGATTTTGTACCTAGCTGCATACTTAAATACCCGTGCTTTTCATAGCAGATTGCATTAACCGTTTATCCATGCCGGTAGCGTTTTTCACTTAGTTCGCAATGCTAGCTTGTGTTAAAAACTGCGCCATTTGCCCGTCAAATGTGTCTTGCGCCTGCATAATCAACTCACAGACCTCACGCACAGCACCGCGCCCACCTTTTTTATAGGTGACATAGTGCGCGTGCTTAAGCAACAAATCAGGAGAGTCTGGCACTGCAATCGCCAAACCGCAACGCAGCATTGGCGGCAAATCAACCACATCATCCCCCATAAAAGCACACTGCTCCGGGGCCAAACCAGTTCGTTTCATTAAATCCTGCAAGGCAGCCAGCTTATCTTCCGCGCCTTGGTAAAAATGTACAACGCCCGTACTTTCTGCGCGCTTCCTTACTACTTCAGAAGTGCGCCCGGTAATGATTGCCACGTTAACACCGGTTGCTTTCAATAGCTTCATTCCTAAGCCGTCGTGTGCATGAAACGTCTTATACTCCTGACCATCATCACCTATCGTCAAACCGCCGTCTGTCATCACACCATCGACATCCAGCACCAGCAAGCGAATGTTCTTCAGGCGCTGTGTAAGCTCTAAACTATTTTCTGCGCCGCTCATCTAAACCACCTTTGCCAATAAAAGGTCATGCATATTCAATGCCCCCACCAAATGCCCAGCAGCGTCTACAACCAGCAAGCCGTTAATTTTACGCTGCTCCATAATCTCAACCGCCGCAATCGCCAACTGATCTTGATGGATAGTACTAGGGTTAACATGCATCACATCCAAAATCTTGGCAGTCATCACGTTCACATTTTGTGCAAAGGCACGCCGCAAATCACCGTCGGTAAAAATACCGACTGGCTCATGCTCAGCATTGACTACGGCCGTCAGCCCTAGCCCCTTGCGTGACATCTCGAGCAAAGCCTCAGCCAGGCTAGCATGTTCAGGCACATGTGGCACACCATCTCCGGTACGCATCACATCACAGACATGCACCAGCAAACGACGCCCTAAACTGCCACCCGGATGCGACCTTGCAAAATCCTCGGCGGTAAAATCTCGTAAATCCAGCACACACAGCGCTAAAGCATCACCCAGCGCCAGTGCCACTGTAGTGCTCGAAGTCGGCGCCAAACCTAAGGGGCAAGCCTCACGGCTAACATGCGCACTCAAATGAATATCTGCGGCCGTTGCCAAGCTGGAGGCGTCATTCCCGGTAATCGCAATAATGCTGGCACCTAAACGCTTTAAAGGTGGAACAATCGCCAGCACCTCGTCACTCTCTCCTGAGTTGGAGAGTGCAATCACCACATCACCCGCGGTAATCATGCCCAAATCCCCGTGACTAGCTTCCGCAGGATGCATAAAAAAGGCTGGTGTTCCGGTACTTGCCAGTGTAGATGCTATTTTTCCGCCAATATGGCCAGATTTCCCCATGCCAGTAACGACCACACGTCCTTTACACTGCAAAATCAAAGAAACAGCTTCACTGAAACGATGATCCAAACGTTGCGCCAACGCCTCTATCTCACTAGACTCTAGTTGCAAAATCTCTTTTGCCAAGGCGAGTGTCTGCGCTTGATCGCCTAATTGCGATTCGCTCAAGTCACTTGATTTTTTAATCTGCGTCGACGACACCATAACTTTATCTACACTTAAATTTAATCTACGCTTAATGCAGTTGATTGATCATTTTGTAACAATTAAAACCCGATTAAAAGTCTTAGGTAACTAGTATAAAAGGGATTGCTTTGAGGATAAAGCATAATGCATGACGAATATCAGAATATTGCCAAAAATAATCTATCTTGGGCATAGTTTTTGCTAATGCTCAGCGCTTTTTACAAAAAATACGAAAAATCGACTAAGATATTCCTAGTTTTGGATGTGCTTTGTGAAACAATAGATAATCGTAAGAATTTAATAATAAAAAATAGCCGCTAATAAAGACAATTATGTCAGGTACACTTCCATTAATTCTCATCCTGCTCATCAGCTCAGTTCTGGCTGTTGCGCTTTTTCGTAAGTTACAACTACCCGCCATGCTAGCCTACTTTTTGGTCGGCTTGGCGCTGGGGCCTCACACCTTTGGCGTCCTTCCCGACGATGAAGCCAGCCGCGAGTTCGCGGAGTTTGGCATCGTGTTTTTAATGTTTAGTATCGGCTTGGAATTCAGCCTGCCCCAACTGTACGCGATGCGCAGAAAAGTACTCGGACTTGGCGGCGCGCAGGTATTTATCACACTAGCTCTCACCATGTGCCTTGCAAAACTGGCCGGGGTGAACTGGGCGGCAGCATTTGTGATTGGCGCCGCGCTTACCATGTCTTCCACGGCGATTGTTTCAAAAATCTTAGCAGAGCGCATAGACTTAAACTCAAGACATGGGCGCCTAAGCATTGGCGTACTGCTGTTTCAAGACATTATCGTAGTGCCTGTTTTAGTGCTAATACCGGCGCTGGGCGCCGCAAACGCCAACATTTTTGACGTACTGGGGCTGGCTACGTTAAAAGCGATAGGCATGCTGCTGTTTTTATTTACAGTTGGCAAATGGCTGGTAAACCCTTTATTCAATCTGGTAGCTAGCCAACGCTCACGCGAGTTATTTGTCATGAATGTGTTGATGGTAACGTTGCTTGTTGCCTTTGCCACCAAGACTGCAGGCTTGTCTTACGCTTTGGGTGCTTTTGTTGCCGGCATGCTGATTTCTGAAACCAAATACCGCTATCAGGTTGAGTCTGACATCGCCCCTTTCCGCGACATTCTGCTGGGCTTATTTTTCATCAGCGTCGGCATGCTGCTTAATATTACAGAAATCGTCAATAACATCGGCATCATTATGCTGACGCTATTTGGGTTTATTCTGTTAAAAGCCATCATCGTGACAGCCGTCGTGCGCTTCGTGAAATATGAAATCGGCGTTGCTATACGTACCGGTATCATTCTGGCGCAAGCAGGTGAGTTCGGTTTTGTAATTTTGGCACTAGGCGCAGAACAAAAGTTGATTGCAGGCCCCACCTTGCAAGTGGTACTAGCTGCAGCGCTACTTTCCATGGTGATTGCACCGTTCCTGATTCAATATAACGGCCGCATCGCCAGACGCTTAGCCCGCAGTTACACCCGCAATAGCAGCCAAATCATCGAAGAAATAGATGAAGGCAGCAAGCACTTGCATAATCACGTAGTCATTTGCGGTTATGGCCGTAGCGGACAGTATCTTGGCCGCTTCCTGAAAGAGGAAAACATCCCCTACGTTGCGTTGGATATTGACCCATCTAGGGTGCTGGAGGCCTCAGCAGCGGGCGAGAATGTCATGTTTGGTGACGCAGCCAGACGTGTGGTACTGGAAGCGGCCGGTGCCGGTAGAGCCAAAGCGCTGATTATCAGTTATGCCGACAATCGCGCTGCCATGAAGATTCTGCATATCGCACAGGAAAGCTACCCGCAATTACCAGTCATCGTACGTACCGTAGATGATGCCAATATGGAGGCATTGCGTGAAGCCGGTGCCACTGAGGTCGTACCGGAGATTCTGGAAGGCAGCTTGATGCTAGCATCGCATGCATTAATGCTGCTTGGCGTACCACTCAACCGTGTAGTGAAGCGCATCAGAATCTTTCGTGAAGAACGCTACAGCATGTTTAAAGGCTACTTCCGCGGCATTTCCGATGCAGAGAATGAGGAAATTGCCAAACAAGAAGTGCGGCTGCACTCGGTCATTATCACAACTGGCGCTTATGCTATCGGCCGCTGCCTCAACGATATGCAACTCGACAGCTTTGACGTCATCATTAAAAACATTCGCCGCCCACACGCCAACAGCGCACATATGACTAACGAAAGCCTGCTTGCTGAAGGCGATGTAGTAGTATTGCTCGGCCAGCCAGCAGGCTTGGCAAATGCAGAAAACGCGCTATTAATGGGGCGCGTGGCAAATAAATAAACGTTTAAATGACTTGAGTATCTAATGGCTAAACCACACACCATGATTATTGGCGGCGGCATTGTAGGCTGCATGACCGCAATGGAGTTAATTAACAAAGGCCATCGCGTCACCATCGTTGAGCGCAATCAAATCGCTAGCCAAACTTCAGGTGAATCATCCTGGGCTGGCGGCGGCATTATATTTCCGTTACTACCATGGCAATATTCTGAGCCCGTGAACGCCCTGACCAAGCACAGCGCCAACTTCTACCGTTCACTATCACAACAGTTGCAGCAAGAAACCGGTCTGCCGACCGACTTTGCACAATCCGGCTTTTTACTGCTGCCAAAATTTGACCTCAATGCCGCGCAGGCATGGTGTACACACAACGATGTCAGCTTTCAGCCTGTTAGGGCCAGCGCCTTTGGCGTGCAGTCACTCGAGGGAGAGAATGCGCTATGGTTGCCCACCGTATGCCAAATACGCCCTCCGTACCTAATGCAGGCTATGCGCAAATGGCTAGAGCTGCATCATGTTACGATGCTGGAACACACACAACTCATGCCGCTGGAGGAAAGCCAGCAGCTTAATGAATGGCAAACCACCAGCGGAGAAAAACTCAGTGCAGATCAGTTCGTGGTCACCTCTGGCGCATGGAGCTTTGACCTACTCAAAGCCACCAGCGCTAAATTGAATATCAAGCCAATGCGTGGACAGATTTTGCTCTACCAACCACAAAACAATCTAGAGCAAATGGTGTACAAAGAAGGTTTTTATATGATTCCGCGCTTGGATGGTTACCTGCTGGCTGGCAGCACACTCGAAGACGTGGGGTTTGATAACGGCGTAACAGAAGCGGTACGTGCAGAACTGCGTCTCAAAGCCGAAGCCATTATGCCAGCGCTAAAAGGCCAAGCCATCATTAAGCACTGGAGCGGACTACGCCCAGGTACCCCTGAAAACCTACCAACCATAGGTGCGCACCCTACCATTAAAAACCTGTACTTAAATACAGGGCATTTTAGATACGGGCTGACCATGGCACCAGCCAGCGCCGAACTAATCGCAGCCATTATGACGGGTGATAGCCCGGCGCTAGACGCAACCCCCTACGCATGTGCCAGCTAACACACGCGGCCTAAGCTATATTAACTGCAAATACCGTAAAAACATGATTGATTCTTTTCACCATTTAAGCAGAATTTACCTATACGTAGATTTTAAGCATTGGTAAAATAACACTCAATCCCACACGGCTTTTTGCTAACAGGAAGCCAGCCAGTAAACTAGGACAGAACATGCTGCTAATGATCGATAACTATGACTCATTCACCTACAACTTGGTGCAATACCTTGGTGAACTCGGCCAAGAGGTGCAGGTGTACCGTAATGATGAAATTGATTTAGCCAAAGTTGCAGAGCTTAAGCCAGACCACATCGTGGTCTCACCCGGCCCCTGCACACCGAATGAGGCCGGCATCAGCGTGCCTTTGATTAAAGAGTTTGCAGGTAAAATCCCATTATTAGGGGTTTGCCTAGGCCATCAAAGTATTGGCCAAGCGTTTGGTGGCAACATCATTCATGCCAAACAGTTAATGCATGGCAAAACCTCGCTGATACACCATAAAAATATCGGCGTATTTAAAGACCTACCTAACCCCTACACCGCGACGCGCTATCACTCATTAGTGATTGAGAAAGAAACCTTGCCGGACTGTCTGGAAATTACTGCATGGACCGACGATGGTGAAATCATGGGTGTGCGCCATAAAACACTAGCTGTTGAAGGCGTACAGTTCCACCCCGAATCCATCCTAACCGAACATGGGCACGCGCTTTTGAATAATTTTTTGAAAGCCTAAACCCATGAGTTATGCACAAACGCTGACCCGTTTAATTAACGGTGAAAGTTTAAGCTTTGCTGTCATGCAAGGTTTAATGCAACAAATCATGGCGGGCGAACTCAGCGCTGCACAGATTGCCGGTGTGCTGGTCGCACTGCGCATTAAAGGTGAAACTGTAGACGAGATTGCAGCGGCAGCCAGCGTGATGCGCTCACTTTCGACCAAAGTAGAGATTCAAGACACCTACCATTTAGTTGATACCTGCGGCACAGGTGGTGATGGCATACAGACGTTCAACATCTCTACGGTCAGTGCCTTTATTGCGGCAGCAGCCGGTGCCAAGGTAGCCAAACATGGCGGCCGCTCCGTATCTTCCACCTGCGGCAGTGCAGACGTACTCGAGGCATTGGGCGTTAACGTTAACTTAACGCCTGAGCAAGTGGCTAACTCGGTGAACCAAGTTGGCCTAGGCTTTATGTTCGCACCAAATCACCATAGCGCAATGAAACATGCAGCACCGGTAAGGCGCGAGCTTGGCATTCGCACGTTATTTAACCTGCTAGGCCCGCTGACCAATCCGGCCAATGCCAAGCGTCAGGTCATGGGCGTCTTTTCACCTGACCTGACAGGTAAATTAGCGCGTGTATTAAAACAACTAGGTAGTGAACATGTGATGGTAGTGTGTGGTGCCGATGGCATGGATGAGATTTCATTTACCGGCGACAGCTATATTGCAGAACTTAAGCAGGGTGAAGTACATGAGTACACGGTGAACCCCGCTCAGTTTGGCCTAAAACTGCACGACTTAAACAGCATTAAAGTTAGCAACGCACAAGAATCCAAAGACATGATTCTCGATTTACTCTCCGGAAAAATCGGCCCGGCACGCGATATTGTGTTGCTGAATGCAGGCGCGGCAATTTATGTTTCCGGTATCGCACATACGCTCGCAGACGGTATTAACACTGCGGCGGACATGCTAGATGGCGGCAAAGCCATGCAAAAACTACAAGCACTGATTGCCACTACCAACGCATGAGTCATGCCGCCAAACATCTGTGCTATGCACTGATCCTAGCCTTTGCTTTATGTGCATGTAACCAGCCCAGCGCCGAAAGCAACCTAGCATCGCCGCTGGCAGAACAAGCCAGCACCAGTAACCGCAGCATTGAGCAGGCATTTTCTGCCAAGCAGAGCAATATACAGGTCTCAGGTACGGGCGTTGTCGTCAAAGTACTTGCCGACGACAACAAAGGGGCTAGACACCAAAAGTTTCTGGTAAAAATCAACCCACAGCAAACCCTGCTATTTGCGCATAATATAGACTTAGCCCCCAGAGTCCCCTTGCAGGCAGGTGATACAATTTCGTTTAGCGGTGAGTATGTATATAATCCAAAAGGCGGAGTTATCCATTGGACGCACCATAGCCCCAAAGGCAACCACCCGGGCGGCTGGGTCATGCATAACAATGAGAAATACCAGTAACGCGATGTAACGCCACCGTACCCATTGATTGATTAATGTAATAGCGAAAGCAATATGTCTGACATTCTGAATAAAATTATCGCCACCAAAACGCAAGAGGTTGCTGCAGCGAAAGCTGCCAAACCACTAGCCGTCGTGCAGCAAGAGGCTGCTGCGGCCGTGGCAACAAGGGACTTTGTAGGCAGCATCCGTGCAAAAATCGCCAACAACCAAGCCGCGGTCATTGCAGAAATCAAGAAGGCCAGCCCATCCAAAGGTGTGATTCGTGCCGACTTTCAGCCTGCCGCTATTGCCACCAGCTACGAACAAGGTGGTGCCGCGTGTTTGTCGGTACTGACCGATGTCGAATATTTTCAAGGGTCACCCGAGTACCTGAAGCAAGCCCGTGCAGCATGTAGCTTACCGGTATTACGCAAAGACTTTATGATAGACGCTTATCAGGTCTACGAAGCGCGCGCGATGGGTGCTGATTGCATTCTGCTGATTGCAGCCGCAATTGATTTAGCCAAAATGCGTGAACTGGAAACCATCGCACATAGTTTAGGCATGGCGGTCTTGGTTGAAGTGCATAACGGTGAAGAGCTAGACCTTGCCTTACAGCTAGACACCCCATTGCTCGGCATTAACAACCGTAATTTACGCACCTTTGATGTCACGCTGGACACCACGCTAGGCTTGTTAGCACGTATTCCCGCACATAAAATCGTGGTTACAGAGTCTGGTATTTTCACCCAAGCCGACGTTGCGCTGATGCGTCAAAACCATGTCCATACATTTTTAGTTGGCGAAGCATTTATGCGCCAGCCTGAGCCTGGCATTGAATTAGCAAAGGTGTTCGCTTAACGCCTGCAGCCCTCGCCAAGTAGCTATAGAGCGGGGCGCGACTGCGGCACTATTTTTATTGAGGTTTAATCATGAGCTATCCCTATTCTCGTCCGCGTCGTATGCGCAAAGACGCATTCTCCCGCCGCCTAATGCGGGAAAATGTACTCACCAGCAACGACCTAATTTACCCAGTATTCGTGCTAGATGGCGAAAACCGCATTGAAGAAGTGGCATCGATGCCAGGCGTGCAACGCCAAAGCATAGACAACCTGCTGAAAACCGCAGCAGAATGTGTAGCCCTAGGCATTCCGGCCATTGCCTTATTTCCAGTGGTGGATAGTGAGTTCAAAAGCTTAGACGCTGCTGAAGCCTATAACCCGGATGGCCTGGTGCAACGTACCGTTGCAGCGCTAAAAACCAATTTTCCAGAACTGGGCGTCATTACAGATGTCGCTTTAGACCCATACACGACCCACGGCCAAGATGGATTGATTGACGCCTCTGGCTATGTGCTCAATGACGAAACCATCGAAGTATTGGTGAAACAGGCCATCTCCCACGCCAATGCCGGTGCTGACGTTGTTGCGCCAAGCGACATGATGGATGGCCGTGTAGGCCAGATTCGCGAAGCACTGGAGAGCACGCAAAATATACACACTAAAATTCTAGCTTACTCGGCTAAGTACGCCTCTGCATTTTATGGTCCGTTTCGCGATGCGGTAGGCTCTGCGGCCAACTTGGGCAAGGGCAATAAATACACTTACCAAATGGATCCTGCCAATAGCGATGAAGCTATGCAAGAGGTCGCGCTGGATATCTCAGAAGGCGCTGACATGGTGATGGTGAAACCTGGCATGCCTTATTTAGACATAGTACGCCGCGTTAAAGATGAGTTCGGCGTGCCGACTTTTGCATACCAAGTGAGTGGTGAATATGCCATGCTCAAAGCCGCTGCTCAAAACGGCTGGTTAGATGAAAAATCTTGCGTGCTAGAAAGCCTGCTTGCATTTAAGCGTGCTGGCGCTGACGGAGTTTTGACTTACTTTGCTATGGATGTAGCGCGCTGGCTGCAGGAAACTGACGCATAACCATTTGCATCCGCACCACGCAAGCCTGATGGGTCAATTAGCTTAAGGTCAATAGTGCCCTTAAGCCCTCAATATTGACCCGATCTGCGTTGCTGCCATCTGCCGCACGCTTAGTAGGCACACGGATATCATCCACTTCAAACACGCTCAGTTTAATTAAGCCGATATCAGTTTCCAAGGTAAATACGGGGACGGTTTTGCGACCATCACCCTTTTTATCGCGCTTGCCGTCATTCATGATGCGATAAGACTTTTCATTCACATCAAACGGAATCTGGGCGTTGAGCAAAAACATCTCCACCTCTTTAATGCTATCTGCAAATAAATGTATGTGCGTTTCTGACAGCAATCCTGCGGTGCCATCCAGCACGGCACCTGTTAAATGTGGATTAAATTTTGCTAGTAGCTGCATGGTGTACAGTGCGTTTTTACGTAGCTCCAGTAAATTCTCAGGTTGCGCTTCACTTAAAAACAACGCGTTGTAGCGTTTGAGCTCTTCTTCAATTTCAGCGTTGGATGGCAAGCTACTGTTCTCCAGCGCACCTAGTTGCCGCCCCGCCTTCTTTTTAGCGTACGCATAATCTGAAATCCCATCCTCAGCCATCATGCGTGCAGCTTGCTGTGCAACCAGCTGGCGGATATGCATTAAGTTCTCTTTTGACATTATTGACTATCTCTATGGCAGCATTAACCGGGGCATCTCGCAGACTTCGTTATCAAGACTGCACACCTCGTACTCGGCATTGCTTAATATTATCTAGTGATAAAGTAGGACTACCCTTTAATTTTGACGTCTAACTGCTTAAGCTTACGATACAAATGCGTACGCTCCAGTCCGGAAATCTCAGCCAGTTTATTCATATTTCCCGCCACTAGCTTAATATGGTGATTGAAGTACTGCCGTTCAAACTCATCACGTGCCTCGCGTAAAGGCTGGTTAAGATTCACGTCGTTTTCCAGGCCTGTTGGTTTAACACCAACCACCGCCGCATCTACAATCACCTTCAACTCAGAGTGCATCTGTCCGTCAAATTGATGCATGACCCGATTCACGTCATCTAAAGTAATCTTATCACCCAAACTGGTTTGAATCAGATTACGCACCACTGCATCCAATTGCGCAATATCGCCGGGCCAACTGGCATTGCGCAAGGCATTGAGCGCGGCAATATCAATCTCACGATAAGGTAAATTGGCAACTTCAAACTGCAGATTTGCAATCGTCAGCACCAAATCTGGAATATCTTCCTTATGCTCTTCTAACGCCGGCACTCTTAACGAAACTGCAGAGAGTAATTGCAGCAGATTATGGTCAAACAGCCCTTCCGCCTGCAGTTTTTGTAAATTATGGCTGGTGCCGCAAATCACACGCACGTTATATTTTTCGGCCTTGGTAATTAACAGCAGCAGACCTTTTTGTTCAGTCTTACTGAGTTCTGCAATTTCTGGCAAATAGACCACACCATCATTTGCCTGCCCTAAAATTTCTAATGGCGCATTCACCAACTGACTAAACTCGGTTAATGCTAGCCACGGCGTACCCGCGTTGTGCAGAAAACGCGCACACAGCTCAGCACCGCAGCCCAACGGCCCAATCAGCAACACTGGGCTAGGTGCCACACTAGAGCTCATAGCAATTTTATCCAAGCGCTCTTTTAGCGCCGCGACTATCGGGCTCTTACCTAAGCTAATCAAGTTCATTTCAGACTTGGGTAGCTGCTCACTATGCTTTAATGCAGTCGCTACCGTTTTAAGTAGCTTTTGCAGTGCAATCGGCTTTTCCAAAAAGTCAAAAGCGCCAATACGCGTCGCCTCTACCGCAGTATCAATGGTGCCATGACCAGACATCATGACGACAGGCATGGTCAGCAGACCACCGTTAGCCCACTCTTTAAGCAAGCTGATGCCATCGCAATCAGGCATCCAAATATCCAGCAAGACGACATCCGGACGCTCATGCAAACGCATGGCACGTGCAGCCGCCGCATTCTCTGCGAGCTGCACTTGGTAGCCCTCATCTTGTAAAATATCACGCAATAGTTCGCGTATGCCTATTTCATCGTCAATCACTAATATATGTTTTGATGCCATACGGTTTGTTTGATTAATTAAGTTAGTTATTAGTTAGCTGATGAATAGCGGGATGCTAATCGTAATAATAGCACCCGAGCTATTCGCTTCATTGCTTAATACATTTTCAACTTTAATATTACCCTTGTGTTCCTCAATAATCTTTTTAACGATTGCCAAGCCCAAGCCTGTGCCATGTGGCTTGGTCGTCATATAAGGCTCAAATACATGCAGCATCATCTCCGCAGGAAAGCCGCCGCCATTATCCTGCACCGTTAACACCAGCATGTTGTCGTAAACAGCGGTTGTAATCTGAATCAGTGGTGACGACGCTGACGCCAAGGCATCCTGTGCGTTTTGCAACAGGTTATGCAACACCTGCCGCAACATCGTGCTATCTCCTTTGATTAAGCAAGCCTGCTCCGTGAGCGCCAATTGGATACGAACTTTAGGTGCATCATAAAAAGAAACAATCTCGCGGATTAACGCGTTAAGGTCTAGGCTTTCCAAGTGTGGCGTCGGTGAGCGCGCGTACTCGCTAAACTCATTCACCATTTTCTTCAGTGCATCTACTTGATTCACAATGGTTTCGGTGGAGCGCTGCAAAATCTCAGCATCTGTCGCCGCCAATTTACTATGCAATTTATGCGCCATGCGCTCGGCTGACAATTGAATCGGTGTCAGCGGATTTTTAATCTCATGCGCCAAACGCCTTGCCACTTCACCCCATGCCGCGTCACGCTGCGCTTGCACCATGGCGGTAGCATCATCAAACACGGCCACATAGCCACCATCTGGCAGTCGTGTGCCACGCAGGGTGATAATCTTTTTACCCTGTGCAGTCGCCAACTCAACCTGTGCCTGCACCTCTTCTTTTTGCACAACGTCTTGCTGTACACTCAGCGCGATAGTCTGGAAGAAACTCGCCAGATTTGGCTGCTTTTCTATAATTTTCTCTGGCGTAAATCCAACATAAGACTCAAGGGAAATACCAAGAATATTCACTGTTGCTTCATTAAAAGTGCGTAACTCGCTACGCTCATTGAGTGCCAGCACGCCTGACGACAAATGCGCTAATATCGTTTCCAGATAGCCGCGTGCCGCTTCAACACGCGCACGGTTTCTATCGGCAGCTTTGGTCGCGTCCCCCAATTGCTGGGTCATGCTATTAAATGACTGCACCAGCACGCCTAACTCATCTTTACCATGTGCCGGCAACATGGTGCTGTAATCGCCACTCGCAATCGCCTTGGTCCCCTCAGCTAGCACGGTAAGCGGGGCAGATAAACGCCGGCTCAACACAAAGGCAATCGCCACCGCAGTAAACATGGCCAACATCATCACCAAGGTCAACGTTAGCGCAAACACTTCTCTAAGCGCAGTGCGGCTGTATGAGAGCTGCTGATAGTCTTGATACACATCCTGCACCGCCTCTGCTGTTGTGGCCAGCGACTTAGGTACAGGCTGCAGCAGCTGCAAAATACGTGTTTCACCTGAAATATCCTGCACACTCACGGGCACCAGCACGCGTAGATACAAACCTTTGTCACCAATCGGCTCTATATTGCCATAGATGCGCTGCCGCGCTTGCCGCAGTTGTGCCACACTGGGCAGATCCGGCAAAAAGCTACTCGCATCGCCGCTGGACACCGCTAATATGCCACCTTGCGGCGTGAAGAGCGTAGCATCCTGAATGCCGCTCTTCTCACGTAAATCATTCAGCGTAGAAAAGTGCGTATTAGCCGGCTGAAATGCCAAACTGGTCGCCATGCTTTCGCCCTTTTCTTTGACATCGGCCAGCATGATTTCAAGTGCAGTTTGCCCAAGATTAAGCCCGCCCTCTAGTGCAGACTCCACTTTGACGTTAAACCAGGACTCAATAGACCGCGTGAGAAAATTCACAGATACCAGATACACGATCAGGCCGGGAATAATCGCCATCAACGCGAATGAGCCTAGCAAGCGTAGCGTAAAGCGGCTACCCATCACTCGCTGCCTGATATTACGGTAGAGGCTAAACAGCTGTACGCCTATCAACACTACCAGCAACACGGCTAGCGCAATATTTAGCCCCACCAGCAAGGTATAATGCTCTCCAGACGCAGCGGTATTGGCACTTGCATTAGATAGCAAGTACAGCAGCAGGCCGCCTAGTAACGCACTGGTAAAAACAATGTATTTCATTTGAATAAGTTAGGGGTCCATTCAAAGCGTTGGGAGCTAATTTTCCATTCACTCGAGGTCATACCCTCTATGCGTAAGGCTTTAGGCAGCTTTTTCTGGTCCAAACGCATCAGTAAAACTGCACGATAGCGCTCATTCCTATCAACATCCGCTTCCTGAAATACTTTCATGTCTTGGATAATGGATAGATCTTCAACTGCCTCATCTAGGCTGGCATAAGCGCGCTGCTGATCATTGCGTGTAACAATATATTGGCGCGTCAGTGCGTGATAACTTAAGTTAACTTGCTGCACAGTCGTAACAACTTCATCATCGAACCAGTACTTTTTAGGCGAAAGCAATTGAAACTCAATCAAGAAGCTAAACGTAAAACCTTTTAAGATTGCCTTTTCGACCTCAGCCCCAAAGTTGATTTCCGCATCGGCGTTAAGTAGGTAATCATCTTCGTAAGCCGTTAAGTTTGCGCTACGCAGGCGCAAACTACTACCCTCTGCCAATACCGAGCTTGAAAATAACACCAACGCAATGATGCAAAAAATGAGCTTAATTTTTTTGCAGCAGTGCATAAAAGAAACCATCATGTGAGTTAGAGGGAATAAGCTGACCATGCGTATGAGTGACGTTATATTGTGCGAGCGCCTGCTCAATTGGCAGTTGCTGTGCATCAGCATTTTTCTGTAAAAACTGATCAATTTGCGCTTGATTTTCTTCTTTAAAAACTGAACAAGTGACGTAAAGCAATTTACCACCCTTTACCAGCATCTGCCATAAGCTTGGTAAAATTTTCGCTTGCTGAGCCACAAACGAAGCAACGTCAGCCTCTCGTCGCAACCACTTAATATCCACATGGCGCCTCACAATACCAGAGGCAGTACAAGGGACATCTGCCAGAATTCTATCAAATGGCTTAGCATCATACCAATCTGAGGCTGCCGCATCGCCCGCAATTAAATGTGCTTTTAAGTTAAGGCGTGCCAAATTACTCTGCACTCGCTCTAGGCGCAGAGCGTCGCTGTCTAATGCGGTCATCTCCACATTAGCTAGCTCTAAAATATGTCCGGTCTTACCACCTGGTGCGCAGCATGCATCCAGCACACGCATACCAGCTTGGGCATCAATCAAATGTGCTGCCAATTGCGCACCGTAGTCCTGTACTGAAACCACACCATCAGTAAAACCTGCAATTTTCTCTACGGCGATAGGTTTGGTCAAGATTACCGCCTGCGCCCCAACCTGCGTCGCATCAATTTCGCTACGCGCTAACAACTGCACATAGTCTTCAGTGCTGATTTTTTGTGTATTCACACGCAAACTCATAGGTGGGTGCTGATTGCCCACGGCTAGCATTCCCTGCCAGACATCAGGATATTGCAATCTTAATTTATTTACCCACCATTGCGGGTAAGAGTAAGTTGCAACCTCATTCGCTTTTAACTTTAGCGCCAATTGCGCTTGTTGACGTAAAAAATTACGCAAGATGGCATTCACTAACCCCTTGGCCCAAGCCTTGGCTGCTGGTCGCCTTAATTGACTAACCGCATGCACGGCCTGATTCACCACGGTAAAAGCATCGGCCTTATCATGCCGTAGCTGATAAATCGCCACTAGCAATAAGGCATGAATCCGCTCATCTATCAGCGGCTTTTCAAGTAGCGCTTTTAAATATGCATCTATTTCGCCATAAAAACGTAAGGTGCCGTAACTCAAATCAGCCGCGGCGCCTTTTTGTTGCGGGGTTGCATTAGGGAAAACAGATAAGGCAGCAGGCAATGCTGTGGTCAGATTACGACCTGAAAACACTTGATGCACCGCATCTGCAGCGATTAGTTGAGAAATATACAAAATTAGTTTCTATTCATAAATTGCTAAAACACTGATTTTACTTGATATCCGCCAGATTAGGGTTAAGCTGTTCATTATGTTGTCATCGCAAAGCGAAGCTCATGCGTTATATGATTTCGATTCACAAGGAGATATCCATGAACAAAATAAATATATTAAAGCGATTACTGATTACCGGCTTTTTAGTTGCCTCTGCAAACACTGCATTTGCAGCAGATGTTGGCGTATCCATCAGCGTAGGCCAACCTGGATTTTACGGCCAGATTGATATTGGCGACTACCCATACCCACAGCCTCGGGTAATTTACAGAGAACCTATCATTGTGCATCGTCATGTAGATGTATATGAGCCTATGTACTTGCGTGTACCCCCAGGCCATTATAAAAACTGGCGCCGCTATTGTGGTCGATACAATGCATGCGGTCGTCCAGTATACTTCGTGCAAGACCGCTGGTATCACGACGACTTTGCGCCGCAATACCGCGCACGCCATCATGGTGGCTACTACGATCACAACGACTATGATGATAATCGTGGTAGAGGCGGCTGGGATGACCGTGGCAGAGATGATCGCGGCGGCAGGGGAGATCATGATCGTGGCAACCAAGGCCGCGGGCATGGTGGTGACAAAGGCAATCATGGTAACGGCCATGGCAGAGGCAGGGACTAAGGCCTGACCGTCGATAGACGGGGAGCGAAAATTCTACTCCCCGTTAACTGATGAATATTGCCTTAATGCAATGCACGCTACACAGTAACAGATGTTGTACACAACTTTGCAATGGACTTGGGCTAGACGAATTATTACAACCAGGCCAGTCCAATCAAGCTAAAACAAACTGCTAGTATCGGTCAGCCATTGCCATTAAACGCGACACGCGCTCTTCAGTACTGGGGTGTGTGCTGAATAAACGGTCAAATGAAACACCGGAGAGAGGATTAATAATCATCATCTGCGCTGTTTCTGGATGTGCTTCTGCGGTTTGATTGGTCACCTGATGCGCGTAGTGGTGAATTTTTTGCAATGCACTCGCCAGAGCACGTGGATCACCGCTAATTGCGGCACCGGCTTTATCCGCCTCAAACTCACGTGCACGTGAAATCGCCATCTGGATTAATGACGCCGCCAACGGTGCGAGCAACATTACTAACAAGCCAACAATAGGGTTCATATTACGCTCACCCTGTTCATTACGACCACCGCCAAACATCATGCCGAATTGGGCAATAGAGGCAATGGCACCAGCAACAGTCGCAGAAATCGTTGAGGTTAAGGTGTCTCTATTTTTCACATGCGCAAGTTCATGCGCCATTACTCCACGCAACTCCCTGGCGTCCAAAATCTGCATAATACCTACGGTAGCGGCAACAGCGGCGTGCTCAGGGTTGCGTCCGGTCGCAAAAGCATTGGGCTGCGACTCATTAATCACATACACTTTAGGCATGGGCAATTGTGCATTTTCTGCCAACTGCCGCACCATTTGATAATAACTGCGAAACTGGAGATTGTCCGACGTCACCTCTTGTGCCCCATACATCTTAAGTACGGCCTTATCAGAAAACCAGTACGCGTGAACATTCATCGCTCCAGCCAACACCAAGGCAATCATCATTCCGCCAGCACCACCTAGCGCGGCACCAACCATGCCAAACAAGGCCACAATTGCTGCCATTAAAATAGTAGTTTTAAGCCAGTTCTCTAACATTATTTCCCCTTTATCTCATGCCTAAACATTGCATAAAGTGGTGGCGTCAATCTTAAAATTCAAGCTTATAGTGCGCCGCCAAACTGATCACCAGTTTTTAACGCATGCCCCTGCATAAACACCTGCGCACTTAAACGCTTACCGCCCGGGGCTTGCAGCTCACTAATACGCAGCACGCCATCGCCACAGGCGACCAAAATGCCATCATGTACATCTAGCACAGTACCGGGCAACGCCGCACTCGGCATACCAGCGACACTGGTTGCCATCCAAATACGGCAAACGTCACCATGCAAAAGGCTTTGCGCTACAGGAAAGGGATTAAATGCGCGTACCTGCCTTGATATTTCAACTGCACTTTTGCGCCAATCAATCATGGCTTCAGCTTTTTCTAACTTGTGTGCGTAAGTGACCTGCGATTCGTCTTGTGGCACACTGGCCAGATAACCCGTTTGGGCTAATGTCTGCATCGCCTCCACCATTAAATCAGCCCCCATCGCGGCCAACGCGTCATGCAAGCCTTGTGTAGTGTCAGCCTCTGTAATGGCTACCACGCCTTTACTCACCATCGCGCCAGCATCCAATGCCGGCACAACTTCCATGATGGTAACTCCCGTTTCCTGATCACCAGCCAAGATGGAACGGTGAATCGGTGCAGCACCGCGCCAGCGCGGTAACAATGAAGCATGGATGTTATAACAGCCGTGCTTAGGCATCTGCAAAACAATAGTAGGAATAATTAAACCATAGGCGGCAACGATCATGACATCCGCGTGAGTTTGCGCAATTTGCGCTTGCACAGCCTCATTTTTTAAAGTTTCGGGCTGAAACACAAACAAGCCATGCTGCTCCGCCAACACCTTCACCGGGCTAGCCTTGAGTTTCATGCCGCGCCCGGCTGGACGATCAGGCTGTGTCAGCACCATGACAATTTCATGACCGGCATTAATCAAGGCAGCCAATGCCGGCACTGCAAAATCGGGGGTCCCCGCAAATATAATTTTCAACGCTTTAACCTTTAATCAGACTATTTGCCACGATGTTGCTTGAGCATTTTGTTTTTAATTCTATTACGCTTAAGTGGCGATAGGTATTCTACAAATACCTTACCTAGCAAATGATCCATTTCATGCTGAATGCATACACTCAACAAGCCATGTGCTTCCAGTGTGAATTTTTTACCGTCCTGATCCAAAGCCTCTACCAAAATCTTTTCTGCGCGTTTCACACTCTCGTAGATGCCAGGCACTGACAGGCAGCCCTCTTCATACACCTGCTCGCCATCTCGTTCCAGTATTTTGGGGTTAATAAACACCTGCAGCTGATCTTTGGTCTCACTGGTATCAACCAGTAGCAGCTGTATATGTTGGTTAACCTGCGTTGCTGCCAACCCTATCCCTGGCGCCGCGTACATGGTCTCCGCCATGTCATCAATCAAGCGGCGAATAGTGGCATTCACCTCTTTTACAGGCTTGGCCACCGTGTGCAAACGCGGATCAGGATAATTAAGGATATCTAATATCGCCATAAAAACTCTTTAATATTCACATTCAAAAATTCTAAAAAAACTCAAAACCATAGCTTTTTCTATAAAAGCTTGATTCTTTAATGAATTACGTGATAAATTTAACGTAAATTCACGGTGTGTGTAGCTCATATTGCACGCCATTGTATGTCGTCTAAATGCATCTTTGACCGGGGTCATCAACATATGTTTCGCAATATTATAACGCTGCTCATGTTTTGTTGCTTAAGCTTCAATCTGAATGCACAAGTAATTGCACTAAAAGAAGATCATCCCGATCGTCATGTTGTTGTTAAAGGTGACACCTTATGGTGGATATCCGCTCGTTTTCTTAAAGATCCATGGTTGTGGCCACAAGTTTGGCAGCTGAACCGTGCCCAAATTAAAAATCCGCACTTAATTTACCCTGGCGACGTCATCGTGCTGGATCAAAGTAGCGGCAAGCCGCAGTTAAAGCTGTTGCGTCAAACCATTACGCTGGAGCCTGGTGTTGTTGTAGAGCCACTCGACCAAGCTGCTATTTCAACCATTCCGATTAATGCCATTGCACCATTTTTAAGCCAGCCACTGGTCATAGAAAAAGACCAATTAGCAGAATCACCAAGAATTATTGCTGGCCCAGATAACCGCGTGGTGTTAAGCACGGGCACTCGTGTCTACATCAATAAAATTGAAGAAAATAAGGATCTGAACTGGTTTATTTACCGCCCAGGTGACTCTTTTATTGACCCTGATACCAAAGAAGTGCTTGGCGTAGAAGCTACGTACCTCGGCGACTTAAGAGTTAAAAAATACGGTAAACCTGCAACGGCAGAAGTGGTAAAAGCAAAAGAGGAAATTTTCGTCAAAGACCGCTTAGTACCAAGCGGCGATGAAATTTCTGCCAACTTTACTCCACATGCGCCAGACACTCCTATCAAAGGCAGAGTGCTGAAGATTTATGGCGGCTTAGCTGAAACCGGGCCTGGGAGCATTATTTCAATCAGCCGCGGCTCAAAAGATGGCGTAGAAGTGGGGCAAGTACTGGCGATTAGCCGTTATGGTCGCATTATTAAAGACCCTGAACCGACCAAAGAAGACAAAGCAGAAGCCAAGAAAGCGGATGCCAAACCAAAATTAAAAGAATTAAATTTTGACATATCCACTGGTGAAGATGGCAAAGCCATCGTCAACTTTGGCAAAGACAAAGCCGAGAATACGGCTGAGCCAGTACTGGAGCCTGGTTATATAAAACTACCGGATGAGCGCGTAGGTTTAATCATGGTATTCCGCGTATTTGATCGCATTGCTTATGGCTTAGTGATGCAGGCCAGTGACCCGATCAACACACTAGACTCCGTACACAACCCATAAAAACACGCATGACGATTAATCGCGAAGAAATTGCGGAAAAATCGCTATGGGTGAGCTTGGGCAGCATTTCCGGCATCGGGTCGCAGACCTTTTGCCACTTGCTGAAAGCATTTGGTAGCCCATACAACATCTACGCGGCAAGCATCTCTCAATTAAAAGAAGTGGTTTCAGCAAACATTGCCAATGTAATTAGCAATGGGGCAAACCAAGAACCCTCAAACGAGCTAGCACAATGGCTAGCGGCGCCCAACAATCATCTAGTCACACTTGCGGACCCTGAGTACCCAAAAGCACTATTAGAAATCAGTGACCCGCCGCCTTATCTCTATGCAAAAGGCAATTTAGCGCTATTAAATCAGTCCAGCATCGCCATTGTGGGTAGCCGCAATGCATCGGTACAGGGCGAAAAGAATGCAGAGGCATTTGCATATGACCTATGTCAGCACGGACTTTGTATAGTCAGTGGCTTAGCACTAGGCATTGATGGTGCAGCCCATCGCGGGGCACTTAAGGCCAACGGTGCAACGATTGCTGTAGTCGGTACGGGGCTAGACATTGTATACCCGGCAAAGCACCGCGAACTTGCGCACCAAATTGTGGAGCGCGGTCTGATTTTGTCAGAGTTTCCATTAGGCACGCCATCCAAACCGCAAAACTTCCCCAAAAGAAATCGCATTATCAGCGGCTTAAGTTTGGGTTGCTTAGTGGTAGAAGCCAATGTACAGAGTGGCTCACAAATCACGGCGCGGATGGCAGCAGAGCAAGGTCGTGAGATCTTTGCGATCCCAGGTTCAATTCACTCACCAATGTCTAAAGGTTGCCATCAGTTAATTAAGCAAGGTGCTAAGCTGGTCGATTGCATACAAGACATTACTGAGGAGCTAAAACTGCAGCCCAGGCTTGATACTACACCCTCCAGCGCACAAGTGCAGCAAGGCAGCGCCCCTAGCGGTTCCTCAGAACAGTTACTACTCGAGACTATGGGCTTTGACCCTTCACCTTTAGAGCGTCTTGTCACGTTAACAGGCTTGACGGTGGCCGAAGTTTCATCCATGCTAATGTTACTGGAGCTTGATGGAAAAGTAGCCAGCTTATCAGGAGGGCAATATCAAAAAATTATGTAGTTTTTAATTCAAAAGTTTAATTAAACCATCTCACTTAAGTTAATCATTTAATAAGGATAAAAATTATGTTTGAAGCCTTGGTTTATATGTTCGAAAACTACATTGACACACAATTCAGACCCGATAATAACACCCTCACCAGAGAGTTATTTGCCGCAGGGTTTGACGAAGAAGATATTAACGGCGCTTGCGATTGGTTCAATCAGCTTGAATCCATGGCTGGCAAACCTGAGCTATTTCAAATGGCAGACGCTGCCAACAGCAGGATATTTACAGAAATAGAACTAAAAAAAATATCGGCCGAAAGTATAGGCTTTATTTTATTCTTAGTACAAGCCAACATTCTCAACACCTCACAGCGCGAATTGGTACTGGAACTTGCTATGAACGTGCCGCAGGCCATGATAGGCATTGAAGAAATGCGCTGGATAGTACTCATGACAACATGGGGCGCAAGTAAATCTGGCCCGGACAAAACAAAAGAATATTTGTTTATTGAAGATGTATTACTAAATGATAAAAAGCCTACACTGCATTAAATGTCAGGCCTTTACAACCGATATGCACACTACGATGATAACTCTACTCGCCGTACCACACCGACAGTACAGTATGGCGAGTAAGTCATTTACATTGGCTACAGCTCCAACCTACGCAAGAGCCTGAAACTAACTGGCTAGCTTTAAACCGACCCACTAGTCCTGAACGTTCTCGATAATATTGCTGATAGTATTAGACTGATTCAACGTATAGAAATGCAAGCTCGGCACACCCCAAGCCAACAAGGTTTCGCATAACTCGCTCACCACATCTACACCAAATGCCCTTAGCGATGCGATATCGTCACCGTACTCTTCTAAACGCATTTTTAACCAACGCGGAATTTCAGCGCCGCACACGCTTGAAAAGCGCGCTAACTGGGTAATATTGTAAATAGGCATTATGCCCGGCACAATCGGCACGGTAATGCCTAATGCATCACACTGATCAACAAAGCGGAAATAGGCATCCGCATTATAAAAATACTGTGTGATGGCAGAATTTGCACCTGCATCTACTTTTCGCTTCAAATTCAACAAATCTGCAGCTGGGGTACGCGCCTCAGGGTGAAACTCAGGATAAGCCGCAACTTCAACACTAAAATGGCTACCGGTTTCGTCTCGAATAAACGCCACCAACTCCGATGCATATCTAAAATCACCGGCACTGACCTCACCTGATGGAATATCGCCCCGTAATGCCACCAAGCGCTTAATTCCTTGTGCCTGATACGCGTGCAAGAGGTCTCGAATCTCCGCCTTACTAGATGAGATGCAGGAAATATGCGGCGCAGACTGAAAACCTTCACGCTGAATTTCCAACACTGTATCCATGGTTCTATCACGCGTAGAACCACCCGCACCAAAGGTCACCGAGAAAAACTCTGGGTTAAACTTTGCCAGTTGGTTACGTGCTTCACGCAACTTATCCATACCTTCGGTGGTTTTAGGCGGGAAAAACTCGAAACTAACATCAAACTTCTTAGTAGTCGTTTTCATTTGTATGTCTTTATATATATTTCTTTAGTGATTACTTATCATCAACCAATAACGCGGTCAGCACCCATGAGAACACGCTATAAAGCACCGCACCCAGAATACCTGCTGTGAAGGTATCTACGCGGAAGCCTTGTAACGATTGCCCGACAAAGTAGAACAAGACCCCATTAATAACTAAAATAAATAGCCCTAATGTAAGCACAGTAATAGGCAACGTCAACAATATAAGCAATGGCCGAATCAGTACATTGACCAAACCTATGATGAAGGACGCAAGCAAAGCACTCAAGAAACTTGCCACATGAATATTGGGCAGTAGGTAAGCAACCGCCAATAATGCCAGTGCATTTAATATCCAACCCAACAGTAACTTCATGAGGTAGCTCCTTGAATGTTTGAGCAATTAAGCCCTAACTTACTTAATAACGATAAGTATCTGGTTTGAATGGGCCTTGTTTCTGTACACCGATATAAGCAGCTTGCTCGTCGGTGAGTACAGACAATTGCGCATTCAGTTTCTTCAATTGCAATACAGCCACTTTTTCATCCAGATGTTTAGGTAAAGTATATACGCCAACTGGGTATTTACTTGTTTGTGTAAACAACTCAATTTGTGCAATGGTTTGATTAGCAAATGATGAGCTCATTACATAGCTTGGGTGACCAGTACCGCAACCTAAGTTCACCAAACGGCCTTTTGCCAGCAGAATGATTTTTTTACCATCAGGGAAAATCACATGGTCAACTTGCGGCTTAATTTCATCCCAAGTGTATTTTTCAAGTGAGGCAACATCAATTTCATTATCAAAGTGGCCAATGTTGCAAACAATTGCCTGATCCTTCATTTTTGCCATGTGGTCATGTGTAATCACATGGTAGTTACCAGTCGCTGTTACAAAAATATCACCATGCTCTGCTGCATAATCCATGGTTACCACGCGGTAACCTTCCATCGCTGCCTGCAATGCACAGATTGGGTCAATTTCCGTCACCCAGACTTGTGCAGATAGCGCGCGCAATGCTTGTGCAGAACCTTTACCTACATCGCCATAACCAGCCACGATTGCAATTTTACCGGCAATCATTACATCGGTTGCGCGCTTGATGGCATCCACTAAAGATTCACGACAGCCGTACAAGTTGTCAAATTTAGACTTAGTCACAGAGTCGTTCACGTTAATTGCTGGGAAAGCCAACTTGCCTTCTTTATGCATTTGATACAAACGGTGTACGCCTGTCGTGGTTTCCTCAGTCACACCTTTGATTTGCGCCAAACGTGTTGAGTACCATGTTGGATCGGTCGCCAATTTAGCTTTAATCGCTGCAAACAGACAGGTTTCTTCTTCTGACGCAGGGTTAGCAATCACAGACAAATCTTTTTCTGCTCGCGTACCAAGGTGTAACAGCAAAGTTGCATCGCCGCCATCATCCAGAATCATGTTGCTGTGACCGCCGTCAGTCCACTCAAAAATACGGTGCGTATAATCCCAGTACTCAGTCAGTGTTTCGCCTTTAACCGCGAACACAGGGGTACCGCCTGCAGCAATTGCAGCTGCCGCATGATCTTGGGTAGAGTAGATGTTACAAGACGCCCAGCGCACGTCCGCGCCTAGGTCTTTTAAGGTTTCAATCAGCACCGCAGTTTGAATCGTCATGTGCAAACTACCGGTAATACGGGCGCCCTTAAGTGGCTGTGCTTTCGCGAACTCTTCACGAATCGCCATCAAACCTGGCATTTCTGTTTCAGCAATCGCAATTTCTTTACGGCCGAAAGCCGCTAAATTGATGTCCGCAATTACGTAATCTTTAAAATCAGTCACAGTATTCATGTGTTTTCCTTGAATGTGTGACCGGGGGGAAGGGGTGTTTATTGGAAGATAATCTATCTCACCCATATCCCGTGCCCGGCACGGTTAATATTGGTGAGCGTCGTTTACTGCAGATTTCTGAGCCTGGGAGCCTGTATGGTTAACACGCCTCGCAACGCCCCTCAGAAGATAATCTATTATACTTGATATTATTTTTAGCGCAAATGTGGACAACCAGCCCCGCACCTTGCATCAACCATCTGTTTTATATCAAAATTTCGCTGACTATTCGGCCCATAACTTGTCTACATCGAGCACACCCCAAAGCACGGGGTCCTCATGCCCAACAATCGCATCGCTTGCACCAGCTTTTGATAGATCCAAGACTTCAACTGGCAGCCTTGTTTTAGACTTGGTTGAAAAGAAAACTTTGACGATCGGTGTCAGTAAGGATTTTGGACTTTGATCAATTACCACGGCCAAACGCCCTGATTTCAACTTCACCATAGAGCCTATGGGGTAAATACCCACACTTTTCACGAATGCTTTAAATACAACATCATCAAAATGTCCTGCCCATTGCGCCATGCGCTGCAGGGAAACACCAGGCTCCCAACCATCCTTGTAAGGTCGGTTTGAAGTAATTGCATCGTATACATCACAGACAGCGCCCATTCTGGCAAACAAACTAATCGCATCACCTTGCAAACGATGCGGGTATCCAGTGCCGTTTACTTTTTCATGGTGATGCAAACAGACATCTAGCGTGACAGGGTCTGTTATATTTGCTTGTATCAACAACTCGTGTCCACGCTCTGGATGCAACTTAACCATAGAGAATTCGTCATCAGTCAATGCGCCAGGCTTATTAAGAACATCAACAGGCACCGAGGCTTTACCAATATCATGTAATAACCCGGCTAATCCAGCTTGCTTAACATCTGACTCAGGCATACCCAACTCTTTAGCTAAAGCAATCATTAATGCACAAACGGCTACAGAGTGCATGTAAGTGTAATCATCTTTATTTTTGAGCCGAACTAAACTGATAAGTGCGCCCTCGTTTCTGAATACGGAGTCGGCAATATCATCAACGAATTGCATGGCGGCTTCAGCTTTAATGGCTTTACCCATACGAGCATCATTAAACATAGAAGTTACCGCTTTTCTTGAAGCAGAAATAACTTGTTTAGCACGCGCTCGCTCTTCAGCTGCAGACACACGCTTAACCTCGGCCACCCGCTGATTAAGAATCCGAGGCTCTTCAATGGACTTGGATTGGGGGAGTTCAACAGACTTCTCTAGCGCAACTTCTTGTAGGACATCCAATCCTTTAGATGTGTCAATCACAATCTCTTTAACTGCACTAGCCTGCAGCTTCTTTAAATCCGTCGAATCCTCTAACTTAAAAGCCTTCTTCCAAAAAGGATGATCCATCCAAGAGCCTTTAAGCTCATGAATAAACATACCCAAACGCACCTGCTTTGTAGAAACGACTTTTAACATGTGATTACAATCATTTAGTTATGCCTATTATACCTAGAATAAATGAATTACTTTCAACAACTGACCCGTTTGCTGCGTGATTATTTTTAAGAAAAATGTAGCACCATTTAACAAAAACCCCACCTTGCTTCACACATGGCGGGGTTTTGAAATTCAACTAGCTAGGTAGCTAAATTAACTAAAAGCCGGCAGCCGCTCGCAACGCAGCTGCTTTATTGGTGTGCTCCCAAGTAAATTCAGGTTCATCACGGCCAAAATGACCATAAGCAGCTGTTTTCGTATAGATAGGGCGCAACAAATCAAGCATTTGCACGATACCTTTTGGACGCAAATCAAAGTGATCTAACACTAACTGCGTCAGCACTTCGTTGGATACCTTACCTGTGCCGTAGGTTTCCACCATCACGCTGGTTGGTTTTGCCACACCAATCGCATAGCTTACCTGCACTAGGCAACGTGATGCCAAACCAGCAGCAACGATGTTCTTCGCTACATAGCGACCTGCATAAGCAGCGCTACGGTCAACTTTAGAAGGGTCTTTACCTGAGAAAGCACCACCGCCGTGAGGCGCTGCACCACCGTATGTATCAACGATAATCTTACGGCCAGTTAAGCCGCAATCACCCTGCGGACCACCAACAACAAAACGGCCGGTAGGGTTCACTAAGAACTTGATGTCACCCTTGATTAACTCCTTAGGCAACATAGGCTTGATGATCTCTTCAATCGTCGCTTCGCGCACGGCTTCCAGACTCATATCAGGTGCATGTTGTGTTGATACCAATACCGTATCAATTTTATACGGTTTGCCATCTACATATTGCACCGTCACTTGTGACTTAGCGTCCGGGCGCAGCCATGGCAAGCGGCCGTCTTTACGCAATTGCGCCTGGCGCTCCATTAGTCGATGGCTCAACCAGATTGGGAGCGGCATCAATTGCGGCGTTTCATCAACGGCATAACCGAACATCAAGCCTTGGTCACCAGCACCTTGATCCAATGGGTCATCATGCGCACCGTCTACACCTTGAGCGATGTCTGGCGATTGCTTGTCATAAGCTACCAACACGGCACAACCTTTATAGTCAATGCCATACTCGGTATTGTCGTAGCCAATGCGCTTAATCGCATCACGCGCTACTTTAATATAATCAACATTTGCTGTGGTGGTAATTTCACCCGCTAACACAACCAAACCGGTGTTTGCCAAAGTTTCAGCAGCTACGCGCGCAGTTGGGTCTTGAGCCAGAATCGCATCCAAAATACTGTCTGATACTTGGTCTGCTAATTTGTCCGGGTGTCCTTCAGATACTGATTCTGAAGTAAAAAGATATTCGTTCATTCATCTGCCTTGAAAAGAAAAAAGTTTATTTAAGATACTTACTAAAGGCTGAAGCAAGTATTGGGGGAGGTGAATTGTACCTGAATTAGTGATGACATCAAAAAAAATTACTAATTATCAACACATTACCAACTGTGTGTGATGGCTATATCTACGATTGGTTCATCAATATAATCTACTCAGCTCAAATAATGTGGGTAGCAACCGCAAGCACGCTACATAAATTAAAGTCTGATAAATTAACAAAACGGACACTCCAGCCTAAAACCTGGTAGTGGATACATATAAACTGCGATTTTTTCACCCCTGAATATACATTCTCATTACAATAAACATATGGCTAAAACGATTAAATTTACAAAAATGCAAGGCGCTGGCAATGACTTTATGGTCATTGATGGCGTAACGCAGCCCATCTCACTCTCAGCGGACACCATTAAAAAACTCGCTAACCGCCAGTTTGGCATAGGTTTTGACCAGCTGCTATTGGTTGAGTCATCAGCGGTTGCAGATTTTAAATATCGCATCTTTAATGCAGATGGTAGCGAAGTTTCACAGTGCGGCAACGGTGCTCGCTGCTTTGTGCGCTTTGTGGTTGATCAAGGCTTAACCCATCAACGTGAAATTAGCGTTGAAACCGCCAGTGGCATCATTACCCCCAAACTCGAAGCGCACGGCTTAGTCACTGTGAACATGGGTGCGCCAAGATTCAAACCTGACGCGATACCGTTTGTTGCAGAGTCTGCGGCAAATAGCTACGTGCTAGAGGTGAACAATCAGGCACATAACATTGCGGCAGTCTCTATGGGCAATCCGCACGCAGTGTTGATTGTGGATGATGTAGAAACAGCACCGGTACAATCATTAGGGGCGGCGATTGAATACCACCCACGCTTTCCTGAACGTGTAAACGTTGGTTTTATGCAAATCATGAATGAGCACCATATCAAACTCCGCGTTTTTGAGCGCGGCTCAGGTGAAACGCTCGCCTGTGGCACAGGCGCTTGCGCCGCTGCGGTATCAGGCATCCAGTCCGGCCGCTTGAGCTCTCCGGTCAAAGTATCAGCACGTGGCGGTGAGTTAAGCATTGCATGGCAAGGTACAGATACGCCAGTGATGATGACAGGCCCTGCCGTCACCGTATTTACAGGCGAAATAGACTTAGACGCGATCTAAATTAATAAAACTTAAAGAAAGTCCGATAATGACAAGCCATCAACATGAGACGATTTCTGCAGAGGATGTAAAAGACTACCTGCGTAATCACCCCAATTTTTTCGAGAAGAATGCCACATTACTCACGGAGATTACGCTGCCTAATCCTCACGGCAGCGGTGTTATCTCGCTCACAGAACGCCAGCAACTAGCACAGCGCGATAAAATTCGTGTGATTGAAGCGATGATGGCGCAAATGATCGTGCATGCAGAAGAAAACGATGCCACCAGCGCCAAAGTCCACCGCCTTAGTGTCAAACTGCTTAATCAGCAAAGCTTCACCGCCTTACAAGCACTGATTGCAGACACATTAAAGCTCGACTTCGCCGTCACGGACTCACTAGTGCGCATTTGGGTAAAACCAAGCAATAGTGCAATCATCCAAGACGCAGTGTTTACCCACGTTAGTGATACATTCAACGAATGGGTAATGTCTTTAACACAGCCTTACTGTGGCGCCAAACCTGAAGTAGTTGGCGACTTAGTTGATCACAACCTGCAATCGTTTGTGATTATCCCCCTAGGTACAAAAGCAGCCGACCAACGCTCATTTGGCGTACTTATTCTGGGCTCGGCAGACAAAGATCGTTTTAAAGCCGGCATGGGTACACTGTACCTAGAGCACATAGGCGAGCTGGTGGCTGCAGCTTTACTGAACCATCTATTTGCGTTAAATCTATAAATAGTCATTACGCCGTGCTTCACCTAGACGCATACATTCAGCACCTCACCTTTGAACGCGGCCTGAGTCAGCTCACTTGTAAAAACTATACACGAGATATTTTACTGCTAGCGTCTCTGGCTGAAGGTGCCGAGCTGCAAACCCTAACGCATGCGCAAATCAGGCGCTTTATCGGCAAGCTACATGCACGTGAATTGAGTAGCAAAAGCATAGCAAGAGCCCTTTCTGCCTGGAGAGGGTTTTTTGATTATCTGATTCACCACCACGCATTCACACAAAACCCGGTCCACGGCTTACGCGCCCCTAAAGCGGCAAAGACACTGCCACAAGCACTATCAGTGGACCAAGCAGTAAACTTTGTTGATATTAAAGGTGATGGCTTTCTAGAGCTGAGAGACCATGCGATTTTGGAGCTGTTTTACTCTTCGGGGTTACGCCTCGCTGAACTGGTTAATCTAGATATTGATCGCTTAGACTTCACTGACGGCACCATAGAAGTGACTGGTAAGGGCAACAAAACGCGCATTGTTCCGCTGGGCAGTCACGCGGCGAATGCCATGCAAAAATGGCTGCAGGCACGTGCCAACATATCAACCGACGAAATCAACAAACACGCGGTTTTTATCACCCAGCAAGGAAAAAGAATCACACCGCGTGCAGTGCAATACAGAGTTAAAGCATGGGCAATTAAACAAGGCATGGGCTCAAACCTGCACCCACACATGCTACGGCACAGCTTCGCTAGCCATGTGCTGCAATCGAGCCAAGACCTGCGCGCAGTGCAAGAGATGCTCGGGCACGCCAACATCAGCACTACTCAGGTGTATACGCATTTAGACTTCCAGCACCTAGCCAAAGTCTACGACAACGCCCACCCTAGGGCCAAGAAAAAATAGGCTATTTCGATAATACCCTACTAATTTACACTGTTATTATGGCAAAATAACGGTTTAGACTTTAACTTACGAACAAAGGACTATCATGGAACATCAATTACCAGCTTTACCATACGCAAAAGATGCGTTAGTACCACATATCTCAGTAGAAACGATTGAATACCACTACGGCAAACATCACCAAACTTACGTGACTAACTTAAACAACCTGATCAAAGGTACTGAGTTTGAAAACTTAAGCCTAGAAGAAATCATCAAAAAATCTTCAGGTGGCATTTACAACAACTCAGCGCAAATCTGGAACCACACATTTTTCTGGAATGGCATGAAACCAAATGGCGGCGGCGCTCCTGCTGGCGCATTGGCTGATGCAATCAATGCAAAATGGGGTTCATTTGACGAGTTCAAAAAAGCATTCCAAGCTTCTGCAGTTGGCAACTTCGGCTCTGGCTGGACATGGTTAGTTAAAAAAGCAGACGGCTCTGTAGATATCGTCAATATGGGCGCTGCTGGCACACCACTAACAACTGGCGACAAAGCATTGCTGACCATCGACGTATGGGAACACGCTTACTACATCGACTACCGCAACGCACGCGCTAAATTCGTAGAAGTATTCCTAGCTTCTTTAGCTAACTGGGACTTTGCTTCAGCAAACTTTGCTTAGTACGCCTAGCATCAGCAGCGACTCAATAGTTAGCACAACACAGTAACAACTAAGCCTTAGCGGAAACGCTAAGGCTTTTTATTTGCCTTTCAACATAGCTCATTGCAACAATGCATAGCACCTACGTTTCGCCTTACCTTTATTTTTTAGCCGACCAAAAACTAAATCTCTGCTAGAATACGCAACTATGTTGCAAAGATTCGCCATCCACCTCACGCTTGCCCTGCTGTTTGCATTCACGCAAATAGGCGTTGCTACGCATGAAATCAGCCACATTACGAATGGCTCGCAACACTCGCAACCCCATGAAAAGTCGCAACAAAAAAATACTGTTGCCGAACAATGCGCGCAATGTATCAGCTATGCAAAAATCGCTAGTGGTGTATTAACAACCCCAACTATCACGCCTGTCGGCCAGCCCGGTTTAATTGCAACACCTAGTGTACACATCTCTTTTCAGCACTATGCAAGCAGCCCTTACTCTGCAAGGGCACCCCCTCAAATAGCAAGTATTTAACTAAATACCAGACAGTAAACGCCACTACGTTTGCTGATTACTCGCTTTTATTTTGAGGTTTTTGATATGCATTATGCTCCAAACCTGCAATTGCTTAGCGCATTTGCATTTAAACCATTACTGATTGCTGTTGCTACAGTATTTTCCACTTCATCCATCGCCGCCGATGCCAATGTTGCGATAGATTTACCAACAGTACCTGTCACCGGCAACCCTCTAGGCGTAGCATCTGACGAGTTGGTGGTGCCAGTTGCCGTGATCAGCGGACGTGAGCTTTCACTCAAACGAGAGAGCACTTTAGGCGATACACTCAATGGCATTCCAGGGGTAAGCGCCACACAATTTGGCCCCAATGCCTCACGCCCGGTCATTCGAGGCTTAGATGGTGAACGTGTACGTATCATGCAAAATGGCACCAGCATTTTAGATGCTTCTAGCTTAAGCTTTGACCATGCCGTAGGGGTCGACCCACTCATCATAGAGCAAATTGATGTGGTGCGCGGACCAGCCGCGTTGCTATACGGTGGAAGCGCCGTGGGTGGCGTAGTGAACGCAATTGACCATCGCATTCCCAAAGAACAGCTAGAAGGCGCAACAGGCCGCGCTGAAATGCGCTTTGGTGGCCCAAGCAACACCAGAAACGGGGCTGCTGTCATTGATGTTGGCAATGGCGTCATTGCCATACATGCCGATGCCTATACGCGAAAAACCAGCGATTTGGACATTCCGGGTTATGCGCTATCTCGCCGCAAAAGCGAGCAAGACAATACTCCCCGCGAGAACCGCGGCAAACTCGTCAACAGCAGTGCAGAGGGTGACGGCGGTGCATTAGGCGCAGCCTTAACTTTTGATAACGGCTACATTGGCACCTCATTCTCCACCATGAACAACAACTACGGCGTAGTCGCAGAAGAAAACGTGCGT